>NZ_JBEZHR010000001.1:0-1304781 GCF_040650655.1 Streptomyces sp. NPDC048636 | reverse complement strand
TATCTGGCGTTGACTTTTGGCACGCTGTTGAGTTCTCAAGGAACGGACGCTTCCTTCGAAACCATTTCACCGGTTTCTCCGGGCGCTTCCCTTCGGTGTTTCCAACCTTACCAGATCCGTTTTCCAGTCCGTTTCCGAACCGAATTCCGTTTCCGGCGGCCGTTGGAGGGCCTTCCCTTTCGGTGGTTCCGACTTTATCAGAATTCTCTGAGCCGGTTTTCCACCTCCGCCGGGGGCTCCTCCGGAGGACCATGGGTGCTCCGGGTTTCCCCGCTGGCGGAGCCGTAAACGTACTGGAGCGGGGCTCCTCGATGCAAATCGAGGAGCCCCGCCCACTGTCCAGCGCTGTCAGGGGCGCTGAGGGTGTGTCAGACCTCGACCACGACGGGGAGGATCATGGGGCGACGGCGGTAGCTGTCGGAGACCCACTTCCCCACCGCGCGGCGCACCAGCTGCTGGAGCTGGTGGGGCTCCGAGACGCCGTCGGAAGCGCTCTTGGCCAGGGCGTCCCCGATCTTCGGGATCACGGCCGAGAACGCGGAGTCCTCGATTCCGGAGCCCCGGGCCTGGATATGCGGACCGCCCACGATCTTGCCGGTCGTGCTGTCGACGACCACGAAGACCGAGATGATGCCTTCGTCGCCGAGGATGCGGCGGTCCTTCAGCGAGGTCTCGGTGACATCGCCGACCGAGAGGCCGTCCACATAGACGTATCCCGCCTGGACCTTGCCGGCGATCTTGGCGACACCGTCGACGAGGTCGACGACCACTCCGTCCTCGGCGATCACACAGCGGTTCTTGGGAACGCCGGTGAGGGCGCCCAGCTCGGCGTTGGCCCGTAGATGGCGCCACTCGCCGTGCACCGGCATCAGGTTCCGGGGCTTGCAGATGTTGTAGAAGTACAGCAGCTCACCGGCCGAGGCATGGCCGGAGACATGGACCTTGGCGTTGCCCTTGTGGACGACGTTGGCGCCCCAGCGGGTCAGACCGTTGATGACCCGGTAGACCGCGTTCTCGTTGCCCGGGATGAGCGACGACGCGAGGATCACCGTGTCGCCCGGGACGATCCGGATCTGGTGATCACGGTTGGCCATCCGGGACAGCGCGGCCATCGGTTCGCCCTGGGAGCCGGTGCAGACGAGCACCACCTCGTCGTCCGGGAGGTCGTCGAGGGCCTTCACATCGACGACCAGACCGCCCGGGACCCGCAGATAGCCGAGGTCGCGCGCGATACCCATATTGCGGACCATCGAGCGGCC
Organism: Streptomyces sp. NPDC048636; assembly: GCF_040650655.1. Lineage (NCBI taxonomy): Bacteria > Bacillati > Actinomycetota > Actinomycetes > Kitasatosporales > Streptomycetaceae > Streptomyces > Streptomyces sp. NPDC048636. The sequence goes on along the minus strand of NZ_JBEZHR010000001.1, from coordinate 1,303,522 downwards.
GACGAAGGCGACCCGGCGGCCGTACTCATGGGCCGCGTCGAGGATCTGCTGGATGCGGTGCACATGGCTGGCGAAGCTGGCGACGATGATGCGCTTCTGGGCGTTGGCGAACACCTGGCGCAGCACGTTCGAGATATCGCGCTCGGGCGGGACGAAGCCGGGGACCTCGGCGTTGGTGGAGTCCACCAGCAGCAGGTCGATGCCCTCCTCGCCCAGCTTGGCGAAGGCGGGCAGATCGGTCAGCCGGCCGTCCAGCGGGAGCTGGTCCATCTTGAAGTCGCCGGTGTGCACGGCCATACCGGCCGGGGTGCGGATGGCGACCGCGAGAGCGTCCGGGATGGAGTGGTTGACGGCGATGAACTCGCACTCGAAGGGGCCGATGCGCTCGCGGTGCCCCTCCTCGACCTCGAGGGTGTACGGCCGGATCCGGTGCTCCTGGAGCTTGGCCTCGATCAGGGCGAGGGTCAGCTTGGAGCCGATCAGCGGGATGTCCGGCTTCTCGCGGAGCAGGAAGGGGACACCACCGATGTGGTCCTCGTGCCCATGGGTGAGCACGATGCCGTCGATGTCGTCGAGGCGGTCCCGGATGGACGTGAAGTCCGGCAGGATCAAGTCGATTCCGGGCTGCTCCTCCTCGGGGAAGAGCACTCCGCAGTCGACGATCAGCAGCCGTCCGGCGTACTCGAAAACCGTCATGTTGCGGCCGATCTCGCCGAGGCCGCCGAGCGGGGTGACCCGCAGACCGCCTTCGGGGAGCTTCGGCGGTGGGCCGAGCTCAGGATGCGGATGACTCAAAAGACTCTCCTCACCACACACGCCACATGCCCCCTGGGGCACATGGCGCGCGTGACATTCATGCACTTGCTGATGTGTCTGTATGCAGTTGTGAAGTATGAAGGTGCGACTTTCGGGGCTTGTCTAGAGCTGTACCCCGCCCGCGGCAAGATCGCGCCTGAGCTGTTCCGTCTCCTCGCGGGTGAGGTCGACGAGCGGCAGCCGCAGCGGCCCCGCGGGCAGGCCCAGGAGGGCCAGCGCCGCCTTCGTCGTGATGACGCCCTGAGTGCGGAACATCCCGGTGAAGACCGGGAGCAGCTGCTGGTGGATCTCGGTTGCCTTCGCGACGTCACCCGCGAGATGGGCCTCGAGCATCGCGCGCAGCTCGGGGCTGACGAGGTGGCCGACGACGGAGACGAAGCCGACCGCGCCGACCGACAGCAGCGGGAGGTTCAGCATGTCGTCGCCGGAGTACCAGGCCAGGCGCGAGCGGGCGATGGCCCAGCTGGCGCGGCCGAGGTCGCCCTTGGCGTCCTTGTTGGCGACGATGCGCGGATGCTCGGCCAGCCGGACCATGGTCTCGGTGCCGATCGGGACGCCGCTGCGGCCGGGGATGTCATAGAGCATGACCGGCAGGCCGGTGGCGTCGGCGATGGCGGTGAAGTGGCGCAGGAGCCCTTCCTGCGGAGGCTTGCTGTAGTACGGCGTGACCGCCAGCAGTCCGTGGGCGCCGGCCTGCTCGGCCGCACGGGCGAGCTCGACGCTGTGCGCGGTGTCGTTGGTGCTGGCACCGGCCACCACGTGGGCGCGGTCGCCGACCGCCTCCACCACGGCTCGTACCAGCTGGGCTTTCTCCACATCGCGGGTGGTGGGGGACTCGCCGGTGGTGCCGTTGACGATCAGGCCGTCATTGCCGGCGTCCACCAGGTGGGCGGCGAGTCGCTGGGCGCCGTCGAGGTCGAGCGCGCCGTCCGAAGTGAATGGCGTGACCATGGCGGTCAGCACCCGCCCGAAAGGGGTCTGCGATGTGGAAGTCGGTGCCATGGGCCCCACGCTACTCGTAGCGCGCCCCGCAGTGCTCCCTCGGGGCGGTCGACGGAGCGAAGAGATGGGACCCGGCACTGCCTGCTCGGGGGTTCAAGCAGTGCCGGGCCCGTTTGTTCAGCCTAGATGAACTTCTCGAAACGCCGCAATACGGACACCTCGCTCCGGTGACGGCGACCGGCCGGGACTACGGGGCCACCCGGCCGTTGGCATTGAAGGCGGCGTGGGTGAGCGGCATCAGCCGGGCCCAGTGCTCCTCCATCCGCTCCCCGACCATCTCGATCTCGCGCTGCGGGAAAGTCGGCACGGCGGCCTGCTCATGCTGGGTGCGCAGCCCCAGGAAGTGCATCAGCGAGCGGGCGTTGCAGGTGGCGTACATCGAGGAGAACAGGCCGACCGGCAGCACCGAGCGGGCCACCTCACGGGCGACCCCGGCGCTCAGCATCTCCTGGTACGCCTCGTACGCATGGCGGTACGCGTCCTCCATCACCCGGCCGGTCAGCTCGTGCTGCGCCTGGGTGCCCTCGACGAACTCGTACTTCCCCGGGCGGCCCTGCTGGACCAGCTTGCGGGCCTCCCCCGGGACGTAGAACACCGGCTGGAGCTGCCGGTAGCGGCCGGACTCCTCGTTGTACGACCAGCCCACCCGGTGCCGCATGAACTCGCGGAAGACGAAGATCGGGGCGCTGATGAAGAACGTCATCGAGTTGTGCTCGAAGGGGCTGCCGTGGCGGTCCCGCATCAGGAAGTTGATCAGCCCCTTGGACCGCTCCGGGTCCTTGGTGAGCTCCTCGAGGGACTGCTCACCGGCGGTGGAGACCCGCGCCGCCCACAGGACGTCGGAATCGGCGGCGCTGTGCTTGACCAGTTCGACGGTCACATCGCTGCGGAACTCGGGCTTCTCGGTCTCGGTGGGGCTCTCGGTCACCGACGGGTCCTTCCGTATTGCGTCGCTCGGGGCGGGCCCAGCTTACGGGCCGCCGCCGGCACTTCCCCGCGGGGCGGACCGAGCGGAAAAATATTGAATGAAGTCGCCGAAACAGGGCACCTCGGACGCCGTTCACACGTCCTAACGGTCAGAAGTACCCGCGTTCGAGGTTCCAAGGAGAGCCCGCAGATGTCCCGCCGGCGAGAGCCCGTGCCGTTCGCCTTCGTCTCCGAAGCCGACCGATTCCGCAGCAATGTCACTCCACCCGCCCGCCCCCGAGCCACACCGTCCCAGATCGCCGGGCGCACCCTGATCGGACTCACGATCGTCGCCGGATTCGTCGGCTCGCTGATGTTCGGCATGCCCGCTCTGGACAGCCAGTCCCATCCCACCCGCCAGACCCAGCAGTCGGAGGCGTCGGACGGCCGTTGAGCCGCTGGGATAGCCTCACCCACCACAGGCCCAACCGGACGTGTGTGTGAGTGAGGACATCCCGTGCCCCTGCCCTTCCTGACTGCCGACGGAGCCCTGGACGACCAAACGGGCGGCGCACCGGACGATCCCTCGTACGAGGACCTGGACCGGTGGCGCCGCCCCTATCGTCCCGGCACCTGGCGCGTCGGCGGAGCCGCCCTGCTGCTCCTGCTCGCCTCGTACATCCTCTTCTCCGCGATGATCATCGCGATGGCGGGATCGCTGCCCGCCGCCGGGATCTGTGTCGCCGTGGCCGCCCTGGTGATCGGGTTCGCCGTCCGGGTGGTGCGCTCCGGTGTGCAGGTCAGCGCCCACGGACTGCGTCAGGTGGGCGTCTTCACCTACGCCACGACGGACTGGTCGCGGATCGCGGCGATACGCACGGCGCAGCAGCCGGTCCGCTGGCTGGGCCTGCCGCGTACGGTGCAGGGGCAGGCCGTGATCGCCGAACCGGCGGACGGCGGTGCGCCGCTCACCCTGATCTCCAGCCACAGTGCCGACTTCCTGGCCCGTCCGGAGGGGTTCGACATGGCCGCCGACGCCCTCGAGAGCTGGGCGGCCGCCTACCGCCGCTGAGCGGAAGCGGACGGGCCGGGGGTCAGTCAGCCCGTACCGGCCTGCCGTCGTGCAGCGCGATGGCCCGCTGCATCGCCTTGCGGGCCCGCGGCACGTCCCGGGCGTCGTGGTAGGCCACCGCGAGCCGGAACCAGGAGCGCCAGTCGTCCGGGGACTCCTCGGTCTCGGCCCGCCGCCTGGCGAAGACCGCGTCGGCGGAGTCCCGGTCGATCCGCCCGCCGGGGGTGCGCACCAGCTCGTCCACCGGAAGACCGCCCTCGGCCTCCAGCTCACGCGCCAGCCGGTTGGCGTTCCGCGCGAACTGCGTGGTCTGCCACAGGAACCAGCCGCCGATGAACGGCAGCACCAGCACGGCCACGCCGAACGCGATGGTGACCGGGGTGCCCTCCCGGATCAGCAGCACTCCCCGGCTGCCGACCAGCACGAAGTACACGACCAGGACGGCCGCGAGAACGAAATACGTGATCTTTGCGCGCACCGGTGGCCCTCAGTCCAGATCGAGGAAGTGTTCCAGGCCGAAGGTGAGGCCGGGGGTGGTCACCACGCGCCGGGCGCCGAGCAGGATGCCCGGCATGAAGCTGCTGTGGTGGGTGGAGTCATGGCGGATGGTGAGCGTCTCGCCCTCGCCGCCGAGCAGGACCTCCTGATGGGCCAGGAGTCCGCGCAGCCGCACCGAGTGCACCGGTACGCCGTCCACGTCGGCCCCCCGCGCACCGTCCAGACCGGTGGCCGTGGCGTCCGGCGCGGGCGGGCAGCCCGCCTCCCGGCGCGCCTCGGCGATCAGCTGGGCGGTACGGGCGGCGGTGCCGGAGGGGGCGTCCACCTTGTTGGGGTGGTGCAGCTCGATGACCTCGACCGACTCGAAGAACCGGGCGGCCTGGCGGGCGAACCGCATGGTGAGCACCGCGCCGATGGAGAAGTTCGGCGCGATGAGCACTCCGGTGCGGGGCGAGGCGTCGAGCCACCCGCGCAGCCGCGCGAGACGCTCATCGGTCCAGCCGGTGGTGCCGACGACGCCGTGGATGCCGTGCCGGACGCAGAACTCGAGGTTGTCCATGACCGAGCCGGGCTCGGTCAGCTCCACCGCGACCTCGGCGCCCGCCTCGGCCAGGGACTCGAGCGAGTCCCCGCGGCCGAGCGCGGCGACCAGCTCCATGTCCTCGGCGGCCGTCACGGCCCGGACCGCCTCGGAGCCGATCCGGCCGTGGGCACCGAGGACGGCCACGCGCAGCTTGCTCATCGTTTCTCTTCCTTCGCTTCCGGTGCGGCTAGGCGACGGCGTCTGCGGCTAGGCGACGGCGTCGTCGAGACGGGCCGCCTGCTTGTCCTTCAGCGGGCCGATGACGGACAGCGAAGGACGCCGCCCCAGTACATCGCGCGCCACCTCGCGCACCTCGTCGGGGGTGACCGCGGCCATCCGCGCGAGCATGTCGTCCACGGACATCTGCTCGCCCCAGCACAGCTCGCTCTTGCCGATGCGGTTCATCAGCGCGCCGGTGTCCTCCAGGCCCAGCACCGTGGAGCCGGAGAGCTGGCCGACGGCGCGGCGCAGCTCGTCGTCGGTGAGGCCGTGCTGGGCGACATGGTCGAGCTCGTCGCGGCAGATCTTCAGCACATCGTGCACCTGGCTGGGGCGGCAGCCCGCGTAGACGCCGAACAGACCGCAGTCGGCAAATCCCGAGGTGTAGGAGTAGACGCTGTAGGCGAGCCCGCGCTTCTCCCGGACCTCCTGGAAGAGCCGGGAGCTCATACCGCCGCCGAGCGCCGCGTTGAGCACGCCCAGCGCCCAGCGCCGGTCGTCGGTGCGCGGGATGCCGGGCATGCCGAGGACGACGTGCGCCTGCTCGGTCTTGCGGTTCAGCAGCTCCACCCGGCCCGCGGTGCGGATCGTACGGGAGCCGTCGCGCGGGGCGACCGGGACCGCGTCGGTACGGGTGAGGGCGTCCGCCTTCTCGAAGGCCCGGCGCACCTGCCGGACGACGGTGGCGTGGTCCACATTGCCCGCGGCGGCGACGACCAGATGGGTCGGGTCGTAGTGCTTCTTGTAGAAGCGGGCGATCTGGTCGCGGCCGAGGCCGTTGACGGTGTCCACGGTGCCCAGGACCGGGCGGCCGAGGGGGGTGTCGCCGAGCATGGTGTGCGCGAACAGGTCGTGCACACAGTCGCCCGGGTCGTCCTCGGTCATCGCGATCTCTTCGAGGACCACTCCGCGCTCGGCGTCCACATCCGCCGCGTCGATCACCGAGCCGGTCAGCATGTCGCAGACGACGTCGATGGCCAGCGGCAGATCGGTGTCGAGCACCCGCGCGTAGTAGCAGGTGTACTCCTTGGCGGTGAACGCGTTCATCTCGCCGCCGACCGCGTCGATGGCGGAGGAGATGTCCAGGGCGCTGCGCCGCCGGGTGCCCTTGAAGAGCAGATGCTCCAGATAGTGGGTGGCGCCGCCCAGCGCGGGGGTCTCGTCACGCGAGCCGACGTGCGCCCAGATGCCGAAGGTGGCCGAGCGGACGGACGGAAGGGTTTCGGTGACGATGCGCAGGCCCCCGGGGAGGGTCGTCCTGCGGACCGTGCCGATGCCGTTCTCGCCCTTGAGAAGGGTTTGGGTACGGGCGACGGCCCGCCCCTCCGAAGAGGGGCGGGCCGTCGTCACGTCTGCGCGGGACGTCACTTGGCGGCTTCGTCCTTCGCCTCGTCGTCCTTGCTGTCGTCTTCGCCCTCGACGACCGGGTGCAGCGAGAGCTTGCCCCGCTGGTCGATCTCGGCGATCTCGACCTGGACCTTGGAGCCGACCGCGAGCACGTCCTCGACGTTCTCCACGCGCTTGCCACCGGCCAGCTTGCGGATCTGCGAGATGTGCAGCAGGCCGTCCTTGCCCGGGAGCAGGGAGACGAAGGCACCGAAGGTGGTGGTCTTCACGACCGTGCCCAGGTAGCGCTCGCCGACCTCGGGCATCGTCGGGTTGGCGATGCCGTTGATCGTGGTGCGGGCGGCCTCGGCGGCCGGACCGTCGGCGGCACCGATGTAGATGGTGCCGTCGTCCTCGATGGTGATCTCGGCGCCGGTGTCCTCCTGGATCTGGTTGATCATCTTGCCCTTGGGGCCGATGACCTCACCGATCTTGTCCACGGGGATCTTCACGGTGATGATCCGCGGAGCGTTGGGGGACATCTCGTCCGGCGTGTCGATGGCTTCCATCATCACGTCGAGGATGTGCAGCCGGGCGTCGCGGGCCTGCTTGAGGGCCGCGGCCAGGACGGACGCCGGGATGCCGTCCAGCTTGGTGTCCAGCTGGAGCGCGGTGACGAACTGCTTGGTGCCGGCGACCTTGAAGTCCATGTCACCGAAGGCGTCCTCCGCACCGAGGATGTCGGTGAGGGTGACGTAGTGGGTCTCGCCGTCGATCTCCTGGGAGATCAGACCCATGGCGATGCCCGCGACCGGGGCCTTCAGCGGCACACCGGCGTTCAGCAGCGACATGGTGGAGGCGCAGACCGAACCCATGGAGGTCGAGCCGTTGGAGCTGAGCGCCTCGGAGACCTGACGGATGGCGTACGGGAACTCCTCGCGCGTCGGCAGCACCGGCAGCAGCGCCCGCTCGGCCAGCGCGCCGTGACCGATCTCGCGGCGCTTGGGGGAGCCGACGCGGCCGGTCTCACCGGTGGAGTACGGCGGGAAGTTGTAGTTGTGCATGTAGCGCCGACGCGTCTCCGGGGAGAGCGTGTCGAGCTGCTGCTCCATGCGGAGCATGTTCAGCGTGGTGACACCCAGGATCTGGGTCTCGCCGCGCTCGAACAGCGCCGAGCCGTGCACCCGCGGGATCGCCTCGACCTCGGCGGCGAGTGTACGGATGTCCGTGACGCCCCGGCCGTCGATGCGCTTCTTCTCCTTGATGACGCGCTCGCGCACCAGGGTCTTGGTCAGCGAGCGGTACGCGGCGGAGATCTCCTTCTCGCGTCCCTCGAACTGCGGCAGCAGCTTCTCGGCGGCCAGCGCCTTGACCCGGTCCAGCTCGCCCTCGCGCTCCTGCTTGCCCGCGATGGTCAGCGCCTGGGCCAGCTCGCCGCGGACGGCGGTGGTCAGCGCCTCCAGGACGTCGTCCTGGTAGTCGAGGAAGATCGGGAACTCGCCGGTCGGCTTGGCGGCCTTGGCGGCGAGGTCCGACTGCGCCTTGCACAGGACCTTGATGAACGGCTTCGCGGCCTCGAGGCCCGCGGCGACCAGCTCCTCGGTCGGCGCCTCGGCACCGTCCTTGACCAGCTGGATGGTCTGCTTGGTGGCCTCGGCCTCGACCATCATGATCGCGACGTCGCCGTCCTCCAGGACACGGCCGGCGACGACCATGTCGAAGACGGCGTCCTCGAGCTCGGTGTGGGTCGGGAACGCCACCCACTGGCCCTTGATCAGGGCGACGCGGGTGCCGCCGATCGGGCCGGAGAAGGGCAGCCCCGCCAGCTGCGTGGAGCAGGAGGCGGCGTTGATCGCGACCACGTCGTAGAGGTGGTCGGGGTTTAGCGCCATGATCGTCTCGACGACCTGGATCTCGTTGCGCAGGCCCTTCTTGAAGGACGGGCGCAGCGGGCGGTCGATCAGGCGGCAGGTGAGGATCGCGTCCTCGGACGGGCGGCCCTCACGGCGGAAGAACGACCCGGGGATGCGGCCCGCGGCGTACATCCGCTCCTCGACATCGACCGTCAGCGGGAAGAAGTCGAGCTGGTCCTTGGGGTTCTTCGAAGCGGTGGTGGCCGACAGCACCATGGTGTCGTCGTCCAGGTAGGCCACGGCGGAGCCGGCGGCCTGACGGGCGAGGCGGCCCGTCTCGAAACGGATGGTGCGGGTGCCGAAGGAACCGTTGTCGATAACGGCTTCGGCGTAGTGGGTCTCGTTCTCCACCAGGGAATTCTCCTCTTCTGCGTCCCTCGTCCGTGTGACGGGGGACGGTGGTGGAGCAGCGCCCCGGGCCTGTTGTCCGGCGGCCGGGCCGGTCTTCGATCGAAGCCACCGGAATTGCCAGTTCCGGGAGCCACTACCGAGGACCGGCTCCTGTGGCACCGGTACGGCGGGAATGAGGCGCTCCTCCTCGTTCTCTATGGCGTTGTTGGGACCAGACTACAAAGCATCGGCCATCATCACGACGGCTGCGCTGTCTGGCATGTGCGGCGCGTAGCGGACAAAATACGCTGCGCACCGCGGGTGTGGGCCGCCCTGGGGCGGCACGTACGGCAACACATACGGCAAAGGGAGCGGCTCCCGGTCCCGGGAACCGCTCCCTTCACGACGTCCTACTTGGCGCCCGCCGCACCACGGCGGATGCCGAGGCGCTCGACCAGCGCACGGAAGCGCGTGATGTCCTTCTTCGCCAGGTACTGGAGCAGCCGGCGGCGCTGGCCGACCAGCAGCAGCAGACCCCGACGGGAGTGGTGGTCGTGCTTGTGGGTCTTGAGGTGCTCGGTCAGGTCGGAGATCCGACGCGAGAGCAGCGCGACCTGGACCTCGGGGGAACCGGTGTCGCCCTCCTTGGTGGCGAACTCGGACATGATCTGCTTCTTCGTAGCGGCGTCGAGCGACACGCGGTACTCCTTGGTCAGTCATTTCAGCCGCCGAGTGCCCCTGGTCGGTGTCTCAGGGGAGCTTCCGTGACTCGGGAGGCGGGGTCCGCTGGGCGCTGTCTCCAGATCCTCGAAGAGAGGCTCCGGGGGCGCGTACACAAACGGCCGTCACACAGCGTACCAGCGTCCTCGGTGGGGTCCGACGCGGGTCCGGTCGGACACCTGTGCTGCCGGGTCCCCGGTCGGGTGGCGGTGGCCTCCGGGACGGCTGAGCGGCTGCGAGAAGTGCCACGAGGTGCCGTCGTGCGTCCGCGGCTACGTCGCGGCCGGTCGCGCAGTTCCCCGTGCCCCTTCCGGGCACACCCGAACGGCACCGGACTTCCGTGAGGTCGCGCTCAGAGGACCGGCATGGCGGTGAGCTGCCCGGCCTGGAGGAGGAACACGCGGTTGTCGGCTCCAGCCAGCCTCCAGGCTCCGTCTCTGCCCTGACTGTACGGCCAGGCGATCCTTCCCTCACGGGTGTCGGCCGCGACGATTCCGCTGCTGCCGGTGGAGTCCACACCGACCCACACACTGCGGCCCTCGGCCACCGGGGGATCGAGCGGATGCGTCTCGGAGCCGACGGTCACCATCCACTCCGCCGCGCCGGTTTCCGCACGGCGGGCATGCAGATCGGTGCCGTCCACGGCGTACACGACACCGTCATGCAGGGCCGGAGCGCCCCAGCCGAGATCACCCGTACCGGGGTGCGCCCACTTCCGCTCACCCGTCGCGAGGGTGAGCGCGGTCAGGGACTTCCCGCCCAGATGGACGGTGTCGCCGTCGATGAGCGGGGCCACGGCGCCGGGTCCGTACACCCTCGGGCCCCATGCCGTCCTCCCGCTCCGGGTGTCGAGGGCGACGGCCCGGCCGTCGGAACCGTGGACCACCAGACGCCCCCTGGCCGCGACCCCCGCCGCGGAGTGCGGGCCGCTCAGCTTCACCGGCGAGGGGGCCGTCCACAGCATGGTGCGCGACGACAGCGAGACGGCCCGCAGCCGTCCGGTGCGGGTGGCCAGGTAGACGGCCGTGTCGTCCACCGCCAGCAGGGTCGCCGCGTCCGCTCGGGGCGCGGCCCAGCGCTCTTTCCCGTCCGCGGCCCCCAGCGCCCGTACGGCGCCCCGGCTGTCGGCGATGAGCACGGTGTCATCGGAGAGGACGAGCGGCCGTCCGGTCAGCCCGGACTCGGTGGAGGTCCAGCGCTCGGCACCGTCGCGAACGCCGTAGGCACCCAGCCGTCGCCCGGCGGCCGCGACGACGACGAGGTCGTGTACCGGGATCGGGGTGATCTCGTCGCCGGGGTCCGAGACGCCCGTGTCGACCGGGCCCCACAGCGGCGCCGGCGCGTTCCCCTCCTCGTAGTGCGCGAGCGGCTTCGCCGCCCAGGGCCGTTTATCCGCCTGGGAGTCGTCACCCCGCAGCAGCCACCACGCGCCGGCGCCGCCCCCGGCCACGAGCACCGCGCCACCCGCCGCCAGACCGCCGATCAGCCGTCGCCGCGAGGGTCCTGACGCCTCGTCGCCCGGCAGGGTGGCCATGCGCTTCGCGCCCGCCTCACGTCGCGCGATGTCCTCGGCCAGCGGCCCGGTACGCCACGCTCGGTCCGCTCCCCGGGGCGGCGCCAGTTCCCGGGCGACCGCGTCGAGGGCCGGGCGCTGTCCGGGCTCCTTGTCGAGGCAGGGCGTCATCAGAACTCGTATCGTCTCCGGGACCGCGTCCAGGTCCGGCTCACCGTGCACCACCTGGTACTGCACCGCCGCCACATGCCCGCCCTGGTAGACCGGCCGTCCTCCGGCCGCGTAGGCGAGGACCACGCCGAGCGAGAACACATCGCCCGCGGGGCCGGTCCGCCGACCGAGGACCTGCTCGGGCGCGGCGTAGCCCGGGGTGGCGAGCGACTGTCCGGTGGTGGTCAGGGTCAGCCCGTGCTCGGGCCGGGCGATGCCGAAGTCGATGATCCGCGGGCCACGGGACGTCAGCACGATGTTGGACGGTTTGAGATCGCGGTGTACGAGCCCGGCGCCATGGATGTCAAGAAGCGTGCGCACCAGCGGGGCGCCCAGGGCCCGCACGGTCGGCTCGTCCAGGGGGCCGTACTTCTCGACCGCCTGGTCCAGAGTGGGGCCCGCCAGGAACTCCGTGGCGATCCACGGCCGTCCGCCCTCCATCCGCACGGCGAGCACCCGCGCCACACCATCGCTCCGCACCGCCTGTGCCGCCTGCGCCTCGCGCAGGAACCTCTGGGCCATCTCCGGCTCATGAGCCAGCTCCGGCCGCAGCACCTTCACCGCCGCGAGCTGCCCCCGCGCGTCCCGGCCCAGGTAGACCTGCCCCATTCCACCGGCCCCGAGCATGCCGGTGAGGCGGTAGGGGCCAAGGCGCAGCGGGTCGCCGGTGCCGAGGGGTTTCATGGGTGAGGCTCCTGGGGGTGGGGGTCGGGTACGAGCCGGGGGTCAGGGGAGCGGGAGGGCGCATACGGCGTCGCCGCGTCCGATGATCAGGCGCTTGGCGCGGGGGTGCGTCATGAGCGTCGGGGAGGATGCGCCCTGAACTCCCAAGGGGCTCTGGAAGGTCCACGCCACGCGGTGGGTGCGGTGGTCGATCGCGGTGGCCCACTGACTGTCGTTGTCAGGTGAGACGTAGACGTAGTCCCCGTCCGCAGCGGGCGTGGCACCGAAGTCAAGCACGGGGCCATCGCCCCTCTTCAGATCCCACATCAGGCGCCCACTCGTAGCGTCGACGGCGACGAGGCCCCGCCCGCGCTCCGCGGAATAGACCACGCCGCCCTGAACGACGGGGGGTCCGTAGTGCTGTCTCCCGGGCTTGTCCCCCGCCCCGGACGTCCGCCCCGCACCGAAGGTCCACGCGCGTTTGCCGTCGGAGAGCCGGAAGGCCATCAGCTCCCAGCTGCCGAGAAACACAAACCCTGCGGAGACCGCGTGCCGGGCCCCCACGGACAGGCCGCCGGTCAGCTTCTCGGGTACCTTCGCTGTCCAGCGCGGCGCCCCACTGTCAAGATCGATCAGGGTGACCTGCTCGCCCTGGGTCCGGATGAGTCCCGACGTTCCCACCGGGGTGGCCACGATCTCGTCGTCCCCCGGGGTGGCCATCCGACGGCGCCACAACTCGTGCCCCGTATCGGGGTCGACGGCTACCCGCACCCAGCCTCCGCGTGCCTTCCCCTCCACGATCAGCGCGGAACCGGTGGCCGCGAGGAACCTGGCGTCCAGCCCGGCGATTCCGCGCAGTGTGGCGAGAGGGGACCGCATGGTGCCCGTGGCGAAGTCGACGGGGACGATGCGGAGCGTGGAGGAGCCATTGTCGAGGGCGAACAGCCCGCGCCCGTCGGAGACCACGTCCGAGTCGGTCACCAGCTCGTCGTTGACTCCGCGGCGCCTGCCGGTCCGTGCGTCGAAGCAGCGCAGCCCGGACTCGGAGACCATGGCGAGCCCCTCACCCACCCGCAGCAGGCGGGCGTCCAACACGCTGCTGCCCCCGGTTGTCTTCCACGCCGGGCGCGGCGCTCCCGTGGGGCGCGAGCCCGCACCGTGATGCGGGGAGCCGGCGGTCATCTCCCCGCCACCGTCGCGCAGGGCCCAGGCCAGGCCAGCGCCTCCGGCGGCGAGCAGCCCCCCTCCGGCGACGATGAGTTTGCGCCGAGCCGGATGCGGCGTCCTCGCCACGGCGGACTCGGTGGGCATGTCTTCGGTGTCCGGTGCGGCAAGACGGGAGGTCCGCACCTCCCAAACGGCCGCGCCGCGTCGGGCGATATCCGCCAGTACGACGTCGGGCAGGTGGTCCACCACGTCGCCGGTACCCTGCCGCAGCTGGGACCCCAGCTCCGCCATGTTCGGCCGCCGCCCGGGGTCCTTCGACAGACACCATTCCAGCGCGGGGCGCAATCCCTCAGGGACCGCTGACAGCTCGGGCTCGGCATAGCGCACCCGATAGAGCAGGTCCGCGGGCTGCCCCGTCCCGAACGGCGGCCGTCCGGTCGCCGCGAACACGAGCACCCCCGCCAGGGCGAACACCTCACCGGCGGCGGTGTGTTCACCGCCAGTCGCCTGTTCCGGAGACATGTAGGCGGGCGTTCCCGCGGCCGCGCCCGCCCGGGTCAGCCGGTCGTCACCCGCCGCCCGTGCGATGCCGAAGTCGATGACCTTGGGACCGGTCGCGGTCAGCAGGATGTTGGACGGTTTGAGGTCACGGTGCACCACATCCGACCGGTGGAGTTGTCCCAGCGCGTCGCACAGGGCGGCGCCGATAGACCGTACGGCCGGCTCGGGCAGGGCGCCGCACAGCGCCACCGCGTCGTCGAGCGGCGGACCGAGGACATAGGCGGTGGCGAGCCAGGGGGTGTCCGCCAGCGGATCGGCGTCCACGACCTGCGCGCCGTACTGGCCACCGATGACGCGCGCGGCGTCGGTCTCCAGCCGGAAGCGGGTGCGGAACTCCGGCTGCGCGGCGAACCGGGCGTGCATGGTCTTGAGTGCCACCGTGCGGCCGCCCGAGGAGCGGGCCAGGTAGACGGTGCCCATTCCGCCGCTGCCGAGGCGGGCGACAAGTACGAAGGGCCCGATACGCGAGGGGTCGTCATGAGTGAGGGGATGAGGCATCGGTATCAGTCCACGGGCAGGGCGTAGAGGTTCGCACCGTTCACCACGACGGCCATTCCTGGTGCGCTGGTCAGGTATCCGCTGAGCCCACCGGCCCGCTGTCCGGAGCCCACGGGCGCGAAGCGCCAGCGGGGTGAGCCGTCGGCCGTGTCGAACGCCTCGATCTCCGAGTCGTTACGTCGGAACCCGGTGCGTCCCGTATGGCTCAGTACGGTCTCGCCGGAGCTCCTGGCGTCGAGGGGCGTGAGGGCAGGGCCGCGCCGCCAGCGTTGCTCACCCCGGTGGGTGTCGATCGCATAGGTGTTGCCGTGCTCGTCGGTGGTGAAGAGGGTCCGGCCGTGGACGACAGGGGACCTGTAGAAGTAACCCCCGGCGGTGAACCGCCAGCGCCGCTCACCGCTTGAGATGTCGTGCGCCTGGACTCGCTTCCGGTCGTAGGAGATCAAGAGGTCGCCGGGTGCTGTCGTCCTGATGGCCTCGGTGTCGGAGCTCACGCCCCGGTAGCTACGCGTCCACAGCTTCCGGCCGCTCCGCGCGTCCAGCGCGAGGTAGGACCACGGCTTCTCCGACAACGTGTCCCGCGTGCCCGGGACGAGCACGGCACCCCCGCGCAGCACGCCCTGTCCGGAGAACTTGATGTCGCTCGTGTGCGGGACTGCCGCGCGCCACAGCTCCCGGCGCCGGGCGACGTCGTAGGCGACGACCACCTGCCCCTGTTCCTTCCCTTCCACGACCCTCAAGGCCAGGAACCAGAGCGTGTGCCCCTCGGCCGCCCATGCCACTCTGAACAGCGGGTGGCGGCCAGAACCGTCATACCGCCTCTCGGTCCACACGACTTTGCCCGTGCGGACGGAGACAGCTGAGAACTCGGTGCCCGACGACCTCAGGAAGAGGCCACTGCCCAGCAGGGTGAGGTCGCCGATCGGCCACAGGTCGTCCCGGCTCCACAACTGCTTGCCGTCCTGGAGGCGCACCGCCGACAGCGACTTCTCGCCCACGAGGAGAGAGACGTTCCCGCGCCAGATCAACGGCGGGAGCTGAGGGTCCTCGCCGAGCGTCCGCCGCCACAGCGGGGCGGGCGCCGTTCCGCGGACCCGGGGAACCGGTCGGCGCCGGCGCGGGTCATCGGCGAGCGCCCTGCCAACGCCAGCCCCGGCCGCTCCCAAGGCGAGCCCGGCCGCACCGGACAGCATGCCGACAGCGACAGCGCGCCGGGAGAAGCGCCGTGGACTTCCGGCCGGCTCCGAGGCTGCCGACGGCACGAGCGGCACCGTCACCGGGTGGCTCGCCGCCTGTGCCGCCAAGGCCGCGCGAACGGTTTCCGGCAGCCCCGTGGCTCCGGTGGCCAACACTCGGGCCAGGGATCCGGGCTCCGGCCGGTCCGCGGGATCCGGGGCCAGGCAGGCGGCTACCGGGTCGCGCAGGCCACGCGGCAGGGCGTCGGAACCGGAGTCGATCCGGCCCGTCGCCGCGTAGACCAGCACCGCCCCGAGCGCGTAGAGGTCGCCCTGGGGCCTGGGCGGTTCGCCTGTACGCCACTCGGGCGGCAGGGCCGACGGGACGACGCCGTGGGGCATCCCGGCACGGTGTCCGGCGTCCGCCGAGGCCGCGCGGGCCAGTCCGTAACCGGTCAGCCGCGGGCCATCGGATGTCAGCCATACGGATCCCGGCGATATCCCCGCGTGGACGAGGCCGTTGGCGTGCGCGGCCGCGAGGCACTCGGCGAGCGCCGCCCCCACGGCACGCACGGTGGGCTCCGGGAGCGGGCCGCCGTGTGCGGCGAGCGCGGCGGGCAGCGTCAGCGCGGGGACGCAGTCGTGGGCGATCCAGGGAAGGGCCGCTCCGGCCGGGGCGACATCGACGACCGACGCCGCCCAACGTCCCCTGAGCCGCCGGGAGTTCTCGGCCTCCGCCCGGAAACGGACCGCGTACCCTGCGTCCCCCGCGAGCGACGCGTGCGGGAACGTCAGGACCATCACGCGGCCGGTCCGGTCGTCCCGTGCGAGGCAGCGCCGGGCGTCCCCATCGTGGCCCGGGACGTCCAGGGTTTCGAGGGCACGGTACGAGCCGAACCGCGAGGGTCCGTCCTGGTCGGTCATGCGTCCTTCCCTAGTCCATGGGCAGCGCGTAGATGCCACGCCCGTCCACCACGACCACCGTGTCGTCCGTGAGTGCCACCCTGCGTCGCCGCGGCCCTCCTTCGCCGACGTCCAGGAAGCGCCACAACAAGGCGCCGTCCGTGGCGTCGAAGGCGTCGACCTCGGTGTCACTGGTCAAGATCACCCTCCGTCCCGACGGACTGACCATCGTGTCGGGAGTGTCCGAGGCCGCCACGATCTTCCCCGTGAAGTCGTAGGCGCGCTGCCAGCGGACCGTGCCGGTCCGGGCTTCGACGGCGTGCAGCGCGTAGCCGCCGTCGGCGACGTAAGCCGTCTTCCTGTGAACGTACGGCAGGCCGAAGTCCGCGAGATGGCCGTCGGCGTCCTTGCTGAGCGACCGGAGGGACCACACGCCCCGGCTGCCGTGGACCAGGTCGAAACCCCGTAGGGTGTCGGCGGCGGCCGCGACCAGCGTGCTGGTTCCGTCACTGGTGATGAACCCTTCCGTCCCCATGCCGCGGTACACCCGTTGCCAGAGCCGTTTCCCGCTCTCGCGGGCGAAGGCGATGGCTTGTCTGCCGCTTTTGCCGCCACCGCCCATGAGGACCAACGCGTCGTTGAGCAGGTGCCCCTCGGTGAATCCGCCGGGCAGGGTGCGACGCCATGCCTCGTGCCGCGTACCGACGTCGAAGGCGACCGCGGCATGACGGTCGCCACTCCTTCCTCGGTCGACCGTCACGGTGAACCAGACAGTGGACCGGTCCACGGCCAATACCCGCCCGAACTCGGCCTGGGCGTCGCGTCGGTAGTCCTTGCTGCGCCAACGCACCCGACCGGTCAGCGCGTCCAGCACCACCAGTCCGTCGCCCGGGACGAGCAGCGTCTCCGCGTCAGCCGCCCAAGGCGTTCCGGCGGGGCGGAGCCCGTCGCGCGTCCACAACCGCCTGCCGGTGCGCAGATCGATCCCATGGACCGCTGTCCTCCCCGTCAGGATCACGACCCTGTCCCGCCAGACGAGGGGCGCGTACGCGGGTGCCGCTCCCGTGACGTCGTACCGCCAACGAGGGTTGGGCGGCGTGCCCTTGAGACGGCGATGAGAGCGGTGGGCGGCGGCGAGGCGCTCGGCACGCGTCGCGGGCGGCGGGTCGTCGGGCGCCGTCGCGGTCCAGGTGACCGCAGTACCCACCGCGACCCCCGCGGTGCCGCAGACGGCACCGACGAGAAGTCCGCGCCGTGACGGCCCGGTGGACGGCGGTGGCTCCCCACCGTTGTCAGGCGTCGCGGGCGCATCCGTCTCCTGCGGGGAGGGTGTCCGCGCGGTGTCGACTTCCGCGTCCAGTACCGCCGAGGACTGTTCCGACAGCGCGGCGATCACCCGCCCCGGCAGCCACCCCGGCCCCAACAGCGCCGCGGCCGGGCTCACCCCGCCGCGGTCCCGTACGGTCGCGCTCCAGCCCGCGGGGGGCATACCGACCGCAGGTCGGTTCACCCGCGGTGCGAGGCCACCGGCCCATGCGTCCAGCAGGGCCTGAGCCGTTGGCCGGTCCGCCGGGTCAGGAGCGAGACAGGCGCCGAGAGTATCCCTGAGTTCCTCCGGCAGCGTGTCGACGTCCGGCCCCGGTCGCCCCGTCACCGCGTACGCCAGAACCGCGCCCAGCGAGAAGACATCGCCCAGAGGGCGCGGCCGCCCGCCCGCAAGCTGCTCCGGCGGCAGCAAGGCGCGGGCCACCCCCGGCAGCTCCGCCCGGGTCACCCCGTCCGGACCAGCCGCGCGCACGGCACCGAATCCGGCGAGGCGCGGCCCGTCGCCCGCCACGAACACCGTGTCCGGCGCGATACCCGCATGAGCGGTGCCCGCGGTATGGATCCCTGCCAGCGTCTCGGCCAGGGCAGCGCCAAGTGCGCGCACGGTGGCGGGCGGCAGCGGGCCGCGGTGGGCCTCCAGGGCGGCGGGCAGCGGCAGCATCGGCGCGTAGGGGGTAGCGCTCCACGGTGATTCCGCGGGGTCGCCCGCCAGTTCCACGATCGGAGCGAGCCAGCCGGGGAGTTGGCCGGCGGCCAGCAGACGAGCCGTTTCCGCCTCCGCCAGGAAGCGGCCGCGACCGGCCGGATCATCCGCGACCTCCGGCAGCGGTGTGGTGAGTACGACCGTTCTGGCGCCGCCCGCGCTGCGCGCGATGAACTGCCGGGCCGTCACCGTGATCTCGCCCGTCCCCTGGGTCAGCCTCGCAATGAGGTGGTAGGGGCCGAGCCGCCGCGGGTCGTCCGTGGTCAGCGGTTCCACACGCGCGCCCCGCCTTGCCCGGGACGGCCGGGTGCCATGTCAGCCACTGGTCAAGCTCCGCGCGGAGCTGTAGACGTCCAGCACCGCGAGGCACAGCGGCACCAGGGAGAGCAGGAAGGCGCTCTCGGCCAGGTCCGACAGACGTCCCCAGAAGGGGGAGACGCCCACCCGGGGAATGATCAGGGCGATGGCGACGAGCAGGGCGGCGCCCGCGGTCACGGCCGCGGCGAGCCAGATCGTGCGCACGTCGAGCGGACCGCGGTCGTTCTCGGTGACCAGCTTGAGGACCGCGTCGGCGGGCGGGTTCAGGGACATCCCCAGCACCAGCAGCCCGAGGGCGACCAGACCCGCGCCCAGGACCGAGACGACCTGCGCGGTGTAGCGGAAGAGCCGGGCCCGCAGCAGCATCGCCAGTCCCCCGGCGAGAGCCAGCAGCTGGCCCCACATGCTGTCGGAGAAGCCGAGGACCGCGGAGGAGCCCACGACGACGGCGGAGCAGCCGCCGACCAGGCCCAGCAGCATCTCGTGCCCCCGGCGCGCCTGGGTGGCCACCCGCTCGGCGTCCAGCGGCTCGGCGGAGTGCGGGGTGACGGGGTCCAGGGTCTCGTCGGCCGCCGCGTGGGGTGGGGCGTAGCCGATGGGGAGGCGGGCGACGCGCGCCGAAAGACCGGGCAGGAAGGCGATGGCGCCGATCGCCACGACCGAGCAGACGGCGGCGGTCTCGGTGGGGCCGGTCTCGGTGAGGATCGCGCAGAAGGTGGCCAGGGTGCCGACGCTCGAGGCGAAGACGGCCGCGACGAACGGGGCGTCACCCCGCGGCATGGCGGCGACCAGGGCGACGGAGGCGATGAGCACCGTGGCGCAGCCCAGCAGGAACTGGAGGCGGCCGACGCCCTCGCCCTTGTCCAGGGCCAGCAGGCCGGAGCCCGCGATCATCAGATGCGGAAGGGCACCGAGGCCGAGCGCCACGGCGGAGGCGCGGTCGTCGTAGACCCGCGCCCGTACGCCCGCGAGGGCGGTCAGCAGCAGCCCCACCGAGCCCGCGATGATGCCGGGCAGCCCGTGCATATCGTGCCGGAGCGGATCGGCGAACCAGAGCACGAAGCCCATGAGGACCAGGAGGAGCGCGCCGCCGGCCAGGCCCGCGGCACGCAGGAAGCCGTCCCGCCACAGCGCCCGGTCCCGGGTGACGGCCGACGCGATGGCGTCGGAGACGTCGTCGTAGACGGCGGGCGGCAGCGATTCGGCGAACGGCCGCAGGGACAACAGCTCGCCGTCCAGGACCTGCTGGGCGACGAGCGAGCGCGAACTGTCCAGCACCGTGCCGTTGCGCCGCACCAGGTGGTATCCGGTGGGCGCGCCCGCGGGCTGGGTCTGACCGGTCAGCCGGAGGATCTCGGGGTAGACGTCGGCGACGGGGACGTCCTCGGGGAGTGCGACATCGATGCGGCTGTCGGGCGCGACAACAGTGACTCGGCAGAATCCGGTCGTAGCGGACGTACTCACCCTCAGGGCCCCCTTGTTCGGTCTGCTGCCTCGCTCGATGATGCGCGCGGCGGCCACCCTACCCGGGCCATCACGCTGATACGTCGATAGGATCGCTGACTCGCGGAGGGAGGCCGTCGCCACGGGGGTGCCGGACGAGAACTGTCCCTGCCGTGTGGAGGATGAGGGATCCGGTGAGCCAGGTCGTCGTGAAGCGCCAGCCACGGGCTCTGCCGCCCGAGGTGCCGACCGAGGAACTCCGTCTCGAACCGCCCCCGGAGCTGCCGCGGGGGCAGCAAGAGGGCATGCTGATGCAGCTCTTGCCGACCCTCGGCATGGGTTCGTCGATGGTCTACTTCTTCATGCCGGGCGCCGCGCCCATGATGAAGATCATGGGCGTGATGATGATGTTCTCCACGCTCGGTATGACCGTGGCGATGATCATGCGGTACCGGCGGGGTTCCCAGGGCCAGATGGCCGACACCCGGCGCGACTACCTCAAGTACCTGGCGCAGACCCGCCGGACCGTGCGGAAGACGGCCCGTTTGCAGCGGAGCGCGCAGTACTACCTGCACCCCTCCCCCGACCAGCTGTGGTCGGTGGTGGCCGAGGGCAGCCGGGTGTGGGAACGGCGGCTGAGCGATGACGACTTCGGTCAGGTGCGGATCGGGCTGGGCGCGCAGCAGCTCGCCACGCCCCTGATCGCCCCCGACACGGCCACCATCGAGGACCTCGAACCGCTGACGGCGGGCGCGATGCAGCAGTTCCTGGCGGCCCAGGGCTCGCTGGACGGCATGCCGATGGCGGTGTCGCTGCGCGCCTTCTACCACCTCACCGTCTCCGGGGTGCCGGAGAGCGTGCACGGGTCGGCACGGGCGCTGGTCGCCCAACTGGCCACCCTGCACTCGCCGGAGGACCTGGTCATCGCGGTGGTCGCGGCGCGCGCGTCGGCGGAGCAGTGGGAGTGGACCAAGTGGCTCCCCCATATGCAGATCGCGGGCGCGGTCGACGGGGCGGGCTCCCGGCGGCTGTTCGGTGATTCGCTGGCCGAGCTGGAGGAGCTGCTCAAGCCGCGGCTGGAGGGCCGGACCCGGTTCAGCCGGGACGCCCAGCCCGCCCTGGACCATCCGCATGTGGTCGTCGTCCTCGACGGCGGCATCGTGCCCCCTGACTCGGCGTTCGCGGCGGCCGAGGGCCTTCAGGGCGTGACCGTGATCGAGGTGGTGACGGGCGAGCTGGAGGAGCCGCGCGGCGGTCTGTCGATCGTGGTCCGGCCGGGCAAACTGCAACTGCTCTCCCAGGTCGCGGAGTACGACGGCGTCCCGGACACGCTGTCCAGGGAGTCGGCCGAGGCGCTGGGGCGGCAGCTCGCCCCGCTGCGCATGGGCGTCGGCGACGACGACGAACCACTGCTCGCCAACCTCGACTTCACCGATCTGCTGGGCCTCGGCGACGCCGGTTCGGTCGATGTGTCCCGCACCTGGCGGCCACGGTCGCTGGCCGAGCGGCTGCGGGTGCCCATCGGCATCGCCGAGGACGGCTCGCCGGTCATGCTGGACCTGAAGGAAGCGGCCCAGGAGGGTATGGGCCCGCACGGTCTGTGCGTGGGCGCGACGGGTTCCGGTAAGTCCGAGCTGATGCGGACGCTGGTGCTGGGCCTGGCGGTCACCCACTCCTCGGAGACGCTGAACTTCGTCCTGGCGGACTTCAAGGGTGGCGCCACTTTCGCGGGGATGTCCGAACTGCCGCATGTGGCCGCGGTCATCACCAACCTCGCCGACGACCTGACGCTGGTCGACCGTATGCGCGACTCGATCACCGGTGAGCTCCAGCGCCGCCAGGAGCTGCTGCGCTCGGCGGGCAACTACGCCAACATGCACGACTACGAGAAGGCGCGGGCCGCCGGTGCCCCGCTTGAGCCGCTGGCGTCGCTGGTCCTGGTGATCGACGAGTTCAGCGAGCTGCTGACGGCGAAGCCGGACTTCATCGACATGTTCATCCAGATCGGCCGGATCGGCCGTTCGCTGGGTGTGCACCTGCTGCTGGCCTCGCAGCGTCTCGAGGAGGGGCGGCTGCGCGGTCTGGAGACCTATCTGTCGTACCGGATCGGTCTGCGGACGTTCTCCGCGGCGGAGTCCCGTACCGTCCTGGGCGTTCCGGACGCGTACCACCTGCCGTCCATCCCCGGTTCGGGCTATCTGAAGTTCGGCACGGACGAGATGACGCGCTTCAAGGCGGCGTATGTCTCCGGGGTGTACCGCACCGGCACCACGCAGCAGGTCGAGGGCGCCACGCTGCCCATCGAGCGCAAGCCGGTCCTCTTCACCGCCGCGCCGGTGCCGGTGAGCTACGCCGCCCCCGATCCGGCGGCCCTGCTGGCCTCCGCCTCGGCCCGGCCGGACGAGGACGACGCGCTGGCCGAGACGGTCCTCGACGTCATCGTGGGCCGTCTGGAGGGCCAGGGACAGCCCGCCCACCAGGTCTGGCTGCCGCCGCTGGACAAGGCCCCGTCGCTGGACGAGCTGCTGCCGTCGCTGGCGCCCTCGGCCGAGCGCGGGCTCCAGTCGGCGGGCTACGCCCGACCCGGCGGTCTGGTCGTCCCGCTCGGCCTCATCGACAAGCCCTTCGAGCAGCGGCGTGACATCCTCTACCGCGACTTCTCCGGCGCCGCGGGCCATATGCTCGTCGTCGGCGGTCCGCAGTCCGGCAAGTCCACGCTGATGCGCAGCCTGATCGCGGCTTTCGCCCTCACCCACACCCCGGCCGAAGTCCAGTTCTACGGGCTCGACTTCGGTGGCGGCGGGATGAGCACCGTCGCCGATCTCCCCCACGTGGGCGGGGTGGCCTCACGTCTGGACCCGGAGAAGGTGCGGCGGACGATCGCGGAGGTCGCCGGCATCCTGGCCCGCCGCGAGGAGTACTTCCGCTCCCAGAACATCGACTCCATCGCCACCTACCGCCGCCAGCGGGCCAACGGGCTCCACGCCGACCAGGGCTGGGGCGATGTCTTCCTGGTCATCGACGGCTGGGGCAACTTCCGGGCCGAGTACGACATCCTGGACGGCGTGGTCACCGATATCGCCGGACGCGGTCTGGGCTACGGCGTCCACGTCATCGTCACCGCCTCCCGCAATATGGAGGTCCGCGCGTCCCTGAAGGACCAGCTGCTCAACCGGCTCGAGCTGCGCCTCGGTGACACGATGGACTCCGAGTTCGACCGTAAGGTCGCCGCGAACGTGCCGGTGGGCGTCCCCGGCCGCGGTCAGCTCCCGGAGAAGCTCCACTTCATGGGCGCCCAGCCGCGGATCGACGGCGGCGCCGACCCCGAGACGATGACGGACGCGACGGCCGAACTGGTACGCGCGGCGAACGCCGCCTGGACCGGTCCGCAGGCCCCCCGGGTCCGGCTGCTGCCGCGCAGGCTGCGCGCGGACGAACTCCCCAAGGGGTTCGAGCAGCCCCAGCACGGCATCGCGATCGGTATCGACGAGACCAACCTCGAGCCGGTCTTCGTCGACTTCGAGACCGATCCGTTCTTCCTTGTCTTCGGTGAGAGCGAATCGGGCAAGACCGCGCTGCTGCGACTGATGGCGAAGCAGATCACCGAGCGGTACAGCCCGGACGAAGCCAAGATCGTGGTCGGCGACTACCGCCGCTCGCTGCTCGGCGTCATCCCGGATTCGCATCTGCTGGAGTACGCGCCGATCGCCTCGGCCCTGGAGCTCCACGCCAACGCGTTGAACGGGCTGATGGAGCGGCGGGCTCCGAAGCCGGATATCACCCCGCAGCAGCTGCGCGACCGCAGCTGGTGGAGCGGTCCCCAGTTCTTCGTGATCATCGATGACTACGAACTGGTCTCCACCACCAGCGGCAATCCGCTCGCCGTTCTGACGGAGAATCTCCCGTTCGCGCGCGATGTGGGGATGCGGTTCATCATCGCCCGTAGCTCGGCCGGTTCGTCGCGCTCGATGTTCGAGTCGTTCATGCAGCGGGTGAAGGAACTCGGCGCCCAGGGCATGGTGTTGTCCGGCGATCCGAGCGAAGGTGACCTTCTGGGCGGGGTCCGGCCCCGGCCGATGCCGCCGGGCCGTGGCTACTTCGTCTCCCGTAAGCGCGGGATTCCGCTGACTCAGCTCGGGTGGCTGCCCGAGCAGTAGGCCGCCTGGTCATGGGGATTCCTCCCCTGCCTCCCTGGAAAGGGAGGCAGGGGAGGAATGGAACCAGCAGCCCGCCGCAGGCAAAAGACGAACGGGGTGGCGCAATCGTTTAGAACGAGATGTCGCTGAAGAGGTTGGCGTTCCTCTTGTCCGTGCTGTGGTAGTCCATGCTGCCATTACGGACCTTGGCCGCGACATCCTTGAGCGTGGTCTCGATGTGGTTGGCTCGAGCATGGAACTGCTTCTCGGCCGCCAGCATCATCTGGTGAGCCTCGCCCTCCCAGCCGGCGGTCACCTTCTTGACCGCAGCCAGGATGTCATCGATCTGCTGGCGCACCGCCGCAGCGCCTCGATCAAGGTCACCGGCGGTGTCCTGGAGTGAAGCGTATGTGACCTTGATGTCCATAGGGTCGCCGGACATTTATGCCCCCATTTCTGGTGAAGTCTTGATCATGCTCAAAGCCTTGTGTCCACGCCGAGCGCCCGTGTCGCGCCCGGGCGGATCAGTACTTGTCGACCTTGCTGCCCGGCTCGAGACCGTCTTTACCGGAACCGAGGCCGCCACCCGCGTCGGAGCCATTGACGTCGATCCTGCCCAGCATGGAGGCGATCTCACCGTCGTTCGCGCCACTGGACCGGTGGGTGAGCTCCACCGCCTCGTGAATCTGGACGATCAACTGGCGCAATGCCTCGTGGTCCGCGTTCAGAGCGGTCTGCTTCTCGTTGAATTTCATGCCAGCCTGACCCGTCCACGCCGACTCGACTGTGGCGACGGCGTTGATCAGGGTACGCAGGTTTGTGGAGAGGCCTTGGCTGACAAGACCGAGGTCGGTCTCGAACTTCTTGAAAGCTGCGTCGCTAATCCGCTGAGTGCCCGACATGTTCCGCCTTCCCCCATGAAGTGTTGGCGAGTTGGGATGGGGTACTGCTTCAACTCACCACTGAATTCCTACCTACCGTAGGTCGAACTGGCAACCCCTCGCCTTTCGCCCACACCGTCATAGGGCACCACGGCGCCGCCTCATCACAGCGAAGGCGACCGCGCCCCCGACCACAACGGCGACACCGGCTCCCAAAGAGATCCAGAGTGCAGTGTTGTCGCCGTCGTCACCGTCGCTTGCCTTGGTCTCCTTGTCGGGCTTCTGGGCGCCCTGCTTGCCCGAGTCCGAGCCGGAGGAGTGCTTCTTTGATCCAGCGTCCGGTGACCTAGACGCAGAAGAGGAGGGATTTGGTTTCGTCGCGCCCTCACGGGCGAGCAACGGATTGGTAGTGGCGGGACCCGGATCACCCTCGCCGTCCAGAAGGACCTTACGGGGACGAACGGATCCGTATCCGATGTAATCACTCGGAATGTCCCCGGACACGGGCTTCGCCGCGGTCTGCATCATGACCCGGAGGACCTGATTGTTGGTCCACTTGGGGTGCTTGGCCCAGATGAGGGCGGCGGAGGCGGAAGCGAGGGCGGTGGCTTGGCTCGTACCGCGACCAGTGCACGTACCCTGAGTCTCTTCACAGCGCTCGACGATCTCCTCACCAAGCGCCACAAGGCTCACGGAGTCACCAGTCGTAGAGAACTTGGTGGCCTTGCCATGACGATCTATTGCACCCACGCCCACAACACCGGAGAGCGATGCGGGATAGGCAGGGAGATTTACCTTGTTCCGGTCGTTCCCAACGCCCGCAAAGATCAAACTCCCTTTCTTGAGCGCATAGTTCACAGCCTCCTGTGTCTTGGCGTAGTACGAGCGCTCTCCGGGAGCCCCCAGTGAGATATTTAGAACTCTCGCTCCGTGATCAGCAGCGTAGCGAATCGCCTTCGCCATAATTGACCCTGACGATTCAGTGCGCATATCGAGCAACTGGGCCTTGATCGGCAGAATCTTGGCTTCCGGAGCCAAGCCCTGCATGCCGCCCCCAGCCCCTGTTCCAGCGATGAGCCCCGCCATATTCGACCCATGCCCATCAGGGTCCCGCTGTGGATTTGTGCCCTTGCTGGACGCGTCGATTCCCTTCAACAGCTGACCACGCAGTTCGGGCAGAGAGCCGTCGACCCCCGAGTCGATAACAGCGACGGTGACTCCCTTACCCTTACTCACCTTCCACATTTGCTCGGCCTGCATATCCTCCAAGTGCCACTGCTGAGACCTGATGTCCTCCGCGACTGCCACGGGTGCAAGACCGCTCATGGCCACGAGGCTGGCCCCCAACAAGGCGAGAGCCGACAAGGAACGCTGGTGCGCTCCATAGTTCCGAAATGGCATGGGTGAGTGCTCTCCTCGGCCTTGCACCAGTGGCTGACGTGTCAGTCGACGACCGGCGGGACAGTGTCTCGCCGCCCTCCGGTCCAGGTCTCTTCGTCTTCCTGAAGGTAGTCGGGCCTAGTGCCGTTCTGGTCCTGCCGGTCACCAGGGCGGGCCGCTCCGGCTCGAGGCGGAAGCATTCCCGGTGTCTGGGTATTGCGCACCAGGCCCGATCCTCCGGGAGTGAACTCAGACCGGCCCTTGCCTGTTACACGTGGGCCGCCGGTAACCCCTCCCGGCTCCGAAGAGACGCGCCGGGCACCGGTACCACCAGGACCGTGCGTACCTCCGGTGACCGGCTGCGTCCCCGTCCCCATGGGACCGCGTACCGGCATCCCGCGCTCCTCGCCCACGACCGTGGTCCGCGGCAAGCGCTGGCCGTTCGTCGGCCCCTTCCCGTTCGGGCGGTCGACAATGCCACCGCGCTCGGAGGCAAGGCGTCGACCGGGACCGTTGGTGCCGGGGGTGGTCGGTCCGGTGTTGAGGGGGTGGTACCCCCCGCCCATCATGTTTCGTCCCATGAGGGGTCGCTCTTCACCGATCACGTGACTCTGCGGAAGCCGGGACACGGGGCCGCGCGGTGGACGGGACAGCCCGGTAATGCCGTCCTGGGGGCCGATCCGCGGAGGGATTACCGGTCGACCCGTCGGCCCTGGGGGCGTTCCGATGGGCCGCCCAACGGGTGCAGGCGGAGGCCCTCCACGCAGAGTCGGGGGGACGTTCGGCGTGCGGGTAAGCCCCGGGGGAATGACACGACCGGTCCCTGGCACCACGGGGCCAGGGAGGGGGAAGGGGCCCGGTCCGGGGGTGCGCTGCTCCGGGCCAACGGGCGGTGTCGTGGGCAAGGTCGGACGCTCGATGGAGCGATCGATGGGCGGCGCCGTGGAGTCAACGTTCGTGCCCGTCGCCTGCGGACCGGCCGCACCGACGCCCGAGCCGACCTCACCGTTGCTACCGACACCCGGGTGGCTAATCGGCGTGACGCTCCCGGGGCCGGACGAGTGGGGAATACTGGCGAATGACTTCGGGGAGACGCCGCCCTCGCCTCCGCCCGTGGCGGCGTAGGTGTTTCCTCCTCCACCACTGCCAGGGGTCTGATCGACGCCGAATCTGTCGCCGCCTACGTCGGCTGGCAACAACGGAAAATTCGGCTCCTTAAGGTCACTAATGCTGTCGTGACTCACCCTGTAGAACGAGTCCAGCATGTCAATGAGCCGGAGAGCTTCTTGGCGCTCCTCCTCTTTCTCCTTCGACAACTTGGGCTTCCAGTCATCGGGATCGCACTCCTTCTGGCGGGGCATTCCCGACTGGACCCCGTACAGCCCCTGACCTGCCACCCACATGTTCAAACCGACGAGTTGAGTGTATTCGGCCATGACTCGGGTTTGCTTGACCAGTTTCTCACTGTACGCATGGAAGGCTTCCGCGCCTTCGCCTTCCCACTGCGGTCGTTTGGTGTGAGCCAGCAGTTCGTCCGCAAGGTCGTGGAGGGGAGTGGCAGCGCTGAACACCGCCGCCCCTACGTTCACCAGCTTGGCCGGATCCGCGTCGGCAACCATGGCCAACAGCTGCGGGAGTCTCAGGCCGTCGAAGCCGCCTTTAGCCATCTACATCTTCCCCCTCACGACGGGTCGTCTTCAGCTTGATCACTGTCGTTTCCGCCAGGCTTCTGGGCCTTGGGGTGACGGTAGTGCTCCTCCGCTCGCGTCCGGATCTCGCGCAACCGACGGGCCTGTTCCGCGTCCAAGCCGTCGAGGCCCTTCTCCGCTACGATGCCCAATAGCCCGAACGCCTCGATCTGGTCACCGAAGGTCTTGGAGAAGGTCTCCAGCTTGACGTGGATCGTCTCGTACAGCTCGGCCAGGGCGTCGGCCGAGTCGAACTTCTGCGAGGTCGAACTGTAGGCGTCCCTGGTAATGGACTGTTCCGAAAGGTTCCTATTCCCGGCGGGAGACTTCTCCAGAGCGATCAGCACCTGGTCGAGGCGATTCTTGAACTCGGTAAGCGTGTTCGCTTGCTTGGCCAGCCTCTTGCCGAATGGCGACTCAGGCTCAGACCCAGCCCCGTGGTCATCCTTCTGACCCACGCCGCTCCTCCCCGTACCCCGTATGACACCAACGACGTCCTACAGCACTCTAGCCACTCGGCGTGGACACCCCAACTCCCAAGTAGCCTTGCCCGCTCGACAGTTCCGTAACAGTCCCCCGCCCCGGCGAACGTTACCGAGCACACCACATCCGGGCCTGAGTACGCATACCTATTTCGCCGCTCGCCGACGCCGCTGCTCGTTGAGGACGGTCGCCAGGCCCGCGACGACGGTAACGAGGATCACCGCGCCGCCGAAGACATATGTAGCCAGGCGTTCCTTGTGTTCCTGGGGGGTCTCGCCGACCGGGAGGGGGGCGGCGTCCGGGGAGTCGACGTCGGCGGCGGCGTCCTTGTCGAGGGTGACGCGGTCGATGGCCTCGTCGTCCTCGGTGAGGGCGCGGACCGGGTCGACTACTCCCCAACCCACCCGCGAGTCATGACCGTTGATGGAACGTTCGGCGGTCTGCTCGATCTGGGTGACGACCTGGTTCTGCGTCCACCGGGGATGCTTTGCCCGGATCAGGGCGGCGACGCCCGCGACATAGGGGGCGGAGAAGCTGGTGCCGTTGTCGACGCATTGGCCGCCTTTGGGAACGGTGGAGACCATTTCGACGCCGGGCGCCGCCACATCGACGAAGTCGCCGGACTGGGAGAAGGCCGCGCGCTCGTTGTTGCGGTCGGAGGCACCCACCGCGAGGACTCCGTCGTAGGCCGCGGGGTAGGTCTCCCGCAGCTTTCCGTCGACGCCGTCGTTCCCCGCGGAGGCGACCACGACGACATCCGCCTTCAGGGCATCTCGGACGGCGCGTTGCAGCCTGTTGTTGGTCCGGAGCGGTTTGGCGGTGTCCTGGGAGATGTTGATGACCGCGGCGCCCGCCCTCACCGCTTTGCCGATGGAGTCGGCCATGGTGTCGGTCGTACCGGATCCCTTTTCGTCGTTCTGGCGAATCGGAATGATCCTTGCCGCTGGAGCGATACCGACAAATCCGGTATCGGGGTGGGGGCGGGCGGCGATGATGCCCGCGACCTTGGTGCCGTGGCCGACCAGGTCGTCGGTGCCGTTGCCCTTTTTCCCCTTCTCCATCCGGTCTTCTTTCTTCTTCTTCGGAGGCAGGACCTCCGTGCCGAGCTTGGTGTCGACGGCGTCCTTCAGTTGGTCGTTGGTGTTGTCCACGCCCGTGTCGATGACGGCGACCTTCACGGGACGGCCGTTCTTCTCCTTGCCTTTGGTGTCCTGCCACAGCTGGTCGAGCACAACCCGCTGGAGCGACCAGGGGGTGCCCTTTATGGGCTTGGCGGGATAAGTGCACTCGCCGTTGCCGGCCAGGGACGTGGCGGCTGCCGGGGACGGCGTGAGCGGGCCGCTCGCGGCGGTCAGCGCCGTGAGGGAGGCCGCGGCCGACAGGGCCAGGGATCGGGTGGTGCGCCACCTGCGCTGGGGATTCCTCATGACCTCAGGACCCCTGCGGCTGCCGGGCGCTGTTCTTGTCCAGCCGCGGCCCACGGGGCAGGAACTCGGACCAGGTGTCGGGCACCTTCACCGGATCCACCTCCTTGTAGCCGAGCCGCTGTTTGGCCTCCTCGGCGTTCTGCTGAGCCGCACCGGCCGCTGATTTGTCGGCGGGATCGGCGCCGATCTTCGACTTCCCGGAATCGCTGTCGTTGTTGACCTGGACGGCATAGCGAAGTCCGGTGTCGGTCACCAGGAACACCGAGCCGGTATTGACCTCGTGGCCCTTGATCTGGCGGTAGAGGATTCCGGAGCCGGGGCTGACGTAGGCGCTGGTGGCACCGTCCGGAATGGTGGCCGGGAAATCACGGCCGGCCCAAGTGGCCATCCTGGGTTCGCCCTTCGCGCTGACTC
Organism: Streptomyces sp. NPDC048636; assembly: GCF_040650655.1. Taxonomy (NCBI): domain Bacteria; kingdom Bacillati; phylum Actinomycetota; class Actinomycetes; order Kitasatosporales; family Streptomycetaceae; genus Streptomyces; species Streptomyces sp. NPDC048636. The sequence continues at coordinate 1,273,248 of NZ_JBEZHR010000001.1, read as the reverse complement.
CGCGCAGGATGCTGCAACTGGTGTCGCGGGCGCTGCTGCCCAGCTCCGGGTCGACGGAATTGGCCTGGGCGGGGATTTCGTCGGGCCAGTTGTAATCGCCGTAGAACTCCTCCCCATCCGAGGTGAAGGAGCCGGGGCGCACCTGCTCCGGGCGGTTCTTCTGCCCCAGATCGTTCAGCTCCGTACTGCTGAGCAGCAGCTTGGCGACAAACTGCGAGATGCGCTGCACCTTCCCCTTGAGCACCACGTAGTTCTGCTTGCCCGTGCCCGTCGAGGCCTCCAGGACCATGCCGATGTGATTGGCCTTCTCCCCGAGGCTGGGCACTCCGGCATCGGCGGCGACGGTGCCCGGGATGTCCGGGAAGGTGATGGGCTTGCCGTTCCGGAAGGTGGCGAGCCAGTCGTCGGTCACCCGCTGGGGCTTGTCACCGTCGTGGAAGACGGTGCGCAGCATCAGGTTGTAGGCGGACGGGGAGGTCTTCTTGAGGTCCCCGCCGCCGATGAGGTACTTGGTGCCCTTCGGGTCGACGACATAGCGGTCACCGTCCTTGTTTTCCACATAGAGGGCCTGACCACCGTGGAGCGCCTGCGAGCCGTGCAGCTTCTTCAGCTTGGGGTCGCGATCGGAGAAGAGGAAGACGGCCTTCTGCGTGGTCTTCCCGTTCCCGCCCGGCTGTACGCAGACCGCCCATTCCTTCTGCTTCATCGCCTCGTCGGCCGGGGGCAGCCGGTCCGGGGCGTAGGGAATGCCGATCGTCGGGCCGCGTGGGATGTGGCCGTTGTCGAGTTCGGATTCCTTCACCTTGACGATGCTCGACTTGTCGGGGTCGAGCAGGAGTTTGGCGGAGGCGAAGTTGAGGACGGGGTGCAGCTGGACCTTGCCGTCGGTCTTGAGCACGACGTAGCGGGTGGTCGAGTCGCTGCCGACGACAACATGCGAGGCGACGTCGTCCCAGCCCTTGGGGGCCACCGGTTTGAACATGCCCCAGGCGCCGAATCCCGCGAGGATCAGGGCCCCGACCACCACCCCGGGGAGCACCGCACGCAGCGGACGCGGAGCGCCCTCCTCGGTGCCGCTCGGCGTCGGTTGCAAGAAGGCGGCGACTGTCCGCTTCTTCGCAAAGATATAGGCGTTGAGTTCATCCCGCCGTGATGCCATGTTTAGCCGCTTCTCCCCGCTTTTCGGCCTCGGTAGTCAGGTGGCCTGCCCTCGGACCGGGTCTCGTACCGACCCTCTACTATGCCGGTAGTCAATGGACTCATGGTGCTCGGGGACACTCTTGGGGAAGAGCAACGACCGAGCCGTTGGGGCGGGTTTCGGACTGTAAGGGGCTGACGGGGATGGCTGCCGCAACGCGCGCACGTACCGCGAGGAGCGCGTCCGGCCGGCGCACAGCGGGCGGGGCCGGTGCGCCGGCCCCGGCCCCGGCTCCCCCGGCCGCGGGGGGCGCCACGGGAGCCGCCCCGAGCACGGTGACGCCGCGTCCGCTGGCCCGCCCCGGCAGCCTCGGCCCGCTGCGGCTGCAACAGCTCGTGCTCGTCGAGGTGGCCGCGGCGATCGTGCTGGTGGCCTGGGTCATCGACGAACTGATGCTGGTTCCCGCGGCGGTGGTGGGCGTGGTGCTGGTGCTGCTGGCCGTGGTCAGCCGCCACCAGCAGCCGATCCCGGAGTGGCTGGCCACGGCCCTGGCGCTGCGCGGCCGCCAGCGGCGCGCGTCGCAGCCGGTCGACGCGGGCACCGACCCGGGCTTCACGCCCGTCGTCGAATGCGAGCCCGCCCTGCGGACGTACACGTACACCGACCGTGACCGCCGCGCGGTGGGCATGGTCGGGGACGGCACCTTCCTGACCGCCGTCCTCCAGGTGGAGGCGGTGGACGCGCCGCTGCGCCCCCAGCGCGCCCAGCGCCCGCTGCCGCTCGCGCTGCTGCGCGACGCCCTGGACGTGGACGGGATCCTGCTGGAGTCGGTGCAGGTCGTGCAGCACGCGATGACCGCGCCCGCGCCCCATCTGCCCGCGCAGGCGGTAGCGGTGCGCAACTACGGGCCCTTGCAGGAGCACACCGGCGCGCCGTCCACCCGGCTGACCTGGGTGGCGCTGAAGTTCGACCCGGAGCTGTGCCCGGAGGCCGTGGAGGCGCGCGGCGGCGGTCTGGCGGGTGCGCAGCGCTGCGTGCTGCGCACGGCCGACCAGTTGGCGAGCCGGTTGCAGGGGGCCGGTTTCGGGGTGACGCTGTTGACGGAGGAGGCGCTGACCGCGGCCATCTCCACTGCCGCGAGCGTCAATCCGGTGGCGACGGCCCAGGCCCGGCAGACCAACACCCTCTCGCGGCGCACCGTGGAGAGCTCCCGCACCTGGCGCTGCGACGATCGCTGGCACACCACCTATTGGGTGGGCCGCTGGCCGCAGCTGGGGCCGAGCGCCGCCCCGCTTCCCCATCTGGCCGCGCTGCTGACCTCGCTGCCCGCGCTGGCCACGACCCTGAGCCTCACCCTGCGCCGCGGGGGCACCCAGGGCGGTCGGCACGCTCCGACGGTGAGCGGGCATATCCGGATCACCGGGCGCAGCGCCGATGAACTGGTGCAGATCCGGCGTGAGTTGCAGCGCGCCACGCGCGGGGTTCGGGTTGGGCTGGTCCGGCTGGACCGCGAGCAGGTGCCCGGTGTCCTCGCCACTCTGCCCCTGGGAGGGACCCACTGATGGCCACGCCGACGACCGCCCCCTACGGCGCCCCTGGCCCGTACGGAGGCACCACACCGGCCCCCGCCCCCGCTCCCGGTGGCGCGGGCGATGCGGCCACCGCCCCCGCACCCCGCAGGATGCGGCGCGGCTTCGGGCTGATCGGGCCCCGGCGGCAGCCGCATGAGCTGTCCCCGGAGCAGTTCGACGCACTGGCGCTGCCGGTCGGCGACGACGGGGTGGTGATCGGCATCGGCGCCCGGGACCAGCCCGCGGTGCTCGGTCTGCACCGTCCGACACCGTTCAACATCCTGCTGGTCGGCGGATTGTGGACGGCGCAGGTCATCGGGTTGCGCGCGGTGGCCACGGGAGCGCGGGTCACCGTCGAGACCGGCCGCCGCCAGATGTGGACCGCGCTGACCCAGGCGGCGAACGGCGGCCACGAGAGCATCACCCTCCACGACGTGGGCCGGGTGCCGCCACAGGGGGCGTCGATCGGCAGCCCGGTGCTGGTGATCCGGGACGCGGGTATGCGGCCGCCGCGCGGCCGGGTGTCCGCGGCCCCCTGGCAGTCGGTGATGACGCTGCTGCCCTATCTGAGCCCGGTCGCACCGCGGCTGATGGAGAACGCCGAGCTGGTCGGCGTACAGCGGGTCTCACCCGACGAGGCCGCACAGGTGGGGAAGATCATGGGGCTGCCCACCACGGACGTCGAGTCTCTGTCCACACTGCCGGACGGGGTCACCCTGTGGTGCAACCGCCGCTCGCGGCTCTATGTGGCCACACATCCCACCGATGTGGAGACGGGGCTGCTGGGCGGGGCGCGCCGGATGGACTGACGCCACGTCGGCTCACCGTGCGTCTCTCCCCGGTGGTTCTCCGTGTTCGATTGCCGCGGCCAGCGCGGTGGATCAGACTTGTCACCATCGGGCGGACGGATGTCCGCGGTATGTGAAGGGAATCTCCACCGATGGCTGACGCCAAAGAGAAGGCAGAGCTGTACGCCCTCGACATCTCGGATGTCGAGTGGCTCAGTGCGCCTGGCAGCACCTCCGAGGACCGGGTGGAGATCGCCTACCTGCCGAACGGGGCGGTGGCGATGAGGAGTTCCGCCGACCCCGGGACGGTGTTGCGCTACACGGAGGCCGAGTGGCGCGCCTTCGTGCTGGGCGCACGGGACGGCGAGTTCGACCTGCGCTGAGGAGTACGGCGGAGGGGGCGGACACCGGCCGGTGTCCGCCCCCTCCGCCTGTCTCCAGCGGTACCGGGGATGCTCAGGCGGCGTTCAGGCGGTGTTCAGGTTGTCAGGGGCCGAAGGCGATCAGGAGCTTCTCGTGGGCGCCAGAGGTCCCCGTGACGCGGTCCGAGGCGATGTAGAAGGTGCCGTTCCGGTAAATCCGGGTGGCGGTGGCGAGACCGAGCTCCGTCTTGCGGGTGGCCCGGGGCAGTTGGAGCAGCTTCTTCGGTGTTCCACCGCTGGGGCCGACACGGACGACCATCCCGCCGCGGGAGAGCGTGGGCTCCTCGTAGGCGATGAGGTTCTTTCCGTCCATGCTCAAGGGGAGCAGCATCCGGCCGCTCACCTTCAGGGCCCACTTCTTCTTGCCGCTGTCCAGGTCGAACGCGTGGATCTCGGTGGTGGGGCCCGCACCGCCCGGTTTCAACTCGGTCGGCAGGTAGAAGGTGTCGGCGGTGGCGGCGACGCCCTGGCAGGCGCCCATATCGGTGCCGAAGAGGTCCATCCCGCACTGCGGCTGATAAGACCGCTTGCCGAGGGCCAGGGCGGAGCGCTCCTTGCCCTGGTCCGAAATGGCCAGCACCCCACCGGACTTGCGGTCCTCATTGCTGAGCGCGACAACGGCCGGGCTGCTGGAGAAGATCTTGCTGACCTTGAAGCCCTTACGGACGACATAGGTCCACTTGATCTTTCCCTCCGGGGTGAACCGCTGGAGTTTGGCGGTGCCGTCGTCGCAGGAGTACGCGCGCACCAGGACCTTGCCGCCCGCGTAGCCGTCCACCGAGCAGGCGGGGCTCATCGTGCCCGGCGAGACCTCCTTGCCGTTGTCGACCCTGACCATGGCCGAGCCGCCGAACCAGGCCAGGCCGACCAGATTGCCGCTCTGTGCCATGCCCATCTCCGAGTGGTCGCCGCCGAAGAGGCCCCCCTCGGGCGCCTCGTGGTCCCAGAGCTTGACGCCCTTGTCGAGGTCGATGAGGGCGAGCCGGCTGCACGAGTTCTTACGGTGGCCCGCGTAGGCGACCACGACCTTGCCGTCCGTGGCCGAGTCCGGCGCGGCGCACACGGGCTTGGGCAGCGACAGCGACCACTTCTCGCTGCCGTCGTCCTTATAGGCGGTCACCCTGTCGTCAACGGCCTTGACGACATGGCCCTTCCGCACCCAGAAGCCGGGCACGTCCACACCGCGCCGGGTGAGATCGGGCGCGGGCGTCTGGAACAGGACCTTGGCCTCGCCCGGCCGCCGGACGTCGTTGGGGTCGCTCTCGTCGCCGTCCGGGACCTTGTCGTCGCCTCCGCCGCCACCGGTGGGCTCGGCCGCCGGCTCCTTACGGTGGGGCTCGGCCGAGGCGCCGTTCGACACGGCGGTGGGCCTCTTGGGCCCGTCGTCGCCACTGTCGTCACCGAGGACGGCGAGGACCGCGCCGCCCGCCGCGAGCAGCACCGCCAGCACCATGCCGATGACGATGGCCTTCCGCTTCCTGCCACCACCGCCACCGCTGCCGCTGCCGCCGTCGACAGGGGGTATGCCGTACGGGGGCGTCGGGGTCGTGGCGTACGGATTGCCGGGGGCGGGCGTCGGCGGCCCCGGGGGCGGCGGGACGTCGGGAGCCGGTGGTGTGGACGGGCTCGTGGGGAGTGCCCCGGTATGCCAGATCTGCGGTGGCGTGGACCCGTTCGACCGGGACGGAGTAGCCGGAGACGGAGCGGCCGGAGGCGGGGTCGGTGGAACCGGCGGCTGCGCCGGGGGGCCGAAGGCGCCACGGGACGGCTCGGGTTCCGGTGGCGGGCCGAAGCCCCCCGCCGGCGGTTGGCGGGGCGGTCGGGGCGGCCGCGGCATCAGCGCTCACCTCTTAGGCGGGTCCGTCGGCATTCGAGCGGGTTTATTTCTACCACCGGACCCCGGGGCTCCCCCCGGGCGCGAGCGGGTTTACGGCCGCGTGAGACACGGTGAGGCATCGGACAGGTCTGAGTGCCGGACGGGCCTGCCATAGCGACGCTCAGGGTGATTAGTCTTGGTGTACGCGGTGGAGAACCTGATCAGGTATCCCCGGCGTCACCAAAGGGGAAATAGCCGTACGGTCGGACGACAGCAACGATCGGCAACGGATCGGCCTCGCCGAGAATTCCAAGGGTGCTCGACCACACCAGGAGGCATTGTGAGCAGCGATCGGGACGAGATCCGCGCGGGCGGAACCACACCCGGCGATGATCGGTCCGACGCGGAGACCGAGCACACCGGCGAGTTCACCATCGACTACACCCCGCCCGCCTGGTACACGCAGAACGCTTCGCCGTCACCGGCCCCGCCCGCCCCCGGCCCGACCGGGACATCCCGGACATCCGGGAACAGTATCGGATCCGGGGTGGACACGGGGGCCGGCGCGGGGGCCGCACCCCCGCCTCCGCCGCCCCCGACCGGAACCCCGGTGCCCGCACCGGGCGTTCATGATCCGCATGGCTTCGCGGGGGCATGGCCGCCGCCCCCGGCGCCGTCCACCGCGCCCGCACCGACGGGGCCCGACCAGATAGCGAACGGCCCCGGCGGCGCCGCTCCGGGCGGGTCCGACGAGGGCGAGGCGCATACGCGCCCCGGGGACGAGGCCGGGCCGGGCGGGACGGACGACGAGCACTCCGCTACACCCCCCGCGACACCTTATGCGCCCGACTTCTCCCCAAACCCGATGATTCCGCCCGCCATTGACGCCGACGCGGGCGACCTCGGCGCGGAGAGCTCGAGGAGCGCGGCGCGCGACGAGCGGTCGGAGCGGGACACCACCGCTGAACCGGCCTCGGAAGCCGCGGAGAAGGACGACGACTACGCGCTGCCGCCGGTCACCGCGCCGAAGCCCACCGCCGAGGCCGACGCCGACCCCGCCCCCGAGGACGCCCCCGCAGACGGGAGCGACGGCGGCGAGCTCCGCAGTGAAGGCACGCTGCGCTTCTCGACCGCCGCCCTGCGGGCGGAGATGGCCGAACTGCGCGGCGCCGGTGGCCCTGAAAGCACCGAGAGCCCCAGCAGCTCCGGGAGCGACACAGGGGGCGACGCCGCAGACGTCTCGGCGCCCACCAGCGGCGAGGTGCGCAGTGAGGGCACCATGCGGTTCTCCACGGCCGCGCTGCGCCAGGACTTCGCGGAGCGGCGTAAGGCCGAGAGCGAGGCGGCGGCCGACGACGAGCCCCAGGACGCGATCCCTGAGGGCGCGGCGCAGCAGGGCGCACCCGAGGCGCCTGCGCAGCCGCCGGCCACGCCGTGGGCGCCTCCGGCCGCTCCGCAGTCCGGACTGCCGCCGCTGCCACCGGACTTCCAGCCCGCCGCGCCGCGGAGCTCGGACGGCGGTACGGCCGGTTCGGGCGTGCCGACCGCGCCGGAGCCCCCCGCGCCCTCCACCCCACAGCCCGACGCGGGCGCCCCGTGGTCCCCCGCGAGCGGGGCCGCCGCGGCATCGGTCCCGGAGCAGCGGGGAGCCTGGGCACCGCCGGTGCCCGGTACGCAGGGTCAGCCCGCGCCCGGCATCCCGGCGCCCGCGGCCCCGCAGAGCGGTTACGGCTACCCGCGCCCCGGCGAGGGCGCCCCGGGTCCGCTTCCCGGCCAGCCCGGCCCCGGTCAGCAAGGTCCGGGTGCCCAGCCCGTTCCGGATCCCCACGCACAGCCCGGCCCCGGCCCATACCCGGGCCCCGGGGCGCAGCCCGCCCCCGGTCAGCAGGGCCCGGGTGCCCAGCCCGTTCCGGGCCCCCACGGCGGTCCCGGCCAGCCCGGCCCCACCCCGTTCCCGGGACAGGGCCAGAGCCAGGGCGGCGCACCCGCTCCCGGTGGCCAGCCCCCGGCCGCCCCCGGTCCGCAGCCGCCCCCGTACGGCTATCCGCACCAGGGACAGCCCGGGACCGCCGGTCCGGGCCAGCCCCCGGCGCCCGCGCCCGCACAGGGTGGCTACGGCTTCCCGCGTCCGCAGCCGCAGCCGGAGCCCCAGGACGCCGTACCGCCGAACCACCCACAGCCGCCCCCCGCGACCCAGCCCATGCCGCAGGGACAGCAGGGACAGCCGGGCCAGCCCGGACCGTACGCCCAGCCCGGACCGCAGGGACCGGCCCAGGGCCAGGACGGCTACGGCTACCCGCGCCCCGACGCGGCCCCCGCACCACAGGACGGCTACGGCTACCCGCGCCCCGACGGCGGCGCGGCCGCCGCCAACGCCGGTGCCACCCCCGCTGCCGGGGCGGACGCTCCTGCCGATCCGCGGACCGGCGGCTGGCCCATCGTCACTCCGGACGAGCGCCGCCAGGCCGCCCACGGCGCGGGTGCGCCGCTCGGTTACACGGCGGCGGTCGAGCTGTCGTCGGACCGGCTCATCCGGGGCAAGCAGAAGCCGAAGAAGAACAACGTCGGCAGCTCCCGCTTCAAGTTCGGCGGCAAGAAGGAGGAGGCGGAGCGGCAGCGCAAGCTGGAGCTGATCCGTACACCGGTGCTGTCCTGCTACCGCATCGCGGTGATCAGCCTCAAGGGCGGCGTCGGCAAGACCACCACGACCACCGCACTCGGAGCGACCCTGGCCACCGAGCGCCAGGACAAGGTCATCGCGATCGACGCCAACCCCGACGCGGGCACCCTGGGGCGCCGGGTGCGGCGCGAGACCGGCGCGACCATTCGCGACCTGGTCACCGCGATTCCGTATCTCAACAGCTATATGGACATCCGGCGGTTCACCTCACAGGCCCCGTCCGGTCTGGAGATCCTCGCCAACGACGTTGACCCGGCGGTCTCCACGACCTTCAACGACGAGGACTACCGCCGCGTCATCGACGTCCTGGGCAAGCAGTACCCGCTCGTCCTCACCGACTCGGGCACCGGTCTGCTGTACAGCGCGATGCGCGGAGTGCTGGATCTCGCCGACCAGTTGATCATCATCTCCACCCCCTCGGTGGACGGCGCGAGCAGCGCGAGCACTACGCTCGACTGGCTGTCCGCACACGGCTACGCGGACTTGGTCTCGCGCAGCCTCACCGTGATCTCGGGGGTCCGGGAGACCGGAAAGATGATCAAGGTTGACGACATCGTGTCGCACTTCGAGACGCGCTGCCGCGGTGTGGTCGTCGTGCCGTTCGACGAGCATCTGTCGGCGGGCGCCGAAGTGGACCTCGACATGATGCGGCCGAAGACCCGGGAGGCGTACTTCAACCTCTCGGCCCTCGTCGCGGAGGACTTCGCCCGCGCCCAGCAGGCACAGGGGCTGTGGACGGCGGACGGCGGCAGCACCCCGCCACCGCTGGTGGCCCCGCCGATGCCCGTGCACGGTCAGGGGCAGCAGTACCCCGGCCAGGCGCAGGGGCAGCAGCCGGGTCCGCAGCAGGGGCAGGGGCAGGGCCAGCCGCAGCCCTACCCGGGGCCGTACGCGCCCCAGCCGGGAGGACAGCCGCAGCCCCAGGGCCAGCCGCAGCCGGGGCAGCCCCAGCCCGGCTATCCGCAGCCCGGCCAGCCCCAGGGCTACCCCCAACAGGGCCAGCCGGGCCAGCCCGGCCCCCAGCAGGGATGGCAGCCGCCGCAGGGACAGCCGCCCCAGCAGGGCCAGCCGGGACAGGCCCAGGCCCAGCCCGGGCAGCCGTGGCCGCCCGGTCAGCCCGCACAGCAGGGGCAGCCGTGGCAGCAGCAGCCCCCGGCCGGGCCCCAGCAGTAGCGGCGCGACGCGCCGGCACCAAAGGCATCGCCCCGCCGGACCGGATGATCCGGTCCGGCGGGGCGATCGCCGTATGAGCCGCTCTGAACGCACCGGGAAGGAATCGGGAAGAAAGGCCCCGGGGATAGCCGGGAGTAAGGGCGGCGGGCCTCAGCGGCCGCCGTGCTCCTCGACCAGTTCGCGCGCCCGCTTCACATCGGCCGCCATCCGCTCCAGCAGCGCCTCGATCGAGTCGAACTTCTCCTGGCCCCGCAGATAGGCGAGGAAGTCCACCTGGACGTGGAGTCCGTACAGATCCAGTCCCACGCGGTCGATCGCATACGCCTCGACGGTCCGCTCGGTGCCGTCGAACTGCGGGTTGGTGCCGACCGAGATGGCCGCGGGCATCTCCTCGCCGCCGGCGGTGAGCCAGCCCGCGTAGACGCCGTCGGCGGGGATCGCGGTATGCGGCAGGGTCTCCAGGTTGGCCGTGGGGAAGCCCAGTTCACGGCCGCGCTGGGCGCCGCGCACCACCACGCCCTCGACGCGGTGCGGCCGTCCGAGCACCTCCATGGCGCCCGTGACGTCCCCGTCGGCGACCAGCCTGCGCACCAGCGTGGACGAGAACGCCTCGCCGCCGCCCGCCTCGCCGCGCTCGTACAGGTCGATCACCTCGACCTCGTAGTCGTAGGTGGCGCCCAGCTCGCGCAGGAACGCCACGTTCCCCGCGGCCTTGTGGCCGAAGCGGAAGTTGGGGCCCTCGACGACCACACGGGCGTGGAGCTTGTCGACCAGCACCTTCACCACGAAGTCACCCGGGGTGAGCCGGGAGAACTCCGCCGTGAACGGCAGGATGAGCACCGCGTCCACGCCCAGGTCCGCCATCAGCTCCGCGCGCCGCTGGTGGGTGGCGAGCAGCGGGGGGTGGCTTCCGGGGCGTACGACCTCGCTGGGGTGCGGGTCGAAGGTGACCACGACCGCAGGGACGCCCAGCTCACGCGCGCGTGCCACCGCGCGGCCGATGATCAGCTGGTGTCCTCGGTGCACCCCGTCGTAGGAGCCGATGGTGACGACGCTGCGTCCCCAGTCCTCGGGGATGTCCTCCAAGCCACGCCAGCGCTGCACTTTGCCCGCTCCTCGCCCGAACCTTTGTCTGTCGACTTCGCAGGTCTAAGAGTGCCATGCCGTCGGCACGTCCCTTGCATCGGTGGCCACTCCGGGCGCCCGGCCCCGTCTTCACCACGGCTGCCAGGGGCCTCGCGAGATGTCACGCGCCCCCTTTCACTCCCGTGATGCCTTCCGGGCGCCCGCACGATGGGGTGAATTCGCCCTCGGCAGTGGAAAGACATCGGGAGGGGAAGAGATCGGGGGGTCGCCACGCACCGCAGGACGGCATGAGCCGCCCCGCGGTGCGGGACGGCGTCGTCGGCGGCCCGGCCGCGGGCTTCGACAGACACCGCCCCGGGGAAGATCGCTCAGACGAAGACGGCGAGGCTCTTGGCCTTGCCCTTCGACTCCTCCACCAGAGCCAGGAAGCGCCCGTCCGGATCGAAGACGGCCACCGGCCCGCCGGTCCCCTCCCCCGGTGCCACCGGGGGCATGTCGATCCGCACACCGTTGCCCAGCAGCCGGGCCTGGTCCGCGTCCACGTCCCAGCGCGGGAAGGCGGCCGCGGCGGCCTCCGCGGTGGGCATGATCGTCAGGGACTCCTCCAGCCGCTCCAGCGTCTCCGCGCCCGCCAGCCCATACGGACCGACCCGGGTGCGCCGCAGCGCCGTCAGATGGCCGCCGGAGCCCAGTCCGGCCCCCAGATCCCGGGCGAGCGCCCGGATGTAGGTGCCGGAGGAGCAGACGACCGTGACATCCAGGTCGAGGACGGCGGTGCCGTCCTCCGCCTTGGTCTCCCGGTGGTCGTGCAGCGCGAAGGACGAGACGGTCACCGGACGGGCCGGAATCTCGAACTCCTCGCCCTCACGGGCCCGTGCGTAGGACCGCTTGCCGTCGATCTTGATGGCGCTGACCTTGGACGGCACCTGCTGGATATCGCCGGTCAGCGCGGCGATCCCGGCCTCGACGGCGTCGAGCTCGACCCCGGCCGACCCGTGGGCGGCGGTGATCTCCCCCTCCGCGTCATCGGTGACGGTGGTCTGGCCGAGCCGGATGGTGGCGGTGTACTCCTTCTCGGTCAGTGCCAGGTGGCCGAGGAGCCGGGTGGCCTTCTCTACGCCGATCACCAGGACGCCGGTGGCCATGGGGTCCAGCGTGCCGGCGTGGCCGACCCGCCGGGTCCGGGCGAAGCGGCGCATCCTGGCCACGACGTCATGCGAGGTGTACCCGGCCGGTTTGTCGACGATCACCAGGCCGTCCGGCGCACCGGAACCGGCCCTGCCGTTGCGCGTCATGCGTCCGGGGAGCCCTTGCCGTCGGTGTTGTCCTCCACGTCGGCGTCGGCATCCGCGGCCCCGTCCCCGTCCTCACCGGGCTTGCGGTACGGATCGGCGTCACCGGCGTACTCGGCGCCCGAGGACGCCTCACGGACCTGTTCATCGGCCGCCTTGGCCTTGGCGAGCAGATCGTCGATGGTGCGGGCGTTGTCCGGGAGGGCGTCCGGGACGAACGTCAGGGTGGGGGTGAACCGCACCCCGGTCTGACGGCCGACCTCGGAGCGCAGTACGCCCTTGGCGCTCTCCAGGGCCGCGGCGGAGGCGGCCCGCTCCTCGTCGTCGCCGAAAACCGTGTAGAAGACGGTCGCCTCCCGCAGGTCACCGGTGATCCGGGTGTCCGTGATGGTCACATAGCCGAGCCGCGGGTCCTTGATCCGCCGCTGAAGGGTCTCCGCGACCACGACCCGGATGCGGTCCGCCAGCTTGCGTGCCCGCGCGGTGTCGGTCATGCGTCTACTTCTCTCTTCTTCGCTTGGTCATCGATGGCCGGGGTCGGTCATCGACGGTGGTCACCACCGTCGGGTTCCCCGTCCGTCACTCGTCATCGTCGCCGTGGAACCGCCGTCGCACCGACAGCAGCTCCACTTCCGGCCGCCCCGCGACCAGACGCTCACAGCGGTCGAGAACGTCCGTGAGGTGGCCCGCGTCCCCGGAGACCACCGCGAGGGCGATCTGCGCCCTGCGATAGAGGTCCTGGTCGCCGACCTCCGCCACGCTCACCGCGAACTTACGGTGCAGCTCGGCGACGATCGGCCGGACGACGGAGCGCTTCTCCTTCAACGACCGTACGTCGCCAAGGAGCAGGTCAAAGGACAACGTCCCTACATACATGCGGTCCGGGTCAAGCCACCCGTGGGGCCTTGAAGGTGCGGGCTCGGTGCAGGCTCCTCGAACCGTACACGCAAGGGCCGGGGCCGATCGACGGAAATTTCCCGCCGACCGGCCCCGGATGAGAGGCAGCGCGTCAGCCGCGCGGCTTCTCGCGCATCTCGTACGTCGCGATGACGTCGTCGATCTTGATGTCGTTGTAGCTGCCGAGGTTGATACCGCCCTCGAAGCCTTCGCGAATCTCGGTGACGTCGTCCTTGAAGCGGCGCAGACCCTCGATGTTGAGGTTCTCCGCGATGACCTTGCCGTCGCGGACGAGGCGGGCCTTGGTGTTCCGCTTGACCTCGCCGGAGCGGATGAGCACACCCGCGATGTTGCCCAGCTTGGACGAGCGGAAGACCTCGCGGATCTCCGCCGTACCGAGCTCGACCTCTTCGTACTCCGGCTTGAGCATGCCCTTCAGGGCCGCCTCGATCTCCTCGATCACCTGGTAGATGACCGAGTAGTAGCGGACGTCCACACCCTCGCGCTCGGCCATCTGCGTGGCACGCCCATCGGCGCGCACGTTGAAGCCGATGACGATGGCGTCGGAGCCGGTCGCCAGGTCGATGTCGGTCTCGGTGACCGCACCCACACCGCGGTGCAGGACGCGCAGGTCGACCTCTTCGCCGACGTCGAGCTGGAGCAGGGAGGACTCGAGGGCCTCCACCGAACCGGACGCGTCGCCCTTGATGATGAGGTTGAGCTGCTGCACCTGACCGGCCTTGAGCACCTTGTCCAGGTCCTCCAGGGAGACCCGGCGGGTGCGCTTGGCGAAGGCCGCGTTGCGCTCGCGCGCCGCGCGCTTCTCGGCGATCTGGCGGGCGGTGCGGTCCTCGTCGACGACGAGGAAGTTGTCGCCCGCGCCCGGCACGTTGGTCAGACCGAGCACCAGCACCGGGGTGGCCGGACCGGCCTCCTCCAGCGCGTTGCCGTTGTCGTCGAGCATCGCCCGGACACGGCCGTAGGCGTCGCCCGCGACCATCGTGTCGCCGACCCGCAGGGTGCCGCGCTGGACCAGCACGGTGGCCACGGCGCCGCGGCCGCGGTCCAGGTGTGCCTCGATCGCGATGCCCTGCGCGTCCTGCTCCGCGTTGGCGCGCAGGTCGAGCGAGGCGTCCGCGGTGAGGACCACGGCCTCCAGCAGGCTGTCGATGTGCAGACCCTGCTTGGCGGAGATGTCGACGAACATGGTGTCGCCGCCGTACTCCTCGGCCACCAGGCCGTACTCGGTCAGCTGACCGCGCACCTTGGTCGGGTCCGCGCCCTCGACGTCGATCTTGTTGACCGCGACCACGATCGGCACATCGGCCGCCTTGGCGTGGTTCAGCGCCTCGATCGTCTGGGGCATCACACCGTCGTTGGCCGCCACCACGAGGATCGCGATGTCGGTCGACTTGGCACCACGGGCACGCATGGCGGTGAACGCCTCGTGACCCGGGGTGTCAATGAAGGTGATCTTGCGCTCTTCCTCGTTGACCTCGGTCGAGACCTGGTAGGCACCGATGTGCTGGGTGATGCCACCGGCCTCGCCCGCGATGACGTTGGTCTTGCGGATCGCGTCCAGCAGGCGGGTCTTACCGTGGTCGACGTGACCCATGACGGTCACGACCGGCGGACGGGAGACGAGCATCTCCTCGCCGCCCTCGTTCTCGCCGAACTCGATGTCGAAGGACTCGAGAAGCTCGCGGTCCTCCTCCTCCGGGCTGACGATCTCGACGACGTAGTTCATCTCGTCGGCGAGCAGCTGGAGCGTCTCGTCGGAGACCGACTGGGTCGCGGTGACCATCTCGCCGAGGTTGAGCATCACGGCGACGAGCGACGCCGGGTTGGCGTTGATCTTCTCCGCGAAGTCGGTGAGCGAGGCACCACGCGACAGCCGGACCGTCTGGCCGTTGCCACGCGGCAGCATCACACCGCCGACCGACGGGGCCTGCATGGCCTCGTACTCCTGGCGCCTCTGCCGCTTCGACTTACGGCCACGGCGCGCCGGGCCGCCGGGACGACCGAACGCACCCTGTGTGCCACCACGGCCACCGGGACCGCCGGGACGACCGCCGAAGCCGGGACGGCCACCGCCGCCACCGAAACCGCCGGGACCACCCGGACGACCGCCGAAGCCGCCGCCACCGCCGCCGGGACGACCGCCGCCGCCACCGCCGCCGGGACGACCGGCGAAGCCGCCGCCACCGCCCGGACGACCGCCGCCGCCACCGGGACGACCGGCACCGCCGGGACCGCGACCGCCGCCGCCACCACCGGGGCCCGGACGCGGGCCCGCGGCGGGACGCTGCGGCATCATGCCCGGGTTCGGACGGGGACCGCCGGGACCGCCGCCCGGACGCGGACCGCCGCCCTGGGCGCCCTGCGGACGCGGCATCTGACCCGGAGTGGGCCGGGGACCGCCGGGGCCGCCCTGACCGCGGCCGGGACCGCCCTGGCCGCCCTGCGGGCGGGCGCCGGGGCCACCCTGGCCGCCGGGACGCGGGGCGCCGCCGGGACGGGGCGCCTGCGGGCGCGCCATACCGGTGGAACCACCGCTGGTGAAGGGGTTGTTACCCGGCCGGGGACCGGCCGGACGGGCACCGCCCGGACGCGGACCGCGCTCGCCGCCACCGGGGCGCGGACCCGCGGGACGGGCACCCTGGCCGCCCTGGCCCTGACCACCCTGCTGGCCCTGGCCGGAAGCGGCCGGACGGGCGGGACGCGGGCCGGGCGTGGCGCCCGGCTTCGCGGGCGCGCCCGGCTTGGCCTGGGCCTGGCCCGGCTTGGGACCGGCGGCCGCCGGCGGAGCGGTGAACTCGGGCTGCTGCGGTGCCGCGGGCTGCGCCGGAGCCGGCTTGGGGCCGGGGGTCGGACGGGCCGCGGGCGCGGGGCGCGGGCCCGGGGCGGGCGCCGCGGGAGTGCTGCGGGGTGCCTCGGCGGCGGCCGGCTTGGGGCCGGGCGCCGGAGGCTTGGGGGCAGCCGGACGGGCCGCGGAACCCGGACCGGGTGTCGGCGGCTTGGCGGGCGACGCCTTGCGCGGCGCCGAGGGCTTGCCGGCGGCGCGGCCGGAACCGTTGCCGCCCTGGAATGCGTCAGTCAACTTGCGCACAACCGGCGCCTCGATGGTCGAGGACGCCGAACGTACAAATTCACCGAGTTCTTGGAGCTTGGCCATGACGACCTTGCTCTCAACTCCGAACTCCTTGGCGAGTTCGTATACCCGGACCTTAGCCACTTCGCTCCTTTGAGGTCCGGGTTACGCCGGACCGTCGCTACTTCATGGGCGTACTCATCGCGTACTCATCGAGTGCTCATCGCAATCTCGACCTACTTCCGACTCGCGAGGTACCTGACCGCACGGTGACCCGTGCCGTTCTTACAACTACTTACGGTGTTGCCTGCTCGCTCTGCTCGACGCAGCGGCGCAGGTCCGTGGTGTCGAGCGCCCCCGAGCCTCTGAAGGCCCGGGGAAAGGCCCGGCGGCGGACCGCCAGGTCGAGGCAGACCCGTGTGGGGTGCACATAGGCACCCCGACCGGGCAGCGTACCGCGCCGATCGGGGACGCAAGCGCCCTCGACCGCCACGATGCGCAGCAGATCGTTCTTGGCCGCCCGATCCCGGCATCCCACACAGGTTCTCTCAGGGCAGGCACGAGCAAGCGCGCGGCCAGACACTGCTTAAGTCTACCTCCCCGTATCGACCTCACCCCTCGGGGGGAGTGATCGAACGATTACTCGTTTTCGGCTGGATTCTGGGCCTCAGCGGCTTGAATCAGCCTTGATCGCCGGGCTGCTCGGTGTCCGGCCGGATGTCGATCCGCCACCCGGTCAGCCGTGCCGCGAGCCGGGCGTTCTGCCCTTCCTTCCCGATGGCCAGGGAGAGCTGGTAGTCCGGCACGGTGACGCGCGCCGAGCGCGCCGCCAGATCCACCACCTCGACCTTGCTCACCCGGGCGGGGGACAGCGCGTTGGCCACCAGCTCGGCGGGGTCGTCCGACCAGTCGACGATGTCGATCTTCTCACCGTGCAGTTCGGCCATCACACTGCGGACCCGGCCGCCCATCGGGCCGATGCAGGCACCCTTGGCGTTCAGACCCGAACGGGTGGACCTGACCGCGATCTTGGTCCGGTGACCGGCCTCGCGGGCGATGGCCGCGATCTCCACCGAACCGTCCGCGATCTCGGGCACCTCGAGCGCGAAGAGCTTCTTCACGAGATTGGGATGGGTACGCGAAAGGGTCACCGACGGACCGCGCACGCCCTTGACGACGCGTACGACATAGGTGCGCAGCCGGGTGCCGTGGGCGTAGTCCTCACCGGGCACCTGCTCCTGCACCGGCAGGATGGCCTCCAGTCGGCCGATGTCCACCAGGACGTTCTTCGGGTCCTTGCCCTGCTGCACCACACCGGCGACCACATCGCCCTCGCGCCCCGCGTACTCGCCGAAGGTGATCTCCTCCTCGGCGTCCCGCAGCCGCTGGAGGATGACCTGCTTGGCGGTCATCGCGGCGATCCGGCCGAAGCCGGAGGGGGTGTCGTCGAACTCGCGGGGCTCGGCGCCTTCCTCCAGGTCCTCGGCGTCCTCCTGGGCCCACACCGTCACATGGCCGGTGTTGCGGTCCAGTTCCACGCGGGCGCGGCGGCGGCTTCCCTCGGTGCGGTGGTAGGCGATGAGGAGGGCCGATTCGATCGCCTCGACCAGCAGGTCGAAGGAGATCTCCTTCTCTCGCACCAGACCCCGCAGGGCACTCATGTCGATGTCCACGGCTACGCCTCCTCTTTACTCTCGTCGCCCTCAGCAGTGGGCTTGCGGTTGAATTCGATCTCCACCCGGGCCTTGGAGATCTCCTTGAAGGCCAGCCGCCTGGCGGTGGGCTTGCGCCCCTTCACGCCGGGCACCTCCACATCGAGCCCGTCGTCGTCCACGGCGGTGATCCGGGCGACCAGCTCATCGCCGTCGGCCAGCCGGGCCCGCATGAGGCGGCCGGTGGCACGGCGGTAGTGGCGCGGTTCGTTCAGGGGGCGCTCGGCGCCGGGGGAGGTGACCTCGAGGACATACGGGGTGGCGCCCATCGCGTCCGTCTCATCGAGCGTGCGGGAGATGTCCCGGCTGAGCTCGGCGCAGGTGTCCAGCTGCACGCCGTCGTCGGAGTCCACCACGACACGGAGCACACGCCGCTTGCCGGCGGGGGTCACCTCGACCTCTTCCAGATCCAGCTCTCGGGCGCTGACGAGCGGTTCCAGCAGCCCGCGCAGCCTCTCGCTCTGGGTGGTGCTCATCCGGGTGACTCCTCGGCCGCGTGTGCTGTTGTGGGAAGGTCGCGTGTCAGATCAAAGCCTATCTGTTCCAGTGACGGGCTGACGATTCGGTGGGCGCTGCCGGGCTTCGGCCCCCCGCGCGGGTACGCTCGCCTGCTGTGATCACTACCGGCGGCCGGGAGCTGCCGCAGCCCGGAAAGAGGAACGTGTCGATCACCACGCCCCCACCAGGCCCCCCGTACCCCACCGACGTCTCCCCCGCGCTCTCCGCTTCGGACGGGCCGACTCCGCCACGGCGCGCTCTGCTTCTGGGCGGCGGGGCGCTGGGGGCCGTCGCGCTGCTCAGCGGCTGCTCCGACGGCTCCGAGCCCCGGCACGACACCGGAGGGGGCACCAGCGTCGCGAAACTCCGGGCCACCGGCGCGCGGGAGTCCACCGCGCTACTGGCGCGCTACGACGCGACCGTGGACGCGCACCCCGCCCTTGCGAAGCGCCTGGCCCCGCTGCGTGCGGAGACGGCGCGGCATGCCTCGGCCTTCCGCGGCCCTGAGCGGTCGGCCTCCCCCAGCGGGTCCGCCGCACCGTCGGCGTCCCCCTCGGGATCGGCGTCGGGACCGGCCGCCACGCGGCGGGAGCGGCCGCCCGCGGTGCCCAAGGACGAGAAGGGGGCCCTCGCCGCGCTCGCCCAGGCCGAGCGGCACACCGCCGACGCCCGCACCACCGCCCTCGTCACCGCGCCGCCCGAGCTCGCCCGGCTGCTGGCCTCCGTCGCAGCCTGCGGCGCCGCCCATGTGTACCTGCTGACCCAGGGCGGCTCGGCCTCATGACCACCGGGAAGGGTTGTTGACATGGCCTCTCGACCAGGCCGTACGGGCGGCAGCCGCGCCGCGGCGCTGAGAGCCGCGCAGGCCGCGCTCGCCGCCGAACACGCCGCCGTCTACGGCTACGGCGTCGTCGGCGGCCGGATCGGTGACGACCGGCTCGCGGAAGCCCGCGAGGGGTACGCGGCGCACCGCGCGCGCCGGGACGCGCTGGTCCGCACCGTGCGCGATCTCGGCGGCACGCCCGCGGGCGCGGCGCCCGCGTACGCGCTGCCCTTCGCCGTACCGGACGCGGCCGCCGCGGTGCGGCTCGCGGCGGAGCTGGAGAACCGTATCGCCGCCGTGTACGCCGATCTCGTACGGGCGGGTGACGCCTCGCTGCGCCGTCAGGCCGCGGGCGCGCTGCGCGAGGCGGCGGTCCGGGCGGTGCGCTGGCGCGGGGGCGGCGTAGCCTTCCCTGGACTCACCGAACACGCCGCCGCCCCGGTCGCCCCGTCCTCGTCGGCGAGCGGCCCGGCCGACGCGCTGTGACAGGGCAGCCGCGGCGAACAGTGATCGTGATGACGTTGATGAAGGGGACGGCTCAGGCATGGCATCGGCACCGCAGTCCGGTGGACGGGATACGACCCCCTTCCACCCGCCCAAGCGGCTGCTGGACGCGCTGAGCGACGCTCCCGAAGGCCCGGTTCGCAGCTGGCTGGAGGCCCTGCCGGAGACCGTGGGGCGGCTGCTCGACGCCTGGGAGCTGACCCCGGAGCGGGTGGTGACGCCCGGCGGGCGGCACGGCCTGGTCGTCCTGGTACGGCAGGCGGACGGCGCCCCCGCCGCGTTGAAACTGCCCGTCCCCGGGCCCGACGCGGAACCGGAGCGGGCAGCGCTCGCCCACTGGGACGGCTGGGGCGCGGCCCGTCTGCTGCGCGCCGACCCGGACACCGGTGCGCTCCTGATCGAACGGCTGAGCAGCGGTGTCTCGGTCCGCTCGCTGCCGGAGGCGAAGGCGCTGCTGGAGGCGGCGGGCACGGTGCGGCGGCTGTGGGTGCCGCCGCCGGACGGCCACCCCTTCGCCACGGTCGCGGAGCGCACCGGCGCGGGCCACGAGGCGGGGCTGCTGCTCCCCCACGGGACCTGGGCGGCCGACGCCGGCCCGCTGGCCGAGGAGGCGGTGGGGATACGGGCGGAACTGCTCGCGGACCCGCCGGAAACGGTCCTGCTGCACGGCGATTTCCGGCAGGGCAAGGTGCTCGCCGGGGAACGCACGCCCTGGCTCGCGGTGGGCCCCGCCCCGCTGGTCGGCGAACGCGCCTACGACCTGGCGCAGTTGGTGCTCGACCGCTGCGAGGATCTGGCCGCGGGCCCCGGGCCCGCCGCGGCGGCCCGCCGCCGGGTGGCCAAACTGGCCGATTCCCTGGAGGTGGACCGCGACCGCCTCCGCGGCTGGACGCTCTACCGCGCCGTCGCCACGGGCCTCCACCGCGCCACCACCGGCAACCGCCCCCGCGCCGAACTCCTCCTGGAGTTCGCGGGCTGGCTCTAGGACCGACTGGTCGGCGCGGCGCTCAGAACGCTCGGCGTGAGCGGTGCCCCACCGCTGCCATAGGGGGCGGGCGGTGCCCGGCCGACGGCCGCCGCCCGGCGCGCAGGGGGTGCGGCGCCGGGCGGTGGGCGGGAGCGGGTCAGGCGGTGAGGCGGGCGATGGCCTCGTCGAGGGAGAGTTCCTCGCGCTCACCGGTGCGGCGGTCCTTCAGCTCCACCACACCGTCCTTGGCACCGCGCCCGACGACCAGGATGGTCGGCACGCCGATCAGCTCCGCGTCGGTGAACTTCACGCCCGGGGAGACGCCCGCCCGGTCGTCGACCATGACGCGGACGCCCGCCGTGCCCAGCTTCTCCGCGATGTCGAGGGCCAGCTCGGTCTGGAGGGCCTTGCCCGCGGCGACGATGTGGACATCGGCCGGGGCGACCTCGCGCGGCCAGCACAGGCCGGACTCGTCGTGGGTCTGCTCGGCCAGGGCGGCCACCGCGCGGGAGACGCCGATGCCGTAGGAGCCCATGGTGACGCGGACCGGCTTGCCGTTCTGGCCGAGCACGTCCAGCTGGAAGGCGTCGGCGTACTTGCGGCCGAGCTGGAAGATATGGCCGATCTCGATGGCCCGGTCGAGTTCGATGCCCGCGCCGCACTTCGGGCAGGGGTCGCCCGGCTCGACCACGACGACGTCGAGGTAGTCGTCGACGTCGAAGTCGCGGCCGACGACCACGTTGCGGGCGTGGGTGTCGGCCTTGTTGGCGCCGGTGACCCAGGCGGTGCCGGGGGCGACGCGCGGGTCGGCGATGTAGCGGAAGGACTTGCCCGCGAGACCCTGCGGTCCGACGTAGCCGCGCACCAGGTCGGGGCGGCCCTCGAAGTCCTCGGCGGTGACCAGCTCGATCTCGGCGGGGGCGAGGTGCTCGCCCAGCTTGCCGAGGTCCACCTCGCGGTCGCCGGGGACGCCCACCGCGGTGATCTCGCCGTCGACCTTGATCAGGAGGTTCTTCAGGGTCGCGGAGGCCGGGATGCCCAGGTGCTCGGCGAGGCTCTCGATGGTGGGGCTGTCGGGGGTGTCCAGCTCCTCGACGGGGCCGTGGATACCGCCCTCGACCGGCGGGACGGTCACCGTGTACGCCTCGGTGTTGGCCGCGTAGTCGCAGTTCGGGCAGTCCACGAAGGTGTCCTCACCGGCCGCCGCCGGGGCGAGGAACTCCTCGGAGGCCGAACCGCCCATCGCGCCGGAGACCGCGGAGACGATGCGGTAGTCCAGGCCCAGCCGCTCGAAGATCCGGCGGTACGCCTCGCGGTGGAGGCGGTAGGACTCGGCCAGGCCCTCGTCGGTGGTGTCGAAGGAGTAGGAGTCCTTCATCAGGAACTCACGGCCGCGCAGCACACCGGAGCGGGGGCGGGCCTCGTCCCGGTACTTGGTCTGGATCTGGTAGAGCGTGACCGGCAGGTCCTTGTAGGACGTGCACTGGTCCTTGACGGTCTGGGTGAAGATCTCCTCGTGGGTGGGGCCGAGGAGGTAGTCACCGCCCTTGCGGTCCTTGAGCCGGAACAGCAGGTCGCCGTACTCGTCCCAGCGGCCGCTCGTCTCGTAGGGCTCCCGGGGCAGCAGGGCGGGCAGCAGGACCTCCTGGGCGCCGCTGGCGTCCATCTCCTCGCGGACGATCCGCGAGACGTTCTCCAGGACCTTCTTGCCGACCGGCAGCCAGGTCCAGATGCCCGCCGACGCGCGGCGGACGTATCCGGCGCGGACGAGCAGCTTGTGGCTGGCGGTCTCGGCGTCCGCCGGGTCTTCGCGCAGCGTCTTCAGCATCATCGTGGACAGGCGCTGGACGTTGGCGGCGTGGGCCATGGGGACTCTCCTGCGTGCGGGAAGGGATGTGCAGGAGGTTAGCCGCAGGTGTGCACAACCGGGAAATGCGTTCCCCCGGCGGCGGCTCAGCGGCGCAGCGGAAGGGGCGCTCCCATGACCGTGTACGGGCTCGGCGCGCTCGGGAAGAGCACCGGGCAGGCGAGGTCGACATAGCCGAGGGACCGGTAGAGAGCGCGGGCGGGGCTGTCCCTGTCGATGGCGGACAGCAGGGAGCGCGGCTGGCAGACGCCGTCGGTGACGGTAGTGATCAGCCGCCGTCCGACGCCGCGGTTCTGGTACGCGGGGTGGACGTGGAGCTCGGTGATGACGAAGGAGTCGTCGAGCCAGTCGTCACTTCCCGCGGCACGCAGATACGGCTGGACGACCGTGGACCACCAGTGCGTCCGGTCGTTGGGCATGCCGTAGACGAAGCCCACGAGCCGTCCGGTGGGGGTGGTGGCGCCCAGGGCGCGCGCACCGGGGCTGGTGAGGTGGCGCAGCACGATATGGCGCCGTACGCCGACCTCCTCGGCCGAGAGCCCGAAGGCGACGGCCTGGACGGCGAGGGCGTCGTCCACGCGCGCGGCGAGGTCGAGCGGCCCGACGGCGACGCCTTCGGGTTCCGGGGACCGCTCCCCGGGCAGATGCACCATGCGCCAGACCCTACTGGCCCGTCGATCAGAACAGCACACTCATGAAGGCGCCGACCTCCTGGAATCCGACGCGACGGTAGGCGGCGCGGGCGGCGGTGTTGAAGTCGTTGACGTACAGGCTCACCACGGGGGCGACCTCGTGCAGGGCGTAGTGGAGGACGGCGGCCATTCCGGTCTCGGAGAGTCCGCGGCCGCGGTACTCGGGGGCGACCCAGACGCCCTGGATCTGGCAGGCGTGCGGGGTGGCGGCGCCGATCTCGGCCTTGAAGACCACCCGGCCGTTCTCCACCCGGGCGAACGAGCGCCCGGCGGTGACCAGCTCGGCGACCCGGGCCTGGTAGAGCAGTCCGCCGTCCCCGGCGAGCGGGGAGACGCCGACCTCCTCGGTGAACATGGCCACGCACGCGGGCATGATCACGTCCAGCTCGTCCTTGCGGATGCGGCGCACCAGCGGGTCCGGGGAGACGTCGGCGGGCATCGTGGTGGTGACCATCAGCGGCTGGTGGGCACGGACCTCGCGGGCCGGTCCCCAGCTGGGCTCGAGCAGGGACCACAGCTCGGCGGTGGTGGCGGCGGGGCCGACGATGGAGGAGCAGCGCCGACCGGCCCGGCGGGCGCGCTCGGCGAAACCGCGGACGGCCTCGGGGGTGGCGCAGATGGGGACCAGGTTGGCTCCGGCGTAGCAGAGCGACTCCAGCCGTCCGCCGGTGTACCAGCCCCACATCTCGCCGCCGAGCCGCCACGGGTCCAGCCCGGCCACCTGGACGCGGGCGGCGACAAAGGCGTTGGACACCGGGTCGCGGTTGAGGACCGCGAGGGCCGCGTCGAGCTCGCCGGGCTCGAGGACCCTGGTGGTGGACGTGGTCAGCACGTGAGTGATTGCCTCACCGGTCGCGGGCCTGCGGGCCGGACAGGGGCCTGCGGGCCAAGAGGGCGTCGATTCTCCGCACTGTACCCCGCAGGCGGGGCGGGCCACCTATGGCGTGGTCCACCACCGCGAGCTCCGGCCGTGCCGGAGGCGGCCGAGGGAGTCCGATGCGGCCGGAACAGTCCGATGCGGCCGACGGGATTCGGCGGCGGGACTCAGCCGCTGATCGAGACCTGGGGCTCGCCGGAGGCGATGCCGTCCTTCTCCATCTGCTCGGCGATCTTCATGGCTTCCTCGATGAGGGTCTCCACGATCTTGGACTCGGGCACGGTCTTGATGACCTCGCCCTTGACGAAGATCTGGCCCTTGCCGTTACCGGAGGCGACACCCAGATCCGCCTCGCGCGCCTCACCCGGGCCGTTCACCACACAGCCCATGACCGCCACCCGCAGCGGCACCTCAAGCCCGTCCAGACCGGCGGTGACCTGGTCGGCCAGCTTGTAGACATCGACCTGGGCCCGGCCGCAGGACGGACACGAGACGATCTCCAGACGGCGCTGGCGCAGATTCAGCGACTCCAGGATCTGGATGCCGACCTTGACCTCCTCCGCCGGAGGCGCGGACAGCGAGACCCGGATGGTGTCGCCGATGCCCTCACTGAGCAGCGCGCCGAACGCCACCGCCGACTTGATGGTCCCCTGGAACGCCGGACCGGCCTCGGTCACCCCGAGGTGCAGCGGGTAGTCGCACTGGGCGGCAAGCTGACGGTAGGCGTTGACCATGACGACGGGGTCGTTGTGCTTCACCGAGATCTTGATGTCCCGGAAGCCGTGCTCCTCGAACAGGGAGCACTCCCACAACGCCGACTCCACCAGCGCCTCGGGCGTGGCCTTGCCGTACTTCTCCAGCAGCCGCTTGTCCAGCGAGCCCGCGTTCACCCCGATACGGATCGGCACCCCGGCATCGGAGGCCGCCTTGGCGATCTCCTTCACCTTGTCGTCGAACTGCCGGATGTTCCCCGGGTTCACCCGCACCGCCGCGCATCCGGCGTCGATCGCCGCGAACACGTACTTCGGCTGGAAGTGAATATCGGCGATCACCGGGATCTGCGACTTCCTCGCGATCACCGGCAGCGCCTCGGCATCGTCCTGCGAGGGGCACGCCACCCGTACGATCTGGCAGCCCGACGCGGTCAGCTCGGCGATCTGCTGGAGAGTGGCCCCGATGTCCGCGGTCACCGTCGTCGTCATCGACTGCACCGACACCGGAGCGTCACCGCCCACCGCCACCGATCCGACCTGGATCTTCCGGCTGATCCGGCGGTCGGCGAGCTTGGTCGGTACGGACGGCATGCCTAGCGAAATCGCAGTCATCTGGCGAGCAACCCCAAGGTGTGTGACAGGCCCGAGATCAGCGGGCTCCGCGTCCGAGATTACGGCACGGGCCCCTGCCCCAGCACACCCGGACCCGAAGTCCACCCAAAGGTGAACTTCGGGACATCGGGCGTCATCAGGAGATTCTCACCGGGTTCACCACGTCGGCCACCAGCACCAACAGGGTGAAGCAGATGAAGACTCCCGCGATCACATAGGCGACCGGCATCATCTTGGCCACATCGAACGGGCCGGGATCGGGCCGCCGCACCAGCCGCGCCACATGCCGCCGTACGGACTCCCACAGCGCGCCGGCCATATGTCCGCCATCCAGCGGAAGCAGCGGGAGCATGTTGAACAGGAACAGCGAGAGGTTGAAGCCCGCGACGAGGAACAGCATGGTCGCGATCCGCTGTGAGGGCGGGATGTCGAGGCTGGCCACCTCACCGCCGACCCGGGCCGCGCCCACGACGCCCATCGGCGAGTCCGCCTTGCGCTCACCGTCGCCGAAGGCCGCGTTCCACAGGTCGGGGACCTTGGAGGGGAGGTCGAGCAGGGAGTCGACGCCGTCCTCGACCATGGTGCCCATCCGGTCCACGGACTGGCCGAAGGACTGCTGGACCACACCGTTGGCCGGGGTGAAGCCGAGGAAGCCCGCGGTGACGTACTCGCCCTCGACATAGCCGCCGTCCCCGTCGGACTTGGCCACCTGGTTCTTTATGAGGTTGGCGTGCAGGGTCTTGCGGGCGCCGTCCCGCTCGACGGTGATCGTGGCCGGTCCGGTGGTCTTCCGGATGTCCTGCTGGAGGGTGCTCCAGTCGGGCGTCGGATGGCCGTTGAAGGCGACGATCTTGTCACGGGGCTGGAGCCCGGCCGCCTTGGCCGGGGAGTCCTTGGCGCTCTTGGGGCAGGTGTCGGTGTGGGCCGAGACCGGGACCACACACTTGGAGACGGTGCCCACGCTGGTGGTCTGGGTGTTGACGCCGAAGCTCATCATCACGCCGAGGAAGATCACCACGGCGAGGACCAGGTTCATGAACGGCCCGGCGAACATCACGATCACGCGCTTCCAGGGCTTGCGCGTGTAGAACAGCCGGGATTCGTCCCCCGGCTGGAGCTCCTCGAAGGCGGCCGACCGGGCGTCCTCGATCATGCCGCGCCACGGCGAGGTGGAGCGGGCGGTGATCTTGCCGTCGTCACCGGGCGGGAACATCCCGATCATGCGGATATAGCCGCCGAGCGGGACCGCCTTCACGCCGTACTCGGTCTCCCCCTTCTTGCGGGAGAAGATCGTCGGCCCGAAGCCGACCATGTACTGCGGCACCCGGATGCCGAAGAGCTTGGCCGTGGAGAGATGGCCGAGCTCATGCCAGGCGATCGAGAAGAGCAGGCCGACGACGAATACGACTATGCCGAGGACCGTCATCAGTGTCGTCATGCGCGAGCCTCCGGGGTCGCCTTCGCCGCTCGGGCGGCCAGTTCACGGGCGCGGGCACGGGCCCAGCTCTCCGCCTCGAGGACGTCCGCGACGGTGAGCTGCGTTCCCGCGGTGGGGGTGCCGTGCTCCGCCACCACCTCCGCGACCGTATCGACGATCCCATTGAAGGGCAGCTTCCGGTCAAGGAAGGCGTCCACGCACTCCTCGTTCGCCGCGTTGAAGACGGCGGGCGCGGTGCCGCCGAGGGCGCCGACGTGCCGGGCGAGGCCGATCGAGGGGAACGCCTCGTGGTCCAGCGGGAAGAACTCCCAGGTGTGGGCCTTGGACCAATCGCAGCCGGGCGCGGCGTCCGGCACCCGGTCGGGCCAGCCGATGCCGAGCGCGAGGGCCATCCGCATATCCGGCGGGCTCGCCTGGGCGAGCGTGGAGCCATCGGTGAATTCAACCATCGAGTGGATATACGACTGCGGGTGGACGACCACCTCAATCCTTTCGAAGGGAATGTCGTACAGCAGATGGGCCTCGATCACCTCCAGCCCCTTGTTGACGAGGGTCGCGGAGTTGATCGTGACCACCGGGCCCATGTCCCAGGTGGGGTGGGCCAGTGCCTGATCGGGGGTGACCGAGGTCAGCTCCTTCTTCGTACGGCCGCGGAAGGGGCCGCCGGAGGCGGTGACGACCAGCTTGCGCACCTCCTGGCGGGTACCGCCCAGCAGGGCCTGGAAGAGGGCGGAGTGCTCGGAGTCGACGGGGACGATCTGGCCGGGCTTGGCGACGGCGCGCACCAGCGGGCCGCCGACGATGAGGGATTCCTTGTTGGCCAGCGCCAGCACCCGGCCCGCCTCCAGGGCGGCCAGGGTCGGCGCCAGGCCGATGGAGCCGGTGATGCCGTTGAGCACCGTATGGCACTGGGAGCGGGCCAGTTCGGTGGCCGCGTCGGGCCCGGCCAGGATCTCCGGCAGCGGTTCACCGGCGCCGTAGCGCGCGGCCAGCGCCTCGCGCAGCTCGGGCACCGCCTCCTGCCGGGCGACCGCGACCCTGGCCACCCGCAGCCGGTGGGCCTGCTCGGCGAGCAGCCCGACCCGTCCGCCCGCGGCGGACAGGCCGGTCACCCGGAAGCGGTCGGGATTGCGCAGCACCACGTCGATGGCCTGGGTGCCGATCGATCCGGTGGAGCCCAGGATCACGAGGTCGCGCAGCGCTCCGGCGGCGCCGGAGGCCGCCGGAAAGCGTAGATGCGGGTCAGCCAGGGATTCCGTCATCCCCCCATTGTGGCCGCTCGGGAGGACGGCCCGATCCCAGGGCCCGCCATGTGCCGACGGGCCCCGGGATCACGGGTGGGGAGCTCCGGGCGGGCGGCTTCCGCCGGAGCCTCAGCGGATGGGCCGGTGGACGTTGTCCTTCGTCGCGGGGCCGGGCGTGGCGTCCGCGATCCAGGGACCGTCGCCACTGGGGTCGAGGATGCCGTCCTCCAGCCAGGTGTACGAGCCGGAAAGCACCCCGGAGACGACCTTGCGGTCGAGCTCGTCGGTGTTGGTCCACAGCCGTCCGAAGAGCTCCTCGGCACGGATCCGGGCCTGCCGGCAGAAGACGTCGGCCAACTGGTACGCCTCCACGCCGTGGTCACCGCGGCTGCGCAGCATCTCGGCCCGTACACAGGCGGCGCTCATCGCGAACAGCTCCGCGCCGATGTCGACGATCCGGCCGAGGAAGCCCTGCTTGGTCTCCATCCGGCCCTGCCAGCGCGACATGGCGTAGAAGGTGGAGCGCGCCAGCTTGCGCGCCGAGCGCTCCACATAGCGCAGATGGGGTGAGAGGTCCCGGTGGCCCTCGGGGTGGAACTCGCCGTAGGCACCGGGCAGATGGCCGGGCCCGGTGACCAGACCGGGCAGCCAGCGGGCGTAGAAGCCACCGGCCTTGGCGGCCGCCTTCCCCTTGTCCGACAGGGACTTGTCCGGGTCGATGAGGTCGCCCGCCACCGACAGATGGGCGTCGACGGCCTCGCGGGCGATGAGCAGATGCATGATCTCCGTGGAGCCCTCGAAGATCCGGTTGATGCGCAGATCCCGGAGCATCTGCTCGGCGGGGACGGCCCGTTCGCCGCGGGCGGCGAGCGAGGCGGCCGTCTCGAAGCCGCGGCCGCCGCGGATCTGGACCAGTTCATCCGCCATCAGCCAGGACATCTCGCTGCCGTACAGCTTGGCGAGCGCGGCCTCGATCCGGATGTCGTTGCGGTCCTCGTCGGCCATCTGCGAGGCCAGGTCGATCACGGCCTCCAGGGCGAAGGTGGTCGCCGCGATGAACGAGATCTTGGCGCCGACGGCCTCGTGGCGGGCGATCGGCTTGCCCCACTGCTCGCGGGCGGCGGACCATTCGCGGGCGATCTTCAGACACCACTTCCCGGCGCCCGCGCACATCGCGGGCAGCGAGAGCCTGCCGGTGTTGAGCGTGGTCAGCGCGATCTTGAGCCCGGCGCCTTCGGGGCCGATCCGGCTGATGGCCGGGACGCGCACCCGGTGGAAGCGGGTCACCCCGTTCTCCAGGCCGCGCAGCCCCATGAAGGCGTTCCGGTTCTCGACGGTGACGCCCTCGGCCGCGGTCTCGACGACGAAGGCCGTGATCCCGCCCTTGTGTCCCTCGGAACGCGGCACCCGGGCCATGACCACGAGCAGATCGGCGACCACACCGTTGGTGGTCCACAGCTTGACGCCGTCGAGGATGTAGTCGTCGCCGTCCGGGACGGCGGTGGTGGCGAGCCGGGCCGGGTCGGAGCCCACATCCGGCTCGGTGAGCAGGAAGGCCGTGATGTCGGTGCGGGCGCAGCGCGGCAGGAACAGATCCTTCTGCTCCTGGGTGCCGAACAGCTTGAGCGGCTGCGGCACCCCGATGGACTGGTGGGCGGAGAGCAGCGCGCCCACGGCCGGGCTGACGGAACCGACCAGGGCCAGCGCCTTGTTGTAGTACACCTGTGTGAGGCCGAGCCCGCCGTACTTGGTGTCGATCTTCATGCCCAGGGCGCCGATCTCCTTGAGACCGTTGATGGTCTCGTCGGGGATCCGGGCCTCGCGCTCGATACGGGCGGGGTCGATCCGCGTCTCGCAGAACTCGCGGAGCTTGCCGAGGAACGCCTCACCGCGGCGCACATCGTCCGGTGCGGGGGCGGGGTGCGGATGGATCAGATCGAGTCGGAAGCGGCCGAGGAACAGCTCCTTGGCGAAGCTCGGCTTGTGCCACACCTGTTCGCGGGCGGCCTCGGCCACCTGGCGCGCTTCACGTTCGGACACCGGCCTGACGGATGATGCGGTCATCGGTGCTCCCTTGCCGCGAATGACGATCTCGTGACATTACCGGCACGTACCGCTGCCAGTGTGCCTCTGGTCGGGCACGTCGGCAAAGCGGGCGGACGCGAGGATCTTCGGCGGATCCACGAGTGGGGCGCGAGGGGACCGTGTCACGCTGCGCGGGGGCTACCGGGACAACCCGCCCCGGCTTCTCCGGTGTGAGGGTCCGTGGCGGCCGGGCCGGGTCCCGGGCCCCCTTTCACGGCGGTCCCGGCACCGCCGCGACGGGTTTCGGCCACTCTCGGACCGGGCCCTGGTTGCCTGCTCAGGCCGGGTTCTGGGGCATCGCCTAGGACCCCGTCCGCACAGGCTCGATTCGCACCCCGCGCGCCCCGCCGCCTGCCACACTCGACCCGGGAGATCCGCACGCTCTGGGGGGTGCCGCGCATGGGGGGACATCAGCCTTTCTGTCCTTCCCGCCCGCCTTCGGGCGGGGAGCGCGAGGACGGTGAGGCGGATGCCCGCGACGGCTTGGATGCCCGCGACAGCTCCTGGGCCCGAACGGGTGGCGGCTCCCCTTACGGCTTCCAGGACGGCCTCGCGTACCGCCCCGCCCCCGGCCGCGCGGTTCCGGACGACGCGCGCGCCCTGGCCACCGTCGCACTGCGGCTGGCCCGGCGGGGGGACACCGACGGGGCGCGGCAGTGGCTGACACGCGCCGCCCGCACGGACGATCCGGACGTGCTGTGCACCGTCGCGGGCGTACACCACCGGTTGCTCGGCGACCCCGGCGCGGCGCGGCCGCTGTACGAGCGCGCGGCGCGGTACGGCTCGACGGACGCCATGCGGACCCTGGGCGCGCTGCTCACCGAACCGGAGCGGCGGCCGCCCGGCGACGCCGAGCGTCGGCTGCGCGAGGCGGCCGGGACGGGCAACCCGGACGCGGCGCACCGGCTCGCCCGCGCCCTCCACGCGCGCGGTGAGGTCGGGGAGGCGGCGGTCTGGTTCGAGCGGGCGTATCTGACCGGGGGCGATCCGGACGCGCTGGCCGGGCTCGTCCGGACGCTGCGCACGCTGGGACGCGAGGACGAGGCGCGCGGGCTGCTGGCGGCGGCCGCGGAGCGGGGCGATCCACTGGCCGTCACCACCGGGGCCGAGGCCGCCCGCACCGGCGAGGACGGCGGGGCGCGCCCCGCCCCCGGGCCGCCGGGGGAACCGCCCGTGAGCCAGGAGCCGCCGAAACGGCCGCCGACCGCGCCCGGCCCCGACGGCCCCGTGGAGCACGGCGCGGGGCCCGAGCACCCCGCCATCACCATCGACCCCGGGGATCCCCTCACCTCCGCCGACGGGCTGCGGCTGGCCTACGCCCGGACCGGCGACCCCCAACTGCTCGCACTCGCCCTGGACATGTGCCGGCTCGCGGTCCAGACCTACCGGGGCTCCGCCCGCACCGACCGCCACGCACTCGCCCTCTCCACCCTCGGTGTCCTGCTGCGCCTGACCTACGCACGCGAGCGCTCCCCCGCGGCGCTGGCCGAGGCCGTCGAATCGGGGCGGGCGGCGGTCGCCGCCTCCTCCCGGGAGGACCCGGAATATCCGCGGCATCTGTCCGGGCTGGCCAGCTCCCTCCAGGAGGTGTTCGAGCGGTCGGGCGGCCTCGCCGAGCTCGACGAGGCCATCGGGCTCTACCGCACCTGTCTGTCCGTCGTTCCGGCCTCCCACCCCGAACACGCCGGTCTGCAAACGGACTTCGGCACCTGCTTGCTCCGCCGCGCCCGCCGGGACCCCGACCCCGCCCTGCTCGACGAGGCGGTGTCCGCCGGGCGGTCGGCGGTGCGCGGCACTCCCCCGGACCATCCGCGCCATCCGGTCGCCCTGAGCAATCTGGGCGCCGCGCTGTTGCAGTACGCGATCGCCACGGTCCAACTGCCCGCGCTCGACGAGGCCGTCGACGCCTATGAACGCGCGCTGGAGGCGTTCCCGGCCGGGCATCCGGCCCGGAAGGGGGTCCAGGAGGCACTGGACACCTGCGCCCAGGTCCGGCAGGCGGTGCACACCGGCCGCGGCACCACCCAGCCGCACCGGACCGCACGGCCCGGCGCCCCCGCCGGGGCCGCCGCCGTGCTGCGGGACGCGTCCGCCCGGCTCGCCGCGTACGAACGCACCTGCGCGCCGGCGGACTTGGACGCGGCGGTGGCGGGTTTCGAGTCCGTTCTGCGGTCCGCCGCCGACGCCGTGCTGCGCGCCTCGGCGGCGAACGGGCTGGGCTCCGCCACCCGGGCGCGCTACGAGCGGGGCGGCGAACGGCGGGATCTGGACCGCGCGGTCGACCTGTTCGCCGACGCGCTGGCGATGGGCTCCGGGGACGATCCGGAGGCACCCGCGGTGCGGGCGCGGCTGTCGGACGTACTGCGGCTGCGCTGGCGGCTCACCGGCGACGGCGAGGATCTGACGGCCGCCGTCGAGCTGTCACGCGCCGCGCTGGCGGCGACCGCGCCGACGGATCCGCTCCGTCCGGAGCGGCTGTCCGGGCTCGCCGGAGGGCTGCTGGGAGTCTTTCTGCACCACCGGGACCCCTCGGCGCTGGCCGAGGCCGTCCGCATCCGCCGCGAGGCGCTGGCCACCGCCCCCGACGACGCCGAGGGCCGGGCCCTCGCCCGCTCCCGGCTCGGCGAGACCCTGCGGGAGCTGGCCGGGCTGGAGGGCACGGGCGCGGCGGAGGCACTGGACGAGGCGGTCGCGCTGGCGTCCGCGGCGCTCGACCGGACCCCCTCCGACCGGCCGTCGGCCGCGCACCTCCAGTGCCGACTGGCCGTCACCCTGCACCAGCGGTTCCTCCGCCGTACCGACCCGGAGGATCTGCGCGCCGCGGTGGACGCCGCCCGGCGGGCGGTGGCCGCCACCCCGGCGGGCCACCGCGACCGGCCCGAGCGGCTGACCGTGCTGGCGCGGGTGCTGCTGCTGGACCACGAGCGGCGGCCGGCGGAGGGGCCGGCCGCGGAGGGGCCGGACGCGCTGGTCGACGCCGCCCGCGCGGCGGCCGACGCGGCGCCGCCCGGCCATCGGCTGCGCGCCCAGGCACTCCCCCTGTACGCCCACGCCTTGGGGCTCCGGACCACCGCCGGGGCACGGGCCGAGGCCGAGGCCGTCCACCGCGCCCTGGCCCAGGACGCGACCGCTCCCGTGAGCGCACGGGTGCGGGCCGCCCGGAGTTGGGCGCACTCGGCGCTCACGGCGGGCGATCTCTCCAATGCGCTCGAGCCGTTCACGCTCGCCGTGGAGCTGCTGCCGCGTACCGCCGCACCGCGCCGCGGCGGCCGGTCCGCCGGTGAACGCCGACCGGACGGTTTCGCCGGTCTCGCGTCGGACGCGGCGGCCTGCGCGATCGGGCTCGGTGACCCGGAACGGGCCCTGCGACTGCTGGAGTTGGGCCGCGGAGCGCTGCTCGGCCAGGCGTTGGACATCGGCGCGGAACCGCCGGAGCTGCGGACGGAGCACCCCGGTCCGACCCATCGCCTCGCGGAGCTGCGCGCGGCCCTGGACCGCCCGGAGGAGTCCGTCCTCGGCGCCGCCGGAACCGTCGCGGGCCACGCGGAGGGGGCGGTGTGCGGTCCGGGCGGTGAGGACCGGCACGCGCTCGCGGAGGAGTGGGAGCGGCTGATGGCGCGGATCCGTCAACAGCCGGGCTTCGAGGGGGTCCTGCGGGCACCGGAGACGGCGGAGCTGCTGGCCGCCGGCGGCGAGCGGGGCCCGGTGGCGGTCGTGAACGTGAGCGGGCTGCGCTGTGACGCCCTGGTGCTCACCCACCGCGCGGTACGGGCCGTTCCGCTGCCCGCGCTGAACCTGGAGGAGGCGGTCCGCCGCGCGGACGCCTTCTTTCCCGCGGTGCGCACGGCGGAGGACACCGGGGCGGCGGAGGAGGAGCGGGCCGCCGCGCGGGCGCGGGTCCGCGAGACGCTGGAGTGGCTGTGGACCGCGGTGGCCGAGCCGGTGCTCGGTGCGCTCGGCCTCACCGGCCGGCGCTCGCGGGGCGCGAAGGACTCGTCCCCACCGCGGCTGTGGTGGGTTCCGACGGGTCCGTTGACCGGGCTGCCGCTGCACGCGGCCGGACGCCACGACGCGTCGGGCCGCCCGGCCGACTCCGTACTGGACCGGGTGGTCTCGTCGTACGCCCCGACCGTCCTCGCGCTCGCCCGCGCCGTCCGGCGGGGTGACGACGGACCGCCGGGGCCGGAGGAACCGCTGGTGGTGGCCCTTCCGCCGACCCCGGACACCCCCGGTCCGGCAGGGGCCGGGGAGGGGATCGCCGCGCTGACCGGCCGGTTGCCCGCCACCCGGGTGCTGACCGGGGAGCGGGCCCGCCGGGACGTGGTGCTCGACACCCTGCCGCGGCACCGCTGGGCGCATTTCGCCTGCCACGCGGTGAGCGAGCTCGGCGCCCCGTCGGCCGGGCGGGTGCTGCTCTACGACCACCGGGAGCGTCCGCTGACCGCCGCCGATCTGGCCCGGCTCCCCCTCGGCGACGCACGGCTGGCGTATCTGCCGGGGTGTGTGACGGCCCGGACCCGGCCGGAGCCGGGCGCCGAACCGGTCCATCTGACCGGGGCGTTCCACCTCGCCGGATACGCGCATGTCCTCGGGACGCTCTGGAGCCCGGGCGATATGGCGGCGGCCCTGGTCGCCGACGCCTGCTACGCGGAGCTCACCGCCCAGGGGACCGCGGGGGCCGCCCGCGCACTGCACGGCGCGGTGCGGGCCCTGCGCGACGCGTATCCGGCGGCGCCCACGCGGTGGGCCGCGTTCGTCCACGTGGGCGCCTGAGGCCGGGGGCGGGCGGCCGTGGACCGGTCTAGAGGTCGAGGCCGGTGAGGACCATGACCCGCTCGTAGGTGTAGTCCTCCATCGCGAAGCGCACGCCCTCGCGGCCGACTCCGGACTGCTTGACACCGCCGTACGGCATCTGGTCGGCGCGGTAGGAGGGCACATCGCCGATGATCACGCCACCGACCTCCAGCGCGCGGTGGGCGCGGAAGGCGGTCTGCACATCGCGGGTGAACACACCCGCCTGGAGGCCGTATTTGGAGGCGTTGACGGCCGCGTACGCCGCCTCCTCGCCCTCGGCCCGCTGAACGGTCAGCACCGGGCCGAACACCTCCTCGCAGGCGATCGTGGTGTCCGCCGGGACGTCCGCGAGCACCGTCGGGGCGTAGCTGGCACCGTCGCGCTTGCCGCCGGTCAGCAGCTGGGCACCGGCCTGGACGGCCTCGTCCACCCACGCCTCGACGCGCTGTGCGGCCTCCTCGCTGACCAGCGGGCCGACATCGGTGGCACCGTCGGTCGGGTCACCGGTGACCTGGGCCTCCACCGCCGCGATGATCTTCGGCAGCAGCCGCTCGTAGACGGACGCGTCCGCGATCACCCGCTGTACGGAGATGCAGGACTGGCCGCCCTGGTAGTTGGAGAAGGTGCCGATGCGGGTGGCGGCCCAGTCGAGGTCGGCCTCGGAGGCGTAGTCGCCGAGGACGACCGCCGCGCCGTTGCCGCCGAGCTCCAGCGTGCAGTGCTTGAGCGGCACGGACTGCTTGATGGCGTAGCCGACCTTGTCCGAGCCGGTGAAGGAGATGACCGGCAGCCGCTCGTCCTGGACCAGCGCGGGCATCCGGTCGTTGGACACCGGCAGCACGCTCCAGGAACCCGCCGGGAGCTCGGTCTCGGCCAGCAGCTCACCCAGGACGAGCGCGGAGAGCGGGGTCGCGGGCGCGGGCTTGAGGATGATCGGCGCGCCGACGGCGATGGCCGGGGCGACCTTGTGGGCGCACAGGTTCAGCGGGAAGTTGAACGGCGCGATACCCAGCACGGTGCCGCGCGGGAAGCGGCGGGTGAGCGCCAGACGGCCGACGCCGCCCGCGTCGGTGTCCAGCCGCTGGGCCTCTCCGCCGTTGAACCGGCGGGCCTCCTCGGCCGCGAACCGGAAGACGGAGACGGCGCGGCCGACCTCACCGCGCGCCCACTTCATGGGCTTGCCGTTCTCGTCCGAGATGAGCCGGGCGATCTCCTCGGTGCGCTCGGCGAGCCGCCGGGAGACATGGTCGAGCGCGGCCGCCCGGACATGGGCGGGCGTCGCGGCGAACGCGTCCCGGACGGCGTCGGCCGCGGCGACGGCCTCCTCGATCTGCGCATCGGTGGGAACGCTCACCGCGCCGACGCGACGGCCGTCCCAGGGGGACGTGACCTCGAGCGTGGTCTCGCCCGTCGCCTTGCGGCCGGCGAGCCAGAACGCGTGGGTGACAGCTTCGGTTGTGTCTGGCACGGCGGATCCCGACCCTTCTGGAGTGGTGGGGGTGGTGGTGCGGATGTCTCTGCCCCCACCGTAGGCGCGCGGGGCGCGCGGGGCGTTTGTCCGGGGCGTAGCAGTCGGGGACGGATGCGCTCCGCTATGGCGTGACGGGCGGCGTTCGCGGGCGGCATCGCGGGTGGCGTCGCGGGGGGGGCCGTCCTGGGTGGTCAGGACGCGGTGCGGGGGCGGCGGCTTCGGTGGCCGGGGGTCAGGGCGCGGTGGCCGGGGAGGTCGCCTTCAGGGCGAGCCACAGCTCCATCCGGACGTCCGGATCGTCCAGGGAACGGCCGAGGATCTCCTCGACCCGGCGCATCCGGTAGCGCAGGGTGTGCCGGTGGACGCCCAGGTCGGCCGCGGCCGCGTCCCACTGGCCGTGCCGGGAGAGCCAGGCGCGCAGGGAGGCGACCAGGTCACCGCGGCCGGTGGCGTCGTGCTCGTGCAGGGCACGCAGCATGCCGTCGGCGAAGGCCCGTACGGCGTCGTCGGCGAGCAGCGGCAGCACCGAGCCCGCGGCGACCTGCTCATGCTCGACCAGCACCCGGCCGCGGCGGCGGGCCACCGACAGCGCCTGCTCCGCCTGGCGGTAGGCGGCCGCGGCGGCGATCGGCCCCGCGGGGGCGGAAAGACCTATGACCAGGTCGTCGCCAGGGGTGGCGGCGGCGCCGCGGTCCCGGGGGCGGGTGGCGGTGCCGCGGCGGTCCTCGATGGCCCCGGCGTGCTCCGCGCACACGGCGACGGCGGCGCCGTCGTCGGGGGCCAGCACGATCAGCCGTCCGCCGTCGGGGACGACGAGCACCGACTCCCCGCTGCGGGCCGCCGCGGACTCCATGGCGTCGGCGAGCGCGGCGAGGGGGTCGGCGGTGACCGGTTCCCCGGCGGGTGGGGTGATTCCGGGGTCGGCGAGGTGCTCGGCCGGCGCGTCGTCCCCGGTGGCACCGGTACCGGCGGACGCGGCGGGCCCGGACAGGACGGTGGCCGGGTTGGTGGTGCCCGTCGCCGTGGCACCGCCGGCCTTGGCGGCGCTCGCCTTGGCCGTGTTGGCCTTGGCGGCGCTGGCTTTGGCGGCGCTGGCTTTGGCGGCGCTCGACGCGGCCTCGGCGACGAGCATCCGGAACGGCGCGTCGAGCAGACTCCCGTAGAGCCGCCCGGCGACCGCCCGGGCGTGATCGGGCTCGCCCGCGAGCAGCATCCGCAGCACGGCGGCGCCCAGGCGCTGCTCGGCCTCCTGGAGTGCGCGGGACCGCTCGGTGGTCAGGGTCAGCAGCGCCACGGCCGAGTGCACGGCGTAGCGCTCGGCGGTGCCCAGCGAAGAAACCGTGCCCACGGCGAGAACGCCCCGGGTGCGGCGCCCGGTGCCCAGCGACTGGAGCTCCACCCGGTCCGAGACGGCCGTGTCGGACGCGGACTCCGCGCCGTCCCCGCCGACCACGACACTGGCGGGCGCGGGCCGGTCGCGCAGCCGCTCGACGTCACCGGTGAGCCGGGCGGCGCGGCGGGCCGCCCAGTCGGGGGCGGCGGCGACCACGGAGCCGGAGGCGTCGTAGAGCGCCGCCCAGCCGTCCAGATGGGAGGCCAGCCGGGCCAGCAGCGCGGCGGGACCCTCGGCGCCGATGGCGGCCCGGGTCAGCTCCCGCTGTGCCTCGAACCCGGCGGTCACCGCCCGGTACTGGTCGGCGGCTATCGCCGCGGAGACGGCCTTGCTGATGGCGATGAAGGGGGTGCGGCGCGGTACGGCGAGCAGCGGCAGCCCCTCCTCCTTGGCCGCCGCCACCAGCGCGGCCGGAACCTCGTCGTACTTGACGCCGATCGCGAAGCCGAGCCCGACGACCCCCGCGCCGACCAGCCGCCGCACATAGCGGCCCATCTCCTCCGGATCCTCGGCCCGGAGCTGCATGGCGGTGATGAGCAGCAGCTCACCGCCGTCCATATAGGGCACGGGGTCGGCGAGCTCGCTGACATGGGCCCAGCGCACGGGTGTCTCCAGCCGGTCCTCGCCCGCGAGGACGGTCAGCTTGAGCGCGGTGTGGTGGACGAGAGAGGCGAGCGTGGGAGGCATGGCACCTTCGAAGCGAATGCGATGACTTCACCGCCCCGTATGAACGGCTACTGCCGATTCTGCCTCAATGGAGGAATCGGCGGAATCCGCGTCCGGAGCGCGGCGGGCGGGCGGGGGTGGCACGCCGGGACGGGACCGCGCGCGGGGCTGGTACGGCGGTCGACCCGCGCGGGGCCGACCGCCGGGGGGCGGCACGGGCGTCGGGTGGCCACGGGTGGGGCGTCATCCGCGGAGGTCCACCAGGACCGGGGGTCCGCCCTCGCCCCGTACGGAGGTGACGGACAGCACCGCGTGCCCGGCGGGGACGGAGTGCGCCAGCTCGGAGGCCGACCAGCGCTCGCGCTCCACTTTCCGTACGGTCACGGACTGGGTGGTGACGGCCCGGCCGGTGACCACCTTG
The DNA here is from genome assembly GCF_040650655.1 of Streptomyces sp. NPDC048636. NCBI lineage: Bacteria > Bacillati > Actinomycetota > Actinomycetes > Kitasatosporales > Streptomycetaceae > Streptomyces > Streptomyces sp. NPDC048636. Next base: position 1,234,517 of record NZ_JBEZHR010000001.1, on the reverse strand, counting down.
CGGATGAAGTGCAGGACCTTGGTGAACGGCTCGTCCGAGATGATCTGCCGGTCGGTGATGTCCCGCGTCTCCACCCACTCCGTGCCCCACACCTCGGCGAATCGCGCCCCGTCCCAGGTCGTCACCCCGGCGTAGGCCATCCGGCAGCCGACGGCGCCGAGCAGCCCGCTGCGCAGCGCGTCGGGGACGTCGTCGAGGGTGCGCAGGGTGAGCACGGCACCGGCGTTGGCGGAGCGGAGCCGCTGGATGCCGCGCAGCGCCTCGGGGGTGATGGTGTGCGAGGCGTCGTCGAGGACGAGGCAGGCGAAGAGCGAACGGTCGGCGCGGCCCACGGCGCACTCGGTGAACTGCGCCAGCACGAGCCGGGCCAGCATCCGGGACGCCTCGGCGTGACCGCGCTCGGGCAGGTCGATCCGGACCCGCAGCGGGTGTTCGAGGGCGCGAAGCGAGAACGGCCGACGGTCGCCGCTGGTGTCGAAGAAGTCGGCGAAGGCGGGCCGGTCCAGCAGCGCGATCCGGTCGGCGAGCAGCGCGCCCGCGTCCCCGGGCGCCCCCGACTGGCGCACCCGCGCCTCCAGCTCGCGCGCCTGGGCACGCTCCCCGGCGGCCTCGAGCGCGTCACGGAGCGCGCCGACGGCCGTCTTCGAACCGTCGAGCAGCTCGCGCAGCTCGGGTACGGAGGGGAAGCGGCCGTGGGCGGCGCGGTAGGGGCCGAGCAGCTGGGCCAGCGCGGTGGCGGCGCGGCGGCTGTCACCGCCCGGGAGCGAGGCGGCCATGTCGCCGATAAGGGCCTCGGCGAGGATGCCCGCGGCCTCGTCGGGGTCGGTGGTGCCGCCGTAGAGATCGAGGTCGTAGGCGGAGTCGGGGCGGCCGATCTTCACGACGACGTCGAACGCCTCGTCTCCCCCGAGCCCCGCCCCCGCGGGGCCGACGGCGACGACGGCGGTCTGCCCGGCGAGCGCCTGGAGGCAGAGCGACTCCACGACCGGCCGCACCAGCCGCCCGGTCTTCCCCGCACCGGGCGGTCCGACGGCGAGCAGCGAGGTGCCGAGCACGTCGGGGTCGAGGGCGAGGCCGACACCGCGGTGGTGGTAAGGGTTGCGGAGGTCCTCGGGGGCGGTGCCGATACGGACCTGACGGGCGACGAGGTCGTGGTGCGCCGTCCGGGCGGGCAGATCGCGGGCGCCGGAGGGGTGGCCGTGGGCGGCGGCGCCGTGGCGCAGCACGGTGTCGGTGAAGGCGGCGAGCGAATTCCTCCCGGCCCGCACGGTCTGCCAGGCGCGTTCGATCCGGGCGTGGTCGACGTCGTTCATCGCCCCGGCCCGCGCCTCGGCCGCCAGCCGATCAGCCGCACTGTGCGCCCCGGCCGCCCGCAGATGCGGCCACTCGGCCGGATCGGTCTCGGGGTGCGCGGCGGCGTGTGCGGCGGCGCCGTCCGGCTGGGTGCCGGGGTCGTCCCAGGCACGGCGGAAGAGGGGGGCGACGTAGCGGCGGAAGACTTCGCCCCAGTGGCCGACGCGACCGAAGATGACGGCGATGACGCAGGCAAAAATGCCGTAGTAGGTGTATGCCGCTACGACGTAGGCCGCTTCTCCGTTCTCTGACCATGAGTCCGGGGTGAGCAGATCCAGCGGCCACAGCCAATATCCGCCGAGATACCCGTTCCAGAGCAGCGACCACACCAGCCAGCCGCAGAGAGCCGCAATCAACGCGCCGCTGAGGAGCCGGCGCCCGGGAATCCTTTCGGGATCCTCCGGCGGCTTGGGCTTGTGCCCGTACGTCCAGACACCTGCGCTCGCCTCGGGACGGGGGGCGCGTAGCCAGGTGAGGAAGGGCGGACGTGCGGTGGCGGCCGGGGCGGTAGCGGGGGGTGTCGGAGGGACGCCCTGCGGCATCGGCGGCGCGGCCGGAGGCCGCCCGTCGGCGGAGCCCGAGGCGGTCACCGGCGGCCATGCGGAGGGCGCGGGCGCGGGGGGAGGCGTATGCGGATGGTTCGGATACGACGGCGGCGTCTGCCCGGGGCGCGGCGGGGCCGACCGGGCCTCCGGCGGGGTCGGGGGGGCGGGGGGTGGCACCGCATCGCGCCGCGTACCGGGTGAATCGAACGTGCCCTCGGTGTCCATGTGCTGCCCCTTGCCCCCTACCGGCTGTGCCTGTGCTGATGCGCACCGCTCAATCTAGTGTTCCCGCCGGGGGAGTTCAGCGACCCGGGCGGTATGGGCCCTTCCGAGCCGCCCCCGGCGGGACGCCGCCGCTATGGCCGTCGCGGACAACCCAACACGCGCACTGCTACCGAACGGAACATGCCTGATCCGCCCCCGCGCGCCTAGCCTGCGAAGAAGCGACCGGCTTGCCTTCGTCCAGGCATATGGACCACTACCGGCAGACGCCAAAACAGCCAAGACCAGCTAAGACAGCCACGACAGCTGAGAAACATTCCAGACCTCCCACCCCTCTCCCCCTGGAGCACCTCATGACCGCAATGTCCGGAGGCCCGTCCCTCCCCCAGGAGCGCCGCGTCGTCACCGCGATCCCCGGCCCGAAGTCCCAGGAGCTGCTCGCCCGCAAGACCGCGGCGGTCGCCGCCGGGGTCGGCAATGTGCTGCCGGTCTTCACCGTGCGCGCGGGCGGCGGGGTGCTCGAGGACGTGGACGGGAACTCGCTGATCGACTTCGGCTCCGGTATCGCCGTGACCTCGGTCGGCTCCAGCGCCGAGGCCGTCGTACGCCGGGCCTCGGCGCAACTGGCCGACTTCACCCACACCTGTTTCATGGTCACGCCCTACGAGGGCTATGTGGAGGTCTGTGAGGAGCTGGCCGAGCTCACCCCGGGCGACCACGCCAAGAAGTCGGCGCTGTTCAACTCCGGCGCCGAGGCGGTGGAGAACGCGGTGAAGATCGCCCGCGCCTACACCAAGCGCCAGGCGGTCGTGGTCTTCGACCACGGCTACCACGGCCGCACCAACCTCACCATGGCGCTCACCGCCAAGAACATGCCGTACAAGCACGGCTTCGGACCCTTCGCGCCCGAGGTCTACCGCGTTCCGCTCGCCTATCCCTACCGCTGGCTGACCGGCGCCGAGAACTGTGCCGAGGAGGCCGCGGCGCAGGCCATCGACATGATCAGCAAGCAGGTCGGGGCGGAGAACGTGGCCGCGATCGTCATCGAGCCGATCGCGGGCGAGGGCGGCTTCATCGAGCCCGCCAAGGGGTTCCTGCCCCGGATCCAGGAGTTCGCCCGCGCCAACGGCATCGTCTTCGTCGCCGACGAGATCCAGACCGGTTTCTGCCGCACCGGCCAGTGGTTCGCCTGTGAGGACGAGGGCGTCGTCCCGGACCTGATCACCACCGCCAAGGGCATCGCGGGCGGGCTGCCGCTCGCCGCCGTGACCGGCCGCGCCGAGATCATGGACGCGGCGCACTCCGGCGGCCTCGGCGGCACCTACGGCGGTAACCCGGTGGCCTGCGCCGCCGCGCTCGGCTCCATCGAGACCATGCGCGAGCTGGACCTCAACGCCAAGGCCCGGCGCATCGAGGAGGTCATGAAGGGCCGCCTCGCCGCGATGCAGGAGAAGTACGACGTGATCGGCGACCTCCGCGGCCGTGGCGCGATGATCGCGATCGAACTGGTGAAGTCCGGCACCAAGGACCCCAACCCCGAGGCCACCGCCGCCCTCGCCAAGGCGTGCCACTCCGCCGGACTGGTCGTCCTGACCTGCGGAACCTATGGAAACGTGCTGCGGTTCCTGCCGCCGCTGGTGATCGGCGAGGAGCTGCTCAACGAGGGTCTCGACATCATCGAGAGCGCCTTCGGCCAGCTGTGACCATGCGTGTTCGACGGGCTGCGTGAAGAAGATGTGCGGGGCCGATGACAGGAGGGTGATCGGCCTGTTGGGCGGGGCTCCGCTGCCGTACGGTCATTCCAGATGAGAGAAACACCCCGCTCGCAGGGGACTGCGGGCGAAGTCGAGCCGGTGCTTCCCCAGCCCCGACCCGGCCGTGCCCTCGCGCACACCACTGGAGCCTCTGGCTCCGGATCTCCTCACCGATCGGACGGCCGCCCGCCCCAAACCCCCCGGGGCGCGCGGCACCCCGGTCGCCACGGCGGCCCCGGAACCACCCCCCCTGTTCCGGGGCCGCCGACTGTTTCCCCGTCTTCCTCGGACACCACGGGCTCCCCGAACTCCTCGGGCTCCCTGGGTTCCTCGCCCTCTCGTGCCATCCCCGCCGCGCTGCTCGTCCTTCTCGCGCTGTGCACCTGGCAGATCACCTCGCACGGTCCACTGCGCTCCCTGGACGAGCGGCTCGGGCGGGCGACCGCCGGAACCGCCCTCCCCTCGCCCGTATCCCCCGTCGCCCGGTTCCTCGCGGACCTCGGCAACACCGCGGTGGCGCTCCCGGTGCTCGGCGCCGCCCTGGTCTGGACGCTGTGGCGCGCCCGGCGTACGGGTGTGGCCCGCTGGTGGCTCCCGGCGCTCGCCGCCGCGGTGGCGATGGCGGCGGTCCCCGCGCTGGTCGTCCCGTTCAAGGCGCTGATCGGCCGACCGGGGCCGCCCGGACCGTTGGCGGACGAGACCGGATTCTTCCCTTCCGGGCATGCCGCGACGGCAGCCGTCGCCTACGGCGCCGCCGCCCTCCTGCTGTGTCCGCGCCCGGGACAGCGGCTGCGGCGGACCCTCCTCACGGCCGTCGTCCTCCTCAATATCGGGGTGGGCGGGGGCCTGGTGCGGTGTGCGTACCACTGGCCGCTCGACGTGGTCGCCAGTTGGTGTCTGACCGGTTGTCTGCTGTGGGCGGTGGTACGGCTGAGCCGGTCCGCCCCCTCCCCGGGGTCCGCCCCTTCCTCCGAGCCCGCCCCGGCCCCGACAACCACGTCGGACTGACACACACCCAGCCCGACGACCCGGGGACGCGAAGGGCCGGGGCCCGGTGGACCACACCACCACGCCCCGGCCCGTACCGGTCACCGGTCCGACGCCCGGCCTCAGCTGTCGAAGCCCAGCCCCACCTTGTCCATCGCCTTCAGCCATAGATTCCGGCGGCCGCCGTTCTCATCGGCCCGGGTCATCGACCACTGGGTGATCCCGATGCCCGCCCAGCGCACCGGCTCCGGCGGGAACGGCAGCGGCTTGCTGCGCACCATCTCCAGCCGGGTGCGCTCGGTACGCTCGCCGCCGAGCAGATCGAGCATCACCTCCGCGCCGAACCGGGTCGCCCCGACGCCGAGGCCGGTGTAGCCCAGGGCGTAGGCCACCCGTCCGCCGTGGGTGCTGCCGAAGAACGCGGAGAACCGCGAACAGGTGTCGATCGCACCGCCCCAGGCGTGGCTGAAGCGCACGCCCTCCAGCTGCGGGAAGCAGCGGAAGAAGTGCTGGGCGAGGGTGCGGTAGGTGGCCGGGTGGTGGTCGTACTCGGCGCGTACCCGGCCGCCGTAGCGGTAGATGATGTCGTAACCGCCCCACAGGATGCGGTTGTCGGCGGTGATGCGGAAGTAGTGGAAGTGGTTGTTGGTGTCGCTCAGTCCCTGCCGCCGCTTCCAGCCGATCGCGTCGAGCTGCTCCGGGGTCAGCGGCTCCGTCATCAGCGCGTGATCGTAGACGGGTACGACGTACGGGCGGACGCGGCGCACCAGCGCGGGGAAGGCGTTGGTGGCGAGGGCCACCTGACGGGCGCGCACCCGGCCGTAGGGGGTGCGGACGGCCATCGCCGCCCCGGCGCTCGCCAGCTTCTCGGCCGGGGTGTGCTCGTAGATCCGCACGCCCCGCTCGACGCAGGCGCGCTTCAGGCCCCAGGCCAGTTTGGCGGGGTGCACCATCGCGACACCCTCGCGGTCCCACAGACCGGCGAGGAAGGTCGGCGAGTCGACCTCGGCCCGTACCGCGTCGCGGTCGAGGAACTCATGCTCGCCGACGCCGAGCCGGGCCGCGAGTTCGGCGCCCTCGCGCAGCTCCTCGATCTGGTGCGGCTCGGTGGCCACGTCGATCTCGCCGGTGCGCTCGAAGTCGCAGTCGATGCCATAGCGTTCGACGGCGGCCTCGATCTCGTCGAGGTTCCGGTGGCCGAGCCGTTCGAGTTCGGTCTGCTCACCGGGCCAGCGGGCCAGGCCGTTGCCGAGGCCATGGGTGATCGAGGCGGCGCAGAAGCCGCCGTTGCGCCCGGAGGCGGCCCAGCCGACCTCCTGGCCCTCCAGCAGGACCACATCGCGCGCGGGGTCGCGCTCCTTGGCGATCAGGGCGGTCCACAGCCCGCTGTAGCCGCCGCCGATGACCAGCAGGTCGCATGTCTCGTCGCCGACCAGGGCGGGGCGGGCACGCGGCCGACCGGGGTCCTCCAGCCAGTACGGGGTGTACGCGGTGTCGGCCAGGGATTCCAGGGCGGACGGTCCGGGGGTGCTGTCCCCGGCAGAGCGCGTCATGGCGTCAGCGGCCATGGTTCTCAGCTCCTCTTGCGGCGGGTGCCGGCCAGTTGGCCGGCGAGGACGCACAGCACCGCGATGGCGAACATCGCCGTGCCGATCACATTGATCTGCACCGGCGTACCGCGCTGCGCGGATCCCCAGACGAACATGGGGAAGGTCACGGTCGATCCGGCGTTGAAGTTGGTGATGATGAAGTCGTCGAAGGAGAGCGCGAAGGACAGCAGCGCACCGGCGGCGATACCGGGGGCGGCGATCGGCAGGGTGACGCGCAGGAAGGTCTGCACCGGGGAGGCGTAGAGATCCTGGGCGGCCTGTTCCAGCCGTGGGTCCATGCTCATCACTCGCGCCTTGACGGCCGTCACGACGAAGCTCAGGCAGAACATGATGTGGGCGATGAGGATCGTCCAGAAGCCGAAGTCCACGCCCATGTTGAGGAAGAGGGTGGCCAGCGAGGCGGCCATGACGACCTCGGGCATGGCCATCGGCATGAAGATCAGGCTGTTGACGGCCGGGCGGGCCCGGAAGCGGTAGCGGGCCAGCGCGAAGGCGATCATGGTGCCCAGGACGGTGGCGCCGATGGTGGCCCAGACCGCGATCTTCAGGCTCAGCGAGAGCGAGCCGCACATGTCGGCGACGCCGCAGGGGTCGGTCCAGGCATCGGTGGAGAACCGCTGCCATTCGTAGTTGAACCGGCCGTTGGGCTTGTTGAAGGAGAAGACCAGGACGACGATGTTGGGCAGGATCAGGTACCCGAGCGTGCCGAGTCCCGCGATGACGACCAGGTTCCGCCGTATCCAGCGTGTCAGAGCCATCAGACCAGATCCTCCGTCCCGGACTTGCGGATGTAGACGGTGACCATCCCGAGGATCGCCGCCATGAGGATGAAGGACAGCGCGGCGGCCGTCGGATAGTCGAGAACCCGCAGGAACTGCGACTGGATGACATTGCCGACCATCTTCTGGTCGGTGGAGCCCAGCAGTTCCGCGTTGATGTAGTCGCCCGCCGCCGGGATGAAGGTGAGCAGGGTGCCCGCGACGACGCCCGGCATGGACAGCGGGAAGGTCACCTTGCGGAAGGTGGTGAGGGGCTTGGCGTACAGATCCCCGGCCGCCTCGTGCAGCCTGCCGTCGATGCGCTCCAGTGAGCTGTAGAGCGGAAGGATCATGAAGGGCAGGAAGTTGTAGGTCAGACCGCAGACCACGGCCAGCGGTGTGGCCAGTACGCGTTCGCCCTCGGTGAGGCCGAGCTGGCTGGTGATGTCCAGGATGTGCAGGGAGTTCAGCACACCGACCACCGGGCCGCTGTCGGACAGGATGGTCTTCCAGGCCAGGGTGCGGATCAGAAAGCTGGTGAAGAACGGCGCGATGACCAGGATCATCACCAGGTTCCGCCAGCGGCCCGCGCGGAACGCGATGAAGTACGCGAGCGGATAGCCGAGCACCAGGCACAGCACGGTGGCGGTCGCCGCGTACATCACCGAGCGCAGGAAGTGCGGGTAGTACTCGGTGAGCGCGTCCCAGTAGGTCTGGAAGTGCCAGGTGACCTTGAAGCCCTCTTCGAGGGAGCCGGTCTGGATCGAGGTGGACGCCTGGTAGACCAGCGGCGCCGCGAAGAAGATCACCAGCCACAGGATGCCGGGGAGCAATAGCCAGTACGGGACCAGCTTCTTGCGGCGCGAGGCCCTACGGACGCTCTCGGACGCCGCAGGGGGCTTGGCCGGGGGTGCCGTCTCGGTGGCGGTGGCCGTGCTCACGCCGCCTCCTCGTCCCGTTCCGTGCCCGCGTCGATGTCCTGGGCGGCGTCGAGGCCGAAGGTGTGCGCCGGGTTCCAGTGCAGGACGACCTCGGCGCCCGGGACCAGCCGCGGATCGCGTTCGATGTTCTGCTCGTAGACGGCCATCTCGGCGCAGTCCGGGGTCTGCACCACGTACTGGGTGGAGACCCCGATGAAGCTGGAGTCGGCGATCCGGCCGGTGATCCGGTTGCGTCCGTCGGCGACGGTGGCGGCGTCCTCGGCATGGGTGAGGGAGATCTTCTCCGGGCGCACTCCGATGAGCACCTTGCCGCCGGTGCGCACGGCCGCGCCGCAGCGGGCGGCGGGCAGGGCCAGCTTGCCGCCCGCGGTGGTCAGCACCAGGTCGCCGCCGCTCTTGTCCGCGATCTCGGCCTCGATGAGGTTGGAGGTGCCGAGGAAGTTGGCGACGAAGGTGGTGCCGGGGTTCTCGTAGAGCTCGGCGGGGGCGCCCTGCTGCTCGACCCGGCCGCCGTTCATCACCGCGACCGTGTCGGCCATGGTCATGGCCTCCTCCTGGTCGTGGGTGACATGGACGAAGGTGATGCCGACCTCGGTCTGGATGCGCTTGAGCTCGAGCTGCATCTGACGGCGCAGCTTGAGGTCGAGCGCGCCCAGGGGCTCGTCGAGGAGCAGTACGCGGGGGTGGTTGATCAGGGCGCGGGCGACGGCGACGCGCTGCTGCTGGCCGCCGGAGAGCTGCTGAGGCTTACGGCGCGCGAAGTCGCCGAGCTGGACCAGCTCCAGCATCGCGTCGACCTGCTTCTTCACCGACTTGACGCCCCGTCTGCGCAGTCCGAACGCGACGTTCTCGTAGATGTCGAGATGCGGGAAGAGGGCGTAGCTCTGGAACACGGTGTTGACCGGCCGCTTGTGCGGCGGCAGGGCGGTGACATCGTTCCCGGCGAGCTGGACGACGCCGGTCGTGGGGTCCTCCAGGCCCGCGATCATGCGCAGGGTGGTGGTCTTACCGCATCCGGAGGCGCCGAGCAGGGCGAAGAAGGAGCCGGCGGGTATATGCAGATCGAGCGGGTGGACGGCGGTGAAGGACCCGTAGGTCTTGCTGATCCCGGTGAGGCGGACATCGCCGCCGGCGGTGGGCTGCTGGGTCATGGCTGGGGGCTTCCTCGCTTGTCAGGCGCCGGTGAGCTTGGCGAACTTGTCCTCGAATGCCGTCTCTTCCTTGCTCGACAGCAGGCGGAAGGCGTGGGACTTGGCGGCCATCTCGTCGTCCGGGAGGATCAGCGGGTTGTTCGCCAGATCCTTGTCGATCTTCGCGAGTTCGGTGCGTACGCCGTCTACCGGGCAGACGTAGTTGATGTACGCGGCGATCTTCGCGGCGACCTTGGGCTCGTAGTAGTAGTCGATGAGCCGTTCGGCGTTCTTCTTGTGGCGGGCCTTGTTGGGGATGAGGAGATTGTCGGTGGCGGTCATATAGCCCGCCTCCGGGATGGTGAACTCGATCTCCGGGTTGTCCGCCTGGAGCTGGATGAGGTCACCGGCCCAGGCGACACAGGCGGCGAGGTCGCCCTTGGTGAGGTCCCCGGTGTAGTCGTTGCCGGTGAACCGGCGGATCTGGCCGCGGTCGGACGCCTTCTGAATGCGCGCGATCGCCGCGTCGTACTCGTCGGCCGTGACGGTCTCCGGACGCTTGCCCATGTCCAGCAGGGTGAGCCCGACGGTGTCGCGCATCTCGGTCAGCATCCCGACCCGGCCCTTGAGCGCGGGGTCGTCCAGCAGCTGGGAGACGGAGGTGACCTTACGGCCGCCGGTGGCCTTCTTGTTGTAGGCGATGACGGCGGGGATTCCGGTCCATGGATAGGAGTGGGCGCGACCCGGGTCCCAGTCGGGGTCGCGGAAGCCGGCGGCCAGATTGGTGTACGCGTGCGGCAGGTTGGCGGCGTCCAGCTGCTGCATCCAGCCGAGCCGGATCATCCGTCCGGCCAGCCAGTCGGTGACGCAGATGAGGTCGCGTCCGGTGTCCTGGCCGCCGGCGAGCTGGGGCTTGATCTTCCCGAAGAACTCGACGTTGTCGTTGATGTCCTCGGTGTACTTCACCTCGATGCCGGTGCGGCGCCGGAATTCGTCGAGCGTCGGACGGCGCTTGTCCTTCGTCTCGTCCATGTACTCGGTCCAGTTGGAGAAGTTGACCCGCTTCTCCTCGGCGGAGTGATCCTCGGCGGAGTTGTCCGCCTCGGCGCGCCCGGCGGGCGGAATACCGCAGCCGCTCAGCGCCCCGAGCCCGCCGATGGCGAACGCCCCGGCGCCGCCCGCGCGCAGCAGATTGCGGCGGGTCAGTGCCATCCGGCCGCCGGTCATGCTGCGGTGGATCGCGGCGATCTGCGGTGGGGACAGGCTCTCGGGCTCGTGGGTTGGTTCCATGAAGCTGTGCCTTTCGAGGTGTCGGCCGGGCTCAGCCGGTCGAGGCCACGCGTGGTGGCCGCACGAATCAGGTCTGTCGGTCCCCGAAGACCGTGCGGTGCCAGTCCTTGCGGACCTCCGCAGTGTTGTCGAACATCACATGCTTGACCTGGGTGTACTCCTCGAAGGAGTACGCCGACATGTCCTTGCCGTAGCCGGAGGCGCGCATCCCGCCGTGCGGCATCTCGCTGAGGATCGGGATGTGGTCGTTGATCCACACACATCCGGCCTTGATCTCACGGGTGGCGCGGTTCGTCCGGTAGACGTCGCGGCTCCAGGCGGAGGCGGCGAGGCCGTAGGGGGTGTCGTTGGCCAGGGCGAGACCCTCGTCGTCGCTGTCGAAGGGGAGCACGACCAGGACCGGGCCGAAGATCTCGGACTGGACGATCTCGCTGTCCTGGGCGGCACCGGTGACGAGGGTGGGCCGGTAGTAGGCGCCCTTGGCGAGATCGCCGCCGGGGGCCTCACCGCCGGTGACGACGGTGGCGTAGCCGCGGGCCCGCTCGACGAAGCCCGCGACGCGGTCGCGCTGGGCGTGCGAGATGAGCGGACCGAGGTCGGTGCGCGGGTCGAAGGGGTCGCCGAGGCGGACGGTGGCCATCAGATCGGCGACGGCGGCCACGAACGCGTCGTACAGCGGGCGCTGGACGTAGGCGCGGGTGGCGGCGGTGCAGTCCTGGCCGCTGTTGATCAGGGCGCCCGCGACGGCGCCGTGGGCGGCGGCCTCGACGTCCGCGTCGTCGAAGACGACGAACGGCGCCTTGCCGCCGAGTTCGAGGTGGAGCCGCTTGACGGTGGCGGTGGCCAGTTCGGCCACCCGCTTGCCGACCGCGGTCGACCCGGTGAAGGAGGTCATGGCCACTCCGGGGTGGCCGACCAGCCGTTCACCGGCTTCGAGGCCGGTGCCCGTCACGATGTTGACCACGCCGTCCGGGATGCCCGCCTCGGTGGCCGCCTGCGCGAACATCAGCGAGGTCAGCGGGGTGAGTTCGGCGGGCTTGAGGACGATGGTGTTGCCCGCGGCGATGGCCGGGAGGACCTTCCACGCCGCCATCTGGAGCGGATAGTTCCAGGGGGCGATGGAGCCGACGACACCGATCGGTTCACGGCGGATGTACGAGGTGTGGTCACCGCTGTACTCGGCGGCGGCCTTGCCCTCCAGATGGCGGGCGGCGCCCGCGAAGAAGGCGGTGTTGTCGACGCTGCCGGGCACGTCGAACTCGGCGCTCAGCTTGATCGGCTTACCGCACTGCAACGACTCGGCGTAGGCGAGTTCCCCCGCCCGCTCGCCGAGCGCGGCGGCGAACCGGTGCATGGCGTCCGAACGCTCACCGGGGGTGGCGCCTGCCCATACGGGGAAGGCGGCCTCCGCCGCCGCCACGGCGTCGTCGACGTCGGTGGCACCGGCGAGCCGGTAGGTGTACACCTGCTCGCCGGTGGCCGGGTCGACGACCGCGTGTATGCGTTCCGAACCACCCGTGCGCAGTCGGCCCGCGATGTACTGCGCACCCTGGGCGAACCGCTCCGTCACATCGAACCGCTGATCCATCGCGTTGCTCTCCTCCGCCAGTCGCCCCTCGGGGCATGGCGTCGCTCCAACCGGAATCGAAGGCCGATCCTGACAGAGGACCTTCTCTTCAACAAGGGATTCCGTTGTTGCTTTTTAGTTTCGCGACGGATTCAGTGATCCGATAGGGCCGGAGGTCACCGATTCCGGGCTAGAACACGGAGTCGAGGGCGGCGTCCAGCGCGGCGAGGTAGATGGCCGGGATGACCATGCCGATGATGCCGCAGACCAGCCCGGCGGTGGCCGAACCTCCGTTGGCCGCCTCGCCCCGGCTCACCTTGCCCTTGCCGAGGGCGCCGAAGATGATCGCGAGGATGCCGAGGATGACTGCGAAGACCCACAGAAAGTAGGTGAGTCCGCAGACCAGCCCGATGATGCCGCAGACCAGCGCGGCGGTGCCCATCCCGTTGCTCTGCTGCATCGGCATCCCGGTCTGCCCCGGGTAGACGGGCGGCGCGGCGGGATAGCCGCCGCCCGGGGCCGGGTACTGCGGCGGGGGCGGCGGCTGATAGCCCTGCTGGGGCGCGGCGTAGGGCTGATTGGGGTCGTACGGGCCCTGCTGCGGGCCCGGATTGCTGGTGGACATGGCGGTTTCCCCTCCTGGTGAATATCGCGCAATGTTATGGGCATGACGCACATCCGGTCAGCCGACCGGCGATGCCCGGCGGTGCTGTCGGTGGCCGGTGCGAGAATCCCGGCATGGAGACATACGGGGACGGGGTGGCGGGGCGGGCGCCGGAGGACGGCGGCCCCCGGTCAGTCGAGGAGTTGAGGGCGCTCATCGCACGTGGTGAGCGGGTGAAGTACGTCTGGTTCTGGGGCCACCGGCCGCGGCGGGACAAAAGCGTCGGTCCGGGGTGCTTCAGCCAGTGGTGGCCGTCACCGTTCACCGTGGCCGGGGTCGAGTACGCCACCGCGGAGCACTGGATGATGGCCGGGAAGGCCCGGCTGTTCGGGGATGCCGAGGCCGAGCGGCGGGCGCTGGCGGCGGGCCACCCCAAGGAGGCCAAGGACGCGGGCCGCTCGGTGCGCGCCTTCGACGAGGCGGTCTGGCGGGAGCATCGCTTCCGGATCGTGGTCGAGGGAAGTGTGCACAAGTTCGGGCAGCATCCGGCGCTGCGCGACTATCTGCTGGGCACCGGGTCACGGGTGCTGGTCGAGGCGAGCCCGGTGGACCGGGTGTGGGGCATCGGGCTCGCGGCGGACGACGAGCGGGCGGCGGACCCGGCCCGCTGGCGCGGGCCGAATCTGCTGGGCTTCGCGCTGATGGAGGCCCGTCAGCGGCTTATGGCGGCCGGCCCGGCGGACCCGGCGGACGGCAGCGTCAGCACGGCCGAAATGTCGTCGTAGGGGTCGTAGGGATCGTCGTCCTCCTCGTCCGCGGCGATATAGACGAAGATCATCAGCACACTCGCCACCACGGCGACCACCCCGAGGATCAGCCCGGCGAGGGCCATTCCGCCGTTGGTCGCCTCCCCGGTGGCCGCCTTACCGCGGCCCAGTGCGCCGAAGATGATCGCCAGCACCCCGAGGATGATCCCGAACACGATGCTGAAGCAGAAGACCAGGCCGACGATGCCGAGCACCAGGGCGGCCGTGCCATTGCCGTTGTTCGGGAGGTATCCGCCGCCCGGCGCGTACGGACCGGCCGGGCCCGGGTAGCCGCCCGGGTGGCCATAGCCGGGCACCCCGTACGGCGCGGGCTGCCCGTAGGAGGGCGCGCCCGGGTACGGGGCCGCCTGGGCGCCGTACCCGACGGCGCCGTACGGCCCGGCCTGGTAGGCGCTGGGGGTACCGGGGCCGGTCGGCGCGGGCGGCGGCGGAGGCACCGCCCCCGGCGGTATCCCGGGGGGCGGAGCGCCGGGGACGCCCTGCGGCGGCAGGGGCGGCAGGGGCGGGGTGGCGGTGGCCGTCGGCTGATCGGCCACCGAGGGCCGCGGCGCCGGCTTGTCCAGTGGCACCCGCTGCGCCGGTGGAGCCCATGGATCGCGGTCGCGCGGCTCCGGCTGCCGGGCCGGTCCGGACTCCGGCGCACCTCCCGCGCCATCCTGCGGGCTGGGCTGGTCCTGCTGGTCGGCCATGGATATCCCCCCTGCGCTGTCCGCCCATGCTACGGCCTGCGGCGGCCCGCCCGACCGCCCCTTTACGATGACCGGAGTCCGCCACAGACAGCCGTCTCCCGGAGGTTTCGTTGCCCGATCTCAATACGTTCATCGCCGGACTGCCCAAGGCGGAACTCCACGTCCATCACGTCGGGTCGGCGTCGCCGCGCATCGTGGCCGAACTCGCCGCCCGCCACCCGGACTCCAAGGTGCCCACCGACCCCGAGGCACTGGCCGACTACTTCGTCTTCCGGGACTTCGCCCACTTCATCGAGGTCTACCTCTCCGTGGTGGACCTGATCCGGGACGCCGAGGACGTACGGCTGCTCACCTATGAGATCGCCCGTGACATGGTGCGGCAGCACATCCGCTACGCCGAGCTGACCGTGACCCCCTTCAGCTCCACCAGCCGCGGCATCCCGGACACCGCCTTCGTCGAGGCCATCGAGGACGCACGCAAGAGCGCCGAGGCCGACTTCGGCACCGTGCTGCGGTGGTGCTTCGACATCCCCGGCGAGGCCGGTCTGGCCGCCGCCGAGGAGACCGCCCGGATCGCCTGCGACCTGCGCCCCGAGGGGCTGGTCGGCTTCGGTCTCGGCGGCCCGGAGATAGGGGTGCCGCGGCCCCAGTTCAAGCCGTACTTCGACCGGGCCATCGCCGCCGGGCTGCACAGCGTGCCGCACGCGGGCGAGACCACCGGACCGCAGACGATCTGGGACGCCCTCCACGAGCTGCGCGCGGAGCGCATCGGCCACGGCACCAGCGCCGTGCAGGACCCGAAGCTGCTCGCCCATCTCGCCGAGCACCGCGTTCCGCTGGAGGTGTGCCCGACCTCCAATATCGCCACGCGGGCGGTCGCCACGCTCGATGAGCACCCGATCCGGCAGATGGTCGAGGCCGGGGTACTCGTCACGATCAACAGCGACGATCCGCCGATGTTCGGCACCGACCTCA
The DNA here is from genome assembly GCF_040650655.1 of Streptomyces sp. NPDC048636. NCBI lineage: Bacteria > Bacillati > Actinomycetota > Actinomycetes > Kitasatosporales > Streptomycetaceae > Streptomyces > Streptomyces sp. NPDC048636. Next base: position 1,219,265 of record NZ_JBEZHR010000001.1, on the reverse strand, counting down.
ACACCGAGTACCAGGTGGCCGCGCGGCTGCTCGGGCTGGACGCGGCCGGGGTCGCGGCGCTCGCCAAGAACGCGGTCGAGGCGTCCTTCCTGGACGCCGAGGGCAAGGCGCGGCTCGGCGCGGAGATCGACGCCTATACGGCGGTCGCGGGCCGATGACGGCGCCGGTGGGGGCGGGCGCGCGGTGTGTCCCGGTCGGCCACCGCGGCGATCCGTATGTCCACCGGGAGAACACCCTGGCGTCGGTCCGCTCCGCGGTGGAGTCCGGCGCGGGTGCCGTCGAGATCGACGTACGGCTCACCCGCGACGGAGTGCCGGTGCTGCTCCACGACGCCACGCTCAAGCGGCTGTGGGGCCATGACCGGCCGCTGTCCGGGCTGACCGCCGACCAGGCGCGGGAGCTGACCGGCGGCGGGGTGCCGACCCTGCGCGACGCCCTGGCCTCGGCCGACTCGGCCCGGCTGCTGATAGACCTCCCCGACGCGGCGGCGGCACCGGCCGCCGTCGAGGAGGTGCGCGCGAGCGGGGCGGGCCACCGGGTGTACTACTGCGGGGCGCTCGCCGCGCTGCGCGCCGTACGCCGCGCCGACCCGGACGCCGAGATCGCGCTGACCTGGACGACGCTGGCGCCGCCCCGTCCGGAGCTGCTGGCCGCGCTGCGCCCCCGGTGGCTCAACTACCGCTTCGGGCTGGTGTCGCCGGAGCTGGTGGCCCGCGACCACGCGGCCGGACTGCTGGTCTCGGCCTGGACCGCCGACACCCGCCGCTCGATGTCCCGGCTGCTGCGCGCGGGTGTCGACGCGATCACCACCAATCGCGTCGGCGCCCTGTGCGCCCTGCTCGCCCGCCGCTGACGGCCCTCGTGGCGCCCTCGCACGGCGAAGCGCCCTCGCACGGCGAAGGGGCACGGACGCGGTGAGCGCGTCCGTGCCCCTCGGGGTTTCGCGGGATCAGCCGTCCAGCGACGTCATCACGTGCTTGATCCGGGTGTAGTCCTCGAACCCGTAGGCCGACAGATCCTTGCCGTAGCCGGACTTCTTGAAGCCGCCGTGCGGCATCTCGGCGACCAGCGGGATGTGGGTGTTGATCCACACACAGCCGAAGTCCAGGGCCTTGGACATCCGCATCGCGCGGGCGTGGTCCTTGGTCCACACCGACGAGGCGAGCGCGTACTCCACGCCGTTGGCGTAGGAGAGAGCCTGGGCCTCGTCCGAGAAGGACTGGACGGTGATGACCGGGCCGAAGACCTCGTGCTGGACGATCTCGTCGTCCTGCTTGAGCCCGGAGACCACGGTCGGCGCGTAGAAGTAGCCCTTGTCGCCGACCCGGTGGCCGCCCGCCTCGACCTTGGCGTGCGCGGGCAGCCGGTCGATGAAGCCGGTGACCTGGGCCAGCTGGTTGGCGTTGTTGAGCGGGCCGAAGAGCACGTCCTCGTCGTCCGGGGCACCGGTCTTGGTCTCGGACGCGGCCTTGGCCAGGGCGCTCACGAACTCGTCGTGGATGGACTCGTGGACCAGCACACGGGTGGCCGCCGTACAGTCCTGACCGGCGTTGAAGAAGCCCGCCACCGAGATGTCCTCGACGGCCTTGCTGATGTCGCTGTCCTCGAAGACCACGACGGGCGCCTTGCCGCCGAGCTCCAGGTGGACCCGCTTGAGGTCCTTCGAGGCGCTCTCGGCGACCTGCATACCGGCGCGCACCGAACCGGTGATGGACGCCATGGCGGGCACGGAGTGCTCGACCATCAGCCGCCCGGTCTCACGGTCACCGCAGACGACGTTGAACACACCCTGCGGATGGCCCAGTTCCGCCAGTACCCCGCCGATGATCTCGGCGAACAGCACGGTGGAGGCGGGGGTGGTGTCCGAGGGCTTGATGACGACCGTGTTGCCCGCCGCGAGGGCCGGGGCGAACTTCCATACGGCCATCATCATCGGGTAGTTCCACGGCGCGACCTGTGCGCACACCCCGATGGGCTCACGGCGGATGATCGAGGTCAGCCCGTCCATGTACTCACCGGCCGAGCGGCCCTCGAGCATCCGGGCCGCGCCCGCGAAGAAGCGGATCTGGTCGATCATCGGCGGGATCTCCTCGTCCCGCGTGAGACCGATCGGCTTGCCGGTGTTCTCGGACTCGGCGGCGATCAGCTCCTCCGCCCGCGCCTCGAAGGCGTCGGCGATCTTCAGCAGCACCTTCTGCCGCTCGCCGGGCACCAGGTCGCGCCAGGCGGGGAAGGCGGCCTCGGCGGCTGCCATCGCCGCGTCCACGTCCGCCGGTCCGGAGAGCGGGGCCGTGGCGTACGGCTCGCCCGTGGCCGGGTTGACCACCTCCGTGGTCCGCCCGTCCGCGGCGTCCCGGAACTCTCCGTCGATGTAGTTGCGCAGACGACGCAGTTCGGTGGTCACGTTGCCACCCCTCCTAAGTCAGCTGTCTTGATGGGTGAGATGTCCACCCTAATCTGCGGGACGACGCTTTCAACATACCCGCCACACCAGAACAACGGAATCAGTGATCTGAGGGTGCCTGGACGACGAATTTCATCGATTGAGGGTTGCGAGACAGCCGACCCTCGTGCACAGTGAGGGCCGTGGCCACACCTGACAAGAACGGCACGCCGTCGATCGACTCCGTATCCCTGGCGATCATCGAGCAGCTCCAGGAAGACGGTCGCCGCCCGTACGCAGCCATCGGAAAGGCCGTGGGCCTTTCCGAGGCGGCCGTACGGCAGCGCGTGCAGAAGCTGCTCGACCAGGGCGTGATGCAGATCGTCGCCGTCACCGATCCTCTCACTGTGGGGTTCCGGCGTCAGGCGATGGTCGGCATCGACGTCGACGGTGACCTCGACCCGGTCGCGGACGCGCTGACCGCCATGGACGAGGTCGAGTACGTGGTCGTCACCGCGGGCTCCTTCGATCTCCTCGTCGAGATCGTCTGTGAGGACGACGACCATCTCCTCGAAACGATCAACAAGCGGATCCGTACGCTGCCCGGCGTGCGCTCCACCGAGAGCTTCGTCTACCTCAAGCTCCGGAAGCAGACCTATACCTGGGGAACGAGATAGCAATGAGCGCCGACCTCTCCAAGACGGCGTACGACCACCTGTGGATGCACTTCACCCGCATGTCGTCGTACGAGAACTCCCCCGTGCCCACGATCGTGCGCGGTGAGGGCACGTACATCTACGACGACAAGGGCAAGCGGTACATCGACGGCCTCGCCGGGCTGTTCGTGGTCAACGCCGGCCACGGCCGCGTCGAACTCGCGGAGACCGCCTACAAGCAGGCCCAGGAGCTGGCCTTCTTCCCGGTGTGGAGCTACGCCCACCCCAAGGCCGTCGAGCTCGCCGAGCGGCTCGCCGGTCACGCCCCCGGCGACCTCAACAAGGTCTTCTTCACCACCGGCGGCGGTGAGGCGGTCGAGACCGCCTGGAAGCTGGCCAAGCAGTACTTCAAGCTCACCGGCAAGCCCACCAAGTACAAGGTGATATCCCGGGCGGTCGCCTACCACGGCACCCCCCAGGGCGCCCTGTCCATCACCGGACTGCCGGGGCTGAAGGCCCCGTTCGAGCCGTTGGTCCCCGGTGCGCACAAGGTGCCCAACACCAATATCTACCGGGCGCCGATCCACGGTGACGACCCCGAGGCCTACGGCCGCTGGTGCGCCGACCAGATCGAGCAGCAGATCCTCTTCGAGGGCCCGGAGACGGTGGCCGCGGTCTTCCTGGAGCCGGTGCAGAACGCGGGCGGCTGTTTCCCGCCGCCGCCCGGGTACTTCCAGCGGGTCCGCGAGATCTGCGACCAGTACGACGTGCTGCTGGTCTCGGACGAGGTCATCTGCGCCTTCGGACGGCTGGGCACGATCTTCGCCTGTGACAAGTTCGACTACGTCCCGGACATGATCACCTGCGCCAAGGGCATGACCTCGGGCTACTCCCCGATCGGCGCGTGCATCGTCTCCGACCGGCTCGCCGAGCCGTTCTACCGGGGCGACAACACCTTCCTGCACGGCTATACCTTCGGTGGCCACCCGGTCTCGGCCGCGGTCGGCGTCGCCAACCTCGACATCTTCGAGCGCGAGGGCCTCAACCAGCATGTGCTGGACAACGAGGGCGCGTTCCGGTCCACCCTGGAGCGGCTGTACGACCTGCCGATCGTGGGCGATGTCCGGGGGAATGGTTTCTTCTACGGCATCGAGCTGGTGAAGGACAAGCACACCAAGGAGTCCTTCAACGACGAGGAGACCGAGCGGATCCTCTACGGCTTCCTCTCCAAGGCGCTCTTCGAGAACGGTCTGTACTGCCGGGCCGACGACCGCGGCGACCCGGTCGTGCAGCTCGCGCCGCCGCTGATCGCCGACCAGTCGGTGTTCGACGAGATCGAGCAGGTGCTGCGCGGTGTCCTGACCGAGGCGTGGGCCAAGCTCTGACCCTCGCGCGGGCGGTGAGGGGCCGTCACCCGGGGACCCTCACCCCCGGGCTCCGGGGCACCCCCGGCCCCGGGCCCCTCACCGCCATTTGAGCGCGAACCACAACTCCATACGGACGTCCGCGTCGGCCAGGTCCGCCCCCAACAGGGCAGCGGCGCGGGCGATCCGCTGTCGGACCGTATTGCGGTGGACCTCCAGGGCCACCGCGGTACGGTCCCAGCTGCCGTGCAGCGACAGCCATACCCGCAGCGTCTCCAGCAGCGCGGGTGCGCCCTCCAGCGGGGCGAGCAGGGCCCGGCCGAGCGCCCCCGCCTCGTCCGGGTCCACCAGCGAGGCGACCCCGTCGGTCCGGTCCGGGGCGTGCCGCGCCAGGGACGTCCGCCCGGCCACCGCCCGGCGCAGCGCGCGGGCCGCGTCGGCTTCGCCGCGCGGCAGTTCCGCGGCCGGCACCGGCGCTCCGACGCCGAGGGTCCAGCCGGGCTGGGCGGGCACCTCCACCTCGCCCGGGACCAGGGCGCGCAGCTCGTCCCCGGCCAGGTCGATCAGCGGGGTGCCGAGTCCGGCCGCGAGCGCGGCGGCGACCAGCGGTCCGTCGTCCACCGCGCGCCCTCGCCGCCGTCCGCGTACGACCGTCCAGGGTCCGTCGTCCACCGCTCCGGTGGGCTCCTCCCCCGCGCCCGTCAGGGAGGCCCGGACCAGCCCGGCGGCCTCCTCCGGGGCCGCGCCGAGCAGCAGCCGTACCAGCGCCGCCGTCCGCGCGGTCTCCGCGCCGGCCGTCCGGCGCCCCGTGAGCAGCGCGAGCAGGACGACGGCCAACCCGACGATCGCCCAGTTCGCCCCGTCCGCCGCGTCGCGCCGCGGCGCGCACACCCCGAGCGCGAGCCGCCGTTCCGTGTGGCCCAGGCCGTAGGCGCTCAGGTACAGCGGGGCGCCTTCGCCGACGACCGCGGTGTCCGCGGCCGAGGAGAGCCCGGGCCGCAGCCGGGCGGCGAGCGAACCCAGCGCGGCGCGGGCCGGGTGGGGCGGGCGCGGTCCGGCGTCGGCCAGTTCGGCGCCGTCCGGGCCGTGGAGGGCCACCCAGGCGCCGAGGTGCTGGCTCAGCCGCCGCAGCACGGCGGGGACGGGGTGCGGGCGGGCGGCGGCCGTCGCGAGGGACTGCTGCGCCTCGGTGATCCGGCGCAGTTCGTGGTGGCGGCGCTCGGCCATGGCGTCCCACACCGCGCTGGCGACGGCGGTGAACGTCGTCTCGCGTGGCACCTCGACCAGCGGCAGCCCATGCCGGTCGCACGCCTCGGCGAGCGCCCGCGGCACCGTCTGGTGCACCGGCGCGATACCGAAGCCGAGCGCGGCCGCGCCCGCCTGCACGGTACGGGCGACATAGCGGTCCCAGGAGCCGTCGGTGGACTCCGGGTCCGGGGAGTGCACCCCGGCGCTGAGCAGCAGCTCCCCGCCGAGCAGATACGGAACGGGGTCTTCCATCTCGCTGGTGTGCACCAGGTACACCCAGGTCTCCGGCTCACGCGGGCCCGCGACCTGGCGCAGCCCCAGCGCGGGCTGGGCGAGCAGGGCGGAGAGCGGGACGGGGGCGGTGGGGGGTACGCGGTCGTTCCTCACGGGGGCCTCACCGAGGGGCGCGAATGGACGGTTCCTACATCCCGAGGGCCGGGAGTGAAGGAAACGTACACTTCCCGGCCGTGCCGGCGACACCTAGGGTCTCGGTCACTCCCCACAGCGCGATCCGCCTCACCCCCCGCGGATCCCTCCCCGTCCTCCCCGTCCCCGCCCGTCTCCCCCCGCTATCCCGGCTCCGCGCCGGACCGAGGAGCACCCATGAGCGCTGTCGACTACACGGTGATCGTCATCTATCTCGCGGGCATGCTCGCGCTCGGCTGGTGGGGGATGCGCCGCACCACCTCCACCAGCGACTTCCTGGTCGCGGGCCGCCGTCTGGGACCGGCCATGTACTCCGGCACCATGGCGGCGATCGTGCTGGGCGGCGCGTCCACCATCGGCGGGGTGGGCCTGGGCTACCAGTACGGGCTGTCCGGCGCCTGGATGGTGCTCGCCATCGGGTTCGGTCTGCTGGCGCTCTCCGTCTTCTTCTCGGCGCGGATCGCCCGGCTGAAGGTCTACACGGTCAGCCAGATGCTGGACCTGCGCTACGGCGGCACCTCCGGGCTGGTCTCGGGCATCGTCATGTGGGCCTACACCCTGATGCTGGCGGTCACCTCGACCATCGCCTACGCCACCATCTTCGACGTGATCTTCGGCCTGGACCGGACGATCGCGATCGTCCTCGGCGGGGCGATCGTGGTCTGCTACTCGACGCTCGGCGGGATGTGGTCCATCACCCTCACCGACATGGTGCAGTTCGTCGTCAAGACGGTCGGTGTGCTGCTTCTGCTGCTGCCGATCGCCGTGGTCAAGGCGGGCGGCTTCGGCGCGATGCGGGACGAACTGCCGGACGCCTACTTCTCCCCCATGGGCATCGGCGCGCAGACCGTCTTCACCTATGTGCTGATCTACTCCTTCGGCATGCTCATCGGGCAGGACATCTGGCAGCGCGTCTTCACCGCCCGCGACGACCGGGTAGCCCGGCGCGGCGGCACCGCGGCCGGGACCTACTGTCTGGCCTACGCCGTCGCGGGCGCCGTCATCGGTACCGCGGCGAAGGTGCTCTACCCCGATCTCTCCTCGCCCGACGCCGCGTTCGCGACCATCGTCCAGGACGCCCTGCCGGTGGGGGTGAAGGGGCTGGTGCTGGCCGCGGCGCTGTCCGCGGTGATGTCCACCTCCTCGGGCGCGCTCATCGCCTGCGCCACCGTCGCCAACAACGACATCTGGGCGCGGCTGCGCGGACGCACGCTGCGCACCGGCGGCGGTCCGCATGACGAGGTCGCGGGCAACCGGCTGTTCATCCTGATCATGGGTGTCGCGGTGGTCGGCATCTCGATCGCGCTCAATGATGTGGTCGAGGCGCTGACGGTGGCGTACAACATGCTGGTCGGCGGGTTGCTGGTGCCGATCCTGGGCGGGCTGCTGTGGAAGCGCGGCACCGGCACGGGCGCGCTGGCCTCGGTCGGCGTCGGCGGGGTGACCGTGATCGGGCTGATGGCGTGGAAGGGCATCCTCGCCAACGAGCCCATCTACGGCGGTCTGCTGGCCTCCCTCGCCGCGTATGTGGTCGTCAGCCTGGCCACCAGGCCGACCGACCCGGCGGTGCTCGATCTCTGGCGCCGCAGGCTGGCCGGGGAGACCGTACCCGCCGAAAAGCCGACGTCCCCGGCCACCGCGGGCGCGTAACCGCGCCCCTGTCCCTTCTGTCTCCCTCTTCGTAGCCCCCACCGAAAGGCTTCTCCCTCCCATGCACACCGCACCGTGTGAGCGTCACGGCGGCGATCTCGTCGTGGAATCCCTCACCGCGCTCGGCGCGACCACCGTCTTCGGACTTCCCGGGCAGCACGCCCTCGGGGCGTTCGACGCACTGCGCCGGTCGCGACTGGAGTACGTGGGCCTGCGGGTGGAGAACAACGCGGGTTTCGCCGCCGACGCCTTCGCCCGGGTCACCGGCTCGGTCGCACCACTGCTGGTGTCCACCGGGCCGGGGGCGCTGATGACGCTCGCGGCGCTCCAGGAGGCGGCCGCCGCCTCCGCGCCCGTACTGGCGCTCGGCAGCCAGGTGCCGACCGCCGGGCTCGGCGGCGGACGCAAGGGCTATCTGCATGAACTGACCGACCAGAAGGCGTCGTTCCGCGATGTGGTGAAGTCCGTGCACACCGTCCGCGCCGCCTCCCAGATCCCCTCCGCGGTGGCCGCCGCGTGGGCGTCCGCGCTGGCGGCGCCCGCCGGTCCGGTATGGCTGGAGATCCCGCAGGACGTACTGCTCGCGCCGGTGTCCGTCCCTCCGGTGACCGCGCTGCCCGCCGAGCCCCGGCCGCTGCCGCCCCGGCCCGAACTGATCGCGCAGGCCGCGGAGTTGCTGCGGGACGCCGAGCGGCCGGTGATCCTCGCCGGGGGCGGCGTGGTGCGCTCCGGGGCGTACGAGGAGCTGCGGGAGCTGGCCGAGCGGCTGGACGCGCCGGTGGCCACCACCTTCGGCGGCAAGGGCGCGTTCGGCTGGGACCATCCGCTGTCCCTCCAGTCCTGGCTGGAGGACCGGCACACCACCACCTTCCTCGAGGACGCCGATGTGCTGCTGGTCGTCGGCTCCGGACTCGGTGAACTCTCCTCCAACTACCACACGTTCCGGCCGCGCGGCCGGGTCGTCCAGATCGAGGCCGACCTCGGCAAGCTGGAGTCCAACCATCCGGCGCTCGGTATCCACGCCGACGCGCGCACGGCGCTGGCCGCCCTGGCCGACGCCGTCCCCGCCCGTCCCGCGGGGACCGGCGCCAAGGCCGCGGTGGAGCTGCTGACCCGGGTGCGGGAGCGGATCGACGGCCAGGGCCTGGAGCTCGAGCAGGGGGTTCTCGCGGCGGTGCGGGAGGCGCTGCCCGACGACTCCCCCAGCTTCTGGGACATGACGATCCTCGCCTACTGGGCCTGGTCCGCCTTCGACCCGCGCGCGGGGGCCCTGCACTCGGCGCAGGGCGCGGGCGGTCTCGGCTACGGCTTCCCCGCCGCCCTCGGGGCCGCCGCCGCGGACCGGACCCGGCCGGTGCTCGCGGTCTCGGGCGACGGCGGGGCGATGTACTCGATCGCCGAACTGGCCACGGCCCGTCAGTACCAGCTGCCCGTCACCTGGCTGATCGTGGACGACGGCGGCTACGGCATCCTGCGCGCCTATATGGCGGACGCCTTCGGCGAGGCGACCGGCACCGAGCTGGCCCGCCCCGACTTCGTGGCGCTCGCCGCGTCGTTCGGCGTCCCCGCGGTCAGTACCACACCCGGGCGGCTGGCCGAGGACCTGGGCGCCGCGCTGGCCGCCCCCGGTCCTTCGGTCGTGGTGCTGCCCGCGGTGCTGCGCATGTTCGCGCCCACCCACCTCGCGGGCCAGGGCTGATCGGAGGAAATGGGCCCCGCCGGGCGCCGAGCCTGGGCCCGGCCCTCCCGCCGAGTCCTTACCGTGCCAGTGACCCATTGGCTCCGCGCTCGTTCACCCCACCGGGGGAACGGGACGGTCGCAGGTAAGGCGAGGTGCTCTGGATGGTGGCTCCGCCGGACAACGATGATGTGCTCCGGGCACGCACCCTGTCGTATGCCCACGGCGGTTCGCCCGCCCTCCTCGGTGTCTCCGTCGGCGCGCGGGAGGGGGAGATCCTCGGCGTCACCGGACCGCGCGGCTGTGGGAAGACCACCCTGCTGCGCTGTCTGTCGGGCCAGCTCGTACCGGACCACGGCGAGGTGTGGTTCGAGGACATGGCCGTGCACCGCCTCCCCCCGCTGGACCGCGAGCGGCTGCGCAGCGAGCGCTTCGGCTGGATCGGCACCGAGCCCCAGCTCGCCCCCGAACTGACCGCCTGGGAGAACGCGGCCCTGCCGCTACTGCTGCGCGGCACCGCGCGGCGCACCGCCAAGAGCCTCGCCCACGAATGGCTGGACCGGCTCGACGTCGGCGACTGCGCCCGGGTCCGTCCGGCCGGACTGCTCCAGGCGCAGCGCCAGCGGATCGCCATCGCGGGCGCGCTGGCCGCCACCCCCGCGGTGCTCTTCGCCGACGAGCCCACCGCACCGCTGCACCGCGCCGACCGCGGTCAGGTGCTGCGCACCCTCACCTCGGCGGCGCGCTCCCACGGCATCACCGTCGTCCTGGCCACCCAGGACGAGGAGGTGGCCACCCTCGCCGACCGTACGGTCGCGCTGGTGGACGGCTGCCGGGCGGGCGCGGCGCCCGCCTCCGAGGAGGAGGGCAGGGCGGCGTGCTCAGTCTCCGCCTAGCCCGCGGTTCCCGTCCGGCCGTGCTGCTGCGCAGGGCGCTTGTCGTCGTCGCCGCGGCGGCCGCCAGCTTTCTGCTGCTGTGTGCCCTCGGGTTCGCGGCGGGCCATCCCACCGAGCCACGGGGCGGCGTGGCGCGGCTGCTGTGGTGCGTGGTGCCGCTGGCCGCCACCATCCATCTGACCGTGACCGTGGCACGCGCCGACCCCGGCACCCGCCCCTCCTCCGGGCTGTCGGCGGTGGGGCTCGGCCCGGTCCGCTCGGCGCTGCTCGCGGCCACCGGCGCGGCGCTGTCCTGCGCGGCCGGGTCCGGGCTCGCCCTGCTGACCTTCCTCCATCTGCGCGGCGGGTTCGGCGGCTCCTGGCTGCTGTGGGCGGGCAGCGGTGCGGCGGGCCGGGCGCTCGGCGCCGGGCGGCCGCTGCCGCTGGCCGGTGCGATCACGCTGGTGGCGCTGGTCCCGGTGGTCGCGGGCGCGGTGTGCGCGGCGGTGCTGTGGCCGCGCGCGACCGGTGACGGGCGGACCACCGCCGACGCCCGGCCGGGCACCACCCCGACGGTCGCCACCGGCGCGGTCGGGCCCCTGCCGGACCGGACGGCCTCCGGGCTGCCGTGGGGCATCGCCCTGACGGCGGCCGGGCTGGCCCTGGAGGCGTACGCGGGGAGCGGTGCGGCACCCCGCCATGACGCCCTGTTCCACCTGCCCGGACGGCTCGGCGACACCCCGCCCGGCGCGGTGGGCGGCTGGGCGCTGACCATGGCCGGGCTGGTGCTGGCCGGGCCGGGCCTGACCCATCTGTGCGGCTGGCTGCTGGCCGTGGGGCGGCCGGGCGCGCTGCGGCTGCTGGCCGGGCGCGTGCTCCAGCAGGAGGCCGGGCTGATCGGCCGCCCGGTCGGGGTGCTCTGTGCCATCGCCTCCTCCGGGTATGCCGTGGCGCGGCTGGGCGGCACCGGGTCCGGGCGCTCCGGCGACCAGCTGCTGGGCCCGCTCACCGTCCTGGGCGCGGCGCTGGTCGTGGTGTGCGCCCTGGCCACCACCCTCACGGCGGCGCTGGAGGCGCGGGCCGCGCGGCGGCGCACCACCGACGCCCTGCTGCGCCTGGGCGCCCCGTCCCGGCTGCTGCGGGGCGCCGCCGCCGTGCGCGCCGCGGCCCTGGTGGCCCTGCTCTCCCCGCTCACCCTGGCGGTGGCGCATCTCACCACCCTGCCGGTGAGCCACTGAGGCCCTTGGCACCCCTGGGCCACCGGGGACGGTCGCGGAGGGGGACCGTCCGTCGCGGTGTGATTAGCATGTCGCGATGCAGACCGATGACGCTTCCTCCACCGCGCCCGACCGGGAGATCGAATCCCTCGAGGAGTTCGACCAGGTCGTGGCGCGCGGCACGCTGGCCGGTTTCCGGGTCCAGTCCGTCGATCTGACGGACCGTACCGCCGCGCTGCTCTCCACCGACACCTCGTCCGCCGTCTTCCTGGGCTGTCCGATGGACCCCGAAGCCGCGGCGAAGGTGCGGGCCGGGGGCTCGCTGGTCTTCCCGCCGGTGCCGGACCTGCCCTTCGACCCGTACCGCGGCACGCTCTACTCCCCGGCGGAGCTCTTCGAGGGCCTCGCCGCGGGGGGCTACGAGCGGACGCCGGACGCGCTGTCCTACGCGTGGTTCCAGCGGACCAAGAAGGACGGCGACATCTTCGGCTCGATGCTGCGCGCCGTCCACGACGACGCGGTCTCCGACGCGCTCGACGAACTCCTCATCGGCGCGCCGGTGGTGGGCGTCATGGGCGGCCACGCGCTGGAGCGCGGATCCGACGGCTACGCGGGCGCGGCCCGGCTCGGCCGGACCCTGGCCCGGGCGGGGCTGACGGTCGCCACCGGCGGCGGTCCGGGCGCCATGGAGGCGGCGAACCTGGGCGCCTACGCGGCGCCGTTCGGGGATCCGATGCTGGACGAGGCGCTGGAACTCCTCACCAAGGCGCCCTCGTTCGGCCCGTCCATCGGCGCCTGGGCCGAGATGGCGTTCGCGGTGCGCGAGCGCTGGCCCGAGGGCGGCGCCTCGGTCGGCATCCCCACCTGGTTCTACGGCCATGAGCCGCCGAACGCGTTCGCGTCGCACATCGCGAAGTACTTCGCCAACGCCACCCGTGAGGACGGGCTGCTGGCGCGGTCCACCGCGGGCGTGGTCTTCCTGCCGGGCGCGGCCGGGACCGTGCAGGAGATCTTCGACAACGCGACGCCCAACTACTACGAGTCGCGCGGTGAGCCGACCCCGATGGTGCTCGTGGACCGCGACCACTGGACGCGGCGGCTGCCGACCTGGCCGCTGCTGGAGGCGCTCGCGGAAGGCCGTTCCATGAAGTCCCGCATCGCGCTGGTGGATTCGGTGGACGAGGCGCCGGACGCGCTGGCCGCCCTGCGGGGCTGAACCGGCGCCAGGCGCAGAACGCCAGGCGCAGAACGCCAGGCGCAGAACGCCAGGCGCAGAACGCCAGGCGTAGAACGCCAGGCGTAGAGCGTCAGGCGTCCGGCTCCAGCACCACGACCTCCGCCGCCTCGAACGCCACCCCGACCCGCTCCCCCCTCTCCGGGGCGTCGCGCAGCGCGCAGGACGCCTCCAGACGGGGGGCGCCGGTGTCGGACGGCCGGAGGATGAGCGCCACATGGTCGCCGCGGAAGGTGCGCGCGGCCACCGTGCACTCCAGCCCGTCCCGGGGCTCGGTCAGCCGCACCCCGGCCGGGCGGACCAGCAGCCGGCAGGGCCCGGGCCGGGTACCGGGCGGTACGGGCAGCTTGCCCCAGCGGGTGTCGGCGACGGTGCCGTCCACGGTCGCCCCGACCACATTGTCGAAGCCGAGGAAGCGGGCGACGAACTCGTTCGCGGGCCGCCGCCACACCTCCAGCGGGGTACCGCTCTGGGCGATCCGGCCGTGGTCCATCACCACCACCCGGTCCGCGAGCGCGAACGCCTCCCCCTGGTCGTGGGTGACCGCGAGCACCGTGGTGCCCAACCGGCCGAAGAGCTCCCGCAGTTCGACCACCAGCCGCTCCCGCAGCCCGCGGTCGAGCTGGCCCAGCGGCTCGTCGAGCATCAGCAGCCGGGGCCGCGGCGCCAGGGCGCGGGCCAGCGCCACCCGCTGCTGCTCACCGCCGGACAGCGAGTCGACGGCGCGCCGCTGGGCACCGGGGAGCCCGACCAGGTCCAGCAGTTCGGCGACGGTGCGCTCGGTCTCCGTACGCCCCGCCCGGCGCATCCGCAGCCCGAAGGCGACGTTGCCGCCCACGTCCCGCTGCGGGAAGAGCTGGTGGTCCTGGAACATCAGGCCCACTCCGCGGCGGTGGGCGGGGACGCCGTGCTGGTCGCGGCCCGCGAGCCAGACCCGGCCCGCGTCGGCGCGCTGGAGCCCGGCGACCACCCGCAGCAGCGTGGACTTGCCGCTGCCGCTCGGCCCCAGCACACACACCGTCTGGTGCTCGGCGACCGCCAGGTCCACGGCGTCCAGGGCGTCGTGGCGGCCGAACCTGACCGACACCTCGTCAAAGCGCAGCAGCGTCATTCAGAACTCCCCGGAACGGTCGGTGCGGATGCGCTCCAGCGCCACCAGGGACGCGGCGCAGACCAGCATGAGGATCGTGCTCAGGGCCATCGCCTGCCCGTAGCTGAGCTCACCGGCGCGGCCCAGGAAACGGGCGACGGCCACCGGCAGGGTGGGGTGGTCGGGCCGGGAGATGAACACCGTCGCCCCGAACTCGCCCAGCGACACGGCGAACGCGAAACCCGCCGCGACCGCCAGCGCCCGCCCCACCAGCGGCAGGTCCACCTCCCGCCAGACGCGCAGCGGGGAGGCGCCCAGCACGGCCGCGGCCTCGCGCAGCCGGTGGTCCACCGCCCGCAGCACCGGGAGCATGGTGCGGACCACGAACGGCACGCCCACCAGTGCCTGTGCCAGCGGCACCAGGATCCACGAGGCGCGCAGATCCAGCGGGGGCTCGTCCAGGGCGATGAGGAAGCCGAAACCGACGGTGACGGCGGAGGTGCCCAGCGGCAGCATCAGCAGCGCGTCGAAGCCCCGCACCAGCCTGCCCGCCCGCCGGGTGAGGGCGGCCGCCGCGAGCCCGCCGACGACCAGGGCGATGAGGGTGGCGACGGCCGCGTACCGCAGGGAGTTGCCGACGGCCTCCAGCGGGGCCACGAAGAACGTGCCGCCGCTGTCGGCCGCCGACTGGAGCGCCCGGTAGGAGGCGAACCCATAGCCGTCGGGCCCGTGGAGCGAGCGCTCGACCAGCACCGCGAGCGGGGTCAGGACCAGCAGTGCGGCGACGGCCAGCACACTCCCCAGCAGCGCCCACTGCGCCGGGCCCCGGGGGCGGCGGGCGGTGCGGGCGGGGTCGACCAGCCGCAGCGCGCTCTCCCGGCGCCGTACGGTCCAGGCGTGCAGGACCAGGACGCCGCCGACCGCGGCGAACTGGACGAGGGTGAGCACCGCGGCGGTCGGCAGGTCGAGCAGTTGCGCGGTCTCCCGGTAGATCGCCACCTCCAGCGTGGCGTAGCGCGGTCCGCCGAGGATCTGCACCACCCCGAAGGAGGTGAAGGTGAAGAGGAAGACCATCAGGGCGGCGGCGGCCACGGCGGGTGCCAGCGCGGGCAGGGTGACCCGCCGCCAGGCGCCGGGACGGCTCGCGCCGAGCATCCGCGCGGCCTCCTCCTGGCGCGGGTCGAGCTGGGCCCACAGCCCGCCCACGGTCCGCACCACCACGGCGTAGTTGAAGAAGACATGGGCGAGGAGGATCGCCCAGACCGAGGTGTCCAGCCGCACCCCCCACAGCTCGTCCAGCAGTCCGCCGCGACCGAGCAGCGCCAGGAACGCCGAGCCGACGACGACGGTCGGCAGCACGAACGGCACGGTCACCACGGCGCGCAGCAGCCCCTTGCCGGGGAAGGCGAAACGGGCGAAGACATAGGCGCCGGGCAGGGCGATCAGCAGGGTGAGGGCGGTGGAGGCGGCCGCCTGCCAGCCGGTGAACCACAGGATGTCCACCACGGCGGGGTCGCTCACCACCTCGGGGATCCGGCCGAACCGCCACCGGCCGTCGGCGCGCAGCCCCCGGGTGACGATGGCGGCCACCGGATAGGCGAAGAAGACCCCGAAGAACGCGAGGGGCACGGCCATCAGGGCGAGGCGCACCGCCGCGCCGCGCGGATCGCGCCGCCGCTTTCCCTCTCCCGTGTCCCGGGTGGTCTTGGGGTTCTCCGTGTGCCGGGTCCCTACAGGACGAGCGAGGACCATGCCTTGACCCACGGCTCACGGTTCTTGGCGATCTTCTGCGGGGAGAGGGTCGCCGGGTCGGCGATCTCGACCCCGTACCGGGTGAAGAGCTCGGGCAGCTTGACGTCCCCGCGCGCCGGGTTGACGTACATCCTGAGCGGAACGTCCGCCTGGAACCGCTTGGTGAGCAGGAAGTCCAACAGCGCCTTGCCTCCCCGGGAGTTGGACGCGCCGTTCAGCAGTCCGGCGAATTCCACCTGCCGGAAACACGTTCCCGTGGCCACTCCGGTCGGGGCCTTGGCGGGCTTGTTCTTGAGGTCCGCCACTCCGGCGGGCGGGCTGGAAGCATAGGAGACGACGAGCGGCTTGTCGCCCTTGCCGCCGCCGGAGAAGCGGTCGAAGTACGCCTGCTCCCAGCCGTCGACGACCTCGACGCCATTGGCCCGCAGCTTCTTCCAGTAACCCTTCCAGCCGTCGTCCCCATACCTGGCGGCGGTGCCGAGGAGGAAGCCGAGACCGGGTGAGGAAGTGGCCGCGTTCTCGGTGACGAGCAGGTTCTTGTAGGCGGGCTTGGTGAGGTCCTCGAGGGTCCGGGGCGGCGCCAGCTTCTTCTCGGTGAAGTACGCGCGGTCGTAGTTGACGCAGATATCGCCGTAGTCGACGGGGGTGACGCGGTGCTTGTCGCCGTCCAATTGGAGCGCGGCGGGCACCTTGTCCAGGCCCTTGGCCCGGTACGGCGTGAACAGGTCGTGGTCGAGGGCGCGGGAGAGCAGGGTGTTGTCGACACCGAAGAAGACGTCGCCCTGTGGATGGCCCTTGGACAGGATGGCCTGGTTGACGGCCGAACCCGCGTCGCCGCCGGTCTGTCTGCGCACCTTGTAGCCGGTCCGCTCGGTGAACTCGGCGAGCACGTCCTTGGAGACCGCGAAGGAGTTGTGCGAGACCAGGGTGACGGTCTTGGCGTCCGCACCGCCGCCCTGGGAGTCCTCCGCACAGCCCGAGAGGGGTATGAGGCCGAGCGAACCGAGGAGGGCGGCGCCGATGGCACGCCGGAGGTGGCTGTTCATGCTGTGCTGACTCCCTACGCCGGTATGACCCGGATCAGGTCCGAGGGTCTGCGGCCGTGCCGCACTCTCAGCGCCCTGAGCGCTCCCCTGTCGGAATGTTCATTTGTACGACGGTGCGATGTTTCGCGAAGGCACCGTATCAGCCGCCGTTCAGCGCTCCGTGGCCGCCAGTTGCCCGCAGGCGCCGTCGATCTCCTGCCCCCGGGTGTCCCGGACGGTCACCGGCACACCGCGCGCCTCCAGGGCCGCCACGAACGCCTTCTCGTCCTCGGGACGGGAGGCCGTCCACTTGGAACCGGGCGTCGGGTTGAGCGGGATGAGGTTGACGTGCACCCGGCGCCCCTTGAGCAGCCGCCCGAGCAGATCGGCCCGCCACGCCTGGTCGTTGATGTCCTTGATCAGGGCGTACTCGATGGAGATCCGGCGGCCGGACTTCTCCGCGTACTCCCACGCGGCGTCCAGCACCTCGCGGACCTTCCAGCGCGTGTTGACCGGGACGAGGGTGTCGCGCAGCTCGTCGTCGGGGGCGTGCAGGGAGACCGCGAGCCGGCACGTGAAGCCCTCATCGGCGAATCGCAGCATCGCCGGAACCAGTCCGACGGTGGAGACCGTGATCCCGCGCTGGGAGAGGCCGAGGCCGTCCGGCTCGGGGTCGGTGAGCCTGCGGATGGCGCCGACGACCCGGTTGTAGTTGGCCAGCGGCTCGCCCATGCCCATGAAGACGATGTTGGACAGCCGGGCCGGTCCGCCGGGGATCTCGCCGTCCCGCAGGGCCCGCATCCCGTCGACGATCTGGTGGACGATCTCGGCGGTGGACAGATTGCGGTCCAGACCCGCCTGGCCGGTGGCGCAGAACGGACAGTTCATCCCGCAGCCCGCCTGTGAGCTGATGCACATGGTGACCCGGTCCGGGTAGCGCATCAGCACGGACTCCACCAGCGTGCCGTCGAAGAGCCGCCACAGGGTCTTGCGGGTCGTGTCGTCGTCACAGCTGATGTGCCGCACCACGCTCATCAGGTCCGGAAGCAGCCCGGCCGCCAGCTTCTCGCGGGCGGCGGCGGGGACGTCCGTCCACTGGGCCGGGTCGTCGGTGTACCGCGCGAAGTAGTGGCGCGACACCTGACCGGCCCGGAACGGCTTCTCCCCCAGGGCCGCGACGGCCTCACGGCGCTCGGCGGGGGTGAGATCGGCAAGGTGCCGCGGGGGCTTCTTGGCCCCGCGCGGCGCGACGAAAGTGAGTTCTCCGGGCTTAGGCATGGTTCACCCAGTGTCGCAGACGTACGAAGGGCCCCGCGCCGCCCGGGGCGCGGGGCCGATCGGCGGGCCGGTCAGCCTCCGCCGACGAAGATCACCATCAGCAGCCACACCACCGGAGCGGTGGGCAGCAGCGAGTCCAGCCGGTCCATGATCCCGCCGTGGCCGGGCAGCAGCTTGCCCATGTCCTTGATGCCGAGATCCCGCTTGATCATGGATTCGCCGAGGTCGCCGAGGGTGGCGCTGACCGCGACCGCGAAGCCGAGCACCAGCCCCTGCCACCACGCGCCGCCGTCGATCAGGAACTCCATGCACAGCGCGCCCGCGACCATGGCGAACGCCACCGCGCCCATCAGCCCCTCACGGGTCTTCCCGGGGCTGATCCGCGGCGCGAGCGGATGCTTGCCGAAGCGCCAGCCGACCGCGTACGCGCCGGTGTCGCTGACCACGGTGAGCAGCAGGAAGGTGAGCACCCGCCACGCGCCGTCCTCGGTGTCCAGCATGAGGGCCACGAAGGTGGCGAGGAACGGCACGTAGAACGCGGCGAAGACACCGGCCGTGACATCCCTGAGGTAGTTGTCCGGCGGTTCGGTCATCCGCCACACCAGCACCGCGAGGGAGGTCAGCGCCACCGCCACCCAGGCGCCCTGGGCGCCGCGCACATATCCGGCGACGACCATCGCGACACCGCCGATGGCGAGCGGCGCGAGCGGCACCCGGATGTCCTTGCGCTCGGCCAGCCGCGAGGTCAGCTCCCAGAGTCCGACGACCACCGCGACGGCTATCACGCCGATGAACACCGGCTTGTAGATGAAGAGCGAGGCCACGATGACCACACCGAGGCCGACGCCCACCCCTATCGCGGCACGCAGGTTCCGGCCGGCGCTCTTCTTCTTCGCCTGCCCGCCGCCGGTGCTCCGCGCGCCGTCGGAGCGCGCCGGATCCGGTGCGGGGTCGGAGGGCGTCGGAGGACGCCCGGCGGCCTGCCCGGGACCGGGCCGCTGATCCCGCTCGTCGCGGAAGAGAGGACCGCCCAGTCCGGCGGCCCCCTGGTCACGGCCGGCGGCATCGCCGGGTTCACCGCCTGCGTGCGGCACGGTGGGCATGGGGCGAGTGTGCGCCGCTTCGCCCACCTCGTGCGCGGGACCCGCCGAAGAAGGGGGCACCTCCCAGCCGTAGCCGGGGGAGGTGCCCTGATCGGCGGGTCCCCAGAGTCCGGCGCGCGGCGGGGCCCCCCAGGAAGAGTCGTTCATCAGACCTCGAGCAGCTCGGCTTCCTTGTGCTTGAGCAGCTCATCCACCTGCGCGACGTACTTCGCGGTGGTGTCGTCGAGCTCCTTCTCGGCACGGCGGCCCTCGTCCTCGCCGACCTCGCCGTCCTTGATCAGCTTGTCGATGGACTCCTTGGCCTTGCGGCGGACGCTGCGGATCGAGATCTTCGCGTCCTCGCCCTTGCCCTTGGCGACCTTGATGAACTCCTTGCGGCGCTGCTCGGTCAGCTCCGGGAACACCACTCGGATGATATTGCCGTCGTTGCTGGGGTTGACGCCCAGGTCGGAGTCACGGATCGCCTGCTCGATATTGCGCAGCGCGCTCTTGTCGAACGGGGTCACCACGGCCATCCGCGGCTCCGGCACCGAGAACGACGCCAGCTGGTTGATCGGCGTCAGCGCACCGTAGTAGTCCGCCACGATCTTGTTGAACATCGCCGGGTGCGCACGCCCGGTGCGGATCGCGGCGAAGTCCTCCTTGGCGACCACAACGGCCTTCTCCATCTTCTCCTCGGCCTCGAGGAGGATCTCTTCGATCACCACTTGCTCCTGGTGTTATCCGTAGGCAGAGCCTGGCCCCTGCGTGCGTCTTCTCCTGCACGGTGTCCGACCGGCAGGCCGTTGTCCATCCCCCGTTCGAGCCGTCAGGCCCGGGAGCCCTGGTCGCTCACGAGCGTGCCGATCTTCTCACCCTTCACCGCACGCGCGATGTTGCCCTCGGCGAGAAGTTCGAACACCAGGATGGGCAGTTTGTTGTCCCGGCACAGGGTGATCGCGGTGGCGTCGGCGACCTTGAGGTCGCGGGTGATCACCTCGCCGTACTCCAGGGCGTCGAACTTCACCGCGTCCGGGTTGCGGGCCGGGTCGGAGTCATAGACCCCGTCCACCCCGTTCTTGCCCATGAGCAGGGCCTCGGCGTCGATCTCCAGGGCGCGCTGGGCGGCGGTGGTGTCCGTGGAGAAGTACGGCATGCCCATGCCCGCGCCGAAGATGACCACGCGCCCCTTCTCCAGGTGGCGCACCGCACGCAGCGGAATGTACGGCTCCGCAACCTGGCCCATGGTGATGGCGGTCTGGACCCGGGAGTCGATGCCCTCCTTCTCCAGGAAGTCCTGGAGCGCCAGACAGTTCATGACCGTGCCGAGCATGCCCATGTAGTCCGAGCGCGCCCGGTCCATACCGCGCTGCTGGAGCTCCGCCCCGCGGAAGAAGTTGCCGCCGCCGATGACGATCGCGATCTCCGCGCCGTCCCGGACCACGGCGGCCACCTCGCGGGCGATGGCGTGCACGACATCGGGGTCGACTCCGAGTCCCCCGCCCCCGGCGAACGCCTCGCCGGACAGCTTCAGCAGGAACCGGCCATGTGGGGCTGTGCCGCGCGCGTGCTTGTCGTCGGCGGCCTGTTTGGCGTCCGCGCCGTGATTCATTGGAGATCTCCTCGTGCACATACGAAGAAGGCCATTGCCGGACGGTCCTGGTACGACCTCTGCGGCAATGGCCTCCTCGTCACATCTGCGGCCGACCGGTTGACGGTTGGCTGCCTACGACCCTATCGGGGTCGCCGGTCATTCGCTGCTCGGCTCAGACGCCGACGCGGAAACGGGCGAAGCGCTTCAGCGAGACACCGGCCTCGTCCAGAACCTTCTGGACGGTCTTCTTGTTGTCCTTGGCGAACGCCTGGTCCACCAGCACGTTCTCCTTGAAGAAGCCGGTGACGCGACCCTCGACGATCTTCGGCAGGGCGCCCTCGGGCTTGCCCTCCTCACGAGCGGTGGCCTCGGCGACCCGGCGCTCGTTCTCCACCGTCTCGGCGGAGATCTCGTCGCGGCTGAGGAACTTCGGCGCGAAGGCGGCGATGTGCTGCGCGACGTCCTTGGCGACCTCGGCGTTCTCCTTGTCCAGCTCGACCAGGACGCCGACCTGCGGGGGCAGGTCCGGGCTGGTGCGATGCATGTACGCGGCGACGTGGCCGCCGGAGAACTGCGCGAAGCGGTCGAGGACGATCTTCTCGCCGAGGGTGGCGTTGGCCTCGTCCACGAACGCCTGGACGGTCTTGCCGGACTCGATCTCCGAGGCGAGCAGCGCCTGGAGGTCGGCCGGGCTGGTCTTGGCGACATGCGCGGCGATCGCGTCGGCGACGGCGACGAACTTGTCGCCCTTGGCCACGAAGTCGGTCTCGCACTTGAGCTCGACGAGGACGCCGGAGGACTTGTCGTCGGCGATCAGGGAGACGACGGCACCGTTCTCGGCGCTGCGGCTCTCGCGCTTGGCCACGCCCTTCTGGCCCTTGACGCGCAGGATCTCGACGGCCTTGTCGACGTTGCCCTCGGCCTCGTCCAGCGCCTTCTTGCAGTCCATCATGCCGGCGCCGGTCAGCTCACGAAGCTTCTTGACGTCAGCGGCGGTGAAGTTCGCCATGATCTGTGAATCTCTTCTCGAAAGTCGGAAGCTCTATCGGAAGCTCTACGGGTGAACGGCGGGGGGCGGTGCCTGCGCACCGTCCCCCGCCGTCGTACACCGTCTGAGTGGTCAGCCCTGCTCGGCGCTCGCGGCCGGGGCCTCGGCGGGAGTCTCGGCGGGCGCCTCGGCCGGCTTCTCAGCGGCGGCCTCGGCCGGCTTCTCGGCGTCGGCCGGCTTCTCGGCGTCGGCGGCCTCAGCCGGCTTGTCGGCGTCGGCCGGCTTGGCGGCCTCGGGCTCGTCGGCCTTCTTCTCGCCCTCGAGCAGGTCGCGCTCCCACTCGGCCAGCGGCTCGCCCGCGGCCTTGTCGGCCTTCTCGTCACCGGTGGCGACGCCGGAACGGGCGATCAGGCCCTCGGCGACGGCGTCGGCGATCACGCGGGTGAGCAGGGTGACGGAGCGGATCGCGTCGTCGTTGCCCGGGATCTTGTAGTCGACCTCGTCGGGGTCGCAGTTGGTGTCGAGGATCGCGACGACCGGGATCCGGAGCTTGCGCGCCTCACCGACGGCGATGTGCTCCTTCTTGGTGTCCACGATCCAGACGGCGCTCGGCACCTTCTGCATCTCACGGATACCGCCGAGGGTCTTCTCCAGCTTGGCCTTCTCGCGGGAGAGGACCAGGAGCTCCTTCTTGGTGAGGCCGGAGGCGGCCACATCCTCGAAGTCGATCTGCTCGAGCTCCTTCAGGCGCTGGAGACGCTTGTAGACGGTCGAGAAGTTGGTGAGCATGCCGCCCAGCCAGCGCTGGTTGACGTACGGCATGCCGACGCGGGTCGCCTGCTCGGCGATGGCCTCCTGCGCCTGCTTCTTCGTGCCGACGAACATGATGGAGCCGCCGTGGGCGACGGTCTCCTTGACGAACTCGTAGGCGCGGTCGATGTACGACAGCGACTGGAGCAGGTCGATGATGTAGATGCCGTTGCGCTCGGTGAAGATGAAGCGCTTCATCTTCGGGTTCCAGCGGCGGGTCTGGTGCCCGAAGTGGACGCCGCTCTCCAGCAGCTCCCGCATCGTGACGACGGCCATGGCCGTACTCCTTGAGGTACTCGGTTCCGCGGTGACCGGGTGGCCGCCGCGCCTGACGCCCCGGCGCGCCTGCCACGGACGGTGCCTTGAGGGGCTCGTCCGAGGACCGAGGGGCGCGGCCGCCGTGCTGCCCGATGCGAGATCGGGGCACCGATGGCGGGGCGTGCGAAGTCGATCCGGTGACCCGGATCGCCATAAGAAGTGTACGGGACCGGTGCGGTGCCGGGTGACGGCGATATCCACAACCGGTGAGTAGTACCCGGATTCGCTCCATGATCCACCCGATCCGGCTTCCCGGGCCACGGTGGGACGCATGCGAAGGCTTGTGGTGTGGGTGGCGCTCACCCTGTGCGTCCTGACGTTATGGCTCACGACGACGACCGCCCCCGACCCGGGTCCGGGTCGGGATCCGGGTCGGGGGGCCGAGGCCGTCGTGCCCCCGAGCCCCGGGGCGGGAGCGGGGGTGGCACCGGCGGTGGGACCGCGGCCGACTTCGGGGGCTCCGGGGGCTTCGGGGGTTTCGGGGGTTTCGGGGGTTTCGGGGGCGAGCCGGGCGCTGAGGATCGCCCGGACCTCCGGCACCCGCCCGGACGTGGGACCACGGACGGCTCGAGCCGCTGCGGCGGCTACGGGGGCGAGCCGGGCGCTGAGGATCGCCGGGAGGCCCGGCACCCGCCCGGCCGACCGCGGTGCGGTTCCGGCGCACCGCGGTCGGGGGTCGCTCGTGGACTCCGGGCCGGGGCCGGTCGCGGGCTCCGGGCCGATGGCGACCTCGGCACGGGGGCCCTCGGCCGTGGTGCTGGTGCGGTCGGCCCCGGGGGTCGCCCCGCACGATCGCGGGCGCGCGGCTCCGGCGGAGCGCGGCCCGGGGCGTGACCGACCGGCCGGGCGGGCCTGGCCGGTGGACGGTGGGCCGGGGGCGCCGCGACCCGCCGTGCTGAGGGGCTGGCGGCCGCCTCCGGCGCCGTGGGCCGCCGGTCACCGCGGCGTCGATCTCGCGGCACGCGCCGGGCAACGGGTGCGGGCGGCGGCCGCGGGGCGGGTGACCTTCGCCGGTCCGGTCGCCGGACGGGAGGTGCTCACCATCGAGCTGTCCGGGACCGGCGCCCCTCCCCTGCGCACGACCTACGAGCCGGTGCGGGCTCTGGTGGACAAGGGTGACCGGGTCGCGGCCGGGCAGGTGGTCGGGGTGATGCGGCCGGGGCCCTTCCACTGCCCGGCGGGCTGTCTGCACTGGGGGCTACGGCGTGGGGACCACTATCTCGACCCGCTGTCGCTGCTGCCGCCCTGGATGCTCCGCGGCGGCCCCTCCCGGCTGCTCCCGGTGTTCGGCGTCCCCGGTACTCCCGCGCCCGCCGCGGCGGTATCCCCCGCCGGATGGACCGGCCTCGCTCCGGCCACGATGCTGGCGGCCGCCTCCGCCTGGGCCCACGCCCGTCTGCGGTCGGGCGCCGTACGGCGGTACGGGAAGCCCGGCTCCGGGCGGGCGCCCGGGATCCGGCAGCCCCGGCGCCGAGCCGGGTCGGAGGTGCCCGATCAAGGAACCGGCCGGTCCGCCGGACCGGAACCACCGTCGTGTGCGACCGGCCCAGCGCGCAGAGCGGGGCGCGCCGCACGGATCGTTGGCCGGCGGAACCACGACCGCTACGCGTCCCTGGCCCCCTCAGACCGTCACGGCGAGGTCCTGGGCGTGGTGCGGCGGACGGATCATCCGCTGGTGTCGCGGCAAGCGGGGTGAGCGGGAGCGCGACCGACAGGGCGCGCACACAGCGGCCCCGGCACCCCAGACCAGAGCGACTCGCGGGAGTCAGTGGCGGGCGACGCCGTTCAGGGCCATGGCGACCGCGGCGTCCGTGATCCGCTCGGGATCCTCGGCCGCGCCGAGCTCGATACGGCGCACCGCCGCGTCCACGACGCCCTGGAGGAGCACGGCCGCCAGCCGGGGCTGTTGGTGGCCAAGAGCGCTCAGCGCCTCGACCACCATGGCGATCAGCCCGCCGTGCGCGGCACGGATCTTCTCCCGGGCGCCCGCGTCCAGCTCACCGGCCGAGATGGCCACCACGGCCCGGTGGCGGCGGTCGCCGACAAGCGCCAGCTGCTGCCGCACATACGCTTCGATCTTCGCCTCGGGTGTGTCGGCCCGCTCCATGGCGGCCTCGACCTCGGCGGCCCAGACCGGGAAGTCGACGGCGCACAGCTCCTCGACCACGGCCGCGCGGGAGCGGAAGTACTCATAGACGGAGGACCGCGCGAGGCCCGTGCGCTCGGCGAGGGCGGGGAAGGTCAGCGCCTCCGTACCGCCCTCGGACAGCAGGGAGCGGGCGGCCTCCAGCAGGGCGCCGCGCTGCATCGTCCGGTGCTCGGCCACTGAGGCCGCTCGAATCCTGGGCACCCGACCACTGTACGAAAAAGGCCGCCGCGGAGGCGATGGTGGAGGGACGATTCAGCGTCCGACGTCGGCCAGTTTCGCCCGCAACTGGAGCACCGACTTGGTGTGGATCTGGCTGACCCGGCTCTCGGTGACGCCGAGGACCTGGCCGATCTCGGCGAGGGTGAGCCCTTCGTAGTAGTAGAGGGTGACCACGGTCTTCTCCCGCTCGGGGAGGGTGTTGATGGCGCGGGCGAGCAGTCTGCGCAGCTCACGGTCCTCGGCCACCTCGACCGGATTGTCCGCGGCGGTGTCCTCCAGGGTGTCCATGAGGCTGAGCCGGTCGCCGCCTTCGCCGCCGACGTGCAACAGCTCTTCCAGGGCGACCACGTTGGCCAGGGACAACTGGCTGAAGACCCCGTGCAGTTCATCCAGGCCGATCTCCATCTCGGCGGCCACCTCGGCCTCCGAGGGGGTGCGCCGCAGCGCCGCCTCCAGGGTGGCGTAGGCCCGTTCGACCGCCCTGGCCTTCTGGCGGACCGATCGCGGGATCCAGTCCAGCGCCCTCAACTCGTCGATCATCGCGCCCCGGATCCGGGTGATCGCATAGGTCTCGAACTTGATGGACCGCTCGGGGTCGAACTTCTCGATGGCGTCGATGAGTCCGAAGACGCCGGACGAGACGAAGTCCGCCTGCTCGACATTGGAGGGCAGCCCCACGCTGACCCGCCCGGCCACGTATTTCACCAGGGGTGAGTAGTGCAGGATCAGCTGCTCCCGCAGCCGGCCGTCGCCCGTGGTCTTGTACGACCGCCACAGCTCGTCGAGCGAAGACGGCGCGGCCGGCCGCAGCGCGCCGTGGGCAGCGGTCGGCGCCGCGCGGTCAGACCCGGAGATGTGCTGGGGCATTCGTCGCCTTGAGCCGTTCTGCCATGACATGGGTGAGGACGTACGCTTCCGCCGGAAACCCTGTGAGCGTAGCGTGATCGGACCATCGCGGTATGCGAAGGGCGTCGGCTCGGCGGTGTGCGGATACGGTCATCGCCCCAACCCTTTCACCCGATTGCCCCGATTCGGGGGACCGCCTCGCCGTGCGCTGCCGCTCCGGCGCGCCGGAGGGACCAACTCCCAGCGATCGCCACGGCGTTCGACGAATCCCAGGGCGAGCAGCTCGTAGAGCCGGCTCAGGGTCTCGTCGCAGCCGGACCCGGATTCCCGGGCCACCTCCCGCAGGTCGTTGCCCCTCTGTGCCGACAACGCTTCCAGCACCCGCGCCGTCACGGGATCGAGCAGGTCCCGCTCGACGAGCGGCCCCCGCCGCTCCGGGGCGAGCTCTCCGATGCCGCCGATCAGCTCGGCCACTTCATCGGCGTCGGTGACCACCATGGCCTCGCCGCGCAGCAGTTCATGCACTCCGGCGGAGAGCCCGCTGGTGACCGGCCCGGGTACGCCCATGGTCAGGCGGCCGAGGGCCTGGGCCCGGCGCGCGGTGACCAGCGATCCGCTGCGGTACTCGGCCTCGACGACCACCGTGCCGCGGGTCAGCGCGGCGATGACCCGGTTGCGGAGCACGAAGCGGCTGCGGGTCGGATGCGCTCCGGGCGGCAACTCGGCCACCACCAGCCCCTGTTCCGCGATGCGCTCGATCAACTCGGTGTGGCCACGCGGATAGGGCACGTCCACCCCGGAGGCCAGCACGGCGATGGTGGCCCCGCCCGCGGCGAGCGCCCCCCGGTGCGCGGCGCCGTCCACCCCATGGGCCGCCCCGGAGGCCACCACCCAGCCGCGCTCGCTCAGTCCGGCGGACAGCGTGGCGGCGACATGGGTGCCGTAATCGCTACAGGCCCGCGCGCCCACCACGGCGACCGAGCGCAGCGCCCACATCCGCAGTGACGCGGGGCCGCGCACCCATAACCCGACCGGGCGAGCGTCTCCGAGGTCGTCGAGCTGACCGGGCCACTCCGGGTCGCCGGGGCACAGGAGCCGCCCGCCGCGCGCGGCGGCCCCGGCGAGGTCCGCCTCCGGGTCCAGTGCGGCGGCCCGCAGCGCACATCCGGCCATCCGCTCCCGGCTCGCCCGAGGCGGCGGCGGGCCCTGGCCGCTGAGCGCCCGGCGCAGGGCCACCGGCCCCATCCGGCGCAGCCAGCGCCCCACCGTCTCATCGCCCGGTTCCACCAGCCGGGTGAGCGCGGCGCGTGCCAGCCGCTCCTCGTCATCCACCCCCCGGCCGCCCTCCGCCGCCGCCCGGCCCCCGCGCTCAGGGCCCTGCCTCCCTCCCGGCACGGGCGGACGGCCCGGAGCCGGGCACCCTGCCATCAGCGCTCCCCCACCCCGACCGGCACCCCCCGGCTGATCCCGGTGCGCAGCTGAAGCGCCTGGGCGACATCCGGCGCCAGCGGCCGGTCGTGCCCGACCAGATCGGCGACGGTCCAGGCGACCCGCAGCACCCGGTCCAGCCCCCGGGCGGTGAGCAGCCCGCGCTCCATATCCCGCTCCGCCGCGCGGAGCGCCCCGGAGCAGGGCTGCCAGCGGGTGCGCAGCTCATGCCCCGGGACCTCGCTGTTGAGCCGCCAGGGGGTGTCGGCGAGCCGGGCAGCGGCGCGCTCCCGGGCCTCGTGCACCCGGGCGGCGACCGACGCCGTGCTCTCGGGCGGGCCGCTCGCGCCGGTCAGCTCGGCCCGGGTGACCGCCTCGACATGGACCCGCAGGTCCACTCGGTCCAGCAGCGGCCCGGACAGCCGCGCCTGGTAGCGGCGGACCATCACGGGGGTGCACTCACAGCCCTCGCCCATCAGGGCGTGGCGCCCACAAGGGCAGGGGTTGGCGGCCAGCAACAGCAGGAAGCGGGCGGGCATCCGCATCATGCCTCCGGAGCGGGCCACCACCACATGGCCCGATTCCAGGGGCTGCCGCAGCGCGTCCAGCGCCCGCCCGCTGAATTCCGGTGCCTCGTCCAGGAAGAGCACCCCGCGGTGGGCCAGCGAGACCGCGCCGGGCCGGGGCAGGCCATTGCCCCCGCCGACGAGGGCGGCCATGGTCGCCGAATGGTGCGGGGCGCAGTACGGCGGGGTGTCCACCAGGGGCTGCCCCGGGGGCAGCACCCCGGCCACCGAGTGGACCGCGGTGACCTCCAGCGCCTCCTGCCGGGTGAGCGGCGGCAACAGCCCGGGAAGCCGCTCGGCGAGCATCGTCTTGCCCGCGCCCGGCGGTCCGATCAGGAACAGGTGGTGCCCTCCCGCGGCCGCGACCTCCAGGGCGCCGCGCGCGGCCCGCTGTCCGGCCACATCCGCCAGATCGGAGCCGCCCGCCCCGCTCGCGGGCCCCGCGGTCACCCCCGTGCCCATGCCCGCGCCCGGCACGGTGAGCCCCGCCAGCAGCGGATCGGGCCGCCCCGGCCCCGGCGGCTCCTGCTCCTCCTCGGGCACCGGCTCATCCGTGAGCACCGCGATCAACTGCCGCAGGCTGCGCACCCCGAGCACGGAGACCCCGGGGACGAGCGCCGCCTCGGCCGCCGTCTGCTCCGGGACGACGACTTGCTGATAGCCCGCTTCGGAGGCCGCGAGCACCGCGGGCAGCACCCCGCGCACCGGGCGGACCCGGCCGTCCAGCCCCAGCTCGCCGATCATCATCAAATCGGCGATCTGCCGAGGGTCGATCCGCTCGGCGGCGCCCAGCACCGCACAGGCCACGGCCAGGTCGAAGCCGCTGCCGCCCTTGGGGACGGAGGCGGGGCTCAGTCCCACCGTGAGCTTCTTCTGCGGCCAGGGAACCCCCGCGTTCACCACGGCGGCCCGGACCCGGTCCCGGCTCTCCACCAGGCTCTTGTCCGGCAGCCCGACCAGGGTGAAGGCGGCCACCCCGGGCTCCAGATCGGCCTGGACCTCGACCACGACGCCCTCGACGCCGACCAGCGCCACCGAACAGGTGCGGGCGAACCCCATCAGGCCACCCCCCGCACATGCTCGACGACGGGCGCGCCCCGGTCCGGCAGCACCACACCGACCAGATCGATCCGCACCCCGCCCGGCGGCGGACCGCCGTGCCGCTCCAGCCAGCGCTCCGCCAGCAGCCTCAGCCGCTCGGCCTTGCCCGCTCTGACGGCCGCCATCGGATGCTCATAGCTCCCACCGCGGCGTGTCTTGACCTCGCACACCACCAGCGCGCCTCCGTCGAGCGCGACGATGTCGATCTCACCGTCCCGGCATCGCCAATTGCGCTCCAGGACGATCATCCCGGCCGCGGCCAGCCGCCGCACCGCCACGTTCTCGCCATAGCGGCCCAGTGCCCCTCGGGCGTTCATCGGCACCACCTCCGGTACCGACTGTGACGCCCAGGTCACACACTGTGGGATCTTGGAGGATTTCTGTGGACCGAGGATCGCTTGTGGATAACTCAGCCACTCGGCAGGTCGAGGTCACTCTTGTTGAGCTCCTCGATGTTCACGTCCTTGAACGTCAGAACACGGACCTGCTTCACGAAGCGGGCCGGGCGGTACATGTCCCAGACCCAGGCGTCGGCCATCGACACCTCGAAGAAGACCTCACCCTGCACCGAGTGCACCTGCATCTCGTACTGATTGGTGAGATAGAAGCGACGCTCGGTCTCGATCACGTATTTGAACAGACCGACGACATCGCGGTACTCCCGGTAGAGCTTCAGCTCCATCTCGGTCTCGTACTTCTCGAGGTCCTCGGCGCTCATGGCATGTTCCCCTTCAGCCGTGCGTCCCCCCATTGTGCGTCAGACGCGCTCAGTCTCCAGGATCACCGGTGCACTCGGAGGTCCCTCGACGAGCAGCGTACGCAACAGTTCCGGCAGGCGGGTGGGGTATACCGGTTCGTCCACCCTCGCCAGCTCCTCCGCGGCCCACCACCGCAGCCCGGCGACGCTGCGCCGCTCCAGCTCCGTCAGCCCCTCGCCCGCGAGGGACCCGGTCTGCTCGGTACGCCCCAGGAAGTACCACTCGTCCTGGTCCCAGCGCTGCCCCGCGAAGGGGAACGAGCAGATCCGCCGCCACAGCAGCGGGCCGAGCCGCACATCGGTGATGCCGGTCTCCTCGGCCAGCTCCCGCCGGGCGGCCTCCTCCCGGCTCTCCTCGCCCTCCAGACCACCGCCGGGCGTGAACCACCAGGTACGCGACGGATCGTCCGGTTCATAGCCCTGCAGCAGCAGAATCCGGTCCCGCGGGTCCAGCAGCACCACCCGGGCGACCCGCCGCAGCGGCCGCTCGTCCGCACCGGCCCCCGGAGAGCGTCCCGCATCGGCCTGTGGAGAGCCCTCCGCACCGGCCCCCGAAGACCGTCCGGCCGCCCCGTCAGCCACTCGCCGTCACCGTCTCCCGCGCCTCCTCGCGCCGCGCGGCACCGGCCCGCCTGCGGCGGGCGATCGGCCCGTACGCCGCCCCCGCCAGGATGAGCACGGCGCCGCTGACCACCGCGATCACCATCAGCCGCAGCGGGCCGGGCTGCGAGATCCCGCCCGGCAGCGCCTCGAACGTCCGCGGCCGCTCGAGCATGCCGAAGCCGCTCATCGGCCAGGCGGTGGCGTCGACCCGGGCGCTGACCGCGCTCCGCGGGACGGCCCCGTGGCCGCTGTCGCTGAGATGCACCCGCGAGTCGAGCGAATCGCTCCGGTGGTCGCCCATCAGGAACAGCCGCCCCTTGGGCACCGTGGTGGAGAAACCGGTCAGGGACGCCTGGTCCTTCTTCTCCAGGTACGGCTCCTCGAGCGTCGTGCCGTCCACACTCAGCCGCCCCTGCTTGTCGCAGCACACGACCTTGTCGCCGCCGACCCCGATCACCCGCTTGACCATGGGCATCGCGCCCCAGACGGCGTCCTGGAAGACCACCACATCACCGCGGCGGACCTCGTCGCCGTCGATCCGCTGCGCCAGCACCCGGTCGTCCTTGCCGATGGTGGGCGCCATGGAGTCGGTCGGGACGGTGTACGGCTTGTAGATCACCGCGCCCCAGGCGAATCCGCCCAGGAACAGCACACAGCCGAGGGCCACCGCCACACCGGACAGCAGGCTGCCGACCCTGCCCTCCCCCACCGGTCCGCTCATTCCCGTGCTCCCGCCTTGCGCCACCGACGTCAGAAGATCAGGTCCCGTGCCCGGGGGCACGGGACCGCACCTTACCCGCGGTATGTGTCCGGCGTCAGCAGCGGGATGCGGCAGGCAGGCACCGGGGCGGCGGTGGAGCGCCAGGTCAGCCGCTCTGCCGCACCTTGGCGATCATCCTGCGCCGCCGCCACAGCACGATCGGCAGCGCGCCCGCGAGACCGCCCGCCGTCGGCGCCAGGGAGGCCGCCGCGGCCAGCCCCGGCTGGTCGAAGGTGCCCGGCACCGACAGGGTGCTCCAGCGGTCGAGCGGCCAGGCGACGACGATCGCGCGCCCGACGACATCGTCGACGGAGACCGTGCCCTGGTGGAGGTTCTGGTGGTAGCGCGAGTCCAGCGAGTCCTGACGGTGGTCGCCCATCACCCAGATCCGTCCCTCGGGCACCTTGATCGGGCCGAACGGCTTCTCGTCACAGGGCGTGTTCCCGGGGAAGATGTACGGCTCGTCCAGCGGCTTGCCGTTCACCATGACCTTGTCGCCGCGCTTGCACGAGACGGTGTCCCCGCCGACCGCGATGACGCGCTTGATCAGGTCCTTCTCCTCGGCCGACGGCATCAGGCCGATAAAGCTCAGCGCCTTCTGGATGCCCTCGGCGACCGGGCCGGAGTCGCTCTGCTCGCTTTCGCCGAGCCAGCCGCCCGGGTCGTGGAAGACGACCACCTCACCCCGCTGGGGCTCCGAGCCGAACCACGGGGTGAGCTTGTCCACCAGCACCCGGTCGCCCCGTTGCAGGGTGTTCTGCATCGAGTCGGACGGGATGGAGAACGCCTGCACCAGGAAGGTCTTGATCAGCAGCGCCAGCAGCAGCGCGATGCCGACCAGGATCGGCAGCTCCTTCCAGAAGGAGCGCGCCTTCTTCCGGTCACCGGTGCTCCGCTTCGCTCCCGGCGCGGTCCGCCCGCCGGAAGGGCCGGACGCCCCGGAGGAAGCCTCCGGCTCCCCGCCCTCCGCGGAACCCTGGGGATCGGTGGATCCCGAGCGGTCCGAGGGAGCCGCCGCGGTCGCACGCTCCGCGCCGCCCGGTCCGCCCTGGGCGCCGGAGGCCCGGTCCGTGGGTGCGCCGGTCTGCGGCGCCATGTCCGTCCCGTCCCCGCTCACAGAGGATTCTCCCCTTGCTCCGGGTCGCCGCTCGGGCTCTTCGTGACCGGACCGTGCGCCGACCGCCAAATCCCCCACATCCACTCCTCACGCCTGACTGCCGCCTGCTCCACGAACGGCGCAGGACCACCACTCCCATAACGAGCGGGAGTTCCGCAGGGGTCGGGAGCTGGACCATTCCTTGCTGATCCATGGGGGACAGCCTATGCGGCGAGCCCAGTGCCCGTGTCTCCCCGCTCGGCGCGTCCTTCACCGTGGCGTACGTTCCGGGCTCTTCCAGCTGACGCATATGGCCGAACGGCCACGCGATCACCATGGCGCGGCCGACCACCATGTCGTCCGAGACGGTGCCCTGACCCGGCTCGTCCAGATGGACGCGGGAGTCCGCCGAGTTGGAGCGGTGATCACCCATCACAAAGATCCGCCCCTGGGGGACGGTCACCTTGAACTGGCGCTGCGAGGGCTCGTTCCCCGGGTGCAGATACGGTTCGTTCAGCGGCGTTCCATTGACGGTGACCTTGCCGCCGGAGTCACAGCACGCCACCGTGTCCCCGCCGACCCCGACCACCCGCTTGATCAGGTCCTGTTCGTCGTCCGACGGCAGCAGACCGATGAAGGTCAGGAACTGCTTGCCCTGCTTGATGACCGGCGGATCGTCCTTGGGCGGCTTGCGCTCGTCCTCCAGCCAGCCTCCGGGGTCCTTGAACACCACCACATCGCCGCGCGCCGGCTTCGAGCCGAACCACGGGGTGAATTTGTCCACCAGCACCCGGTCGCCGATGCGGATCGTCTGCTCCATCGACCCGGACGGGATCACGAACGCCTGCACCAGGAAGGTCTTCAGCACCAGCGCGATCACCAGCGCCACACCGACCAGGATCGGTATCTCCTTGACCTTGGAGCGGCGGCGCCTGCGCTTGATACGGCGCTGGATCTTGCGCCGCTCGGCCCGGCCGCCCAGCGGCCGCTCGCCGGGGCGCGACATCTCCTCCTCCGGCGGCGCGCCCGCTCGGCGCTTTCCGTACCGGGGTCGTCCGCGGTTACCCATGCGCGCCGCCGCGTCCCGCGCCGGGATCGGGCACTCCGGCGAAGCTCTCCGGCCGCTCCACCCGGGACCAGCGGCCGGCCGGCCAGGCGATCCAGTCGGCACGGCCGATGACCTGGCCGACGGGGACGGTGCCCCCGCCGGGCGCACCGAGATGGTCCCGTGAGTCGCTGGAGGCGGAGCGGTGATCCCCCATCACCCACAGCCGCCCCTGCGGCACCACGATGTCGAACGGCACACGCGAGGGGCTGTCCCCCGGGCGCAGATAGTGCTCGTCCACCGGTTGACCGTTCACCTCGATCCTCCCCCGCTTATCGCAGCAGGTGACCCGGTCACCGCCGACGCCCACCACACGCTTGACGTAGTCGGACTCGGCCGGGGCGGCCAGTCCGACCGCGGCGGCCGCCTTACGGAGCACTCCGGTCACAGGGTTCCCCGACGACCGCTCACCGGCAAAGGAACCGGTTCCGTCGAACACCACAACGTCGCCGCGGCGCGGATCGTCCCCGAATCGGTAGGCGAGCTTGTTCACCAGGACCCGGTCCCCGGGCCGCAGGGTGTTCTCCATCGAGCCGCTGGGAATCAGGAACGGCTGGACCACCCAGCCGCTCACCAGCAGGACCAGCACGGCGCTGACGGCCGTGAGCACTCCGGCCCGCCGCCAGGGCCCGCCGCCGGTCAGCCACCCCCGCGCACGCCGGGCGGGCCGGTCCACGGCGGCGGTCCCTTCCCCGGCGGTCTCCGGCTCGGCGGTCTCCTCCGCGGCCTCTCGCTCGGCGGTCTCCTCCGCGGCGTCGCCCACGCCCGGCGCATGCGAAGAGCGCGACCGCTCCTCCGGCTCCGTCGTGGAGCGGGAGGAGCGATCGCGCTCCGCGAGCTGTCCTTCGGTGTCCATCGGGCCAGAGCCTATCCGCCCCGGCCGGACGATCCGGCGGTAGCTCAGTAGTCGCGCAAAACTCAGTTCTCGCGCTTTTCCTTGATCTTGGCGGCCTTGCCGCGGAGGTCGCGCAGGTAGTACAGCTTCGCACGGCGCACATCACCGCGGGTGACGACCTCGATCTTCTCCACGATCGGGGTGTGCACCGGGAAGGTGCGCTCGACGCCGACGCTGAAGCTCACCTTGCGGACGGTGAAGGTCTCCCGCACGCCGGAACCCTGGCGGCGGATGACAACGCCCTTGAACTGCTGCACACGGGAGCGGTTGCCCTCGATGACGCGCACGTGCACGTTGACCGTGTCACCGGGGCGGAAGGTGGGGATGTCGCCGCGCAGCGACGCGTTGTCGACGGTGTCGAGCAGGTGAGACATGATCGTCTGCTTTCCTCGCTGATGCCACAGGTCATCAGCGGCATATCGGATGCTGATTCGGAGTGCCGCCCTCATCGGGTGGGCGTCGATCCCCCTGTGGCAGGGGCGCCGCGCCCGGACGTACGGCAGCGGCCTATTCTTCCACGGCGCGGTGCGAGCGCCCAAATCCGCCCTCGGGCAGCTCCTCCCAGCCCAGCTCGGCCAGGGTGGTCCGGTCCTGCTTGTCCAGCGCCGCGGGGTCGCAGCGCTCGATCAGATCGGGCCGGTTGACGCTGGTGCGGCGGAACGCCTCGTCCCGCCGCCAGCGCGCGATCTTGCCGTGGTGCCCGCTGACCAGCACCTCCGGGATATCGCGGCCACGCCACTCGGGGGGCTTGGTGTAGACCGGCCCCTCCAGCAGATCGGCCATGGCGCCGGGTGCGAAGGAGTCGTCGCGGTGCGATTCGGCGTTGCCCAGCACCCCGGGCAGCAGCCGGGCGACCGCTTCCGTGATCACCAGAACCGCGGCCTCGCCACCGGCCAGGACGTAGTCACCGATGGAGACCTCATGGACCTCCAGGTGCTCGCCGTACTCCTCGATCACCCGCCGGTCGATGCCCTCGTAGCGGGCGGGCGCGAAAACCAGCCAGGGGCGCTCGGCCAGCTCGACGGCCAGCGCCTGGGTGAAGGGGCGGCCGCTCGGCGTCGGCACCACCAGCACCGGCCCGGCCAGCCCCTCGGCCTCCCCCGAGGCGAGGACGGAGTCGAGTGCCTCACCCCAGGGCTCGGGCTTCATGACCATGCCCGGACCGCCGCCGTAGGGGGTGTCGTCCACCGTGTTGTGCCGGTCGTGGGTGAAGGAGCGCAGATCGTGGACGCGGACGTCCAGCTGGCCCCGGGCGCGGGCCTTGCCGACCAGCGAGACGTTCAGCGGCTCCAAATACTCCGGGAAGATCGTGACGACATCGAGCCTCATGACGACGCGCCTTCGTCCTTCGAGACCTCCGCGCGGCTTCCGGCGATCTCGGCGTCGGTCTCGTTCAGCAGCCCCGGAGGCGGATCGATCACCGCGCGCTGCGCCTCGAGATCGATCTCCGGCACCACCTCGGAGACGAAGGGGATCATCACCTCACCGCCGTCCGGACGCCGGACGATCAGCAGATCGTGGTAGGGCAGATGGGAGATCTCGGAGATCCGGCCGACCTCGGTCCCGTCCACGGTGACCACATCGAGGTCGATCAGCTGGTGGTCGTAGAACTCCTCGGGGTCCTCGGGGACTTCCTCCGGGTCGACCTCCGCGATCAGCAGGATATTGCGCAGCGCCTCCGCGCCCGTACGGTCCCGGACGCCCTCGAAGCGCAGCAGCAGCCGGCCGCTGTGGACCCGGCCGGTCTCGATGGTCAGCGGTCCGGCCGAGGCGGGTTCGGTGGCCAGCACCGCTCCCGGGGCGAGCCGCAGCTCCGGCTCGTCCGTACGCACCTCGACGGTGACCTCACCCTTGATGCCATGGGCACGGCCGATCCTCGCCACAACCAACTGCACGTGTCCGATGTCCCTTCACACACACGGGCCGGGGACGGCCCATGGCCCTCCCCGGCCCGTGCCGGTGCTCTCTTTGATCGCCTCAGTGGATCTGGTCCACGTCGACCAGGTCGACGCGGATCCCACGCCCGCCGATGGCGCCCACGACGGTCCGCAGGGCACGCGCGGTCCGGCCGTTACGGCCGATCACCTTGCCGAGGTCATCGGGGTGCACCCGGACCTCCAGCACGCGCCCACGACGCAGGGTGCGCGAGGCCACCTGCACGTCGTCGGGGTTGTCGACGATGCCCTTCACCAGGTGCTCGAGGGCTTCCTCGAGCATCCTCAGGCCTCGGTCGACGCGGTGGACTCAGCGGCCTCGGCCGCCTCATCCGACTTCTTCTCGGCCTTCTTCGCCTTCTGGGTGATGGCCTCACCCTTCGGCTCGTCACCGGCCTCCTTGGCGGCTGCCTCGAACAGGGCGCGCTTGTCGGCCTTCGGCTCGGCGACCTTCATCGGGGCCGGGGCGGGCAGGCCCTTGAACTTCTGCCAGTCACCGGTGACCTTCAGGATGGCCAGCACCGGCTCGGTCGGCTGCGCGCCGACCTTCAGCCAGTACTGGGCGCGCTCCGAGTCGACCTCGATGCGCGACGGGTTCTGCACCGGGTGGTACAGGCCGATCTCCTCGATGGCCCGGCCGTCACGGCGGGTACGGGAGTCGGCGATGACGATGCGGTAGTGAGGCGAACGGATCTTGCCCAGACGCTTCAGCTTGATCTTGACTGCCACGGAAGTGGTGTCTCCTGGTCTTGACGTGGTTGAGCACGCGAAGTGCCACGTGGGGTTGTGGTACCCGAGTGCCCGATGGACGCGCCAGCCGGAGGAGAGAGGGGTCCTGGTCGACTGTCGAGTACAGCGGACCATTGTGCCACACCGCCGCCGGTCAGCCGACCGCGGCCACCGCCTCCGGGATACGGAACGGCTTGCCGCAGCCACCGCACATGATCGGCGCCTGCGCCAGCACCGACGGGACGACGCGGACATTGCGCCCGCAGTCGCACACGGCCTTGACCCGGACGCCGCCGCCGGACGATCCATGCCGCGCGGCGGGCCCGCGGAAGGTGCGGGAGGTGTCGGCGGTGGTCGCGACGGTGTGCGCCTTGAGGGCGCGCTGAAGTCTCTCGATGGTGTTCCGGTAGCGCTTTCTCGCCTCGGGGCTGAGCGTGACCAGGGAGAAGCCACTGCTGGGATGTGGCTCCTCGGGATGGTCCAGCCCGAGCTCCTCGGCGATCGCCAGGAACCGGCGGTTGTGGTAGCGGCCGGCGCGCGAGGTGTCACGGACACCGCGGGCGGCGGCGATGCCATGGACTGCCTCGTGCAGCAGCCGTTCGAAGGAGAGCTCGGCGCCACATGCGGACGACGACTCTCCGATCAGCGATTCGGGCGCGGCGAGATCCGGCAGCTCGGAGTGGTGCCGTTGAATATCGGCCCACGCCTGCGCCAGCTCTGCGGCGAGAACAGGTGGTGTCGTGCTCACGTCGTGCTAACGAGCAGGAGCGTCCCGGTGTTCCGATTCCGGGCCATCCCAAATAATTTGCACGTACCAGTCAGTTCACGCTGATGTGTCACGACGAGGGCGGGTGCGCCGATGTGCGGAGGAGCCGCCCACGGCGCCTCAAGCCGGTACGTACCGGTTCCGCCGTGGCGCCCGGTGTCAGTAGGCCCGCGCGACGTAGGCGACGTTACCCGGCGCGTCGTCCGTTTCCGGCACCGACCCGTCCTCGGCCACCAGGCACCGTACGGAGACCGCCTGCGCGCCGAGCGCCGCCTCACCCTCCGGCCCCAGGTCGGCCCATGGGATCCGGGCCCAGCCGCCCGCGGTCGCGGCCTCGGCCGCCTCCGCGATCGTCGCCACATCGGTGGTCCGCGCCTCGCGGCGGTCCCGCGCCTGGCGCAGCAGCAGCGCCTGGTCCTCCTCGAGCATCCCCGGCACCAACTCGGCCAGCCGGTCCACGGGCACCGGCTCCTTGCCGCCCGGGATCCGGCGCACGAGCATCGCGGTGCCGCTCTCCAGGTCCCGCGGCCCGACCTCGACCCGGACCGGTACGCCCTTGAGCTCCCAGTCGACCGCGCGGCGGCCGAAGGGTGTGTCCGTACGGTCGTCGACCCGTACCCGCACCCCGGCCGCCGTCAGCCGGTCGCCGATCTCGCGGACCCGGGCGACCACCGCGTCATCGCCCTTGACGGCCATCACGACGGCCTGCACCGGGGCCAGCCGGGGCGGGATCCGCAAGCCCCGGTCGTCACCGTGCATCATCACCAGCGCGCCGATCATGCGGGTGGTGCTGCCCCAGGAGGTCTGCCAGACCAGCTCCTGCTCACCGTCCCGGGACAGGTAACTGGTGTGGAAGGCGCGGGAGAAGTTCTGGCCGAGCTCATGGCTGGTGCCCAGTTGCAGCGCCTTGCCGTCGCCCATCATCCCTTCCAGGGTGAGGGTGTTGAGCGCTCCGGCGAACCGCTCCGCGGCGGTCTTCCGGCCCAGCACGACATCCATGGCGAGCACGTTCTCCATGAAGTCCGCGTAGACGTGACGGTGGATGCGGGCCGCGAAGTCCCGGGCGTCCTCGTAGGTGGCGTGGGCGGTGTGGCCCTCCTGCCAGAGGAATTCGGTCGTCCGCAGGAACAGCCGCGGCCGCAGCTCCCAACGGACCACATTGGCCCACTGGTTGATCAGCAGCGGCAGATCGCGGTAGCTCTGCACCCACTTGGAGAAGTACTCGTTGACGATCGTCTCGGAGGTGGGCCGGACGATGACCGGCTCCTCCAGCTCCTTGCCGCCGCCATGGGTGACCACGGCGAGTTCGGGCGCGAACCCCTCGACGTGATCGGCTTCCTTCGTCAGGTACGACTGCGGGATGAAGAGCGGAAAGTACGCGTTCTGCGTGCCGGTCGCCTTGATCCGGGCGTCCATGTCCGCCTGCATCCGCTCCCAGAGCCCGTACCCGTACGGTCGGATGACCATGGTGCCGCGCACCGGGCCGTTGTCGGCCAGCTCGGCCTTGTTGATGACGTCCTGGTACCAGCGGGGGAAGTCCTCGGCCCGCGGGGTGAGTACGGGAGCTTTCGCCATGGCGCCGATCGTACGGCGGCGGCGCACGGAACCGTGAATCGGGCCAAAAGGATCCGGCTGGCGCGGACGCCGTTCCGGGGGCGGCCCCGGGAGCAGGGCGGACGCACGGGAGTGCGGGGGCGCACAAAAGGGGCACGCAAGCACGGCCGTGAAACCTCTGGACGCGGGCGCGGATGGGGAGTTCCCTGGCATACGGGGGTGGGCCGCCGGAGCGCACGACGGCGGACGGAAACCGGATCTGACGACGGCACTCGCTCTTCGCTGATTGGGGCCCTTTCGATGACATCTACGCTCGTCCGGCGGCACCGCCCGCATCCCTCCTGGTCGCACCCCGCGGATCCCGGCACCCGCACCCGCGACTGGGCGGAGATCCAGGAGCGGATGCTGGTGCCGTTGTACGAGGCCGTGTACGAACGGCTGGACGTCGGCGCCGGGACCCGGCTGCTGGGCCTGGGCTGCGGCTCGGGGCTCGGCCTCCTCATGGCGGCCACGCGCGGTGCGGCGGTCTGCGGAACCGACACCGACCCGACCCGTCTGGAACTGGCCCGGGAGCGGCTGACGGCCGCGGGCGCATCGGCCGGGGGCGCGCCCCCGGCCCGGCTGGGGCTCGGCGCCCCCGACAGCGCCTGGGTGCGGGAGGCCGCGGAGGCGGCGGCGGACGCGAGGGCGACGGCGGGGTTCACCGTCGTGACCGCCTTCGCGCCACTGCCCGCCCTGGGCACGGCGCCGGGGGCCGCGATGGCAGCCGCGGTGTCCGCGCTCACGGCGGCCACGGCGCTCACCGAGCGCGGCGGCGCCGTGGTGCTGGCCGGATGGGGCCCGCCGGAGCGGTGCGCCACCTCGTCCGTCCTGCGGGTGGGCGCACGACTCGCCGATCCGATGTGCGCCCCGGCCCGCTGGCGGCCGTGCGGCCGGGACGATCTGGAGCGGCTGGCCGAGCGCGCCGGGCTGCGGCCCGACGGCTCGGGCCGGGTGGCCTGCCCGTTCGGATACGCGGACCTGGACAGCGCGGTCCGCGGGCTGCTGTCGACAGGACTGTTCGACGCGGCGGAGCGGGCCACGGATCCGCCGCAGGTCGCCAAGGAGATAGCCGAGGCGCTGCATCCGCATCAGCGGTCGGACGGGACGGTGTGGATGCCGAATGTGTTCCGCTATCTGATCGCCCGCGTCTGACCCTCTGCCTCCGGCCGGGAAACGCGCCGGGCCCCTGACGTCCACGCAGGGGCCCGGCGGGGGGCGGCGCTCCGCCCCGGGGACTTCAGCCCATGAACTTCTTGAACTCGTCGGGGAGTTCGAAGTCCTGGCCGTTCTGATCGCCCGGCATACCGAAGGCGCCGCCCTGCTGGGCCGCCTGCTCACGCCGGGCCGCGGCCGCCTGCTCATCGGCCTTGCGCTTCATGGGGTTGCCGCTGCGCTGCTTGCCCTTGGCCTTCTTCTGCGGCTTGCCCTTGCGCTTCTGACCGCCACCGATGCCCGGCATGCCCGGCATCCCGGGCATCCCCGGCATGCCGCCCTGGGCCATCTTCGACATCATCTTGCGGGCCTCGAAGAACCGCTCCACCAGGTTCTTCACCGCGCTCACCTCAACGCCCGAACCACGCGCGATACGGGCGCGGCGCGAGCCGTTGATGATGTTCGGGTCATGGCGCTCGCCGGGGGTCATCGACTTGATGATGGCCGCGGTGCGGTCCACGTCCCGCTCGTCCAGGTTGTTGATCTGCTCCTTCATCTGGCCCATGCCCGGCAGCATGCCGAGCAGCTTGGAGATGGAGCCCATCTTGCGGACCTGCTCCATCTGGGCCAGGAAGTCGTCGAGGGTGAACTCCTTCGGCCCCTTCGCCAGCTTGGCCGCCATCTTCTCGGCCTCTTGCTGGCTGAAGGTCTGCTCGGCCTTCTCGATCAGGCTGAGCATGTCGCCCATGCCGAGGATGCGGGACGCCATGCGGTCCGGGTGGAACGCGTCGAAGTCGTCCAGCTTCTCGCCGTTGGAGGCGAACATGATCTGGCGGCCGGTGACATGCGCGATGGACAGCGCGGCACCACCGCGCGCGTCGCCGTCCAGCTTGGAGAGGACCACACCGTCGAAGCCGACGCCGTCGCGGAACGCCTCGGCGGTGTTGACCGCGTCCTGGCCGATCATCGCGTCGACGACGAACAGGACCTCGTCCGGGCGGACCGCGTCGCGGATGTCCGCCGCCTGCCGCATCAGCTCCTCGTCGATACCGAGACGGCCGGCGGTGTCGACGATCACCACGTCATGCTGTTTGGTGCGCGCGAACTCGATCGAGTCCTTGGCCACCTTGACCGGGTCGCCGACACCGTTGCCCGGTTCCGGCGCGAAGACGGCGACCTCCGCGCGCTCGGCGACCACCGAGAGCTGGTTGACGGCGTTGGGGCGCTGAAGGTCACAGGCGACCAGCAGCGGCGCATGGCCCTGCCCCTTCAGCCAGCGGCCCAGCTTTCCGGCGAGGGTGGTCTTACCTGCGCCCTGGAGACCCGCCAGCATGATCACGGTCGGCGGCTGCTTGGCGAAGCGGAGACGGCGGGTCTCGCCGCCGAGGATGCCGATCAGCTCCTCGTTGACGATCTTGATGACCTGCTGGGCGGGGTTCAGCGCCTGGGAGACCTCGGCGCCCAGCCCCCTCTCCTTGACCTGCTTGATGAAGGCCCGGACGACTGGAAGAGCGACGTCCGCTTCGAGCAGGGCGATGCGGATCTCGCGCGCCGTGGCGTCGATGTCCGCCTCGGAGAGGCGGCCCTTGCCCCGGAGGTTCTTGAAAGTCGCTGCGAGGCGATCGGAGAGGGTATCGAACACGGTGGTCGCGAATCCTTCGGTCGGCTGTCGGGTCGGCGGTCGGCCTCCCAGGGTATCCGCCCGCCACGCTAACGGTCTGCCCCCGGGCCGTGGCCGCTGCGCCAGGGGCCTCCCGCCGCCACCGGTCCCTTCACAGGGCGCCACGAGCCGCCCGCATCCCGACCACCGGACCTCGGGCCGTGGCCGCGTCGGGCCGTCACCCCAGGGCGCGCTGGACCTCTTGCG
Source organism: Streptomyces sp. NPDC048636 (assembly GCF_040650655.1). NCBI lineage: Bacteria > Bacillati > Actinomycetota > Actinomycetes > Kitasatosporales > Streptomycetaceae > Streptomyces > Streptomyces sp. NPDC048636. Next base: position 1,177,028 of record NZ_JBEZHR010000001.1, on the reverse strand, counting down.
CCACCTCCGCCGCGCGCATGGGCTGCAACGGCGCTCCGGACGCATCGGTGATGTAGAACGCGTCCACCGCGTTGGCGCCGAGCGTACTGACATGGGCGCTACGGACCGTCACCCCCGCGTCCTCCAGGCCGCGGCCGATGCGGTGCAGCAGACCGGGCGCGTCCTGGGCGCGGACCTCGATCACCGTGGCGAGCTGGGAGCTGCCGGGCGCGACGGTGACGCGCGGCGGCGGGGCGTGGACTCCGCGGCGGCGCGGGTACTTGCGGTACGCGGCCTCGCGCTCGGCGAGCCGGGAGACGATGTCCAGCGAACCGTCCAGCGCCCGCATCAGATCGTTGCGCAGCCGGGCGGCCTGGGGCAACGAACCGTACTCGGCCGCCACCCGCCAGCTCAGCAGCAGGACGTCACCGCCGCGGCCGGAACCGTCCACCGCCGGGCCGCCCCCGCCGTCCGTGGCGTTCTCGCCGTTGGTGCCGTCGGCGACGTCCAGTTCCGGCGGCAGCTCCACGGTGCGCAGATCCGCCGCGCGCACCGTGAGCCGGTGCAGGGCCAGCACCCCGGCCGCCGTGGCCAGCGCCCCGGACTGGTCGGGGACGGCGATCAGCAGCTCGACACCGATCGGCTCCGGCTCGGGCCGATCACCCGCGTCGGCATCGGCGGCGGCCTGGTCCGGCGGCGCCTCGGCCCGGGCGTGCAGCGCCAGTACGGGGCCGCCGGTGCGCCATGCCTCGATCGCCAGCCGCTCCTGTTCGGCCGTGGTCTCCTGCGGCGCGGTCTGGTCCGCGGCGGGCTCGCCCGCCAGCACCGCCGCCACCCGCTTGACCAGGTCGGCGACGAGCGAACCGCGCCAGGCGCTCCAGGCCGCGGGGCCGGTGGCCAGCGCGTCCGCCTCGGTGAGGGCGTGCAGCAGCTCCAGCGTGACCGGGCCGCCGACGGCGTCGGCGACCGACCGCACCGTGGCCGGGTCGTCCAGGTCACGGCGGGTGGCGGTCTCCACCAGCAGCAGATGGTGACGGACGAGCCTGGCGAGCACGGTGACGTCCGCGCGCTCGAAGCCGATCCGGGCCGCCACGTCCCGCACGATGGTCTCCCCGGCCACCGAGTGATCGCCGGGCCAGCCCTTGCCGATGTCATGCAGCAGCGCGGCGACCAGCAGCAGATCGGGGCGGCCGACCCGGCGGCTGAGCGCGCTGGCCCGGACGGCCGTCTCGACCAGATGCCGGTCGACGGTCCAGCGGTGCACGGGGTTGCGCTGCGGACGGCAGCGCACCCGCTCCCAGTCGGGCAGCAGCTGGGTGATCAGGCCCTCGGCCTCCAGCGCCTCCCAGACCGCGACCGTGGACTCGCCCGCGCCCAGCAGCGTGACCAGCTGCTCCCGGGCCTCGGGCGGCCATGGCACCGGCAGCGGGCGCGCGGCGGCGGCCAGCCGCCGTACGGCGTGCAGCGACAGCGGAAGCCCGGCCTGGGCGGCGGCCGCGGCGGCCCGCAGAGGGAGCACGGGATCGCGCTCGGGGCGTGCGGTGCGGGCGAGCACCACCTCGCCGTCCTGTTCGACGACGCCTTCGGCGAGCGGACTGCGCTCCCCCGCGTCCACCCCCGCACCGGCGGCCCTGCCACCACGTCCGCCGAGGAGTCCGCGCAGCCGGGGCCGGGGCGCGGAGCGGGCGCGCAGCACCCGCTCGACCTCGCGCCAGGTGACCTCGCTGGCGTAGCCGATGGTCCGCGCCGACTCGTAGACCTGGCGCAGCAGGGTGTCGGCGTCGAGCAGTCCGAGGGCGGCGGCGACCTGGTCCTGTTCCTGGAGCGCGAGCCGGTCGGTGGCGCGGCCGGTGGCCAGATGGAGTGCGTCACGGGCGTCCAGCAGCCGCCGCCGCGCGTCGGCGAGCCCCTCGCGGGGGGCGTCGGCGAGCCAGGAGGCGGCGATGGCGCGCAGGGCGGTGGCGTCGCGCAGTCCGCCGCGCGCCTCCTTCAGATCGGGTTCCAGCAGGAACTGGAGCTCGCCGTGGCGCTCGGCCCGCTCCTGGCACAGTTCCCGCAGCTCGGGCAGGCGCCGGGGGGCCTGGGCCCGCCAGTCGGCGAGGACAGCGGTGCGCAGGCCCGCGGTGAGCGCCGCGTCGCCCGCGATATGCCGCGCGTCGAGCAGTCCGAGCTGCACCTTGAGGTCCTCGCCCGCCGTCCGCCGCGCCTCGCCGGGGGTGCGGACGGAGTGGTCGAGGGCGAGCCCCAGGTCCCAGACCGGGTACCAGACCTGGTCGGCGAGGGCGGCGAGGGCGCCGCGGTCCGCGGTGCCGTCATGGAGCAGCAGCACATCGAGGTCGCTGCGCGGGGACAGTTCCCCGCGTCCATAGCCGCCGACCGCGACCAGACTGACACCGGCGCCGATCCCGGCGGCCCGTGCTCCCGCGGTGAGCAGCGCGGCGAGCCATTCGTCGGTGAGATCGGCGAGGGCGGAACGGCGCGGCGGCCCGGACCGCGACTCCTCCTGGAGGAGCCGCAGCCGGGCCGCCGCGTAGCCGCCGGGCAGCGAGCCGCCGGTCCCGGTCGTGTTCTCGACGGTGCCTGCCGTGGTTCCGGCGCGGTCCGTCGTGGTCTCGACGCTGTCCGTCAACTCGGCTCCCTGTGCGCTGCGTCCGATCGGTACGGGCCCTGAGGAGGGCGGTTCGGGCCCCTCAGAGGGCGTCCGGGCCGCGTTCTCCGGTACGGACCCGGACCGCGGTCTCGACGGGGACGCTCCAGACCTTTCCGTCCCCGATCTTTCCGGTGTGGGCGGCCTTGACCACGACCTCGATGAGATCGTCGGCGTCCTCGTCCTCGGCCAGCACCTCGATACGGACCTTGGGCACCAGGTCGACGGTGTACTCCGCGCCCCGGTAGACCTCGGTGTGGCCGCGCTGGCGGCCGTAGCCGCTGGCCTCGGTGACGGTCAGGCCCTGGACGCCGAACGCCTGGAGCGCTTCCTTGATCTCGTCGAGCCGGTGCGGCTTGACCACTGCGGTGATGAGCTTCACGCGTCCACCTTCTTGTCCTGCTCGGCCTTCGTGTCCTGCTTGGCCTGCGACTTCTTGTCCTGCGACGCGGCGCCGCCGGTCATGGCGTGGCTGACGGCGGGCACCGTACTGCGGGGCGAACTGCCGACGCCGCTGAAGTCGTACGCGGTCTCGGCGTGGAACGCCTGGTCGATGCCGCTGACCTCGTCGTCCTCATCGGCCCGGAATCCCATGGTCGCGTGGATGAGCTTGGCGAGGACATAGGAGACGACGAAGGAGTAGCCGAGCACGGTGAAGGCGCCCAGCGCCTGCTTGCCCAGCTGGGTCATACCGCCGACGCCGTCGGTGGCGAGGACGCCGACCAGGAGGGTGCCGACGATGCCGCCGACCAGGTGGACGCCCACCACGTCGAGCGAGTCGTCGAAGCCCAGCTTGTACTTGAGGCTGACGGCCCAGGAGCAGACCACGCCCGCCACGAGGCCGATCACGATCGCGCCCCAGGGGTCGACCGCCGCACCCGAGGGGGTGATGGCGACCAGGCCCGCGACGGCTCCGGAGGCGGCGCCCAGTGTGGTGAACGCGCCGTGCCGGACGCGCTCGTAGGCGAGCCAGCCGAGCATCGCGACCCCGGTGGCGATCTGGGTGTTGAAGGCCATGTTGGCGGCGGTCCCGTTGGCGGCGAGGGCCGAGCCCGCGTTGAAGCCGAACCAGCCGAACCACAGCAGACCGGAGCCCAGCATCACCAGCGGCAGGCTGTGCGGCCGCATCGGGTCCCTCTTGAAGCCGATGCGCTTGCCGAGCACCAGGGCGAGGGCGAGTCCGGCGGCGCCCGCGTTGATGTGGACGGCCGTGCCGCCCGCGAAGTCGATGACCTCCTGCTTGAACAGCCAGCCGTCGGCCTGCCACACCCAGTGGGCGACCGGGAAGTAGACGACGGTGACCCACAGGGTGATGAACAGCGTCCATGCCCCGAACTTGACGCGGTCGGCCACGGCGCCGCTGATCAGCGCGGGGGTGATCACCGCGAACATCAGCTGGAAGAGCGCGAAGGCCAGGACCGGCACGGCGTCGGGCTTCTCACCCCACAGCGACGTCGGATCGATGCCCTTGAAGCCGACGTGGTCGAGATTGCCCAGCAGACCGCCGCCCAGGTCATCGCCGAAGGCGAGCGAGTAGCCGAACAGCACCCACAGCAGGGAGACGACGCCCAGCGAGATGAAGGACATCATCAGCATGTTGAGGGTGCTTTTCACCCGCACCATGCCGCCGTAGAAGAAGGCCAGGCCAGGTGTCATCAGCATCACGAGCGCGGCGCTGATCAATACGAATGCGGTATTTGCGCCATTCAATGTGGACGTCTCCTCGAAGCAACGGCCCGTGCGGGCAGACCATCAAGTGGGCCGGTTATGCGCCACGAGATTGGCGCAGCGCCGTTTCAGCCGATGCCACTCGATGTTTCGACGCAGTGACGAAGGGCGCGGGAGTGTTACGCGCCGATGAACTGCGGCCTACGGGTCCGATCGCTCCGTTACCACCCCGGCCACCCGCGACCGGCGGCTCAGACGGCCTGGGCGGCGCCCGCTCCCTCGGGGCTGTCCGGCAGCATGGTCACCAGCCGGTCACCGAGCGCGATGATCTCCGGCACCTCGCCGAACTGGCGCACCGCGGTGTCCACGGTCTTGCGCAGCCTGTTGTTCACCCGCTCCGAGCGGACCCGCTTGGCCAGCGGCAGCGCCTTGTCCGCGAGCGCCGCGCACTGCTCGGGCTCCTTCTGGAGGAGGTGGACGGTGGCCATACCGATCAGATTGAGCGCATACGAACGCTGGTGGCCGCCGCCCTCGCCATGGCCGGTCTCCTGGCCGAAAAGCTGCACGGCCCGGCGCATCACCGGATCGGCGAGCTGTGCGTAGGTGGGGCTGCGCCCGGCCACATAGGCGAGGTCACGATAGGAGTGGGCGTTCTCCGCGTTGAGCTCGGCCTCGGAGAAGAAGCCGATCCAGTCCGGGTCGCCATCGCCCGAGAGGCAGTCGGCGAAGGTGTCCTCGGCCATCTTCACGGCGCGGTGGCACTTACTGGGCTGGCCCATATTGGCGTAGGCACGGGCCTCCATCGCATACAGCATGGCCTGGGTGCGCGGGGTGGCGCTCTCCCGGCTGCCGTACTGCGCGAGGTGGATCAGCTCGAGCGCGTCATCGGGCCGCCCGACATGGATCATCTGACGGCTCATGCTGGAGAGGATGTACGAGCCCAGCGGGCGGTCCCCGGATTCCTTGGCGGCGTGCAGCGCGAGCACGAAGTACTTCTGGGCGGTGGGCTGGAGCCCGATGTCATAGCTCATCCACCCGGCCAGCTCGGCCAGTTCCCCGGCGACCTTGAACAGCCGCTTGGACACCGCCTCCGGATGCGACTCCTGTAAGAGGTCGGTGACCTCGTGAAGCTGGCCGACCACCGCCTTACGGCGCAGTCCGCCGCCGCACTGGGCGTCCCAGGCGCGGAACATGGTGATCGTGGACTCCAGCAGCTCCAGCTCCGGTTCGGAGAGCCGGGAGACGCGCCGCGAGCGCCCCTTGTCCGCCGGATGCGCCCCACCGCCCGGCCCGCCGGGCGAGGGCACCAGCCAGCGCTGCATCGGCTCGATCAGGGCGGGGCCCGCGGAGAGGGCGAGGGAGGTGCCGAGGAAGCCGCGGCGGGCGAGCATCAGATCGCTGCGGGAGAACTCACCGATCAGCGCGACCGTCTCGGGCCCGGCCCAGGGAAGATCCACTCCGGACACGGACGGTGACCGGTGGGCGGCGCGCAGACCGAGGTCCTCGATACCCACCACACAGCCGAAACGCTCGGAGAACAGCTCGGAGAGGATCTGCGGGATCGGCTCGCGCGGCTGCTCGCCATCGAGCCAGCGGCGCACCCGGGAGGTGTCGGTGCTGATGTGATGAGCACCTAACTGGCGCGCTCTGCGGTTGACTTGGCGCGCCAGCTCCCCCTTCGACCAGCCGCTGCGCACGAACCACGACCCCAACTGTGCGTTGGGGCGCTTCTCAGCACCGCCGCCGCTGTCGCCCACTGGAAGGCCCCCATCCCACATCTCTGCCCGAACCGCCACCAGAATGCCTTCTGTCACGGTCAGTTGTCCCCTCGATACGGCACATCAACCGTCGGGGACGCGAACCGCTTCATGCCTCTGGCATGTACCGATCCGCACTCCGCCCATGCTCAGGCCGTGCTCCACCGAGCACCGGGCCCAGGGTTCATGCACTCAAAGTAATCCTACGATCACGCCTCCGGCGAGGCGGTTCATGAAAACGCCACCATTCGCCACCCCTTCGAATGAACCCCTTTACCGATTCACACGATTCACTTGACACCGGGGCGACCGAAGACGGTGAAGGGGTGCGCACCGGGGCGCATGAGGCGCACCACACCACCCCCGTCACCTCGGAGCGCACCGTCGTCACGCCCCCACGGATGACGGAGCGTCATCACCGTGTTCCGGCTCGTAACCATCGAGAGCGCGACCCGTTGGAGGGGGCATGGGCTTCACGATCGGCGGCATCCGGGACATGCGGTCCGGCTCACGGCGCCGCGGCCGCATGTCCGAGTCCACGACGGTGGCGGAGTACACCGGTCTGTGGGGCTGGGACGTGGTGCCGGGCGCACGGGCGGCGCGGGGTTCGCACGCCGGCAGAAACGAATGCTCCTGCGGAGCGGGCGACTGTGCCTCCCCCGGCGCTCATCCGCTCTCCTTCGCCTCCCCCGTCCCGGCGGGCGCGACCCTCGGCTCCGCCGCCGCGGCGTGGGAGGAGATCCCGGGCGCCGCCGTGCTGCTGCCCGTGGGGCGCGCGTTCGACGTGCTGGAGGTCTCGGAGTACGCGGGGCGCCACGCGCTGGTCCGGCTGGAGCGGATGGGGCTGCCGCTGGGGCCGGTGACCGTCACCCCGCACGCCCGTGCCCAATTCTTCGTGGCCCCCGGTGCCGCCCGTGAACTCCCCGAGCTGCTCTACCGGATGGGCTGGGACGACGCCGATCTGGATCTGCGCTGTCTGGGGCCGGGCGACCACATCACCGCCCCGCCCTCCGACTTCGGCGGACTCGGCCCCGTCCGCTGGCTGCGCCCGCCGACCCTGGACACCGCGGGCTGCCCACCGCACGCCAGGCTGGTCCTGGGCACGCTCGCCTATCTGAGCCATCGCGCGGGTGGCTGAGCCGTCCCTCCCGGCCCGGGTATCAGAGCCCATGAGCGCGGGGCGGACCGGATCTCTCCGGTCCGCCCCGCGCTCATGGGAACCCCTCGGGAGTGCGCCGGGGCCACCCCGTGGCGGCGCGGCCGCTGAGCGTCCGCCGATCAGTCGCCGATCAGCGCATCGACGAACGCCTCCGGCTCGAACGGCGCGAGATCGTCCGCTCCCTCGCCCAGGCCCACCAGCTTGACCGGTACGCCCAGCTCACGCTGGACCGCCACCACGATGCCGCCCTTGGCGGTGCCGTCCAGCTTGGTCAGCACGATGCCGGTGATGTCCACGACCTCCGCGAACACCCGCGCCTGCACCAGGCCGTTCTGCCCGGTGGTGGCGTCGAGCACCAGCAGCACCTCGTCCACCGCGCCGTGCTTCTCCACGACCCGCTTGACCTTGCCCAGCTCGTCCATGAGACCGGTCTTGGTGTGCAGCCGGCCCGCGGTGTCGATCAGGACGACGTCCGCGGTCTCGGCGATGCCCTCCTTCACGGCGTCGAAGGCGACCGACGCCGGGTCGCCGGCCTCGGGACCGCGGACGGTCCGGGCGCCGACCCGCTCGCCCCAGGTCTGGAGCTGATCGGCGGCGGCCGCGCGGAAGGTGTCGGCGGCGCCCAGCACGACCGACTTGCCGTCGGCGACCAGCACCCGCGCCAGCTTGCCGGTGGTGGTGGTCTTGCCGGTGCCGTTGACGCCGACGACCATGACGACGCCCGGCTTCTCCTCGCCGTTCGGCCCCACGCCGCTCTCGGTGTGCACGGTGCGGTCCGCGTCGGTGCCGATGAGGCGCAGCAGCTCCTCGCGCAGCAGACCGCGCAGCTCCTCGGGGGTACGGGTGCCGAGCACCTTGACGCGCTCGCGCAGCCGCTCGACCAGCTCCTGGGTCGGGGTGACCCCGACGTCGGCGGTCAGCAGGGTGTCCTCGATCTCCTCCCAGGTGTCGTCGTCGAGGTGCTCCCGGGACAGCAGCGTCAGCAGCCCCTTGCCCAGCGTGTTCTGGGAGCGGGACAGCCGGGCGCGCAGCCGGACCAGCCGTCCGGCGGTCGGCTCCGGGACCTCGACCGGCGGGACCTCGGGCGCGGCGGGCGCGGGCGCCTCCGCCGTCGCGGCCGGGGCGCCGGACCCCGGCAGGTCCACCTCCTCGATGGTCCTGCGCGGTTCCTCGCGCGGGGTTTCGGCCTCCTCGCCGACATGCGGTTCGGCGGGCGGCGCGGTGACGGACGGGCTGCTCGGCGGGGCCGTGGGGAGCCGCTTCTTCTTGCGGCTGGTGACCACGAACCCGCTGATCGCGGCGACCGCGATCACAGCGATGACTACGGCAAGGATGACGAATTCCATAACCCACCCAGTATCAGCCACGAGCCCGCGAAGTCATTCGCCCCCGAGCCCGGCTTCCCGGGCGCGTACGATCGCCTGCGCGCGATCACGCACCTGGAGCTTGGCGAAGATGGACCCGACGTGATTGCGCACGGTCTTGTCGGTGACCACCAGCCGCTGGGCGATCTGGCGATAGCCGAGCCCGCGCGCGAGCAGGTCCAGGACCTCGCGCTCCCGCGCGGTGAGGGTGGGGAACGCCTCCTTCGCGGACGCCGAGGCGGAGGCGCCGAGCAGCGCCCCGAGCCGCTCCGCCATCCGCGGGCTGAACACCGCGCCGCCGCGCGCCACGGTGTGCAGCGCCCTGAGGATCTCGTCACGCCCCGCGCCCTTGAGGAGATAGCCCCGCGCCCCGGCGCGCACGGCGGCCAGCAGACTGTCGTCGTCCTCGGACATCGTCATGACCATCACCCGCGCCTCGGGTCTGCCGCACAGGATCCGCCGCGTCGCCTCCAGCCCGGACCGGCCGGGCAGCCCGAGGTCCATCACCACCAGATCGGGCCCGGTCCGCGCCGCCTCGGCGACGGCCTCGTCCGCGCAGGCCGCCTGCCCGACGACGCTGAACGCGTCATCGAGGTTGACGGCCGCCGCCAGCCCCTCCCGAAACAGCGGATGGTCATCCACCAACAGAACCCGCCACTGCGGCCCCCGCACCTCAGCTGTCACCGTCCCGGCGTCCTCTCTCCGAGTGGTACGGACTCATGGACTCCCAGGGATGCCCACCCGGACGCTCCGCCTCCGCCTCCGCGTCGGCGGCCGTCGGAAGCACAGGCGTGCGGCGGGGCGCATCCGCGACGGCAGGCTCCCCCGATGCCACCTCCGCGCCGGGCGGCCCGACCCCCCGCGGCGCGGGGGCGGCTGGCGGTGACACCGGCGCGACGGGCGCCGGGGGCTCCGTCGGCGGCGGTGGGCCTCCGGGCGGGAGCCGCCAGGCGGCCGAGGCGGGCGGCGTGACGGGCGCACCGGGCGGGGCTCCGCAGGTTTCGTGGCCCGTGGACTTCTTGCGGTGGACCTCGGGGTTGCCCTGTTCCCCGGGACCGGCCAGCGGGAGGACGGCGTGGACCACCGTGCCCGTGGCCGAGCCGGTGATCGTGCAGGAGCCGCCGATCTCCTCGGCGCGCTCGGTCACCGAGGCGAGGCCGACGCCGGGGACCGCGGTCTCGCGCAGACCGCTGCCGTCGTCGGTCACCTTGACCTGGAGGGTGTCCGGGCCCGCGGTCAGTTCGACGCGCACCTGGCGCGCCCGGGCGTGCCGTACCGCGTTGGTGAGCGATTCGGCGGCGATGCGGTAGGCCGCCGTCTCGACACCGGGCGACAGCGGCGGCAGGACGAGGGGCCGGCTGGCCACGCCGACCCGCAGTCCGTCGACGCCCAGCCGGTGCCCCAAGTCCCGTACCGCCCCGGCCAGTCCGCGGTCGGCCAGCGCGGCCGGGGCGAGCCCGGAGGTGATCCGGCGCACCTCGACCAGGGCCTCGGCGAGCGTCTCGGCCGCCTCGCAGAGCTGGGCGCGGGCGGGGTGGCCGGGGGCGCAGGAGGTGTGGGCGATGTCCAGGCGCAGCCGTACGGCGGCCAGTTGGGGGCCGAGGCCGTCGTGGATCTCGCGGCGCAGTCGTCGGCGCTCCTGTTCCCGGGCGAGCACCAGCCGTTCGCGGGCCGCCTGGGCCTCCTCGGCCAGACGCAGCGCGGCGAGTGCGGGCGCGGCCTGGTCGGCGAGGATCGAGAGCAGCCCGCTGTCGCGTTCGGCGGGGGTGCCGGACGCGTCGCGGGAGACTTCGAGTCGGCCGACGGGACGGCCGTGGTGACGCAGGATGAACGTCTGGACCGGGCCGGTGAGCGGCGCTCCGGCGGCGGCCAGCCGCCGCGGCCCGGCGCGGGTGTCGACGCTGACGGCGGCGCCCCAGACGCCGAGGTCCTCCACGGCACTGCGGCAGATCTGCTGGGGCACCTCGCCCGGGTGCGGGGCCTGTTGGAGGCGTACGGCCAGGGCGCTGACGGCCTCGTGCGGGCGGGCGCGCGGACCGTAGAAGGCGCGCTCGACGCGGAGGGTGAGCCAGCGGGCGCCGGGCCGCAGGGCCCAGCCCAGCATCAGGGCGCAGCCCGCGGTGAGGGTGGTGGCGCCGCTGCGCACGGAGGGGATTCCGGCCTGGACGGCGACGACGGCGCAGACGACCACGGCGGCGAGGGAGGTGAGCACGAAGGCGCGGGCGAGGCGGTGGCTGGTGGAGCGGTCCAGCCGCCATATGCCGGTGCGGGCGACGCCCAGGCAGATGGCGGCGGCCCAGACCGCGCTGCCCACGGTGCGGGCGACGATGGTGGGCACGCCCTCGCCCCACTCGGTGAGCAGGAGGGAGACACAGGCGGGGTAGGCGGCGGCGAGCAGCGCCCAGTCGCGGCGCTCGGCGCCGCGGGAGACTGCGGCGTGCCAGCACAGGGCGGCGGTCACGGCGACGGCCACGGTGCGCAGCACCCAGGGTTCGGCCTCGGCGTAGGTGCCCAGGTGGTCGAAGGCCCACTGTCCGCAGGCGGTGCCGAAGGCGGGGTTGGGGACGGTGCCCACCAGGGGTTCGCTGATGACCCACAGCACCGCGTAGCCCAGCCAGTAGGCGGAGGCGCCCACGCTCATGGCCCACCACTGCCATCTGCGCCGCGTGCCGCGCGGGAACAGCCAGAGCGGCAGCAGCAGCACGGTCAGCGGGCGGCAGGCCATCTTGCCCGCGGCGAGCAGCAGGGAGACCACGGCGCCGGTGACGCCGAGGTCGGCGATGCCCAGCAGTTCGGCGACGGCCGACGGCAGCAGCCACAGCGCTCCGGCCACCAGCAGCACGCTGCCGTAGCGCCGGGCCGACCGCTCGGCGAGCAGCAGCACCCCCACGCCGAGGACGGGGATGCCGACGGCGACGCGGGTGAGCACGGCGGCGCCCCGCGGACGCGGGTACGTCAGCGAGAGCCACTCGTCGTTGACGCGCAGCAGCCCGGCGAGCCAGCCAGCCGCCACCACCACGAACAGCGCCGACACCCCGCCCGCGGCCTGGACCGCCCGGTCCTTGGGCAGTGCGGCACGCCTCATATCAGCGCGCGGGCGTGTGGTGCGCGGCGGCCGCGCGGGACCGGCCGCCCCGGACCCACAGCGTGACGTACGCGTCGCCGCGTCCGGGGCGGCACTTGTACTCGTCCCACTTGTTCTTACGGATCCCTTCCCTGCCCGCGCGCTGACAGGCCCCGCCGGTGTCGAAGTGCCCCTCTTCGCGCCAGGAGGCGCTGCCGGACGCGGTGGCCGGGGAGGCGGCGGCGTTCCACAGGAGGGCTCCCGCGAGCAGGCCGAGCGCGAGGGTCGTACGGGTCGGGAAAGGGCGCATGGTCGATCTCCTTGTTCTCGTCCCGTGCACTACCCGCCACCACGGCGCTGAAGTGCGAGGACGCCCCGGCCCACCCGAACCGGTGACCTCCTAGCACCCGCGTTCCGTTCAGGGCGGCGGGAGTTGGGGGCGGGGAGGGTTCACCACACGAACATCAGGGGGGTCACCACACAAACATCAGGACGGCGACGGCGATGTCCTCCGCCTCCGCGTAGCACAGGCCGATCCGCATCAGCTGGAGCATGATCGGCTGGGCGGCCCAGGTCTCCAGCGAGTCCAGGAAGTTGGCGAGCCGGTGGGCGTACCGGCGGACCATGGCCGTCTCCCGGGCGCTGAGCCGGGCGAGCAGTTTGGCCAGCAGCGCGCCGCCATGGCGCAGGGCGATCACCACCAGTCGCTGCCGGACCAGCCGGGCGACGGCGGGGTCGGGGTCTCCGGGAGAGCAGAGGAAGGCCCGTGCGGCTTCCAGTTCGGCTTCGAGCGCCGCGTCACGCTCCGGGCCGCCGGTGCCGTTGAGCCGGACCCGGATCACAAGATCGTCGATGTCGGGTCCGGTGATGAGGTGTGGTTCCCCCGTGCTGATCATCACGCGCCGCTCCTTGGGTTCGGGATATGCGGACCACGGCCCGCGGAGCGGGCCGCGTCCCACGATGGGCCGCCCCGCGTCCCAGGCGCATGAGTCATCCGCCCCGGCCTGCCCGTATGCGGGGGCGGTCGCGGGCGGCTCCGGTCCGCCGCCCCTGCCCGCCGTACGGCGATGGAAATTTGACGGATCGTCAGCTACGGTCGCACTCCCCCGGGGGGCCCGCCCAGGACGAAGGGGAGATCCGCCATGCCCATCACGGTCGTACGGCTCAATCTCGTCGATCCCGCCGCCACCCCCGACTCCCTGTCCGGCCGTTACCGGGCCGCCGTGGAGATGGCGGCCTACGCGGACGAGCGGGGCATCAGCACCGTCCAGACCGAGGAGCACCACGGGTCCGCGGACGGCTGGCTGCCCGCGCCGCTGGTCTTCGCGGGCGCGGTGCTGGGCGCGACCCGGCGGATCACCGTGACGGTGACCGCGCTGATCACCCCGCTCTACGACCCGCTGCGGCTGGCCGAGGACATCGCGGTGCTGGACCTGGTGAGCGGCGGACGGCTGGTGACGGTGGCCGGAATCGGCTACCGGCCGGAGGAGTACGCGGCACACGGCCAGGACTGGGCGGGGCGCGGCGCGCTCCAGGACGAGGCGCTGGAGACGCTGCTCGCGGCCTGGACGGGCGAGCCGTTCGACTACCGGGGCCGCACGGTGCGGGTGACGCCGCGGCCGTCCACCCGGCCGCATCCGCCACTGCTGGTGGGCGGCGGCTCCCGGGTCGCGGCACGCCGGGCGGCCCGGCTGGGGCTGCCGTTCTTCCCCAGCGCCCATCTGCCGGAGCTGGAGGCGTACTACCACGCGCGGCGGGCCGAGTACGGCACCGAGGGCTGGTGCCTGCTGCCACCGGAGGCCACACCACTGCTGCATGTGGCGGAGGATCCGGACCGGGTCTGGGCGGAGTACGGGCACCATCTGCTCCACGAGGCGCGGACGTACGCGTCCTGGCAGCCGGACGGGATGCGTTCGGCGGTGCGCTCGCGGGCCGGGGACACCGCGGCACTGCGCGAGGAGGGCGTCTACCGCGTGGTCACACCGGAGGAGTGCGTGGCGTACGCGGCGGCGGGCGGCGGCCGTACCAGCCTGGTGCTCCATCCGCTGTGCGGCGGGATGCCGGTGGAGGAGGGGTGGCGTTCGCTGCGGCTGTTCGCGGAACGAGTACTGCCCCGCCTCGATGCGTGAGGCGGGGCAGCTCTCCTGTGCGAGGAGCGGGCGGCGGGGGGGGTCAGCCCATCTCCTCCAACGCCTTGCCCTTGGTCTCCGGCACCCACTTGAGGATGAACGGGATCGAGAGCAGAGCGAAGGCCGTGTACATGACGTACGTCGCGGACAGGTTCCAGTCCGAAAGGCTCGGGAAGCTGGCGGTGATCGCCCAGTTGGCGATCCACTGGGCGGAGGCGGCCACACCGAGGCCCGCGGCGCGGATCTTGTTCGGGAACATCTCGCCGAGCAGCACCCAGACCACCACACCCCACGAGAGGGCGAAGAAGAGCACGAACGCATGGGCGGCGATCAGGGCCACCACGCCCTCGGTGTGCGGCAGCTTGCCGTCCACGAGGCTTGCCGAGAAGGACCAGGCGACCAGGCCCAGCGAAACCGCCATACCGATGGAGCCGATGAGCGCGAGCGGCTTACGGCCGATCCGGTCGACGAAGATCATCGCGATCACGGTGCCGAGGATGTTGATGATCGACGTGGTGAAGGAGTAGAAGAACGAGCCGCTCGGGTCGACGCCGACGGACTGCCACAGCGTCGAGGAGTAGTAGAACGCCACGTTGATGCCGACGAGCTGCTGGAACACCGAGAGGCCGACACCGATCCAGACCACCGGGAGCAGACCGAAGCGGCCGCCCATCAGGTCCTTGAAGGTCGACTTGTGCTCGCTGCGCATCGCCTGCTCGATCTCGCCGGCCCGGACGTCGAGGTCGACAGTCTTGCCCTCGACCTCCCTCAGGACCTCCTTGGCGCGGTCGAGGCGGCCCACGGAGATCAGGAAGCGGGGCGACTCGGGGATCGCGAAGGACAGCAGCCCGTAGAGGACGGCCGGGATGACCATGACGCCGAGCATCCACTGCCACGCCTCGAGACCGGCGATGGTGCCGCGCTGGTCACCGTCGGCGAGATTGAGGATGCCCCAGTTGACGAGCTGGGACAGGGCGATGCCGACGACGATCGCCGCCTGCTGGAACGAGGCGAGGCGACCGCGGTACGCGGGCGGGGCGACCTCGGCGATATAGGCCGGGCCGATCACGGAGGCCATGCCGATGCCCATACCACCGAGCACCCGCCACATGGCGAGGTCCCACAGCGAGAACGGCAGGGCCGAGCCGACCGCGCTGACGGTGAAGAGCAGGGCGGCGATCTGCATGACGCGGATCCGGCCGATGCGGTCGGCTATCCGGCCGGCGGTGGCCGCGCCGATCGCCGAGCCGATCAGGGCGATGGCGACGACCTGGGCCAGGGCCGCGGAACCGATGTCGTACTTGCCGCGGATGGCTTCGACCGCTCCGTTGATCACCGAGCTGTCGTAACCGAAGAGGAAGCCGCCCATCGCGGCGGCGGCGGTGATGAAGATGACGTGGCCGAGGTGGTCCGGCTGGGCCTTGCGGCCCTCGGACCCCTTCTGTGCCTGCGCGGTGGTGGTCAACGTGAACTCCTGTGGCCCGCCCGGCAACGCTGCCGGACCGTCGGGGCTGGCTGGCCCTTCCAGCGGAGGCGAGCCGAGGGGTCGGCCACCACTTGAAGGTAAAAGGAACGTTGCAGAGACTATTCCTTCAAGTTTCGAAGTCAATAGGGTGTGACGAAGAAATCCACTCCGCCTGATGCCATGCGATGCCACGGCTTATGGGGCCTTGACTTCAAGTGTTGAAGCGCTCACCGCAGGCGCTGGCTGATGACCTTCGACACACCGTCGCCCTGCATCGAGACGCCGTACAGGGCGTCGGCGACCTCCATCGTCCGCTTCTGGTGCGTGATCACGATCAGCTGGGAGGACTCCTGGAGCTCCTCCATGATCCGGATCAGCCGCTGGAGATTGGTGTCGTCCAGCGCCGCCTCGACCTCGTCCATCACATAGAACGGGCTCGGCCGCGCCTTGAAGATCGACACCAGCAGCGCCACCGCGGTCAGCGACCGCTCTCCGCCGGACAGCAGGGACAGCCGCTTGACCTTCTTGCCCGGCGGTCTGGCCTCCACATCCACACCCGTGGTCAGCATGTTCTCGGGGTCGGTCAGGATCAGCCGCCCCTCCCCGCCCGGGAACAGCCGGGAGAAGACGCCCTCGAACTCACGGGCGGTGTCCCGGTACGCCTCGGTGAAGACCTGCTCGACCCGCTCGTCGACCTCCTTGACCACCTGGAGCAGATCGGCCCGGGTCTTCTTCAGGTCTTCCAGCTGCTCACTGAGGAACTGGTGCCGCTCCTCCAGCGCCGCGAACTCCTCCAGCGCCAGCGGATTGACCTTGCCCAGCTGCTGGTACGCGCGCTCCGCGGCCCTCAGCCGCTTCTCCTGCTGCCCCCGGACGTACCGCACCGGCTGGTTGCGCGGGTGCTCCGGATCCTCCGGCAGCTCCTCCCCCTCGGCGGGCGGCGACGGCGGCACCAGCTGGTCCGGGCCGTACTCGGCGATCAGCCCGGCCGGTTCGACGCCCAGCTCCTCCAGCGCCTTGGACTCCAGCTGCTCGATCCGCAGCCGCTTCTCGGCGCCCAGCACCTCGCCCCGGTGCACCGAGTCCGTCAGCTTGTCCAGCTCGCCCTTCAGATCGCGGCCCTGGTTGCGCTCGGCGACCAGCTCCCGCTCACGTTCGGCCTTGGCGCGCTCCGCCGCGTCCCGCTCCTCCGCGGCCCGCACCAGCGACACCTCGACATGGGCCAGCAGCTGACGCGCACCGGCCGCCACGGCCGAGGCCACCTCCGCCTCCCGGCGCAGCCGGGCACGGCGCTGCTCGGCGCGCGCCCGTGCCTCGCGCTCGGCGCGCGCGCCCCGGTCGAGCGCGTCCGCCCGCCCCGCGAGCCCCTTCACACGCTCCTCATGGGTACGGACCTGGAGCCGCGCCTCCATCTCGGTCTGCCGGGCGTTGGCCCCGTCCGCCGCGAGCCGGTCCCGCACCGAGGTGTCCGGCTCCTCCTCACCCGGCTCCTCCTCGGCCACCGCAAGCCGCTCGGCGAGCTCCTCGGCCTCCTCGACCGCCCGCTGAAGCGCCTCTTCGGCCCGGGCGGCGGCCGCGGTCATCCGCTCGGCCTCCCCCGCGGCCCCGCGCGCCTGACCGCCCAGCCGCCCGAGGGACTGCGCGACCTTCGACTTCTCCCGGTCGGCCGCACTGCGCCGCGCCGCCAGCTCCTCGACGAGGGCCACGCACGCGGTGCGCCGCTCCCCCGCCGAGCGCTGTGCCCCGGCCAGCTCCTCGCACCGTACGGCGAGCTCCTCGAGCTCCGCCGCGGCCTCGTCGACGGAGGCCTGCACCTCGAGCAGGCTGGGCGCCCCGGCGGCACCGCCCTGCGCGAAGTGCGCCCCGAGCAGATCGCCCTCGGCGGTGACCGCCGTCAATTCCGGCCTGCGCCCGACCAGTTCCTCGGCGTCCTCCAGGGCGGGGACGACGACCATGCCGTCGAGCAGCCGCCGCAGGGCGGGCAGCAGCTCCTCGGGCCCGCCCACCAGATCCACCACCCGCGGCGGACCGTCGGCACCTCCCGGCCCGGTCCGCGCCCCGGGAACGCTGACCTCGCCCCCGCTACCGCCGGTGCGCTCGGCGGGATGCGGCACCCGTACGGGCTCGTCCCGTCCGCCGTCGGCCCCGGACCGGGTCCCGGGTACGACGGTCCCGCCCGCCCCGGACCGGACCGGCCCCGCCGGATGACCGGCCCCGGACGCCGCGCCGGGACCGCCAGGGCCGGGTGCGCCCCCGACGCCGACGGAACCGTGGGCGGACGACGCCGGGTTCGGCCCGTCCGAAGACCCGCCCGAAGATCCGCCCGAAGATCCGGCCGAAGATCCGGCCGGAGGGGAGGACGGCCCAGCGGAACCCTGGGCGGACGGCCCCTGCGGAGCCGGAACGGCCGGTCGGCCGGGACCGGCCGAGGGAGCGGACGCCCCCGGCGCCGACCCGGCAGCAGGGACGGACGCAGCGCCCGAACCCTGGGCGGACGGCGCCTGCGGGGCCGGAACCGCCGCATCGGCGCCGGTACGGGGGGAGTTCGGGGCGGACGGCCCGTGCCCGGCTCCCGGAGCCGCCGCCTGGGTGCCGTCCGTCACCGCGGACGCACCGTGACCCTCTCGGGCGGCGGCGGCCAAGGGGGCCCGGTCGGCCGGGGGCGCCCCCAGAAGGAGGGCAGCGCGGCCCGCGTCCTGGGTACGCAGCAGCCGCAGGGCGTCGGCCGCGGCGGCCGGGTCGGTGACGGCGAGGGCATCGGCGGCGGCGCCCAGGGCCGCGGCGACCGGAACCTCGAAGCCCGGGGCGACGGTGAGCAGTTCCGCGGCGGGACCGAGCAGACCGGTGAGCCGGTCGGAGGCGGCCAGCAGCGCGCCGGTGCCGTCCTTCCGGCGCAGCCCGAGCGCCAGCGCGTCGCGGCGGGCCGTGGTGGCCGCGCGTTCACGCTCGGCGGTGGTGGCGGCCTCGCGGGCCGCGCTCAGGGCCGTCTCCGCGTCGGCCAGCTCCCGCTTGGCCGCCTCATGGCGCTCCGCCAGTTCCGCGTCGCCCGCGTCGAGTCCGTCCACCTCGGCCTTGAGCTGTTCGTAGTCCTCCTGCGCGGCGACGGCCCGGGCCTGGGCCTCGTCCCGGGAGGCGGCCAGCCGTTCGATCTCGGCCCGGGCGGAACCGGCCCGGCCGCGGGCGGCGTTCACCTGGCCCTGGAGCCGGGCGAGCCCTTCGCGGCGGTCGGCGATGGCACGGGCCACGTCCTTGAGACGGCGCTCCTCGTGGGCCAGGGCGCGCTCCAGCTCGGCGCGGTGGGAGACGGTGTCCTCCAGTGCCCGGCTGGCCGCCTCCAGTGCGGCTTCGAGCTCGGCCTCCTGCTCCCGGATCCGGGCCGCCTCGCGCTCCATGTCCTCCGGGTCGCGGCCGCGCCGCTCCTCGGCGGGGGCGGAGGTCGCGCTGGTGACACGGGCGTCGGCGAGGCTGATCGTGCCGCGCACCCGCTCGGCCAGCTGGGAGAGCTCGTACCAGGTCTGCTGGGCGTCGCGCAGCCGCGGCGCGAGTCGGCGCACCTGCTCCTCGAGCGCCGCCTCGCGCGCCTGCGCGGCCCGCAGCTCGGCCTCGGCGGCCTCCTTGCGCTGTTTGAGGGCCGCCTCGTCGGCGACCTCGGCGCGCAGCGCCTCGCGCAGGGTCACCAGGTCGTCGGCGAGCAGCCGCAGCCTGGCGTCGCGCAGATCGGCCTGGATGACGGCGGCCCGGCGGGCGACGGCGGCCTGCCGGCCGAGCGGTTTGAGCTGGCGCCGCAGCTCGTCGGTGAGGTCCTGGACGCGGGCGAGATTGGCCTGCATCGCGTCCAGTTTCCGCAGCGCCTTCTCCTTGCGCTTGCGGTGCTTGAGGACGCCCGCGGCCTCCTCGATGAAGGCGCGACGGCCGGTGGGGTCGGCGTGCAGCACACCGTCGAGCTGGCCCTGGCCGACGATGACATGCATCTCACGGCCGATACCGGAATCGGACAGCAGCTCCTGGATATCCAGCAGTCGGCAGGTGTCGCCGTTGATCTGGTACTCACTGCCGCCGTTGCGGAACATGATCCGCGTGATCGTCACTTCGGCGTAGTCGATGGGGAGCGCACCGTCGGCGTTGTCGATGGTGAGGGAGACCTCGGCACGGCCCAGCGGCGGGCGGCCGGTGGTCCCGGCGAAGATGACGTCCTCCATCTTGCCGCCGCGCAGCGACTTCGCACCTTGTTCGCCCATGACCCAGGAAAGGGCGTCCACGACATTGGACTTGCCCGAGCCATTGGGGCCGACGACGCAGGTGATACCCGGCTCGAAACGGAGCGTCGTGGCGGAGGCGAAGGATTTGAAGCCTCTGAGGGTCAGGCTCTTCAGGTGCACGCCGTTGGACTCTACCTGCCGACTTCCGACCGGCACCGTCCCCGGCACGGGGCGCCGCGGGCGCGTCCGGGCTTTTTCCGGGTTTCAGGAAAGATCGGTTTCACCGATGAGAGGGAGGGGCACATCAGTCGGTAAGGAAAACTGGAGAAACGCGGGGGACACGACGAAGGGACGCCGAGGCGTCCCTTGAAGATTCTCAAGCGGCTGACGATGCAGCCCGACCGGCCCTGGGGCCGGGTCAGGCCAGCGCAGGCTCCGCCTGGGGTACGTCGATGCCTTCGAGCAGCGAGTCGCCGTGACGAGCGGCGGCGGACAGAGCGTCGTTTTCGGCCTGGATCCGAATAATCTCGGATTCAAGATCCTGAACGCGCTGCTGAAGCCGTCGCATCTCGGCGAGGACTCGGGGGTCGGAGCCGCCGACGTAACCGAGAAGCGCCTTTGCCATGATGGATGGTCCTCCACAATGAGTGACCGACCGAAGCGGTGTGGGTCGTGAGGGATCGCACCCGCGATGTCTGCCCGTACTACCGTGCTGCCTGGCGGACAAGTTAAGGTGCGCGGGGACTTCCAGCGTCTCACCAATTGGTTTGAGGGTCAACACGATCACACGCTGCCCAGGCCGCGGGGGGCGGGAGCACAACGGCGGAACGTCACGCCGGCCTCCCCGGAAGAGCCCCGCGGTGAGGAAGATCTTCCGTGACTCCGCAGCCTTCCACGGAGCGGCGCCGTTGGCAACCATCAGCCGATTTCTGCTCACAGCTGGCGCGGAGGGTGGGGCCGGAGGGCCCCGAAGAGGATCATTGCGATGGGTCCGTCAGCGGATCTCGAAGGTCTCGTAACCGCCTCGCGGTGTGTCCCAGATCTCCGTCACACCGTCGACCCGGCCGGGCGTGTCGCCGTCCCGCAGCCAGTCGAGCAACTGTTCGCACTCCGCTCGCGGGCCCTCCGCGACGATCTGCACCCGCCCGTCGGAGAGGTTGGAGGCGAAGCCGACGAGGTCCCCGATGCGCAGTACGTTGGCCCGGGTGTACCAGCGGAACCCCACTCCCTGGACCTGGCCGCGGACCCACACGGTGAGACGGAATCTTTCGTTCATGACTGCACGCTAGCGGGCCAATTAGCCGGTCAGCACGCCAGATAGGGGCCTCATGGCGTACAGTCCGGCGTCAACAACACTCACCCACACGAGTGGTTCATGAGTCGCCCACACGAGTGACACAATTGCCGCCGAGCACATACCAAGCACATAAGGAAGGCAGGAGATGGGCCGCCATCGACGATCTGCCCCCGGTCCCGCGGTAGTTCCCCCGCGTGCCGGACGGCACCGAGGGGCGCATCGCAGCGCCTTCGCGCCGGTGCGGACCGGGCTGCTGAGCGTGTCCGCCGCCGTCGCGGTGGGCGCGGTGGCGATGGCCTCCGGGCTGCTCCCCGGCGGCGGTGAGCAGATCGGCGGGGGCAATGACTCCGCCGGTCAGGTGCAGGCGGGAAGCAGCCCGGTCGACTCCGGTCTGGGACCCCAGGGCACCCAGTCGCCGTCCCCCTCACTGCCCGGGCAGGCTCCCGCGGGCCAGACCGATGACCGCCCGCACGCCCCGTCCACCACCCCCTCCAAGCCCACCCGGCCGTCCAAGCCCTCCACACCGTCCACCCCGCCGTCCGACCGGTCGGGCTCGCACGGTTCCCAGGAGGACGACGGGGACAAGGGTGATGGCAAGGGCGGCGGCAGCGGCAAGGGGTCCGCGGACCACGACCGGGACACCCGTCCGCCGGGCAAGCCCAAGAACCCCCCGGCCGACACCAGCGTTCCGGGCAGGGGCGGCGGCAAGGAGGGCGCGGCCGAGAAGCAGGTGCTCTCGCTGGTCAACAAGGAGCGGGCGAAGGTCGGCTGTTCACCGGTGACCGCCGATCCGAAACTCTCCCAGCTGGCCGATGACTTCAGCGACGACATGGCGCTGCGGGACTTCTTCGACCACATCAACCCGGACGGCGAGAGCCCGTGGGAGCGCGCCGAGCGGGCGGGCATCCTCGACCTGGGCGGCGAGAACATCGCCCGCGGCCAGTCGACCGCCCGGGAGGTGATGGACACGTGGATGGACAGCTCCAGCCACCGTGCCAACATCCTCAACTGCGAGTACACGACCATGGGCGTCGGCGCGCACTTCGACGGCGACGGCCCCTGGTGGACCCAGGACTTCGGCTTCTGAGGCCGTAGACCTTCGGCCGTAGCCCTTCCTGGATCCGGCCTCACGACCCGGCGGCCCGGGGCGCGTCCACTGCGCCCCGGGCCTCCGTCCGCCGTGCCGTCGCCGCCGGTTCAGGCCGCGACGGACCGGCCCGCCACGAAGGCGCGCGCGGTCTCGGCCACCCGGCGCCCGAGGTGTGCGGCGGTCTCGACATCCGCCTTGTGCACACCCTCCACACCCTGGTCGGCGTTGGACTGGGCGGCCGCCCCGAGGGAGAAGCCGAGCCGGTTGAGGTCGTTCTCGGAGGCGGTGCTGGCGTTCCAGCCCGGCTGGAGCCCCAGGTTCACCCAGTGCATGCCCAGCTGGGCCGCGAGGACCGTGAAGTACTGGAGGGTGTGCAGCTTGTCCCCGCTCTTGGAGGCGGAGTTGGTGAATCCGGCGGCCAGCTTGTCCTGCCACCCCTGACTGAAGAAGCGCTTCGAGGTCGACTCGGCGAAGGCGTGGAAGGCACCGGACGCGGTGCCCATATAGGTCGGTGAGCCGAAGATGATCGCGTCCGAGGCGTCCAGCAGCTCCCAGTCCTCCTCGGTGAGGGTGTCGACCTTGATCAAGTGAACGGTGGCTCCGGCGGTGGCCGCGCCCTCACGGACGGCCTCGGCGAGTACGGCGGTGTGGCCGAAGCCGGAGTGGTAGGCGATGGAGACAACAGGGGTGGTCACGGTGGCGCGCTCCTCAGACGTCGTGAACACGGTGGCTGACATGACACAGAGAAGCACTAACTTTCAGAAAGCGCAACCTCTGAGTTAGCGCTGCATGGGAGTATGGTGGTCGCATGCACCGTGAAAGCAGCTGTACGGCAGATTCCGCGACGGGGACCGAGGACCTGGCCTTCGACGTGTTCGCCCGCGCCTGCCCGTCACGGGGCACGCTGGAGCACGTCACCGGGCGGTGGGGCAGCCTCACCCTGGGCGCGCTGCACGAAAGCACCCTGCGCTTCAACGAGCTGCGCCGCCGGGTCGACGGCGTCAGCGAGAAGATGCTGTCCCAGACGCTGCACGCGCTGGAGCGCGACGGACTGGTGCACCGTGAGGCGCAGCCGACCAACCCGCCGCGCGTGGACTACCGGCTCACCCCGCTGGGCAGCACGGTCGCGGAACGGCTGCTCGCCCTGATCGACCTGGTCGAGGAGCGGATGCCGGAGGTGCTCGAGGCCCGGGCGGCCTACGACGGGACGCGTACGGACAGCGGCGGGACCGCGGCCGGCCGCGGCGGGCGCTGACAGCGCGGGCAGAAGTAGCTGGAGCGGTTCATCCAGGGGCGGCGGCGCATCGGGGCCCCGCAGCGGCGGCAGGGTTCGTTCTCCCGGCCGTAGGCGTCCAGTGAGCGTTCGAAGTAGCCGGACTCGCCGTTCACATTGACGTAGAGGCTGTCGAAGCTGGTGCCGCCGACCGCGAGCGCCTCGGTCATCACCTCACGCACATGGCCGAGGAGTTCGGCGCTGCGCGGGCGGGTGAGGGCCGCGGTGGGCCGGTCGTAGTGCAGCTTGGAGCGCCACAGCGCCTCGTCGGCGTAGATGTTGCCGACCCCGCTGATCAGCGACTGGTCGAGCAGGGCCCGCTTGACGGTGGTCCGGCGTCGGCGCAGCGCGGTGTGGAAGGCCGCCTCGTCGAAGGCGGGGTCCAGCGGGTCCAGGGCGATATGCGCGATGGCGTCGGGCAGTCCGTCCGCGGCGCCGGGCACGGTGTGGTGCAGGGAGAGACCGCCGAAGGTGCGCTGGTCGACGAAGCGCAGCTCGGTGCCGGTGTCATCGGCGAACCGCACCCGGACCCGCAGATGCTTCTCGTCCGCGGCGGCGTGCGGCTGGACCAGCAGCTGTCCGCTCATCCCGAGATGGGCGAGTACCGACTCGGAGGCGTCCTCGAAGGGCAGCCACAGGTACTTGCCGCGGCGACGGGCCACTCCGGCGGTACGGCCGGTCAGCCGGGCCGCGAAGTCCTCGGCGCCGCCGAGGTGGCGACGGACCGCACGGGGGTGCAGCACCTGGACCTCGGCGACCGTACGGCCGCTGATCCAGCGCTCCAGTCCGCGACGGACCACCTCGACCTCGGGCAGCTCGGGCAAGAGGGGCCTCCTTGGCCTCAAGCCCTCCCGCCCCGCGGGGGAACGGCCGGAGCCGTCCACCGCGGGGCGGGAGAAGCCGTAGGGACAGTACGGATGGTGCGGAAGGAGATCAGCGTGCCGTGGAGGCCGTGTCGGCGGCGGCCGAGCCGTCCGCCGTGGCGGCGGTCCCTGCGTCCGCCTCGACTTCGGCCTTGGCCGAGGCTTCGGCCTTCGCTGAGGCTTCGGCCTTCGCCTGGGCCTCGTCGGCAGCGGCGCGGATGGCGCGCCAGGCGGCCTCGGCCGCCTGCTGCTCGGCTTCCTTCTTGCTGCGGCCGGTGCCGGTGCCGTACGCGACACCACCGACGCGGGCGGCAGCCGTGAAGGTCTTCTCGTGGTCGGGCCCGGTCTCGGAGACCAGGTATTCGGGAACCCCGAGGCCCTCGGTGGCGGTCAGCTCCTGGAGGCTGGTCTTCCAGTCCAGGCCGGCGCCGAGATTCGAGGACTTCTCGATCAGCGGGTCGAAGAGCCGGTGCACCAGTTCACCGGCGGCGTCGAGCCCCTGGTCGAGATAGACCGCACCGATCACCGCTTCGAGGGTGTCGGCGAGGATGGATGCCTTGTCCCTGCCCCCGGTGCCCTCTTCGCCCCGGCCGAGCCGGATGAAGGCGCCGAGGTCCAGTCCCCGGCCCACCTCGGCCAGCGCACGCGAGTTGACCACCGCGGCCCGCAACTTGGCCAGCTGGCCTTCGGGCAGGTCCGGGTGGATGCGGTACAGCGTGTCCGTGACCACCAGGCCGAGCACGGAGTCCCCGAGGAACTCCAGCCGCTCGTTGGTGGGCAGCCCGCCGTTCTCGTAGGCGAAGGAGCGGTGGGTGAGCGCACGCACCAGAAGGGCGGACTCGAGTTGGTACCCGAGCCGCCCTTCCAGGATCGTGTGGGACGAGGCCGTGTCCGCCTGGACCGCTTCACCGCCGCGCGGATGACCCCCGCGAGGTTCACCCCCGCGCTTGCGGGGAGGCGTAGTGGCGTCTGACATAGAGCCTGTCACCCGCCGATCAGACCTCGAGGACCTGGCGGCGGTTGTAGGTGCCGCAGCTCGGGCACGCGATGTGCTGCTGCTTCGGCTCGTGGCAGCGCTCGCACGCCACCAGGGTGGGGACCGCAGCCTTCCACTGCGACCGGCGGTGGCGCGTGTTGCTGCGCGACATCTTCCGCTTCGGAACAGCCACGGCTACTTCTCCTGTGAGTCATCCCCGCGCGGGCGGGGTGCGTTGTCCTTCTCGCCGTCCCTCATGGTGTCGGCGAGTCCTTGCAACGTCGCCCAACGGATGTCGGCGACGTCGTGATGGTGGTCCGGGTCGTCCGCGAGCAGCGCACCGCATTCGGCACACAGCCCCGGGCAGTCCTCCCGGCACACCGGCTGCAACGGCAGTGCGAGCACCACCGCGTCCCGCAGCACGGGCTCGAGGTCGAACAGGTCGGCCTCGAGGAAGAGCGTCTCCTCTTCCTCGGCGTCGTCGCCGGTGTCCGCGTCGCGGCTCCGGTCGTCGGCGTCGGGGTAGGAGAACATCTCCTGGAAATCCACTTCGAGCTCTCGCTCCAGCGGCTCCAGACACCTTACGCACTCCCCCGTGAGCGGCGCACGGGCGGTGCCTGTGACAAGCACCCCTTCCATGACCGACTCAAGGCGGAGGTCGAGCTCCACGGTCGCGCCCTCCCGCACCCCGATGACCTCGATACCGAGGTCCTTGGGTGCCGCCACGGAGCGGGAGATCCTCTTCAGCGCACCGGGACGACGGCCCAGCTCGCGCGTATCGAACACGAGGGGGGCACGGTGGTCGAGGCGGGCGTTCAGGGCTTCCTGCTTTCTACGCTGCGGCGGGCCGCCCCCGCTGATGCGATGCGGGCAGCCGAGATCGCGGACGTACTCGCGACCGAAGAGCCAGGATACTGGACGGCCCGCCGTAGACCCAATCCGCCCGGTGAGGGGCCACGGCCGGGACGGTCTAGCGCCCCTGCTCGTACTGACGGAGCTGATCGAGGTCGATCATGCTCGTATCGAACAGGCTGGTCTCGTCGAGCGCGGCCCCCTGCTGCGTCTGCGCGGGGTGCTGGTGCTGCTGAGGGTGCTGGTGCTGCTGGTGCTCCGGGGCGGCGTACCCGGCCGCCGGGTCGTAGCCCTGGACCGGCTGCTGGCCCTGCTGCGGCCAGCCGTAGGCGTCCTGCTGCGGATAGCCGGTCTGCGCGGCCGCGGCGTACGGGTCCTGCTGGGGCATGGGCGGCGCGTACTGCTGCTGGTAGCCGTACGCGTCCGGCTGAGGCTGCTGCGGATAGCCCGCGGCGGCCGCGTAGTACCCGGCGTCGGCCGTGGCGTGCTCGGGCTGCGCGACAGGGACCCCGGAAGGCGCCCCGGGCGCTCCCGGGACGGCCGCGGCCGCCGGGAGGTCCGGGGCGAGCCCCATCCCGGACTGGGCGAGGTCCGCGAGGTAGTCGTCGTCACTGGTGTGCAGACCGGCGGCGGCCGCGTCCTGGGCCGCCATATGGGCACCCAGCTCATCGGCCGGACGCGCGCCCAGCAGCTTCTGACGCCCGCGGCCGACCGCCTCCAGCGTCTTGCCGAGGACCGCCGAGACGGCGCCCAGCTTGGTGTCCACGTACTCGTCCGCCCGCTGCCGCAGGGTGTGCGGATCGGCGCTGCGCTCGGGCGCCTCCTCGGGCTGCCCGGCGGCGTCGGTCATCCCGGCGCCGTAGGGGTCCGCGGGGGCACGGCCGAGCAGCTTCTCCCGGCCGCGGTCCACCGAGCCGATGGTCTTGGTGAGCACGACCTCGAAGTTGGCCAGCTTGCTGTCGACGTAGTCGTCGGCCTCGGCGCGGATCTCCTCGGCCTCCCGGCGGGCCTCCCCCAGGATCCGGTCCGCCTCGTCCTGGGACTGCCGGGCCACCTCGGTACCGGAGATCAGCGAGGTGCGCTGGGCGTGCGCCGCCTCGATGATCCGCTCGGCCTCCCGGCGGGCCTCCTCGACCATCTGGTCACGGCCGCCGATCAGCTCCTGCGCATGGGCGAGGGAGTCCGGGAGCGCCGCCCGCACCTCTTCGAGCTGGGCGAGCAGCTCGGCCCGGTTGACCACGCACGAGGCCGACATGGGCATGGACCGGGCGCTGCCGACGGCCTTGACGATCTCGTCGAGCTTCTTCTGCACGTCCACTGTGACTGCTCGCAGACTGATCGGATGCGGATGGACAGGAACGGGACGACTGTACGGCCAGCGGGCCCCTCCCGGACACCCGCTGACGCCCCGTCAGCGGCTACTTCCGTCCGAGCCGGTCGGCCAGGGACTCCAGGACCAGCGGGGGTACCAGGTGGGAGACGTCGCCGCCCCAGGCCGCGACCTCCTTGACCAGGCTGGAGGAGAGGAAGCTGTAGGTGGGGTTGGTGGGGACGAACAGCGTCTCCACGCCCGACAGGCCGTTGTTCATCTGCGCCATCTGCAACTCGTAGTCGAAGTCGCTGACGGCCCGCAGCCCCTTGACGATCGCGGGGATCTCACGCTGCTTGCAGAAGTCGACCAACAGCCCGTGGAACGCCTCCACGGAGACGTTTCCGTACTCCGCCGTGGTCCGGCGGAGGAGGTCCATACGCTCCTCCACCGTGAACAGACCCTGCTTGGACTTGTTGATCATCACGGCGACGTACACCTCGTCATAGAGCTTCGAGGCGCGTCCGATGATGTCGAGGTGTCCGTTGGTGACGGGGTCGAAGGACCCCGGACAGACTGCGCGGCGCAACAGTGGTTCCTCGCTCTCGGGTCCGGTCATGACGCGTTGTCGCACGTCGAGGCGGCGCGACCGTACCAAAGCGTGCCCTCGCCGTAACGACGGGCCCGCAGCCCCTCGTAACCGTCCGGCCACCCGAACTCCCCGCCTCGTGTGCTCCGCTCCACGGTGGCCAGCGCGCCGGGCGCGAGCCAGTCCTTGCGGAGGAGTGTGAGCAGGATCTCGCGGAGATCTTCGTCGGTCAGGGCGTACGGCGGGTCCAGGAAGACCACGTCGTACGGGCCGGTGGCGGGCGCCGGTCCGGCCAGCGCCTGTTCGGCCTTGGCGGTGCGCAGCTCCGCCCCGGGCAGGGCGAGCGCGCGGATGTTCTCCCGGATGGTGCGGGCGGCCCGCGGATCGGATTCCATCAGCAGCACATGGGCCGCGCCCCGGGACAGCGCCTCCAGCCCGACCGCGCCGGAACCGCCGTACGGATCGAGGACCCGGACGCCGTCGAGGGAGCCGAGCAGCGACTCCCAGGTGGAGAACAGGCCCTCGCGCGCCCGGTCCGAAGTGGGTCGGGTGCCGTTTCCGGGGGGCACGGCCAGCCGTCGGCCGCCGGCCGCTCCGGCGATCACGCGGGTCATGGATGAGGCAGTCCTTCACGGTGGTCGGGGCTGCGGTGGCCCGTACGGTCACGGGCCGCCGCCCCTCCACGATATGGCGTCCCGGGCCAACGGGGCCGCCGCGCTCCCGGCCGGTCGGACCCGGTCCGCCCCCTCCGGCCGCGGTCAGCCCTTGTCGAGGAACTCCTCCCGCTCCTCGTCCAGCAGTGCGGCGAGCGCGATGCGCAGCTCCGGATAGCCGGTCAGCTCCGGATCGGCCGCGACGATGGCGGTGGCCTCCTCCCGGGCCGCGGCGATGACCTCCTCGTCGTCGATGACCGCGAGCACCCGCAGCGAGGAGCGGGCCCCGGACTGGGCCTGGCCGAGCACATCGCCCTCACGGCGCTGCTCCAGGTCGATCCGGGACAGCTCGAAGCCGTCCAGGGTGGCGGCGACGGCGCCGAGCCGCGTCCGCGCGGGGCTGGCCTCGGGCATCTCGGTGACCAGCAGACACAGCCCGGGGGCGGAGCCACGGCCGACCCGGCCGCGCAGCTGGTGGAGCTGGGAGACGCCGAACCGGTCGGCGTCCATGATCACCATGGCGGTGGCGTTGGGGACGTTGACGCCGACCTCGATGACGGTGGTGGCGACCAGGACGTCGACCGCGCCCGCGGCGAAGCGGCGCATCACCTCGTCCTTGGCCTCCGGCTGCATCCGGCCGTGCAGCACCTCCACCCGCAGATCGCCCAGCGGGCCCGTGCCGAGCTGCTCGGCGACGTCCAGCACGGCCAGCGCGGGCCGCTTCTCGGCGTCGTCCCCCTCGTCGCCCTTCTCACCGGCCTCCCCGGATTTCTTCTGCCGGGCGGCCTTGGTCTCGTCCTCCTCGTCCCCGATCCGCGGGCAGACCACATACGCCTGGTGGCCGCCCGCCACCTCCTCGCGCACCCGCTCCCAGGCGCGGGCCAGGAAGTGCGGCTTGTCCTTGGCGGGCACCACATGGGAGGCGATCGGGGAGCGCCCGGCGGGCAGCTGGTCCAGGACGGAGGTCTCCAGATCGCCGAAGACGGTCATGGCCACGGTGCGCGGGATGGGGGTGGCCGTCATCACCAGCAGATGCGGAGGCTGCTTGCCCTTGGAGCGCAGCGCGTCCCGCTGCTCGACGCCGAAGCGGTGCTGCTCGTCGACGACCACAAGACCCAGATCGTGGAACCGGACCTTGTCCTCGATCAGCGCATGGGTGCCGATCACGATCCCGGCCTCACCGGTGACCAGGTCCAGCAGCGCCTGACGGCGGGCCGCGGCGCCCATGGAGCCGGTGAGCAGCACCACCTTGGTGCCCCGCTCGGCGCCGCCCAGCATGCCGCCCTCGGCCAGCGCGCCCATCATCTCGGTGATCGAGCGGTGGTGCTGCTGGGCGAGGACCTCGGTGGGCGCGAGCATCGCCGCCTGTCCCCCGGCGTCCACCACGCCCAGCATCGCCCGCAGCGCCACCATCGTCTTGCCCGAGCCCACCTCGCCCTGGAGCAGCCGGTGCATGGGGTGTTCGGTGGCGAGGTCGGCGAAGATCTGCTCGCTGACCCGGCGCTGGCCGTCGGTGAGGGTGAACGGCAGCCGGGCGTCGAACGCGGTGAGCAGACCGTCCTCGACGGGTCGGCGCGGGGCGGCGGGCAGTTGGGCGTCGGCCCGGCGGCGCCGGGCCAGGGCGACCTGGAGGACAAACGCCTCGTCCCATTTGAGGCGGTCCTTGGCGGCGGCGATATCCCCCTTGGTGCGCGGCCGGTGGATCTTGCGCAGCGCCTCGGGCAGGGTGGCCAGACCCCGGCCCTCCCGCAGCGCCTCGGGCAGCGGGTCCACCAGGTCGGCCAGGACGGCGTCCTCGGTGCCCGAGGGGCCCAGCACGGTGTCCACGGCCTGCTGGATCTGCCAGGACTCCATCTGCTTGCACGCCGGATACAGCGGCAGCAGCTGGTTGGCGAACGCCTCCACGGTGTCCGCGCCGCTGTCGGAGCCCAGCGTCTTGAACTCCGGATGGGCGAGCTGACGCTTGTGGTTGAAGACCGTGACCTTGCCCGCGAACATCCCGCGGGTCCCGGGGACCAGCTGGGACCGTGGCTTGTGGATGCCCTTGCCGAAGAAGACGAGCTGGAGGCGGCCGCTGCCGTCGGTGATGGTGACCTCGAGGCGCTGTCCGCGCCCCGCGTTGAACTTCAGCACCCGGGCGTCCGCGACCTGCGCGACGACGGTCACATGCTCGTCCAGGGGCAGATCGGCGAGACGGGTCAGCTCGCCGCGCTCCGCGTACCGCCGGGGGTAGTGATGGAGCAGATCGCCGACGGTGTGCAGGCCGAGGTGGTCGGCCATCACCTTCGCGGTGTTGCCGCCGAGGACCTTCTTCAGGGGTTCTTCGAGCACGGGCACGCGGTCCATTGCACACCACCGCACCGACAGACGGGATCAGGCAACGGGGTCATTCGATGCCTATGATCAGCGGCACGGAGGGCTGGCCGCCCCGGTAGACGACCGTGTCGACGGCGAAGTGCACCTCCCGGACGTGCCGTTCCAGCCGCTCGGCGAGCTCGTCGGGCAGCTCCTCGCCCAGCACCAGCGTCACCATCTCGCCGCCCGCGGCGAGCATCCGGTCGAGCACGGTCTCGGCGGTGGCCGCCAGCTCGGAGCCGATCACCGCCACATCGCCGTCGATCAGCCCCAGGACGTCCCCGGCCTGGCAGACCCCGGCCATGGTCCAGGACTGGCGCTCGGCGACGGCCAGTTCGGCGTAGCGGGTGGCGCCCGCGGCGGAGGTCATGGCGACGACGTCCTCGTCGAAGCTGCGGGCGGGCTCGTGGACGGCGAGCGCGGCGATGCCCTGGACCGCGGAGCGGGTGGGGATGACGGCGACCCGTACGCCCTCGGTGCGCGCCTGCGCGGCGGCGGCCGCCGCGCGGTACCGCAGCTCGGCGTCGTTGGGCAGCAGTACGACCTCGCGTGCGTGGGCCCGCCGGACGGCCTCGGCCAGCTCCCCGCTGGCGGGCGGTTCCCCGGGGCGGGTGGTGACCACGGTGGCCCCGGCCCCGGCGCACAGCGCGGCGAGCCCGTCGCCGGGGACGACGGCGACCACGGCGCGGGGCACGAGCGGGACGGCGGACGGCTCCTGGTCTCGCGGCTCCTCGGGACGGCGCCCGCCGGAGTCCGCCGCCGGGTGCTCCGGCTGACCCGCACCCGCGGCACCGAAGTGGGTGATGCGGATCCGGTACGGCCGTCCGGCCTGGATGCCCGCCTCCACGGCCGCGCCCGCGTCGTCCACATGGACATGGACGTTCCACAGCCCGTCGCCGCCGACGACCACGAGGGAGTCACCGAGCGCGTCCAGCCGCTCGCGCAGCCGGGCCACGGCCGTCTCGTCCGCCTCCAGCAGGTAGATCACCTCATAGCCGGGCCCGCCGGAGGGGGCCGCCCCGGCGGCGCAGTCCGAGGACCCGGAGGACCGCGGGGCGGCGACGGGCACGGTGTCGGCGGTGCGGGTGGTGGGGGTGCGGGTGGTGGGGGTGCGGGGACGTCCCGGGGCCGCGGGGGCCGCCGGGGCCGCCGGGGCCTCGCCCGACAGCGCCTCGGCCAGTCCGCCGAGAACGGTGACCAGGCCGTAGCCTCCGGCGTCGACGACACCCGCGCGGGCGAGCGCGTCGAGCTGTCCGGGGGTGGCCTGGAGCGCCGTGCGCGCCTCTTCGTACGCCGCCCGCGCCACCGTGCCGATGTCGCCGGTGGCCCGTTCGGCGCCCTCGGCCGCGGCCACGGCGACGGTCAGGACGGTGCCCTCCACCGGGTGCGCGACGGCCAGATAGGCCAGGTCGACCGCGCGCCGCAGGGCCCGCCGCAGCCCGTCGGCCTCGTCGTGCGCGCCGCCCGGGCCCGCGGCCTCCCCCGGGGCGCCGTCGGCCAGCACATCGGCCATGCCGCGCAGCAGCTGGGCCAGGATGGTGCCGGAGTTGCCCCGGGCACCGATCAGGGCGCCGTGGGCCATGGCGCGCACCACATCGGCGAGGGTGGGGCGGGAGGCGACGGACGAGGCGGCGTGGCCGTTGAAGGCGGCGTCGACGGCCTGGGCCGCGGATTCGACGGTGAGATACAGATTGGTGCCGGTGTCCCCGTCCGCGACCGGATAGACGTTGATCGCGTCGATCTCCTCGCGGGCCCGGCCCAGCGCGTCCAGCGCCAGCCCGCACCAGGTCCGTACCGCATCGGCGTCGAGCGTGGGCGGCACGTACGTCCTCCTCGGGAGGGCTGGGGCGGGGTCGGTCATCAGGTCATCGCAGGGTAGTCGCCGCCCTCGGCGGGTGCCGGGGCAGCCATGATAGTTTCGTTGTACGGGAGTGGCCGTTGTATGCTGCTCCGGTTGCCCGATGCGAATCGGGCCATTCCCCCAGGCGCAGCCGATCTCCCAAGATCTTGGCAACGTCCGGGGTTCCCGTAAGTGTCTGTCTCCTCGCGAGAAGCGAGGCTGACCCGTCTTTGGAGTAACCCGTGGCTGCCAACTGCGACGTCTGCGGCAAGGGGCCGGGCTTCGGCAACAACATCTCGCACTCGCACCGCCGCACCCGCCGTCGTTGGAACCCCAACATCCAGACGGTGCGCGCTGTGGTCGGTCGTACCCCGAAGCGGCTCAACGTCTGCACCTCGTGCATCAAGGCCGGCAAGGTCTCGCGCTAGGCGCACGGCCTCCCCGCTCACGCGGGATCCGGTGCTCAGGCCGGTCCACCGATGACGTGGACCGGCCTTTTCGCGTGCTCTGGGGCGTACCCTTGGCGGCCTTCCGCCCGGATTCCGGCCCGGTTTCCGGGGTCACAGCCAGCCGTGGTCGACCGGGCCGATGCCCCCGCCCAGCGGAAACCCCTCCGCGATGGCGCCGGTGACGTACTGCTTGGCGGCCGTGACGGCCCGCGGCACGTCCTCGCCGCCCGCCAGATAGGTGGCGACTGCCGACGCGAGGGTGCAGCCCGTGCCGTGCGTATGGCGGTTGTCATAGCGCGGCGCCCGCAGCCAGTGCTCCTCGGTGCCGTCGGTGAGCAGATCCACCGCGTCGCCCGTCAGATGACCGCCCTTGATCAGCGCCCAGCGCGGGCCGAGGGCCAGGACCGCCGCGGCCGCGCGCCGCAGATCGTCCTCCGACTCCACGCGCACACCGGTGAGCTGGGCGACCTCGTCCAGGTTGGGCGTGGCCACCGTGGCGGTCGGCAGCAGTTTGGTGCGCACCGCGTCGAGCGCGTCGGTGGCCAGCAGCGCGTCACCGTGTTTGGAGACCCCCACCGGGTCGACGACCACCGGAACGGTGAGCTCCGCCAGCAGCGCGGCGACGGTCTCGACCAGTGGGGCGGTGGCCAGCATCCCGGTCTTGACCGCCTGGACGCCGATGTCGTCGACCACACTGCGGAACTGGGCCCGGACCGCGTCCGCGGGCAGTTCCCAGGCGCCCTGTACGCCCAGCGAGTTCTGAGCGGTCACCGCGGTGATCACACTCATCCCGTGGGCGCCCAGGGCCAGCATCGTCTTCAGATCGGCCTGGATACCCGCACCGCCGCCGGAGTCGGACCCGGCGACGGTGAGCACCCGTACGGGACCCGCGGCGGTGCGTGCCAGCCGCGGCGGACGGGCGGGAGGCTGATGACGAGAGGAGAGCGACATACGGCCGAATCTACTCGGCGCTCTTCTCTTCCCCGAAGTGGTCCCACCCCGCGTGCAGCCAGGGGGCGCCGTCCACCGTCACCTGGGGCAGCGCCGAGGGGTTGAGCACCTCGCCGATCACCTTCCAGCGGGCGGGCAGTTTCACATCGGGCGGGAAGGTGGCCACGATCGCGTGGTCCTCTCCCCCGCTGAGCACCCACTGCAACGGATCGACGCCCACCGCCTGTCCGATGTCCGACATCTGCGAGGGGATGTCGATGTCCCCCGCGCGCAGATCGATCCGCACCCCGCTGGCCTCCGCGATATGCCCGAGGTCGGCGACCAGACCGTCGCTCACATCGGTCATGGCGGTCGCGCCGAGCCCGGCGGCCGCGGGGCCCGCGTGGTACGGCGGTTCCGGGCGACGGTGCGCCTCCACGAAGGCGCGCGGGGAGCGGAAACCGCGGGAGAGCACCGCATGTCCGGCCGCCGACCAGCCAAGCCAGCCGGTGACCGCGACAACATCCCCCGGCTGGGCACCGGATCGGGTGACCGGCTCATGGTTGCGCAGATCGCCCAGCGCGGTGATCGCGACGGTGATGGTGTCACCGCGCACCACATCGCCACCGGCCACCGCGGCGCCCGCCACCTGGCATTCGTCGCGGATGCCGTCCATCAGCTCGGTCGGCCAGGTCACCGGCAGATCGGCCGGCACCACCAGACCGAGCAGCAGCGCCGTCGGCACCGCGCCCATCGCCGCGATATCGGCCAGGTTCTGGGCCGCGGCCTTCCGGCCCACGTCATAGGCGGTGGACCAGTCCCGGCGGAAGTGGCTGCCCTCCAACAGCACATCGGTGCTCGCCACCACCCTGCGGTCGGGTGCGGCCACGACCGCCGCGTCGTCACCGGGCCCCAGCTTCACCGCCGGGGTAGTGGTGAGACGTGAAGTGAGCTCCCTGATGAGCCCGAACTCCCCCAACTCGCCCACGGTGCCCTTCATCCCATTGCCCCTTCGTACTGATGGCTCGTTGCCCGCCGCGCCGCGCACCGAGCGCGGGTCTCCCCGAGCCGCATGGCGACGCGGTACCGTGGCGTCCCTTCTCCCCACATGATCCTCGTAGCCGCCCTGGAGGTTCCGTGGTACAGGCGTACATCCTGATCCAGACCGAGGTCGGCAAGGCGTCGACCGTCGCCGACCTGATCGCCAAGCTGCCGGGGGTGATACAGGCCGAGGACGTCACCGGACCGTACGACGTGATCGTGCGCGCCCAGGCCGACACGGTCGATGAGCTGGGACGCATGGTGGTCGCCAAGGTCCAGCAAGTGGAGGGCATCACGCGTACCCTCACCTGCCCGGTGGTCCATCTGTAGCCCCCGTATCATCGAACGGTGAATTCCGCACACCGTAGTTCCACCCGAAAGTTCGCCCCGCTGGCGGCCACCGCGGCCTTGGTCATGTTCTCGGTGGCCGGATGCTCGTTCACCGAGGATTCCGACGACTCCGGAGCCCCAGCGGTTCCCAAGCCGACAAAGCAGGCGGCCGCCTTGTGCCGGGCGCTGCACAAGGAGCTCCCCGGCACCGTCAACGGGCTGGAGCGGCGCACCACCGAACCCGCTTCGGATTTCACCGCCGTCTGGGGTGACCCCGCCGTGCAGCTGCGCTGCGGGGTCTCCCGGCCCGCCGCGGCCACGACCGCGACCCGCTCCGCCGGAGTCAACGGCGTCGAGTGGCTGCCCGAGAAGCGGGACGGCGGCTATCGCTTCACCACCGTACTGCGCCGGGCGTATGTCGAGGTGACGGTGCCGGAGAAGTACGCGCCGGAGGTCGACCCGCTGATCGACCTCGCGAGCGCCGTCAAGAAGACCGTGCCCGAGGGCGTGGCCTGAGGTCAGCGCAGCCCCGTGGAGCGGCGCAGCGCCGCCTGGATCAGCCGGTCGACCAGCTCCGGGTAGCCGACGCCGCTCTCCTGCCACATCCGCGGGTACATCGAGATCGGGGTGAACCCGGGCATGGTGTTCACCTCGTTGATCACGAACTCGCCGTTCTCCAGCAGGAAGAAGTCGGCGCGCACCAGGCCCTCGCAGGACACCGCGTCGAACGCACGCACCGCGAGCTCCTGGACCCGCAGGGTCTCCTCCTCGGTGAGCGGTGCGGGCACCACACCGGGGGCGGAGTCGATGTACTTGGCCTCGAAGTCGTAGAAGTCGTGGGTGGAGACCGGCGGGATCTCGGCCGGCACACTGGCGCGCGGGCCGTCCTCGAACTCCAGCACCCCGCATTCGATCTCGCGGCCGCGCAGCAGCGCCTCCACGAGGACCTTGGGGTCGTGGGCCCGTGCCTCCTCGATCGCGGCGTCAAGACCGGCGGCGTCGTCGACCTTGGTGATGCCGATGGACGAACCGGCGCGGGAGGGCTTCACGAAGACCGGCCAGCCGTGCTCCTCGGCGAAGTCCACGATCTTGCGGCGGGCGGCCGAGGGGTCCTTCTCCCATTCGCGGGGGCGGATCACCTCGTACGGGCCGACCGGCAGCCCGAAGGAGACGAACACCCGCTTCATGTACTCCTTGTCCATGCCGACGGCGGAGGCGAGCACGCCCGCGCCCACATAGGGCACCCCGGACAGCTCCAGCAGCCCCTGGAGGGTGCCGTCCTCGCCGTAGGGGCCGTGCAGCATGGGGAAGACCACATCGACGTCGCCCAGCGCCTTGGGCACCGAGCCTGGCTCGCTGAAGACGACCTCGCGGTTGCCCGGGTCGACGGGGAGCACGACCGAGCCTTCCGCCGACTCGGCGAGCCCGGCGACGGTCGGCAGCCGGCGGTTGGCGATGGCCATCCGCTCGGGCTCGTCGGCGGTCAGGGCCCAACGGCCGTCCGAGGTGATGCCGATCGGCAGCACGTCGTACTTCTCACGGTCGATCGCCCGCAGCACCGCGCCCGCGGTGACCACGGAGATGGCGTGTTCGGAGCTGCGCCCGCCGAAGACGACGGCGACGCGCGGCTTCCGCGGCTCACCCTCGGAGGTGGCCGGGACAGGGCGGGGGGAAGGGGTCTGGCTGCTCATATCGCGTTGAGATTACCTTGCGGTTCCCTTGCCGTCAGTGCCGCTCGGCCTTGGCGCTGCGCGACATCAGCTCTTTGAGTGCGACCAGCGGCTGTTTGCCGTCGTGCACGATGCCGACCACGGTTTCGGTGAGCGGCATGTCGACATCGTGGCGCCGGGCGAGATCGGCCACGGACTCGCACGACTTGACACCCTCCGCGGTCTGCCGGGTGACCGCGATGGTCTCCTCCAGCGTCATCCCGCGGCCCAGGTTGGTGCCGAAGGTGTGATTGCGGGAGAGCGGGGAGGAGCAGGTGGCGACCAGGTCGCCCATGCCCGCCAGGCCCGCGAAGGTGTGGGCGTCGGCGCCCATCGCCAGACCGAGCCGGGTCGTCTCGGCCAGTCCGCGGGTGATCAGCGACGCCTTGGCGTTGTCGCCCAGGCCCATGCCGTCGGCGATCCCCACGGCCAGCGCGATCACGTTCTTCACGGCGCCGCCCAGTTCACAGCCGACCACGTCGGTGTTGGTGTACGGGCGGAAGTACGGGGTGTGGCAGGCGGTCTGGAGGCGGCGGGCCACACCCTCGTCACGGCAGGCCACGACGGACGCGGCGGGCTGCCGGGCGGCGATCTCCCGGGCCAGGTTGGGGCCGGTGAGCACGGCCACCCGCCCTGCCACCCCGGCACCGGGCGACGCCTTGCCGACGACCTCCTCGATGACCTCGCTCATCCGCTTGGCGGTGCCGAGTTCGACGCCCTTCATCAGGGAGACCAGCACGGTGTCGGCGGGCAGCAGCGGGGCCCATCCGGCGAGGTTCTCACGCAGCGTCTGGGAGGGCACCGCGAGCACGGTGAACTCAGCGTCCCGGGCGGCCTCGGCGGGGTCCGTGGTGGCCCGCACGCCGCGCGGCAGCTCGGTACCGGGGAGATAGTCGGGGTTGGTGCGACCGGTGTTGATCGCGTCCACCAGCCCGGCACGGCGGCCCCACAGCGTCACCTCGCACCCGGCGTCGGCGAGCACCATGGCGAACGCGGTGCCCCAGGAGCCGGTGCCGAAGACGGCGCAGCGCGTCACTTGCTCTCCTCTTCGGCCACGGGGCGCGGCTGGTCGGCGGAGTGGGGGCGGGCGGCCGGGATGTCCTTGGCGCGGACGGGCACTGCCTCTCCGCGTACTTCGGCGAGGAGGTCGGTGATGGCGGCCATGATGGCCTCGGTGGCGGCCCGCAGCACCTCGGCGGTGGGCTCCTGGCCGTAGTACGCGGACAGGTCCACCGGCGGTCCGGCGTGCACCTTGAGGGTCTTGCGGGGGAAGAGGCGGACCTTCTTCTGCTTGGCGTACGGCGGTACGGCCTCGTTGGCGCCCCACTGGGCGACCGGGATCACGGGCGCCTTGGTGAGCAGCGCGACGCGGGCCGCACCGGTCTTGCCCCGCATCGGCCACATCTCGGGGTCGCGGGTGAGGGTGCCCTCGGGATAGAACGCCACGCACTCGCCCTTGTTGATGGCGTCCACGGCGGCCCTGAAGGCGTTGGCCGCGTCGGTGGACTCGCGGTAGACCGGGATCTGGCCGGTCCCGCGCAGGAAGGTTCCGACGAAGCTGCCCCGGAAGAGGGCGGCCTTGGCGAGGAAGCGCGGCACCCGTCCGGTGTTGTACTGGAAGTGCGCGTAGGAGAGCGGGTCGAGATACGAGTTGTGGTTGATCGCGGTGATAAATCCACCGTCGGCGGGAATGTGCTCCATTCCGTGCCAGTCGCGCTTGAACAGAACCACCAGCGGCGGTTTGACCAAGACCGCTGCCATGCGGTACCAGATGCCGATTCTGCGGCCGGACACTCGGAACATCCTCCTCTTTGACCCTGCTGACCTGCTCGCTTGCTGCCGTCCGGGCAGCCGCACAAGTGTCGCTCCAGGTACCCGGTATGTCGAGGACACCGTAACCCCGCACGTCCTGGGCGAGCCGGGCACCGGGTGAGAATGAGGCCCGTGGGAACAAACGCAGCCCGTGTGGCATGGACGCTGGTGGTGCCGCTGAAACCGCTGGCACGGGCCAAGAGCCGGCTCTCCGAGGCGGCCGGGGACGCGCTGCGGCCGGGGCTGGCGCTGGCGTTCGCGCTGGACACCGTGGCGGCGGCGCTGGCGGCCGGTCTGGTGCGGGGGGTGACCGTGGTCACCGACGACCCGCTCGCCGGGCGCGAGCTGTCGGCGCTGGGCGCCCGGATCGTGCCCGACCCACCGGGCAGCGGGCTGAACGCGGCGCTCGCGCACGCCGCGCGCGCGGTCCGGGAGGAACACCCAGGAGCCGCCGTAGCGGCGCTGAACGCCGATCTCCCGGCCTTGCGGTCCGCGGAGCTCGACCAGGTGCTCGACATCGCTTCCGGCCTCTCACGCGCCTTTCTGGCCGACGCGGCGGGGGTGGGCACGACCCTGCTCTCGGCGGCACCGGGCACGGAGCTCGCCCCGGCCTTCGGCGGACCCTCGCGGGCCCGGCACCGGGCGTCGGGGGCGCGGGAGATCGAGCTGGCCGGGGTGGACTCGGTACGGCGCGACGTGGACACCGGCGAGGACCTGCGCGCGGCGCTGGCACTGGGCGTCGGCCCGCACACCGCCCGCCGCTTGGGTGCGGCGACCGCGTCCGGCCCGGAACCGGGGCCCGTTCCCGCGGCCGGGGCCCGGCCGCGCGCACCGGAACCGACCCGCGGCGAGGGCTAGGGCCCTTGTCCCGTACGGTGCCCGCCGACCGGGGGCCGCTGG
The DNA here is from genome assembly GCF_040650655.1 of Streptomyces sp. NPDC048636. Lineage (NCBI taxonomy): Bacteria > Bacillati > Actinomycetota > Actinomycetes > Kitasatosporales > Streptomycetaceae > Streptomyces > Streptomyces sp. NPDC048636. The sequence continues at coordinate 1,137,329 of NZ_JBEZHR010000001.1, read as the reverse complement.
CGGACGGCGCCGCACTAGGCTGGCGGTCATGCAGGGAACCGCGTACACCTACGACCCCGAGACCCGCGCCGGAAGCGTGCTGCTCGACGACGGCACCCCGTTGCCCTTCGACGCGGCGGCCTTCGACGCCGGGGGGCTGCGGATGCTGCGCCCGGGACAGCGGGTGCGGATCGAGGTGGCGGGCGAGGGCGAGGACCGCCGCGTGGTCCTCGTGACCCTCCAGACCTTCTGAACGCCCTGGAAACACCGCGGGCCGGGCTCCCCGAGGGAGCCCGGCCCGGCGCGTGACGTACGGCGGTGCGCCGCTGACTAGCGCTTCCTGGCGGTGGTCTTCTTGGCCGTCTTGCGCGCGGCGGTCTTGCGCGCGGGAGCCTTCTTCGCCGTGGCCTTCTTGGTCGCCGTCTTCTTGGCGGTCGCCTTCTTGGCCGTGGTCTTCTTCGCCGCGGTCTTCTTCGCGGTGGTCTTCTTCGCCGCCGTCTTCTTGGCGGTGGTCTTCTTGGCGGTGGTCTTCTTCGCCGTGGCCTTCTTGGCGGCCGCCTTCTTGGCGGCGACCTGGAGGCTGCCCTTGGGGGCCTTCTTCACGGCGACCTCGCCACCGCGCGGGAGCTTCTTCGAGCCGCTCACCAGGTCCTTGAAGCCCTGGCCCGCGCGGAAGCGGGGCACGGAGGTCTTCTTGACCCGGACCCGCTCACCGGTCTGCGGGTTCCGGGCGTACCGGGCAGGACGCTCCACCTTCTCGAACGAGCCGAATCCGGTGACCGAAACTCGATCCCCGCCGACGACCGCGCGGACGATGGCATCCAGGACCGCGTCGACCGCTTCGGCGGCGTTCTGTCGGCCGCCGACCTTGTCGGCAATCGCTTCTACGAGCTGCGCCTTGTTCACGTCTTCCCCTTCGGAGACATCGCCGGAACGAATGTGTTCAGGCTTTTTCGCACGTTAGGCAGATATATACCGCAAATCAAACACGAAACGGGCTAATCACCCTTGTGCCGCAACGTACTCGATCGTCACGGACTTCCGTCGGAGTCGGGATCTTGGGGGAAACGCCCCTCGTCGAGGTCGTTCATCAACCGCTCCAGACGCCTTGCCGCGTCTGCGAGATCGTGTTTCGCCGCCGAGGTGATGACCAGCAGCTTCCGGGACAGCGCCATCCGTACGCCCTCCGGGACTTGCAGTGTGCGCACCCTTGTGTGCGCTTCCTTGAGTCGGGCGGCGACAAGACCGTAGAGCTCGAGTTGGCCGTCGCGTTCCATGCACTGATTGTGCCATCTGAGGCGAGTTGTCGCTTCACGGGGCCTCAACATGACGATGCGCCGCCAGTCCGAGGACCGGCGGCGCATCATGCCAAACCTGCTCTGTACAGCGAGAACCGGGGGGTCAGAGCTGCACCGTACGGGGCTTGAAGGAAGGACGAGTCGCCTCGTACGCGGCGATGTCGGCCTCCTCCCTCAGGGTGAGGCTGATGTCATCCAGGCCCTCCAGAAGCCGCCAGCGGGCGTTCTCGTCAAGCTCAAAATCAGCCGTGATGCCTTCGGCGCGCACCTGGCGGTCGACGAGGTCCACGGAGACCTCCGCGGCCGGGTCGGATTCCACCAGCTGCCACAGCCGGTCCACCGTCTCCTGCGGCAGCACGACGGTCAGCAGGCCGTTCTTGAGGGAGTTGCCGCGGAAGATATCGGCGAATCGGGCGGAGATGACGGCCTTGAAGCCGTAGTTCTGGAGCGCCCACACCGCGTGTTCACGCGAGGAGCCGGTGCCGAAGTCCGGTCCGGCCACCAGGACGGTCCCGCCCTTGTGCTCGGGGCGGTTGAGCACGAACTCCGGGTCCTTGCGCCAGGCCTCGAACAGCCCGTCCTCGAAGCCGTCGCGGGTGACCTTCTTGAGCCAGTGCGCGGGGATGATCTGGTCGGTGTCGACGTTGCTGCGGCGCAGTGGTACGGCCCGGCCGGTGTGCGTGGTGAATGCTTCCATGACTGCTCAGGCCCCCACGGGAACGGTTGCGTCGACGTCGGACAGATCGGCGGGCGAGGCCAGATGGCCCAGTACCGCGGTGGCGGCGGCCACCTGCGGGGAGACCAGATGGGTACGGCCGCCCTTGCCCTGCCTGCCCTCGAAGTTGCGGTTGGAGGTGGAGGCCGACCGCTCACCGGGGGCGAGCTGGTCGGGGTTCATGCCCAGACACATCGAGCAGCCGGCGTGCCGCCACTCGGCACCTGCCGCGGTGAACACCTTGTCCAGACCCTCCTCGACGGCCTGGAGCGACACCCGTACCGAACCGGGGACCACCAGCATCCGCACGCCGTCGGCCACCGAACGGCCCTGGAGGACCGAGGCGGCGGAGCGCAGGTCCTCGATGCGGCCGTTGGTGCAGGAGCCGACGAAAACGGTGTCCACCGCGATGTCGCGCAGCGGCTGACCAGCCGTCAGACCCATGTACTCCAGGGCCTTCTCGGCGGCCAGCTTCTCGCTCGCGTCCTCGTAGGAGGCGGGGTCGGGCACCGAGGCCGACAGGGGCGCGCCCTGGCCGGGGTTGGTGCCCCAGGTGACGAACGGGGCCAGCTCGGAAGCGTCGATGACGACCTCGCGGTCGAAGACGGCGTCCTCGTCGCTGCGCAGGGTTCGCCAGTACGCGACGGCGGCGTCCCAGTCGGCGCCCTCGGGGGCGTGCGGACGGCCCTCCAGATAGCGGAACGTGGTCTCGTCCGGCGCGATCATGCCCGCGCGGGCGCCCGCCTCGATGGACATGTTGCACACGGTCATCCGGGCCTCCATCGAGAGCTTCTCGATGGCGGAGCCGCGGTACTCCAGCACATAGCCCTGACCGCCGCCGGTGCCGATCCTGGCGATGATCGCCAGGATCAGGTCCTTGGCGGTGACGCCCTCGGGCAGCTCGCCCTCGACGGTGATCGCCATGGTCTTGAACGGCGCCAGCGGCAGCGTCTGGGTGGCGAGCACATGCTCGACCTGGCTGGTGCCGATGCCGAACGCCAGCGCGCCGAACGCGCCGTGGGTGGAGGTGTGGCTGTCACCGCAGACCACGGTGGTGCCGGGCTGGGTCAGTCCCAGCTGCGGTCCCACCACGTGGACAACGCCCTGCTCGACATCGCCGAGCGGATGCAGCCGGACGCCGAACTCCGCGCAGTTCTTGCGCAGCGTCTCCAACTGGGCGCGGGAGACCGGGTCGGCGATCGGCTTGTCGATGTCGAGGGTCGGGGTGTTGTGGTCCTCGGTGGCAATGGTGAGGTCGGTGCGACGGACCTGGCGCCCGGCCTTGCGCAGGCCGTCGAACGCCTGCGGGCTGGTCACCTCGTGCAGCAGGTGCAGATCGATGAAGAGGAGGTCGGGCTCGCCTTCGGCGTGCCGGACGACATGGTCGTCCCAGACCTTCTCCGCGAGTGTCCGTCCCATCGCTTTCCCTCCGGCCGGCGTCGCCGCGCGGCCCAAACTCGGATCGAGTGCGTGCCCTGGTCGTGCGGGCCCGCCATTCCAGAGTGGCGGGTCTCCCGCGAAATTGAACTTGCGTTTCACAGTGTGAGACGCGAGTATCGTTGCATGGACAACTCTAGTGGCGTCGGCGTTCTCGACAAGGCGGCTCTGGTTCTGAGCGCTCTGGAGTCCGGTCCGGCCACCCTCGCCGGGCTGGTCGGGGCGACGGGCCTGGCGCGCCCCACGGCACACCGGCTGGCGGTGGCGCTCGAGCACCACCGCATGGTGGCGCGCGATATGCAGGGCCGGTTCATCCTGGGCCCGCGCCTGGCCGAGCTGGCCGCGGCGGCGGGTGAGGACCGGCTGCTCGCCACGGCCGGACCGGTGCTCACGCACTTGCGGGACGTGACGGGCGAGAGCGCGCAGCTCTACCGGCGCCAGGGCGATATGCGGATCTGCGTGGCGGCGGCGGAGCGGCTGTCCGGACTGCGGGACACCGTGCCGGTCGGCTCCACACTGCCCATGAAGGCCGGCTCGGCCGCCCAGGTGCTGATGGCCTGGGAGGAGCCGGAGCGGCTGCACCGCGGTCTCCAGGGGGCCCGCTTCACGGCCACGGCCCTGTCGGGCGTACGGCGGCGGGGCTGGGCCCAGTCGATCGGCGAGCGGGAGCCGGGCGTGGCCTCGGTCTCCGCCCCGGTGCGCGGACCCTCCAACCGCGTGGTCGCCGCCGTCTCGGTCTCCGGACCGATCGAGCGGCTGACCCGCCACCCGGGCCGGATGCACGCCCAGGCCGTCATCGACGCCGCCGCGCGGCTCAGCGACGCCCTGCGCCGGGGCCACTGACCCCCGCACCCCCGCCGCGCCGCGGGGGCGTGCGCGCCTCAGGCGCCCTTCAGCGACAGCCGGTCGGCCGCGCGGTCCCCACGACGGCCGACCGGAACCACTCCGGCGGCCTTGCCCAGGCCGAATTCCGGCATGTTGAGGTACACCGACTCATGGGCCCCGGCCGGGACCACATAGGTCTCGTGCCAGAAGCCGACCCTGCCCTTGCCCTCCCGCATCCGGCGGTTGAACGCCGCCCAGGCCGGGCGGTGCTCCTTGTCCTGGGCCACGGAGTACGCCAGCAGCTTCTCGTGCGACGACCAGTACTGGACCACGTAGATCACCCGCGGCGGGCCGAACAGCAGCTGATAGCCGAGCATCCCGCTCCCCTTGTCCCGCGAGAGCTCGCGCAGCATCCGCGGCATCGCCTTGAACACCGGCAGCCAGCTGCCCAGCGCCCGGAAGCGGTTGATGCGCATCCCGATCAGGAAGACGGTCACGTCCCCCTCGGCAGCGGCGGTCATACGTCCCGCATACAGCTCGGCACCCATGGTGATCCCCTCGTCCCTCGCCTTGTACGATTGGATAGCGTCACTATCTATGAGTTAGATAGTGCCACTCTCCAAGGGAAGGTGCAACAGGTATGCGACTGGCGGAGCTCAGCGAGCGCAGCGGGGTGTCCACCGCGACGATCAAGTACTACCTGCGCGAGGGGCTGCTGCCGCAGGGCGAGCGGATCACCGCCACCAAGGCCGAGTACGGCGAGGAGCATCTGCGCCGACTGCGGCTGGTCCGGGCGCTGATCCAGGTCGGCCGGGTTCCGGTGTCCACCGCCCGGCAGGTGCTGGACGCCGCCGAGGACGCATCACTCAGCGAGCCCAGCCGGATGGGAGCCGCGGTCTGGGCGCTGCCGCACGGCCCCGAACCCGACGCGGACGACGCCGCGACGGCCCTCGCCCGGGAGCAGGTGGACACGCTGCTGGAGCGGCTGGCGTGGACGCGCTGCCAGGAGCTGGGCGACGCCTCCCCCGCGTACCGGATGCTGGTGTCGGCCATCGCGACCCTGGACCGCCTCGGATATCCGCATGAGACCGGCCACTTGCAGCTGCACGCCCGGCTCGCGGCCGAACTGGCCGTCGCGGACCTGGATCTGGTGGAGACCTACACCCCGCAGGAGCGGATCGAGGCGGTCGTCGCACTGACCGTGCTGTACGAACCGGTGTTGCTGAGCCTGCGGCGGCTTGCCGAGACCGAGGAGTCCTACCGGCGCTTCGCGTCCTGAGGGACGCGCCCGGGGCACCGCCCCGGACCCGGAACGGCGAAAGGCCCTCCGCATCACGCGGAGGGCCTTGTCCCTGTACCCCCGACCGGATTCGAACCGGCGCTACCGCCTTGAGAGGGCGGCGTGCTAGGCCGCTACACAACGGGGGCCTGATCAGCACAAGCTGTACTGCGCTGGGCTACCAGGACTCGAACCTAGACTAAATGAACCAGAATCACTCGTGCTGCCAATTACACCATAGCCCATGGTATAGACCAGTACCCCCGACCGGATTCGAACCGGCGCTACCGCCTTGAGAGGGCGGCGTGCTAGGCCGCTACACAACGGGGGCTCTAGCGCTCCTTCGTTTCCGAAGGAAGCCGTACCCCCGACCGGATTCGAACCGGCGCTACTGCCTTGAGAGGGCAGCGTGCTAGGCCGCTACACAACGGGGGCTTGGTCCTGCTGGGTCAAGAGATTCCCGAAGAATCCGAGAAGATCTCTTGCTGGGGTACCAGGACTCGAACCTAGACTAAGTGAACCAGAATCACTCGTGCTGCCAATTACACCATACCCCACCAAAACGCCACCCCCGTAGGGGTTTTGTTTGGCTTGCGCCTCCGGTCCGGCCTCTCGGCCCGGCCGTCCGGCGCAGGAAGAACATTACCCGATGGTGGACGGGCCACCAAAACGGATTCGCCGTGCGGGGGCGCCGCGTGCCGGGCACCCGGCGCCCCGTGGCACCAGGTCCTGTCCGGTGGTCCACCGGACAGGACCTAGGCGGCCAGCTTCGCCAGCGCCGCGTCGATCCGGGCGAGTGTGCGCTCGCGCCCCAGGATCTCCAGCGACTCGAACAGCGGCAGCCCGACCGTGCGGCCGGTGACCGCGACCCGCACCGGGGCCTGGGCCTTGCCCAGCTTGAGGCCGTGCTCCTCACCGGCGGCGAGGACCGCCTCCTTGAGCGGCTCGGCCGCCCACTCCGCCTCTGCCAGCCTGGCCCGGGCGGTGGTGAGCAGGGCGTCCGCGCCCGGCTTCATGGCCTTCGTCCAGGACGCCTCGTCGGCCACCGGCTCGGCGAGGAAGAGGAAGTCGACGTTGGCGGTGATGTCGGACAGCACCGTCAGCCGGGTCTGGGCCAGCGGCGCCAGCGCCTCGAAGGCCGCGGCGTCGAACCGCTCCGGGTCCCAGGGCGCGTGCGGCGGCTGGAGCCAGGGAGCACACGCCTCGATGAACGCCTTCGCATCCAGCCGGCGGATGTGATCGGCGTTGATCGCCTCCGCCTTCTTCAGGTCGAAGCGGGCCGGGTTGGCGTTCACCCCGTCGATGTCGAACGCCGCGACCATCTCGTCGATCGAGAAGACGTCCTGGTCGGCCGAGAGCGACCAGCCCAGCAGGGACAGGTAGTTGAGCAGCCCCTCGGGCAGGAAGCCGCGCTCCCGGTAGAGGTTCAGCGAGGACTCGGGGTCGCGCTTGGAGAGCTTCTTGTTGCCCTCGCCCATGACGTACGGGAGGTGGCCGAAGGCGGGCACCAGACCGCCGCCCACCCCGATCCCGGCCAGTGCGCGGTACAGCGCGATCTGGCGCGGGGTGGAGGACAGCAGATCCTCACCGCGCAGCACATGGGTGATCTCCATCAGCGCGTCGTCCACCGGGTTGACGAGCGTGTAGAGCGGCGCGCCGTTGGCCCGCACGATGCCGTAGTCCGTCACGTTCTCCGGTGTGAAGGTGAGCTCGCCGCGGACCAGGTCGGTGAAGGTGATCGGCTCATCGGGCATCCGGAAGCGGACGATCGAGGAACGCCCCTCCGCCTCGTACGCCGCGATCTGCTCGGGGGTCAGGGTGCGGCAGGCGCCGTCGTAACCGGAGGGACGTCCGGCCTTGCGTGCGGCCTCGCGGCGCTCCTCCAGCTCCGCGGCGGTGCAGTAGCAGCGGTAGGCGTGTCCGGCCTCCAGCAGCTTGTCCGCGACCTCGCGGTAGATGTCCATCCGCTGCGACTGGCGGTAGGGCGCGTGCGGACCGCCGACCTCGGGGCCCTCGTCCCAGTCGAAGCCCAGCCAGCGCATCGCGTCCAGCAGCTGTTCGTACGACTCCTCGGAGTCGCGGGCCGCGTCGGTGTCCTCGATGCGGAAGACCAGGGTGCCGCCGTGGTGGCGGGCGAACGCCCAGTTGAACAGAGCGGTGCGGACCAGGCCGACATGCGGGTTGCCGGTCGGCGAGGGACAGAAACGAACCCGCACGGGGGCGGAGGAGCTTGCGCTAGCCACGCTTGATCACCTTGTTGGTGAGAGTGCCGATGCCTTCGATGGTGACGGCGACCTCGTCGCCGACGGAGAGCGGGCCCACGCCCGCCGGAGTGCCGGTGAGCACCACGTCGCCCGGGAGGAGCGTCATGGCCTCGGTGATGTGCACGATCAGATCCTCGACCGGGCGCACCATCTCGCTCGTACGGCCCAGCTGACGCTGTTCGCCGTTGACCGTGCACATGATGCCGAGGTCCGCGGCGCGCGTCAGGTCGATATCGGTCTCCACCCAGGGGCCCAGCGGGCAGGAGGTGTCGAAGCCCTTGGCCCGTGCCCACTGGTCCTCACGGCGCTGCACATCCCGCGCGGTGATGTCGTTGGCGCAGGTGTAGCCGAGGATGACGTCCTTGACGCGCTCCCGCGGGACCTCGCGGCACATCCGGCCGATGACCACGGCCAGCTCCGCCTCGTAGTGCACCTCGGAGGAGAAGGAGGGGTACACGACCGGGTCACCGGGACCGGTCACCGAGGTGGACGGCTTGAAGAAGGTGACCGGGACATCGGGGACCTCGCTGCCGAGCTCGGCGGCGTGCGCACGGTAGTTGCGGCCGATCGCCACGACCTTGTTCGGCAGCACGGGCGGCAGCAGCCGGACCTTGCTCAGCGGGATCTTCTGTCCCGAGCGCTCGAAGTCGGCGAAGGGATGGCCCTTGATGATGTCGATGACCGGGCCGTCCTGGCCGGACGGCTCACCCTCGACCACTCCGAAGGCGACGTTGCCGTCGATGGAGAACCTGGCGATGCGCACGGGAAGCTGCTGCCCCTTAACTGGACTCGCTGGAACTGACGCTCCAGGCTATCGCTCCGCGTCCCGCGCGCCGCCGCGTCCTCGGCCGGGGCGGTGGTGTCCGCCGCGGCCGGCCGCCCGGGCGGTCCCGGGTCCGGTATCGGTCCGGTGTCGGTTGGGCGTCAGAGGGCGGGGGCCTCGTTCAGCACCGTACGGCGGGGGTTGGCCGTCTGGACCGGCAGGTCGACGGAGTGCTCCGGCTGCTCCTCGGTCGCGGTCCGCAGCTCCTCGGCGTCCTCGAGATGCGCCAGGGTGGTGCGCCGCGGATTGGCTATGGCGCGGAACATCATCGTCGTCTTCACTGGGTTCATGCCTCGCTGTTGTCGTTTCGACGGGCGGTGTAAAGCGTCAGGCTAGAGGCGGCCTTGCCCACGAAATCGCGGAAAAAGTCGGCGTCAGTATGTGATTTTGCTCACGAATCATCGGGCAAATGCCATATTCAGGACAGTTGATTCAATCGCCCTAAACGGACATTGCCACTCTGAACCTGACGTTCCGCTCTTGATCATCGCTAGCCGGACACGCGAAGTGTGCACGCGACTCGTTCGCAAACGTCCGTTATCGCCGACATGACTTTCTACGTCCGGTAATAAAGCCCGCACACAGCGTCACGCGCATCACAGCCTCACCCCTTGCCCTTGTTGCAGCATCCGGCACTGTGCTGGAATTCCCGGGACCGCCGCGGGAATCAGCCGGCGCGCACGGGGCGCAGAGAGGCGCCGAGCGGCGGGGGTTCCTCTTGTCGATACGAAAGGAAGCGCGCCGGTCACTCACGACCGACAGGGGGGATCGCGGTCCCCCACGACTCGACACCGCCTCACCGTGATTCGGTGAAGCGCCTGGTCCAGAGGTTGCGACGCTAGTGCAGGGACGTTTCAAGAGGGATGGTATGGGGACTCCCCAGGCCCGTCAGGGCCGAGGGGAAGCTTCGGCGGACCCGGAGCCGCGTGGTGGAACCGACCGCGGCTCGATGCCCCAGCGCGCCCAGGGCACCGGCAGGCCCCCGGCCGACCAGGGCTCCGAGTCCGGCGCACAGGGCACCCAGCTGACCGGCAAGCCCGGTGGTGGCGACCCCGCCGAGCAGCCCAAACCCAAGAGCCCCAGCGGGCCCGGCAACCGTCTGGCCCTTCGCAACTGGCGCATCAGCACCAGGCTGGTCTCCCTGCTCGCGCTCCCCGTGGTCGCCGCGACCACCCTGGGCGCCCTGCGGATCCAGGACTCGCTCGACAACATCGAGCAGCTGGACCAGATGAAGCTGCTCACCGAGATGACGCAGCAGGCCACCCAGTTGGCGAGCGCCCTCCAGGAGGAGCGCGACAAGTCGGCGGGGCCGCTGGCGGGCAAGGGCAACGCCAAGGACGACCGGGTCGTCTCCACGCGTGAGGACACCGACCGCGCCATCTCGGCGTTCCGCACCGCCACCGACGACATCGACCCCGGTGAGCAGTCGATGGCCGGTGTGCAGTCCACGCTCGTCGACATCAGTCGTCAGCTCGGCAAGATCAATGAGATCCGTGACACGGCGTACGACAACAGCCAGTACTACTCGCTGACGGTCCAGAACTACAACGAGCTGATCAACTCGCTGCTGTCGCTGTCCCAGGACATGGCGCAGGCCACCAGCAACCGCGCGATGATCAACAACACCCGCGCGCTGGCCACCTTCTCCTCCGCGAAGGAGTACGCCTCCATCCAGCGCGCGCTGATCAGCGCCGCGCTCGCCGACCCGGACGGCGCCGAGTTCTCCGCCAACGACCGCCGCTTCGCCAAGACCGCGGTGGACAAGGAGAACGAGGCCCTCGGCCGCTTCAAGCAGATCCGCCAGGGCAACTCCGAGGACCTCCTCGAGCCGCTGGACAGCCGCCCGGACATCAAGGCGGCGACCATGTACGCGGACCGCGCGGTCCGCGACCCGGACGGTCTGAAGGCGGAGAAGCGCACCGATCTGGACTGGTACGACCAGGACAGCATCAAGATCGAAGAGATGGGCAAGATCGAGGCGACGCTGCTCAGCGAGATGCAGCAGAAGGCTCGTGAGCTCCGTCAGGACGCCCAGCAGGTCGCGATCATCAACGGCGCGCTGATCCTGCTCGTCCTCGGCGTCTCCCTCGTCGGCGCCTTCGTCGTCGCCCGCTCCATGGTCCGCTCGCTGCGCCGTCTCCAGGACACCGCGCAGGAAGTCGCCCAGAAGCGGCTGCCCGAACTGGTCAAGCAGCTCTCCGAGTCCGACCCGCAGGACGTGGACACCTCGGTGGAGTCCGTGGGTGTGCACAGCCGGGACGAGATCGGCAAGGTGGCCACCGCCTTCGACGACGTGCACCGCGAGGCGGTCCGCCTCGCCGCCGAGCAGGCGCTGCTGCGGGGCAACGTCAACGCGATGTTCACCAACCTGTCGCGCCGGAGCCAGGGCCTCATCCAGCGCCAGCTCTCGCTCATCTCCGAGCTGGAGAGCCGCGAGGCCGACCCGGACCAGCTGTCCTCGCTGTTCAAGCTGGACCACCTGGCCACCCGTATGCGGCGTAACGGTGAGAACCTGCTCGTCCTCGCGGGTGAGGAGCCGGGCCGCCGGTGGACCCGGCCGGTCCCGCTGGTGGACGTGCTCCGCGCCGCGGCCTCCGAGGTGGAGCAGTACGAGCGCATCGAGCTCAGCTCGGTCCCGGCGACCGAGGTCGCGGGCCGGGTCGTCAACGACCTCGTCCACCTGCTCGCCGAGCTGCTGGAGAACGCCACCTCGTTCTCCTCGCCGCAGACCAAGGTCAAGGTGACCGGTCACGCCCTGCCCGACGGGCGGGTGCTGGTCGAGATCCACGACACCGGCATCGGGCTCTCGCCCGAGGACCTGGCCGCGATCAACGAGCGGCTGGCCAGCCCGCCCACGGTCGATGTGTCGGTCTCCCGCCGCATGGGCCTGTTCGTGGTCGGCCGGCTGTCCCTGCGCCACGGCATCCGCATCCAGCTCCGGCCGTCCGACTCGGGCGGTACGACGGCGCTGGTCATGCTGCCCGTCGACGTCGCCCAGGGCGGCCGCAAGCCGGGCGCCCAGACCCCCGGCGGCGGTCCGGGTGGGCCGGGCTCCGGCGGACCGGGCAACGGCGGACCGGGGAACGGCTCGGCGGGCCTGCTGGGCTCCGCCCCCTCACGGCGCCAGGTGCCCGGTGCGGGCTCACGCGCCGCGCTGCCCGGCTCCGGCGGTGCGAACGGCCCCGGCGGCGCCGGCACCACCAGCAGCGGACTGCCGACCCGGCCGGTCGGCGCCGGGGCGGGCCCGCAGAGCAGCGCCCCGTCCGGCGGCAGCCTCTTCGACAGCGGACGGCCTCCGGGCCCCCGCGGCAACGGTCCCGCGGGCCCCGGTGGTCCGGGCGGTCCCGGCGGACGGGGCGGCTCCGGCGGCCCCGGCGGTCCGGGTGCCAACTCCGGCCGCCCGCCGCTTCCGCAGCGCGGTGACGGCCCGACCGTCGCCCCGCCCACCGGCGCTCCGGCCCGAGCCGACTCCGGTGACCAGGGCGCCCGTCCGCAGCTCCCCTCCCGTGACCGCGCGCCGGAGCTGCCCGCTCCCACCCAGCCCGGCACCAGCTGGGGCGCGCGCCGCGCCGCGGCGGGCGACGACTGGCCGAGCGCTCCGCGTGACGCGGGCGACGCCCCGCGCGGCCATGAAGAGGCCGATTCCACCGGCCAGTTCGCCCGGCCGGACCATGGCGGCGCCCCGTCGGGGCGGCGTGATCCGTTCGGCAACCGCGGTCCGGGTGACACCGGTGAGTTCCCGCGGCCCGACCAGGGCGACGGCCCCAGCATGTTCGAGCCGCGCCGCGGTCCCGGCGACACCGGTGAGTTCGCGATGCCGGGCCGTCCGGACGCCCCGGGCGCCCGCGGACCGGGCGACACCGCCCAGTTCGAGCGCCCCGACTTCAGCCAGGGACCGGGCGACACCGGCCAGTTCGCACGACCGGAGCTGGGTCAGGGTCCGGGCAGCACCGGCGAGTACGCACGCCCCGACCTCGGCCAAGGCCCCGGCAGCACGGGTGAGTACGCACGCCCGGAGCTCGGCCAGGGTCCGGGCAGCACCGGCGAGTACGCACGCCCCGACCTCGGCCAGGGCCCCGGCAACACGGGTGAGTACGCACGCCCGGACGTCAACGCCATGGGCCCCGGCGACACCGGGGAGTTCCCGCTCCCGCGGGACGGGCGCGGCACCACCGAGCGGGAGGAGGCACTTCCGCCCGCCGGTCCCGGGGACGGCCGTACGCCGATCTTCGACACCATCGAGTCGAACTGGTTCCGCGAGCAGGCCGAGCCCACCGCCCCCTCCGGTGAGGACTCCCGATTCCCCTCGGCGCCTTCGCAGCCCGCGCAGCCGCCCCGCCCCGCCCAGCCGAGCCGCCCCGAGCGACCGGCCGCGCCCGTCACGCCGGAGCAGCCCGTATCCGGGCAGCCCGCTCCGGCCGTTCCCGCCGCCCCTCGCCGCGAGCCGCAGCCGGCGTCCCGGGGCACCGGCGACTTCGCCGGACTGCACGGCACCAACGGCGCGAACGCCGCCGGTCCCGGTGGTCTGAACGGCACCGGTTCCTGGAGTACCTCGGCCAACGACGAGCGCTGGCGCCGTGCCGAGCAGATCCGTGAACCCGCCGCGGGCGGGGTGACGTCGTCCGGCTTGCCACGACGGGTCCCCCGCGCCAATCTCGTGGAAGGTGCCGCACAGTCGGCCCAGCCCGACCAGAGTGGACCGCAGGTGTCTCGCGCGCCCGATGATGTACGCGGGAGGCTGACCAACCTCCGCCGGGGGATCCAGCAGGGCCGTCGGGCCGGAACCGGTTTCGACGGCAATCACGATCGCGGCGTAGGCCCGACTTACCAGCAGGAGCGTTAGTTGAGCCCGATGAGCCAGGCGGCGCAGAATCTGAACTGGTTGATCACCAACTTCGTGGACAACACCCCCGGGGTGTCCCACACGGTGGTGGTCTCCGCCGACGGACTCCTTCTGGCGATGTCCGAAGGCTTCCCCCGTGACCGAGCCGACCAACTGGCGGCGGTCGCCTCCGGCCTGACCTCGCTCACCGCCGGAGCCTCCCGCATCTTCGAAGGCGGCGCGGTCAACCAGACCGTCGTCGAAATGGAACGAGGCTTCCTCTTCATCATGTCCATCTCCGACGGATCGTCCCTCGCGGTCCTCGCCCACCCCGAATGCGACATCGGCCTCGTCGGCTACGAGATGGCCCTGCTGGTCGACCGCGCGGGCAACGTCCTCACCCCGGACCTCCGCGCCGAACTGCAAGGCAGCCTGTTGAACTGACCCACCGACCATCCGCCGCCCGCCCCGCCCGGCACCGCCGGGCGGCCCCCCACCGGCACCGACCGACGGGACGAACCGTCACTTTGTTGTCCGACCGGAGGACTCGATGACCCCGCCCCCTGCCTCGCCCGGCCCGTACGGCGGCCACCACCATTCGCCGTACGGGGGTGAAGGCGACCAGCCATTGGTGCGCCCGTACGCCATGACCGGAGGCCGGACCCGGCCGCGGTACCAGCTCGCCATCGAGGCGCTGGTCAGCACGACGGCCGACCCAGCGCATCTGGCGGGACTGCTCCCCGAGCATCAGCGCATCTGCCATCTGTGCCGGGAGGTCAAGTCGGTCGCGGAGGTCTCGGCGCTGCTGAACATACCGCTCGGGGTGGCGCGGATTCTGGTGGCCGACCTGGCGGAGGCCGGCATGGTGGCGATCCACCAGCCCGGCGGCGGTTCGGAAGCGGGCGGTACCCCGGACGTGACACTGCTCGAAAGGGTGCTCAGTGGACTTCGCAAGCTCTAGCGGTGCGCCGCCCGCCCGGGCGACCACCTCGGCGAAGATCGTGGTGGCGGGCGGCTTCGGCGTGGGCAAGACCACGTTCGTCGGCGCGGTCTCGGAGATCAACCCGCTGCGCACCGAAGCCGTGATGACATCGGCCTCGGCGGGGATCGATGACCTGAGCCATGTGCAGGACAAGACCACGACGACCGTGGCGATGGACTTCGGGCGCATCACGCTCGACGACGATCTGATCCTTTATCTGTTCGGCACGCCCGGTCAGGACCGCTTCTGGTTCATGTGGGACGACCTGGTCCGCGGCGCCATCGGCGCCGTCGTACTGGTGGACACCCGCCGCCTGGCCGACTGCTTCCCGGCCGTGGACTACTTCGAGAACTCCGGCCTGCCCTTCGTCATCGCCCTCAACGGCTTCGACGGCCACCAGCCGTACAACCCCGAAGAGGTGCGCGAGGCGCTCCAGATCGGGCCGGACACCCCGATCATCATCACCGACGCCCGCCACCGCAGCGAGGCCAAGAGCGCGCTGATCACCCTGGTCGAGCACGCGCTGATGGCCCGGCTGAAGTAGGAACCGGCCTCCGGAAGTTCTCCGGAAGTCCTTCTGAGCGGATGTCGGAGCGGGCCGTGTCGGACGACACGGCCCGCTCTCCCGTTCATAACGTTTCGACAGACGAAAAACCCTCTGCCGCCACAGAGTGCGTTCGCTCCGCTCCGTACCGCACTCAATTGGTTCGGTATTTGACACACCTCACCCTTAACGCCCGTTTTATCTCTGGTCTAGACAACGGGCTGACCGTTTTGCGCAGTGTTTGGTAAGCACCTGCGCGGCGTGCTGGAATTCGCTGAACTGGGCAGTAAGGGCTCAGCTGGAACGGCACGACATCAGGTGCCGACGCCGAGAGGTTGTTGGTCGAGTGAGGCGAAGCAAGCCGGACCCCGTGCATGAGGCGCGAGGGAACTTCACCCCGCCGCCGCGTACGCGCACAGCGGCGTCGCCTGCCGATGCGCCGGATCCGCCCGCCGACAGCGGCGGCCGTCTCTCCCCGCGGAACTGGCGGGTACGCACTCGGCTCTACGCGATTCTGCTCATTCCGGTGCTGGTCGCCCTGGTCTTCGGTGGATTCCAGGTCACCTCGTCGGTCAAGACCTGGAGCGAGGCGCAGGACGCCGAGCGCACCGCGCGGCTCGTCCGCGCCGCCGAGGCATACAGCCACGCGATGATCGACGAGCGCGACCGCACCGCCGGTCCGCTGCTCAGCGACACCAACGCCGATGTGGTGCGGGAGGCGCGTTCCGCCACCGACCAGGCGCGCGAGGAATTCAACAAGGCCGCCGAGGACGTACCGCAGACGGCGACCCTCAAGCGGCGCCTCGCGGCGTTCAGGTCGGCGGAACCCCAGCTCACGACGTTGCGCCGGAACGCCTACACCAACCGGCTCAACGGGGTGGAGACCGAAGAGGGCTATGTCGCGGTCCAGCACGCGCTGACCGAGTTCGCCAATGAGCTGGGTCTGGGCACCGGAAACATCACCTCCTACGGCCGTACCGTCTACGCGGTCTCCCTGGCCAAGGGCGCCGAGTCCCTCCAGCGCTCCATCGGCACCCATCTGCTGGTCAAGCCCGGTCCGTCCGCGGCCGAGCGCAAGGTCCAGCTCACCGCCTTCGGCTCGTACGCCTATCTGGAGGGCATCGCGCTCGGGGAGTTCACCTCCGCGGGTATGCCCGAGGACGTCTCGAAGCTCGAGGACACCATGGCCGCGGCCGAGAAGAGTGCCAAGGCACAGCTCGCCGAAGCCAAGCGGAAGGCCGAGTCCGCCGGTCAGAAGTTCACCGCGCCGCCTTCCATGAAGCGGATGCTCACCGCCATCAGCAGTGGAGCCTCACCGCAGGAGCTCAAGGCCCGGGGCATCACCCCGGACGCCTGGTTCAACGCCTCCACGGCCAAGTTCAACGCCTACCGCGAGGTCGAGCAGACTCTGATCGACAAGGCCGTGAACGAGGCCGCGCAAATCTCTTCGGATGCAAAGCGCGATGCGATCGTGAACTCCGTGATCGTGGTGCTCGCACTGCTCGCCGCGTTCGTGGTGGCCGCGCGGATGGCCCGTTCGATGAGCCGGAGCATGCAGCAGCTGCGCAACGCCGCCTTCGACGTCGCCGAGCAGCGGCTGCCCATGCTCGTCGACCAGCTCTCCCGGAACGATCCGGGACGGGTGGACACCCGCGTCACCCCGATCCCGCTCAACAGCCGGGACGAGATGGGCGAGGTGGCCCGCGCCTTCGACCAGGTGCACCGCGAGGCGATCCGGCTCGCGGCCGAGCAGGCGATGCTTCGGGGCAACGTCAACGCAATCTTTACGAACCTTTCCAGTCGCAACCAGGGCCTGATCGAGCGGCAGCTCACCCTGATCTCCGAACTGGAGAGCCGGGAGGCCGATCCGGACCAGCTGGAGCACCTCTTCCGGCTGGACCACCTGGCGACCCGTATGCGGCGCAACGGCGAGAACCTGCTGATTCTCGCGGGCGAGGAGCCGGGCCGGCGGTGGAACCAGCCGGTGCCGCTGATCGACGTCCTGCGCGCCGCCTCCTCGGAAGTGGAATCCTACGAACGGATCGAGCTGGCGGGGATCTCGGAGAGCGAGATCCATGGCACGACCGTGACCGACCTGGTGCATCTGCTGGCCGAGCTGCTGGAGAACGCCACCACCTTCTCCTCCCCGCACACCAAGGTGCGGGTCACCGCGACCCGGCTGCCCGACGGCCGTGTGGTGGTGGAGATCCACGACAAGGGGATCGGGCTCACCCCCGAGGACTTCGCCGACATCAACCACAAGCTGGCCAACCCGCCGACGGTGGACGCCGCGGTGTCCCAGCGCATGGGGCTGTTCGTGGTCGGCCGCCTGGCCGACCGGCACGGCATCCGCGTCCAGCTGCGCCCCTCCGGGGAGCAGGCGGGGACCACCTCACTGGTGATGCTGCCGGAGGGGATCACCCACGGCGGTGGCGGCGAGGAGCTGCCCCCGGACGACTTCACGGTCTCCCGGATCGTCCCCGAGCAGGAGAGCTCCTACCAGGACCGGCCGGCCGTCCCCCAGCGGACCGCCGCCGAGCTGGGCTTCGACGACTCCCCGTACGCCCAGGACCCGTACCAGGGCCAGTACAGCGGGATGGCCGCGCCGCAGGAGCCCCGGCACGACCCGGGCCCCGCACAGCCGGTCCAGCCGTCCTACGAAACCCCCTCCTACGCTGAACCGGAATCGCACTACCGCCCTCAGACGGAGACCGGGCAGCAGCCTTTCGTCGGGTACAACTCACCTTCCCAGCAGGGAGAGTGGGGCGATTCCGGATCATTCGAGATGCCCTACGCATCGCAGTTCGGGACCCAAACGGAATCCGGACCCAGCGCTCCCGAAGTCTCCGGGGAACGCGTAGAGTTCCACCGTCCGGGCACCTCCTCGAACGACAGCCGCTCCCTGACCGACTCCGGACTTCCGCGTCGTGGCAAGCAGTGGCAGCCGTCCGAGGACACTGGGGCACGGGGGGTGACCGGGGAGCCGGCGGCGCCCACGGCGCCGGACGGATCCCCTCAGCCCGCCCAGCAGGAGAACACCGGCCGGGAACAGTGGCAGTCGGAGAACGACCAGCGCTGGCACCGGGCCGAGCAGCTCCGCGAGCCGAAGGCCGGCGGGGTCACGTCCTCCGGTCTGCCCCGGCGGATACCCAAGGCCAATCTGGTCGAGGGCACCGCCGAGCAGTCCGGGCAGGGCGGCCCCCAGGTCTCCCGGGCCCCGGAGGACGTCCGCGGCAGGCTGAGCAATCTGCGGCGCGGTGTCCAGCGGGGACGCAGCGCGGGATCCGGGATCCCCGGGCGTGACCAGCATGACCAACAGGGCTACGGCCCCGGCAGCACCTACGATCAGGAGCGTTAGTGTGAGCCCGATGAGCCAGGCGGCGCAGAACCTGAACTGGTTGATCACCAACTTCGTGGACAACACCCCCGGGGTGTCCCACACGGTGGTGGTCTCCGCCGACGGACTCCTTCTGGCGATGTCCGAAGGCTTCCCCCGTGACCGAGCCGACCAACTGGCGGCGGTCGCCTCCGGCCTGACCTCGCTCACCGCCGGAGCCTCCCGCATCTTCGAAGGCGGCGCGGTCAACCAGACCGTCGTCGAAATGGAACGAGGCTTCCTCTTCATCATGTCCATCTCCGACGGATCGTCCCTCGCGGTCCTCGCCCACCCCGAATGCGACATCGGCCTCGTCGGCTACGAGATGGCCCTGCTGGTCGACCGCGCGGGCAACGTCCTCACCCCGGACCTCCGCGCCGAACTGCAAGGCAGTCTTCTCAACTAGCAAACATGGAGTGCGTTCCGCGCCACCGCGCCATAAGGTGCGGTGGCGCGCATGGCAAGACAGGCGAGTTGGAGGAGGACACGTGGCAACGCCCCCTAGCGGATATCCGTACGGCCCTGGGCAGCCGTCCGAGCCGCGCGGAGAAGCCCCGCTGAAGCGCTTCAACTTCCCCTCCGCGCCCAGCAGCCAGGCCCACTCCCAGGGGCCGGACGACCGGTACCAGCGGCCGCTGCCGCCGCAGCGCCACCCGGAGCAGGGCCGTCAACAGCCGTACCCGCCCTCCTACGCGCCGCCCGGCAGGCCGGAGGGGCCGCGGTACGATCCGCCGCCCGCGCCGCGTATCCAGCCCGTACAGCCGCCCGCGCGCCCCGCCCCGGAGCCCTCCCCCACCGGCGGCACCCACAACCCCCTGGTGCGGCCGTACGCCATGACCGGGGGCCGGACCCGGCCCCGATACCAGCTCGCCATCGAGGCGCTGGTCAGCACCACGGCCGAACCCGCCCAGCTCCAGGGCCAGCTGCCCGAGCACCAGCGGATCTGCCATCTGTGCCGTGAGATCAAGTCGGTCGCCGAGATCTCCGCACTGCTCACCATCCCCCTGGGCGTCGCCCGGATCCTTGTCGCCGACCTGGCCGAGGCCGGACTCGTCGCCATTCATCAGCCCGGCGGCGACGAGACCGCCGGCGGACAGCCTGACGTGACATTGCTCGAAAGGGTGCTCAGTGGACTTCGCAAGCTCTAGCGGTGCAGCCCGCTCCACCACCTCCGCGAAGATCGTGGTGGCGGGCGGCTTCGGCGTGGGCAAGACCACGTTCGTCGGCGCGGTCTCGGAGATCAACCCGCTGCGCACCGAAGCCGTGATGACGTCGGCGTCGGCGGGGATCGACGACCTGACGCACGCGCCGGACAAGACCACCACCACGGTGGCGATGGACTTCGGGCGTATCACGCTCGACCAGGACCTGATCCTGTACCTGTTCGGCACGCCTGGTCAGGACCGCTTCTGGTTCATGTGGGACGACCTGGTCCGCGGCGCCATCGGCGCCGTCGTGCTGGTGGACACCCGCCGCCTGGCGGACTGCTTCCCGGCCGTGGACTACTTCGAGAACTCCGGCCTGCCCTTCGTCATCGCCCTCAACGGCTTCGACGGCCACCAGCCGTACAGCCCGGAGGAGGTGCGCGAGGCGCTCCAGATCGGCCCCGACGCGCCGATCATCATCACCGACGCCCGCCACCGCAGCGAGGCCAAGAGCGCGCTGATCACCCTGGTCGAGCACGCGCTGATGGCCCGGCTGCGCTAGCGGTCCCGGCGGTTCCGCGACACGAGAAATCCCCTGCTCTCCGAGGAGAGCAGGGGATGTCGTGTGTGTGCGTCCTCCGCGGTGGCGCGGGGGCTCAGCCCTGCCAGCTGTGCGGGGCGCGGAAGGCCGACTGGCGCTCCAGGCGACGCCAGCGCGCGGCGCTGCGGCGCGGGCGGACCGAGCCACCGGCGCGGTGGTGGCCGGCGGTGGCGGCGGCCCGGGCGAGGAGGACCGCGGTGACCGCGGCGAGCTCCTCGGCGTCCGCGTGGCCCTTCTCGACGCGGACGAGCGTGGCCGCCGCGGCGGCGGTATCGGCGGAGTCCGAAGACGTACTCATGGTGGGTTTCTCCCTCAGTTCCCTCTGTCGCGATGCCGCGGTCACTGCGGCGGGTTGCCGTGCTTACGGGACGGCAGGTCGGCGTGCTTGTCGCGCAGCATCGCCAGGGACCGGATCAGGACCTCACGGGTGTCGGCCGGGTCGATGACGTCGTCGACCAGGCCCCGCTCGGCCGCGTAGTACGGGTGCATCAGCTCGGACTTGTACTCCTTGACCATGCGTGCGCGCATGGCCTCGGGGTCGTCGGAGTCGGCGATCTGACGGCGGAAGATCACGTTGGCCGCGCCCTCCGCGCCCATCACCGCGATCTCGTTGGTGGGCCAGGCGTAGGTCAGGTCCGCACCGATGGACTGGGAGTCCATGACGATGTAGGCACCGCCGTACGCCTTGCGCAGGATGACCGAGATACGCGGAACGGTGGCATTGCAGTACGCGTAGAGCATCTTGGCGCCGTGCCGGATGATCCCGCCGTGCTCCTGGTCCACCCCGGGCAGGAAGCCGGGTACGTCGAGCAGCGTGATCAGCGGGATGTTGAAGGCGTCGCACATCTGGATGAAGCGCGCGGACTTCTCCGACGCCTCGATGTCCAGCACTCCGGCCAGCGACTGCGGCTGGTTGGCGATGATGCCGACCACCGCGCCGTCCAGGCGGGTCAGGGCACAGATGATGTTGGTCGCCCAGCGCTCGTGGACCTCGAGGTAGTCGCCGTCGTCGACGATCTCCTCGATGACCTTGCGCATGTCGTAGGGGCGGTTGCCGTCGGCCGGGACGAGGTCGAGCAGCGCCTCACCGCGCCGGGAGGCCGGGTCGTCGGACTCGGCGACCGGCGGGTTCTCCCGGTTGTTCTGCGGCAGCAGCGACAGCAGGTAGCGCACCTCCTCCAGGCACGTCTCCTCGTCGTCGTAGGCGAAGTGGCACACCCCGGAGGTCTCGGCGTGCACATCGGCGCCGCCCAGTCCGTTCTGCGAGACCTTCTCGCCGGTCACCGCCTGGACCACATCGGGCCCGGTGATGAACATCTGCGAGGTCTCCCGGACCATGAACACGAAGTCGGTCAGGGCCGGGGAGTACGCGGCCCCGCCCGCGCACGGCCCGAGCATCACACTGATCTGCGGAATCACCCCGGACGCCCGGGTGTTGCGCTGGAAGATGCCGCCGTAACCGGCGAGGGCGGAGACGCCCTCCTGGATCCGGGCTCCGGCACCGTCGTTGAGGGACACCAGCGGGGCCCCGGCCGAGATGGCCATGTCCATGATTTTGTGGATCTTGGTCGCGTGGGCTTCCCCCAGTGCCCCGCCGAAGATCCGGAAGTCGTGTGCGTAGACGAACACCGTCCGGCCGTGGACGGTCCCCCAGCCAGTGACGACCCCGTCGGTGTAGGGCCTCTTCGCTTCCAGCCCGAAGCCGGTCGCGCGGT
Organism: Streptomyces sp. NPDC048636; assembly: GCF_040650655.1. Lineage (NCBI taxonomy): Bacteria > Bacillati > Actinomycetota > Actinomycetes > Kitasatosporales > Streptomycetaceae > Streptomyces > Streptomyces sp. NPDC048636. The sequence continues at coordinate 1,115,524 of NZ_JBEZHR010000001.1, read as the reverse complement.
GCCGCCGCAGCGGCTCCACCTCGTTGAAGGACCCCTCGTCCAGCAGCAGATCGATCCGCTCGCGAGCCGTCAGCTTCCCCTTGGCCTTCTGGGCCTCGGTCGCCCGCTCGCTCGGGCCGCGCCGAGACTGCTCGCGGATCGCGTGCAGCTCGGCGACGCGCCCGCGAACGTCACTCGCCTCAGCGGGCGCACCTTCGAGATTGGTCATGCATCGACGGTACGTTCCCGGACCCCCGGAAGCGCATGTCAATTCCATACAACGTCGGCGGCGTTTTGGTGGGCAGGCGGAACAGAACTGGACAGCAGATTTCGCGGCACCTGGTGCGCCGCACCACATTCGCCGCTGTGGGTCCTCCACAAACTTCGGACCCCCGCACGGTGACCGTACGAGCTTGACCACCCGGATGGTCGGCGTCCGCCCGAGAACCGATCATGGAGAGATGTTGAAAGTTGAACTGGATAGGTCTACGCTCGGCGACATCCGAGGTTGTTCAACGTTCAACCACGCCGACCCGAAGGAGGAGCCATGGCTCTGTTCCGTCGCCACACCACCAGCACGAACCCCGGCGCCGCGGCCGCCGGCTCCGTGATCGCACCGGACCCGGCGCTCGCCGCGCTGACCGGTGACTACACGATCGACCCCGCCCACAGCGCCATCGGCTTCACGGTGCGGCACGCCATGATCACCAACGTCCGCGGGACCTTCTCCGACCACCGCGGCACCCTGAGCCTCGACGGCAGCGACCCGTCCCGTTCGACCGCCTCCATCGACCTCACCGTCGAGAGCGTCGACACCGGCATCAAGGACCGCGACGCCCATCTGCGCAGCGCCGACTTCTTCGACGCCGAGACCTTCCCCCTCATGACCTTCCGCAGCACCGCGGCGGAGCGGCTCGACGGCGACCGCTACCGGATCACCGGCGATCTGACCATCAAGGACGTGACCCGGCCGCTCTCCATCGACCTGGAGTTCAACGGTTCGGCCACCGACGTGTACGGCAACGAGCGGGTCGGCTTCGAGGGCGGTACCGAGATCCTGCGCTCCGAGTGGGGGCTGACCTGGAACGCCGCGCTGGAGACCGGCGGGGTGATGGTCAGCGACAAGGTCCGGCTGACCTTCGACATCTCCGCGATCAAGAACACCGCGCAGGGCTGATCCGAGCCTCCCCACGCGCGCGAACGCGTGGGCATCGGTCCCGCGGCCCCGGCAGAGCCATGCCCCCAAGGGCGATGCCGGGGCCGTGGCCATCTCTACTCCCGCGGTTCCACCCCGGCCCGCAGCAGTCCGTAGGCGTAGGCGTCGTCCAGGGCCTGCCAGGACGCGGCGATCACGTTCTCCCCGACGCCGACCGTCGACCACTCCCCCTTGCCGTCGGTGGTGGAGACCAGCACCCGGGTCGTGGACTGCGTACCGTGCTTGCCCTCCAGGATGCGGACCTTGTAGTCCACCAGCTCCAGCGCGGCCAGTTGCGGGTAGATCCGCTCCAGCCCCACCCGCAGCGCACGGTCCAGGGCATGGACCGGACCGTTCCCCTCCGCCGTGGTGACGATCCGCTCCCCCTTGGCCCAGAGCTTCACGGTGGCCTCGTTGGCGTGGGTGCCGTCCGGGCGGTCCTCGACGATCGCCCGCCAGGACTCCACCCGGAAGAAGCGGCGGGCCCGGCCCTCGGCCTCCGCGCGCAGCAGGAGTTCGAAGGAGGCGTCGGCGGCCTCGTAGGTGTAGCCCGCGAGCTCCCGTTCCTTGACCCGCTCGACGACCCGGCCGACCAGCGCACGGTCATCGCCCAGGTCGATGCCCAGCTCCTTGCCCTTGAGCTCGATCGAGGCGCGGCCCGCCATGTCCGAGACCAGCATCCGCATGGTGTTGCCGACCCGCTCGGGGTCGATGTGCTGGTACAGGTCCGGGTCGATCTTGATGGCCGAGGCATGCAGCCCGGCCTTGTGGGCGAAGGCGGAAACACCCACATAGGGCTGGTGGGTGGAGGGCGTCAGATTGACGACCTCGGCGATGGCGTGCGAGATCCGGGTCATCTCCGCCAGTGCGCCGGGGGGCAGCACCGCGCGGCCGTACTTCAGCTCCAGCGCCGCGACGACCGGGAAGAGGTTGGCGTTGCCGACCCGCTCGCCGTAGCCGTTGGCGGTGCACTGGACGTGGGTGGCGCCCGCGTCCACGGCGGCGAGGGTGTTGGCCACGGCGCAGCCGGTGTCGTCCTGGGTGTGGATGCCCAGGCGTGCCCCGGTGTCGGCGAGGACGGTGCGGACCACCGCGTCGATCTGGCCGGGGAGCATCCCGCCGTTGGTGTCGCACAACACGACCACCTCGGCGCCCGCCTGGTGGGCGGTGGCCACGACCTGCTTGGCGTAGCCGGCGTTGGCGCGGTAGCCGTCGAAGAAGTGCTCGCAGTCCAGGAAGACCCGGCGGCCCTGGGAGCGCAGATAGGCGACGGTGTCCCGGATCATCTCGAGGTTCTCCTCGAGCGAGGTGCGCAGGGCCAGCTCCACATGGCGGTCATGGGACTTGGCGACCAGCGTGATCACCGGTGCGCCCGAGTCGAGGAGCGCCTTCACCTGCGGGTCCTTCTCGGCGCTCACCCCCGCCTTACGGGTCGCGCCGAAGGCCACGAGCAGGGCGTGCTTGAAGTCGATCTCCTCGCGGGCCCGGGCGAAGAACTCCGTGTCGCGCGGGTTGGCTCCGGGCCAGCCGCCCTCGATGAAGCCCACGCCGAAGTCGTCGAGGTGACGGGCGATGGTGAGCTTGTCCGCGACCGTCAGATTGATGCCCTCGCGCTGCGCGCCGTCGCGCAGTGTGGTGTCGAAGACATGGAAACCGTCGTCGGGCAGATCCTTCATGGTGGTCGGGCTCCTGTCGGATGGATCTCGGTCTACCGGAATAACCGGTTCCGCGCCCTCCTATGATCCCTCACGCTCCGCATCCGGTGGGATGGTCCGGAAAACGAAAAGACCCCTCGCGGGTGCGAGAGGTCTGCGCGCGGGTCTGGGGCACGGTGTCCGCGCCGTACCGGGTCGTACGGGGCGGTCACTGCGGACCGGCGCGCCTGCTGCCAATAATCATGGCGAACGAGAGCACGGGGGCAGTCTGGCACATTCCGCCCCCGGGCTCCCTGCCGTCTCAGTATGCGAACGCGGGCGTCAGCCCAGGCGGTGCATCCAGCCATGGGTGTCCGGGGCGGCGCCGGTCTGGATGTCCAGCAGCGCCCGGCGCAGCTTCATGGTGACCTCACCGGGCTCCCCGTCGCCCACCGTCCAGCTGCCGCGGGCGGACTTCACCGAGCCGACCGGGGTGATGACGGCCGCGGTGCCGCAGGCGAAGACCTCGGTGAGGGAGCCGTCCGCGTTCCCCTCGCGCCAGTCGTCCACCGAGATCCGGCCCTCGGTGACCTCATGGCCGAGGTCGGCGGCGATCCGCAGCAGCGAGGCGCGGGTGATCCCGGGCAGCAGCGAACCGGACAGCTCGGGGGTGACGATGCGGTCCCCGTACACGAAGTACAGGTTCATCCCGCCCATCTCCTCGATCCAGCGGCGCTCGATGGCGTCCAGCCAGACCACCTGGTCACAGTCCTGGTCGGCGGCCTGCGCCTGGGCGACCAGCGAGGCGGCGTAGTTGCCGCCCGCCTTGGCCGCACCGGTGCCGCCGGGGGCGGCGCGGACGTACTCCTCCGAGAGCCACACCGAGACCGGCTTCACCCCGCCGGGGAAGTACGCCCCGGCCGGGGAGGCGATGACCACGAACAGATACTCGTTGGCGGGCCGGACGCCGAGCCCGACCTCGGTGGCGAACATGAACGGCCGCAGGTAGAGCGACTCCTCACCGGTGCCGGGCACCCACGCCCGGTCCTGGGTGACCAGCGCGTCACAGGCCGCGATGAAGGTCTCCACGGGCAGTTCGGGCATGGCCATCCGGCGGGCGGACGCCTGGAAGCGCTCGGCGTTCTGCTCGGGGCGGAAGGTGGCCACCGTGCCGTCGGGCTGCCGGTACGCCTTGAGCCCCTCGAAGATGGTCTGCGCGTAGTGCAGCGTCATATTCGCCGGGTCGAGCGGCAGCGCGGCGTACGGCACGAGCTGGGCGTCGTGCCAGCCGCGGCCCTCCGTCCACTTGATGGTCACCATGTGATCGGTGAAGTGGCGGCCGAACCCGGGGCTGGCCAGGATCCGCTCCCGCTCGGCGTCGGAGAGCGGGTGGGACGAGGGCTTGAGCTCGATCGTGGGCGTCGTCATGAGTGGTAGTCCTTCACCGTTCGGTTGTCACGGACCGCGCTCACACCGTCCTGACCGTGATGATCCGGTACGAGGACGTCCGAGTTTCGCTTCGCACAGCGGCCCCACCAGGATTATCGCCTAGGTGGGGCCGCGGGAAGAGGTGTGCGGGTTGCGCGCGGCCCAGGTTCGATGGTCGCAGCCGGCCGCGCGGGGGCACCGGCCGGGTCAGCCGGATACCCGGGCGGCGAGCGCGTCGCCGATCTCGTCGGTGGTGCGGGGGGTCCCGGCGTCCCGCTCGGCGAGGTCCCCCGCCACCGCGGTCTCGATCCGGGCCGCCTCCTCGGTGTGGCCGAGATGCGACAGCAGCAGCGCCACCGACAGCACGGTCGCCGTCGGGTCGGCCTTGCCGGTGCCCGCGATGTCCGGCGCCGAGCCGTGGACCGGCTCGAACATCGAGGGGAAGGTGCCGGAGGGGTTGATGTTCCCGCTCGCGGCGAGCCCGATACCACCGGTGACGGCGGCGGCGAGGTCGGTCAGGATGTCGCCGAAGAGGTTGTCGGTGACGATCACGTCGAACCGCTCGGGCTGGGTGACAAAGAAGATCGTCGCGGCGTCGACATGCAGGTAGTCGGTGGTGACCTCGGGGTACTCCTGGCCCACCCGGTCGAAGATGTTCTTCCAGAGGTGACCGGCGTGCACCAGGACGTTGTTCTTGTGCACCAGGGTCAGCTTCTTGCGCGGACGGGCGTCGGCGCGCTCGTACGCGTCGCGTACCACCCGCTCCACGCCGTACGCCGTGTTCAGGCTGACCTCGGTGGCCACCTCGGCGGGGGTGCCGGTGCGCAGCGAGCCGCCGTTGCCGACGTACGGGCCCTCGGTGCCCTCGCGGACGACCACGAAGTCGATGTCGGGGCGGCCGGCCAGCGGGGTCGGCGTGTTCGGGAAGAGCTTCGAAGGACGCAGGTTGACGTAGTGGTCGAAGGCGAAGCGGAGCTTGAGGAGCAGCCCCCGCTCCAGCACCCCGGAGGGCACCGACGGATCGCCGATCGCGCCGAGCAGGATCGCGTCATGGTCCTTCAGCGACTCCAGGTCGGCGTCCGGCAGGGTCTCGCCGGTGGCGTGCCAGCGCCGGGCGCTGAGGTCGTAGTTCCGGGTCTCCAGCTTCACGTCCTGCGGAAGCGCGGCGGCGAGGACCTTGAGGCCCTGGGCCACGACCTCCTGGCCGATACCGTCACCGGGGATCACTGCGAGGCGAAGGGAGCGAGACATACCGGGACCCTACTCCTCGTCCCAGAGGTTGACATGGACTGTCCGCCATTCGGACAGCCCGTCGCCCCGTCAACCGGTAAGCCGCCGTTCACCCCCTGTACGGCGGGTGGTTGACCGCCCGGGGGAGATTCCGGGACATGGACACTCCACGGTTCGGCATCCCCGAGGCACTCGCACGCCGGATGAGCCTCGCCGAGCAGCATGAGTATCTGCGGGCGAAGCTCTCCCGCCGGAAGGTGCTGCGCGCGGGCGCGGCCACGGCGGGCGCGGCCGCCAGCGCGGGGCTGCTGGGCGGCTCGGCCTGTGCCACCGGCGCCCGGCCGTCCCCCGCGGCGGCCCCGGTTCCGCGCCGGGCCACGGTGGACGGCGCGCTGGTGGCACCGTTCGGCCGCCATCTGGCGTTCGGCGCCGACCCCAGGACCCAGATGCGGATCTCCTGGCAGGTGCCGCTGGCGGTGCGGAGGCCCTATCTGCGGATCGGCCCGGGGCCCGGGCAGCTGACCCGGAAGGTCGAGGCCGAGGTGCGTCCGCTGCACACCCCGGCGCTCGGCGACGACCTCCCCGCGGTGGACCAGTACTACCTGCACGCCGCGGTGGACGGGCTGAGCCCCGACGTCACCTACTACTACGGCGTGGGCCATGAGGGCTGGGACCCGGCCGACCCCCGGCGCGTCTCCTCGCTGGGCACCTTCCGCACCGCGCCCGAGCGCCCGGTGCCGTTCGTCTTCACCGCCTTCGGCGACCAGGGCGTGAGCTATCACGCGCTCGCCAACGACCGGGTGATCCTGGGCCAGAACCCGTCGTTCCATCTGCACGCGGGCGATCTGTGCTACGCGGACACCACCGGCCACGGGAAGAAGTCCGACCTGTACGACGCGCGGGTCTGGGACTCCTTCCTCGCCCAGACCGACGCGGTGGCGGCCACCGTGCCCTGGATGGTGACCACCGGGAACCACGACATGGAGGCGTGGTACTCCCCCGACGGCTACGGCGGTCAGCTGGCCCGCTGGTCACTTCCGGGGAACGGACCCGCGCCGCGCACCTCGCCCGGTGTCTACTGGTTCGTCTACGGGAACGTGGGCGTGGTCGCGCTGGACGCCAATGACGTCAGCTACGAGATGACCGCCAACACGGGCTGGAGCGGCGGGGAGCAGACCCGCTGGCTGGACCGGCGGCTGGCGGAGCTGCGGGCGCGGGCGGACATCGACTTCGTGGTGGTCTTCTTCCACCACTGCGCCTACTCCACGACCAGCTCCCACGCCTCGGACGGGGGCGTACGCGACGCGTGGGTGCCGCTGTTCGACCGGCACCAGGTGGACCTGGTGATCAACGGCCATAACCATGTCTACGAGCGCACCGACGCCATCCGGGGCGGGAAGGTGGCCCGCGAGGTCCCGGTCGGCGGCCACGCCGACGCGGCGCGCGACGGGATCGTCTATGTGACGGCGGGCGGGGCGGGCGCGGATCTCTACTCCTTCCCCGTACCCGACAGTTACGAAGGGAAGGTCGAGGACCTCGACGAGGTGAAGACCTACCACTGGACGAAGGACGGGGAGAAGAACCGCGACACCGTGGACTGGTCCCGGGTCCGCTACACCGGCTTCTCCTTCCTCGCGGTGGAGGTGGAGCCCGGCGCCGACCCGAAGCTGAAGGTCAAGGCACTGGCGGAGTCCGGTGAGCGCGTGGATCACTTCACGATCACGCGCTCCCGGCGTCAGTGACCGGTGGAGCCGCCGTTGTCCCGGCGGTCGAGCGCGCGCTGGAGCGCGGCGGCCGCCTTCTGGCGGTCGGTGTTCTCGGTCTTGCGGCGGACCCTGCGAATGGTCGTCTCGGCCATGATCACGTCTCCTTGGCTCAACCCCGGAAAGGAACCGGGGGGAATCCCCGAGAGGGTGGCAACCGGAAGGGGGCGGGGGCCTGGGCGCGGCAGGGGTCACCTGCGGAAATGCACCGGCCACGGCCGCCGTCGCTCGATGGAGCGAGACGTTCGGTCTCCACAAAAGTACGACAGCCGGGCTTCGCTGTCTGCACAATTAGTCGGACGTCCTACTATCTGAGACGCAAAAAACGGCCGATGGGAATCCACCGGCCGTCCTGCTGTCCGTGGCGGAGCCACGGCGGTCCCGTCCTGATGATCGAGGCCGACCCCCGTCCGACCTCGACCACCCTGGCCGAATCCCGTACCGCCGTGGGTGACCTCGCGTCCGGTTACCCACGTAAACTGCGGTAAATAATGCCTACTTGATTGCCTGACGCTAGCACCGTCACCGCTCGGGCGTCCACAGCTTTACGGCGTATTCCGCCTCCGCACGCACGCCGCCCCCGGCCGGTGCTGGACACGGCCGGGGGCGGGGTTAACGGGCGCGGAGCGCGCCGGGCAGGTCAGCCCATGTGCGGGTAGCGGTAGTCCGTCGGCGGGACCAGGGTCTCCTTGATGGAGCGGGTGGAGGTCCAGCGCATCAGGTTCTGCTTGGCGCCCGCCTTGTCATTGGTGCCGGAGGCGCGGCCGCCGCCGAACGGCTGCTGGCCGACCACGGCACCGGTGGGCTTGTCGTTGATGTAGAAGTTGCCCGCCGCGAAGCGCAGGGCCTCACAGGTGGCGGCGGCCGCCGCGCGGTCCTGGGCGATGACGCAGCCGGTCAGACCGTAGGCCGAGGCCGACTCCATCTGCTGGAGCATCGCGGCATAGCCGTCATCGGTTTCGTCCTCGTAGACGTACACGCCCAGGATCGGGCCGAAGTACTCGTCCTTGAAGATCTCGTTCTCCGGGTCGGTGGAGACCAGGACGGTCGGCCGGACGAAGTAGCCCTCGCTGTCGTCGTAGGTACCGCCCGCGACCACCTCGATGGTCGGGTCGGCCTTCGCCCGGTCGATCGCCGCCTTGTTCTTGGCGAACGAACGGTCGTCGATGACCGCGCCCATGAAGTTGCCCAGCTCGGACACATCGCCCATGGACAGCCCGTTGACCTCGGCGGCGAACTCCTCCTTGAGACCGCCCTCCCACAGCGAACGCGGGACGTAGGCGCGCGAGGCGGCGGAACACTTCTGGCCCTGGAACTCGAAGGCGCCGCGGGTCATCGCGGTCTTCAGCACCGCCGGGTCCGCGGACGGGTGGGCGACGATGAAGTCCTTGCCGCCGGTCTCGCCGACCAGCCGCGGGTAGGTCTTGTAGTTCTCGATATTGGCGCCGACCGTCTTCCACAGGTACTGGAAGGTACGGGTGGAGCCGGTGAAGTGGATGCCCGCGAGGTCCGGGTGGGCCAGCGCCACCTCGGAGACCTCCTTGCCGTCACCGGTGACCAGGTTGATGACGCCCTTGGGCAGCCCGGCCTCCTCCAGCAGCCGCAGCAGCAGCACGGCGGCGTGGGTCTGCGTCGGGGACGGCTTCCAGACCACCACATTGCCCATGAGGGCGGGGGCGGTGGGGAGGTTGCCCGCGATGGCGGTGAAGTTGAAGGGGGTGATCGCGTAGACGAACCCCTCCAGCGGCCGGTGGTCGGAGCGGTTCCAGACACCGGGCGAGTTGGCCATCGGCTGCTCGGCCATGATCTGGCGTGCGAAGTGCACATTGAAGCGCCAGAAGTCGATCAGCTCGCACGGGGTGTCGATCTCGGCCTGCTGGGCGGTCTTGGACTGCCCGAGCATGGTCGAGGCGGCGAGGGTCTCCCGCCACGGGCCGGAGAGCAGATCGGCGGCCTTGAGGATGACCGCGGCGCGGTCGTCGAAGCTGAGCGCGCGCCACGCCGGGGCGGCGGCAAGCGCCGCGTCGATCGCGTCCTGCGCGTCGGCCTTGGTGGCGTTGGCGTAGGTGCCCAGACGGGCCGCGTGGTTGTGCGGCTGTACGACGTCGAAGCGCTCGCCGCCGCCCATCCGCCGCTCGCCGCCGATGGTCATCGGCAGCTCGACCGGGTTCTGGGCCAGCTCCTTGAGCTTGGTCTCGAGGCGGGCGCGCTCCGGGGTGCCGGGGGCGTAGGTGTGCACCGGCTCGTTCACCGGGACGGGGACCTGGGTGACGGCGTCCATGGTGGCCGTTGTCTCCTTCGATCGTCGGGTTACGAGATGAGGTCTGCGGGAGTCTGCGGGCGGGACGGTCAGCCGCGGCTGGCCAGCGAGCGCAGGAAGAACGTGAGGTTCGCGGGGCGCTCCGCGAGGCGGCGCATGAAGTACCCATACCAGTCTGTTCCATACGGGACGTAAACCCGCATCCGGTGCCCCTCCGCCACCAGCCGCTCCTGCTCGGCCTCACGGATCCCGTAGAGCATCTGGAACTCGTACTCGTCCAGCTTGCGGCCGACCCGGCGGGCCAGCTCCTGGGCGATGGCGACCATACGCGGGTCATGCGAGCCGATCATGGGGTAGCCCTCGCCGGCCATCAGGATCTTCAGACAGCGCACATACGCCCGGTCGACCTCGCGCTTGTCCTGGTAGGCGACGCTCGCGGGCTCCTTGTACGCGCCCTTCACCAGCCGCACCCGGGAGCCTTCCCCGGCCAGTGCCCGGCAGTCGTCCTCGGTGCGGAACAGATACGACTGCACCACCGCGCCGGTCTGCGGGAAGCGGGTGCGCAGCTCGCCGAGGATCGCCAGGGTGGAGTCCACGGTGGTGTGGTCCTCCATGTCCAGGGTGACGGTCGTCCCCGCCTCGGCGGCCGCCTCGACGACCGGGGTGACATTGGCGAGCGCCACATCGTGGCCGCCGGGCAGCGCCTGGCCGAAGGCCGACAGCTTCACCGACATCTCCGCGCGGGGGCCGAGCCCCTCGGCGGCCAGCGCCTCGGTCAGCGCGAGATAGGCGTCCCGGCTGCGCAGCGCCTCGGCCCGGTCGGTGATGTCCTCACCCAGATGGTCGAGGGTGACCTCCAGCCCGCGCGAGGTCAGGGACCGCACGGCCGCCATCGACTGGCCGAGCGCCTCCCCCGCCACGAACCGGTCCACCATCTGGCGGGTGACCGGCGCGGCCGAGACGACTCGACGGATGACAGCACTGCGCGAAGCGGCGAGCAGTACGGGTCCCAGCACGGGGCACCTCCACGATGACAGCCGTCGAACGGCACCAACAACTCACCGTGAAACCTAAGGATCTCTCGTATCCGCGACCATCGACAGCTGTCCTACATCCGTGTCCGGGATCTCAGACATCTGTATGAGAATGAGGGAGACGGATCCGGGAAGGAGGCGAACGGCCGGTGCGGGACGACTATCAGCAGCTGGTGGACGAGATCACGGCGGCGCTCGGCGCGCCGGCGACCCTGGAGAACCGCGACTTCGCCCTGATCGCCTTCGGCGCGCACGACAGCGGGGACGCCGAGGAACCGGCGCTGGACCCGGTGCGCACCCGCTCCATCCTCCAGCGGCGCTCGACGGCGGCGGTGCGCGCCTGGTTCGAGGCGTTCGGGATCGCCCGCGCCCAGGCCCCGCTGCGGATCCCACCGGACCCGGCGGCCGGGGTCTTCATGGGCCGGATCTGTCTGCCGGTGCGCCACCGCGGTGTGGTGCACGGCTATGTGTGGCTGCTGGACGACGGCCATCTCTCCGACCTGGAGCTCGGCGGCCCCTCGGAGGCGCCGGACCCGCGGCTGGCGCGGGCCATGGACACCGCTTCCCGGATCGGTGCCCTGCTGGCGGCGGAGGCGCGGGCCGGGGAGGAGCTGGGCGAGCTGCTCGGCGAGCTGCTGACCGGGCCGCCGGGCGGCCGGGACGCGGCCCGCGCGGGGCTGCGGGCCGCGCTGCGGCAGTCGGCCGACGGCCCGCTGGCGCTGGTGGCGGTGGTGCCCTGGACCCCGGACACCGGTGTGGACACCGACCACCCGGGGCTGCCCCGGCTGCCGGGGATCGCGGCCGCCTGTGTGGTGCCCCGCGCCGGGGACGTCACGCTGGCCGCGCTGGTACGGCTGCGGGCCGCCACCGCCCTGGATCCGGCCCGCGCCACCGCCGAGCAGCTGCTGCGCTCACCCCGGGCGAGCGCCCCGAGCGCGCCCGGCCCCGAGCTCCCCCCGGGCGGCGGCCGGGAGACCGCCGCGGGGGTCTCCGGGCCGCGCCGCGGCCTGGACGAGCTGCCCACCGCCTGGGGGGAGGCCGTGTCCGCGGCCCGCGCCGCCCGCGCGGACGCCAGGCTCGGACCGGTGGCCGAATGGACCGCCATCGGCCCGTACCGCCTGCTGGCCGACCTCCCGGCGACCCGGCCGGACCCGGCCGTCCGCCCCCTGCTGGAGCGTTCGCACGCCGAACTCGCCCGCACCGCCGAGGCGTTCCTCGACTGCGCGGGCCAGGCCGGCCGCACCGCGCAGCTGCTCGGCATCCACCGCCAGACGCTCTACTACCGCCTCTCCCGTGTGAAACAGCTGACCGGCCTCGACCTGGACGCGGGCGAGGACCGGCTGCTCCTCCACATGGCCCTCAAAGCGGCCCGCCTGAGCCCGCCGGGCGGCCCGGACGGCGGCTGACGGCGCCGGGGCCGGGACCGCCCCGGGGACAGGTCACCTCACCGGTCACCTCACCGGTCACCTCACCGGGAACGCCACATCGCAGACCTCGTCCTCCGGGCCCGCCGCGCACCAGTCCGCGAAGTAGACCTCGCGGCAGGGGCCGGTGACCGTCAGACCCTCCTCGGCCGTCCAGCGCTCGACCGCGTCGAACGCCGAGGCGATCTGTGGAAAGGCGACCTGGGCCTTGGTCAGCCGGGTGTACGCCAGCCGCTGGGCGGGCTCGTGGCGAAGCGTCACCTCACGGCCGTGCTCGGCGGCGTACTTCTCCGCGGCGGCGCGGTCGGCGACCGGGACACATGCCTCGGCCGGGCCGTCGCTCTCCTCGCTGACCTCGCTGTGATAGAGGACGAAGGGCGGCCCGGCGACCCCGCCGCAGGCCGCGGCGGCGGTCTCCAGCCTGCCGAGCGCGGCGCCGATCCACGCGGGGAGGTCGTCCACGAGCAGATGGTGGCGCTCGGTGAGCACGGTCTGCTCGCCGACCTCAGCCATCGTCATCTCGTACATCTCGGTTCTCCTGCCTGCCAGCCGGTCACGGAGGTGTACCGCGAGGGCCCGCTGCCGGGCGATGCGCTCCTCGACGGCGGCCCAGTAGTCCGCCGCCTCGTGCGCCGCCCGCTCCCCCGGGAGGTCCAGCACCCGGCCGATCCGCGCCAGCGGCATGTCCAGCCGCCGCAGCAGCGCCACCAGCCGGGCCCGCTCCACCTGGTCGGCGCGGTACCAGCGGTAGCCGGTGGTCTCGTCGACGTGATCGGGGGCGAGCAGCCCCAGCCGGTCGTACAGCCGGAGCGCCTTGGGTGACAGCCGCGTTCTGCGCGCGAACGCGCCGATGCTGAGCAGGGGTGTGTCCACGGTGGTGATCCTCCGTCCCGGGCACCGCGCCCGGTGACCCGCACACTGGGGTCTGCCCCTTGGGCAAGGTCAAGCGGCCGGGTCCGCCGGGCGCTGCCGGGCGGCCCGGGAGTCAGTCCGACGGACCCGGCGGGGTGCCGTCCAGGATCCGCCGCATGGCCGCGATCAGTTCCTTCGCGTCCGGCGTGAGGCCGGGGTTGATGGCCATCTGGACCACCATGCCGCCCACCAGCGTCATATAGAAGGAGCCCAGGGTCCGGGAGGTCTCCTCGTCCACCTCGCGCTCGTCGATGCCGTGGAAGAGGGCCACCAGCCCCTGCCGCCCTTCCGGCTGGGCCTTGGCGAACGCCTCCCGCAGCTCGGGGTCGCTCTCGACCTGCATGACGGCCTCCAACTGGGCCCGCCACACCGCCTGGTGCTTGGTGAACAGTTCCAGGGCCCGGGTCCAGCCGGTCTCGAACCGGCCGACCAGATCGCTGCCGGTCGCGGCGTCGTCCGCGAGGGACCGCTGGACGTCATCGGCCCAGTCGCCCATGGCCGCGAAGAGCGCCTCCCGCATCAGGGCGTCCTTGGAGCCGTAGTGATAGCCGATGGAGGCCAGGTTGGCGCCGGAGGCGGCCACGATGTCCCGCGCGGTCGTCCGCGACCAGCCCTTCTCCAGCAGGCAACGCTTCGCCCCGGCCAGCAGATCCTCTCGATGTCCCATGGCTCCAGCCTATCCCCGGCGCCATACGCCCGTCCAAGACGGACGTCTTACACATCTGTACTAGACAAGCGTTTTATACGCCCGTACATTTCTCGGCATGACAACCACCTCCACCGCTCCCCTCGCCGGGCGCAAGGGATGGACCGCCTTCGTGGTCCTGTTGCTTCCGCTCCTCCTGGTCTCCATGGATGTGTCGGTGCTGTACTTCGCGGTCCCGGAGATCAGCCGGGAGTTGCACCCGAGTGCGGCACAACAGCTGTGGATCTTCGACATCTACGCATTCGCGCTCGCCGGGCTGCTGATCACCATGGGGGCGCTGGGAGACCGGATCGGGCGCCGGAAGCTGCTGCTGTTCGGCGCCGTGGCGTTCGGTATCGCCTCCGTCGCCGCGGCGTACGCGCGGAACGCGGAGATGCTCATCGCCGCGCGGGCCGGGCTCGGCATCGGCGGCGCGACCCTGATGCCCTCCACGATGGCGCTGGTCCGCAATATCTTCCAGGACGCGATCCAGCGCGGTCGGGCCATCGCCATCTGGTCGTCGGCCATGGCGGGCGGGATCGCCCTCGGTTCGGTGATGAGCGGGGTGATGCTCGATCACTTCTGGTGGGGCTCGGTCTTCCTGGTCAATGTCCCGGCGATGGTCCTGCTGCTGGTGCTGGTGCCGGTCCTGGTGCCGGAGTTCAAGGATCCGGCGCCCGGCCGGTTCGATCTCCTGAGCGTGCCGTTGTCGATGGGCGCCGTCCTCCCGGTGATCTACGGGCTGAAGAAGGTGTCGGCCGACAACGCCATCACCCTGGTCCCGGCGCTGTCGATCGTGGCCGGGCTGGTGATCGGGGCGGTCTTCGTCCGCCGTCAACTCACCCGACGGGACGCGATGATCAGTCCCGCGCTGTTCCGCGACCGCGGCTTCGGACCGGCGGTCGCGATCAACACCCTGGCCACCTTCGCGATGATGGGCTCGGCCTACTTCACCACCCAGTACCTCCAGTCGGTCCTGGGAAAGGGCCCGTTGGAGGCCGCGCTGTGGAGTCTGGCCCCCTCCTTCTCCGTCGCGCTCGCGGGGCCGACCGCGAGCGTGCTCGTCCAGCGCGGCGCCGACCGCGCCTCGGTGATCAGCGGTGGCTTCGTCCTCGGGGCGGTGGGCTACGGGGTGCTGGCGTTCGCCGGTACGGACGCGCTGTGGACCGTGCTCATCGGCGCCGCCCTGCTGGCCAGCGGCATCGTCATGGTGATGGCGCTGGTCACCGATATGGCGATCGGCGCCGTACCGCCGAAGCGGGCCGGTTCGGCCGCCGCCCTGCTGGAGACCGGCCAGGAGTTCGGCGGAGCGATGGGGATGGCGGTGCTCGGCAGCGTCGGCACCGCGGTCTACCGGGCCGACGTCAAGGACACGATGCCGGACGGGCTGCCGCCCGCGGCGGTGGAGGCGGTACGCGAAACCCTGGGCGTGGCCGACGCGGTGGCCGAGCGGCTGTCCGGAGGGACCGGGGAACTGGTGCTGCACTCGGCGCGGGAGGCGTTCACCCACGGGATGCGGATCGCGAGCGTCACCGGCGCCGGGGTGCTGATCGCGGGGGCCGTGCTGGCCGCCGTGACCCTGCGCCCTCCGCGGATCGCGAAGACCTCCGCACCGGCCGTGGCCGACGCCCCTGCCGACGCCGAGTCCGGCACCGAGACCGGGGCCGATGACGCGGTGGCCGTCTGACGCCGCGCACGGGGGCCAAGAGGCGCGAGGGCCCTCCGTTCCGCGGGAGAGCGCGG
Source organism: Streptomyces sp. NPDC048636 (assembly GCF_040650655.1). NCBI lineage: Bacteria > Bacillati > Actinomycetota > Actinomycetes > Kitasatosporales > Streptomycetaceae > Streptomyces > Streptomyces sp. NPDC048636. The sequence continues at coordinate 1,100,237 of NZ_JBEZHR010000001.1, read as the reverse complement.
AACGGAGGGCCCGGTGAGTGGGCGTCAGCCCAGGTGCACCGCCTTCGGCAGGCCCTCCCGCGCGCCCGGCTCCCGGGAGGGACGCGGCGTGTTCATCAGGAGGGTCACCACGACGGCCGCGCCGGCGAGGATCGCGGACGACCAGACGAACGCCTCCGAGAACCCCTCGACCAGACCGGTCTTCAGATGCGCCTGCATGTTCTGCCGGGTGATCTCGTGCAGATGCTCGGCCTTGTAGTCGTCGGTCGCGCTGGTGGCGATGGTGTTGAGCAGTGCGGTGCCGATCGAACCACCGATCTGCTGGGCGGTGTTGACGGTGGCGGAGGCGACACCGGCGTCCCGCTCGTCCACCCCGTGCGTCGCGTAGTTCATCGCCGGGGCCATCACCAGGCCCATGCCGAAGCCGACCAGGATCTCCGCGGGCAGCACACCGGCCGCGTAGGAGCTGTCGACGTCCAGCGGGACCAGCAGCGCCACCCCGGTGGCCGCGATCAGCAGACCGGGGCCGACCAGCAGCCGTGGCGCCACCTTGGGGATGAGACGCGACGCCAGGCCGCCCGCGGAGACCAGAACCGACGCGGTCATCGGCAGGAAGGCCAGACCGGTGGTGAGCGCCGAGTACCCCTTGACGACCTGCATGTAGTAGGTGAGGAAGAGGAACATGGCGAACATGCCGACCACCGACAGACCGACGGCCAGGTAGGCGCTGCCCCGGGTGCGGTCCGCCAGGACCCGCATCGGCAGCAGCGGGTTCCGGACCCGCCGCTCCACCAGGATGAAGGCGAGGAGCAGCACCACGCCCGCGGTGAGCAGACCGGTCACCATCGCCGAGTCCCAGCCCTCGGACTCGGCCTCGCTGCATCCGTAGACCAGGGCCACCAGACCCGTCACGGCGAAGAACACCCCGGGGATGTCGAAACGGGCCCTGCCCTCGGCGCGGGTGTCGGCGGGCAGCACCCACCAGCTGACGACCGCGATGGCGGCGATCGGCACGTTCACATACAGGCACCAGCGCCAGTCCAGGTACTCGGTCAGCGCGCCGCCGACGACAAGGCCGATCGCGCCGCCGCCCGCGGCGATGGCACCGAAGATGCCGAACGCCTTGGCCCGCTCCTTCGATTCGGTGAAGTTCACCGCGAGCAGGGAGAGCGCCGAGGGGGCGAGCATCGCGGCGAACGCGCCCTGGAGCGCACGGGCCAGCAGCAGCGTCTCGAAACCGGAGGCCGCGCCGCCCAGCGCGGAGGCGCTGGCGAAGCCGATCAGACCGATCAGGAAGGTGCGCCGACGGCCGGTGTAGTCGGCGATCCGGCCACCCAGCAGCAGCAGGCTGCCGAACGCCAGGGTGTAGGCCGTGATCACCCACTGGCGGTCGCCGTCGGTGATCCCGAGGTCCTTCTGTGCCGACGGCAGGGCGATGTTCACGATGGTGATATCGAGGACGATCATCAGCTGGGCGAGGCCGATGAACAGCAGTGCCAGCCAGCGCCGAGGGTTGGCCTCGGGCTGTATACCGGTGGGCTGGGACATGAGGGATTGCCTTTCTGATCTTTCCGCTCGTGCGGAAGGCCGAGCGGAGAGAGAGCGGAGGGAGAGAGGGGCTCAGTCGTCGACGCGGGCGTCGTCGAGCACGCGCTCCCGGAGCCGTTTGAACGCCGGGGCGTCCACCGCCGGACCGCTGAGCATGGTGGTGGGACGCGGCGAGCCGCTGGGGCGCAGCCCGTCGACGTACACATCGAGATGGCGGTGGGCGAGGGCCTCGTCATCCGCGAACTGCCCGCCGCCGGGCAGCGGCCGGGACAGCCGCATGATCATCATCGTGAGGTCACCGAAGACGACATCGGGACGGATATGGCCGGCCGCCTGGGCGCGGACCAGCATCTCGTCGACCGGGTCCACGGCGTCGCCGCGCACCTCGTCCAGGATCTCGCCGAGGTTGAACCGGCCCAGCAGCGAGGGCATCACCGAGCCGATCTTGAGCTCGAGCGCCCGGTGCATAAAGCGGCGCAGCGCCTCGACCGGGTCACCCTCGTCGGCGACGGCCTCCCGCGCGGCCTCGGTGAGAGCGGTGAGGACCTCGGTGACCACTCCGCGGAACAGGTCGGCGCGCTGTGGGAAGCGCCGGTAGAGCGTGGCGATGCCGACTCCGGCGCGCCGGGCGATCTCGTCGAGTGGGGCGTCCGGTCCCTCGTCGACGAAGACGTCGCGGGCGGCGCGCAGGATCTGCTCGCGGTTGCGCCGGGCGTCGGCGCGCATCCGGGGCGCGGCGTCGGCGGGGAGGTCAGCGGACACGTGCGTACTCCTGCGGGGCGTGCTGAGGGAAAGCCATCGGGGCTATGTGGAGAGTTTTTCTCCACATAGCCGTCAGCGTAGCGAGCCCGTGCGCAATATTCAACATGCGATGAAAAAAATCAGTGAGCCTCCGCGCGCAGGGGATCCGCGCAGGGGATCCGCGCAGCAAAAAGGGCCCGGTCCCCGCCGAAGCGGAAACCGGGCCCCAGGGGTCCGTGGTGCGGACTAGCCGTCCAGATTGACCGAGCGGGCCGAGGTGGCCCCGATCTCACCGGCGATCTCGCTGAGGACGGTCGGCGGAATGGTGTCGTCGACGGTCAGCGCCACCAGGGCGGCCCCACCGACCGCGGCCCGCGAGACCTGCATGCCCGCGATATTGATCCCGGCCTCGCCCAGAATGCGGCCGAGCGTGCCGACCACACCCGGGCGGTCGGTGTAGCGCAGGAAGGCCATATGGTCGGCGAGGGCCAGATCGACGTCGTACTCACCCACGGCGACGATCTTCTGGAGGTGCTTGGGACCGGCCAGGGTGCCGGAGATCGAGACCTCCTCGCCACCGGCGAGGGTGCCGCGCACGGTCACCACATTGCGGTGCTCCGACGACTCCGAGCTGGTGGTCAGCCGCACCTCGACACCGCGCTCCTGCGCGAACAGCGGGGCGTTCACATACGACACGGTCTCGTCGACGATGTCCTCGAACACACCCTTGAGGGCGGAGAGCTCCAGCACCTTGACGTCGTGCTGGGTGATCTCGCCGTACACCTCGACATCGAGCCGCACCGCGACCTCGCCCGCGAGCGCGGTGAAGATCCGGCCCAGCTTCTCGGCCAGCGGCAGCCCGGGGCGGACATCCTCGGCGATCACACCGCCCTGGACGTTCACCGCGTCCGGGACCAGCTCGCCCGCGAGCGCCAGCCGCACCGAGCGGGCGACCGCGATACCCGCCTTCTCCTGGGCCTCACCGGTGGAGGCGCCCAGGTGGGGGGTGACCACGACATTGTCGAACTCGAACAGCGGGGAGTCGGTGCACGGCTCCTGGGAGAACACATCCAGACCGGCCCCGGCGATCCGGCCCTCCTTGAGGGCGGCGGCCAGCGCGGTCTCGTCCACGATCCCGCCGCGCGCGGCGTTGACGATCCGGAGCTCGGGCTTGGCCTTGCGCAGCGCCTCGTCGCCGATCAGACCGAGGGTCTCCGGGGTCTTGGGCAGGTGGACGCTGATGAAGTCGGAGACCTCGAGCAGCTCGTCCAGCGAGAGCAGCTTCACACCCATCTGGGCGGCGCGCGCGGGCTGCACATAGGGGTCGAACGCGACGATCTTCATCCCGAACGCGGACATCCGCTGGGCCACCAGGACGCCGATCCGGCCGAGCCCGACCACACCGAGGGTCTTCTCGCTGAGCTCCACACCGGTGTACTTGCTGCGCTTCCACTCGCCGTTCTTCAGCGCGGCGTTGGCCTGCGGGATGTTACGGGCGGTGGCGACCAGGAGACCGCACGCCAGCTCGGCGGCGGTGACGATGTTGGACGTCGGGGCGTTGACGACCATGACGCCCGCCTTGGTGGCGGCCGACACATCCACATTGTCCAGACCGACGCCCGCGCGAGCGACCACCTTCAGCTTCTTCGCCGCCGCGATGGCCTCGGCGTCGACCTTCGTCGCGCTGCGGACGAGGATCGCGTCCACATCGGCGAGAGCGGGGAGCAGCTCGGCGCGGTCCGCGCCGTTGCAGCTGCGGATCTCGAAGTCCGGGCCCAGGGCGTCGACGGTGGCCGGCGACAGCTCTTCGGCGATGAGTACGACGGGTTTACCGGTGGAAGCAGTGCTCACGTGGTCTTCAGTCCTCACTAGTCCTCAGCGGACGGCCGTCCCGACGGCCGCTGGCGGTGAAGGGGAGCCGCGTGGAAGACGCACGACGCTGTGAGCCTGACGCGCTTGTTGCAGTTGAGTGTAGTGGCGGTCGGGCAGGTGTCTTACGCCAATGCGGCAGGATCACCCGCACGTGGTGGTGCGGGGTGGACAACGCGCGGACCGGTGCGGCGGGGGTTCCTGGGAACCCCCGCCGTCCGGGGCACGGCCATCCGCGCCACCAGGCGCTTACGCCTCGTCGTCGACCCAGCTCATGAGCTTGCGCAGCTCCTTGCCGGTGGTCTCCAGGAGGTGGTCCTCGTCCGCCTTCTTCAGCTCGTTGTACTTCGGCAGACCGGCGTTGTACTCGGCCATCCAGTTGCGGGCGAAGGTGCCGTCCTGGATCTCGCCGAGGACCTTCTTCATCTCGGCCTTGGTGGAGTCGTTGATGATCCGCGGGCCGGTGACGTAGTCGCCCCACTCGGCGGTCTCGGAGATCGACCAGCGCATCTTCTCCAGGCCGCCCTCGTACATCAGGTCCACGATCAGCTTCAGCTCGTGGAGGCACTCGAAGTACGCGATCTCGGGCTGGTAACCGGCCTCGACCAGGGTCTCGAACCCGGCCTTGACCAGCGCCGCGGTACCGCCGCAGAGGACCGCCTGCTCGCCGAAGAGGTCGGTCTCGGTCTCCTCGGTGAAGGTGGTCTTGATCACGCCGGCGCGGGTGCCGCCGATGCCCTTGGCGTACGACAGGGCCAGCGCGAAGGCGTTCCCGGTGGCGTCCTGCTCGACGGCCGCGATACACGGCACGCCGCGGCCCTCCTCGTACTGGCGGCGGACGAGGTGGCCCGGGCCCTTCGGGGCGACCATGCAGACGTCCACGTTGGCCGGGGGCTTGATGAAGTCGAAACGGATGTTGAGTCCGTGGCCGAAGAACAGCGCGTCGCCGTCCTTCAGGTTGTCCTTCACGGACTCCTCGTAGACCTTGGCCTGGATCGGGTCCGGGACCAGGATCATGATCACGTCCGCCTCGGCGGAAGCCTCGGCCGGGGTGACCACGCGCAGGCCCTGCTCCTCGGCCTTGGCCTTGGACTTCGAGCCCTCGTGCAGACCGACCCGCACATCGACGCCCGAGTCGCGCAGCGACAGCGCGTGGGCGTGGCCCTGGCTGCCGTAGCCGAGGATGGCGACCTTGCGGCCCTGGATGATCGACAGGTCGGCGTCGTTGTCGTAGAACAGCTCGGCCACTTCGGGTTTCTCCTAGCGTTTGGGTTGTGCGTCCCACCGTATGACGGGCGGGCGGGGGATGGTCCGGGGGTCTCGCGATGCGGTCGGGGCCGCGCCGGGGTGCCGCGTGTGGCGGGGTGCCGCCGCGGCCCCACCGGTCAGGCGGAACGGTCGAGCGCGCGCAGGCTCCGGTCGGTGATGGAGCGGGCGCCGCGCCCTATGGCGATGGTGCCGGACTGCACCAGCTCCTTGATGCCGTACGGCTCCAGCATCCGGAGCATGGCCTCCAGCTTGTCGCTGCCGCCGGTGGCCTCGATGGTCACGGCCTCCGGGGAGACGTCCACGGTCTTGGCGCGGAAGAGCTGGACGATCTCCACGACCTGGGATCGGGTCTCGTTGTCGGCGCGGACCTTCACCAGGACGAGTTCCCGCTGGATCGCCGCGCTGTCCTCCAACTCGACGATCTTCAACACATTGACCAGCTTGTTGAGCTGCTTGGTGACCTGCTCCAGGGGCAGCTCCTCGACATTGACCACGATGGTGATGCGGGAGATGTCGGGGTGCTCGGTGACACCCACCGCGAGCGAGTCGATGTTGAAGCCGCGGCGGGAGAACAGGGCGGCGATCCGGGCCAGGATGCCGGGGGTGTTCTCCACCAGGACGGAGAGCGTGTGCTTGGACATGGGCTCGGTCTCTCTTCTTCTCTCGTCTCGGTCCTGGTCTCAGTCGTCTTCGCCGTCGCCGAAGTCCGGGCGGGTGTCGCGCGCCGCCAGGATCTCGTCGTTGGAGGTGCCGGCCGCGACCATCGGCCAGACCATGGCGTCCTCATGGACGATGAAGTCCACGACCACCGGGCGGTCGTTGATCGCGTTGGCCTTCTCGATGACGGCGTCGAGGTCGGCCGGGTCCTCACAGCGCAGCCCCACACAGCCCATGGCCTCGGCGAGCTTGACGAAGTCCGGGACCCGGGTGCCCAGATTCTCCTGGGCGGGGGCGCCGGGGCCGGAGTGCAGCACGGTGTTGGAGTAGCGCTGGTTGTAGAAGAGGGTCTGCCACTGGCGGACCATGCCCAGCGCGCCGTTGTTGATGATCGCGACCTTGATCGGGATGTTGTTCAGCGCGCAGGTGACCAGCTCCTGGTTGGTCATCTGGAAGCAGCCGTCCCCGTCGATCGCCCAGACCGTACGGCCCTCGACACCGGCCTTGGCTCCCATGGCGGCCGGGACGGCGTACCCCATGGTCCCGGCGCCGCCCGAGTTCAGCCAGGTGGCGGGGTTCTCGTAGTCGATGAAGTGGGCGGCCCACATCTGGTGCTGGCCGACGCCGGCGGCGAAGACCGTGTCCTGCGGCGCCAGCTGGCCGATCCGCTGGATGACCTGCTGCGGGGAGAGGCTGCCGTCGTCGGGCTGGTCGTAACCGAGCGGATAGGTCTCCCGCCAGCGGTTCAGATCCTCCCACCAGCCGCTGTAGTCGCCGGTGTGACCCGCCTCGTGCTCGGCCTGGACGGAGACCACCAGATCGGCGATGACCTCGCGGGCGTCACCGACGATCGGGACGTCGGCGGCGCGGTTCTTGCCGATCTCGGCCGGGTCGATATCCGCGTGGACGATCTTGGCGTACGGGGCGAAGGAGTCCAGCTTGCCGGTGACGCGGTCGTCGAAGCGGGCGCCGAGCGCCACGATCAGATCGGCCTTCTGGAGGGCGGTCACCGCGGCGACGGTGCCGTGCATCCCCGGCATGCCCAGGTGGAGCCGGTGGCTGTCGGGGAAGGCGCCCAGCGCCATCAGGGTGGTGGTGACCGGCGCCCCGGTCAGCTCGGCCAGGACCTTCAGCTCGGCCGTGGCCCGGGCCTTGAGCACACCGCCGCCGACGTACAGCACCGGGCGCTCGGCCTGGCTGATCAGCCGGGCGGCCTCGCGGATCTGCTTGGCGTGCGGCTTGGTGACCGGGCGGTAGCCGGGCAGATCGGTCTGCGGCGGCCAGGAGAAGGTGGTCCGGGCCTGGAGGGCGTCCTTGGCGATATCGACCAGGACCGGCCCGGGGCGGCCGGTGGCGGCGATGTGGAACGCCTCGGCGATCGTCCGGGGGATGTCCTCGGCCCGCGTGACCAGGAAGTTGTGCTTGGTGATCGGCATCGTGATGCCGCAGATGTCCGCCTCCTGGAAGGCGTCCGTACCGATGGCCTTGGACGCGACCTGACCGGTGATCGCGACGATCGGCACCGAGTCCATATGGGCGTCGGCGATCGGGGTGACCAGGTTGGTGGCGCCCGGACCCGAGGTCGCCATGCAGACGCCGACCTTGCCGGTGGCCTGGGCGTAACCGGTGGCCGCGTGGCCCGCTCCCTGCTCGTGCCGGACGAGCACATGCCGGACCTTCGAGGAGTCCATCATCGGGTCGTACGCCGGGAGGATCGCACCGCCGGGAATGCCGAACACGGTGTCGGCCCCGACCTCCTCGAGCGAGCGGATGAGGGACTGCGCGCCCGTGACGTTCTCGACTGCTGCGGACTGCGATCCGCCGTTACGGGCCCGCGGCTGGGGATGATGGGCCCCGGTGGCCTGCTCGGTCATCGGCATTCTCTTCTCGAATGAGGGTTTTGTGCGGGGAGGGAGAGGGCGCTGCATCAGGTGCCTGTGCAACAAAAAACCCCTCGTGCCAGGAGGCAAGCGAGGGGAGCGCGCCGGTGAGGGTCCGCAGGGTCCGAAGGAAGCCCTGCTCAGCCGACGCGCTGTCCAAGTACGAGAATTCGGGTGCGCATGGCTCCGACCCTCCACCCGGCGCATATCGGGTGTCAAGTGGGTGGGACGGGCGTCTCAGTATTTGAGCGGGTCGGCGGGTGGGTGTGGGACTCCGTCCGGCGCGGTGCGTGCAGACCGCCATGGCCGCCGTGGCGCACCGCCAGCGCGCCTCCGACCAGCAGCGGAGCGTCCGAGCGTGGCACCGGATAGGCGCCGCGGGTCAGCGCCCGGCGCAGCCGGTGCTCATCGAGCGGACCGCTGAAGGCCATCCCCTGGGCGTGGGTGCATCCCATTCCCCGGAGGGTGACGAGCTGCTCCGGAAGGTCCACCCCCTCGGCGATGGACTGCATCCCGAGGTCGCCCGCGATCCTCAGCAGCCCTGAGGTGATCTTATGCAGCCGGGAGGACTCCACGACGCCCTCCACCAGCCCGGGGTCCAGTTTGAGCACATCGACGGGGAGTCTTCGCAGCGATCTGATCGCGGCATAGCCGCTGCCGAAGCCGTCCAGGGCGATCCGCACTCCGAGGCGGCGCAGTGCGCCGAGCCGGTGCTCCAGCTCCTCCAGCGGCATCCGCGGATCGCTGTCGGTGAGCTCCAGGATCAGCGATCCGGAGGGCAGACCATGCCGGGCCAGCAGCGTTTCCACGCTCTTGGGCGGCATGGACTTGTCCACCAGGCGCCCGGCGGGCAGCCGGACACAGACGGGGACCGAGTGGCCCTCCCGGCGGCGCTGGGCGGCCTGCTCGACGGCGGCCTCCAGCAGCCAGCGGGCGAGCTCGGCGGCGCGGGCGGCCTCGTCACCGCCGCGGCCGTTGTCGGCGACCCGGAGGAACTCGGCCGGGGTGAACAGGATGCCCTGTGCCGAACGCCAGCGGGCCTGGGCCGCGACGGCGGTGATCCGGCCGCTCGCCAGCTCCACCACGGGCTGGTGCAGCAGGACGAACTCGCCGTCGTGCAGGGCCGCGCGCAGCCGGGTGGCGACCTCGGCGCGGCGGGCCACCTCGGCCTGCATCTGCGGTGCGTAGAGCTCGACGCGGTTCTTGCCGCCGGCCTTGGCGCGGTACATCGCCAGATCGGCGTTGCGCATCAGGGCGCCGGGGCTGATCCCGGGCTCGGCGAACGCGACACCGATACTGGCGGCGACTCTGACCTCGGTGCCGCCCTCGACCTTGTAGGGCTGGGAGAGCCGGGCGCGCAGCCGGTCGGCGATCTCCAGGATCCGGCACTCGCGGTCCCCGGTGTCCCCGTCGCCGTCGCCGACGATCAGGGCGGCGAACTCGTCGCCCCCGAGGCGGGCCGCGCAGTCGCCGGAGCCGGAGCGCACCGACTCCTGGAGTCTGCGGGCGGCCTGGATCAGCAGTTCGTCGCCCGCCTGGTGGCCGACGGAGTCGTTGACGGCCTTGAAGCCGTCGAGGTCGATGAAGAGCACGGCGGTGCCCGCGTCGGTGCGGCGGCGCCCGGCGACGGCGTGCCGGACCCGCCTGGTGAACAGGGCCCGGTTGGGCAGGTCGGTGAGCGGGTCGTGCTCGGCGTTGTGCTGCAACTGGGCCTGGAGCCGCACCCGTTCGGTGACATCACGGCTGTTGAAGATCAGGCCGCCGTGGTGGCGGTTGATCGTGGACTCCACATTGAGCCAGTCGCCGGAGCCGGAGCGGAAGCGGCATTCGATCCGGGTGGTGGGCTCCTCCCCCGGTGAGGCGGCCAGGAAGCGGCGCACCTCGTGGACGACCGAGCCGAGGTCCTCGGGGTGGATCAGCGAGGCCAGTTCGGAGCCGACCAGCTCGTCCGCGTCACGGCCGTAGACACCGGAGGCGGCGGGGCTGACGTAGCGCAGGATGCCGGTGGGCGCGGCGATCATGATCACATCGCTGGAGCTCTGTACCAGGGAGCGGAAGTGGTTCTCCTTCTGGGCGAGTTCCTGGGTGAGGGTGATGTTGTCCATGAGCATGATGGCCTGCCGTATGACCAGGGCGAGCACGACCGCGCAGGCGGTGAAGAGCACCACCCCGTCGATCGGGCGCCCGTCCATCACGTTGAACAGGATGCCCAGGGTGCAGACGGCCGCGGCCAGATACGGCGCGAGCGCGCCGAGCGAGCCCGCGATGGGCCGGCTGTGCGGGGCGGGGCGGCGCACCGGGGGCGGGGCCTCGGCGGCTACCCGCCGGGCGACCCACGGGGCGTACGCCAGCAGCAGCGAACCGGCGAACCATCCGGCGTCCAGTATCTGCCCGGAGCGGTAGTGCTCGCGCAGCATCGGGGAGGTGAAGAGCGCGTCGCACAGCACGGTCAGAGCGAAGGCGGCGATGGCCGTGTTGATCGCGGAGCGATTGCCGGACGAGCGCCGGAAGTGCAGCACGATGACCATGCTGACCAGCACGATGTCCAGCAGCGGATAGGCCAGCGAAAGCGCCCTGCGGGCCACCGACTCGCCGTCCCCGCCGGTCTGTCCGGTGTGCGCGAGCGCCAGACTCCAGGAGAGCGTGACCAGGGATCCGGCGATCAGCCAGGCGTCGAGCCCCAGGCAGATCCAACCGGCCCGGGTGACCGGGCGCTTGGCGAGCACCAGCATGCCGACGATGGCGGGCGGCGCGAAGAGCAGGAAGCAGAAGTCGGCGGCGGAGGGCGTGGGCACCGGGCGGCTGAGCACCACCTCGTACCAGCCCCATACGCCGTTCCCCAGGGCCGCCATGGCGGACGAGGCGGCGAACAGCAGCCAGGCGGGGCGCATGCGGCCGGCGTGTCTGCGGCCGTACCACAGACAGGAGGCCGCGGCCGCGAGCGCCGCGATGCTCAGTCCGAAGTCCCCCATGAAGACGGCCAGTTCGGGTGATCCCCAGCCGAGCACGGCGCCCGCCGCATAGCCGCCGCAGACCACGGCGAGGACAACCTGGGGCAGCAGCCCCGCGCTGCCGCCGGAGACCGACGGGCGGGCGAGCACCGCTCCGGTGGCGGTCACCGGACGCCCGTCCTCTGCGCGAGGGACCGCCACTCCGGGAGCCGTATCCCGGTGAGCCTCGTCGAGTTCGAGAGCCGCGCGGCTGCGCGGAAAAGTCGCGGTCGACGCCTGAGCTGCGTCGGGTCGTTGGTCCATCGGCCATACATCGCCCGTCGCCCCCCTCGAGTTCCGGTCCATCGCTGACGCCGTCAGGTCAGTGGCGCAGCCCCCGCTCGGGACGATACACCAGACTGGTCACTCAGGGACATAGGCCATCTACACACCGTAACCGACTTCGCTGTTGTATATACGGAGTGCAGTCATTCGGTGCCTGTATGTGGTGCCAGAGGCATGTCTACCCCGTCGTGACCACCAGATGACGGAGCGACTCGCCGGATGCGAAGCGCGTCAACTGGTCGCGCAACAGCCGCTTGGCGCGCGGCAGGAACGCCGACGTGGGGCCGCCCACATGCGGGGTGATGAGCACGCCTGGAGCGTGCCACAGGGGATGCCCGGCGGGCAGCGGTTCGGGGTCGGTCACATCCAGCGCGGCGCGCAACCGGCCCGTCCGCACCTCCTCGAGCAGGGCCTTGGTGTCCACCACCGGACCGCGCGAGACGTTCACCAGCAGCGCCCCGTCCTTCATCCGCGCCAGGAAGTCCGCCCCGGCCAGACCACGCGTGGCCTCGGTGAGCGGGGTCATCAGCACCACCACATCGGCGTCCGGGAGCAGTTGGGGCAAGGAGTCGATCGGGTGCACCGGACCGCGCTCGGTGGTGCGCGGGGAGCGCGCGACGCGCATCACCCGCTCGCACTCAAACGGCACAAGCCGGTCCTCGATCGCCTGGCCGATGGATCCGTATCCGACGATGAGAACGGACTTGTCGGCCAGCGCCGGGCGGAACCCCGCCCGCCACTCCCCCGCGTCCTGGCCACGGACGAAGTCGGGGATGCCACGGAGCGACGCGAGGATCAGGGTCAGTGCCAGCTCGGCGGTGCTCGCGTCGTGCACCCCGCGCGCGTTGCACAGCCGCACGCCGGACGGAAGCCCGTCGAGGGCGGGGCGGAGGTCGTCTATTCCGGCGGTGAGGGTCTGGATCACCTGGACGTTGGCCATCTCCCGCAGCGGCCGGACGGAGACCTCCAGGCCCTTCATGTACGGCACGCAGTAGAAGGCGCAGCGGGCCGGGTCGGTCGGGAACTCCGGACCGCCGTCCCAGAAGGCGTAGGAGAGGCCGTCGGGGAGGCCGTCGATCTCCTCGGGCGGGATCGGCAGCCAGGCCAGCGGACGCGCGGAGTCGTCCGCAGCACCGTGAGACGGATCGCGGTGCCGGAACGTATCGCTGTGATCTGCACTCATGTCAGGAGGCTATGCGAAGTGAGGTCCCCGGCAGAGGTTAGCTTTGGTGCGAGGAACGGGAGGGGTCAGGCCAGGTGGAGCGCAGGACAATCGGAGCGGCGGCGCTCGAGGTGGGCGCGATCGGCCTCGGATGCATGCCCATGAGCTGGGCGTACAGCGCTTCGCAGCGCAACGGCGAGGACTCGCTGCGCGCCGTGCACACCGCGCTCGACGCGGGCGCGAGCCTGCTGGACACCGCCGACATGTACGGGCCCTTCACCAATGAGCTGCTGGTGGGGCGGGTGCTCAAGGAGCGGCGCGCGGACGCGTTCGTCTCCACCAAGTGCGGACTGCTGGTGGGCGATCAGCACATCGTGGCCAACGGCCGGCCCGGCTATGTGAAGCGGGCCTGTGACGCCTCGCTCCGGCGGCTCCAGACCGATGTGATCGATCTCTACCAGCTGCACCGGGCCGACCCGGAAGTGCCGATAGAGGAGACCTGGGGGGCGATGGCGGAGCTGGTCGCCGCCGGGAAGGTGCGGGCGCTGGGACTGTGCGCGGTGGGCGCGCGGGCACAGCGGCGTACGGGCGGCGGGATGCACGACGCCACGGTGCGGCAGCTGGAGCGGGTACAGCAGGTCTTCCCGGTGGCCTGTGTACAGGCGGAGCTGTCGGTGTGGTCGCCCGAGGCGCTGGAGACGCTGGTGCCGTGGTGCTCCTCACGCGGACTCGGCTTCCTGGCCGCGATGCCGCTCGGCAACGGCTTCCTCAGCGGCACGCTGACCCCGGGGTCCGGGTTCGAGCCGGACGACATGCGGGCCCGCCATCCGCGCTTCACGGCGGAGATGATGGCGGCGAACCAGCCGATCGTGGCCGGGCTGCGCAGGGTGGCGCGGCGGCACGGGGAGTCGGTGACGGCGGCGCAGGTGGCGCTGGCATGGCTGCTGGCGCAGGGGCGGCATGTGGTGCCGGTGCCGGGTACGAAGCGGGAGCGGTGGGCGGCGGAGAACTGCGCGGCGGCCGAGGTGATGCTGACCGGCGAGGAGCTGGTGGAGATCGCGCGGCTGCCGCGGGCGCGGGGGTCGTGGGACTGACGGCCGGGCTCGTGGGACTTACGGCTGGGGCGCGAGGTCCGGGGCCGGGTCCGGGGCGCGGGGCCGGTGTCCGGAGGCGTGCGGGGACGGTGTCCGGAGGCGTGCGGGGACGGTGTCCGGAGGCTGGGGGCGGGAACTGTTCGATCTCCTGATCCACGTGATCGGCGGAGGGAACCCGGCGCGGGGCCGCGGTGTATAAGAATCAGTGTCGCGCAGCGGCACCTGTGCCCATGGAGAGGAATCCGACCGTGCGACGTCCCCGCGTCACCCCCGTCATCGCCGCCGCAGCCACGCTGCTGCTGGTGGCAGGCTGCTCGTCCGACGGTGACAGCGTCACCAGACCGGGGGGCCGCACGTCGTCTCCGGCGAAGCCGGGTTCCGGGGGCGACTCCTCCTCACCGGGTGCCCCCTCCCCCACCACCTCCGCCGCACCGGAGAAGGGGTCGGTGAAGGTCGAGCGCACGCTGACCACCAAGCTGAAATCGCCCTGGGGAGTCGCTCCGCTGCCCGGCGGGGACCTGCTGGTCTCCTCGCGGGACACCGGGAAGATCTTCAAGATCTCGGCGGACACCGGGAAGAAGACCGAGCTGGGGTCGGTCCCCGGGGTCTCCGCGGCGGGCGAGGGCGGTCTGCTGGGGCTCGCGGTCTCCTCCGACTTCGGCTCGGACCATATGGTGTACGCCTACTTCACCACCGACTCCGACAACCGCATCGCGCGGATGATGTACGACGACAAGCGCTCGGCGGGCAATCAGCTCGGTGCCCCGGACACCATCTTCAAGGGCATCCCCAAGGGCGCGATCCACAACGGCGGACGGATCGCCTTCGGCCCGGACAAGATGCTCTACGCGGGCACGGGCGAGAGCGGGGACCGCGGGCTCGCCCAGGACCTGGACTCCTTCGGCGGCAAGATCCTTCGGATGACCCCCGAGGGCGAGCCCGCCCATGGCAATCCGGACGCCGATTCGGTGGTCTATTCCTACGGCCACCGCAATGTCCAGGGCCTGGCCTGGGACCGTGATAAGCGGCTGTGGGCCTCCGAGTTCGGCCAGGACACCTGGGACGAGCTCAATCTGATCAAGCCCGGCAAGAATTACGGCTGGCCCGAGGCCGAGGGCAAGGCGGGCGAGAAGGGCTTTGTCGATCCGCTGGAGCAGTGGAAGCCCAAGGACGCCTCGCCCAGTGGGATCGCCATCGCCAAGGGGTCGGTGTGGATGGCGGGGTTGCGCGGGGAGCGGCTGTGGCGGATCCCGCTGAAGGGCGATCGGCCGGTGGCCAAGCCCCAGCCGTTCCTGGACGGGAAGTACGGACGGCTGCGCAGTGTGGTGGCGTCGGACGACGGGGGGCTGTGGGTGACGACCAGCAATACGGACGGGCGGGGTGAGCCGGGCAAGGACGACGACCGGATCCTGAAGCTCAAGATCACCTGAGCCACGGCGGGCATGGGACGACGGGCGGACACGGTCCGGGGCCGACGGCGCGGCCGTGGGCGGGGGCTGGCCGGTGCGGGCGCGGGCAGGGTCGGCCGGTGCGGGCAGCGGGCGGACGCGCCCGACGGGTCCGGGGGCCCGGGGGTCCGGGGGCCCGGGGGGTTCGCCGGGGATGTCATGGCGCGCCCGATTCGGGGTGGGGTCTGCCTACACTGGCCACAGCCATACAGCCCACGGGGGTCGCCATGTTCAACCTCATCGAGGAACTGTTCGCGCCCGGCCGCAAGCACACCGAGGAGGAGCGCAACCGGCTGGAGGTCACTCTGGACGAGGTGGGCAGCAATGACCCCGGGAAGGGCCCCATAGACCTCGACTCCGGCCAGGTGGTGATCCGCCCCCGCGAGGCGGGCTGAGCCGGGGCGCCGTCCGGGCAGCCGTCAGCGGGCCACCGCGCCGTCGGCCAGACCGTCGACCACACGCAGCCGGTGGGCGACGGCGGCGGCCTCGCCCCGGCCCGAGACGCCCAGCTTCGCCAGGATGTTGGAGACATGCACACTCGCCGTCTTCGGCGAGATGAACAGCTCCTCGGCGATCTGGCGGTTGCTGCGGCCCGCCGCGACCAGCCGCAGCACATCGCGTTCGCGGGGTGTCAGCCCCAGCTCCGCGGCGGGGTCGACGGTTTCGGGGGCCGGGGCGGTCGCGGGGACGGCGGCCGGGGGGAGCGCATGGGTGCCGGTCGCGGGGGCGGGGAGTGCGGTACGGGTGGCGGCGGGCACCAGCGGCAGCCGGGCGCGCCGGGCCAGCAGCTCGATCTCCTCGCGCAGCGGACGTGCCCCCAGCCGTTCGGCCACGGCATGCGCCTGGGCGAGGAGTTCGGCCGCCTGCCCGCGGCGGCCGGGGTCCAGCGGGCCGGGCCCCGCGTCGAGCAGCGCCTCCGCCCAGCGGTGCCGGGCGCGGGCCAGCGGATACGGCCGGTCCAGTGCGCCGAAGGCCTCGGTGGCCTCGGCCCACTGGTCGGGGCGGCTGTGGCCCTCGGCGCGGCCCAGTTCGGCCCCGAGCATCGCGGCGTAGGCCCGCCACATGGGTACGCCCTGCTGCACCCGCTTGGCGGCGGTGGCGATGCGGATAAGGGTGGCGGCGCGGCCGGGTTCGGCGGTGGGCAGTCCGCGGGCGGCGCTCTCGGCGGCGGCCGCCGCGTTCAGCAGCGGCCAGGCGTAGCGCTGCATCCCTGGCGGGAACCCTTCCTCCAGGGCCTGCTCCAGCAGGGTCCGGACCTCCAGGATGCGGCCGCGGCCGGACGCGAGCTCGATGGCGAAGCCCGCGGTCTGGATGGTGTGCTGCGGTTCGTAGTTATGGGGGCCGAAGTGTTCGCGGGCCGTGGCGAGTTCGCGCTCGGCGGCGTCCCAGTCGCCGCGCATCAGGGCCAGCCTGGCCAGCCGGTTGCAGGCGGTGCCGCGCGGTTTGGTGCCCAGTGCGAGCCGCAGGGTCTTCCGGGCCGCCTGCTCCGCCTCGGTCACCCGGCCCAGGGAGAACAGGGACTCCGCGAGGTTGCCGTACACCCAGGCCCGGGAGTCCACCAGTCCGAAGCGGTCCAGGACCCGGTTGCCCTCCTCGGCCGCCTCGACCGCCTCGGCCGATCTGCCGACGCCCTCCAGGGCCGAGGCCAGGTTGACGTAGCAGCGTCCCAGGACGCTGATGTCGCCCAGGGCCACGGCCCGTGCGCAGACCTCGCGCATCTCGGCCAGCCCGCGCTCGGTGTCGCCCGAGTCACCGGTGAAGTAGCCCAGTGTCAGCCGGGCGTGCAGTTCGGTGCTCTCCACACCGACCATCCGGGCCAGTTCCACCGCCCGCTCGGCGACGGCCAGCCCCTGCGCTCCCGGGCGGTGGGTCATGGTCCAGCCCGCCATATGGGCCATGACCTCGGCGTGCACGGGGGACGGTGGCAGTCCGCGCACCAGCTCCTGGGCCCGGCTCAGCTCCTCCCAGCCGTCGCCGCGCGCCATGGTCTCCAGCAGCTTGGACTGCTGGGTCCAGAACCAGGCGGCCCGCAGCGGATCGCCATCGCCCTTGGCCAGCTTGCGGAGCGCCTTCTTGCTGACGGCCAGGGCGCGTTCGGGCTGGGCGGACATGCGGGCGGCCACCACCACCTCGGCAAGCAGATCGAGGTAACGCAGGGACTCGTCGGCCCTGCCGTAGGGCGGATACGCCTCGGCGTATCCCAGGGGGCGCTGTGCGTCGCGGATCTCCTCGGGGGCGTCCACCCATAGCTCCATGGCCCGTTCCAGCAACCGCAGTTGCTCGGCGTGGGCGTAGCGTCTCCGGGCCTCGACCGAGGCCCGGAGCACGGCGGGCAGCGCCTTGGCCGCGTCATGGGCGTGGTACCAGTAGCTGGCCAGCCGGGCGGCCCGTTCATCGGGCCGCACCAGGGAGGGTTCTGCCTCCAGGGCCTCGGCGAGCTGGCGGTTGAGCCGGGAGCGCTCACCCGGCAGCAGATCGTCCACGACGGCCTCGCGCACCAGCGCGTGCCGGAAGCGGAAGCCGCTCTCGTCGGCCGTGGGCTGCACGATATTGGCGCCGACGGCCGAGCGCAGCGCGTCGATCAGCTCGTCCTCGTCGAACCGGGCGACCCGGCGCAGCAGCGGGTATTCGACGGCCGCGCCGCCCTCGGCGAGGATCCGCACCACCGCCTGCGCCTCCTCGGGCAGCGCCTCGACCCGCACCAGCAGCAGATCGCGCAGCGATTCGCTGAGCCCGCTGCTACAGCCCTCGTTGAGGGAGCGGGCGATCTCCTCGACGAAGAAGGCGTTGCCGTCGCTGCGCTTGAAGATCCGGTCGACCAGCTGGCGTTCCGGCTCCGCGCCGTTGATCCCGGTGATCTGGTCCCGCACCTCGCCCCGGTTGAAGCGGGACAGTTCGATCCGCTGGACCTCGCGCATCCGGTCGAGTTCGGCGAGGAAGGGCCGTAGCGGATGGCGGCGGTGGATGTCGTCGGAACGGTAGGTGGCGACGACCAGCAGCCGGGCGCTGAGCAGCGAGCGGAAGAGATAGGCGAGCAGTTCGCGGGTGGAGCGGTCGGCCCAGTGCAGATCCTCGACGGCGACCACGAGGGTGCGGGTCGAGGCCAGCCGCTCCAGCAGCCGGACGGTGAGTTCGAAGAGCCGGGCCCGTCCGTCCCCGTCATGGGCCTCACGGGCGGTCTCGCCCAGTTCGGGCAGCAGCCGGGCGAGTTCGCCCTCCTGCCCGGCGGCGGCTCCGTCCAGTTCGGCGCCCAGCTTGCGGCGCAGTGAGCGCAGCACCGTGGAGACGGGTGCGAACGGCAGTCCGTCGGCGCCGATTTCCACGCAGCCTCCGGTGGCGGCGACGGCCCCGGAGGCCACGGCGGTGGCCAGGAACTCGTCCACGAGCCGGGTCTTGCCCACCCCCGCTTCCCCACCGATCAGCAGCACCTGCGGCTCGCCCGCGGTGGCGCGGGCGAGCGCGTCGTCGAGGAGGGACAGTTCCTCGGTGCGGCCGACGAACACCGGGCTGACAGATGTGGTGTGCACGTCGTCGAGCATCGCACAGGAGTCCGGTGTCCGGGCACTGTCTTTTCCGGCTGCCTCCCAGGTCGTCATGGTGCGGAAGCCGTGGTCAGGCCGCGGTGTCGTACGACCGGGAGGACTGGCCCTGCCCGGACCGCCGGATCAACCTCACCCACCCTCCTGACTCGGGTTCGGCGGACCGGCCGCGGCGGGCGGCCGCGGCCTCACGGGCCCGGCGCTCGGCGGCGGCCCGGCGCAGCAGCTCGGCCTCGCGGACGCGGTGGAGTTCGTAGTGCAGCATGGTGTTCTCCCTGATGACGAGGTGTTCTTCGAAGACGGGACGGTGTCTTCGAAGCGACTCCAACTCTCGCCCGGCAAGGGGGTCCGGCACATCGGGAGGCTGCCCGATCTTCGCCCGGCCCGGGGCCTTAGCCCTGCGGGCCGAGAGGGCCCGGGGCCTTAGCCCCTGGGGCCGAGGGGGTCCGGGACCTAAGGCGGGTCCTTAGACGGAGCCCCGGACGGCGTCCGGACACCGGGTGACCGGGCCGTACCGCCTCAGACCCCGCCCCGCCGGGAGGACGCCCCGCGGCGGGCACCGCCTTTGACCTGCCACCCGCCCGGCCGGAGGGCATGGCACCGGATCACCTCAGGCGCCGCGCCGCGTGGCCGCGTCCGCGTGGGGGGCGGCGCGTTGGCCGGGGAGGGGCAGCGGGGCGGAGGGCGCCTGCTCGCCCTCGATGCTGATCCGGGGCAGCAGCCGCTCGAGCCAGCCCGGCAGCCACCAGTTGGCGCTGCCGAGCAGATGCATCAGGGCGGGCACCAGCAGGGTGCGCAGGACGAAGGCGTCCAGGGCGACGGCGGCGGCGAGCCCGATGCCGAACATCGCGATGATCCGGTCGCCGCTGAGCACAAAGGCGGAGAAGACGGCGATCATGATGATGGCGGCGGAATTGATGACCCGGCTGGTCTCCGCGAGGCCGACCCGGACCGCGATCCGGTTGTCCCGGGTGTGCTGCCACTCCTCGTACATCCGGCTGACCAGGAAGACCTGGTAGTCCATGGAGAGCCCGAAGAGCACCGAGACCATGATCACCGGCAGGAAGGGTTCGATCGGACCCGCCCGGCCCAGCCCCAGCAGCTCGCTCCCCCAGCCCCATTGGAAGATCGCGACGACCACGCCGAAGGACGACGCGACGGCGGCCACGTTCATGACCGCCGCCTTGACGGGGATGCCGACGCTACGGAACGCGAGCAGCAGCAGTACACAGCCGAGGCCCACCACCACCCCCACGAACAGCGGCAGCTTGGCGACGATCACTGCGGCGAAGTCGTCGTAGCCCGCGGTCAGTCCGCCCACGTACACCCGCAGCGAGCTGCCCCGTTCGGCCTCGGGCAGCACCTCGGCGCGCAGCCGGTGGACGAGCCGGGAGGTGGCCTCGGCCTGCGGAGCGGTCGTGGGGACGACGGTGATGAGCCCGGTGTCGCCACCGCCGCCGAGATCCGCGGCGCTCACCGACGCCACGCCCGCGGTGGTGCGCAGGGTCCGGGGCAGCCGGGTGAAGGCCATCCGGTCGTCCGCCCCGTCGATCCGGCCGATGAGGGTGAGCGGACCGTTGAAGCCGGGTCCGAACCCGTCGGCGAGCAGGTCGTAGGCGCGCCGGGTGGTGGAGTCGGCGGCGTTGTTGCCCTGGTCGGAGGTGCCCAGATGGAGGGAGAGGGTGGGAACCGCGAGGACGAGCATGACGGCGGCGGCCACTGCGGCCAGCAGTTTGGGGCGGCGTTCGACGAGGGCCGCCCAGCGGGTGGCGAAGCCCCGGTTCCGCACCGGCCGTGGACCGTGGGCGGCCAGCCGGGCGCGTTCACGGCGGCTCAGCGCCCTCATGCCGATCAGGCCGAGCAGCGCGGGCAGCAGGGTGAGGGAGGCCGCGACGGTGCAGGCGACCGTGAGCGAGGCCGCCACCGCGACCCCGCCCAGGAAGTTCAGCCGCAGCACGAGCATGCCGAGGAGGGCGAGACAGACGGTGGCCCCCGCGAAGACCACCGCGCGGCCCGAGGTGGCCACCGCCCGCCGCGCCGCCTCGTCGACGGTCAGCCCCCGCCGCAGCCCGCGGCGGTGCCGGGTGACGATGAACAGCGCGTAGTCGATACCGACGCCGAGGCCGATGAGCACACCGAGCATGGGCGCGAAGTCGGCCACGGTCATCGTGTGGCCGAGCAGTCCGATGGCGGCGTAGGCGGTGCCGACGCCGACGAGCGCGGTGGCGATCGGCAGCAGGGCCGCGGCGAACGAACCGAAGGCGAGGAAGAGGACCACGGCGGCCACCGCGACACCGATGATCTCGCTGAGGTGCGCGGAGCCGGAGCGCTCGGTGAGGCTCGCGCCCGCGCCGCCCATCTCGACCTGGAGCCCGGGGACTCCGCGCGCGGCGGAGCGCGCGGAGTCCAGCACCCGGCGCACCTCGGCCTCCCCCAGGTCGGCCGCGGGTTCGCGGAAGACGACGGTGGCGTAGGCGGTGTGCCGGTCGGCGCTGATCCGGGCGCGGTCCTCGTCGCCGTACGGGCCGGTCACGGAGACGACACCGGGCAGCCGGGCGATCCGGTGGAGCGCCATGGCCATCCGCTGTTCGACCTCGTCGGAGACCACGGTTCCGGCGGACGCGGGGGTGTGCCAGACGAGGGTGTCACTGTCCCCGGCCCGGTCCGGGAAGCGCTGTTCCAGCAGGGCCGAGACCTTGGAGGAGTCGGTCCCCGGGATGTCGTAGTCGTTGGAGTACGCGGAACCGGCCGCGGCCGCCGCCGAGGCGACTCCCGCGAACGCCGCCAGCCACACCACGAGGACGAGGACGGGGCGCTGGAGACACCACCGGGCGAGTGCGGCCATGGCTGCTTTCCGGGTACGGCGCCGGGGCGCGCGGGCTCCCGGCGGTGGCCGGCTCCGTGGCGGTGAGCGCGTGATGAGGTTGTGACCTGTGCACTCTGTCACCCGGAAAAGATCCTTTGTCCCCTTTGTGGCGATCACCACATTCGCGGCAGGGGGCTGGCCAAACGGCGCCCGGCAGCGGCGATTCCCGACGGCCGCGATGACCGCCGGGACCGGCTCACACCGCGGCCGTCGCCACCAGGGGGAAGTGGCAGGCCACCCGGTGCCCGGGGACGGTCGGTTCGGACTCCACCGGCTCGGTCCGGGCGCAGATGTCCTGGGCTGCCGGACAGCGGGTACGGAACCGGCAGCCCGAGGGCGGATCCGCGGCCGACGGCGTCTCGCCGCCGAGCGGCGCCCCGGCCGGTGCCGCCGCCGGGTCGGGCCGCTCCGCGGTGTCCAGCAGCCCGCGGGTGTACGGATGCAGGGGCGAGCCGAACACCGCGTCGGCCGGGCCGGTCTCCACCAGCTTGCCCAGGTACATCACCCCGACCCGGTCGGCGAGATAGCGCACCACCGCAAGATCGTGCGAGATGAACAGATACGCGAGCCCCTTCTCCCGCTGGAGGTCCCGCATCAGGTTGAGGATCTGCGCCTGGACGGAGACGTCGAGCGCGGAGACCGGTTCGTCGGCCACCACCAGCGCGGGCGACAGCGCCAGCGCGCGGGCCAGCCCGAGCCGCTGCCGCTGGCCACCGGAGAACTCATGCGGATAGCGGTGCACCGCACCGCGTTCCAGCCCCACGTCGTCCAGCAGTTCCGCGATCCGCGCGCGCTGCTCCTCCCGGTCGCCGACGCCCTGGATGACCAGCGGCTCGCGCAGGATCGCGCCGACCCGCATCCGCGGGTCCATCGAGGCGTAGGAGTCCTGGAACATCAGCTGCACCTCGCGGCGGTGGGCACGCAGTTCACGGCGGCCGAGGGCGGCGATATCGCGGTCGGCGAAGCGTATGGTGCCGCCGGTCGGCGGCTCCATGCCGACCACCAGCCGTCCCAGGGTGGACTTGCCGCAGCCGGACTCCCCCACGATGCCGAAGGTCTCGCCGCGCCGGACGGACAGCGACACCCCGGCCACCGCGCTCACCGCGGCGGCGCCCCGGCGCCGGGCGAACGGACCGCCGTGCAGCGGGTAGTCCTTGCTGAGTCCGGTGAGCCGCAGCAGGGTCTCGGTACCCCGGACCGGCGGTGCGGCGGGGACGGCCGGGACCACCTCGGCGACCGGATCGACCGCGGGATCGACCGGATGGAAACAGGCGAAGGCGTGCCCGGACGGTGCGGACGCCGGCGGATCGGCGGCGTCCCCGGAGAGCCCGCCGGGGAGCTCACCGGAGCGCTCACCGGAGCGCTCGCGCAGTTCCGGCTCCGCCGCTTCGCACCGCACCGTGGCGAAGCCGCAACGCGGTGCGAAACGGCAGCCCGTGGGCCGTACCACCAGGGACGGGGGCAGTCCGGGGATGGTGGCCAGCGGCTGGGCCGCGTCCGCCGCCCGCTCCGGCAGCGCGGCGAACAGCGCCTGGGTGTAGCGGTGGCGCGGGGACGCGAACAGGGCGTGTACGCCCGCCCGTTCCACCGTCTTGCCCGCGTACATCACGGCGACCCGGTCCACCCGCCTGGCGATCACCCCCAGATCGTGGGTGACCAGGATCATCGCCATGCCGAGCCGGGAGCGCAGCTCGCCGATCAGCTCCAGGATCTGGGCCTGGGTGGTGACATCGAGCGCGGTGGTCGGCTCGTCGGCGATCAGCAGATCCGGTTCGCAGATCAGCGCCATGGCGATGGCGACGCGCTGCCGCATCCCGCCGCTGAGCTGGTGCGGATAGTGGCCCAGCCGCTCGGCGGGCTTCGGCAGGCCGACCAGCCGCAGCATCTCCTCGGCGCGCCGCCGGGCTTCGGCCGCGCGGGCTCCCCGGTGGAGCACCAGGGGTTCGGCGACCTGAGCGCCGATGGTCATGGTGGGGTTGAGGGAGGTCAGCGGGTCCTGGAAGACCATGCCGATGGTGTTGCCGCGGATGTCCCGCAGCACCGGTTCGGGGGCCTTCGCCAGGTCGGTGCCGCCGAAGGAGATCGAGCCGCCGGTGATCTTGCCGCCGGACGGCAGCAGCCCCAGCACGCTGAGCGCGGTCATGGTCTTTCCGCTGCCGGACTCGCCGACGATGCCGAGCGCTTCACCGGGGGCGAGGTCGAGGGAGACGCCGTCCAGGGCGTGCACGGTGCGGTCGCGGCCGGTGATCTCGACGTGCAGATCGTCGACGCGGAGCAGGGGTTCGGTCATCAGGGTCATCACCGGGGTCCTCAGTTCTTCTGGAGCCGCACGTCGAAGGCGTCCCGCAGGCCGTCCCCGATGAAGTTGAACGCGGCGACGACGAGCACGATCGCGATCCCCGGCGGGAAGATCAGCCACCAGTAGCCGACCTGGGTGTAGGTGATGCCCGCGCTGAGCATCGAGCCCCAGTCGGCGGCGGGCGGCGGTATCGACAGGCCCAGGAAGGACAGATAGGCGACGTAGAGGATGGCGTCGGCGATCTGGAAGGTGGCGTTGACCACGACGGTGCCGATCGCGTTCGGCACGATATGGCGGAAGACCGCCCGGCCCCCGCCGCCGCCCATCAGCCGCATCGCGTGGATGTAGTCGCGGCCGCGCAGCGCCAGGGCCTCACCGCGGACCAGCCGGGCCGGGGACAGCCAGGCCACGGAGGCGATGATGAGGATCAGCACCGGTTTGCTGGGGGTGAGGATCGCGGCGACGACGACCAGCAGGAACAGGGCCGGGATGGCGAGCGCGGCATCGGTGATCCGCATCATCGCCGCGTCCAGCCAGCCGCCGAAATAGCCCGCGACGGCGCCGTACACGGTGCCGATGAGGGTGGCCAGCAGCCCGGCGGCGAGGCCGACTTCGAGGGAGGTCTGCCCGCCGGTCATCAGCCGTCCGAGCATGTCGTAGCCGAGGTCGGTGGTGCCCAGCGGATGGCCGGGGCTGCCGGGCGGCAGATTGGCCCGGCCCAGATCGGTGTGGGTCTGGTCGGTGGAGTGGATCAGCGGGCCGAGGAAGCTGAAGGCCATCAGCGCGGCCAGCAGCACCGCCCCGGTCAGCGCCAGCTTGTTGCGGGTGAAGACCACCAGGGCGCGGCGGGCGAGCCCCGGGGTGGCGGCCGCGGTATCGGTGGCGGGCGCGGCGGTGGCGGTCACGAGACGCTCCTGATCCGGGGGTCGAGGACGGCGTACGCGATGTCGGTGAGCAGCGAGCCGAGCACGGTGGCGACCCCGACGACGAGCGTGACGCCGAGCAGCACGGGGAAGTCCGAGCCCTGGGCGGCGTTCCAGAACAGCAGCCCCATCCCCGGGTAGTTGAACATCGACTCCACCACCAGCGCCCCGCTGAAGAGGGTGGGCAGATAGAGGCCGAGCAGGGTGGCGAGCGGGATCAGCGCATTGCGCAGCACATGCCGGGCCATGATCCGTGCGTGGGACTGGCCCTTGGCGCGGGCGGTGCGGACGTACTCCTCACCGAGGTTGTCCAGCACCGCCGAGCGCATATAGCGGCTGAACGCGGCGATGATGCCGAGCGCCATGGTGACCACCGGCAGCACCAGGGCGCGTGGCTCGCCCAGGATCCCGGCGACGGTGTCGGCCTGCGGCGCCTCGGCCGGGAAGAGCTGGAGCCGCTGGCTGAAGACGAGGATCAGCACCAGGCCGAGGAAGAAGACCGGGGTGGCGTAGGCGAGGAAGGCGGCGCCGGTCAGCAGGTAGTCGGCGGCCTTCCCGCGGCGTACGGCCTGGAGGATGCCGAGCGGGATCGCCAGGACGGCCGCGAGCGCGATGGCCAGGGCGGTCAGTACCAGGGTTTTGGGCAGCCGGTCGGTCAGAGCCGAGGAGACGGTCTGGTTGAGCTTGTACGACTCGCCGAGGTCCCCGGTGATCAGACGGCCCAGGTACCGCGCGTACTGCACCGGCAGCGAACGGTCGTAGCCCTGCTGGTGGTTGAAGTGGTCGACCGCCTGTGGGGTGGCGCGGGGGCCGAGGATGGCACGGGCCGGTCCGCCCGGCAGCTGGTGCAGCAGCACGAAGACGATGACGGAGACCAGCAGCAGGACGACCGCCGCCTGTGCGGTGCGCTTGAGCAGAAAGCGGATCATCGCCCCTCCGCCCCCTTCCTGACGAAGTACCAGTCCTGCGGGGAGATGCTGAGGGTGGGGTTCTGGTCCACACCGCGCAGATCGTTGCGGATGACGGAGACCTGGTAGGCGGGGTTGGGGGTCCACAGCACCGGCACCCGGCGGGCCACGTACTCCCCGTAGCGCCGCATCGCGGACGGGTCGCCGGAGTACTCGGTGGCCTTGATCAGCTTGTCGGTACGCGGATCGGACCAGTTGCCCATATTGGAGGGGGCGCCGGTGGCGAAGAGCTGCTCCCCGCTGGGGTCGGGCGGGAAGTACCAGCTGCCCGCCGTGCCGAAGAAGCCGAGCTGCCACTCCCGGCACAGCCGCTGGGCGGGGGTGCAGGGCACGGTGGTGCCGAGCACGGTGTTGAGCGGCTGCTGACGGACGTCGAGGGTGATCCCGGCCTTGTCGTACGAGGACTTGATCTCCTGCATCATGTTGGAGGTCTCGGTGGAGCCGGACTGGGAGAGCAGCGAGAGCCGCAGCCGCTGTCCGTCCTCGATTCCCTTGCCGCAGTCGTCCGGCCCCGTACCGGGCCGTCGGCAGCGCAGCCTTCCCTCGCCGTCGGCCGTCCAGCCGTGCGCGGCCAGCAGCCGTGCCGCCTTCGCCGGGTCATGGGGGAAGGGGTCCTCGGCGAGGAGGCTCGCGGGGACCGGGCCGCGGGTGGGCTCGGCGGTGCCGTGCCAGATGACGTCGGAGATGGCCCGCTGGTCGATGAGGTGCTGGAGGGCCTGGCGCAGATAGCTCTGGCGCAGCAGCGGGCCCGCGGTGGGGTGGTTGAAGTTGAGTACGAGATAGGTGATCGCCCAGCCCTCCCAGGGGTCGACGCGATATCCCAGCTCACGGAAGTCCTTGGACTGGGCCATCACCGAGGGCGGGATGTAGCCGTAGTCGACACCGCCCGAGCGCAACACGTTGAACTCGGAGTCGGCGGTGGTGAAGGGCTTGAGGACGACCCGGTCGAGATGGGGTCGGTCGGGGCCGGAGTAGCGCCGGTTGGGGACCAGCGCCACCTGGCCGGAGGTGGTCCACTTCTCGATCCGCCAGGGCCCGTTGACCGTCTTCCACAGCGGGTCGGTGGCGAACCGGGAGAGCTGTTCGGCGTGCCGGGTCAGCCGGGCGAAGACCTTCTTCGGGTCCTCCTCGCGCGGGTCCCAGGCGTGCCGGGGCAGCGGGGTGAAGTAGAGCAGCTGATTGGCGGTGAACCAGGCCGGGTTGTACGCGCGGTCGAGCCGCAGCTGGAAGGTGTGGTCGTCGACGGTGCGGAACCGTTTGATGTTGTCGGGCAGCAGCCCGGGTGAATAGCCGCCCCACTCCGCCTTGTTGTGCTGGATCAGGTCGAACCAGAACTTCACGTCCCGGGTGGTCACGGCGGTGCCGTCGGACCAGGTGTAGCCCTTTTTCAGGGTGACGGTCACGGTGCGGTTGCCGTCGCTGTAGCGGGGCTGTTCGGCGAGATTGCGCGGGCTGTCCAGGGTGAGCCGCCCGCCTTTCTTCTCCGGCTGGTAGAGCGGCAGATACAGCAGGTTCTGCACGGCGCCGTTGTAGGAGGCCAGATAGCCGGGCGCACCGATCGGGAAGATCCAGTTGGGGCTGGCTGCGGGCGGCAGCGCCATGGTGGCCGTACCGCCCTCGACCCGGGTGCCTCCGGTGGTGCCGAGGTCGGTGACCCGGCCGGTCCCCGCCGCGCAGCCGCTGATCAGGCCCGCGCCGACGAGGGTGAGAACCGCGACCAGACCCGCGAGGGGTCCGCGTAGACGTGGTGTGCGCAGACCCATGCTGCCTCCACGGATTCATCGGCCGCTCGGCCGTTCGAAGATAGCGAGCAAAGTACGGATGCCTCTGAAATGAAGTCAAGAGGCTGGTGCGACAGGCGCGGAATATTGTCTACTGAAATCCGTGAGATACCGGGACTTGATTCGGCTACCGAATAAAGTGGTGGGGTCGAGTCCGGAGAAGAAGAACCCAACCCCCCGACGGAAAGGGCGCCCCATGACCGCCGCCGATGAGCAGCCCGGCTCCGCCGCCCATGTCCTCGAACTCGTCGCGAGCGGCGCCGCCGCCTCCCGCGCCGACCTGGTACGGGAGTTGGGCCTCGCCGCCTCCACCGTCTCGGGCCGGGTGCAGGAGCTGGTGGACGCCGGGCTGCTGACGGAGTACGGCGAGGGCGCCTCGCGCGGTGGCCGCCGCCCGCGGCTGCTGCGGATACCGGAGAGCGGGGCGGTGGCGCTCGCCGCCGACCTGGGCAGCCATCACGCCCGGATCGGGGCGGTCGGGCTGACCGGCGCCACCTTCGACGTGGCCGAGCACGCCTTCGATCTGACCGCCGGTCCGGACCGGGCGCTGGATCCGCTGGTGCGGCGGCTGACCGGGCTCGCCGACCGCCAGCGCGCGGCGGGCCGCACCGTGCGGGCGGTCGGGGTGGGCTTCCCCGGACCGGTCGACACCGGCACCGGCCAGGTCATCGCCCCGTCCCGGATGCCCGGCTGGCATCTGTACGAGCTGCGCGACCGGCTCGCCGAACGGCTGGAGCTGCCCGTCCTGGTGGACAACGACGCCAACATGATGGCCCTCGGCGAACACCGCGCCGCCCACTCCGGACTGCGTCACCTGGTGGTGGTCAAGGCCGGGCGCGGGATCGGCTCCGGGGTCATCAGCGACGGCCGTCTCTACCGCGGGGCGCGCGGTTCGGCGGGCGACATCAGCCATGTCCGGGTGGACGCGGCCGACGAACGCCCCTGCTCCTGCGGCAATATCGGCTGTCTGGAGACCGTGGCCAGCGGTGCCGCGATCGCCGCCGCCCTGCGCGAGCTGGGTATCGAGGCGGACGGTTCCACGGATGTGCTGCGCCTGGTCACCGACGGCGAGCCGAACGCCACCACGCTGGTCCGGCAGGCGGGACGGCACATCGGCGCGGTGCTGTCCGTCGTCGTCAACTTCTTCAACCCCGAGGCGGTGGTCCTCGGCGGAGCCCTCGCCGGGGCCGAACCGCTGGTCGCGGCGGTCCGCGGAGTGCTCTACGAGCGCTGTCTGCCGATGGCCACCAGCGAGCTGACCATCACGGCCGCCGGCAGCGGCGCCGACGCGGGGCTGCTCGGGGCGGGCCATGCCGCGCTGCGCGAACTCGCCGCGAGGGGCCGTCCGATGCCGTTGGCCGGGGCCGCCACCCGCTGATCCGCCCTCTCCTCCGCCCGGGGCCGCCCCCGCTCGTCCACCCGCCGCACCCCGGCTCTCCCCCGGATCTCCTCCACCGGAAAGCGAGACAGTATGGCTCCCCCCGCACCCCAAGGCCGCCGCCTGCGCATCGGGATCGGCGGTATGTCCATCGAGTCCAGCACCTTCTGCCCGCACCGCACCACCTACGACGACTTCCGCGTCACCCGCGGCGACGAGCTGCTGAACCGCTACACGTGGACCGCGGCCGACGGCGATCTCGCCGGGCTGGTCGAGTGGGTGCCGCTGGTGCACGCCGTCGCCCTCCCCGGCGGCCCGGTCGAACGCGACACCTACGACCGCGTCAAGGACGAACTCGTCGACCGGCTGCGCCGGGCGGAGCTCGACGGCCCCCTCGACGGGCTGGTCTACGACATCCACGGCGCGATGAGCGTGGTCGGCATGGAGGACGCCGAGGGCGATCTGACCGACGCGGTGCGGGAGGCGATCGGCCCCGGGGCGCTGATCTCAGCCGCCATGGATCTGCACGGCAATGTCTCCCGGCGGTTCGCCGAACGGCTCGACCTGCTCACCGCCCACCGGCTGGCCCCGCACGAGGACGCCTGGGAGACCCGGGAACGCGCCGCCCGCAAGCTGGTTCAGCGGCTCGCCTCCGGGCGGGGCCGCCCCCATCTGGCCTGGGTCCAGGTCCCGGTGCTGCTGCCCGGCGAGAAGACCAGCACCCGGCTGGAGCCCGCCAAGTCGCTCTACGGACGGCTGGCCGCGGTCGAGGCGATGGACGGTGTGGTGGACGCGGCGGTGTGGGTCGGCTACGCCTGGGCGGATGAACCGCGCTGCCGGGCGGCGGTGGTGGTCACCGCCGACGACCCCGTCCTCGCGGTGGAACAGGCCCGTTCCCTGGCCCGCGAATACTGGGAGGTGCGCCGCGACTTCGTCTTCGTCGGCCCCACCGGCAGCGCCGACGAGTGCATCGCCGCGGCCGTGGCCTCCGCCGCCCGCCCCTTCCTGATCAGCGACTCCGGGGACAATCCCACCGCCGGGGGCGCCGGTGACCTGGCCTACGTCCTGGGGCGGCTGCTGGCCCACGAGGAGCTGGCCTCCGGCCGTGTGACCGCCCTGCACCCCGGCATCACCGATCCGGCGGCGGTCGCCGAGTGCTTCACCGCCGGGCTCGGCGCCACCGTACGGCTGTCGGTCGGCGGCGCGGTCAGCGAGGGGACCGGGGAGCACGGCGCGCCGTACGACCTCACCGGCGAGGTGGTCGCCCTGCGCCGGGACGACGAGGTGGGCGGCGATCTGGCGGCGGTGCGCAGCGGCGGGGTCACCGTGATCCTGGTCAGCCGCCGCAAACCGTTCCACACCCGTGCGGACTTCGGGGAGCTGGACCCCCTCGGCTATGACCTGGTGGTCGTCAAGATCGGCTATCTGGAGCCCGAGCTCTACGAGATGGCGGCGGACTGGCGGCTGGCGCTCACCCCCGGCGGGGTGGACCAGGACCTGCCGCGGCTGGGCCACCACCGGGTCGAGCGGCCGCTGTACCCGTTGGACGACGCGGAGTTCGACACCCCGGACCTCACCCCCCGGCTGCTCGGCCGCTGAGCGGCCGCCGCTGAGCCGCCGCCGGGCGGGCCGGGAACACCCGGGGGGGGACAGCCGCCCGGAAGGGCGTGGAGAACGTGGCCGATAGCCTGGCCGGGACATGACGACCAACCGACGCCGCGCCGCGACCATCCCCGACGTCGCCCGGGAGGCCGGGGTCTCCCGGTCCACCGCCTCCCGGGCGCTGGCCGACTACGGCTCGGTCAGCCCCGAGGCGCGCGAACGTGTCCGCGCCGCCGCCGAGAAGCTGGGCTACCGCGCCAACCAGCTCGCCCGCAGCATGATCACCGGCCGGACGCATACGCTCGGTGCGGTGATCGCGGACATCCAGAACCCGTTCTTCGCCGGGGTCACCCGCGGGATCACCGACGCCGCGCACGCCGCGGGCTACCAGGTGCTGCTGGCCAACACCGACGAGGACCTCGGCGCCGAGCGCGCCGCCGTGAAGACCCTCTGCGACAAGCATGTGGACGGCCTGGTCGTCGCCCCCGCCTCCACCACCGAGGTCGGTCATCTGGCCACGCTGGTCGAGGGGGTGTGCCCGGTGGTGCTCCTGGACCGGCGGGCGCCCTCACTTCCGACGGACGCGGTGACGGTGGACAACCAGGGCGCGAGCGAGGACGCCGTACGCAGACTGATCGCCGCGGGACACCGCCGGATCGCCCTGGTGACGCTGGCCGGCGGCGACGCCGACGGCAACGGAGAGGGGGGCGGGCGCGCGTTCCCCATCTCGACCGGTGTCGAGCGGGTCGCGGGCTACCGCGCGGCGCTGCGTGCGGCCGGGGTCGAGGACACCGACGCGTATCTGCGGGTGGGCACCTTCCACCGGCAGGACCCGGCCGCCCTCACCGAGGAGCTGCTCTCCCTGCCCGAACCGCCGACCGCCGTCTTCGCCACCGACAGCATGGTCGCGCTCGGGGTGCTCTCCGCGGTCGACGCCCATGGACTGCGCGTCCCGGACGATATCTCGGTGGTCGCCTTCGACGACGCGGACTGGGCCCGGGTGGTCCGGCCCCGGCTCAGCGTGGTCTCCCAACCGGTCCAGGAACTGGGGGCGGAGGCGGTACGGGCGCTGCTGGCCCGGATCGAGACGGGCGCCCGCCCACCGCGCCACATCACGCTGAACACGTCCTTCATCGCCCGCGACTCCATCGCCCCACCGCCCTAGGGGGCCGCCGCAGGAAGCGGGCCGGTACGACCGCACGAGGGGGCGGGCCCGGCGGGCCCGCCCCCTCGTGGTGCGCCGGTGACGCTCAGCCCTCGACGCCGAGCTTCTCCAGGATCAGCTCGCGGACGCGGGCCGCGTCCGCCTGGCCCCGGGTGGCCTTCATGACCGCGCCGACGAGCGCGCCCGCCGCCGCGACCTTGCCGCCGCGGATCTTGTCGGCGATGGCGGCGTTGGCGGCGATCGCCTCGTCGACGGCGGTGCCGAGCGCACCCTCGTCCGAGACCACCTTCAGACCGCGCTTCTCCACCACGGCGTCCGGGTCGCCCTCGCCCGCGAGCACGCCCTCGATGACCTGGCGCGCCAGCTTGTCGTTGAGCGAGCCCTCCTTGACCAGGGCGCACACCCGCGCGACCTGCTCAGGGGTGATCGGCAGGGCGGCGAGGTCGGTGCCCTCCTCGTTGGCCCGGCGGGCCAGCTCGCCCATCCACCACTTACGGGCCTGGTCGGCCGGGGCGCCCGCGTCGATCGTGGCGGTGATCAGGTCGATCGCGCCCGCGTTGAGCACGGACTGCATCTCGTGCTGCGAGATGCCCCACTCCTCGCGCAGCCGGGTGCGGTGCACCCGCGGCAGCTCCGGAAGCCCGGCCCGCAGCTCCTCGACCCACTCCCGGGAGGGGGCGACCGGCACCAGGTCCGGCTCGGGGAAGTAGCGGTAGTCCTCCGCCTCCTCCTTGACCCGGCCGGGGGTGGTGGAGCCGTCCTCCTCGTGGAAGTGGCGGGTCTCCTGGACGATCGTCCCGCCGTCGCCGAGTACCGCGGCATGGCGCTGGATCTCGAAGCGCGCCGCCCGCTCCACCGAGCGCAGCGAGTTGACGTTCTTCGTCTCGGAGCGGGTGCCGAACTTCTCGGTGCCGTGCGGGCGCAGCGAGAGGTTCACATCGCAGCGCATCTGGCCCATCTCCATGCGCGCCTCGGAGACCCCGAGCGCCTTGATGAGCTCGCGCAGCTCGGCGACGTACGCCTTGGCGACCTCCGGGGCCTTCTCCCCCGCGCCGACGATCGGCTTGGTGACGATCTCGATGAGCGGGATCCCGGCCCGGTTGTAGTCCAGGAGGGAGTGCGAGGCGCCGTGGATACGGCCGGTGGCACCGCCGACATGGGTGGACTTGCCGGTGTCCTCCTCCATATGGGCGCGCTCGATCTCGACGCGGAAGATCTCCCCCTCGACCTCGACGTCCAGATAGCCGTTGAAGGCGATCGGCTCGTCGTACTGCGAGGTCTGGAAGTTCTTCGGCATGTCCGGATAGAAGTAGTTCTTCCGGGCGAAGCGGCACCACTCGGCGATCTCGCAGTTCAGCGCGAGCCCGATCTTGATGGCGGACTCGACGCCGATCGCGTTGACGACCGGCAGCGAGCCGGGCATGCCGAGACAGGTGGGGCAGGTCTGCGCGTTGGGCTCGGCGCCCAGCGTGGTGGAACACCCGCAGAACATCTTGGTCTTGGTGCCGAGCTCGACATGCACCTCGAGCCCCATCACGGGGTCGTAGGCGGCCAGGGCGTCCTCGTACGACACCAGTTCAGTGACGGTCACGGAAACTAACCTCTCAGTCCGCGAGGACGTCGTCGTCGCCCATGCGCTTCAGCTCGCGGGCGAGCAGGGCGACGCCGGTGACGATGGCGGCGGCCGAGACCACCGCATCGGCCAGCTGGAGCTTGTCGTTCTCGAAGCGGGCCTTCTTGGCCTGCTTGAAGACGTTGACCGCGCCGAACAGCGTGGTCCCGATGGACAGGTAGGTACCGGGCTTCGACTTCTTGAAGCCCTTGGCCTTCTTCAGAGCGCTCACAGGGACGGTGCCTCCTCAAGCAGCGGGTGGCCCCACTTGGCGGTGAGCGCGGTCTCGACCGCGGCACCGACCTTGTAGAGCCGGTCGTCGGCCATGGCAGGGGCGATGATCTGTAGGCCCACCGGCAAACCGTCCTCGGGTGCGAGCCCGCAGGGCAGCGACATGGCCGCGTTGCCCGCGAGGTTCGCCGGGATGGTGCACAGGTCGGCCAGGTACATCGCCATCGGGTCGTCGGCGCGCTCGCCGATCGGGAAGGCGGTGGTCGGGGTGGTCGGCGAGATCAACACGTCGACCTGCTCGAACGCCTTCTCGAAATCCCGGGTGATCAGGGTGCGGACCTTCTGCGCGGAACCGTAGTACGCGTCGTAGTAGCCGGAGCTGAGCGCGTAGGTGCCGAGCATGATGCGGCGCTTGACCTCGGCGCCGAAGCCCTCCGCGCGGGTCAGCGCGGTGACCTCCTCCGCGGAGCGGGTGCCGTCGTCGCCCACCCGGAGCCCGTACCGCATGGCGTCGAAGCGGGCCAGGTTGGACGAGCACTCCGACGGGGCGATCAGGTAGTAGGCGGCCAGCGCCTTGTCGAAGGACGGACAGGAGATCTCCACGATCTCGGCGCCCAGCTCGCGCAGCAGCTCCACCGACTCGGTGAACCGCTGCATCACACCGGGCTGGTAGCCCTCGCCCGCGAACTCCTTGACCACGCCGATGCGCATGCCCCGCACACTGCCGTCGCGCGCGGCCTCGACGACGGGCGGGACGGGGGCGTCGATGGAGGTGGAGTCCATCGGGTCGTGTCCGGCGATCACCTCGTGCAGCAGCGCCGCGTCCAGCACGGTGCGGGCGCAGGGGCCGCCCTGGTCCAGGGAGGACGAGAACGCCACCATGCCGTACCGGGAGACCGCCCCGTAGGTGGGCTTCACGCCGACGGTGCCGGTGACGCTGGCGGGCTGGCGGATGGAACCGCCGGTGTCCGTGCCGATGGCCAGCGGGGCCTGGTAGGAGGCCAGCGAGGCGGAGGAGCCGCCGCCGGAGCCGCCGGGGATACGGGTGAGGTCCCACGGGTTGCCGGTGGGGCCGTACGCGCTGTTCTCGGTCGAGGACCCCATGGCGAACTCGTCCATGTTGGTCTTGCCGAGCACGATGACGCCCGCGTCCCGCAGCCGCTTGGTGACGGTGGCGTCGTACGGCGGGAGCCATCCCTCGAGGATCTTGGAACCGACGGTGGTCGGGATCCCCTGGGTGGTGAAGATGTCCTTCAGCGCGAGGGGGACACCGGCCAGCGGGCCCAGCTCCTCGCCGCGCTCGCGCTTCTCGTCGACCGCGCGGGCCTGCCGGAGCGCGCCCTCCCGGTCCACGTGCAGGAAGGCGTGCACCTTCTCGTCCACGGCCTCGATACGGGCCAGATGGGCTTCGGTGACCTCGACGGCGGTGAGCTCGCCGGAGGCGACCCTGGCGGCGATCTCCGCCGCGGTGAGCCTGGTCAGATCGGTCATGTCGGTCACTCCTCCCCCAGAATCTGCGGCACCTTGAAACGCTGCTGTTCCTGGGCCGGGGCGCAGGCCAGCGCCTCCTGCGGGGTCAGCGACGGGCGGACCTCGTCCGGGCGCATGACATTCGTCAGCGGCAGCGGATGAGAAGTCGGCGGTACGTCTTGGTCGGCGACCTCGGAGACGCGGGCGACCGCGCCGATGATGTCGTCCAGCTGTCCGGCGAAGTGGTCGAGCTCTTCGTCCTTCAGCTCCAGACGCGCCAGCCGGGCGAGGTGGGCGACCTCCTCGCGCGTGATGCCAGGCATGCAGAGATCCTCGGGGTGAGTGTGTAAGTTCCGGCCCCAATCCTATGGCGCCGCCCATGCCGGGCGCGAAACGCTTTCTCCCCACCTCGGGGGCGGCGCCCCCGGAAGCGGCCCGCTGCCGGGTTCCCACCCCGCACCACACCATGCCCCGGGTGTGGTCCCGCACGGGAGCCGACGGGTGGAATCGAGGCCATGACGCCGGGGGTTACGGGTGGGCCGGGGCGCCGTCAGGACGCCGGTCCGCACGCGACACCGGCGCGCACGCCCCGCCCCACACCCCGGGCGCCCCCTCCGGACGGCCCGGGGCCCGAGCCGGGCCGGAGTGCGGGCTCCCGGCGGAAGCGAGGGCGCGACGGCGCGGGTGACGGGCCAGGGCGCGGGGGCCACCGGGGCGCGGGGCACCCCGGGCCGGGGGTGTCCGCCCGGGCGACCGGCCGGCTAGGTGACCGGCTGGTCGGCGTCGGTGGCGGCCGGGGAGGGCTCGGCGTCCCGGTCCTCGCGGCTCCAGCCGCCCTCACCGCGGGCCCGCAGCCAGGCGGTGGTCTCCTCGGGCGGCATCGCGGCGGCCACCAGCCAGCCCTGGACCGCGTCGCACCCCAGGTCGCGCAGGCGCTCCCAGGTCTCGTCGTCCTCCACGCCCTCGGCCACGACCAGCAGGCCCAGCGAATGCGCGAGGTCGACCGTACAGCGGACGATCTCCGCGTCCTCGTTGTCCACGGCGAGCCGGGCGACGAAGGAGCGGTCGATCTTGAGCTCGCTGACCGGGAGCTTCCGCAGGTGCACCAGGGAGGAGTAGCCGGTGCCGAAGTCGTCGAGGGACATCCGGACACCGTGGCCGGTCAGCCCGGCCAGGGTGTCGGCGGCGCGCTGGGGGTCCTCCAGCAGCACATGCTCGGTTATCTCCAGTTGGAGGGCGCCGGCCGGGACGCCGTGCCGGGCCAGCCGCCCGGCCACCGCGCCCGCGAAGCCGGGGGTGTGGACGTCGCGCGGCGAGACATTGACGGCGACCGGCACCTCGAGGCCGTCCGCCCGCCAGCGGGCGACCTGGCCGAGGGCGGTCTCCAGGACGTATTCGGTGAGCCGCGGCATCAGCCCGGAGCTCTCGGCCATGGCGATGAACTCGTCCGGCGGCACCCGGCCGCGGTCCGGGTGGACCCAGCGGACCAGCGCCTCCAGCCCGGCGACATGGCCGTCGAAGCCGACCTTGGGCTGGTAGTGGAGCTCCACATCGCCCGCGTCCAGGGCGCGCCGCAGATCGCCCAGCAGTCCGAGCCGGTCGGGGGTGTTGCCGTCGCGGCGGGCCTCGTAGAGCTCGACACCGCTGCGGTCCCGCTTCGCCTGGTACATCGCGACATCGGCGCGGCGCAGCAGCCCCTCGGCGTCCAGCGCGTGGTCGGGGTAGACGGCGACTCCGGCGCTGGCCTCCAGCACCAGGGTGAGTCCGTCGAGGTCGAGCGGTGAGCCGAGGTCGCCGACGAGGACACGGGCGGAGCGCTGGGCGGCGGTGAGCGAGTCGGTGGTGGGCAGCAGCACGGCGAATTCATCGCCGCCGAGCCGGGCCACCTCCGCCCCGCGCGGCAGGGCCAGCCGCAGCCGCTCGGCGATCTGGAGCAGCAGCCGGTCGCCCGCCAAATGACCCAATGTGTCATTGACCGAACGGAACCGGTCCAGGTCGAGCAGGACCAGCGCGGTACGCGTCCCGGCCCGCTCGGCGTCGTCCAGGGCGGCCCAGGTGCGCTCCAGCAGCCACTGGCGGTTGGGCAGTCCGGTGAGCGGATCGCGCAACTGCTCCTCGGCGCGCACCCGGGCGATCCACAGGGTGGAGTCCAGGGCGACCAGCGGGACCGCGAACAGCGGGAGCAGCAGCGGGGTGTCCCCGGCGACGACCACGATCAGCGGGGCGATGCCGAGCAGCGCGATGCCGACGAGGGCGTGGCGGACGAGGGCGGTGCGGGCGGCGGTGGGCAGTCCGGCACCGGGCGGGGCGAGGGAGTACCAGAGCAGGGCGCGGGTGACGGCGAGATAGACGAAGGCGGTCAGGGCCGTCTGGGGGACCGCGGACATCTCCCAGGCGTCGGTGTGCCAGGGGTGTTCGACGGAGGGCGTGGTGCCGAACGCCGCGAGGGTGAGGGCCCCGGCGCCGACGCCGAGGATGTCGACCGCGCCGTGCAGTACGGCCTGCCGCCAGCGGTGCCGCCGGGCGGCGCCGACCAGCGTCACCACGGCGAGGCTGATGAGCACGGCCGGGATCCAGCCGTAGAGCAGCAGCGCGGCCAGGGTTAACGCGGCGCCGGAGCCGGTGCCGCCCCACCATCGGTCGCGGCCCAGGGCGACGAGATGGCCGACGATGACACCGGTGAGCACGGCGAACGACCAGCCCACAGTGCCGTCGGGAAAGAGTGCGTGGCCCGCGTCGAGCACCCGGAACACTCCGATGCCGAACGCGAAAGCGGCCATGGCGACCGCCGCGGCCGGCAGCGCGGGCAGGACTGCCCGGCGCAGCCGCGACGCCGGGGCGGCGCTTTCGGTCGGTTTCATACCCGTCCCTCTCACAGCCGGCGGTGCCAGCGCCACGGCAGGCGCACACCTCAACAGTAGGCGGCAGAAGGCGATGACGGACGGGGATCGGCAGCGGTTGCCCGAATGCCGCCCGACAATCGGTGACCTTCTGGTATGCGCTGTAAGGGTGATGCCCGCCGGCTGCGTGCGGGAAGTGCTCCCCGTCGTAATCCGGCCACCTTTGAACTGCTGTACCGACAAGATGGCCGGACCACTGCGCCGGTCGGGTGGACCGGGCTACTCCTCGGAGGTCTCCGGAGCCGCCAGAGCGACCTCCTTCGCGGCGTCGGGCCCCTGTTCGAGCAGAACGGCAAAACCGTCGTCGTTCAGAACGGGGACCTTCAACTGCATGGCCTTGTCATACTTCGACCCGGGATTGTC
This sequence comes from Streptomyces sp. NPDC048636, assembly GCF_040650655.1. Lineage (NCBI taxonomy): Bacteria > Bacillati > Actinomycetota > Actinomycetes > Kitasatosporales > Streptomycetaceae > Streptomyces > Streptomyces sp. NPDC048636. The sequence goes on along the minus strand of NZ_JBEZHR010000001.1, from coordinate 1,062,218 downwards.
GCCGACAACGACGAAATCAGTCTTTTTCGAAACAGAGCCGGTGACCTTGGCGCCGCGGTCCTGAAGCGCCTCCTTGGCGCCGTCCCGGGTGTGCGAGGCCAGGGTGCCGGTGACCACGACGGTGAGCCCGGCCAGCGGCCGCGGACCCTCGTCCTCGCCCGCCTCCTCCTCCAGCCGCACCCCGGCCCGCCGCCACTTCTCCACGATCTCGCGGTGCCAGTCCACCGTGAACCACTGTTTGACCGAGGCCGCGATGATGCCGCCGACGCCCTCGACGGCCGCCAGCTCCTCCTCGCTCGCCTCGGCGATCCGGTCCAGCGAACGGAACTCGCGGGCCAGCGCGGTGGCCGCGACCGGTCCGACATGGCGGATCGAGAGACCGGTGATGATCCGGGCCAGCGGACGCTGCTTGGCCGCCTCGATATTGGCCAGCATGGCCAGCGCGTTCTTCTTCGGCTCGCCCTTCTGGTTGGCGAAGAAGGTGACCACCTTCTCCTCACCGGTCTTGGGGTCGCGCTTGGGCAGACCGCTGTCCGGATCCAGCACGTACGACCTGATGGGCAGAAGCTGTTCGATATCGAGGTCGAACAGATCCCCCTCGTCCTTCAGCGGTGGATCGGAGGGCTCCAGCGGCTGGGTGAGGGCGGCCGCGGCCACATAGCCCAGATTCTCGATGTCCAGGCACTTGCGGCCCGCGAGATAGAAGATGCGCTCCCTCAACTGCGCCGGGCAGGAACGGGCGTTGGGACAGCGCAGATCGACATCGCCCTCCTTGGCGGGCTGCAACGGGGTCCCGCACTCCGGGCATTCGGCGGGCATCACGAACTCCCGCTCGCCGCCGTCCCGCAGATCGACGACCGGGCCCAGGATCTCCGGAATGACATCGCCCGCCTTGCGCAGCACCACGGTGTCACCGATCAGCACGCCCTTGGCCTTGACCACGTCCTGGTTGTGCAGGGTGGCGAACTCGACCTCCGAGCCCGCCACCGTGACCGGCTCCACCACCGCGTACGGCGTCACCCGGCCGGTGCGGCCCACCCCGACCCGGATGTCGACCAGCTTGGTGTTGACCTCCTCGGGCGGGAACTTCCAGGCGATGGCCCAGCGCGGCGCCCGCGAGGTGGAACCCAGCCGCCCCTGCAAGGGGATCTCGTCCAGCTTGACCACCGCGCCGTCGATCTCATGCTCGACGGAGTGCCGGTGCTCGCTGTCCCCGTAGTGCGCGATGTACTCCCGCACCCCCTCCAGGGCGTCGACCACCCGGGAGTGGGCGGCGGTCGGCAGCCCCCACTCGTGCAGCAGCTCGTACGCCTGCGACAGCCGGTCGATGTCGAAGCCCTCACGGGCGCCGATGCCGTGGACGACCATGCGCAGCGGGCGGGAGGCGGTGACCTTCGGATCCTTCTGGCGCAGTGAACCGGCCGCCGCGTTCCGCGGGTTGGCGAACGGCGGCTTCCCGGCCTCCACCAGCCGGGCGTTGAGCTCGTCGAAGCGCTCGCGGGGGAAGAAGACCTCGCCGCGCACCTCCACCAGCTCCGGGACCCGGTCGCCCTTGAGGCGGTTGGGGATCTCGGCGATGGTGCGCACGTTGGGCGTGATGTCCTCGCCGGTGCGCCCGTCGCCCCGGGTCGCGGCGCGGGTCAGCCGCCCGCGCTCATAGGTGAGGTTGACCGCGAGACCGTCCACCTTGAGCTCGAGGAGATAGTGGTGCGGGATGTCCCCCAGCTCGCGGGCGACGCGGTCGGCCCACGCCGCCAACTCCTCGTCGTCGAAGGCGTTGTCCAGGCTGAGCATCCGCTCGCGGTGCGCGACCTCGGTGAACTCCGTCTCGTACGCCCCGGCGACCTTCTGGGTGGGCGAATCGGGTGTCCTGAGCTCGGGGTGCTTCTCCTCCAGGGCCTCCAGGCCGCGCAGCAGCCGGTCGAACTCCCCGTCCGAGATGACCGGGGCGTCCTTGACGTAGTACCGGAAGCGGTGCTCCTCGACCTGCTCAGCGAGCTTGGCGTGCTGATCCCGTGCCTCGGCGGGCACTGTCGACTGCTCTTCGCCGGCCACCGTGTCGTCCTCCCGTTACTCAGGGTTGTCCGCGAGCGATCTCGCCGCCCGGACGCAGTGGGCCAGCGCGGCACGGGCATACGCGGGCGAAGCACCCGCGAGACCGCACGACGGAGTGATCACCACGGACTCCGCGAGAGTCCCCGGTGACAGCCCCAGCCTGCGCCACAGCGTCCTGACACCCCCGACGCTACCGGCAGGGTCGGACAATGGACCCTCAACGCCGGGGACGGCACCGACGAAGAGCGCCGTACCGCCCTCGACGGCCTCACCGATCGCCTCCTCCTCACTCTCCGTGAGGAGCGAGAAGTCGAAGGAGACCCCCGCGACCCCTGCCCGCCGCAGCAGCCGGAACGGCACGGACGGGGCGCAGGAGTGGACCACCACGGGTCCGTCCGCCACCGCCACCAGATCGCGCAGCGCACCCTCGACCACCGACCGGTCCACGGCCCCGTGGGTGCGGTAGCCACTGGCCGTACGGACGCTCCCGGCCAGCACCGAGGTCAGCGACGGCTCGTCGAGCTGGAGCACCACCTCGGCGCCCGGCACCCGGCGGCGCACCTCCGCGAGATGGACGCGCAGCCCCTCGGCGAGCGAGGCCGTCAGATCCCGGCAGGCGCCCGGGTCACTCAGCGCGGCCTCCCCGCCGCGCAGTTCCAGGGCGGCGGCCAGGGTCCACGGCCCGACGGCCGACACCTTCAGCGCCCCCCGGTGGCCCTGGGTGTACTCCTCCAGGGCGTCGAGGTCCTCGCCCAGCCAGGACCGCGCCCGCCGGGTGTCCCGGCCGGGCCGGTCGCTGATCCGCCAGCCGCTGGGCTCGACATGGGCGTACAGCTCGACGAGCATCCCGATGGTCCGCCCGATCATGTCCGCGCCTGGCCCCCGCGCGGGAAGTTCGGCCAGATACGGCAGGGCCTCCAGGGATCCGGTGACGGTCTTCGCGGCCTCCCGCGCGTCGCCGCCCGGCATCGACCCGACGCCGGTCGCGGCCCCCGCGCCCCAGCTGTGGTGGTTGCTGCTCTTCTCGCTCACCCGGGAAGCCTAAGCGCTCCGCGGGAAGCCCAAGCGCTCCGCGGGAAGTGCCGGGAGGTGCCGTCATGCGTCCGCGGCCGCGCCGTGGCCGGTCGCGCCCGCGCGGCGGAGCCGCAGAATGCCGCCGCCCGCGCGGGCTCCCCGGCGGACGGCGGCGCGGAGGTGCGGGGTCAGCCGCGCGGGCGCACCGACAGGTCGGTGATCTCCGCGTCCCGTGGCAGGTCGAGCGCGGTCAGCACAGTGGTGGCCACGGTCTCCGGCGCCATCCAGCGGTCCGGGTCGTACTCCTTGCCCTCCTGCTGGTGCACCTTCACCTGCATCGGGGTCGCGGTGCGCCCGGGGTAGACGGTGGTCACCCGTACCCCGTTGCCGCTCTCCTCCCAGCGCAGCGCGTCCGCCAGCGCCTTGAGACCGTGCTTGCTCGCGGCGTACGCGCCCCACTGGGCGTTGGCGCGCAGCCCCGCACCGGAGTTGAGGAACACCACATGCCCCTGGGCCAGCCGGAGCTGTGGCAGCAGCAGCCGGGTCAGCTCGGCGGGCGAGACGAGGTTGGCGGCGAGCTGGCGGTTCCACGCCTTGGGGGTCAGCTCACCGACCTCCCCCAGGTCGACGACGCCCGCGATATGCAGCAGCGAGTCCAGCCGGTCCGGCAGCGTCTGGTGGCTCAGCGCCCAGGACAGCTTCTCCGGGTCGGCGAGGTCCCCGACGACCGTGCGCGCCCCGGGGAACCGCCGCTCCAGCTCCTTCGCCCGTCCGGCGTCCCGCGCCAGCAGCCACAGTTCATCGCCGCGCTCGGCCAGTCGCTCGGCCACCGCCGTGCCGATGCCCGAACCCGCCCCAGTGATCAGATGCGTTCCCATGCCCCCAGCTTGCCTCACCGCGTGCGGGCGCACGTCCTGGCTTGGCGCAATCCCATGCACCCGCGGCGGGCGGCCTTCCCGCCGGGCGCTCCCGTCCTGTAACGGCTCCGCTGACGGCCGTCGACCCCGGGAGGGCCCTCAGACGGACTCCAGATACGCCATCGCGGCCACCCCGTCGTCCGCGAAGAAGACCAGCTCCTCCAGGGGCCGGGGCAGGAAGCCCTCGTCCTCCATCCGCTGGAACTGCCGACGCAGTCCGTCGTAGAACCCGGCCGTGTTGAGCAGCACCACCGGCTTGATGTGCAGACCGTGCTTCTTCAACTCCAGGATCTCGGTGGCCTCGTCGAGTGTTCCGGTGCCCCCGACCATGACCACGACCGCGTCGGCGCGGGCCAGCAACTGGGCCTTGCGCTCGGCGAGATCCTTGGTGATCACCATCTCGTCGGCGTTCCGCCGGGCCTTCTCCGCCAGGAACTCCACCGAGACCCCGACCAGCCGTCCACCGTGCTCCTGCACCCCCTCCGCCATGACCTTCATCAGCCCGGTGTCCGACCCGCCCCAGACGAGGGTGTGCCCGGCCTTGCCGATCAGCTCGGCGAACTCACGGGCGGGGGTGGTGTAGCGGGCGTCGAGATCGGCGGCGGAGCAGAAGACGCAGATATTCATGGCGCCACTGTACGAACGCCGCGGCGGGCCGTGGCCGTTGCTCATGGCGGCCGGTGTCACAGGCGTCGGCTACGGCTGGGGATGGGGCTGCGAGCGGAAGTGCAGTCCGCGGCCGGCGCCGCGGGCGGGACGGTGGCCACTGCCCATCCGCAGCTGGACGCCGTGGACGACTTCGACCACGCCGAGGGCGAGCAGCCACACCCCGGCCGTCACGGCGAGCGCCCCGATGGAGCCGAAGGGCAGGACGATCAGCAGCACCCCGGCCAGGGCGCTGATCAGGCCGAGGGCGATCTGCCAGCCGCGGGCGGGCAGCCCCTCGGCGGAGATGGCCGTGGCGGTCAGCATGACGCCGCGGAGCAGCCAGCCGAAGCCGATCCACAGCGCGAGCAGCAGGATCGACTGCGCGGGCCCCCGGAAGCAGAGCAGTCCGAGGAGCACCGAGAGGGAGCCGCTGACGAAGCCCAGCACGCGCAGTTGCCTGGGCACATGTGAACCGAACGCCCCGACCAGCTGGAAGATGCCGCTGACCAGCAGATACGTACCGAAGAGCGCGCCGACCACCACCAGCGTGGCCGCCGGCCACGCCAGGACGACGATGCCCAGCACGATGGCCACCAGACCGGCGACGACCAGGACCTGCCAGGCGGCGTCGGACAGGGCGCCCATGAGACCGGCGTAAGGACCGTCGGCGCCGCCGGGACGGTCGTCGCGCCGGTCGTCGCGCCGGTCGTCGGCGCCACGGGGGGTATCGGAGGAGAAACTCACGGTCGTCCACCTCCTGGGGGTCCTCGGGAAGGAGGATCGCGGTAGACCGGACGCAACCATCGTCACCCCGCGCCCGCGGCTTCGCCCGGTGAACCGCTTGGGCGTCCCCGCCGGGCCGCCGCTACGGCCGCGGCACGGCCGCGCGCATCCGCTCGGTGGTGGCGATGGTGGCCGAGCCGACGACCCGGGTGCCGTCGTAGAGCACGATGGCCTGGCCGGGGGCGACACCACGGACCGGCTCGGTGAAGGTCACCCGCAGCTCGGCGCCGTCGACCAGCTCCGCGGTGACCTCGGTCTCGCCGCCGTGGGCGCGCAGCTGGGCGGTGTAGTCGCCGGGGCCGCTGGGCGGCGCCCCGCACCAGCGGGGCTTGATGGCGGTGAGGGCGGCGACGTCCAGCGACTCGGCGGGGCCCACGGTGACCGTGTTGTTCACCGGGGAGATGTCCAGGACGTAGCGCGGCTTGCCGTCGGGCGCCGGGTGGCCGATGCGCAGCCCCTTGCGCTGGCCGATGGTGAAGCCGTACGCGCCCTCGTGGCCGCCCAGCCTGCGCCCCTCCTCGTCGACGATATCGCCCTCGGCGGTGCCCAGGTGGCGTGCCAGGAAGCCCTGGGTGTCACCGTCGGCGATGAAGCAGATGTCGTGGCTGTCGGGCTTCTTGGCGACCGCGAGCCCCCGCCGCTCGGCTTCCGCGCGGATCTCGTCCTTGGTGGTCAGCGTGTCACCGAGGGGGAACATGGCGTGAGCGAGCTGGCGCTCGTCCAGCACCCCGAGCACGTAGGACTGATCCTTTGCCATATCGCTGGCGCGGTGCAGCTCGCGGGAGCCGTCCTCGCGGCGCACGACGGTGGCGTAGTGGCCGGTGCACACGGCGTCGAAGCCGAGCGCGAGCGCCTTGTCCAGCAGCGCGGCGAACTTGATCTTCTCGTTGCAGCGGAGACAGGGGTTGGGCGTGCGGCCCGCCTCGTACTCGGCGATGAAGTCCTCGACCACGTCCTCGCGGAACCGCTCGGCGAGGTCCCAGACGTAGAACGGGATGCCGATCACATCGGCCGCGCGCCGGGCGTCGCGCGAATCCTCGATGGTGCAGCAGCCGCGGGCGCCGGTGCGGAAGGACTGCGGGTTGGCGGAGAGCGCGAGGTGGACGCCGGTCACATCGTGGCCCGCCTCGGCCGCGCGCGCCGCCGCGACCGCGGAGTCCACACCGCCGGACATGGCGGCGAGGACACGCAGGCGACGGCCGTCGCGGGGACCTGTGGGCGCACCGGGGAAGTCAGTCATAACCCCTCCAGGGTAGGCCCTGCCCGGGTGTGGCCTCCGCGCGGAGCGGCCCCCGCCGCTGCGGCGCCCGGTGGTGATCCGCGCGCCCCGGAACCGGGCCGCGGCCTCCGCGCGTTGAGCGGACCGTGAGCGAGAGCACAGGCGGGACCCCCACCGGCGACGGGCGCCGCCGGATCAGCAGACGCGCCGTGCTGCTCGGCGGTACGGCCGCCGGGCTGACCGCGGCCGCGGTCGCCGGATACGCGGCGCGGGAGGATCTGGAGCGGCTGTGGTGGCGGCTGCCCGGGGTGGACCAGGAGCGCGAGGCGGGGGCGGTCGACCATCCGGGGGCGGAGTGGGTCGCGGCCTCGGGGGCGAACTGGCGGCGGGCGGACCGGCCGTACGACTACACGGTGGACCGGGTGGTGATCCATGTGGTGCAGGGCAGTTTCGCGGACGCCCTCCAGGTCTTCCGCGATCCCGGGCACCGCGCCGCGGCGCACTATGTGGTGCGCGGCGACGGCCATGTCGCGCAGACGGTCCGCGAGATGGACGTGGCGTTCCACGCGGGCGACCGCCCGTACAACGAGCGCAGTATCGGCATCGAGCACGAGGGGTTCGTCAGCCGGGCGAGCTCGTTCACGGACGCGATGTACCGCTCCTCGGCCCGGCTGACCGCCGCTATATGCGAGCGCTACGGGATACCGAGGGACCGCGAGCACATCGTGGGCCATGTGGAGGTGCCGGGCACCGATCACACCGACCCGGGCACCTGGTGGGACTGGGACCGCTATCTGCGGCTGGTGCGGGCGGTGCGGACGACCACCTGACGCCGGGGGGTTCCGGCGTGCCCCGCCCGCGGGGCAGGAGCGGGCTAGGCCGTGTCGTTCTGGATCTTTCGCGGGTCCGCGAAGATCCAAACGACACGACCTAGCTCAGCCCCGCGCCGCGGGCCCGCTCCACCGCCGGGCCGATCGCCTCCGCCACCGCGTCCACATCGGCCTTGGTCGAGGTGTGGCCGAAGGAGAAACGCAGGGTGCCGCGGGCGAGGTCGGCGTCGGTCCCGGTGGCCAGCACCACATGGCTGGGCTGGGCGATCCCGGCCGTACAGGCGGAGCCCGTCGAGCATGCGATGCCCTGCGCGTCCAGCAGCAGGAGCAGCGAATCGCCCTCGCAGCCGGGGAAGGAGAAGTGCGCGTTGGCCGGGAGGCGGCCCTCGGGGTCGGGGTCACCGCCGAGCACCGCGTCGGGCACGGCGGTGCGGACGGCGTCGACCAGGGCGTCACGCAGGGCGCCGATCTCCCGCGCGAACTCCTCGCGGTGCGCCGCGGCATGGGCACCGGCGACCGCGAACGAGGCGATGGCCGGGGTGTCCAGGGTGCCGGAGCGCACCTGGCGCTCCTGGCCGCCGCCGTGCAGCACCGGCACGGGGCTGTGCTCACGGCCGAGCAGCAGTGCGCCGATACCGTACGGACCGCCTATCTTGTGGCCACTGACGGTCATCGCGGCCAGCCCCGAGGCGGCGAAGTCCACCTCCAGCTGGCCGAACGCCTGGACCGCGTCGGCGTGCAGCGGGACGTCGAACTCGGCGGCCGCCTCGGCGAGTTCCCGGACCGGCTGGACGGTGCCGATCTCGTTGTTGGCCCACATGACGGTGGCGAGGGCGACGCTCGCGGGGTCGCGGGCGATGGCCTCGCGCAGCGCGTCGGGGTGCACCCGCCCCAGGGAGTCCACCGGCAGCCACTCGACCCGCGCGCCCTCGTGCGCGGCGAGCCAGTCGACGGCGTCGAGGACGGCATGGTGCTCGACGGGGCTGGCGAGCAGCCGGGTGCGGGCCGGGTCCACGTCCCGGCGGGACCAGTAGAGCCCCTTGACCGCGAGGTTGTCGGCCTCGGTCCCGCCCGAGGTGAAGACCACCTCGCTCGGGCGGGCGCCCAGCGAGGCGGCGAGGGATTCCCGGGACTCCTCGACGGTACGGCGGGCCCGCCGTCCGGCGGCGTGCAGCGAGGAGGCGTTGCCCGTGACGGCGAGCTGGGCGGTCAGCGCCCGCACCGCCTCGGCGAGCATCGGGGTGGTGGCGGCGTGGTCGAGGTAAACCATGGTGGGCTCGATTCTACGAGCCGTGGTGGGGGCGCGTGCCGGGCGCGTAGGCGTAGATCCCGTGCGCCTCCCCCGCGACACCTCTCGACATGACCTGACCTCTCGACATTGACCTGACCTCTCGACATGACCTGTAAGGAGCGTCTAGCCTTTTACTCATGACAGAAAACTGGAACCTGGACCGTACGTACCGCAGCGCCTCCGGTGAGGTGCGCTGGACCGCCCTCGGCGCACCGGACGCGCCCCCGGTCGTCCTCCTGCACGGCACCCCGTTCTCGTCGTACGTCTGGCGGGGCGCCGCCCGCGCGCTCGCCGGACGCCATCGCGTCTTCGTCTGGGACATGCCGGGCTACGGCGCGTCCGCGACCCACGAGGGCCAGGACGTGTCCCTCGCCGCCCAGGGCCGGGTCTTCGGTGAGCTGCTCGACCACTGGGGGCTGACCGCGCCCGGGGCCGAACCGGCCGTCGTCGCCCATGACTTCGGCGGCTGTGTCGCGCTGCGCACCCATCTGCTGCACGGCGCGCGCTACCGCCGGCTCGCCCTGGTCAACGCCCTCGCCCTCGCCCCCTGGGGCTCCCCCACCTACCGGCTGATCCATGCGCACCACCAGGTCTTCGAGCTGCTGCCGCCCGAACTGCACCGGGGAATGGCGCGTGAGTACATCCGGTCGGGAAGCGCGACGGGACTCCATCCGGCGGTGCTGGAGCGGATCGTCGACGCCTGGTGCGGCGAGGCGGGACAGCCCGCCTTCTACCGCCAGATCGCCCAGAACGACCAGCGGTTCACCGACGAGATCGAGCACCGCTACGGCGAGCTGGACCTGCCCGTCCTGGTCTGCTGGGGCAGCGATGACGCCTGGATACCGGTCGAGCGGGCGCATGAGCTGGCCGCCCGTATCCCCGGCGCGCAGCTGCGGCTGATCGAGGGGGCGGGCCATCTGGTGCAGGAGGACGCCCCGGCCGAGCTGGCCGCCACACTGCTCGGCTTCCTGGAAACGACCTGACGCGGGAGCCGAGGCGGGAGCACCCCGACGGCGGACCGGGAGCGCCCCGGGAGCGGGAAGAAGACTCGCGGAAAACCTGACGGCGGATGTCAACTTAACGCGGAAAGCTTCCTCCCGTTCCCGACGCAGTCCGTCCCGACCAACCGAGAGGGTCCTCATGGACACCGCACAGCCCCTGCCCGACCCGCGCCCCTTCTACGAGCGCGCCGCCGACCAGATGGCCGCACTGATCGATCTGACGAGCAAGGACACGCTGGACGAACCTACGCCCTGTACCGAGTACGACGTGCGGGGCCTGGTGTCCCATGTCATCGGCGGTACCCGGCTGTTCGTGGCGGTGGGCGAGACCGGCGGCGCGCCGGGCGTCCGCGACGAGGACCCCGAGGTCCCCGACGACGGGCTCGCCGAGGCGTACGCGGCGGAGCGCCGCAGGCTGGCGGCGGCCTGGGCGGACGACGCGAAGCTGGACACGGTGGTCACCGTGCCATGGGGCACGATGCCCGGCCGGTACGCGCTCAGCGGTTCGGTGATGGAGACGGTGATGCACTCCTGGGACCTGTCCCGGGCCCTCGGCCATCCGATCCCGCTCGACCAGGAACTGGCGGCGTTCGCCCTGGGCACCGCCCGGCAGGCGCTTCCGGCGGAGGGCCGCGAGGGGCTGCCCTTCGGCGCGGTGGTGCCGGTCGGTCCGGCCGAGAACGACACCTACGCCCAGCTGGCGGGCTGGCTCGGCCGCACCCCGTAAGGCCGTTCAAGACTCATTCAGGAGCCGCTCAAGACCCGCTCAGCGCCCGCCCGGTCCGTCGCCTCAGCCCGGCATCCGCAGCAGCTTCGCCGCGAGCAGCGCGATATGGCGGCGCCAGGCGGTGAGCACCTCGGCCCGCCGCTCCTCGCCCGCCTCCCCGAGGCCGGTCTGGGTGAGGATCAGCCGGGCGCCGTGGCCGGTGCCCTGGGTCAGCTCCCAGCGCACCCGGCCCGCCGGGCGGCCGTCCAGCTCCCAGTCGTAGGAGAGCACCCGGGGCGCCTCGACCTCGGCCACCGGCCCGGCCGGTACGGCGTCCACCCGGAATCCGAAGGGCACCGGACCGCCGACGACGGGCGCCTCGGCGCCGGTCCCGGCGGGGCCGGGCCTTCCGGTCAGCGCCTGCCACGCCGTCTCGGCGGGGCGGACGAGCTGACGCTCGAAGCGCAGCCGCATACCGCCGCCCTCGACGGTCTCGACCGCGCCCTCGGCGAGACCGAACGCCTCGACGTACTTCTCGTGCAGCTCGGCCATATCGCCATGGGCGGTCTCGGCGCCGTCCAGCAGCGCCGACAGCCCGGTCAGACAGGCGTGCCAGCCGGAGGCGAAACTGGCCGCGCCGAACCGGTCGCCGAAGGTGTGGGTGAGGGTCAGCACACAGCCGTCCCCGTCGGGACGGAGCTCCCAGCGGAGCTGGTCGTCGCCCCAGGTGAAGGCGAAGACCCGGGGCGGATCCAGCTCGGTGACCGCACCGTCCATATCCGGACCCTCACGGCCGGGGAAGACGAAGCCCATCTTTCCGCCGACCCTCAGCTCCACCCGGACCTCGGAGGGGAACCAGCGGGCCAGCTGGGCGGGCTCGGTCAGGGCCCGCCACACCTTCTCCGGGGGATGGGCGATCCGCCGCTCCAGCCGCAGGGCGGAGCGGCCGCCGCCGTCCTGGCTGAGTGTGTCCTTCATGGCTCTTCTCCCTCGGGGGCGTCTTGGGGGGCCGGGGCATCGGGGACGTCGGGGACGCGGACGGGGTCGGCATCGGCGCCGGGGGTACCGGCGCCGTCGGACAGGGTGTCGAGGTGCCGCTCGAGCGCGTCCAGCCGGTCGGTCCACAGCCGCCGGTACGGCGCCAGCCAGGCGTCGACCTCGGCCAGCGGCTCGGGACACAGCTCGTACCACCGGCGCTGGGCATCCACGCGGACCCGCACCAGACCGGCCTCGCGCAGCACCCTCAGATGCTTGGAGGTGCCCGGCTGGGTCAGCCCCAGCTCCTCGGTCAGCTCACCGACCAGCCGGGGCCGCTCCAGGAGCAGATCCAGGATTTGCCGTCGGCTCGGTTCCGCGAGCACGTCGAACGGTATGGCCATACCTCGAACATACCTTGAGGGCTATATAACCGCAACGGAATACAACGCCGCGCGGATCAGACTTCCTCGGCCGCCGTGCTGCGCCGGTTCCAGGCGCGCGGCGCCCGCCAGCCGAACCGCATGGCCAGCAGCCGGACGAGGAACGCCGTGGCGGCGGCGAGCGCGCTGGTGGCCCCGGTCAGCGCGTCGAAGTGGATGAGCAGCGCCGCGATGGACGCGCCCACGATGGCCGGGACGGCGTAGAGGTCGCGGTCCCAGCGCAGCAGGGAGGGCTGCTCATGGGCGAGCACATCGCGCAGCACTCCGCCGCCGACCGCGGTGGCCATGCCGAGGGTGACCGAGGAGGTGAGCCCGAGCCCGTGGTCATGCGCCTTCATGGTGCCCATCACGCAGAACAGCCCGAGCCCGGCGGCGTCGAAAACACCCACCGCGGCCGTGATCCGCTCGACCTCGGGATGGAGGAAGAAGACGATCAGGGTGGCGAGGAGCGGGGTGAAGAAGTAGCCGAGGTCGGTGAAGGCGATGGGCGGTACCGCGCCGATCACCAGGTCCCGGAACACCCCGCCGCCCAGCGCCGTGGCCTCCGCGAGCACCGCCATGCCGAAGACATCGAAGTTCTTCCGTACGCCCAGCAGGGCGCCGGATATCGCGAAGACGAAGATTCCGACCAGCTCGAACACATGCTGGACGGAGGGGGTGAACAGTTCGATGAGCACGCGACATTCTTACCTGCCGGTCCGACCGGCGGTCGCGCCCGAAGCCGTCACCCCCGCCCCGTCTCAGCTGTCGGTCTTCTTCGTCACCTTCTGTGCCGTTTCGGCCGCGGCCTTCTCCTGGGGCGCCTGATCGGAAGCGTTTTCCGGGTGGTGGCAGGCCACCTGGTGCCCGGTCTCCAGCGCCACCAGCGGCGGCTCCTGCCGCTTGCACACCTCGGTCGCCTTCCAGCAGCGGGTGTGGAAGCGGCAGCCCGACGGCGGGGAGATGGGCGAGGGCACATCGCCCTTGAGCAGGATCCGCTCCCGCTTGGCCCGCCGCTTGGGGTCGGGCACCGGCACCGCGGAGAGCAGCGCCTTGGTGTACGGGTGCATCGGCTTCTCATAGAGCGCCTTGCGGTCCGCCAGCTCGACGATCTTCCCCAGGTACATCACCGCGATCCGGTCCGAGACATGCCGGATCACCGACAGGTCATGGGCGATGATCACGTAGGTGAGCCCCAGTTCGTCCTGGAGGTCGTCCAGCAGGTTGACCACCTGCGCCTGGATGGAGACGTCCAGCGCGGAGACCGGCTCGTCGGCCACGACCAGCTTGGGCTTGAGGGCGAGCGCCCGGGCGATGCCGATGCGCTGCCGCTGACCGCCGGAGAACTCGTGCGGATAGCGGTTGTAGTGCTCGGGGTTGAGCCCGACCAGCTCCAGCAGCCGCTGTACCTCCGCCTTGGTCCCGCCCTCCGGGTTGACGCCCTGGAGCCGGAAGGGAGCGCCGACGATCGCGCCCACCGTGTGCCGGGGGTTCAGCGAGGAGTACGGGTCCTGGAAGATCATCTGGACGTCGCGGCGCATCGGGCGCATCGCGGCGGTGCCCAGGTGGGTGATGTCCCGGCCCTCGAACTCGATCTTCCCGGAGGTGGGTTCCAGCAGCCGGGTGACCAGCCGTCCCATGGTGGACTTGCCGCAGCCGGACTCGCCCACCACGCCCAGGGTCTCCCCCGGCCGTACGTCGAAGTCGAGTCCGTCGACCGCCTGCACCGCACCGCTCTGCCGTTGCAGCAGCCCCTTCTTGAGGGGGAAGTGCTTGACCAGGTTCGACACCTTGAGCAGGGGCTCGGGCGTCGCGGTCGCCTGCTCCGGGTCGGTCATCTTCGGATCCTTCGTGTCCGTCACAGCTTCGGCGCAATCTCTTCGGTCCAGATCCGCGTACGGTCCTCCTGCGCCATATGGCAGGCGCTGAAATGCCCGTCGTCCCCGGTCACCTGCGCCAGCTCCGGCCGCTCGGTGCGGGTGATCCCGTCCCGGGGCACATCGGCGTACGGGCAGCGCGGGTTGAAGGCACAGCCGGAGGGCACGTTGATCAGGCTGGGCGGGGATCCCTTGACCGGGATCAGCCGTTCGGTCTGGTCCCGGTCGATCCGGGGCATCGACCCCAGCAGCCCCCAGGTGTACGGATGCTGGGGCTCGTAGAAGACCTTCTCGGCCGGACCGCGCTCGACACAGCGGCCGCCGTACATCACCAGCAGCTCATCGGCGAGTTCGGCGACGACGCCCAGGTCATGGGTGATGATGATGACCGCGGAGCCGAACTCCTTCTGGAGGTCCCGGATCAGATCCAGGATCTGCGCCTGGACGGTGACGTCCAGGGCGGTGGTCGGCTCGTCCGCGATCAGCAGCTCGGGGTTGTTGACCAGCGACATCGCGATCATCGCGCGCTGGCGCATCCCGCCGGAGAACTCATGCGGATAGCTGTCCGCCCGCTTGTCCGGCTGCGGGATGCCCACCCGGTCCAGCAGTTCGACCGCGCGCTTGCGGGCCACCTGCTTGGTGACGTCGTGGTGGACCCGGTACGCCTCCACGATCTGCTTGCCGATCGTGTAGTACGGGTGCAGCGCGGACAGCGGATCCTGGAAGATCATCGACATCTCGCGGCCGCGCAGCTTGCGCACCTCGTCCGGGTCGGCGCCCAGCAGCTCCTGGCCGTTGAGCCATATCTCGCCGGATATCCGCGCCTTGCGGCGGCCGTACTGCCCCGCGGTGTGCAGCCCCATGATGCCGAGCGAGGTGACGGACTTGCCGGAGCCGGACTCGCCGACGATCCCGAGCGTCTTCCCCTTCTCCAGCCGGAAGCTGAGCCCGTCCACGGACTTGACCAGACCGTCGTCGGTGGGGAAGTGGACCCGCAGATCGCGCACTTCCAGGAAGGCGGTGGGCGGCGGCGAACCGGCCGCGGCCACCTCACCGACGGCGGCCTCGGGGGCCGCCACCGCGCCGGACTCCGGCGTCCCGGATTTGTTCAAGTCGGTCATCCGAGCCTCACTCGTGGGTCGATGACGGCGTACAGAAGGTCCACGACGAGGTTGGCGAGCACGATGCACAGCGCGGCGATCAGGGTCACCCCGAGGATCACCGGGAGGTCCTTGTCGCTGATCGCGTTCACCGCGAGCCGGCCGAGGCCGGGCAGGTTGTAGGTGGTCTCGGTGAGGACCGCGCCGCCGAGCAGCGCGCCGAGGTCCAGGCCGAGCAGGGTGAGGATCGGCGTCCAGGTGGAACGCATCGCATGCCGCCCGATGACCACCCGTTCCCGCAGCCCCTTGGCCCGGGCGGTACGGATGTAGTCCTCGCCCATGATCTCCAGCATGGTGGCCCGGGTGAGCCGGGCGTACATCGCCGCGTAGAGGAACGCGAGGGTGATCCAGGGCAGGATCAGACTCTCGAACCACATCCCGGGGTTGTCGCCGAGCCCCTTGTAGTCCACGTCCACCCACTTCAGCTGATAACTGAAGATGGCCAGCGAGAGCAGACCGGTGAAGTAGATCGGCAGCGAGACACCGGCCAGGGCGACGGTCATCGCCGAGCGGTCCCACAGGGTGCCCCGGCGCAGCGCGGAGACCACACCGGTGGCCACCCCGCCGACGACCCACAGCAGACAGGCGCCCGCGGCGAGCGAGAGGGTGACCGGCATGGCGTCGGTCAGCTGCGGCCACACCGCCTGCTCGGTCCGGAAGGAGTAGCCGAAGCAGGGCGCGGGGCAGTGGGTGACGTCCGCGCCGTTGGCGTAGTCGCGGCCGACGAACAGCCCCTGGACGAAGTGCCAGAACTGCACCAGCAGCGGATCGCCGAGCTCCAGCTTCTTCCTGATGCCCTCGATCGCTTCCGGGTCGGCCTGTTTGCCGACGAAGAGAAGCGCCGGGTCGGATCCGGCCCACTTGGGGATCACGAAGAAGATGGCGAAGGTCGTCAGGGTGACGACCAGCAGCATCATGACGACGGCGAACAAGCGCCGGATGACGTAAGCAAGCACTGTGCGCGGCCCGGTGGCGGTCCGGTCACCCCTTCGTGGGGGCTCCCGGACCGCCACACGCGGCCATCACCTGCCCTTCGGGCCTATCGGGTGCGGCGACGGTGGGGTGGAGGGTCGCTGACGGACCGTCACTTGACCCCGAGGGAGACGTAGTCGTAACGGCCGTTGTACGCCGCCGACGTGTAGGCGTTGGTCAGACGCGAGCTGCGCCAGGTGATGTTCTTCTCGTAGAGGAACGGCAGCTGCACGGCGAGGTCCGCGACCTTGTGGTTCATCTGCTTGTAGATCTCGCCGGCCTGGGCCGGGTCGGTCTCCTTGAGCGCCTCGTCGAAGTACTTGTTGATCTCCGGGTTGTCGGTCTCGGAGACGTTGTAGTTACCCGTCTGCTCGATGAACCGGCCGTCGATCAGCGGCTGCGAGAAGCCCTGGCCGGTCGGGAAGTCCGGACCCCAGCCGGTCATGGACAGACCGTAGTTGCGCTTCTTCATCACCGACGGGGAGCCGGTGATGCTGGCGGACGACGCGCCCTCGATCGGCTCGACCTCGAGCTTGATGCCGACCTTGCTCAGCGACTCCTGGAGCGCCTCGGCGGCCTCGACCTCACCCGGCTGGTCGTTGCGGGCCACGATGTTGGCGCTGAAACCGCCGGGCTTGCCGCACTGCTTCAGCTCGTCCTTGGCCTTGGCCGCGTCCGGCCTGCCACCGCGCTTGAGCACGCCGTAGGGGTCGTAGTTGTCCGAGCCCTTGACGCTCTTGGGGAGCATATTGGTGGCGAGCTCGCCACCGGCCTGCGGCCCGCCGCGGCTGGTCTGGAGCGACTTGTAGTCCGTGCCGTACATGACCGCCTTGCGGCAGTGGATGTTGTCGAACGGCTTGATCTTGGTGGCCATGTCGACGTAGCGGATGAAGCTGGTCTCTATGTTGTCGACGTTGCCCTTGTGCTGCTTGAGCGCGGTGGTGCGACCGGACTGGGTCATACCGGTGGCGCTCAGGAAGACGTCGTAGTCCCCCTTGATCAGCAGCTTGTCGATCGCCTCGAGGTTGGAGTTGAAGGTGACCGTGACCTTGTCCGGCAGCGCGGCGCGGATCGGGTCGGTCTTCTTGTCCCACTTGGGGTTGCGGACCAGGGCGGCGCTCTTGCCCGGCGAGTACGAGGTGAACTTGTACGGGCCGGAGGAGAAGGGCCGGTTGGTGTACTTGGCGCCGGTGTCCTTGGACGCCTTCACCGGGGAGCCGGTCGGCATCGCGAGCATCTGCTCGAAGTCACCGTTGGGCTTGGCGAGGTTGAAGACGACGGTCTTGTCGTCGGGCGTCTCGATCGCCTTCAGACCCAGCTTGTCCTTGGACTTGTCCTTGTACGGACCGGGGTACTCACCCTTGGGGTCGAGCACCTGACGCAGATAGCTGGGGCCGCCGGAGACGACGTCCTTGGCCCAGATGCGCTCGATGCCGTACTTGACGTCCTTGGAGGTGATGGCCGAGCCGTCCTCCCAGGAGACACCGTCCCGCAGGGTGTACGTGTAGGTCTTGCCACCGTTGGAGATCTTGGCCTTGGAGGTGGCCAGGTCCGGCACCAGCTCATTGGCGGCGTTGCCCGGCTTGGGCGCGTACGAGATCAGTTGGCGCGCGTAGAAGCGGGAGAAGTCCCAGGCGAAGCCGTAGTACTGACGCTGCGGGTCGAGGGAGTCGAAGTCCTGCTTGTTGATGAACTTCAGGGTGCCGCCCTTTTTGGCCGACTTGTTCGCAACGCCCTTCATCGCGGCGTTGAAACCGGCCCCCGAGCCACTCTCGTCATCGGATCCGCCGCCACAGGCCGCTGTGGCCAGGAGGGCGCAGACGACAGCCGTCGCACCGGCGATCCGCCTGTTTCTCGACGAACGTAGGGGTTTCATAGTTGCTGCAACCTCCGGAATAGCGGTCCTTGGCATGGCGCCGGGGAGAGATCGGGTAGCCGCCTGACAGATGAGGCAGGGGGACATACGTCGGGATGTGCCCGGACCGGAGCCGGGTGTGTCGCCGTCATCGGGTGCCCTTCGGGTCGAGGGCGTCGCGGACGCCGTCGCCGAAGAGGTTGAAGGCCAGCACCGTGATGAAGATCGCCGCACCGGGGATGATCATGAACATCGGATCGTCCTCGTAGGTGCCCACGGCCTTGGAGAGCATCTGCCCCCAGGACGCGGTCGGCGGCTTGACGCCCGCCCCGAGGAAGCTGAGGGCCGCCTCGGTGAGGATATTGGTGGGGATCATCAACGTCGTGTAGACGGTGATCGGCGCCACCAGGTTGGGCAGCAGTTCACGGAAGAGGATGTAGCGCCGGCCGGCGCCCAGGCTGCGTGCGGCCTCGACGTACTCCTTCTCGCGCAGCGAGAGGGTCTGGCCGCGCACGATCCGGCCGACGTACGGCCAGCCGAAGAAGCCGATCACCGAGACCAGGATGGTGATGCGCACCCCGCTGCCGGTCAGCCCCAGCAGGTCGTTCGGCAGCACCGACACCAGCGAGATGATGAAGAGCAGCTGCGGGAAGGCCAGCAGCATGTCCATCACCCGGCTGATCACCGTGTCCACCCAGCCACCGAAATATCCGGCGATGATGCCGAACACGGTGCCCATGACCACGGCGACGACCGCCGCGAGGAAGGCCACCAGCAGGGAGATCCGGGCTCCGTAGACCACCCGGCTGAACACATCGCGGCCGTTGGAGGGCTCGACGCCGAAGAGGAAGTCGGGGCTCATACCGCCCCAGGCGCCCTTGGGGGTGCCGAACAGCGGGTCGATCTCATCCTGGTGGAACTCGTTCGGCGGGTGGCCGAGCAGAGAGACGATCAGCGGCGCGAAAACGGCCACCAGCACCAGCAGGATGACAACGGCCCCACCGGCCAGCGCCAGCTTGTCCCGCTTCAAGCGCATCCAGGCGATCTGCCGCAGCGATCTGCCCTCGACCGATGTCTTGACTACATCAGCCGCTACATCGGCAGTCGCGACCGGCTCCGCCTCCGCGCTCGTGCCGTGCAATGGTGCCGTCATCGTGGTGGGGACCCCTTCTCGACCGGTGGTGACCGGCCCACGACTCGCCGCTGTGGCGGCTTCGTTCACAACCTGGAGAAAGTCAGGCTCGTGGTTCGGAACCTTTCCTGAAGGGGCTCTTGGCGCAGAACCGCACCCCTTGGAGCGGGAGTCTTCATCGCGCTTGTGATCACCCGCCAGACCCCACGGGCAATGGATGCCTAACCGTGATGTGGCGCACGCAGTTCCGGTATACGGACGGTCGTGATACGAGAACGGCACAGTAACGCCGAGTCCGCTATGCGCTTTTCAGCCACATACGGACGGTGTGTGCTCCGGAGAGGGCGGGGCGAGGCTCAGTACGCGGGGCGCGGCGGCGGATACCCATAGCCGTACGACGGCGCGGCGGGCGCGGCGCCGTAGGCGTCCCGGTCGAAGAAGGGACGGGCGTTGGCCCGCATCCACATGGCGACCGGGTCATACGCGTCGGACAGCGCGACGGTGGAGACCGGCAGCCCGTCCGGCACGGCGCCGACGGACTGCTCCATCATCATCCGTACCGATTGCACGGCCGGACCGCCGGTGTCGTACAGGTCCAGGCCGATGGCCAGATACGGCGCGCCGAGGGCGGGCTGCACCCAGGCCCTGCGCAGCGACCGCACCGCGGCGGTGCGATGCGCGTTCTGCCCCAACAGGGCGTAGAACTGGGGGATGTCGATAGCGGGCTCGGACACCCGCAGCGGTCCCGCGGGCAGCCGGTCCAGGCCCCCGGCGATCCGGCGCAGATCGAGCCAGGGGATGCCCACACCGCCGCCGGGCGCATGCGGGTTCAGCCACAGACCGTAGCGGTCGCGGTAGAGGGAGTCGGCGATCAGACGGCCCTCCACCACCTCATGGGCGCGGTTCCAGCCGCTCGCGGCCAGCTCCTGGGCGGAGGTCACACACGGGGCGTAACCGAGGCCGTTCACGTCCATGTTGCCGTACTGGGCGTCGGACGCACCGGGCGAGCCGTTCCACAGGAGCATCCAGACCTGACCCTCGGCAAGGGCACGCAGCAGCGCCTCATAGGCGTCGTACCGGCCAGGAGCGACCTGTTGCAGCATCCGCTCCACCCGACCGGCGACCGCCCCCCACTCCGCGCCCGCGCTCACCTGGGTCCGCCCCTCTCTCGGCTGTGCCCGTACCTCAGCGGGACGCGTGGGTGCGCCCCGCCTGGTCATCAAACCAGCTTACGGGCCGCGGCTGGGGGCCCTGGGATGAGTCAGAGGTCACGGTCGTAGAACGGACGCACCCGTTCCAGCATCCAGTCCGCGACCGGGTCCCGCGCGATGTCCAGCAGAACGAGTTGCACGGTCCAGGGCAGCGGCACCGTGCCGAGCGCCCGCCCGAGCGCGTCCACCGCGAGCGCCTGGCCCTCCGGGCCGGGTGTGTCCAGCTCGACGCCGACGAAGAGGGCCGGCGGGTCGCCCTCGACACTGGCCAGGGCGCGCCGGGCGGTGCGAATCCCCCGCTCCTTGGCGAACTCGATACCGGCGGCGGCGAGGAAGTCGACGGGCTCCTCCTGCCAGTCGGGCTGGAAGAGCCGCACCCGGCCGCCGGAGGCCGGACCGTCGAGGTCGGTGCGGCCGGTACGGCACAACTGGGCCACGACGGCGGGCGGCAGCGGGACGCCGACGGCGCCGCCGGGGTTCACCGCGATGCCCAGCTGGGGCGGCAGCCCCCGGGCGAACTCCACGGCGGGGGCGACGGTGAACGACATATGGCCGCCGACGATCTGGAGGAACTGCTGCTCGGAGCTGAACACCGGGACATACGCGGCGCCTTCGATCTCCATGGTCGGCAGATCGAGATCACGGCTGTCCGGGCCCCCGCCGTTGGGCAGCGGAACCCAGACATGGCTGCGGCCGAGCACCTCGACGATGCGCGCTCCGGCGCCGGGCACCTCGACCGAGGCGGCCAGCACCGCTTCGAGCTCATTGCCGGGGAACGCGGGCACAGCGCTGTCGGGGAATCCTCCGTGAGCCGGTGGGAACCCGTGCTGCTCCGGGATGCTCATCTCTTTCAACCGCCATCTCGTCCGACCTGCCTCAGCAGCCTAACCGCTGGGCGGCGCAAGGCCATCGGACACGTCCCCATCTCCACACCACATCCCCACCCGGGCGCGCTGCGCGGCGTCCGGACGGCGCGCGGAGTGCGTCCTTCGAGGCGGCGTGCGCGGAGTGCCTCATTCGAAGGAGATGCCCCGCAGCGCGCTGGTCGCCTCCCGGTCCAGCAGCACCGCGGAGGCACAGCCCTGCGGCGGCCGTCCCGCCTCGACCCCGGCGACCAGCCGCCGCACCGCGCGGCGGTGGCGTCCGAAGGCGTACCCCGAGACCCCGCGGCCCCGGGCGGCCTGCCCCTCCAGCGCCACCCCGGGGTCCACGTCCAGCAGGACCATATGGAGCCGCCGGCCCCGGCGCCGGGTGTCCCAGGCCAGCCAGCGGCGGACCCAGGGCAGCGCGCCGCAGTCGTGCACCACCACACTGGCGTCGGCGCGCAGCGCGCGGCGCAGCCCGGCGTAGTGGGCGCAGCGGACCAGCGGCCGGTAGAGCGCGTAGGGCAGCCAGCCGGGCAGCCGCCGCTCCCACGCCTCGCGCATGTCCTGGGAGTCGATCCGGACCACCGTGCCGCCCTCTTCGTCCAGCGGGGCGACCGTCCGGCTGATCAGTGTGGTCTTGCCGCTGCCCGGCAGCCCGGAGGCGACCAGTACGTCGTGGGCCGGATAGCGCAGTTCGGGCACGGCCGCGCGGCTCTCGTCGGCGGTGCGCAGATCGTGCACCGGCACCCTGCGCCCCGGCCGGACCGGTCCCCCGGAGGGCGCGCGTCCGCGCCGCACCGGCAGGGGCCCACGTGACGTCGCAAACGTTCCCTGCCCATGCACCGTGATCGTCCTCCAAGGTCGGTCACTGCGGCTCGTACCCGAAGAGTGTCAAGAAAAGGTAATGCCCATCAAGGCGGTCACCTCGCGGACCGGGGGTTCCCTTCTCGCGAGTACGTGCGATGATGGCCGCGCAACTCCATACCGGCCGCTTGAATCCGCGCGGGAGAGTCCTTGGTCACACCGGCAGTCGCCGGCCGGCCGGGGCGCCGAAGGAGCAAGTCCTCCCTTGAATCTCTCAGGCCCCACATACCGCGCGGGCGAGGCAGATCTGAAAAGCGAGCCGCTGTGTGTGGCTCCACCCAAGGTGCAAGCCGGACCCCGTGCGGGCGTCGCGGCGAACCTCTCAGGTTCCGATGACAGATGGGGAGGACGTTCTGCGTCCTTGATGCCCCAGCCTCGATCCTGATCTTGGAGCCTGAATCATGACCGACGCCCCGACCGCGCCACGACGCACCGCGCTGGACGCGCTGCACCGTGCGCTCGGCGCCACCATGACCGACTTCGCCGGCTGGGACATGCCGCTGCGCTACGGAAGCGAGCGCGACGAGCACCACGCCGTGCGCACCCGCGCCGGGCTCTTCGACCTCTCCCATATGGGTGAGATCACTCTCACCGGTCCGCAGGCCGGGCAGGCCCTGGACCACGCCCTGGTCGGATACCTGTCGGCGCTCGCCGTGGGCCGCGCCCGCTACACCATGATCTGCGACGCCGAGGGCGGCATCCTCGACGACCTGATCGTCTACCGCCTCGGCGACGAAGAGTTCATGGTGGTGGCCAACGCCTCGAACGCCCAGGTGGTGCTGGACGCCCTCACCGAGCGGGCCACCGGCTTCGACGTGGCCGTACGGGACGACCGCGAGGCGTACGCGCTGATCGCGGTCCAGGGTCCGGAGTCGCCCGGGATCCTCAAGAGCCTCACCGACGCCGACCTGGACAACCTCAAGTACTACGCCGGGCTGCCGGGCACCGTCGCGGGCGTCTCCGCGCTGATCGCCCGCACCGGCTACACCGGCGAGGACGGCTTCGAGCTCTTCGTCGCACCGGCGGACGCCGAGCGGCTGTGGCAGGCGCTGACCGAGGCGGGCGCTCCGGTGGGCCTGACGCCCTGCGGTCTCTCCTGCCGGGACACCCTGCGGCTGGAGGCGGGGATGCCGCTGTACGGACATGAGCTGACCACCGCCACGACCCCCTTCGACGCCGGGCTCGGCCGGGTGGTGAAGTTCGAGAAGACCGGGGACTTCGTGGGGCGCGAGGCGCTCCGGGCGGCGGCGCGCCGGGCGGAGAGCCGCCCCCCGCGCGCCCTGGTGGGGCTGATCGCTTCAGGCCGCCGGGTGCCGCGCGCCGGATACCCCGTGGTGGGCCCGGACGGCGCGGTGATCGGCGAGGTCACCTCGGGTGCCCCCTCCCCCACTCTCGGCAAGCCCCTCGCCATCGCCTATGTGGACGCGGAGCACGCCGAGCCCGGTACCGAGGGCGTGGCCGTGGACATCCGCGGTACCCGTGAGCCGTACGAGGTTGTCGCCCTCCCCTTCTACCGGCGGGAGCGCTGACCGCTCCGGTCGGCCGTCACCGGGCGCCACCTCACCGGCACGGAGTGCCCTCCGGCGCGCCCACCCCGTCCCATCAGCCAAGACCCGTTCCTCATCACTCCCTCGCATCCAGGAGAATCGGACCATGAGCAACCCCCAGCAGCTGCGCTACAGCAAGGAGCACGAGTGGCTGTCGGCCACCGAGGACGGTGTGTCGACGATCGGCATCACCGAGTTCGCGGCCAACTCGCTCGGCGATGTCGTCTACGTCCAGCTTCCGGAGGTGGGCGCCACCGTCACCGCCGGTGAGAGCTGTGGCGAGCTGGAGTCCACGAAGTCGGTGAGCGACCTCTACGCCCCGGTCAGCGGAGAGGTCACCGAGATCAACGAGGACGTCGTGAACGACCCGGCGCTGGTGAACTCCGCCTCCTTCGAGGGCGGCTGGCTGTTCAAGGTGAGGGTGACGGACGAGCCGGACGACCTGCTCTCCGCCGATGACTACACCGCCTTCTGCGAAAACTGACCCTCCTCTCGATCGGGACCCTGATGTCGCTTCTCAACAGCTCCCTTCATGAGCTCGACCCGGACGTCGCCGCCGCCGTCGACGCCGAGCTCCACCGCCAGCAGTCCACCCTGGAGATGATCGCCTCGGAGAACTTCGCTCCGGTGGCCGTCATGGAGGCCCAGGGTTCGGTCCTGACCAACAAGTACGCCGAGGGCTACCCCGGCCGCCGCTACTACGGCGGCTGTGAGCACGTCGATGTGGTCGAGCAGATCGCCATCGACCGGGTGAAGGAGCTCTTCGGCGCCGAGGCGGCCAATGTGCAGCCGCACTCCGGCGCCCAGGCCAACGCGGCCGCCATGGTCGCGTTGCTCTCCCCCGGTGACACCATCCTGGGTCTGGACCTGGCGCACGGCGGCCACCTCACCCACGGCATGAAGATCAACTTCTCCGGCAAGCTCTACAACGTGGTGCCCTACCACGTGGACCCGCGGACCGGCCTGGTCGACATGGACGAGGTCGAGCGGCTGGCCAAGGAGCACAGCCCCAAGATGGTGATCGCGGGCTGGTCGGCCTATCCGCGTCAGCTGGACTTCGCCGCCTTCCGGCGGATCGCCGACGAGGTCGGCGCCTATCTGATGGTGGACATGGCCCACTTCGCGGGCCTGGTGGCGGCCGGGCTGCACCCCTCGCCCGTACCGCACGCCCATGTGGTGACCACCACGACCCACAAGACCCTGGGCGGCCCCCGCGGCGGAGTGATCCTCTCGACGCAGGAGCTGGCCAAGAAGATCAACTCGGCGGTCTTCCCCGGCCAGCAGGGCGGCCCGCTGGAGCATGTCATCGCGGCGAAGGCGGTGTCCTTCAAGGTCGCGGCGGGCTCGGCCTTCAAGGAGCGCCAGGAGCGCACCCTCGAGGGCTCCCGGATCCTCGCGGAGCGGCTGACCCGGCCCGACGTCGCCGAGGTGGGCGTCTCCGTACTGTCCGGCGGCACCGACGTCCACCTCGTCCTGGTCGACCTGCGCGACTCGGAGCTGGACGGGCGGCAGGCCGAGGACCGGCTCCACGAGGTCGGCATCACCGTCAACCGCAACGCCATCCCCCATGACCCCCGGCCCCCGATGGTCACCTCGGGTCTGCGGATCGGCACCCCGGCACTGGCCACCCGCGGCTTCACCACCGACGACTTCCACGAGGTCGCCGACGTGATCGCGGAGACCCTCAAGCCGTCGTACGACGCCGCGGCGCTCAAGGCCCGGGTCACGGCGCTGGCCGACAAGCATCCGCTCTACCCGGGCCTGGGCAAGTAACAGGACCGGCCGTGGGGGGCGCCGGCCCCGGCGCCCCCCGCACCCGCACCACCGCACGCCCCCGTGCAGACAAAGGAGTTCACCGGTGGCCATCTCCGTCTTCGATCTGTTCTCGATCGGCATCGGCCCCTCCAGCTCGCATACGGTCGGACCGATGCGAGCGGCGCGGATGTTCGTCCGCCGTCTGAAGAACGAGGGCCTGCTCGCCCACACCACCGCCGTACGCGCCGAGCTCTTCGGCTCGCTCGGCGCCACCGGCCACGGCCACGGCACCCCGAAGGCCGTACTGCTCGGCCTCGAGGGCCACTCCCCGCGCAGCGTCGACGTCGAGACCGCCGACGACCAGGTGGAGCGCATCCGCACCACCAAGCGGCTGCGGCTGCTGGACGCCGAGATCGGCCCCGGCCACGAGATCGACTTCGATGAGTCCTCCCAGCTGGTGCTGCACCGCCGCCGCTCGCTGCCGTACCACGCCAACGGCATGACGCTCCAGGCGTACGACGCCGAGGGCGTCCCGCTGCTGGAGAAGACCTACTACTCGGTCGGCGGCGGCTTCGTCGTCGACGAGGACGCGGTCGGCGAGGACCGCATCAAGCTCGACGACACCGTGCTGGCCCACCCCTTCCGCACCGGCGACGAACTGCTGCGGCTCTCCCGAGAGACCGGCCTGTCCATCTCCGCGCTGATGATGGAGAACGAGAAGGCGTGGCGCACCGAGGAGGAGATCCGCGCGGGGCTGCTGGAGATCTGGCAGGTCATGCAGTCCTGTGTCGCCCGCGGACTGTCCCGTGAGGGCATCCTCCCCGGCGGCCTCAAGGTCCGCCGCCGCGCCGCCAACGCCGCCCGCGCGCTGCGCGCCGAGAGCGACCAGGCCGCCCACGCGATGGAGTGGGTCACCCTCTACGCGATGGCGGTCAACGAGGAGAACGCGGCCGGCGGCCGCGTCGTCACCGCCCCGACCAACGGCGCGGCCGGCATCATCCCCGCCGTCCTCCACTACTACGTGAACTTCGTCCCCGGCGCCGACGAGGAAGGCGTCATCCGCTTCCTCCTCGCCGCGGGCGCGATCGGCATGCTCTTCAAGGAGAACGCGTCCATCTCCGGCGCCGAGGTCGGCTGCCAGGGCGAGGTCGGCTCCGCCTGCTCCATGGCCGCCGGCGGCCTCGCCGAGGTCCTGGGCGGCTCCACCGAACAGGTCGAGAACGCCGCCGAGATCGGCATGGAACACAACCTCGGCCTCACCTGCGACCCGGTCGGCGGCCTCGTCCAGATCCCCTGCATCGAACGCAACGGCATGGCCTCCGTCAAGGCCGTCACCGCCGCCCGGATGTCCCTCCGCGGCGACGGCCGCCACCATGTCTCCCTCGACAAGGTCATCAAGACCATGAAGGAGACCGGCGCCGATATGAAGGTCAAGTACAAGGAGACGGCGCGGGGCGGGCTCGCGGTGAACGTCATCGAGTGCTGACCGGCGGCCCGGCCGAATAACGGTTCGAGGGCGGTCGGTTGGGGCTGCTAGCGTGCGTGACGTGGCGAAACTCAATCAGATCATCGCAGTGGAGAAGGGCGTCAAGTCCAAGGTCCAGCAGGACCTGACGGCGGCCCAGCGCGGGCTGGACAAGCCGGCGTTGCTGGCGGGTATCTCCCGGACGTACCAGCCGAAGGACGAGGAGGGTGAGCAACTGCCGCCCGAGTCGACGCGGGTGCAGGTCAAGGCGGAGGACGTGCTCCGTGACGCCGCGGCGACGCTGACCCGGCTGTTCGATGTCACCGCCACCAAGGACTGGGCCAACTGCGAGGCCCGCGCGGACATCGAGGTCGAGGGGCGGACGCTGCTGCGCGAGGTGCCCGTGTCGTACCTGCTGTTCCTGGAGAAGCAGCTGGCCGACCTCGGGGGCTTCATCCGGCGGCTGCCGACGCTCGACGGGGCGGAGTTCTGGACGCTGGACCCGTCCACGGACTCGTGGAAGACCGAGGCCGTGCGGACGGTCCGCACCAAGAAGGTGCCGCGCAACCATGTGAAGGCGGAGGCCACGGAGAAGCACCCGGCGCAGGTCGAGGTGTACTACGAGGACATCCCGGTCGGCTACTGGACGACCGTGAAGTTCTCCGGCGCGCTTCCCGCCCGCCGGGTCAACGAGGTGCTGACCCGGGTGGAGAAGCTCCAGCAGGCGGTCAAGTTCGCCCGCGAGGAGGCCAATGGCGCCGAGGTCACCGACCAGCGCGTGGGCGACGTGGTCTTCGGCTACCTCTTCGGGTAGCGTCATGAACTCCCCGTACCGCCCCGAAAAGGCGGTAGGGGGTGCGCGAGGAGCGCAAGCTGAAACTGAAGCTCGTCGTGATACACGCGGCTGCACCGGAGAGGTATGACCACCTCCCCCGAGCACTCGGTCACGAGAGGGGAATGGCTGTGTCCGGAGGTCGCTGGGTTTAGCCCCCAGTCTTCGGCGGACCATTCCGCCCGTGGCACGCGTTCAATCTCAGACTCTTGCTCCAGCCTCAGCATTCGCCGCCGATCGCTTGAGCGACCCGGCACGGGCTCGGTCGTCGGATGCCGGTTCAAGTCCGGCCCACCCCGCTTTCCTGGGGCGGTAGTTCAATGGAAGAACACGACGACATCAAAGTGACCCGTGACGACACGGTCGGGCGTGCGCAGAAGGCGGCACCACAGGGCCCGGGGGATGGCCAAACCCTCGGGCCCGCTCCTTTTCCCGCTCGCGACAGCTGACGAGAAGGGCCCGCCCCGGTGGGGCGGGCCCTTCTCGTCAGCTGTCATCCGGACGGACGGTCGTCGGTCCGGACGGCGGCTACCAGCGGTACCAGCGGCTCCGGCGGCCGCCCGCTCCGGTGGTGCGGGCGACAAAGCCGAGCAGCCACACGACGAGGACGATAACGGCAATCCACCAGAGTGCCTTGAGCGCGAATCCCGCGCCGAAGAGAACCAGGGCGAGCAGTAGGACGAGAAGCAGGGGAACCATAGTTATCAACCTCCGACACGACGAGTGCCCCGCATTCCATGGTTCACGCCTTGGAATTCCGTTGGTTTCATACCACCGCCAAGGGGAACTGGAGCAGGTTTTCCCGCCGCCGGAGGGGCGGCGGATGTTTGACTCCGCCGTACGCGGATAGTCGGAGGGCAGCACCTTGCAGTCGAGTTCCTGGGAAGTGAGTGCGGTGGCTGAGAACAAGAAGGCCAAGGCCAAGACGGAGCAGACGAAGGGCAAGGCCAAGGAGGCCGCCGGTCGCGCCGTGGGCAATGAGCGGCTGACCGCCGAGGGCCGGGCCGAGCAGGCCAAAGGCGACACCCGCCAGGCCAAGGAGAAGATGAAGGACGCGTTCCGCCGCTGAGCCGCGCAGCGCCGCGGCTCCGAGAGCGACGTTCGGGCCCGCCACGTCCCCCAAGGACGTGGCGGGCCCGCTCTCATGAATACCCGCTCAGCTCAGGGGCGGTGTCAGCAGCTGACCAGCCGGTCGAAGTGCGCGATGTTGAAGGCGAGGCGGCTGGTGGCGGTCCCGCCCGGCTTCAGGGTGTAACAGGTCTCGTCCACCCGGTCCTGGTACACGACCTTCACCCGCTGCTGGGTGGAGCAGTTGTTGGTGAGGTTCACCCAGACCGTGCCCAGGAACTGCTCATCGGCGACCACACAGGAGGGAACCGCGGCGGAAGCCGACGGCGTCGCCGCGGAGGCCACCCCGGCGGAGGCCACGAGGGCCGTTCCGGCGAGGGCCACAGCCGCCACGTTCAAGAAAGTGCGCATAGCCTTTACTCCGCTCTTGTCATAAGGAACAAGAAAGCGCCCGTCGACCCCATTCGGCCACCGGGCATAACTCATTCAACACATGCCAATGAGCGTCCACGAGTTCACATCAAGAACTCTGATAACTCAGGCAACGAGAGGTGTGCCGGGAGCGAAGAACGGCCGGTCGCCTCGTAGCATGCCGCCGGAGCACGCCGACGCTCTTCCTGGCGAAATCATTCGTTTGCGCAAACGAGATACGCTCCCCGGCATCCCGTTGCATAGGGTCCTGGACCGGGCATGACAAGGACAGCACTCTCTCCCCACACCTCCCCCATGAGGCAGGCACCATGCTGCACGGCATCGACGTGAGTTCGCACCAGTCCAGCTTCGACCCGGACGGACTGGCCTTCGTCTTCATCAAGGCCACCGAGGGACGGTCGTACATCAACCCCAAGCAGACGTCCCAGGCGTCCCGCGCCCGCTCGGCGGGGTGCGTCGTCGGCTTCTACCACTTCCTGTGGCCCGGCAACATCCCCGCGCAGGCACGCTACTTCGTCGAGAAGTGCGCGTCGCAGGAGCACGATCTGCTCGCCGTCGACTGGGAGACCACCGGCTCGGGCACCCGCGCCAGCAACGCCGAGAAGGACCGGTTCATCCGGGAGGTCAAGAAGCTGCGCCCGAGCCACCGCGTACTGCTCTACTGCAACCGCAGCTTCTGGCTCAACCACGACACCACGTCCTACGCCGGGGACGGGCTGTGGATCGCGGACTATGTGACGGCGGGCAAGCCGCGCATCCAGGCGAAGTGGCGGATCCACCAGTACACCGACAGTCCGCTCGACAAGGACGTGGCGGACTTCTCCAGCAAGACCTCGCTGAAGGCGTGGGCCGCGGTCAGCCGGGTGGCGCACGCGCTCGAGGACCTGGGCGACGGCGACGAGGAGGAGCGGCCGGAGCAGCCGGAGCGTGAGGAGAGCGGGGCGTAGCACCGCCCGCAGGGGCACTGTCAGTGGGCGCGCCTACGCTGCCCGGTATGAGTTACGCAGATCTGCGCGAACTCCGCAGCGCGCTCACCACCGCCTCGGATATCGCGTTCGCGCTCGACGCCGCGCCTTCCGGGCGGGAGACCGAGCTGCTCACCGATGCCCTGCGCCGGGCGCTGAGCGCGGCCGGGGCGCTCACGGCCGAGCATGGCGCCACGGGCTGTGCCGAGCATCCGCGCGGGGCCGTCGATCCGCTGTACGGGGATCCGGACGATCCGCTGCCGCCCGGCTACGGCCGCTGCCTGCTGTGCAACGACCGCAGACGGCGGGCGAGCGCACAGCGGCGCGGCTGGCGCTGACGCGCCCGCGGCGCCGCCGTGCGGCCCGGTCCGATCAGTTGGCCGCGCTCTGGGCCGCCCAGAACTCGTCGAAGGTGAGCAGCCCGTCACCGTTGGAGTCATGCGCGTTGATGACGGCCTGGGCGACGGGCTCGGTGACATAGGGGTCACCCAGCTGCGCCATCACGCTCTTGTACTCGGCCGCGGTGATCTGACCGTCGCCGTTCAGGTCGAACCGCTCGAACGCCTTGCGCGCCGCCTCGATGTCCGCCACTTTCCGCCCCTTCTGTGGGTCTGTCTGACCCGCACAGATTAGCGGGCCCGCGGGCGGCGTCCCGGCGGCCGTGGTCACGGTCACCGGCGGCCGTGGTCACGGCCGCCGGTGACGGATCGCGTCCGGGGTGGGGTCAGGCCCCGTTGACGAGGTCGATATAGCGGTCCCAGTCCCAGAGCGGGCCGGGGTCGGTGTGGTCGGTGCCGGGGACCTCGCTGTGGGCGATGATGTGCTCACGGTCCTTGGGGATGGCGAACCGGTCGCAGACGGCGGCGGTGAGGGCCGCGGACGACTCGTACAACGCGTCGGTGAACCACTCGGGTTGGTCCACCCAGCCCTCGTGCTCGATGCCGATGCTGCGGTTGTTGTAGTCGGTGTTGCCCGCGTGCCAGGCGACGTCCTTCTCGCGCACGAACTGCCCGATATAGCCGTCGGCCGAGGCGACCATGTAGTGCGCGGAGACCTGTTTGGCCGGGTCCTGGAAGATCTTCATCGCGTCCTGGAACGTCTCCTGTGTCACATGGATCACGACGAGCTCGATCGGATACGAGGCCGGGCGGTCCGAGACGCGGTAGTTGGAGCTGCTGGCCGGGATCCAGTGGGTGGGGGGATAGTCGGCGGCGGCGGTGCGGCGACGGCGTCTGCCGGTGGAGGTGGCGGAGGCGTCGGTGGCGTGGGCGCTGCCGGCGACGGTGGCGGCTCCGAGGGACGCGGTCGCGATTAACGCGCCCGAGCGGAGCAGGGTTCGGCGGTTGGGGGTGCGGCCGTGCGCTTCCATGGGGGCTCCCGAATGCGTAGCCGGGACAGGGGGGATGTGACGTGTGCATGGGGGGTGTCACAGGGGGTGTGACGCGCGTAGCGCGGTTCCATGGTGGGTGCTCGACAGGGCCATGCCAAGGACCGGCGGGCAAAGAAAGTTTGCGCGTCACGGTATGGACCAGTGGAAATTCATCGCGCAGAAGTGGACAACAAAGGAAAAGTGCGCTTCTACCCAGCCTTAGCAAGGCAAGTGTCACAGCTCACCTTTGATTGGCTTGGAAGTGCTCTACCGTCTCTGCGATAGTCGGGGCCGCGACCCCCATTGACCCGGGCCAGGTCGTTCACCCGGCTGCCGCGGCCACACCCCTTCCGCCGCGCACCGGGGCCGGAGAGGCCCTTTGCCGTCACCGACACACCGACGGCTCGGGGCCTCTTCCGCGTCCATGATCCGGACACCGCGGGGTCGGCATTCGGCCATCTTCGACCGGGGTCAGCCGCCGTCGTTCACCCGCATCTCGAACCAGGTCGACTTGCCGCACGGCAGCAGATCCACCCCCCACCGCTGGGAGAGCTGGTCCACCAGCATCAGCCCGCGCCCACTGGTGTCGAGGTCCCCCACCGGCAAAAGACACGGCAGCCCCCGCGAGGGATCGCGCACCTCGACCCGGATCCAGCCGCGCCGCTGGAGCATCCGCAGACCGAAGGTGCGGGCGCCGGTGTGCCGGACCGCGTTCCCCACGAGCTCGGAGACGAGCAGCACGGCGTACTCGGCGAGTTGGGCCCCCAGGCCCCAGTCGCGCACCACCACATACTCGGCCAGCCGACGGGCGGTACCCGCGGATTCCGGGAGGGAGGGCAGCCGCACCTCCTCGACCGCGGGGTTGCCGAACAGCTCGAGCGCTCTGAGAGCCCGATCCTCGTCGACTGACGGCATCCGCCGGACCGCAGCCGTTCCCGTGCGCTGCCGCGGCTGCTCCATACCCTCCAAGCCCGCCATGCCCCCCATCATGGCCGCCCACAGAGGCGTCCGGGGCGGAACCATGGGATTCCGAACACCGGAGCCCTAGGCTCCACAAACCGGATCCGACATATGCCAATGGCAGCCAGAGGGGCATAATCCCTCATCTGACCAGCGATATCTCCGCGCATCCGCGTGATCACCCAGCGTACCGGAACCGGACAAGGGGCCGCCGACCGATGGCGAAGAAAATTCGCTCGCACGGGGCATGCGCGGCGGCGGCCTTTTTGGTGACGCTGAGCGGAACTGCTCGTTCCCTAGGAGAACTTGGCCTTCCCGGGACCGTCCTCGACAAAGCTGCGCATACCGATCTCCCGGTCCTCGGTGGCGAACAGCCCCGCGAACCAACCGCGTTCGATGGTGAGCCCGGTGTCGAGGTCCGTCTCCAGGCCACGGTCCACCGACTCCTTGGCCGCGCGCAGCGCGATGGCGGGCCCCTGGGCCAGCTTCGCCGCCCAGGCGCGCGCCTGCTCGTAGACCTCCTCGGCCGGAACCACCCGGTCCACCAGGCCCATGGTCAGCGCCTCGTCGGCCTTGACCTGGCGGCCGGTGAAGATGAGGTCCTTGGCCTTGGACGGGCCCACCAGCCGGGACAGCCGCTGGGTGCCGCCCGCGCCGGGGATCAGACCCAGCAGGATCTCGGGCTGGCCCAGCTTGGCGTTCTCCGCGGCGATCCGGAAGTCGGCGCACAGCGCCAGCTCACAGCCGCCGCCGAGGGCGTAGCCGGTCACGGCGGCGACCACGGGCTTGGGGATCCGGGCGATGGCGGTGAAGGACTCCTGGAGCGCACCGGAGCGGGCCACCATCGCGGCGTGGTCCATCTCCCGCATCTCCTTGATGTCCGCGCCCGCCGCGAACACCTTCTCCCCGCCCCAGATGACCACGGACCGGACATCGTCCCGGCGGGTCACCTCGGCGGCGAGCTCGCGCAGCCGGTCCTGGGTGGCGACGTCCAGCGCGTTCATCGGGGGGCGGTCCAGGCGGAAGGTGGCAACGCCGTCGGCAACCTCGAGGTTCACAGTCATGAGCGCAGGTTAGCGCCGGTTCACATGGCTCGGCGAGGGTGGGGCGGGCGGCCGGTGCCGGAGCCCCCGGCGAGAACCGGCGCAGGGCTACTTCTTCCACTTCTCCCAGGACATGTTCCAGCCGTTGAGCCCGTTGTCCGGCTGAATGGTCCGGTCCTTCGAGTTCTTCACCACGACCACGTCACCGAGCAGCGACTCACGGAAGAACCAGGCCGCGGGGGTGGAGCGGTCACCGCCGCCGCGCTGGTCGAAGAGACCGACACAGCCGTGGCTGACGTTGGCGGAGCCGAAGGTCGGCTTGCCCGCCCAGTAGTTGCCGTGGATGAAGGTGCCCGAGGTGGACAGCCGCATGGCGTGCGGGACGTCCTTGATGTCGTACGCGTCGCCGAAGCCGACCGTGTCCCCGTCCATCCGGGTCACCTTGAGCTTCTCGCTGATCACCATCTTGCCGTTGTAGGTCTCGTTGCCGGGACCGCCGGAGGTGATCGGGATGGTCTTGAGGGTCTTGCCGTCGCGCTTGACCGTCATCTTCTTGGACTTGGCGTCCACGACGGAGACCTGGCTGCGGCCGACGGTGAACTTCACGGTCCTCCGCTGCTCGCCGTAGACGCCGGGGCGGCCCTCGACCCCGTCCAGGTTCAGCCGCAGCGTCACCTTCGTGCCGGCCTTCCAGTACTTCTCGGGGCGGAAGTCCAGCCGGTCGTTGCCGAACCAGTGGCCCTCGATCGGCACCGACGGGGAGGCGCTGACCCCGATCGCCTTCTCGACCGCCGCCGGGTCGGTGATACCGCGGTTGAAGCGGAGCGAGACCGGCATCCCGACGCCGACCGTGGAACCGTCCTCGGGGGTGTAGGTCCCGAGGAAGGTCTCCTTGGGGCGCAGCGTGGTGAACTTCGCCTGCCGGGTGGCGGCGCGGCCCTCGGAGTCCTTGGCGACCGCGGCCACCGTATAGCGGGTGTCCGCGCCGAGAGGGGCCTCGGGGCGCCAGCTCTTCCCGTCCTTGGCGATCTTCCCGTCGATCCGCTTGCCGTCGGCGTCCTTGACGGTGACCGAGGTGAGCTTGCCCTTGGCGGCGGTGACCTTGAGCTCGCCGCTGGTGTCGACGCCCTTGGCGCCGTCCTTGGGCGCGATCGTCACCCGCGCCCGCGACGCCTTGCTCTCGGCGCTCTTGTCGTCCTTGTTCCCGTCCCCGTCGCCGGAGCCGCCGCCTCCGCCGCATGCGGTCACCAGGACCAGCAACGCCCCGAGAACCAGCGCCAGCGGGCCCCCGCGGCCCCGCGCCGTCCCCGCCCCCGATATCGGCCGCACCGTCACAACAGCTCTCCCCTCCGCGGGCCCCGCATCGGCGGCGACCCCGAACCACACGCGCAGGCGCGCTCGGCGATAGGTAATCACACGGTGGTGACAGTGGACTGCCCCTGATTGTTACGGTTCAGTCCCAGGTGGGAGCGGTCACCGGGGAGCGGCCGTGCCGTCGCCGCCCCCGGCGCGCACCGGACACGTGAGCGCCGCCGGTATTACGGGCAGAACAGCTCCGAGGGCGGGGGCACTTCCGCGCGGCACGGGACGCCGCCGGGGCCGCCGGCCCACCATGAGGCGCTGTCCGCCGTGCCCCGCCGGGGCGGGCGGGTGAGCCGTGAGCCGCCGGAGGCCGACGTGTCCAAAGCAGTGGAGCGGGAGACGGCGCCGGGCGGGTCTCCGGAGCCGGATGCGGGCCCGGCACCGCGTCCGGCCGCGGCGTTTGACGGGGCCTCCGGCCACCGCACCACGGCCACCGCGGCACCCGGCGGCCTCGCCGAAGGCCGTTCCGCCGCACTGCCCGCCCCGCGCGGTGTCCCGGCCACGGGCCCGCGGCCCTGGCCCGGCGGTCCGGAGCCGCTGGGCGCGCGGGTGTGCCGGGGGCCGGACGGGGTGCCGGGCACCAACTTCGCCCTGTGGGCGGGCGGTGCGGAAGCCGTCGAGCTGTGCCTGTTCGACGAGGACGGCAGCGAGGCCCGCTGCCCGCTCACCGAGCAGACCCACGGGATCTGGCACGGCTTCGTCCCCGGCGTGGGGCCCGGCCGCCGCTACGGCTACCGCGTCCACGGCCGCTGGGACCCGTGGACCGGCGCCCGCTGGAACCCGGCGAAGCTGCTGCTCGATCCCTACGCACGCGCCGTGGACGGCGAGTTCGCGCTTCCGCCGGAGGTCTACGGCCACATGCGGGACTGGCCGCAGCAGCAGGTGGCCGACACCGTGCGCGACGACCGCGACTCCGCCCCGTACGTCCCCAAGGGGGTGGTCGTCGGTGACGAGGACAGCCACGGAGGCGAGGAGCCGCGCCCCGGCACCCCCTGGGACGAGTCGGTCATCTACGAGCTCCATGTGCGCGGCTTCACCATGCGCCACCCCGGGGTCCCGCCCGAACTGCGCGGCACCTACGCCGGTCTGGCCCACCCCGCCGCCGTCGAGCACCTCACCCGGCTCGGGGTCACCGCGGTGGAGCTGCTGCCGGTGCACCAGTTCGCCCATGAGGACCATCTGCTGCGCCGGGGGCTGCGCAACCACTGGGGCTACAACACCATCGGTTACTTCGCCCCGCACGCCGCCTACGCGGCCACCGGCAGCCGCGGCCAGCAGGTGGCCGAGTTCCGGCGGATGGTGCGCGCCCTGCACCGGGCCGGGATCGAAGTGATCCTCGACGTCGTCTACAACCACACCGCCGAGGCGGGGGAGCTGGGGCCCACCCTCTCGCTGCGCGGTGTCGACAACCGCGGCTACTACCGGCTCCAGCCGGACCCGCGCCGCTACGCCGATGTCACCGGCTGCGGCAACACCCTGCATGTGCTGCGGCCGCAGGTGCTGCGCCTGATCACGGATTCCCTGCGCTACTGGGTGACCGAGATGGGGGTGGACGGCTTCCGCTTCGATCTGGCCAGCGCGCTGGCCCGTACCGAGCGGGACGTCGACATGCTCGCCCCGTTCCTGTCGGCCGTCGGCCAGGACCCGGTGCTGCGCCGGGTCAAGCTGATCGCCGAACCGTGGGACGTGGGGCCCGGGGGCTACCGGGTCGGTGCCTTCCCCCCGCTGTGGGCCGAGTGGAACGACCGCTACCGGGACGCGGTCCGCGACTTCTGGCGCGGTGCGCTGCCCGATGTCCGCGACCTCGGCTACCGGCTGTCCGGCTCCAGCGACCTCTACGGCTGGGGCGGCCGCCGCCCGTACGCCTCGGTCAACTTCATCACCGCCCACGACGGCTTCACCCTGCGCGACCTGGTCTCCTACGAACGCAAGCACAACGAGGCCAATGGCGAGGGCAATCGCGACGGCACCGATGACAACCGCGCGTGGAACTGCGGCGCCGAGGGCGAGACGGACGACGCCGGGGTACGGGCGCTGCGCCGCCGCCAGCTGCGCGGTCTGCTGTCCACCCTGCTGCTGTCCACCGGGGTGCCGATGCTGGTGGCGGGCGATGAGCTCGGCCGCACCCAGGGCGGCAACAACAACGCGTACTGCCAGGACAACGAGACCGGCTGGGTGGACTGGTCGCTGCTGGAGGACCCCGGCTGGGCGGCGCTGACCGAGCTGACCGCCCGGCTGGTGCGGTTGCGCCGGGACCATCCGGTGCTGCGCCGCCCCGTCTTCTTCACCGGCCGGGCCCGGCCGTCCGACGGGGTGCGCGACCTCGCCTGGTTCACCCCGGCCGGCACCGAGATGACCGAGGCGGACTGGTACGCGCCGACCACCGCGCTGGGGGTCTACCTCTCCGGCCATGACCTCCCCCAGCGCGATCCGCGCGGCGGCCCGGTCGGCGACGACAGCTTCCTCGTACTGCTGCACGCGGGGCCGGAGCCGCTGTCCTTCACCCTGCCCGGTCCGCCCTGGGCCCCGGGGTACGAGCTCCTCCTCGACACCTCGCGCGAGGACCAGGGCGCGCCTCCGCGCACCCGGCACCCGGCGGGCGTTCCCCTGGAGCTCCCGGAGCGCTCGGTTCTGCTGCTGCGCGCCCTCCCGCTCCCGGACCTACGACAAAAAACCGAGTGAGAGCTGTCAGCGGCGAACCGTAATCTCGCTCCTGATGGCAACGACCAGTGCACCACCCCGGGCCCAGGAGAGCGGAGCCGCCCCGCGGCGCCGCTCCGCCACCCGTTCGCTGCTGCGGCTGTGGCCGTATGTGCGCCCGGTGCGGGCTCGGCTGTTCACCGCGGTCCCGGTGGCGATCGTGGCCTCCTGTCTGGGGCTGGCGATCCCGCTGGTCCTCAAGTGGATGGTGGACGGGCCCGTCGCCGACCGCGATCCGGGCGGGGTGTGGCTGGGCGGCGCCCTGCTGCTGGCGCTCGGGATGGCCGAGGCCGGGCTGTTCGGGCTGCGGCGCTGGCTGGTGGCCCGGCCGCTGGCGTCCGTCGAGGCGGAGATGCGCGCCGGTCTGTACCGCCATCTCCAGCGGCTGCCGGTCTCCTTCCACGACCGCTGGGCCTCCGGTCAGCTGCTGTCGCGCGCCACCACCGATCTGATGCTGCTGCGGATGTTCCTGGCCTTCCCGCTCACCTTCCTGGTGGTCAACGGGGTGACCATCCTGGCCGGGTTCGTACTGCTGTTGTCGCAGGAATGGACGCTGGGACTGGTTCTGGTGGTCCCGGCGGTGCCGCTGATGGTCCTCTGCTCGTACTTCGAGAAGCGCTACGCGACCGTCGCCCGCGCCGTCCAGGACCAGACCGGCGATCTGACCACGGTGGTCGAGGAGGGGGTGCTCGGGGTCCGGATCGTCAAGGGCTTCGGCCGCCACCGCAGCCAGGCCCGCGCCTTCCGGACGCTGTCGCGGGGCGTCCGGAAGACCGAGCTGCACAAAGCCGGGCTGCTGGCCGGCATCTGGGCGCTGATCATGACGCTGCCGGAGCTGGCGATCGGCGCGGCGCTGGTGCTGGGCACGGTGCGGGTGGCCGACGGTGAGCTGTCCGCGGGCACCCTGGTGGCCTTCCTGTCCACGGCGATGACGCTGCGCTGGCCGGTGGAGTCGCTCGGCTTCCTGCTCGCGATGAGCCAGGACGCGGCGACCGCGACCGACCGCTACTTCGAGGTGATGGGCGAGGTCCCGGCCGCGGCCGCCGACCGGCCCGCGCCCGCCGGGGAGGCCGTGGTGCCCCGGCAGCGGGACCGGTCCGGCGGCGGACTGCGGTTCGAGGGCGTGGAGTTCGCCCATCCGGACGCGCCCGTGGACGCCCCGCCGGTGCTGCGCGGTGTGGATCTGCACATCCGTCCCGGCGAGACCATGGCGCTGGTCGGCGCCACCGGCTCCGGCAAGACCACGCTGACCGCGCTGGTGCCCCGGCTCCAGGAGCCCACCCGCGGCCGGATCACCCTGGACGGACGGGATATCACCGCACTCCCCCGCGAGGAACTGCGGGCCCTGGTCGCGGTCGCCTTCGAGGAGCCCACCCTGTTCTCCGCGACCGCCGGGGAGAACGTGCTGATGGGCGCGGACGGCGCCGAGCGGGCCGATCTGCTGCGCGCCCTGGAGGTGGCCCAGGCCGACTTCGTGCACGCGCTGCCGGAGGGCGACCGGACTCAGGTCGGTGAGCAGGGGCTGAGCCTGTCCGGCGGACAGCGGCAGCGGCTCGCGCTGGCCCGGGCCGTCGTCGGGCGGCCGCGCTTCCTGGTGCTCGACGATCCGCTGTCCGCGCTGGACGTCCATACCGAGGCGCTGGTGGAGGCCGCGCTGCGGCAGGTGCTGGCCACCACGACGGCGCTCGTCGTCGCCCACCGCCCCTCCACCGTGCTGCTCGCCGACCGGGTCGCGCTGCTCTCCGAGGGCCGGATCACCGCCGTCGGCACCCATCAGCAACTGCTGCGTGACAGCGCCGAGTACCGGCACCTGATGTCCGGGGAGGAGAGCTCGGGGGACGGGGGCTCGGGGGGCTCCGGGCACGAGGGCTCCCGGCACGAGGGCGAGAAGGGGGAGGACCACCGATGACCACGACCGCGACGGGCCCGCCGACGGCGGAGGACGACGAGCGGGGCGGTGGCGCACGCACCGCGCCGCCCGCGGCGGGGAGCGCGGACCGGGCCGAGGCCGATCCGTTCGACGGCGATGCGCTGCCCGCCCCCAAGGGCGCCTCATTCGCGCTGCTGCGCTCGCTGCTCTCCCCGCACCGGCCCCGTGTCTGGCTGACCACCGTGCTGCTGCTCCTCCAGCAGGCCGCCGTACAGGCCGGTCCGCTGCTGGTGGCGTACGCGATCGACCGCGCGGTGCCCGCCTTCCGCGACGGCGACCGGGGGCCGCTGATCGCGGTCGGCGCGGGCTATCTGGGCTGTGCGCTGGCCTCCGGCGCCCTCCAGTACGCGTTCATCCGCTCCTGGGCCCGGATCAGCCAGGACGTACTGCTGGAGGTGCGCGGCCGGATCTTCCGCCATGCCCAGGTCCTCAGCGTGGACTTCCACGAGCGCTACACCTCCGGGCGGCTGATCTCGCGTGCCACCACCGATGTCGAATCGCTGCGCGAACTGCTCAACGAGGGGCTCGAGGAGCTGCTCGGCGTCGCCCTGGCGGCCGTCTACATCTCGGCCACACTGCTGTATCTGGACTGGGGTCTCGGTGGCGCGGCGGTGCTCTCCTTCTGGCCGCTGTACCTGCTCATCCGCTCCTTCCAGCGCCGCTCCATGCGGGTGTACCGCGAGCGGTCGACGGCCATCGCCGCCGTCATCGTGGCGTTCACCGAGACCATGAACGGCATCCGCCCGGTGCAGGCGTTCCGCCGGGAGCGCGCCAATGACGCCCGCTTCCATGAGCTGAACCGCCGCCATGAGCGGTCCAACGGCGACGCGATCCTGGAGATGGCGCGCTATGTGGTCGGCTCCCGGCTGGTGGCCAACACGGCGGTGGCCGCGCTCGTGCTGTGGGGCGCCCACCGGGTCGCCTCCGGCGGGCTCGCGCTCGGGGTGCTGGCCGCGGCGGCGCTCTATCTGCGCAGGCTCTACGACCCGATCGACCGGCTCGGGATGTTCCTCAACTCCTATCAGTCGGCGGCCGCTTCGCTGGAGAAGATCGCGGGCCTGCTGGCGCAGCGGCCCTCCGTACCCGAGCCCGCCGACCCCACGCCGCTGCCGCCGCGCCCGGCGGACGCCCCGGGCCGGGAGGTCGTCTTCGACGCGGTGCGCTTCGCCTACCGCACCGGCGGCGAGGTGCTGCCCCGCTTCGGGCTGACCCTGCCCGCCGGGCAGACGGTGGCGGTGGTGGGCGCCACCGGCGCGGGCAAATCCACCCTGGCCAAGCTGCTCGCCCGGTTCTACGACCCCACCGAGGGGCGGGTGCTGCTGGACGGGGTGGATCTGCGCGGCCTCGCCACCCCCGAGCTGCGGCGCGGGGTGGTGATGGTGACGCAGGAGGCGTTCCTGTTCTCCGGCACGGTCGCGGACAACATCGCCATCGGCCGCCCGGACGCCACCCGCGCGGAGGTCGAGCGGGCGGCCAAGGCGATCGGCGCCCATGACTTCATCACCGCCCTGCCCGACGGCTACGACACCGACGTCCGCAAGCGCGGTGGCCGGATCTCGGCGGGCCAGCGTCAGCTGGTGGCCTTCGCCCGGGCGCTGCTCGCCGATCCTTCGGTGCTCATCCTCGACGAGGCCACCTCCTCCCTCGACATCCCGGGCGAGCGCGCGGTGCAGCACGCCATGCACACGGTGCTGCGCGGCCGGACCGCCGTGGTCATCGCGCACCGGCTGTCCACCGTCGAGATCGCCGACCGGGTGCTGGTGATGGCCGACGGCCGGATCGTGGAGGACGGCGCACCGGATGAACTCATCTCCGGCGAGGGCCGGTTCGCCGCGCTGCACCAGGCGTGGCGGGACAGTCTCGTATGAGCCCGGTGGACGCGTACGGCGAACCGGGCACCCCGGACCGCCGGGGCCCCGGACGGTACCTGTGGTGGCTGCTGGCCCGGCAGCCGCACCGCGCCGCCGCGGGCGCGGCGCTGGGCACGGTGTGGATGGTGCTGCTGGCGCTCAGCCCGTATGTGCTCTCCCGCGCCATCGACGACGGACTGGTGCCCGGGGACACGGCGGCGCTGACCGGCTGGGTCGCGGTGCTGCTGGGCATCGGGGTGTTCAACGCCTGGGTGAGCGTGATGCGGCACCGCACCATGACCCGGCTGCGGATGGACGCCAATCTGCGCACCGTCAAAGTGGTGGTGGGGCAGACGACCCGGCTGGGTGCCGCGCTGTCCCGGCAGACCGCCACCGGCGAGGTGGCCACCATCGGCATCAGCGATGTCCAGCAGATCAGCCAGTCGCTGACCGTGGTCGGCCCCGGGCTGGGCGCGGCGGTGGCGTATGCGGTGGTGGCCGGGCTGCTGCTGGCGGTCTCCCCGCTGCTCTCGGTGGTGGTGCTGCTGGGGGTGCCGGTGCTGGCGGTGGTGGTCGGCCCGCTGCTGGGGCGGCTCCAGGGCGCGGAGGGGGCGTACCGCGAGCGGCAGGGGGAGCTGACCGCCCGGATCGCGGATCTCGCCGGAGGGCTGCGGGTGCTGGGCGGCCTCGGCGGCAAGGAGCTGTTCGCCGACGCCTTCCGGCTCCGGTCACGGGAGTTACGGGACCGGGGTTACCGGGTCGGCGCGGTGACCAGCTGGATCCAGGCCCTGGGCGTGGGCGGACCCGCGCTGTTCCTCGCGGTGGTCACCTGGCTGGCGGCCCGGCCGGCCGCACAAGGCGAGCTCACCGTGGGCGAGTTGGTCTCGGTCTACGGCTATGTGGCGATGCTCGCGATGCCGGTGGCGTTCCTGCTGGAGTGCTGCTACCAGATCAGCCGTGGTCTGGTCGCCGCCCGCCGGGTGGTGCGCTTCCTGTCCCTGGAGCCGGACGCCACCGGCGGGGCGACGGGGGACGCCCCGGTGGAGCCGTCCGTACTGCGCGATCCGGCGTCCGGGGTCGAGGTGCGGCCGGGCGCGCTGACCGCGCTGGTGTCCGCCCGGCCCGCGGAGTCCGCCGCGGTACTGGACCGGCTCGGCGGGTTCACGGAGTCGGAGGCCACCTGGGGCGCGGTACGGCTGGACGAGGTGGCGGTGGATCAGGTGCGGGCGCGGATCCTGCTCGCGGACCACGAGGCCGATCTCTTCGCGGGCCCCTTGCGCGAGGTGGTCAGCGGGCGTACGGACCGCGATGAGGCGGAGATCCGCCGGGCACTGCGTACGGCCGTGGCGCGGGATATCGCCGACGCGCTGCCGGACGGCCTGGATTCGGCGGTAGAGGCCCAGGGGCGGAATCTCTCCGGCGGGCAGCGGCAGCGGATCCGGCTGGTGCGGGCGCTGCTGGCCGACCCCGAGGTGCTGATGCTGTCCGAGCCCACCTCGGCGCTGGACGCGCATACCGAGGCGGCGGTCGCGGAGCGGCTGCGCACCGCGCGGTCCGGCCGGACGACGGTGGTCACCAGCACCTCACCGCTGCTGCTGGCGCGGGCGGACAGGGTGTACTACCTGGTCGACGGGAAGGTGGCGGCCGTCGGCGCGGGCCATCACAGGCTGCTGGCGCAGGAGC
The DNA here is from genome assembly GCF_040650655.1 of Streptomyces sp. NPDC048636. Lineage (NCBI taxonomy): Bacteria > Bacillati > Actinomycetota > Actinomycetes > Kitasatosporales > Streptomycetaceae > Streptomyces > Streptomyces sp. NPDC048636. Next base: position 1,019,459 of record NZ_JBEZHR010000001.1, on the reverse strand, counting down.
CCGGCTATCGACGGCTGGTCTCCCGCGGTGGCGAGGAGGGGGCGGCGGACATGTGGTGTGAGGAGGACGCCCGATGACGGCGCCGAGGTCCCTGCCCGTCGCCGGTCCGGCCCGGGTGCGCCGGGCGGCGGCCCTGCTGATCGCCGCCGACAAGCGGGCGTTCGCCCTCGTCCTGCTGCTCAACGGGCTGGCGGCGGTGGCGGCGCTGGCCGGTCCGTGGCTGGTCGGCCGGATCGTGGACCGGGTCCGGGAGGGCGCCGGGGCGGCCGCGGTGGACCGGCTGGCCGGCGCCCTCGTGGTGTGCGCGCTCGTGCAGCTGCTGCTGGCGCGCTGGGCCCGGTACACCGCGCACCGGTTCGGGGAGCGCACCCTGGCCCGGGTGCGCGAGGGGTTCGTGGACCGGGCCCTGGCGCTGCCCGCCTCGGTGGTGGAGCGCGCGGGCACCGGGGATCTGACGGCCCGTGGCACCGCGGATGTGACCGCGGTCGGCACCACTCTGCGGGATGTGGGGCCGGAGATGCTGATCGCCGCGGTACAGGTGCTGTTCGTCTTCGGGGCGCTGTTCGTCCTCGATCCGGTGCTCGGTGGGTGCGGGGCGCTGGGACTGATGGGCATCTGGTTCGCCGTGCGCTGGTATCTGCGGCGGGCCCGCACCGCGTATCTGGCGGAAGGCGCGGCCAACTCGGCACTGGCCGAGATCCTCACGGCCACCGCCGCCGGGGCCCGTACGGTCGACGCCTTCGGACTCCAGCGGCGACGGATCGGGGCCAGCCGGGAGGCGATCGCCGCCTGCCGCCGCACCCGGCTGCGGACGCTGTCGCTGCGCAGCCGGTTCTTCCCGGCGGTGGAGATCTGCTACCTCGTCCCGGTGGCGGGGGTGCTGCTGGTCGGCAGTGTGCTGCACCGCCACTCCGTGGTGAGCGTGGGCGCCGTGGTGGCCGCCGCGCTGTATCTGCGGCAGCTGACCGAACCGCTGGACGTGGTGCTGATGGGGGTGGAGCAACTCCAGAGCAGCGGTGCCTCGTTCGCCCGGGTCGAGGGCGTGGGCCAGGCCCCGTCGGCGGTCCCGGACACCGCGGTGGTCCCGGACGGCGACCGGATCGAGGTGTCCGGGGTGGCTTACGCGTACGAGGGCGGGGGCGATGTGCTGCACGGCGTCGGGCTCACGGTGCGGCCCGGTGAGCGGCTGGCCCTGGTCGGTCCGTCCGGTGCGGGCAAGACCACGCTGGGGCGGCTCATGGCGGGGATCGACGCACCGCGCACCGGCACGGTGACGGTCGGCGGCGTCCCGGTCTCCCGGCTCGGTCCCGAGCAGTTGCGGCGGCAGATCGTGCTGGTCACCCAGGAGCACCATGTGTTCCTGGCGACCCTCCGGGACAATCTGCTGATCGCCGCGCCCTCGGCCACCGACGCCGAACTGCGCGCCGCGCTCACGGCCGTCGGCGCCGACTGGTACGACGAGCTGCCGTCCGGCCTGGACACCGAACTGGGCCCGTCGGCCCATCCGGCGGACGGGGCGCAGGCGCAGCAACTTGCCCTGGCCCGAGTGGTCCTGGCGGATCCGCACACCTTGATCCTCGACGAGGCCACCGCCCTGCTGGACCCCGGCACCGCCCGCCGCGCCGAACGGGCGCTGGCCGCCGTCCTCCAGGGCCGGACGGTGATCGCCATCGCCCACCGGCTGCACACCGCGCATGACGCGGACCGGGTGGCGGTGATGGAGGACGGCCGACTCACCGAACTGGGCACCCATGACGCGCTGGTGGCCCGTGGCGGGGCCTATGCCGCGCTCTGGCACTCCTGGCACGGCGACGCCCCCGCGCCGCCGTCCACCTGAGCCGCGGCCCGGCGCTCCAGCCCAGGGACGGGGCGTCGGCCTCGGCGGCGAAGCGGCCCCGGTGCGCTCCCGGCGCTGCGGCGGTACGCCCTCGACGGCCGCCCGCGACCGGGGCGCGCTCTTCCTCGAACCGGGCCCGGACCGCAGCGGGCGAACCCCCGGCGCGGCCGGCGCCGTTCGGCATGGGCCAGGAGCCCAGCGGCTCCGGCGCGGCCCAGCCGGACGGCACGATGCCAGGAGGCAGAGGCACCGCTGACATCCCACCGTCTCGCCAGACGTCCGGAATAACACCACGTCTTCCGAAATACGGACACAGCACATATGTCAACGGACAGTTTCCAGTCAATCTTTGTCGCGACCCTGACAGGTTGAATCGATCGGTGGGACTCTTCCCTCGGCTGAGACAGCGGTCCGACCGTCTGTCGTCGCACCAAAGACAGCCACCCCCCACCGCACCTCAAAGATCTGCTTGTTCTGCCTCGCCCTGCCCGGACGGCGACCCAGCCGCCCGGTCGTCCCGGCCGCGCCGTCGCGCGGCCAGCGCAGAAGGAGTAAGCGTGAGATCACTCCCCCAACGACAGCTCAGACCCGGCTCCCGCGGACCCGGCCGGCGTGCCGTCGCGACCGGCGCGCTCGTCGCGGCCGCCACGATGATCGCCGTCAGTGTGCAGGCCGGTACGGCGTCCGCCCGCCCGGACGGATCGGGCTCCGCGCCCGCCGCCGGGACGATGGCCGTCAAGGCGGACCCGGGCGCCCTGCCGGTCAAGCTCTCCCCCGCCCAGCACACCGCGCTGCTGCGGGACGCCGAGGCCGCCACCGGCTCCACCAGCCGGACCCTGGGCCTGGGTGCCAAGGAGAAGCTGGTCGTCAGGGACGTCGTCAAGGACGTCGACGGGACCACCCACACCCGCTACGAGCGCACCTACGCCGGACTTCCGGTGCTCGGCGGCGACCTGGTCATCGACCGGGCGAAGAGCGGCACGGTGCGGTCGATCACCAAGTCGACCAAGGCGCGGGTCAAGGTTCCCACCACGAGCGCCACCGTCAAGGCCGCCACCGCGGAGAAGGCCGCCGTCAACGCGGCGAAGGCGCAAGGGTCGAAGAAGACCGCGGCCGACCGCGCCCCGCGCAAGGTGATCTGGGCCGCGAACGGCACTCCGATGCTGGCGTACGAGACCGTGGTCGGGGGCCTCCAGGAGGACGGCACCCCCAACGAGCTCCACGTCATCACCGACGCCACCACCGGCAAGAAGCTGTACCAGTACCAGGCCGTCCAGAACGGCACCGGCAACAGCCAGTACAGCGGCCAGGTCACCCTCGGCACCTCGGGCAGCTCCGGCTCGTACAACATGACCGACGGCGGGCGCGGCGGGCACAAGACGTACAACCTCAACCGCGGCACCTCGGGCACCGGCACGCTCTACACCGACGCGGACGACGTCTGGGGCAACGGCACCAACTCCGACGCCGCGACCGCCGGGGTGGACGCCCACTACGGCGCCGCCGAGACCTGGGACTACTACAAGAACGTCCACGGGCGTTCGGGCATCCGGGGCGACGGCGTCGGCGCCTACTCCCGGGTCCACTACAGCACCGGCTATGTCAACGCCTTCTGGCAGGACTCCTGCTTCTGTATGACCTACGGCGACGGGCAGGGCAGCGCCAAGCCGCTCACCTCCATCGACGTGGCGGCACACGAGATGACGCACGGCGTCACCGCGGCCACCGCCAAGCTGGTCTACAGCGGGGAGTCCGGCGGCCTCAACGAGGGCACCTCCGACATCTTCGCCGCCGCCGTGGAGTTCTACGCCAACAACACCAAGGACCCGGGCGACTACCTGGTCGGCGAGAAGATCGACATCAACGGCGACGGCACCCCGCTGCGCTACATGGACAAGCCCAGCAAGGACGGGGCTTCCAAGGACAGCTGGTACTCCGGGGTCGGCAACGTGGACGTGCACTACTCGTCCGGTATCGCCAACCACTTCTTCTATCTGCTCTCCGAGGGCAGCGGCGCCAAGGAGATCAACGGCGTCAAGTACGACAGCCCCACCTACGACAACGTCCCGGTGACCGGAATCGGCCGGGAGAACGCCGAGAAGGTGTGGTTCAAGGCGCTGAGCCAGCGCATGACCTCCAACACCAACTACGCGGGCGCGCGTGACGCCACCCTGTGGGCGGCGGGCGAGCTGTTCGGCCAGGGCAGCGCGCAGTACAACGCGGTGGCCAACGCCTGGGCCGGGGTCAATGTGGGCACCCGGATCGCCGACGGCGTCTCGGTCACCGGCCCCGGCGACCAGACCAGCATCGTGGGCCAGCCGGTCAGCCTCCAGATCAAGGCCAGCAGCTCCAACACGGGGGCGCTGACCTACGCCGCCACCGGGCTGCCCGCCGGTCTTTCGATCAACTCCTCGTCCGGTCTGATCTCCGGCACCCCGACCGCCACCGGTGCCAGCGCGGTGACGGTCACGGTGACCGACTCCAAGAGCAAGAGCGGCACGGCGTCCTTCACCTGGACCGTGAACACCACCGGCGGCAGCGTCTTCGAGAACACGACGCATGTGGCCATCCCGGACGCGGGCGCGGCCGTCACCTCGCCCATCACGGTGAGCCGGCCCGGGAACGCGCCCTCGGGCCTCAAGGTGGGCGTGGACATCTCGCACACCTACCGCGGTGACCTGGTGATCGACCTGGTGGCCCCGGACGGCACCGCGTACCGGCTGAAGGACTCCAGCCTCTTCGACTCGGCGGCCGATGTGAAGACCACCTACACGGTCGACGCCTCGTCCGAGACCGCGTCCGGGACCTGGAAGCTCAAGGTGCAGGACGTGTACGGGCAGGACACCGGCACCATCAACAGCTGGAAGCTCACCTTCTGACCGTGGTTCAGTGAACCGCGCCCGATGAGGGTGTGACCCTTCCCACACAGCAGGCGCCGCCAGGGGTGGCCCGACTCCCCCTGGCGGCGCCTCCATGCGTGCGCCCCTCCGTGCGCCCAGCAGCCGCCGCAGCAGGGCTACTTGGCCGTAACAAGCCCCCGTACGCCCCCTCGCGCCCCCGTCGTGGACCACGGACGGGGGCCGCGGCCTGCTCCGTTGCATCCGGTATCCGGAGAATGATCAACATTCAACGAACATTTTCCGGCCGTCCTGGCGCCAAACCAGTGACATGTCCTCGACTTGTATGACAGTCTGCCGAGGCATTACGCACCTCTTGTTCAGCACCGGGCCGCACTTCCCCGCTGCCCGGCGCTGACCCCCCCACAGCTTGAGGAGATTCGCGTGAGCAAGACGTTCACCATGCCCATATCCCGTGGCGGCAAGCGCCGTTCCGCCATCGCCGCCGGTGCGGCGGTCGCCGCGGCGGCCCTGCTGGCCACCGGAATGACCACCGGCTCGGCCGGTGCCGCACCGGCCAAGGACACCGTCCGCACCGGAGCGCTGTCCGCCAAGCTGACCGCGTCGGCTCGTGCCGAGCTGATGCGCGACGCCAACGCCACCAAGGTGGAGACCGCGAAGACCCTTGGCCTGGGCGCCAAGGAGAAGCTGGTCGTCAAGGATGTCATCAAGGACAAGGACGGCACCGTCCACACCCGGTACGACCGCACCTACGCCGGTCTGCCCGTCCTCGGTGGCGACCTGATCGTCCACGAGGCGAAGGGCAAGAAGGGCGGCGACGCCAGAAGCGTCACCAAGGCCACCAAGTCCGCCATCAAGGTCGCCACCACCGCCTCGATCGCCCCGACCAGCGCGGCCAAGACGGCGGTCAAGGCGGCCAAGGCCGACGGCGCCAAGAAGGCCACCGCCGAGACCCCGCGCAAGGTCGTCTGGGCCGCCAACGGCAAGCCGGTGCTCGCCTTCGAGACCGTGGTCGGCGGTGTCCAGAAGGACGGCACGCCCAACCAGCTGCACGTCATCACCGACGCCTCCACCGGTAAGAAGCTCTTCCAGTTCCAGGACATCAAGACCGGCACGGGCGAGAGCCAGTACTCCGGTTCGGTCGAGCTGGGCACCTCCAAGGAGGGCAACGGCTTCACCCTGACCGACGCCGACCGCGGTGGTCACAAGACCACCAACCTCGAGAACAAGGAGGACGGCGAGGGCAAGGCGTTCACCGACGAGGACGACAAGTGGGGCAACGGCAAGGGTGACGACCCGCAGACCGCGGCCGTCGACGCCCAGTACGGTGCCGCTGTCACCTGGGACTACTACAAGAACGTGCACGGCCGTAACGGCATCGCCGACGACGGCAAGGGCGCGTACTCCCGGGTCCACTACGGCGACAGCTACGTCAACGCCTTCTGGGACGACGAGTGCTTCTGCATGACGTACGGCGACGGTGAGGGCAACAAGGCTCCGCTCACCGCCCTCGACGTCGCGGCGCACGAGATGTCGCACGGTGTCACCTCGAAGACCGCCGGTCTGGAGTACACCGGTGAGTCCGGCGGCCTGAACGAGGCCACCTCCGACATCTTCGGCACCTCGGTGGAGTTCTCCGCCAAGAACAAGGAAGACGTCGGCGACTACCTCATCGGCGAAGAGATCAACATCAACGGCGACGGCACCCCGCTGCGCTACATGGACAAGCCGAGCAAGGACGGCCAGTCCGCGGACAACTGGTCCGACGATGTCGGCAACCAGGACGTGCACTACTCGTCCGGTGTCGCCAACCACTTCTTCTACCTGCTCTCCGAGGGCAGTGGCGCCAAGGAGATCAACGGCGTCAAGTACGACAGCCCGACCGCGGACGACAAGAAGGTCGAGGGCATCGGCCGCGACAAGGCCGAGAAGATCTGGTACAAGGCGCTCACCACGTACATGACGTCCACCACGGACTACAAGGCCGCCCGTGAGGCGACCGTGAAGGCCGCCAACGACCTCTTCGGCGCCGACGGTGCCGAGACCAAGGCCGTGGAAGCCGCCTGGGCCGGGGTCAACGTCAAGTAAAACAAGCGGAGTTGGGCTCACCACATAGCCGGTGCCCGGGGCAATCGCCCCGGGCGCCGGTATGTTTTCTTCACCGCAAAGACACATCTTTGCCGTGTTGGACGGCATGCCCTCCAACTTCCCATGACAACAGGAGATACGCGTGGATTCACGCTCGACCTCTGTCATAACCGGAACCCGCCGCAGACGCCGCGCCGCCCTGACCGCCGGAGCGGCGACCGTGGCCGCCTCGCTCCTCGCCGCCGGGTTCACCACCGGCGCCGCGGACGCGGCCACCCCGAAGTCCACCGCCACCGGCGCCCAGCCCCTGACGCTCTCCGCCTCGGTCCGCGCCGAGCTGCTCCGCGAGGCGGGCGCCGGTACGGTCTCCACCGCCACCTCGCTGGGGCTGGGCGGCAAGGAGAAGCTGATCGTCCGCGATGTGGTCAAGGACGCCGACGGCGCCACCCACACCCGCTATGAGCGCACCTACGCCGGACTGCCCGTCCTCGGCGGCGACCTGGTCGTCCACACCTCCGCGAGCGGCGCCGCCGACGGTGTCACCAAGGCCACCGACGCGAGGATCGCGGTGTCCGACACCCGCGCCTCCCTCGCCCCCTCGGACGCCCGGCGGACCGCGCTGAGCGCCGCGAAGTCCTCGGCCGGCGCCAAGGCCGGGACCGAGCGCGCGCCCCGCAAGGTGATCTGGGCCGCCACCGGCAAGCCGGTGCTCGCCTACGAGACCGTGGTGCGCGGTGTCCGGAAGGACGGCACCCCCAGCCGGACGCACATCGTCACCGACGCCGACACCGGCGCCGGGCTCTACTCCTACGAGGCCATCGAGACCGGCACCGGTACCGGCCAGCACAACGGCAAGGTGCCCGTCGGCACCGTCAAGAGCGGCAGCCAGTGGCTGATGAAGGACACTGCCCGCGGTGGCCATATGACCTACAACCTCAAGCACAAGGAAGAGGGCAAGGGGTCGAAGTTCCTGGACCCCGACAACGTCTGGGGCAACGGCAAGCCCACCATCGCCCAGACCGCCGCCGTGGATGTCCACTACGGCGCCGCCATGACGTGGGACTACTACAAGAAGGTGCTGCACCGTAACGGCATCCGGAACAACGGCAAGGCCGCGTACTCGCGCGTCCACTTCAGCGACGCGTACGTCAACGCGTTCTGGGACGACGAGTGCTTCTGCATGACCTACGGCGACGGCCAGGACAACAAGAACCCGCTCACCTCGCTCGATGTCGCGGGCCACGAGATGAGCCACGGTCTGACCTCCGCCACCGCCAATCTGGAGTACAGCGGTGAGTCCGGCGGGCTGAACGAGGCCACCTCCGACATCTTCGGCACGGCGGTCGAGTTCTACGCCAAGAACGCCAAGGACCCGGGTGACTACCTCATCGGCGAGAAGATCGACATCAATGGCGACGGCACCCCGCTGCGCTACATGGACAAACCGAGCAAGGACGGCTACTCCTACGACTACTGGAAACGCGGCGTCGGCGACGACGATCCGCACTTCACCTCCGGTATCGCCAACCACTTCTACTACCTGCTGGCCGAGGGCAGCGGGCGGAAGGTCATCGGCGGGGTGACCTACGACAGCCCGACCAAGGACGGCCGCACCGTCAAGGGCATCGGGCGCGCCAAGGCCGAGCAGATCTGGTACAAGGCGCTCACCTCGTATATGACCTCGACCACCACCTACGCCAAGGCCCGTACCGCCACCCTCAAGGCGGCCAAGGCCCTGTACGGCGCGAACAGCACCGAGTACAAGGCGGTCGACAACGCCTGGGGCGGCGTGAACGTCACCTAGTCCCCGGCCGGGCGGGCTCCTCAGCCCGCCCGGCTCCCGCCCCGCCGGTCCCCGGCCCCGGCGTCCCGGCACGCCTGCTGGTTCTCCGGGATCGAGCAGGGCAGATGACCGTGTTTCTCGATGAGGTTCCGCCCGGTGTCCTGGGCCAGGTAGTCGAGGAACTTGGAGGTGAGGGAATTGGCCGGGGGCGTGCCGTAGGTGGAGGCGTACTCGGGCTCCCAGAAGGGGTACGACCGTGTCCGGACCGCGCCGGTGGACGGCCGGTGTCCGCCCAGGCTCACCAGATCGACCCGGCCGTGTGCCGCGTCCACCTCGGCGGTGTGCAGTTCGGCATAGCCGATCGCGCCCGGCGTCCGCGCCACCACCCCCAACACCTCTCGTGTGCTGTCGAGTTCACAGCGCACCACCGTGTCCTCGGCGAATTTCGGCTTCCGGCAGTCGTCGGAGGTCCGCGAGGTCTCATTGCCGCCCAGCACCCGGCCCTCGAACACCCCCCGGGTCCCCGATCGCGCGTCCCGGCTCACCAGCCGGACCGGGATGTCGGGGCCGCCGGGCAGCTGCTTCCAGTTGGTGATCCGGCCCGAGTAGAGCCCGCGCAGATCCTTCAGGGTGAGATCCCGCATCCGGACGTCGTCGTTCACCACCATCGTGAAGACGGACAGCGCCACCAGATGCTCCTTCAGCCGCGGCTGCCCGCCCCCTTGCGGGCCGTCGGAGAAGGAGAGATACGGGGGAAACCCTCCCTTGGCCGCTTCCCCGGCACCGCGCAGGGTCGCCGCCCCGCGCCCGCTGCCCTGGGCGGCCACCTCGACCGTGGTCCCCGCGCAGTCGCCGTGGTACGCCTCGCCCAGATCCCTTGCCACCGGCTCGAACGCGGTGGAGCCCACGATCGTCAGCCGGCCGGTGGCGCACCCCCGGGGAAGCGGCTCCTCCCGCAGCAGCTGGGTACCGAAGGGTGGTCCCGGCACCCGTCAGCAGCACTAGCAGTTTGAAGTGATCCCCCTTGTTCAGCGGGACCCTCGGCAGCGCGATCTCATCGCCACGGCAGATCAGCCCCGGATGCTCGGACGTACCGTTCCGCGGCAGATAGCGGAGCAGATCCGGATGGCTGGGCTCGGTGACCGCGACATCCCGGACGACACGGTGGGGAAACGTGGCGGTCAGCCCGCGGTGCTCGGCCGAGGGCGCGGTGATGTAGTCGTCGACGTCGATGCTGCGGAACCCGTCGTTCTCGATCCTCAGCAGGACGAGGGAGGCCCCGGCCAGCTCCGGGGTGTTCTCCAGCATCCGCAGCCGCTGATGGATGGGCCCGTCGTGGGTGCTGTCGTCTATCAGCGTGTCCATCTGCACGCGGTACCCGATGCGCTTGCGACCCGGGATCAGCCGCTCGTAGGAGAGCCCCCCGACGGTGACGCCGACGCCCAGCAGCGCCAACAGGTTCTCCGGGGCCAGCAGTTGTTCCAGCCACCTCATGGTGTCCCCCCGTACCCGGCATGGCCTCAGGGGGTGAATGTAGGTGCCCATGGCGGAGCCGGGGCCCATGTGGTCCAACCCTCATGCGGTGTTCGTCGAGTGTTCAATTTCGGCGATGGTCCGGCGGCCCGGCGGCGTCATCGGGAACCGTCGTCTCCGCCGCGCCAGGTGGTACGGACCCGGCGCCATGCCTCGATGACCGCGGGCACCTTGGACAGAGTCTCCGCTGCCAGGGTCAGCACGAGCCCGGCCAGACCGAAGGCCGCGAGCACGAGCAGGGTGATGGTGTCCCAGTCCACCAGTTCTCAACCCTTCAGTCGGGTGGTCGAACTGGTGGCCCGGCAGGCTCAGCCCGACCACCGCATACGGTGGTCAGCTGAGGTCCTGCCGACATCCAAGATCTCACGTGCTACGCGGGGCTTCGCCCCGCGGGACCGAGCGTTCCGGCCTGACGGCCGGCTATTTTCGTGCACCACATGACGTCGGACATGGGGTGCAACTCCCCCGTTGCTCCGTGGTCCACCACCAGCCTAGCCCCAACAGGGCTCGGCGCCCAGTCAGTTGAGCGCCACGGGCGGGCGGCCGGCGCGCGGACAAGGCCGAGAACCGCCGCAACCCTCCGTACTCCGCGCGCGGTCGGTATGGCCGATTCCGCCCCCGGGTGCGCCCTTGTCCGGATCTTCGCCGCCACGAGACGCTGACGCACGTCGACTCGGGAGGGGGATCGATCCATGGCACACACCCATGGGCGCCGCCGCCGCACGGCGGGGGCGCTGGCCGCCGCGGTGGCGGTACTGGCACTGGCGCCGCCCGCCGAGGCGGTCCCCGCCCGGGACCAGGGCCGGGGCGCGGCGGTGGACGGCGGTTACATCGTGGCGCTCAAAGACGGTCCGCGGGCGCCGTCGGCCTGCTCCGGACACGGCCGGAGGACCGTGGAGCGCTACGGGGTGAGCATCCGCCGCACCTATCGCACCGCGCTCAACGGCTTCGCGATACGCGCGGACGAGACACAGGCGAGACGGCTGGCGGCCGATCCGGCGGTGGCCTCGGTGACCCCGGACGCGGAGGTGTCGCTGCGCGCGTCCACCGCCCCGAAGCCGTCCCCGCGCACCCAGCCCTATCCCCCGTCCTGGGGCCTGGACCGGATCGACCAGCGGGACCCGGTGCCCGGCGGGCCAGCGGAACGCGCCCTGGACGGGGCGTACTCCGCATCCGCGGACGGCGGGCGCGGTGTCACGGTCTATGTCATCGACTCCGGGGTGCGCGTCTCCCACCGGGACTTCGGCGGCCGGGCCCGCTCCGGCTGGGACTTCGTCGACGACGACCCGGTGGCCGAGGACGGCGACGGCCACGGCACCCATGTGGCCGCCACCGCGGCGGGCACCCGCTTCGGGGTGGCCAAGCGCGCCGACATCGTGGCCGTCCGGGTGCTGGACGACCGCGGCCGGGGCACCAGCGCGCAGGTGCTCGCCGGGCTCGACTGGGTACTGGGGCACGCCGTACGGCCCGCGGTCGTCAATCTGAGCCTGGGGACGACGGATCCGGCACCGGTGCCCGCGTGGGACGCGGCGGTGCGGACCGGGATCGCCTCCGGACTCACCTTCACGGTCGCGGCGGGCAATGAGGGCCTGGCCGCCGGCTCCTCCTCGCCGGGCCGGGTGCGGGAGGCCCTCACGATCGGGGCGACCGACCGCTTCGACCGGCGCCCGGCGTTCTCCAACTGGGGCCCCGCCCTTGATCTGTTCGCGCCCGGCGACCGGATCGTCTCGGCGTCGAACACGAGCGACACGGCGGCGGCCACCCGCTCCGGCACCTCGATGGCCGCACCGCACGTGGCGGGTGCCGCGGCGCTGTATCTGGCCGCCCACCCGTCGGCCTCCCCGGCCCGGGTGGGCGCGGCGCTGACCGCCGCCGCGGGAACCGGTGCGGTACGGGACGCGGGCCGGGGTTCATCGAACCGTCTGCTCCAGGTGGCCAACTGACGTACCGGCGTACTCATGCGACTGGACGGCCCCGCCACGCGCAGCAGCCCGTCCCCTTACCCGGCGTTACGAACCGGTGGTTCACGGGAACGCGGGTTGTCGCCCGGTGCCGCATGGGGAGGCTCTCCCGGCGCGCCCCCATGGCCGACCCCATCCGCCCACCAGAGTGAACGCGGACAGGAGCTGTCATGCCCGCAACCCGTCGCCCGGCGACAGAACCGATACAAAGGACAAAAGCCACCGAAGCACATACATCCGCAACGCCGTCAGGTGATCCTATGATCGGTCGCATTCCCGTCCTGGATATCCGCCCGCTGATCGACTGCGGCCGCCGCCCCGCCAAGGCGGTGGTGGACGAGACCTTCGAGGTCAGTGCCACCGTGTTCCGGGAGGGTCATGACGCGGTCAGCGCCAATGTCATCCTCCGCGATCCGGCCGGCCGCACCGGCCCGTGGACCCCGATGCGCGAACTCGCCCCCGGCACCGACCGCTGGGGCGCCGAGATCACCCCCGGCGCGCCCGGCCGCTGGTCGTACACGGTCGAGGCATGGAGCGATCCGATCGCCACCTGGCGCCACCATGCCGGGATCAAGGTCCCGGCCGGGATCGACACCGATCTGGTCCTGGAGGAAGGCGCCGCGCTGCACGAGAGAGCCGCGGCCGGAGTGCCCAAGAGCGACGGCCGGGAGGCGGTGCTCGGCGCGGTCGACGGGCTGCGCGACGAGCGCCGTCCGGTGGCCGACCGGCTCGCCGCCGCCCTCGCCCCCGATGTCACCGACGCCCTGGACCGCCATCCGCTGCGCGAGCTGGTGACCTCCTCGCGTCCGATGCCGCTCCAGGTCGAGCGGGAGCGCGCGCTGTTCGGCTCGTGGTACGAGCTGTTCCCGCGCTCGGAGGGGGCCAAGATCGCCGAGGGGCGCAGACCGGTCAGCGGCACCCTGCGCACCGCCGCCGACCGGCTGCCCGCCGTGGCCGCCGCCGGTTTCGACGTGGTCTATCTGCCCCCGGTCCACCCCATCGGCACCGCCTTCCGCAAGGGCCCCAACAACACGCTCTCCGCGGGCCCGTACGACGTGGGCTCGCCCTGGGCGATCGGCTCGCCGGACGGCGGACACGACGCGGTCCACCCCGACCTCGGCACCCTGGACGACTTCGACCACTTCGTGACGCGCGCTCAGGAGCTGCGGATGGAGGTGGCGCTGGACTTCGCGCTCCAGTGCTCACCGGACCACCCCTGGGTGGAGAAGCACCCCGAGTGGTTCCACCGGCGCGCCGACGGCACCATCGCCCACGCCGAGAACCCGCCCAAGAAGTACCAGGACATCTATCCGATCGCCTTCGACCAGGACTTCCCCGGCATCGTCCGGGAGACCGAGCGGGTGCTGCGGTTCTGGATGTCCCACGGGGTGCGGATCTTCCGGGTGGACAATCCGCACACCAAACCCGTGGTGTTCTGGGAGAAGGTGATCGGCGACATCAACCGCACCGACCCCGATGTGCTCTTCCTCGCCGAGGCGTTCACCCGCCCCGCGATGATGAACACCCTCGGCGCGATCGGCTTCCAGCAGTCGTACACCTACTTCACCTGGCGCAACACCAAGCAGGAGCTCACCGAGTACCTCACCGGGCTGGCCGGGGAGTCCGCCGCCTGGATGCGGCCCAACTTCTTCGTGAACACCCCCGACATCCTGCACGCCTACCTCCAGGAGGGCGGCCGTCCGGCCTTCGCCGCGCGGGCGGTGCTGGCCGCCACCCTCTCCCCCAGCTGGGGTGTCTACGCGGGCTTCGAACTGTGCGAGAACACCCCGCTGCGCGCCGGGAGCGAGGAGTACCTCGACTCGGAGAAGTACGAGCTGCGGCCGCGCGACTGGGCCGGGGCCGAACGCGAGGGCCACACCCTCACCCCGCTGCTCACCCGGCTGAACCGGGTGCGCCGCCGCCATCCGGCCCTGCGCCGGCTGCGCAACCTCAGATTCCACCACGCCGACAACGACTCCGTCATCGTCTACTCCAAGCGCGCGGGCGACTCGTGCGTACTCACCGTCGTCAACCTGGACCCCCACCACACCCAGGAGGCGACGGTCTCGTTGAACATGCCGGAACTCGGCCTGGAATGGCACGAGTCCGTCCCGGTGCGCGACGAGCTCACCGGCGAGACCTATCACTGGGGCAGGGACAACTTCGTGCGCCTCGAGCCGGGGCGTGAGATGGCCCCCGCGCACATCTTCTCCCTGCGACCGTCCTCACCGATCGGAGGGTCACCCACACCATGATCGTCAACGAGCCCGTACCGGACACCTTCGAGGACACGCCCGCCAAGGACCGTGACCCCGACTGGTTCAAGCGTGCCGTCTTCTACGAGGTCCTGGTCCGCTCCTTCCAGGACAGCAACGGCGACGGCGTCGGCGACCTGAAGGGACTCACGGCCAAACTGGACTATCTCCAGTGGCTGGGCGTGGACTGCCTGTGGCTTCCGCCGTTCTTCGCCTCGCCGCTGCGGGACGGCGGCTACGACGTGGCGGACTACACGGCGGTGCTGCCGGAGTTCGGCGACCTCGCCGACTTCGTCGAGTTCGTCGACGCCGCGCATCAGCGCGGGATGCGCGTGATCATCGATTTTGTCATGAACCACACCAGCGACCAGCATCCGTGGTTCCAGGAGTCCCGCAGCGATCCGGACGGACCCTACGGCGACTACTACGTCTGGGCGGATGACGACAAGCAGTACCAGGACGCCCGCATCATCTTCGTCGACACCGAGGCCTCCAACTGGACCTTTGATCCTGTACGCAAGCAGTACTACTGGCACCGCTTCTTCTCGCATCAGCCGGACCTCAACTTCGAGAACCCCGCCGTCCAGGAGGAAGTACTGGCCGCCCTGCGCTTCTGGCTGGACCTCGGTATCGACGGATTCCGACTCGACGCAGTCCCGTATCTGTATGCCGAGGAAGGCACCGACTGCGAGAACCTGCCCCGGACACATGAGATGCTCCGCCGCGTCCGGGCGGAGATCGACGCCCACTACCCCGACACCGTGCTGCTGGCCGAGGCCAATCAGTGGCCGGAGGACGTCGTCGACTACTTCGGCGACTACGCCAAGGGCGGCGACGAGTGCCATATGGCCTTCCACTTCCCGGTGATGCCGCGCATCTTCATGGCGGTGCGGCGCGAATCGCGCTATCCGGTCTCCGAGATCCTCTCCAAGACCCCGGCCATCCCGTCGGGCTGTCAGTGGGGCATCTTCCTGCGCAACCACGATGAGCTGACGCTCGAGATGGTCACCGACGAAGAGCGCGACTACATGTACGCGGAGTACGCCAAGGATCCACGGATGCGCGCCAACATCGGCATCCGGCGGCGGCTGGCGCCCCTGCTGGACAACGACCGGAACCAGATCGAGCTGTTCACCGCGCTGCTGCTGTCCCTGCCCGGCTCGCCGATCCTCTACTACGGCGACGAGATCGGCATGGGCGACAACATCTGGCTCGGCGACCGCGACGCCGTCCGGACCCCCATGCAGTGGACCCCCGACCGCAACGCGGGCTTCTCCTCCTGCGACCCGGGGCGGCTGTTCCTGCCGACCATCATGGACCCGGTCTACGGCTACCAGGTCACCAATGTGGAAGCGTCCATGAGCAGCCCCTCCTCGCTGCTCCACTGGACCCGCCGGATGATCGAGATCCGTAAGCAGAACCCGGCCTTCGGCCTGGGCAGCTTCACCGAGCTGCCCTCCTCCAACCCGGCCGTGCTCGCCTTCCTGCGCGAGGCGCCCACCACCCGGGACGGCGAGGACGACCTGGTGCTGTGCGTGCACAACTTCTCCCGCTTCGCCCAGCCCACCGAGCTGGATCTGCAAGCCTTCGCCGGACGCCATCCGGTCGAGCTGATCGGCGGGGTGCGCTTCCCGGCCATCGGTGAACTGCCGTATCTGCTGACCCTGGCCGGACACGGTTTCTACTGGTTCCGGCTGCGGCGCAACGACGCCGCCGCCGTGCACCGGGCCGACTGAGCCGACCGTCCCCGCACCCCACCGGGTTTCGGCCACCGATCGCGGCACCACCGCCCGTACGCGTCCCCTCCGGGCGCGTACGGGCGTTTTCGACACCCCGTCATGGGCACTCTGTCCTAGGACCGCCACTGGCGGAGCCGATCGCGCACCCCGTACGTACCGTACGGACGATCCTCGCCCGACACGTCCCGCACCGTCGCACAGTCAATGCCGCAATCCGGGACACTTTGCCCTGATCTGTCGTGTGCCCGGGGAAAGGACGCGACGCCATGCCGGAAGCTCCGTTCTCCCGGGGGGCACATCACCCGCCGACCGCAGTACCGCGGACCCAGCCCCCGTCCGCCTCCGCCACCGCGCCCGGCGACGGACGCGGGCTGCTCGCCTCGCTCGCCCCGCTGCTCGCCGAGTGGCTCCCCCGGCAGCGCTGGTTCGCGGGCAAGGGGCGCCCGGTCACCGGCTTCGCGCTGGTGTCCGCCACCGAACTGCTGCCCTGCGCCGCGGGCGGCGCCACCCCCGGTCTGCTCCATCTGCTGATCCGCGCCCAGCAGCCGGAGCCACCGGGCCACCGGCACGGCTACGGCTGCGGGCACCGGCGCGGCGCGGCGGCCAGCGACTGCTACCAGATCCTGCTGGGGGTGCGCTCGGCGCTGCCGCCGCCGCTGGCCCCGGCGCTCGTGGGACGCCCGGACGGCGGACCGCTGGACGGACGCACCCTGTACGAGGCGCTGGCCGACCCCCGGCTCGCCGCGCTACTGCTGGAGCGGCTGAGAGTGCCGGGGCGGCTGGGCCCGCTGCGCTTCGTCCGCGAACCGGCCACCGCCATCCCCGCCGTACTCGCCCCACGGCTGATGACCGCCGAGCAGTCCAACTCCTCGGTCGTCTATGGCGATACGTTTATTCTCAAGCTCTTCCGGCGGGTCAGCCCCGGTACCAACCCCGATCTGGAACTGCCGCTGGCCCTCGCCCGCACCGAGTGCACCCGGGTGCCCGCGCCCGCCGCCTGGTTCGAGGCCGCCTCACCCGCCGACGGTGCCGGACCCCGCCCCGAGCCGTTCACCCTCGGGGTGCTCCAGCCCTATCTGGCGGGCTCCGCCGACGGCTGGCGGCTGGCGCTGGACGCCCTGGCCGTACGGGCCGACTTCACCGAGGCCGCCCGCGCCCTCGGCCGCGCCACCGCCGAGGTGCATCTGGCGATGGCCCGCGCACTGCCCACCTCGGTGCTGCGCCGCCGTCAGATCGAGCACCTGGCGGCCGCCATGAGCGAGCGGCTGGACTCCGCCGCGGCCGCCGTGCCCGCGCTCCAGCCCTACCGCGCCGCGCTGCACCTCGCCTATGAGGATCTCGCCGCGCTCGGCCGCGCCGGACGCACCTGGTCCGCCCAGCGCATCCACGGCGATCTGCACCTCGGCCAGGCGCTGCTGACCACGGCGGCCCCCGGCGGGGGCGAGGGCCGCTGGTCGCTGATCGACTTCGAGGGCGAGCCGTCCCGTCCGCTGGCCGAGCGCCGCCGTCCGCAGCCGCCGGTGCGCGATATCGCGGGCATGCTCCGCTCCTTCGACTACGCCGCCGCCGTGGGCCGCCACGAGGACCCCCAGGAGTGGGCCGGGCACACCCGCGCCGCCTACTGCACGGGCTACGCCGAGGCGTCCGGCAGCGATCCGCGCGACGAACCGGAGCTGCTGCGCGCCCACGAGACCGACAAGGCCGTCTACGAAGTGCTCTACGAGGCCCGGCACCGCCCCGACTGGCTGTCCATCCCCATGACCGCGATCCGGCGCCTCGCCGCCGACACCTCCGGGAGGACCACCCCGTGACCGCACGTCCGCCGTCCCGCCCGTACCCGTCCGGCGAAGGGCCGGACCAGGACCCCGCCGCCCGCGGCGAGGACCCGTCCGCCCGGGCGGTTCCGCCGACCTTCCGGCCGCCACAGCGCGCCGGGTCCCGAACCTCCTACGGCTCCCCGCCCGTACCGCGCGCCGTCCGCCGGGACGGTACGGACGGCGCGGCCGCGGTGGGCGAGGCGGAGCGGGCGGCGGATCCGGCCGAGGCCCGGCGGCCCGTCACCGGACGCCCGGTCACCGGCCCCGCGCCCGGCCCCGAGCCCGACCCCGGCGCCGACGACGGTCACGGGGTGCGGCCCGCGCCCGCCCTCGGCGACGACGACCGGCGGCGGCTGCTCGGCGGTACCCACCACGATCCGCACGGTCTGCTCGGCGCCCACCCGGTGCGCGGCGGGGTGCTGATCCGGGCCCTGCGCCCGTACGCCCGCTCGGTGACGGTGACCGCCACCGGGCTGCGGGCGCGGCTGCGCTCCGAGGGCGACGGGCTGTTCTCCGGGGTGCTGCCGCAGACGGAGATCCCCGACTACCGGCTGCTGGTGGCGTACGAGGGCACCGAGCTGGAGCTGGAGGACCCGTACCGCTTCCTGCCCGCCCTCGGCGAACTCGATCTGCATCTGATCGGCGAGGGCCGCAACGAGGAGCTGTGGCGGGCGCTGGGCGCGCGGCCGATGACCCACCAGGGGGTGGCCGGGACCCGGTTCACCGTCTGGGCACCGAACGCGCTGGGGGTGCGGGTCACCGGGGACTTCACCTACTGGGACGGCACCGCCTTCCCGATGCGGTCGCTGGGCGGCAGCGGGGTGTGGGAGCTGTTCCTGCCCGGGGTCGGCGAGGGCGCGCTGTACAAGTTCGAGATCACCCGGCCCGACGGCAGCCACACCGTACGGGCCGATCCGATGGCCCGGCGCACCGAGTGCCCGCCCGCCACCGCCTCGGTGGTGCACCTCTCGCACCACCAGTGGAACGACCAGCTCTGGATGGCCCGCCGCGAGGGCCAGCGGGTGCACGAGTCCCCGTTCTCGGTGTACGAGGTGCATCTGCCGTCCTGGCGGCCGGGGCTGACGTACCGCCGGCTCGCCGAGCAGTTGCCCGGGTACGTCCGGGACCTGGGCTTCACCCATGTCGAGCTGATGCCGGTGGCCGAGCATCCCTTCGGCGGCTCCTGGGGCTACCAGGTCACCGGTTTCTACGCGCCCACCGCCCGGCTGGGCACCCCCGACGACTTCAAGTACCTGGTGGACGCGCTGCACCAGGCGGGAATCGGGGTGCTGGTGGACTGGGTGCCCGCGCACTTCCCCCGGGACGCGTGGGCGCTCGCGGAGTTCGACGGCCGTCCACTGTACGAGCCCGCCGATCCGCAGCGGGCCGCGCATCCGGACTGGGGCACGCTGGAGTTCGACTACGGCCGCACCGAGGTGCGCAACTTCCTGGTGGCCAACGCGGTCTACTGGTGCGAGGAGTTCCATATCGACGGACTGCGGGTGGACGCCGTGGCCTCGATGCTCTACCTCGACTACTCCCGTGAGCCGGGCCAGTGGTCGCCCAACGCGCAGGGCGGCCGGGAGAACCTGGACGCGGTGGCCTTCCTCCAGGAGATGAACGCCACCGTCTACCGCCGCTGTCCCGGAGTGCTCACCATCGCCGAGGAGTCCACCGCCTGGGACGGGGTCACCCGCGCCACCCACCATGTGGGCGCCAGCGGATTCGGCGGCCTCGGCTTCGGGCTGAAGTGGAACATGGGCTGGATGCACGACTCGCTGGGCTATGTGGCGCATGAGCCGGTGCACCGCAAGTACCACCACCACGAGATGACGTTCTCGATGGTGTACGCCTACAGCGAGAACTACGTCCTGCCCATCTCGCATGACGAGGTGGTGCACGGCAAGGGCGCGCTGGTGTCCAAGATGCCGGGGGACTGGTGGCAGCAGCGGGCCAACCACCGCGCGTACCTGGGCTTCATGTGGGCCCACCCGGGCAAGCAACTGCTCTTCATGGGGCAGGAGTTCGCCCAGGGCGCGGAGTGGTCGGAGGGCCACGGCCCGGACTGGTGGCTGCTGGACCCCTCGTACTCCGCCGAGGCCGACCACCGGGGCGTCCGGGACCTGGTGCGCGAGCTGAACCGGGTCTACGCGGCCACTCCCCCGCTGTGGCAGCGGGACACCGACCCGGAGGGCTTCTCCTGGGTGGAGGGGGACGCGCGCGAGGACAACGTGTTCGCGTTCCTGCGCTTCGACGCCGACGGTGCGCCGCTGCTGGCCGTCAGCAACTTCTCCCCCGTGGTCCGGCACGAGTACCGCGTCGGGGTGCCCGGCGGGACGGCGGAGTGGTACGAGGTGCTCAACACCGACCAGGAGCGGTTCGGTGGCAGCGGGGTGGCCAACCCCGAACCGCTGAAGGCGGAGGCCACCGCCTGGCACGGCCGCCCCGCCAGCGTGCTGACGGTGCTGCCCCCACTGGCCACGGTCTGGCTGCGGCCCGGCCCGCGCGCCTGACGCAACACCCGCGGCCCTGCCCCGATTCAGGGGGGCAGGGCCGCGGTCGCGCGGGGCGCGTCGGCGCGGGAGCGGGCCTCAGGCGGGCACCTGCTCCTTCGCCGTGTCACCACCACGCTGCTCGGGCACCCCGCCGTCGGTGTCCGCGGGGCCGTGTCCACCGCCGTTCCGGGCGAACGCCTCGCTGTCGAACGGCAGCCGCCCGGAGAGGACCTCGGTCATCCGCTCCTTGTCGATCTCCTTGGTCCAGGTGCCGACGAGGACGGTGGCGACCGCGTTGCCCGCGAAGTTGGTCAGCGCGCGGGCCTCGCTCATGAAGCGGTCGATACCGACGATCAGGCCGACGCCGTCCACCAGTTCGGGCCGGTGCGACTGGAGGCCGCCCGCCAGCGTCGCCATGCCCGCGCCGGTCACCCCGGCCGCGCCCTTCGACGCCACGATCATGAACACCAGCAGGGAGATCTGCTGGCCGATCGAGAGCGGGTCGCCCATCGCCTCGGCGATGAACAGCGACGCCATCGTCAGGTAGATCGCGGTGCCGTCCAGGTTGAAGGAGTAGCCGGTGGGCACGGTGATGCCGACGACCGGGCGGGAGACGCCCGCGTGCTCCATCTTGGCGATCAGCAGCGGCAGCGCGGACTCGGACGACGAGGTCGACAGGATCAGCAGGAACTCCCGCGCCAGATACTTCAGCAGCAGGAACAGATTGACCCCGGCGACCAGCCGCAGCACCGTGCCGAGGACGACCACCACGAACAGGGCACAGGTGACATAGAAGCCGACCATGATGACGGCGAGCGCCTTGAGCGCGTCGAGACCGGTCTCGCCGACCACCGCCGCGATGGCGCCGAAGGCACCGACCGGCGCCGCCCACATCACCATCGACAGCAGTTTGAAGACCAGTTGCTGGATGTGGCCGATACCGCGCAGCACCGGCTCGCCCGCCCGGCCGAGAGCCTGGAGCGCGAAGCCCACCAGCAGGGCCACGAGCAGGGTCTGGAGCACCTGCTCCGCGGTGAACGCGGAGACGAGAGTGGTGGGGATGATGCCGAGCAGGAAGTCCGCGGTGGACTCGCTGGCACCCTCGGCCTGGCTCTGCCCGGCCTGGGCCGCCTCATGACTCATATGCAGCCCGCTGCCGGGCTCGAGTATGTTCCCGACGACCAGCCCTATGGCCAGGGCCACGGTCGACATCAGCAGGAAGTAGCCGAGGGCGAGCCCGCCGACCGCGCCGACCTTCGCGGCCTTCCGCACCGAGCCGATGCCCAGCACGATCGTGCAGAAGATGATCGGCGAGATCAGCATCTTGATCAGGTTCACGAAGCCGGTGCCGATGGGCTTCAGCTCCACCGCCACCCCGGGCGCGGCGAAGCCCACCACGATGCCGAGCGCCACCGCGGCGATCACGGCGAGATAGAGGTAGTGGATCTTTTCCTTCTTCGCCCGCCCGGCTTTCGCCACCTTGGGCTTCGCACTTCCCGGTCCGGTCGGCGAGGTCTGCGCAGCCACGGTGCTGCCTCCTTCTGTGTGTGCCGTCCAACTGTCCCGGCGCTGCATCGTGTGCGGCTCGCACACCGCCTTGAACGGTCCCGGCGACTATGCCCCACCCTGTGATCGGGGTCACCCTTCCGTTCATTTCGTTCACGCAAAGATGCGTGTGCAGACTGAGGGGCATGCGCGTGCCCCGCCCCCGGAGCCTGGCCGGTCAGCTCTTCGCGATGCAGGTCGTCCTGGTGGCCGCCCTGGTGGCCGGATGCGCCGTCTTCGCCTATGTGACCGACGGACGGCAGGCGGAGGCGGCCGCGCGCCGCCAGGCCACCGCCGCCGCGGCCGCCATCGCCGCCTCCCCCGCCGTCGCCGAGGCCGTACGGTCCGGCGACCCCGGCGCCCGGCTCCAGCCGTACGCGGAGAAGGTGCGCCGGGACACCGGGGTCACCTTTGTGACGATCATGGACACCCACGGGATCCGCTGGACCCACCCCGACCCGGACCAGATCGGCGCCCGCTACCTCGGCCACATCAAGCCCGCCCTGCGCGGGCGGATCTTCCCCGAGACCTACACCGGCACCCTCGGCCCCTCGGTGCGCGTGGTCGCCCCGGTCCGCGACGCCGCCGCCGGGGGCCGGATCACCGCCCTGGTCAGCGCGGGCATCACGGTGGACACCATCAGCGCCGAGGTGCGCCGCCAGCTGCTCGCCCTGCTCGGCGTCGCCCTCGCGGCCCTCGCGGTCGGCGGGGTGGCCGCGTATGTCATCAACGCCCGGCTGCGCCGCCACACCCACGGCATGAACGCCGCCGAGCTGAGCCGGATGCACGACTACCACGAGGCCGCCCTGCACGCCGTGCGCGAGGGGCTGCTGATGCTGGACGGACGGCGGCGGATCGCCCTGATCAACGACGGCGGACGGGAGCTGCTGGGGCTGTCCGGCGACGCGGTCGGCGCCTATGTCTCCGAGCTGGGTCTGCCCCCGCCGCTGACCGGCGCCCTGCTGGCCACCGAGCCGCGCGTGGACGAGCTGCATCTGTCCGCGGAGCGGCTGCTGGTCGTCAACACCTCCCCGGTGAGCAGCGGCGAACAGCGCGGCACCGTGGTCACCCTGCGTGACCACACCGAGCTCCAGGCGCTCTCCGGTGAACTGGACTCCGTCCGCGGCTTCGCCGAGGCCCTGCGCTCCCAGGCCCACGAGGCCGCCAACCGGCTGCACGCCGTCGTCTCCCTGATCGAGCTGGGCCGGGCCGACGAGGCGGTCGAGTTCGCCACGGCCGAGCTGGAGCTGGCCCAGGCGCTGACCGACCAGGTGGTCGCCGCCGTCGCCGAGCCGGTGCTCGCGGCCCTGCTGCTGGGCAAGGCGGCCCAGGCCAGCGAGCGCGGCGTCGAACTCGTCCTGGCCCCGGACAGCCGGATCGACGACGGAGTCCTGCCGCCCGGTCTGCCCGCCCGAGACCTGGTCACCATCCTCGGCAATCTGCTCGACAACGCGACCGACGCCGCGGCGGAGGGCGTCGGCAGCGGCGCCGCCCGCAGCGCCCGCGTCACGGTCACCGCCCGCGCGACCGACGGCGAGCTGACCCTGCGGGTCGCCGACACCGGCGCCGGTCTCGCCCCGGCGACGGCCGAGGAGATCTTCCGCCGCGGCTGGAGTACGAAGTCCCCGGGCCGGGGGCTCGGCCTGGCCCTCGTCCAGCAGGCGGTCCACCGCAACGCGGGCACGGTCCGGGTCTCCACGGCGGACGAGGGCGGCGCGGCCTTCACCGTCCACCTCCCCCTGACGACATCCGCCTCCCGCTGACCCCCGGCGCCGCCCCCGCCCCGTCCGGCAGGTGGACCCGGCGCGCTCCGGGACTGGCCCCCTTCCGTTACGCTCCGTAAATTGGAGCCCCTGGCTCCACACCCCCGCACCCCCGCTCGACGCCCACCGACCGCCCCGCGTCCCCGAGAGGAGTCCGTCCATGACCATGGGCCCGCCGCAGGCGCACCCGGCGCCGATCCGGGTGCTCGTCGTCGAGGACGATCCCGTCGCGGCCGACGCGCACCGGATGTACGTGGGGCGCGTCCCCGGATTCGCCGTCGTCGGAACCGCCCACAGCGGCGGGGACGCCCAGCGGCTGCTGGAGCGGACCCCCGCCGATCTCCTGCTGCTGGACCTCTACCTGCCCGACGGCCACGGCCTCCAGCTGGTACGCGCGCTGCGCGCGGCCGGGCACGGCGCGGACGTCATCGCGGTCACCTCGGCCCGCGACCTCGCCGTGGTCCGCGACGGCGTCTCGCTCGGCGTCGTGCAGTACGTGCTCAAACCGTTCACCTTCTCCACCCTCCGGGACCGCCTGCTGCGCTACGCCCAGTTCCGGGCGACCGCGGGCGAGGCCAGCGGCCAGGAGGAGGTGGACCGCGCCCTCGCCGCCCTGCGCGCGCCCCGGCCCGCCGCGATGCCGAAGGGGCTGACACAGGCCACCCTCCAGGCCGTCACCGACGCCCTGCGCGCCGCCGAGGACGGCATCTCCGCCGCGGCCTCCGCCGAGGAGGTGGGCATCTCCCGCATCACCGCACGCCGTTACCTGGAACACCTGGTGGAGGCGGGCCGCGCCGCCCGCACCCCCCACTACGGCCAGATCGGCCGCCCCGAGCTCCGCTACCGCTGGCTGAGCGACACGCCGTGACACACCGGCGGACCACCCGCCGCACACCCCGCCCGCATCGGCGTTCGATCAAGTCCGTTCCTGGTCACAGGGATTGACCTTGCGCTGAGGCCGACCTTACGGTCGGCGCGCCAGCCCATCGAGGCCAGCGCAAGGAGGTCGTGCTCGTGCGCCCCACCGGTCCACTGCTCCTCTCCGCCGCCCTCGTCGCCACCGCGGGTCTCACCGCCTGCGGCGGTGGCTCGGGAAGCGACCCGGACACCGTCAAGGTCGCCTACAACCGTTCCACCGACAACAAGATCCGCTTCAAGGACCACCATCTCGCCGCGGTGAAGAAGCAGTTCGAGAAGGCGAACCCCGGCAAGACGGTCAAGCTGATCCCCATCCAGGCGCAGGACAACGACTACGCCACCAAGGTCCAGCAGATGATGCGGTCGCCCCGGACCGCGCCAGATCTGGTCTACGAGGACACCTTCCGGATCAACTCCGATATCAAGGCGGGCTATCTGCGCCCCCTCGACGACTATCTGGCCAAGTGGAAGACCTGGGACCAGTTCGTCGACACCGCGAAGAGCGCGGCCGAGGCCGAGGACGGCAAGACCTACGGCATCCCGGACGGCACCGACACCCGCGGGCTGTGGTTCAACAAGGAGATCTTCGCCAAGGCCGGGCTGCCGGCCAACTGGGCGCCCAAGAACTGGAACGAGATCCTCGAGACCGCCCGCACCATCAAGAAGAAGGTCCCCGGTGTCACTCCGCTCAACGTCTACACCGGCAAGGCACCCGGTGAGACCTCGGTGATGCAGGGGTTCGAGATGCTGCTGTACGGCACCGGCGAGGACCCCCTCTACGACCCCGCCGCCAAGAAGTGGATCGTCGGCGGCAAGGGCTTCGAGCAGTCGCTGTCGTTCCTGCGCACCGTCTACTCCGAGAAGCTGGGCCCCGACACCTCCGACGCGCTCGACCCCAACGTCGGCACCACGGTCTTCAGCGAATGGCTGCCCGAGGGCAAGCTCGCCATCGCCCTCGACGGCTCCTGGCTCGGCCAGAACTGGCTGAAGACCGGCGGAAAGCCGTGGCCCGAGTGGTCCAAGACCCTCGGCCAGGCCCCGATGCCGACCCGGAACGGCCAGGCCCCCGGCAAGGTCAGCATGTCCGGCGGCTGGACCTGGTCGATCACCGCCAAGTCCAAGAACCCCCATCTGGCCTGGAAGTTCATCCAGCAGCTCCAGACCCGGAAGAACGCCGTGCGGTGGGACATCGTCGGCGCGCAGATCGCGGTGCGGGAGGACGTGGCGAAGGATCCGGAGTATCTGAAGTCCATGCCCGGCATCACCTTCTTCACCGGTCTGGTGAAGCACACCCACTACCGCCCGGCGCTCCCCGTCTACCCCCAGGTGTCCTCCGCCATCGGCGAGGCGATGGAGGCGGTCACCACGGGCGACGACTCACCGCGCGGCGCCGCCGCGGCCTACGCCGACCAGCTGAAGTCCATCGCCGACGGCGCCACGGTCAGCAAGGGCTGACCCCGATGACCACCGCGACCAAGGTGGCGGTGCCAGGTCGGGGGCGGCGTCGCCACCGCCCCCTGCGCTGGCTGCCGCTCGCCCCCGCCACGGTCCTGCTGCTGCTCTTCCTCGGCGGGCCGATCGGCTACTGCGTCTATATCGCCTTCACCAATATGCAGCTCACCGGCGCGGCCACCACGGACTTCGTCGGCCTCGACAACTTCCGCCGCGCCTTCGGCGACGACGACTTCCGCAACGCGGTCGTCCTCACCCTCGTCTTCACCTTCGTCTCCTCGCTCATCGGCCAGAACACCCTGGGCCTCGCCCTGGCCACCCTGATGCGGCGCGCCTCCAAACCGGTGCGCACGGTGGCCGGTTCGATCGTCATCGCGGCCTGGGTGCTTCCCGAGATCGTGGCGGGCTTCCTGCTGTACGCCTTCTTCCGCCGCGAGGGCACCCTCAACTCGGTCCTGGACACGCTGGGCCTGCCGTCGCAGAACTGGCTCTACACCCTGCCGATCCTCGCGGTGTCCTTCGCCAACGTCTGGCGCGGCACGGCCTTCTCGATGCTCGTCTACTCCGCCGCGCTCGCCGAGATCCCCAAGGAGATCACGGAGGCGGCGGAGGCCGACGGCGCGGGCGGGATCCGCCGCTTCTGGCACATCACCCTGCCGATGATCCGCCGCTCCATCGGCACCAACCTGATGCTGAACACGTTGCAGACGCTGTCGGTGTTCGGCCTCATCTGGGCCATGACCCGCGGCGGCCCCGGCAACCGCAGCCAGACCCTCCCGGTCTTCATGTACGACCAGGCGTTCAACAAGGCCCTCATCGGCTACGGCACGGCGGTGGCCCTGCTGTTGCTGCTGGTCGGCGCGCTGTTCTCGCTGGTCTATCTGCGGCTGATGAGAGAGGAGGTCTGAAACGCGGCCCAGGCGGCCGGGCTGAAGTGGACGACGGGGCCGCGGGGGTTCTTGGAGTCGCGCACGGCGACGGTGTGGGGGTGGTTGGTCGCCACCTCCACGCATTCAAGCTCGGGGTTGCTGTAGCTCGACTTTCGGAAAACGAAGGGTGTCAC
Source organism: Streptomyces sp. NPDC048636 (assembly GCF_040650655.1). Classification (NCBI taxonomy): domain Bacteria; kingdom Bacillati; phylum Actinomycetota; class Actinomycetes; order Kitasatosporales; family Streptomycetaceae; genus Streptomyces; species Streptomyces sp. NPDC048636. The sequence goes on along the minus strand of NZ_JBEZHR010000001.1, from coordinate 992,352 downwards.
TCACAGTTCCTTGATGAGTCGCTCCAGGAACGCGGCCGACTCCGGCTCGGGGAAGGCACGTTGCGCGGTCTTCTCGAAGATACTCACGTGCCGGGCGGCACCATCGCCACCCTCGATCCACACGTGCGAGTACGAGGACTCCACGTAGACCACGTCCATAGCTCCCGGTTCGGCGAACGAGAGCACGTTGAACGAGCCGGAGAGCCCCTCTGCGAATCCTGCGCCGAAGGGAAGGATCTGGAGCGTGACGTGGGGACACTCGCCCCAGTCGAGGAGCATCGTCAATTGGTCCCGCAGCATCTCGGGATCGAACGCGGCAATGCGCAGCGCGGCTTCGGGAATGACCGCCCAGAACGACAGCGGCGACTCCCCTGAAAGCCTGTGCTGCCGAGCGAGCCGCGCAGTCACGAACCCCTCGGTCACCTCAGGATGCTCGTCCGGCATTGCTGTACGCCGTAGGGCTCGCATGTAGCCAGGAGTCTGAAGCAGGCCCGGAACATAGGAGACCTGCCAAGCCTTGACTGCGGTCGCGGCATTCTCCAGTGGCCCATACTCCTTCATGGCTCCAGGGATCTGGACGTCGTTCCACCATCCTTTGACCTTGCGGCGTTCGCGGTCGATGCGCGCCAACTCCAGGAGCGTGCCCACCGTCGCCGGATCGCTCGCGCCGTACAGCGCGCAGAGCGCCCGGATGTCCGGCTCACGCATGGGCACCCAGCCGCTCTCCATCTTGGCGACCTTGCCAGTGGACGCAGTGATGGCGTCAGCGGCCTGACCTTGCGTGAACCCGGCCATGGTCCGCAACCGCAGGAGCTCCCCACCCAGCTTGCGCCCCAGAACCGTTGAGACGCGGTTCCCTTGGGCGGATTGCTCCTCTGCCACTTTGGCACCCTCCCTGCCTTACGCCCAGTGTGTGCCCAGGCACAGTCCGCACGCAAGATCGGTTACAAATTTCCCCGAGCGGATTGCCTCGCACGCCGAAATGAGACTACCTTCCGTGATGAACCGCTCGCACAGGGACGTCAGTTGGCGGACGGACTCCGCCCTGCCCTGCCCACTGGAGGAACGCGATGGCCTGCGCGCCCCAAGACCCCCGGATCACCGACCCCGGCGACCCCGTCGTCCAGGAGTCCCGCGTCGACTACATCCCGTCCCCGATAAGCGTGACCCGCGCCCGTCAGCACGCCACACGGCTCGTGGCCGAGTGGGGGCATCCATCCGTCGCCGACGACGCCGCGCTCATCGTGTCCGAGCTGGCCACCAACGCCGTACGCCACGGCCACGTACCCGGGCGGCTGTTCCGCGTCTGTCTCACCCTCACCAAGACGCGGTTACGCGTCACCGTCACCGATCCCCTGGGCGAACGCATGCCGCGCCCACGCCGCCCCTCCCCCAGCGAGAAGAACGGGCGCGGACTGCTCATCGTCCGCGCCCTGGCCGCCCGCTGGGGAGTGCGCGAACGCACCGTCGGCAAGGAGATCTGGGCGGAACTCGACCTCGCTACGCCACCACCCGAAGCGTGAGCGCCGAAATACACTCCACCCCATGGGGACCGTGAACACCGCCGTCATCCACGACCTGGCTCCGGAAGGCACGCTGCGGGCGTCGATCAACCTGGGCAATCCCGTACTGGCCCAGGGGACCCCGGCGGCGCCGTCCGGTATCACCGTGGACATCGCGCGGGAGATCGGCGCGCGGCTGGGGGTGCCGGTGGAGTTCGCGTGCTTCGACGCGGCGCGCAAGTCGTACGAGGCGATGGCGACCGGGCAGGCGGACATCTGCTTCCTGGCGGTCGAGCCCGCGCGGGAGGCGGAGGTGGCCTTCACCCCGCCGTACGTCGTCATCGAGGGCGTGTACGCCGTGCCCCAGGGCGCGCCGTACACCACGGCGGCCGAGGTGGACCGGGACGGGGTGCGGATCGGGGTGAAGCACGGGTCCGCGTACGACCTGTTCCTCTCCCGCACCCTCCGTCACGCGAGCGTGGTGCGCGGAGCGGAGGGCGTCGAGGTCTTCCGCGCCGAGGAGCTGGAGGTGGCGGCCGGGATCCGGCAGCCGCTCGCGGCGTACGTGGCCGCCCACCCGGATCTGCGGCTGATCGAGGACCGGTTCATGCAGATCCGGCAGGCGCTGGGCACGACGAAGGGCCGACGGCCCGAGACCGTCCGGTTCCTGCGGGAGCTCATCGAGGAACTGAAGGCGAACGGCTTCGTGGCCGACGCGCTGCGGCGCTCGGGGCAGGCCGGGGAGCTGGTGGCCCCGCCGGGGTAACCCGTCCGGTACACCGTGCTGTAATTCCGCAATGTTCATGGTGGAGTTCCTTCAGGAGTTCGACTCCTACTACTGGCACACCGAGTTCGATGACCCCGAACTGCGCGCGGCCTACGCGTCGTTCACGACCGCCACCACGCAGGAGGAGTTCGAGCGGGCGTTCCTGGTGCTGCTGCGCAGCGAGGACACGGTCGCCCGCGGAACCGCGCTGGACTTCTTCGACCGGGCCGAGACGACGGGGCGGTTCGGGGAGCCGAATCCGTTCGCCGCGCACGAGCGGGAGGTCATCGCGGTCGCCCGCGAGTTGCTGCGGCAGCCGCCGAGGCCCGAGGACGACCACACCTACGAGGGCGCCAACCACGCGAGCGCGCTTCTCGCGCTGCGCCATGACGCGGGTCCCGAGGACACGGAGACGCTGCTGCGGGTGCTGGAGCGCGCGCCGGAGGGGAGTGTGCTGGAGAACGCCCTGATGGTGGCGCACACGATCTTCGAGGACGCGCCGGAACCCGAGCCGCGGCTGGTCGCCCTCGTCAGCGGGTTGGCGTTCAACCGGACGCTGGAGCAGGGCTATCGCGAGGAGGCGCTGAGAACGCTGCGGTACGCGCGGAGCGCGGAGGTGGACGCGCTGTTGGTCCGCGCGCTCGGGGAGGACGAGGAACCCGGGATCCGCAGGTGCGCGGCCGACGCCCTGGCGTCGGGCACCCGCTTCTACGCCCACCGCACGGTGCTGGAGCGGCTGGACCCGGAGGTGGCCGGCGGCAACCTCCCCTACCTGCTCGCCGAGGGCCCGCACAGCCTGTACTGGGAGGGGTGCGAAGCGGAGAGCGAGGACCTGCGGGCGGCGCACCGGGAGCTGCGCTCGCCCACCGGCGAGGAGGCGCACCGGCGGGCGTTCCGCGCCATGTTGCACAGCGGACGGCCGGTGGCCGTGGGGATCGCCCTCGACCACTCCCACCAGGACGACGGACTCGGCCGGTTCGGGCTGGCCACATCCGCCTTCGCGACAGAGGTGACCACCGTCGCCCGGGAGGTGTTGCGGCAGCCGTTGTCGGGTACCGGTGCGCAGCACGCCGGGGCACTGCACGCCCTGGAGTGGTACGCCGGGCCCGAGCACGCGGCGGAGCTGACCACGGCACTGCGGGCGAGGGGGCCCGCGCTGGTCCGGGAGCGTGCGGTGCTGGCCGCGCAGCGCTGCCTGGAACGGTGGCCGGCGGTGGACGAAGACGTGGTGGCCGCCCTCGAGGAACTCGTCTTCGACGACGCGGTGGAGGTGGCCGAACGGGCCGACGCCGTCGTCGCGCTGTTCGACCTCCCCTCCCCGGCGGTCACGGCCGTACTGCTGCGGGCGGTGCGCTCGCCCGAGCCGCCAATCCAGGTGGAGGCGGCGGTCGGCCTGACCTACGAGCACCTGATCGAGGACCACCGCGATCTGCTGCGGAGCGTGGTCGCCTCATGGCCCGAGGACGCCGGGCACCGGGCACGGATCGTGTGGTCCGAGCTGAGGGAGTGAGAGCCGCGGGGCGGCACCTCGTACGCGTCGCGGTACGCCTCGAAGCGGCCTGGGCGACCCGCACCGGAGTGAAACCGGTGGTGCCCCCGCCCCGCGCGTTGCCTTCGTGTGTGCTCCAGGACGTAGTTTCCCCGGCATGACCACACCTCAGCAGCGGATCGGCTCGGGCTTCGGGCCCCGGAGCACCACGGACGATGTTCTGCGCGGAATCGATCTCACCGGCCGGACCGCCCTTGTCACCGGTGGCGCCTCCGGTCTCGGGCTGGAGACGACTCGGGCGCTCGCGGGCGCCGGGGCGACGGTGGTGGTCGGGGCGCGGCGGGTGGCGGCGGCGCGGGAGGCGGTCGCGGGGGTCCGCGGGGAGGTGGAGGTCGAGGAGCTGGACCTCGCCGACCTCGACAGTGTCCGCCGCTTCGCCGAGCGGTTCCCCGCCTCCGGCCGCCCGCTGGACATGGTGATCGCCAACGCCGGGATCATGGCCACTCCGGAGACCCGGGTCGGACCGGGGTGGGAGGCGCAGTTCGCCACCAACCACCTCGGCCACTTCGCGCTCGTCAACCTCCTCTGGTCCGCCATCGCCGCCGGGGGCGCACGCGGCGGCGGGGCGCGGGTCGTCGTGGTGTCGTCCAACGGACACCAGCTCTCCGATATCCGCTGGGACGATCCGCAGTTCGAGCGCGGCTACGACAAGTGGGCCGCGTACGGCCAGGCGAAGACGGCCAACGCGCTGTTCGCCGTCGGGCTCGACGTACTCGGCCGGGACGCCGGGGTGCGGGCGTTCTCCGTCCACCCCGGCACCATCGCCACCCGGCTGGCCCGCCATATGCCCCGGGAGGAGATGATCTCCGCGGGGTGGATCGATGAACACGGCAACGTGGCGGGCGCGTTCAAGACACCGCAGCAGGGCGCGGCCACCCAGGTGTGGGCGGCGACCTCCCCGGCCCTGGCCGAGCTGGGCGGCGCCTACTGCGAGGACTGCGATATCGCGGAGCGCGCGGGCGAGGGGGAGCTGATCGACGGCGTGCGCGAGTACGCCACCGACCGGGCGGCCGCGGCCCGGCTCTGGCGGCTGTCGGCCGAGCTGACCGGTGCGGACGCCTTCGCCCACTAGCGCGGCCCGCCGGTACCTCGACGCCGGAGCGGCGAAAGTCGGACGACAACCGCACCCGGCCGTGATCGTATGCGCCACAGCGAGCCGTACAGCCGACCGAGCGGCGGCCACGACCGAGGAGCCACCCCGATGACCACCGACCCCCGCCCGGCACCGCCCCGCCTCGGCGATGAGCGGGAGACCCTGCGCGCCTTCCTGGAGTTCCAGCGCGCCACGCTCGCCATGAAGTGCGAAGGGCTCACCGACGAGGAGCTGCGGCAGCGGTCGATGCCGCCCTCGACGCTGTCGTTGCTCGCCCTGGTGCGCCATCTGGCCGAGGTCGAACGGGCCTGGTTCCGGCGGGTGTTCGAGGACCACGAGGCGCCGATGGTGTGGTCGGACATCGTCGACTTCCAGGCCGCGTACGACGCGAGCCGGTCGACCCGGGCCGAGGCGTTCACCGCGTGGGAGGCGGAGGTCGACAATTCCCGGCGGATCGAACGGGAGGCCGTGTCACTGGATCTGGCCGGTTATCAGCCGCGCTGGGAGAAGGAGGTGTCGCTGCGGATGGTGCTGGTGCACGTCCTGCTGGAGTACGCCCGCCACAACGGGCACGCGGACTTCCTGCGCGAGGGCGTCGACGGGGTGACGGGGGCCTGAGGGGCTGGGGCCTGAGGGCCTAGGACCGGCCGGGCCCGCCCTCGTGCGGGGGTCTTCCCGCGCGCGTCCGATGTCCCCGGCCACCTCGTGGGACCAGAATCGACACGCACCGCGAAAGATCCCGAGGACGATCGAAGGAGCTGGTCATGTCGTATCCGGAGCCCCGCTATCTGGGGGCGAGCGGCGAGGTGAACGCGGTGTTCCGAGGAGCGGACACCGCGCCCGAGCTGTCCTCCCCGTCCGGCAACCGGACCCACTACCTCGCCACCCACGCCACCACCGGCGGTGAGTTCGGGCTGTACAAGGTGGACCTGGGGCCGGGGGCACCCGGCCCCAAGACCCACTTCCACCGCTCGATCTCGGAGTCCTTCTACATCCTGTCCGGGACCGTCGGGCTCTACGACGGCGACCGCTGGGTCTCGGCGGGGGCCGGGGACTTCCTGTATGTCCCGGTGGGCGGGCTGCACGCGTTCCGGAACGACTCCGACGACCCGGCCTCGATGCTGCTGCTGTTCTCCCCGGGCGCGCCGCGCGAGGAGTACTTCGAGCAGGTGGCGGAGATGGCCCGGCGCGGTGGGGAGGAGTTCGCGGAGTTCCTGGTCCGCCACGACAGTTACTTCGTGGAGTAGCCCGGGGTACTCCGTGAGGCGGCCCCGAGCGGACGGCTGCACCGCTCTTCCGCCACGCCCGGGACAAGCGGTTTCATGGACGGGACGCTGATCGACTGCGCTTGTCGCGCGAGGAGGTCCGAGGTTGTCCGTGCTCTCCCGTCCGCATCCGTCACCGCGCCCCGTCCACCCGGCGGCGCCCCTCCGCCTCCCCCGCTGGTCCCCCCGCACCCGCCGTCGGCTGGCCGCCGACACCGCGCTGCTGGCGGTCGCCGCCGCCTTCCTCCTCCCGCTGGCCTGGCTGCTGTTCGCCTCGGTCGACAGCGAGGCCACCCTGCGGGTCGCGGCGCCCGGATCGCCCACCCTGGACAACTTCTCGGCGGTGTGGACGGACGAGATCACCTTCACCCCGATGCTCAACAGTCTGCTGCTGTGCGGCGGGGCCACCGTGCTGACGGTGGCGTGCGCGGCACTGGCCGCCTATCCGCTCTCCCGCTTCCGCTCCCGGCTGGTGCGCCCGTATCTGCTGACGGTGCTGTTCACCACCTGTCTGCCGATCACCGCGATCATGGTTCCGGTCTATGGCCTCTTCGTCCAGGTGGACCTCATCGACACCATGGCGGGTACCGCGCTCTTCCTCGCCGCCTCCCAACTCCCGTTCGCCATCTGGCTGATGAAGAACTTCATGGACGGTGTGCCGGTGATCCTGGAGGAGGCGGCCTGGACGGACGGCGCGTCCTGGCTCCAGAGCCTGACCCGGGTGATCCTGCCGCTGATGGGGCCGGGTATCACAGTGGTGATGATCTACAGCTTCATCATGATGTGGGGCAACTTCTTCGTCCCCTTCATGCTGCTGCTCTCCCCCGAGCAGCTGCCCGCCTCGGTGTCCATCTTCACCTTCTTCGGCAACTACGGGCAGGTGGTCTACGGCCAGCTCGCCGCGTTCTCGATCCTCTACTCCACCCCGGTGGTGCTGCTGTACGTCCTGATCGCCCGTCGGCTGGGCGGCGGCTTCGCGCTGGGCGGTGCCGTCAAGGGGTGAGCCGACGGCGCGTCATGAGAAAATCCGCGCTGACGGGCCCTTGGTGGCACGGCAGTTGAGCGAGCGAAGGGGCGCGCAGGTGGAGATCCGCATCCGCACCGACGAGGGGGACGACGGTGAGGAGTCCCTGCTCTCCCTCTACCGCTGGCTCCATGAGGACATGTCCCTGGAACGGACGGCGGAGGTCGAGCTGCGGGAGGCCCCGACGGAGGAAGGCGCCATGGGCGGCGCCTGGGACACGGTGGATGTCGTGCTCACCCACGCCACCGCGCTGAGCGGCCTCGCGCTGGCGGTGGCCACCTGGCGCTCCACCCGGCCGTCCGCGCCCCCGCTCACCGTTGAGCGCGGCGGGGTGACGGTCACGGTGCACAGCGACGATCCGGACGAGGTGCGACGGCTGCTGGAAGCCCTCGCCCCCGACGGCGCCGACTCCCCGCCGGAGGGCTGAGCGCGTGCGGCTGCCGGACCCGGCCACCTCGCGCGCCGTGCTGATCGGCGTGCATGACTTCGAGCATCGTGATCGCCCAGCCACGCTACGCCCAGGAGGTGGTGGACGCCGTCGCCCAGGCGGCCGCCGAGGCGACGGACACGCTGTTCGTCTACTACGCCGGGCACGGGCTGATCGACGAGAAGGCAAGGGACTCCTCCGACCGGCTCTGTCCGGCGCTGCCCCGCTCCGACCAGCGCCGCCTGCACCGGGCCCTGCGCTACCGGGACATCCGTGACGAGGTGCGGCACCCGCGGCGGGCCCGAGGGCGCTGGAGTCGGTGGCCGATGTGCTGCTGGCCCTCGCCGCCGACGAGGAGTGCCCGGCGGAGTTCCGGGTCCGCGCGGCCGCCCGGGTGGGCGGGCTCGGCCGGGCCCATCACGAACGTGCACGGGCCCTGCTGGAGGCCCTCGTCACCGACGACCGCCGCGATGTCGAGCAGCGGGAGAAGGCCAGGACCGAGCTGCGCAACCTCCAGGACGTACCCCCGGCCGTGGCCCTCTGATGGCCCGCCGCCTCAGCCGCCCGGCAGCGACGGCGCGGCGCAGCCGTGGTGGGCGGCGGAGCGGGTGGCGAACGCCTTGAGGGCGGCGCGCTCATAGCCCAGGTCCGGGCTGCGGCGGGCGTCGCCGTCGGCGTCGTCCGCGCGGATCAGATAGAGCGCGGAGGCGGCGCCCTTGGGGCAGGTGGCCCCGGCCCAGTAGGCGCTCCTGCCCAGCCGCCCCGCGGGCTTCTCGGCGGGGGTGACGTTCTCGTAGTCGTAGTCGTGGGTGAACTGGGCGCGGGCGTCCTCCGCGTAGGGGCCGTAGTACGCGTCCAGCCGGTAGCGCGGGGAGCCGTCCCGGGCGCCGAGGGCGCAGGTCTCGCGGGGCGCGTCCGCACGGGCGGTCTCGCGCGCGGTGGAGACGGCGGAGCGGGCGGCGGTCGGCACTCCGGCGCAGGTGCCCTTGGCGCCGATGAGCGGTTCGTACTCGTCCTCGTTGACCGGCAGATCGACCTCGCGCACCGGGGTGCCCAGCCGTGCCCCGCAGTCCCAGTGGTCGTTGGCGGCCTCGGCGGTGGCGGTGGCGGTACGGATGAAGCCGGGGCGGCCGGCCGGGTTGTCGAGGGTGACATCACGGCCGAGCACACTGGCCACGGTGATCAGCAGGGAGTCGCCGCCCTTGGCGCACGGGAGCAGTACGGCGGTGGTGGCCCCACCGTCCTCGCCGTCGCCGAGCCGGGCGCTGTCGGTGGCGAAGAGACCGGACCAGCCGTGGCCGAGGGGCACCGGGAGGGTGTGCCGGGACGGTACGGCGGCGTACAGCTCGGCCTTTCCGTGCTCGGCGCTCGGACGGGGCGCGCCCGCGATGGTCACCGTGAGGCGGCCGGTGCCCTCGCTCCGCACCTCGCACCGTACGGACAGCGAGTTGCCCCGCTCGCTCTCGCCCGCGCCGTCGAAGGAGCCCTCGGTACGGTTGGTGATCTCCATATCGCCGTCGCCGAGCACCGCGCGGACCTCGCCGACCGGGAGCACCCCGTCGCACGCCTCGTCCAGCGCCCGGTCCTCGCTGCCCGCGAACCAGAGGATCACGCCCGCGAGGGCGGCGAGCGCCACCGCGACGGCGGCGAGGGCGCGCAACCGCCGCCGGGTGAAAGGCCGTTGGATCAGTGCCACTGCTCCACCTCTCCGAGCACCGTGGTGTCCCGGCACCCCGCCGACCTCGGCCAGGCGTCCTCGGACCGCAGATAGCGGTCCAGCACCGCGCGGACGGCCCGGGAGAACCTGGCCCGGTCCTCGGCGCCGAGGACGGCGGTGTCCGCGTCGTCGAAGCGGACCTCGGGGAGGACGGAGACCCGGTGGTAGGTGGCCCGGCCGCCGCACACCGACCGGGCCCAGAGGGCGAGTTGGGGGTGTGCGGCATACGACGAAATGCGGTCCTCGGCCTTGTCGCCGCGGGCACCGGACTCGCCGCCGGGCGCGGGCTTCTCCCGCGCCGGGCCGCCCTCCTCCTCGTCCGCGCCCCAGCCCGGCACATGGCCCTCGCGCTCATACGCGTCGTACGCCGACCGGCCGAGGATCCCCGACCAGCTGGCCGCCTCGACGCCGGTGATGTCCCACTCCTCCGCGGACTCACCGTCGTTCTCCTCGGCGTCCTCGTCCCAGTCGCCGACGCAGGCGCTCAGCGCGCCGGACTCCTGGAGGTCGCCGAGGCTGGTCCAGCGGCCGGACTTCACCCCGCGCGGCGCCGGGTGGCCGATCCAGCCGCACTTGCGCAGATCGCGGCCGGGTTCATCGATCCGCTCGGACCGCCACCCGCCCTTCGCGGTGTGTGCCTCGTAGGTGTCCACCACATCGGTCGGCATCGGCAGCGGGGCTCCGCCGCAGTGCTGGGAGGCGGTGATGGCGTTGGCGACGTGGACGGCGGTGCGGAACCCGGCGAGCGCGGTGGCGCGCTCCTGGCCGCTCCGGTCCGCCCCGTCGTCGGCGTCGCCCTCGGTGGTGACCCGCGCGCGGACGTAGAGATCGGTGGTGGACCGGGTGCGTCCGGCGAGTCCGCTCCGGCAGTCGGCCACCAGCCAGGCGCCATGGCGTCCGTACTGGCCGGTGGTGCCGGGCGCCACGAAGGTGCCCTCGCCACCGCTCGGGTCGAGCAGCTCCCGGGTCTTGACCTCCTCGGGCACATCGGAGACCAGCGCCTCGGCGTGGACCGTGACCTCATGGCCGTCGCCCCAGGACAGGGCGCAGTCCAGCAGCGAACGGCTGTCCTGGCCCGGGGCCAGCATCGTGCCGTACTGCCGCAGTTCGCCCCGGCTGCCGTCGGGCACCAGGTGCGCGAGGTCGCCGTAGGGCAGGGTGCCGTCGCACGCCTTCCTCAACTGGGCCCGGTTGGCGGCGCGATGACCGCCCTCCCTGCCCCGGGTCGCCAGGACCACGCCCACGACCAGCGCCATGACGACCACGATGAGGCCCGCTGGGCGCAGCCACCCACGGTCCGGTAAACCCCGCATCCCGCCCGCTACTCCTTCGTCCCCCCTGATCAAGCTTGCCCCACGATCAGGTGTCCCCCGTGATCAGGTCTCCCCCGGTGCGCGCGGGCCCGGGTGGCTTCCGTGATCGCGGGGGACAGTACCAGAGGGGACGGGGGGTCAGCTCTTCGCCCCGGAGGCCACCGGGTCGAAACGGAACACCTGCCCCGATTCGCCCTCGCCACAAGGGAGTTGGACCACGTGGGCCCAGGGGTCGCGGGTGCCTCCGGGGACCGTCAGACAGAAGTCGGTGTGCACCGGGCGCAGCCGGTATCCGGCGGTGGGGCGGTTGACGGACTCCAGCCGGAATTTCTCACCGGGGCCCCGCGAGTCACAGTCGCCGTCGGCCAGGAAGGCCCCTTCGGTCCTCCGCCCGCCGACGATGCCCGAGCAGCCGGGGCCGTGCTCGGGGTGCCGGGTGGCGAGCCGCCAGTATCCGCCGTCCAGCCGCTCGAGCGAGTAACCGGGGAAGACGTCCTGGCACGGCGCCTGATAGACCCAGGCGGGGCGCTCGCCCTCGCGTTCGGACAGGCACAGCGCGGAGTGGGCGGCCCGGATACGGTACGCGCCGGCGGCGGGCGCGAGCAGCGCGGCACCGGAGGTCGAGGCCGCGCCGGAGCCCGGCTGCTGCCGTACGCCCTCCTGGGCCCGCCCGGTCACCGGTCCGCCGTGGTGGCTGCCGCGGGTGGTGACGGCGATGGCCACGACGGTGGCGGTCAGCGCCAGGACGGAGAGCAGGGACACCGCGCGGGAGCGGCGTAAGGACGACAGCGCGAGCAGCCCCTGCGGGGTGAGGGGCGGCTCCGCGGGCGCGGTGTCCCCGTCGTCGTCCCGTTCCGCGCGGGCGGGGAAAGGGACGACGACGGTGGCGGGAACGGTGGTACGCACGGTGGTGGCGGCGGGACCGCCCCCGGACGCACCGCGGACCGTCGGCTTCTCGCGGACCGTCGGCCGCGCGGGGACAGCAGGCTCCGCGGGGACCGCCAGCTCCGCCCTGACGGCCAGCCAGACGGTGAGCTCCGCGGGCCCGGCCCCACAGGCCCGGACGAACGCGGCGACCAGTCCGGCGCGCGGCAGCGTGGCGCTCGCCAGCAGCTCGGCGACCGCGCCGGGCGGCAGGACGTCCCCGGCCGCGTGCGCACGCGCCGTCAACTCCTGGCAGGTCAGGCGCGACCAGTCCTTGAGCGCCCGCAGCCGGGCGATGAACTCCTCGGGGCTCCGGGCGTGTAGTGGATCCGGAGCGCTGACGACCTGGGCCATCTGTGGTTCTCCCCCGCCGGTGTGTCCCGGCGCCGTCCGGGACGGGTCCGGGGTGTGTCCCGGACAGGAACAGCCTTGTTCACTCACGCCGATTGTTCAAGGGTGAACTTCGTCGACGGGTGAAAAACGCCCGGCGGCCGTGACCACCCGCGGAAGCGAGGGTCACGGCCGCCGCCGCGAAGGGGTCGTCAGGGCTCAGAAGACCGATTCGGCCTCGTCCATGCGGTGCACCGGTACGGTCTTCAGCTCGGTGACCGCGTCGGCGATCGGCACCATCGCGATGTCCGTGCCGCGCAGCGCGGTCATCATGCCGAAGTCGCCGCGGTGCGCGGCCTCGACGGCGTGCCAGCCGAAGCGGGTGGCGAGCACCCGGTCGTACGCGGTGGGGGTGCCACCGCGCTGCACATGACCGAGGATCACCGGGCGGGCCTCCTTGCCGAGGCGGCGCTCCAGCTCGGCCGCCAGGCGGTTGCCGATCCCGGCGAAGCGCTCATGGCCGTACTGGTCGATCTCGCCCTTCTGGTACTCCATGGAGCCCTCGGCGGGGTGCGCGCCCTCGGCCACACAGACGACGGCGAACTTCTTGCCGCGGGAGAAGCGCTCCTCGACCATCTTCACCAGGGCGTCGACCTCGAAGGGCCGCTCCGGCAGACAGATGCCGTGGGCACCGCCCGCCATACCGGACTCCAGGGCGATCCAGCCCGCGTGCCGCCCCATGACCTCGACGACCATGACCCGCTGATGCGATTCGGCGGTGGTCTTCAGCCGGTCCATGGCTTCGGTGGCGACGCCGACGGCGGTGTCGAAGCCGAAGGTGCGGTCGGTGGAGGAGATGTCGTTGTCGATGGTCTTGGGGACGCCGACGATGGGCAGCCCCGCGTCCGAGAGCATCCGGGCGGCGGTCAGGGTGCCCTCGCCGCCGATCGGGATCAGCACATCGATGCCGTAGTCGCGGGCGTGGTCCCGGGAGGTCTCACATGCCTCGCGCAGCCGGGCCCGCTCCAGCCGGGAGGAGCCGAGGATGGTGCCGCCGCGGGCGAGGATGCCGCCGACGTCGTCGAGGTCCAGCTTGCGGTGGCGGCCGTCGAGGAGGCCCTTGAAACCGTCCTCGAACCCGATCACCTCGTCACCGTGACCGGCCACCGCGCGATGGACGACCGACCGGATCACAGCGTTGAGGCCGGGGCAGTCGCCGCCCGCGGTGAGAACTCCGATGCGCATCGTGCTGTGTCTCCTGCTCCCTACGGGTAGATCTGAGCCAGTCCGATTGTTTCATGGGCTCGGTGGTGCTGTATCCCTCGCACTGCCGAGCGCCTTAATCACGGCCGCAGGTATTGTCAAGAGGACTGGGCCATACAATGTGGCCAATTTGTGTCCGAAGGACGCAACCCAGGACAACACCGAGGAACGCCGAGGAAACGGAGATCACGCGTGACGCGCAGCGTGTACGTGACCGGGATCGAACGTGGCGACGGACGCCAGGTGGTCGAGCTGGGAGTGATGGAGCTCCTGACCCGCCATGTCGACCGCGTCGGGGTCTTCCGGCCCCTGGTGCACGACGACCCCGACCGCCTCTTCGACCTGCTGCGGGCCCGCTACCGGCTGAGCCAGTCCCCCGCGTCCGCCCTGGGCATGACCTACGAGGAGGCGGCCTCGCTCCAGGCCGAGCAGGGCACCGACGAGCTGGTCTCCCAGCTGGTCGGCCGGTTCCACGAGGTCGCCCGCGCCTATGAGTACGTCCTGGTGCTGGGCAGCGACTACGCGGCCACCAGCCTCCCCGACGAGCTGGGGTTCAACGCCCGTCTCGCCAATGAGTTCGGCGCCTCGGTGATCACCGTCGTGGGCGGTCAGAACCAGACCGCCGAGTCGGTCGGCGCCGAAGCCCACAACGCCTACCGGGCCTATGAGGCGCAGGGCTGCGACGTGGTCTCGGTGGTGGTCAACCGGGTCGCCGCCGAGGACCGCGAGGCCATCGCCGAGCGGCTGGGCTCCCGGCTGCCGGTCCCCTGCTACGCACTGCCCGAGGACGCCTCGCTGTCGGCGCCCACCGTCGCGCAGATCGTCCGCACCCTGGGCGCCGAGGTGCTGCTCGGCGATCACGCCGGACTCTCGAGGGACGTACGGGACTTCGTCTTCGGCGGCGCGATGCTGCCCAGCTTCCTGCCCGCGCTCACCGAGGGCTGTCTGGTGGTGACGCCCGGGGACCGGGCCGATCTGATCGTGGGCGCGCTGGCCGCGCACAGCGCGGGCGCCCCGGCCATCGCCGGAGTGCTGCTCACCCTGGACGAGCGGCCGGGCCCGGACATCCTGGCGCTCGCCTCCCGGCTGGCCCCGGGCACCCCGGTCGCGGCGGTGGCGGGCGGGTCCTTCCCGACCGCGGCCGAGCTGTTCGCGATCGAGGGCAAGCTCACCGCGGGCGCGCCGCGCAAGGCGGAGACCGCGCTCGGCCTCTTCGAGCGGCATGTGGACACCGCGGCGCTCACCGAGCGGATCGCGGTGGCCCGCTCCGCCCGGGTCACCCCGATGATGTTCGAGCATGAGCTGATCGAGCGGTCCCGCTCCCGCCGGCGCCGGGTCGTCCTCCCCGAGGGCACCGAGGAGCGGGTGCTGCGGGCGGCCGACGTACTGCTGCGCCGTGACGTCTGCGACCTCACCCTGCTCGGCGCGGAGGAGGCGGTCCGCAAGCGCGCCGCCGAGCTGGGCATCCAGCTCGCGGACGCCGATGTCGTCGATCCGCAGACCTCGCCGCTGCGCGAGCGCTTCGCCGAGAAGTACGCGGAGCTGCGCGCCCACCGGGGCGTCTCCTACGAGCTGGCCTACGACGTGGTGGCCGACGTCTCCTACTTCGGCACCCTGATGGTGCAGGAGGGGCTGGCCGACGGAATGGTCTCGGGCGCGGTGCACTCCACCGCCGCCACCATCCGGCCCGCCTTCGAGATCATCAAGACCGCGCCGGGCGCCCATATCGTCTCGTCGGTGTTCTTCATGTGCCTGGCCGACCGGGTGCTGGTGTACGGCGACTGCGCGGTCAACCCGGACCCCGACGCCGAGCAGCTCGCGGACATCGCCATCCAGTCGGCGGCCACCGCCGCCCAGTTCGGGGTGGAGCCGAGGATCGCGATGCTCTCGTACTCCACCGGCACCTCCGGCTCCGGCGCCGATGTGGACAAGGTGCGCAAGGCCACCGAGCTGGTGCGCGAGCGCCGCCCGGACCTGCTGGTCGAGGGCCCCATCCAGTACGACGCCGCGGTGGACGCGGCCGTGGCGGCGACCAAGCTGCCGGACTCCGAGGTGGCGGGCAGGGCCACCGTGCTGATCTTCCCGGACCTGAACACCGGCAACAACACCTACAAGGCCGTCCAGCGCTCGGCGGGCGCGGTCGCGGTCGGCCCGGTCCTCCAGGGGCTGCGCAAACCGGTGAACGACCTGTCCCGCGGGGCGCTCGTCCAGGACATCGTCAACACCGTCTCCATCACCGCCATCCAGGCCCAGTCCCCGACCTCCCCGACCTCCCCGACCTCCCCGACACAGAAGGTGCAGTCCGCGTGAACGGCTCCCGCGTCCTCGTCCTCAACTCCGGCTCCTCCTCGGTCAAGTACCAGCTGCTGGACATGGCCGACGGCGCCCGGCTCGCCTCCGGCATCGTCGAGCGGATCGGCGAGGGCCCGGTCGCCGACCACGCGGCGGCCCTCAAGCAGGTCGCCGACGAGCTGGCCCGGCAGGACCTGGGACTCGACTCCCCGGAGCTGGCGGCCGTCGGCCACCGGGTGGTGCACGGCGGCACCCGGTTCACCGAGCCCGCGCTGATCACCGACGACGTGGTCGAGGAGATCGAGAAGCTGATCCCGCTGGCCCCGCTGCACAACCCGGCCAATGTCACCGGGATCCGGGTGGCCCGCGAGCTGCGCCCGGACCTCCCCCAGGTCGCGGTGTTCGACACGGCGTTCCACTCGACGATGCCGGAGGCCGCCGCGCGCTACGCCATCGACATGGACACCGCCGACCGGTTCGGGGTGCGCCGCTACGGCTTCCACGGCACCTCGCACGCGTATGTCTCCCGCGCCACCGCCGCCCTGCTGGACCGGCCCCTCGCCGAGGTCAACACGATCGTGCTGCACCTGGGCAACGGGGCCAGCGCCTCGGCCGTGCGCGGCGGGGTGTGCGTGGACACCTCGATGGGGCTCACCCCGCTGGAGGGCCTGGTGATGGGCACCCGCTCGGGCGATCTGGACGCGGCGGCGATCTTCCATCTGTCCCGGGTGGGCGGGATGTCCATCGACGAGATCGACACCCTGCTGAACAAGCGCAGCGGACTGCTGGGGCTCTGCGGGGACAACGATATGCGCGAGATCGGCCGCCGGATGGGCGAGGACGACTCCGAAGCACAGCTCGCCTTCGACATCTACATCCACCGGCTGCGGAAGTATGTGGGCGCCTACACCGCGGTACTCGGGCGGGTGGACGCCATCGCCTTCACCGCCGGCGTGGGGGAGAACTCCGCGGCGGTCCGGGAGGCGGCGATGCGCGGGCTCACCGCGTTCGGTGTCGAGGTGGACGCGGTGCGCAACGCGCTGCGCGGCTCCGGGGCACGGCTGATCTCCACCGAGGGCAGCCGGGTCGCGGTCGCCGTGGTGCCCACCGATGAAGAGCTGGAGATCGCCAGCCAGACGTTCGACCTGGTCAGCGAGTAGCCGTCGGATCGTTGTCCGGCCTTCTCCGGCCTGAAATATTCCGCTCCGAAACAAACCGATAGGATCAGCCTCATGCGCCGTTCCAAAATCGTCTGCACCCTGGGCCCCGCCGTCGACTCCTACGACCAGCTGAAGTCACTGATCGAGGCCGGGATGAACGTGGCCCGATTCAATATGAGCCACGGGAGCCACGCGGAGCACGAGGAGCGGTACCACCGCGTCCGCAAAGCCTCCGAGGAGACCGGGCGCGCGGTGGGCGTGCTGGCCGACCTCCAGGGCCCCAAGATCCGTCTGGAGACCTTCGCCGACGGTCCGGTGGAGCTGGTCCGCGGGGACGAGTTCATCATCACCACCGAGGATGTCCCCGGTGACCGGACCATCTGCGGCACCACCTACAAGGGGCTGCCGGGCGATGTGTCCAAGGGCGACCAGATCCTGATCAACGACGGCAATGTGGAGCTGCGGGTCACCGCGGTCGAGGGGCCGCGGGTGCGGACCATCGTGATCGAGGGCGGGGTGATCTCCGACCACAAGGGGATCAACCTGCCGGGCGCGGCGGTCAATGTCCCGGCGCTGTCCGAGAAGGACATCGAGGACCTGAAGTTCGCCCTGGGCATGGGGTGCGACATGGTCGCGCTGTCCTTCGTCCGGGACGCGGGCGACGTCCGCGATGTGCACCGGGTGATGGACGAGGCGGGGCGCCGGGTGCCGGTGATCGCCAAGGTGGAGAAGCCGCAGGCGGTCGCCAATATGGCCGAGGTCGTCGCGGCCTTCGACGGCGTGATGGTGGCCCGTGGTGACCTGGCGGTGGAATACCCGCTGGAGAAGGTCCCGATGGTGCAGAAGCGGCTGATCGAGCTGGGCCGCCGGAACGCCAAGCCGGTGATCGTGGCGACCCAGATGATGGAGTCGATGATCACCAACTCCCGTCCCACCCGCGCCGAGGCGTCCGATGTCGCCAACGCGATCCTGGACGGCGCGGACGCGGTCATGCTTTCCGCCGAGTCCTCGGTCGGCTCGTATCCGATCGAGACCGTCAAGACGATGTCCCGGATCGTCCAGGCCGCCGAGGAGGAGCTGCTCTCGCGTGGCCTCCAGCCGCTGGTGCCCGGCAAGAAGCCCCGTACACAGGGCGGTTCGGTGGCCCGCGCGGCCTGCGAGATCGCCGACTTCCTGGGAGCCAAGTCGCTGGTGGCCTTCACCCAGTCCGGTGACACCGCCCGGCGGCTCTCCCGCTACCGCGCCCAGCAGCCGATCCTGGCCTTCACCACCGACGCCGCCACCCGTAACCAGCTCACGCTGAGCTGGGGCGTGGAGTCCTTCGTGGTGCCCTACGTCGAGAACACCGACGCGATGGTGGACCTGGTCGACGCCGAACTGCTGAAGCTCGGCCGCTACTCCGAGGGCGACACCATGATCATCACTGCCGGTTCGCCCCCCGGTGTCCCCGGCACCACCAACATGGTGCGGGTGCACCACCTGGGCGGCGAGGGCGCGTAACCCTCTTCGATGAGCGGCGGACGGCCGGACTCCATCGGGGCTCCTTCGGAGGACTCCCTCGGGCTCCGGCCGTCGGCGTACCGGCCTCAGCTCATGGCCCACACATAGCGGTCGTCGTCGTATGCCCGGGCCGGCCCCGCGGACTCCGCGAACAGCTCGGCCACCACCGCCGCGTCCACCGTCTGGGCGCCGTCGGTCAGCCGGACCCGGGCCCCGGCCTCGTCCAGCACCTCGATGACCCCGCCCGGCAGCACCCGGCCGGAAAGGTGGCGGACGGCGAGGGTGACGGCGGCCTCCAGGGCGTCATCGGTGATGGCGACGGCGTGGTGGCGCTCGTACTCGGGGCGCAGCAGCCGCAGGATGGCCACCATGTCGTCATGGCCGGGCTCGCTCACCGGGACCGGCTGGAAGAACGTCTCGAGCGCGGGCCGGTGCCCGGCCGGTTCGACGACGGCGATCACCCGGGCCCCGGATTCCCGTAGCGCGGACAGGGTGTCGGAGCCCTCGTCCAGCTCGGCGTCGTCGAGGAAGAGCACGGTGTCGGCCGGATCCCGCAGCCCCTCCAGCGCCGTGCGCAGCCGCCCGGGGTCGACGGCGCACAGCCGCACCCCGGACAGCCCCGCCGGTGCCTCACCGCTCGCCAGCCGCTGGGCAAGACCCATGACGATCGAGGTCCGGCCGACCCCCGCCTCCCCCACCAGCAGGGCGCTGTTACGGGACTTGCGCATCAGCACCCGCATCACCCGCTGGATCTCCCGCTCGCGCCCGGCCACCGGATCAAGCAAGGAATCCCGCGCCGCCTCGGTGAGATCACGCAGCGCGGTGGCCGCGGGCGGCTCCGCCTCCGGGGGCGGAACGGTGAGCAGTTGGACGACCCGGTCGCGCACCCGCCGACCGGCCTCCTCGCCGAGGACGCCGATGAGGATCTGGGCGGCCACCCCCTCGCCCTCCCGCACCAGACCGAGCAGCAGATGCTCCGGCCCGACGTGGTCATGGCCGAAGGTCACGGCCTCCCGCGCGGTGAGCTCCAGCACCTTCCTGGTGCGCGGGGTGAAGGGGATATGGCCGGTCGGGGTCTGGGTGCCGGGCCCGATGATCTCCACCACCCGGGAGTCCACCAGCTCGCACCCGCTGCCCCCGTGCGGTTCCCCACGTGCTTCCCCCACACGCCTCACACACGCGCCTCACCATGGCCCACTCCCGAGCGACATGGAGCGCGTTCGTTCGGACACCCAAGGTAATCATAGGCCCCGGCACGCACGAATACGCCCATGGGCACCAATTCGCAACGGAGTTGGTGCCCATGGGCGCTCCCTCCCGAAGGAGGGTTTTCTGCGGCTCCCGAACGGGTCTGTGTGGTCGCGGGGTCATTCCCCGGTCTTGTACAGGTGCATCCCCGGCACCGTCAGATCGCCGCCGAACTGGCCGGCCTGCTTGACGGTGACCTTGGTGAAGAAGATCTCCGGGAGATTGAGCGGCGGCGGGCTCTTCGGGCTGAAGGTGATCGGGATGATCCCCAGCAGATTGCCCGAGAGCTCCTCGGTGTACATCGTCACGGTGCCGTTGCGGATGGTCGAGGTGGAGCCGTCGCGCGCCTGCACGTGCGTGGTGGTGCCGCCCGGTCCGATGACCGTCTGGTGCAGGTCCTTGATGTCCACGCCCTTGGCGGTGAACTTGAGGACCTTCTTGACCTGACCGCTGTACGTCTTGACCTCCACGATGCCCTTGTAGTCCAGGCCGTGCAGGCTCAGCATGCTGCTCTGGAGCGTCCAGGGGTCGTCGGGCAGCAGGCTGGAGGTCGGGTCGGTCTCGGCGTTCTTGTACGCGTCGGCGTCGAACTCCGGACAAGGGTAGGCGTCCTTGCCGTCCTTGCCGCCGGACTCCGAGGCGGACGGAGAGGACGAGGGCGTGGCCTTCTCGGCCTTGTCCTTGGTGTCCTCGACCGTCTTCTTCGCCTTGTCGACGGTGTCCTTCACCCCGTCGCCGGCCTTGTCCACCGTGTCCTTGACCGGATCGGTGGGCTTCTCGGACGACGGAGTCGCGGACGGGGTGGGCTTGCTGGACTCCGAGGGGCTCGGTGAGGAGCTGGGCTCCTTGTCGGCGTCCTCGTCCTCGTCGCCCGGGGTGAAGATGTCGTGCAGCTTGTCCCCGAGACCCAGCGGGTCCAGCGGATTCCTGGTCTCGGACTCCGACGGGCTCGGCGAGGAGCTCGGCTCCTTGTCGTCCGCGGAGTCGGAGGAGGAATCGGACGGGGTGGGCTTGGGCGTGGACGTGTCCTTCGACGGGGTCGGCGTGGGGTCCGGCTTCGCCGGGGTGCCGCCGTCTCCGGTCGAGCCGGAGCCGTCCTCGGAACCCTTGGGGTCCTTGGACTCCGCCGGATCCTTCGGGTCCGCCGTATCCTTGGCGTCCTTGTCGGACTTCTCGTCCTTGGCGTCCTTGTCGGCCTCATCCGGCTGGGACACACACGGCCCGGCCTTGTAGCGGTCCTCGGGCCGGGGGCTCGCCGAGGCGAGCTGAGGCGTCAGCCCCATGCCCATGAGCACGGCGGTGGGCATGGCGGCCAGCGCTATGGCCTTGCCCGCGGGCACCTGAAGGCGAGTGAGCATCGACTTCCTGGGTGCCGCGTGCCGCGGTCCCGTTCTCGCCCGGCGCGCGCTTGCGCCCTCCGGCTGCTCCTGGTCACCCCGCACGGTGCCTCCCATTGGTGGATTCCTGGTCCGGCGCGGCCACGGCTCCGGCCGGTTCGGGCACGCTGTCGCCGTCCTCGTCGCCCTTCGGTGCGGCACCCGATCCCTTGGCCGGCTGCGCCGAGGGAGTCTCGCCCGGTGCCCAGGCGACGCTCATCCCGCCGCCGAACAGCGCGAGCAGGAATCCCATCAGGAAGCCGCCGATGTTGGACACGGGCAGCGACACCAGGCCGAGCAGGATCGAGGCGACTCCGGCGAAGACCCGTACGACGGGCTGGAACCACATGGTCAGGCCCAGGATCACCAACAGCACACCGATGATCAGCGAAGCCGATCCGGCGGTGGTGGACAGGTTGATGGTGAACCCGCCCGCGCTGAAGTTGTTGTACGGGAAGTACATGATCGGCAGCCCGGCCAGCAGGGTCAGCAGCCCCGCCCAGAACGGGCGCTGCCAGCGCCATGCCCGGAAGGACCTCCGCATACGGCCGATACGGTCACGCGCCCCCGGCGACTCGGCACTCATTGAAAACAGCTCCCTGGGGCCGGCGATCGAAACGATCGCGGTTCTACAGCGGTACTCGTTGCGCGGCGCCTCCGCGCGGCTGGGCGATGCCGGGTGAGGGGCAGCGCCGCGGCCCCCCACCCTCCAGCTCAGCGCGTCAGAAGCACTCGTTCTTGCCCTTGCTGACCTTCATCGAAAGGCCGGAGAGCTTGAACGTGCCCGCACTGGTCGCCCAGGCGGTCTGCTTCACATCGGTGAGCGTGGCCGAGTCGGCCTCCTGGGCAAAGGAACCAGGAAGAGCCTTGTCGCCCTTCTTGATGCCCGGACCCTTGGTCGAATCGCCCGCCGCGACACCGATATTGATCCCGCGGAACGTCGCATCCGCGTCCAGCTGGTCCAGGTCGATGAAGAGGTTCTTCGCCTCGACCTGCTTGCTGCCGTTACCGGCCGACAGCTTCAGCGACACATCGCCGAAGACCGGGACCGGGATGACAACCGACTGGCACAGACCCTTGATCTTGGCGGACTTGAACGCCGAGACCGCGACCGGGATGTTCTTCCCGCCATGCTGTGTGTCAAGGGCGCCGTACTGGACGAATCCCTTACCGTCGAGCTGGTCGGCCGTGACCTTGAACTGCTGGCCGGACACATTGAACGAAGCCGCGAGCGCACCCTGGGACAGGGCGACGCCGATCGCGGCCGTGGCAGCAACGCTCGGCACCATGACAACGGCGAACCGCTTCCATCTGGTCCCGCCACGAGCCAGAGACTCCATGACTTTCCTCCTTCTCGGACGTACATCTCCGGCCGGGGCCATGACCCCGGACCTGGGATGGGAGAAGTGCTACGTCCTCGGGAAGGAGAGCGCCCACGTCCCGCAGGCGCTTACCGCACCCGCGTACACCGGCGATCACCCCCGAGCGACAACCACTGGCCACGCTTCTCGCGCAACCTCCTGGACAGGCCCTGCCTGTTGGGGCAGAGACCCCCCTGTCCAAGGCCGACGCCACTGCCGCCGACCTACTCGGTGGGGACCCAACCACGCCGTGGCGCCGACCGGATGCCGGGCTGCGGAGGGATGGACCGAGCTTGGCCGATCGTGGTGCATTCGGGGCTGAGGCACAAGGGGTTCGTTACTAGCGAGTAACGGACCGATAACCGTGATGCGTCCGGACGGTCGCGACCGGGCACGCAGTGTCGCCGCCAAGTGACCGGAAAGAGAGGGAGATTTACTCCAAGACCGGACAAAGCACGGGAGCGCATTTACTGGCAGTAACAGCGACCGCGTTTACCAAGTTTTAGTAAAGAGCGGTCGCCGTCCTGTTTGAGGAGTCCGAGGTCAGAACAGCACGCGCGCCAACGCACTACGCGCAGTGACCACTCGGGGGTCCTCACCGCCGATCACATCGAAGAGACCGAGGAGATGGACCCGCGCCTTCTCCCGGTCCTCACCCACCGTCTTGCGCACCGTCTCCACCAAGCGCCCGAAGGCGTCCTCCACATGACCGCCCACCAGGTCGAGATCGGCCGCGGCGATCTGGGTGGAAACGTCCCCCGGGTTGTCCGCGGCGGCCTTGCGCACCGTCTGGGCGTCCACCCCTTGAACCCGCTGGAGCAACTCCGCCTGCGCCAGGCCCAGCTTGGCCTCGCTGTTTGCGGGGTCGTCCGAGAGCAGATTGCGGTACGCCTGGACGGCACCGCCCAGATCCCCCGCGTCCAGCGCCTCATGGGCCGCGGCCAGCGCGGTGTCGTACGGCGAGGCGGGCGGCTCCGGGGCGGCGGGCTGCTCGGCCTCGCCGGCCGCGGCGTCGCCTTCAACAGCTGTACCGACGATGCCGAACTGCTGCTCCGCGGCCTGGATCAGCTGGTCCAGCACCTGGCGGATCTGTGCCTCCGGCGCCGCCCCCTGGAAGAGGGGCACCGGCTGGCCCGCGATCACCGCGAAGACCGCGGGAATCCCCTGGACGCCGAACTGCTGGAAGAGCATCTGGTTGGCATCGACGTCGATCTTCGCGAGCACGAACCGCCCCGCGTACTCCCCGGCCAGCCGCTCCAGGAGCGGACCGAGCTGCTTGCACGGCTCGCACCACTCGGCCCAGAAGTCGATGACGACGGGCACCTCGGTGGAGCGCTGGAGGACGTCCTGCTGAAAACCCGCCTCGTCGACGTCGAAGACCAGGCGGGCGGGGGCGGGCGCGCCCCCCGTGCGGGCCGCTTCGGCCCGCGCCTTCTCCGCCTTCTGCTTCGCTTCTCCGGCCGCCTTCACCGCGGCGAGGTCGACCACTCCACTCATGGACATGTTCCGTGGCTGCATGGTCCTATCCTCCCCTCTTCACGCGGTGAATGGAAAAGCGCATCGACCGGCCCCCCGACCGGTCCGCCGGCTCCCCAACCGGCGCTCATGGTCATCGCTCTTACGCTACGAGCCGTAGCGTAATCGGCCCGGCCGCCCGCGTCACCCCCGCCCCCGTCTTTCGGCCCCCGATTCCCGGTGATCTCTCTCACCAGGTCTTCCTCCGTCACCAGTGGGTAAGGTCGCGTTCATGAGCACGCCCGCACGCCGTACCGGGCGCCCCCGCAGCGCCGAGGCCGATCGCGCGATTCTCGGCGCGACCCGTGCCGCGCTGGTCGAGCTCGGCTGGGGGAAGCTGACGATGGGCGATGTGGCGGCGCGCGCCGGAGTGGCCAAAACCACCCTCTACCGCCGCTGGGCGGGAAAGAACGAGCTGGTCGTGGACGCGGTGGCGGCGGTCTTCGACGAACAGCTGGAAGTGTGCGACCACGGCAGCCTGCGGGCCGATATCGAGGATGTGGTGGTGCGGTTCGCCACCCTGCTGGAGCGTCCCGAGACCAAGACGGCGCTGATGGCCGTGGTCTCCGAGGCCACCCATGACGAGGCGCTGGGCGCCCGGGTCCGCTCGGCCATCGTGGACCGGCAGAAGAGGCTGGTACTGATCGGCCGGCAGCGGGCCCAGCTGCGCGGCGAACTGCCGCGTGAGGAGGACCCGGCCGCCGCGGCCCGCAACGCGGACCTGATCTTCGATGTGATCGCGGGCTCGGTGGTGCACCGGCTGCTGGTCAGCGCCGAACCGGTGGACCGGGAGTGGGCCCGCGCCTTCGCCACCCTGCTGCTGCACGGACTGGCGGCGGCGGGCTCCGGCGCGGGGATCGCCCCGGCACCGGAACCCGCCCGGGGACACGATCAGAAGCCGGCCGGCTCCGTGTAGACCCCCCACTCGTCGCGGAGCGCGTCACAGATCTCCCCGAGGGTGGCCTCGGCCCGTACCGCCTCCATCATCGGCTCGATCATGTTGCCGCCGTCCCGGGCCGCGGCCAGCATCGCCTTCAGCCCCGCCGCGACCTTGGCCTCGTCCCGCGCGGCCTTGCGGCCACCGAGCACCCGCACCTGCTCGCGCTCGACCTCATGGCTGACCCGAAGGATCTCCAGATCGCCGGTGACCGAGCCATGGTGGCAGTTGACGCCGACGACCTTCTTGTCGCCCTTCTCCAGCGCCCGCTGGTACTGGAAGGCGGACTCGGCGATCTCACCGGTGAACCAGCCGTCCTCGATCCCGCGGAGGATGCCCGAGGTGATCGGCCCGATCGGATGCTGTCCGTCCGGCACCGCGCGGCGGCCGCGCTCCTTGATCTGCTCGAAGATCTTCTCGGCGTCGGCCTCGATCCGGTCGGTCAGCGCCTCGACGTACCAGGAACCGCCCAGCGGATCGGCCACATTGAGGATGCCGGTCTCCTCCATCAGCACCTGCTGGGTGCGCAGCGCGATCTCGGCGGCCTGCTCGCTGGGGAGCGCGAGGGTCTCGTCCAGCGCGTTGGTGTGCAGCGAGTTGGTGCCGCCGAGCACCGCGGACAGCGCTTCCACGGCGGTCCGCACCACGTTGTTGTACGGCTGCTGGGCGGTCAGCGAGACCCCGGCGGTCTGGGTGTGGAACCGCAGCCACTGCGCCTTCTCCGAGGTCGCGCCGTACACATCGCGCATCCAGCGGGCCCAGATCCGGCGGGCGGCGCGGAACTTGGCGATCTCCTCGAAGAAGTCGACATGCGCGTCGAAGAAGAAGGAGAGACCGGGCGCGAAGACGTTCACATCGAGCCCGCGGGAGAGCCCGAGCTCCACATAGCCGAACCCGTCGGCCAGGGTGTACGCCAGCTCCTGCGCGGCCGTGGCCCCGGCCTCACGGATGTGGTACCCGGAGACGGAGAGCGGCTTGTAGTCGGGGATGCCGTGGGCGCAGTACTCCATCAGGTCGCCGATCAGGCGCAGATGGGGCTCGGGCGGGAAGAGCCACTCCTTCTGGGCGATGTACTCCTTGAAGATGTCCGTCTGGAGGGTGCCGTTGAGCCGCGAGGTGTCCACGCCCTGGCGCTCGGCGGCCACCAGGTACATGCAGAAGGCGGGGACGGCCGGGCCGCTGATGGTCATCGAGGTGGTGACGTCGCCGAGCGGGATGTCCTTGAAGAGGATCTCCATATCGGCCGCGGAGTCGATGGCGACCCCGCAGTGGCCCACCTCGCCGAGCGAGCGCGGATCGTCGGAGTCCCGGCCCATCAGGGTCGGCATGTCGAAGGCGACCGAGAGTCCGCCGCCGCCGGCCTCCAGGATCATCTTGTAGCGCTCATTGGTCTGCTCGGCGTTACCGAACCCGGCGAACTGGCGGATGGTCCACGCCCGCCCCCGGTAGCCGGTGGGATACAGCCCGCGGGTGTACGGGTACTCCCCGGGCCATCCGATCCGCTCGAACCCCTCCACGGTGTCCCCCGGGGCGGGTCCGTAGACCGGCTCGACGGGGTCCCCGGAGAGGGTGGTGAAATCGGCATCGCGCTTGCGTGCCGCGTCGTACCTGGCCTGCCAGCGACGGCGGCCTGCCTCAATGCCTTCGGCGTCCATGGCTCAAATTTACTAGGACGTCCAAGTAATTGTCGACGGCTGACGGCCGGCGGCAGGCCGATGGAGTGGTCTGCCGGACCGTCCTCGCAGGTCAGCGGTCCGGCACAGAAATCGGGACGCGACGCCCCGGCGGACCGGGGCGGGCTCCGCGCGGGCCGTTACGCCTGAGCGGGCGCCGGCCGGGCGTCGGTGAGCAGCGGGGCCACCTCGCGGTGCACCTTGCGCTCGACGAAGAAGACCGCGGTGGGCACCGTACCGGCGAGCAGCACCCAGGCCAGCTTGCCGAACGGCCACTTCGCCTTGGAGCCCAGGTCGAAGGCGAAGACCAGGTAGAGGACGTAGAGCCAGCCGTGGGCGATACCGACGACGCTCACGAAGCCCGCGGCGCCGTCCATGTCCAGCAGATACTTGGCGACCACGCCGATCGTCAGCAGGATCAGCAGCACACCGGTGACATACGCCATCACCCGGTAGCGGGTCAGGACACTTCGTTTCATACGGATGAGCTTAGACACCGGCGAAAACCCCCGCGGACGCGGGGACCGGTCAGTCGACGCGGGGGCCGGTCAGTCCTCGGGGGCGAAGCCCTCACCCTCTTCGAAGTCGTCCGCCGCGACCCGCAGCGGCCTGAGCATCGCGAAGATCCGGCCGCAGTCCTCGGCGTCGTAGGCCCCGAGCCCGAACTCCATCGCCATCAGATCGCGGGTGGCCGACTCCACCACCTCCCGGCCCCGGTCGGTGATCGAGGCCAGGGTGCCGCGGCCGTCGTTGGGGTTCGGCCGCTTGGCCACCAGACCCGACTTGACCAGGCGGTCCACCGTATTGGTGACCGAGGTCGGGTGGACCATCAGCCGCTCGCCGATCTTCGACATCGGCAGCTCACCCGCCTGGGAGAAGGTGAGCAGCACCAGCGCCTCATAGCGGGCGAAGGTCAGTCCGTACGGTTTGACGACCGCGTCGACCTGGCCGAGCAGGATCTGCTGGGCCCGCATGATCGAGGTGATCGCGGCCATGGAGGGCACGGACCCCCATCGCTGCTTCCAGAGTTCGTCGGCGCGGGCGATCGGGTCGAACGGCAGGCTGAGCGGCTTCGGCACATGCCCGACAGTACCGGCCGGTCATATCGTGGTCAGCTCCATCTCACAGTTCGGTCCGCTCCGTTCCGGGGCCGGACGGCTCCGCTCCGCCGGCGCCGCGCCGTACCTCCAGCGCCACCAGCAGTGAGCAGACCGCCCCCAGTCCGCCCGACACCGTGGCGACGACGGACACCGGCGCGAACTCGGCCGCCGCCCCGGCGGCCGTCATGCCCAGCCCCTGCGAGGTCATCAGCCCGGCCGTCAGCACCGTCATCGCCCGGCCCCGCAGCTCCTCGGGTACGGCGGCGAGGAACCACTGGTCCAGGCCGAGGCTGTAGGCGATGCCGCAGCCGGTCAGCACCTGGAGGGCCAGTGCCCAGCCGAACGAGGGATGGGCCGCGTAGCCGAGGGCCGGCACCGCCGCCGCCACCCCCACCGGAAGCGTCAGCCGGGCCCGCGCCCGCGGTCCGAGCAGCGAGCCCACCAGCACCTCGCTGACGACCGCGCCGACCGGCATCCCGCACATCAGCAGCCCCAGACCGGCCGGTCCGAGACCCAGCCCATCGGAGTACGGCGTCAGCAGAACTTCCGGCATCACCACGAACATCGGTGGCACCCACGAGAGCAGCAGCAGCCCGCGGATCCGGCGGTCGCCGAACAGCCGCCGGACGCCGCGCAGCGAGTCGGCGAGCAGTGCCCCGCCGTCCCCGCCCGCGCCCAGCCGGGCCGGGCGGCGGCGGGTGCCGAACCGGAGGATCAGCGCCGAGCCGACCAGGGCCGCCGAGGTGAGCACGAGGACGGCCCGCGGCGACACCGCGGCCAGCAGCAGCCCGCCCACCGCGAACCCCGCGAGCTGGGCGCTCTGGGCGGTGATCCGGATGACCGAGCGGCCCAGCACGAAGGCGTCGCCCTCGCCGAGGATGTCGCCGAGCGTGGCCGAGCGGGTGCCGCTGAAGACCGGCGAGACGGTCGCCGTCACACAGCGCAGGGCCAGCAGCGCGGCCACCGGCGTCCCGGGCACCACCATGGCGGCCACGCACGCGGCGTGCACCAGGTCGCACACCACCAGCACCCGGCGGGGCGGAAAGCGGTCGGCGACCGAGGACAGCAGGGTGCCGCCGATGACGTACGGCAGCATCGCCGCCGCGAAGGTCAGCGCGCTCAGCAGCGGGGAGTCGGTCAGCCGGTAGATCAGGACGGCCAGTGCGATCCCGCAGACCACCTCGCCCAGCATGGAGAGCAGATGCGCCGCGAAGACCGCCCGGAACTCCCGGACGGCGAAGACGGCGCGGTAGCCAACGCTCCCCGGTCCCCTCGCGGTCCCCGTGCCGTCACCGGGCGCGAGCTCGGGTCGGGAGGCATCCGCCGCGGCGTCCGACGGCTGGTGGGGGCCCATGGTCCCGGGCCCGGGAGGCGTTGACATGGCGGCAGCGTGCCCAGGGGGAGCGAGCGGCCTCTAGTGTTTCGTCCCGAGCCGAATCTCCGGGGGTGACCCATGCCGCTGCACATGCGCTTCGGCGCCGAGGACCTGCTGCGCTGCCGGTTCGCCATCTCACCGCTGGGTCAGACCCATGAGGCGATCCGCACCCTTCGGCGGCGGGAGCGGCACGCCTATCACCTGCCGTGGCTGCGCCGGATCGGCCGGGCGGCGGAGGGTCTCGAGCTGTCGGAGCTGTTGCTGCTGATGCCGCGGTACGGCGGCTACACCCCCGACTTCCTCGGACCCCCGCCGGAGGTGCCGGACGCCTCGTTCGAGGACGAGATGGCCCGGCTGCGGGCCACCGATCCCACCATCGCCCGCTATGAGCTGGCCCTGTCGCTCCGGTGCACCCCGGGCGCGGCCGACAGCCCGCGCGGCCGGGCCATGCTGGACGATCCGGCCGCCACCGTGGCGAGGCTGGCCGATGTCACCGAACGCGCCTGGCGGGCCCTGATCGAGCCGGACTGGCCACGGCTGCGCGCCCTGCTGGAGGCCGATATCGCCTACCGCTCGCGGCAGTTGGCCAACGGCGGTCTGGAGCGGCTCTTCCAGGACCTGCGGCCCCGGATGTCCTTCGCCGACCGAGTCCTCACGGTCCACACCGCGCGTATCCCGCCGGTGACCCAGACGCTGGGCGGCCGGGGCGTACTGCTGGTGCCCAGCGTCTTCGTCTGGCCGGATGTGGTGAGCGGCTTCGTACCGCCCTGGCAGCCGACCGTGATCTACCCGGCCCGCGGGGTCGGCGGCCTCTGGCAGGAGCCGGACGCCGAGGCGCCGGACGCCCTGGTCCGGCTGGTCGGCGCCAACCGGGCGGCGATCCTGACCGGTCTGGTGGAGCCCGCCTCGACAACCGTGCTGGCCCGGCGCCACCGGCTGGCCCCGTCATCGGTCTCGGCCCACCTCTCGGTGCTGCGCGCGGCCGGTCTGCTCGTCTCACGCCGACAGGGCCACCAGGTGCTCTACGAACGCACCCCGCTGGCCCTGTCCGTGCTCGCGGGCGGCTGAGCCGGAGCCCGACCGGCACGGCCCCGGGCGGCGATCAGACGTTGACCACGCCCTCCCGGCGGGCGCGGGCCGCGATCACGCTCGCCTCGGCCTCCCGCTTCAGCTTGCGCTCGGCGAAGAAACCGCCGGTGGGCAGGACGGCGAGGAGGAAGTAGAGGGCCGCGGTCTGCCACCGCCACTTGGTGCGGTTCCAGGCGTCCGCCCAGAAGACCAGGTAGAGGATGAAGAGGACGGCGTGCACCCAGCCCATCACCGGTACCGCGTCGAAATCGGTGGTCCGCTTGAGCACCGAGCAGACCAGCAGCAGCAGGAAGGACACAGCCTCGGGCGCGGACACCAGGCGGAGCCGGCGCAGCGCGGTGGCGGTCTTGAAGTCCACGGGAGCACACCTTCGCGTAAGGAGGACACGGCAAGGGCTTGTGAACCCATGCACAAGCCTCGCTCCATTGTGGCAGCCGCGGCAGCGATCACCGTCCTCGGGGCACCGATCGCCCCGGTTGCTCCCTGTCCGTCGGCGTGGGGGACCGATACCGTCGGCTCGTGGCTCAGTTTCGGCTCCAGGGAAGCAAGGTGCTCGCCGTCGCCATGACGGGCGAGACCGTCAAGGCCAAGAACGGCGCGATGGTCGCGTACGAGGGGGAGATGACCTTCAAGAAGAAGTCGGGCGGCGGGGAGGGGCTGCGCGGGATGGTGACCCGGCGGCTCACCGGTGAGCAGATGGCCGTCATGGAGGTGAAGGGGCACGGCACGTGCTACTTCGCCGACCGGGCGAGCGAGATCAACCTGGTCTCGCTGCACGGCGAGAAGCTCTACGTCGAGGCGGAGAACCTGCTGTGCGCCGACGGCGCGCTGCGCACCGGGACGACCTTCACCGGGCTGCGCGGCTCGGCGCAGGGGAACGGGCTGTTCACCACGACCGTCGAGGGCACCGGCCAGGCGGCGATCCTCTCCGACGGCACCGCGATCGTGCTGCGGGTCACCCCGCAGACCCCGCTCCAGGTGGACCCGGGCGCGTACATAGCCCACACCGGCAACCTCCAGCAGCACTTCCAGTCGGGGGTGAACTTCCGCGCGCTGATAGGCGAGAGCGGGGGCGAGTCGTTCCAGATCCGCTTCGAGGGCGACGGTCTGGTGTATGTGCAGCCCAGCGAGCGCAACACGGTCGGCGGTGAGCTCTGATGCCGTTCACCGCGCTGACCTCGCGGATGGTGCAGGCCGACGTCGCACCCGGACAGACGCTCTTCAGCCAGCGCGGCGCGATGCTCGCGTACCGCGGGGACGTACGGTTCACCCCCAGCATCACCGGCGGACAGGGCGGGGTGATGGGCATGATCGGCCGCCGGGTCGCGGGCGAGGCCACTCCGCTGATGACGGTCGAGGGCCAGGGCACCGTGATGTTCGGCCACGGCGGTCACCATGTCGAGGTGATCGATCTGGCCGGGGAGACCCTCTATGTGGAGGCGGACCGGCTGCTGGCCTTCGACGGCTCGCTGCGCCAGGGCACGATGTTCATGGGCTCCCAGGGCGGGGTGATGGGGATGGTGCGCGGCCAGGTCACCGGGCAGGGGCTGTTCACCACGACCCTGGAGGGCACCGGCTCCGCGGCGGTCATGGCGCACGGCGGGGTGATCCAGCTGCCGATCACCCCCGGGCGGCCGGTCCACGTCGACCCACAGGCGTATGTCGCCCACCGGGGTGATGTCCGCAATAAGCTCTCGACGGCCCTCGGCTGGCGCGACATGGTGGGCCGCGGCTCGGGCGAGGCGTTCCAGCTCGAGCTGTCCGGCAGCGGCACGGTCTATGTCCAGGCATCGGAGGAGAAGCTGTGAACGGCCCCGTCATCCATGACGTCCACACCCTCCCCGCCGACGACAACATCAACCCCTATGCCTTCAGCGTGGACCTCAACGGCCAGTGGTTCCTCCAGAAGGGGAAGATGGTCGCCTACTACGGGAAGATCGACTTCCAGGGCATCGGCCTCGGCCGGCTCGACCGGCTGGTCGCGGGCAGCTTCCACTCCCCGCTGCACGCCGCGGACTGGGTGGTGGCCGAGGGCCAGGGCAAGATGGTGCTCGCGGACCGCGCGTTCGACGTCAACTCCTATGACCTGGACGACGGGAACCTCACCATCCGCTCCGGCAACCTCCTCGCCTACCAGCCGTCACTGGCCCTGAAGCAGTCGATCGTGCCGGGGTTCCTCACCCTCATCGGCACCGGGAAGTTCGTGGCCGCGTCCAACGGTCCGGTGGTCTTCATGGAGCCGCCGCTGCGGGTGGATCCGGAGGCCCTGGTGGGCTGGGCCGACTGCCCCTCCCCCTGCCACCACTACGACCACGCCTATCTGCGGGGGATCGTGGGCGGTATCCGGGCCCACACCGGCCTCGGGGGAACTTCCGGCGAGGAGCATCAGTTCGAGTTCGTGGGGGCGGGGACGGTACTGCTCCAGTCCACGGAGCGGATGATGGACGCGATAGCCGTCGGAACGACGGGGGGTACCGGTTCGTGAGCGAGAGCGTGCGGAGTGTAACGTCGAACACGTGACCTCTAGCCCGATACATCCATTGGTTCGGAATTCAACTTCTATAGGTAGAATACATCCCATGGAGACCGAAAACGGCACGCGCTGGCTCAGCGACGACGAGCAGCGCGCCTGGCGCACCCATCTGGACGTCAGCCGGCTGCTGACCTACCAGCTCGAACGAGACCTTCAGCCGTTCGGCCTGACCATGAACGACTACGAGATCCTGGTCAACCTCTCGGAGTCGGAGGACCACCGGATGCGGATGAGCGACCTGGCGTCCGCGACCCTCCAGTCCAAGAGCCGTCTCTCCCACCAGATCACCCGGATGGAGAACGCCGGTCTGGTCCGCCGGGAGAACTGCGAGTCGGACCGCCGCGGGCTGTACGCGGTCCTGACCGAGCACGGCTGGGACACCATGCGCAAGGTCGCGCCCCACCACGTCGACTCCGTGCGCAAGCACTTCATCGACCTGCTCGGGGCGGACGACCTCGACGCGCTGTACGGCTCGCTGGTGCCCGTCGCCGAGCATCTGCGCGCCCAGCGCGGCCGGGTGTAGGGACGCACCGCGCGGGTCCGGGCCCGGGACACGAGCTAGGCCAGTGGCAGCCGCAGCGCGAACAGGGCGCCACCCGCGGGCCCCGCACCCACGGTGAGCGTGCCGCCGTGGCGCTCCGCCACGTCCCGCGCGATGGCGAGGCCGAGCCCGGCCCCGCCATCGTCGCGGCTGCGGGCGTCGTCGAGCCGGACGAACCGCTCGAAGATCCGCTCCCGTTCGCTCTCCGGTACCCCGCCGCCGTCGTCGGCGACGGCCAGCACGGCGCGGCCGCCCTCGGTGCGCACCGACACCCGCACCTCGCCCCGCGCATGCCGCTGGGCGTTGTCGACCAGGTTCCCCAGCACCCGGGAGAGCTGGCCCCGCGAACCGGTCACCTCCGCCGGGGCCAGCTCGGTGACCACCGCCACCCGGTCCCCCGTGCGCTGCGACAGCTCCTCGCGCACCATGCCGTCCAGCGCGATCCGTTCGGCGCGGGCGGGCCGCTCCCCGGCGTCCAGCCGCGCCAGCAGCAGCAGATCGGCGGCCAGCCGCTGGAGCCGCACCACGTCCTCCACCGCGCCCGCCACATCCAGCAGCTCCGGATGGGCGGCGCCCACCTCCAGCTGGGTGCGGAGCGAGGCCACCGGGGAGCGCAGTTCGTGGGAGGCGTCCGCGACGAACGCCCGCTGCCGCTCGACCGACGCCTCCAGCGCCGTGAGCGTCTCGTTGGTCGTCCGGGCCAGCGCCGCCACCTCGTCGTGCGAGCCGGGTTCCGGCACCCGGCGGGACAGATCGGTGCTCGCGGTGATGGCGGCCATCTCCCGGCGGATCCCCTCCACCGGCCGCAGCGCGCGCCGGGTCACCAGCCAGGTCACCCCGGCCACGACCACCAGCAGCAGCGGCAGTCCGATCAGCATCGCCTGCCGGACGGTGCCCACCGCGCCCTGTTCGGTGGCCAGCGGGGCGCCCGCGTAGACGGTGACGTCCTCGCCGTGGGCGTCGGTGACCTCCACGGCCGCCCAGCGGTATTCCTCGGTCGTGCCGTCGATCCGGGCGGTGCCGCCGCTGTACTCCGGGCTCGAGGAGACCTCCCCCGAACCGCCGTCGTCCTCGTGCTCGTCCTCGGCGTCGTCGGACGGCGCCGCCACCGGCCGCACCGAGGAACTGCCGGTGCCCGTCACCGCCTGGAGGTCGTCGCTGACCGCCCGGACCCGGTGGTCCTCGTCCACGATCTGCACCGGGGTGTCGTCCCCGAGGTCCAGCTCCCGGTAGGCCACCCCACCGGCGACCTTCGACGCGACCGCCCGGGCGGCGGCCCCGGCGTCGACCTCGGCCCGGTCCGCCAGATTGCCCCGCAGTACCGCCAGCACCGCGAGCCCCGCGGCCACCAGCGCCACCGCGACCACCACGGTCGCGCCCAGCGCCGCCCGTGCCCGTACGGAGCCGAAGACCTTACCCACGGAGCCGGTACCCCGCTCCCCGCACCGTCTCGATCAGCCCGGCGCCCAGTTTGCGGCGCAGGGCGCTGATGTACACCTCGACGATGTTGGGGTCGCCGTCGTACGCGAAGTCCCAGACGTGCTCCAGGATCTCGGCCTTGGAGACCACGTCCCCCGGCCGCAGCGCCAGATGCTCCAGTACGGAGAACTCCTTGGCGGTCAGCGCGATCTCGCCGCCGTCCCGCTCCACCCGCCGGGCACCCCGGTCCACCGCCAGCTCGCCGACCCGCACCACCGGTGAGGCGGCGGGCCCGCGGCGGCGCAGCAGCGCCCGTACCCGTGCCACCAGCACCACATACGAGAAGGGCTTGGTCAGATAGTCGTCGGCGCCGGTGTCGAGCCCCTCGGCCTCGTCGTACTCGCCGTCCTTGGCGGTGAGCATCAGGATCGGCACCTCGTGACCGGCCGCCCGGAGCGCCCCGCACACGTGGTAGCCGTTCATCCCCGGCAGCATGATGTCGAGGACGATCAGGTCGTAGGCGCCCTCCTGCGCGCGGTGCAGCCCCTCGCGCCCGTCGTGCGCCACATCCACGGCGAAGCCCTCCGCACGCAGCCCCTTGGCCAGCGATACGGCGAGCCGCCGTTCGTCCTCAACGATCAGCAAACGCATGCGACCAGCCTCCCAAAGCCAAGCTGAAGATCTCTTCAGGTGGCTTCAGCTCAGCTTCAGCATCCCTCGGTGAAGGTGGTGAACGTCCGAACAGCACACCGGGGAGGAAACCCTCATGAAGCGCAACATCGTCATCGCCACCGTCGCCGCGGCCGCCCTGATCGGCGGCGGTTCGGCCGTCGCCCTGGCGGACGGCGGGACGGGCGGCGCGCAGTCCTCGTCCGCCGGTGCGGCGCAGAACTCCGCGAAGATGGCGGCCTTCCAGGCCGACGACCGCGACGACGCCGACGACGCCAATGACACGGACGACGCCGATGGCCGGGACGACGCGAAGGACCGGGACGACGCCGACGACAACGGCGGCCGCGACGCCGAGTCGGCCGGGAAGGCCCGGGTGACGCTGTCCGACGCGGCGGCCACGGCCCTGAAGGCCGCACCGGGCACGCTGTCCTCCATCGACCTGGACGACGACGCCCGCACCACCGCCTGGGACGCGGAGATCCTGGGCAAGGACGGAAAGTGGCACGAGGTCGGCGTCGACGCCACCAGCGGCAAGGTGCTGAACCAGCGCGTGGACCGCGAAGAGGCCGCCGACTCCGACGACGCCGCTGAGCGCGCCGCCCTGAAGAAGGCCGACGTGAGCGCCGTCGAGGCGGCCCGCAAGGCCGCGGCGGGCGGCTCCACCGTGACCTCCGTCGGCATCGACGACGACCGCGCGGCCGCGTGGGAGGTCGAGGTCGTGAAGAACCACAAGGAGCGCGAGCTGACCGTCGACGCGCAGACCGGCAAGGTCGCGCAGACCGCGTCCGACGACGACAAGGCGGACGACCGCGACGACGACTGACCGTCCGGAGGCATTTACGAGGCGGGCCCCGCACTCCGGGGCCCGCCTCCGCGTCTGCGCGTTACGACCCTTCGGTGACTCCCGCCACCAGTTCATCGGCCGCCGAGTACGGGTCCAGCTCTCCGGCCACGACCCGTTCCGCCAGCGCGCCCAGGCGCCGGTCGCCGTGCAGATCGCCGATGCGCGCGCGCAGCGCGGTCACCGCGATCGTCTCGACCTCACCGGCCGCCCGCCGCATCCGGCGCTCGGCCAGCACACCGTGCTCCTCCATCCAGGCCCGGTGCTTCTCCAGCGCCTCGACGACCTCGTCGATGCCCTCGGCGCGCGCCGCCACCGTCTTCACGATCGGCGGCCGCCAGTCACCCGCCGCCCGCGCCTCGCCCAGGCCCAGCATGTGGTTGAGCTCGCGGGCGGTGGCGTCGGCGCCGTCCCGGTCGGCCTTGTTGACCACATACACATCGCCGATCTCCAGGATCCCGGCCTTGGCCGCCTGGATCCCGTCGCCCATCCCCGGCGCGAGCAGCACCACGCTGGTGTCGGCCTGGGCGGCGATCTCGACCTCGGACTGGCCGACGCCCACCGTCTCGACCAGCACCACATCGCATCCGGCGGCGTCGAGCACCCGGATGGCCTGCGGCGCGGCCCAGGCCAGTCCGCCCAGATGGCCGCGGGTGGCCATGGAGCGGATGTAGACGCCGGGGTCCGAGGCGTGCTCGGACATCCGGACCCGGTCGCCGAGCAGCGCCCCGCCGGAGAACGGCGAGGAGGGGTCCACCGCGAGGACCCCCACCCGCTTGCCGATCCGGCGGTAGGCGGAGACGAGCCCGGAGGTCGAGGTGGACTTGCCGACCCCCGGGGAGCCGGTCAGTCCCACCACATAGGCGCCCCCGGCCAGGGGAGCCAGCGCCGCCATCACCTCGCGCAGCTGCGGCGAATCGCCCTCGATCAGCGAGATCAGCCGGGCGACGGCGCGCGGCCGCCCCTGCCGGGCCTGCTCCACCAGGGTGGGCACATCACTCATGGGGGCCGCGCTCCTCAACGCTCGTACCGCCATACCGCCGGATCGATGGACCGGCGCCGTTCAGAACCACTCACCGGCGACCGCCGGGGTCACGCCTTCTTTCCGGGCACCCGGATGATCAGCGCGTCTCCCTGGCCGCCACCGCCGCACAGCGCCGCGGCGCCGGTACCGCCGCCGCGCCGGCGCAGCTCCAGCGCCAGGTGCAGCACGATCCGGGCGCCGGACATGCCGATCGGATGTCCGAGGGCGATGGCGCCGCCGTTCACGTTCACCTTTTCGGACGAAACGCCCAGATCCTTCATTGACTGCACCGCGACCGCGGCGAACGCCTCGTTGATCTCGATCAGGTCGAGGTCACCGACGGTCAGCCCGTCCTTGCCCAGCGCGTGGGCGATGGCGTTGGACGGCTGCGACTGGAGGGAGTTGTCGGGTCCGGCCACATTGCCGTGGGCGCCGATCTCGGCGATCCACTCCAGACCGAGCTCCTCCGCCTTGGCCTTGCTCATCACCACGACCGCGGCGGCGCCGTCGGAGATCTGCGAGGAGGTTCCGGCGGTGATGGTGCCGTCCTTGGTGAACGCGGGGCGCAGCTTGCCCAGGGACTCGGCGGTGGTCTCGCCGCGGATGCCCTCGTCCTTGGCGAAGACGACCGGCTCGCCCTTGCGCTGCGGGATCTCCACGGGGGTGATCTCGGCGTCGAACAGGCCGTTCTTCTGGGCGGCGGCGGCCCGCTGGTGGGAGCGGGCGGCGATCTCGTCCTGCTCGGGGCGGAGGATGCCCAGCCGGGTGTTGTGCTTCTCGGTGGACTCGCCCATGGCGATGTTCTCGAAGGCGTCGGTGAGCCCGTCGTGCGCCATCGCGTCGAGCATCTCGATGGCGCCGTACTTGTGGCCCTCCCGCGACTTGGGGAGCAGATGCGGGGCGTTGGTCATGGACTCCTGACCGCCCGCGACCACCACGTCGAACTCACCCGCCCGGATGAGCTGGTCGGCCAGGGCGATGGCGTCGAGGCCGGAGAGGCAGACCTTGTTGACGGTGAGGGCGGGCACGCTCATCGGGATACCGGCCTTCACGGCCGCCTGCCGGGCCGGGATCTGGCCGGCGCCCGCCTGGAGGACCTGCCCCATGATCACGTACTGCACCTGGTCACCGCCGACCCCGGCCCGGTCCAGCGCCGCCTTGATGGCGATGCCCCCCAGGTCGGCACCGGAGAACGAGCGCAGGCTGCCGAGCAGCCGTCCCATGGGTGTACGGGCACCCGCCACGATCACGGAGGTGGTGGCGTTACCGGTCGATGGTGCAGTCATGTGGTGGGCCCCTTCACGAGACGAAGGAAGTTAACGAGGGTTATCGTCAATGTACTGACCGGTTACCCGCGCGGTCACCGGCCCATCAGTGTGATCGCGCGCACGTTGCGTAACCACCACGCGGAGCGGTGCACTGGTCCCATGCTGACGAGAATCGACCACATCGGGATCGCCTGCTTCGACCTGGACAAAACCGTCGAGTTCTACCGTGCCACGTACGGCTTCGAGGTGTTCCACTCCGAGGTCAACGAGGAGCAGGGCGTACGCGAGGCCATGCTCAAGATCAACGAGACCTCGGACGGCGGGGCCTCCTACCTCCAGCTCCTGGAGCCGACCAGGGAGGACTCGGCGGTCGGCAAGTGGCTGGCCAAGAACGGCGAGGGCGTCCACCACATCGCCTTCGGCACCGCCGACGTCGACACCGACTCCGAGGAGATCCGCGGCAAGGGCGTGCGGGTCCTCTACGAGGAGCCCCGCCGCGGCTCCATGGACTCCCGGATCACCTTCCTGCACCCCAAGGACTGCCATGGGGTGCTGACCGAACTGGTCACCGCCGCGTCCCCGTCCGAAGCGGACCACTGAAGCGGACCACTGACCTACCCCTTCCCCGGCCGGTAGAGTGCAGGCTCGGCCGGGGTACGGGAATCGGAAGGGATCGGGGTCCGGCCCGGGCTTTGCCGATGATCTGACACCATTTCTTCGGAAGGGCCAGCTCCGCACCGTCCGGCACAGCAGTCGCCGGGCCGTGACCACGAGGAACCGCGAGGGACCGCGAGGTAGGGAGCCGGCCGCCAACGCGACCAGGGGACGGATGGGACCGCGCAGTGCGGGGCTACGACCGCTACGAGCCTGACGATCAGCTCTCGAAGTTCGAGGCCGAGATGGAGCGGCTGAAGACCGAGCGGGAGAAGGCCGTCCAGCACGCCGACGACCTCGGCTACCAAGTCGAGGTGCTGCGCGCCAAGCTGCACGAGGCGCGCCGCACTCTGGCGACCCGTCCTGCCTACGACAGCGCCAACCTCGGCTACCAGGCAGAACAGTTGCTGCGCAATGCGCAGGTCCAGGCCGACCAACTGCGCGCGGACGCCGAGCGCGAGCTGCGCGAGACCCGTGCCCAGACCCAGCGGCTGCTCCAGGAGCAGGCCGAGCGGCAGGCCCGGCTCGAAGCCGAGCTGCACGCCGAGGCGGTGGGCCGCCGCCAGCGGCTGGACCAGGAGCTCGCCGAGCGCCGCGCCACCGTCGAGTCGCACGTCAACGAGAACGTCGCCTGGGCCGAGCAACTGCGCGCCCGCAGTGAGGACCAGGCCCGTCGGCTGCTGGAGGAGTCCCGCGCCGAGGCCGAGCACGCGCTGTCGGCCGCCCGCGCGGAGGCCCAGCGGCTGGCCGAACAGGCCCGTCAGCGGCTCGGTTCGGAGGCGGAGTCCGCCCGTACCGAGGCCGAGTCGATCCTGCGCCGGGCCCGTACCGACGCCGAGCGGCTGCTCAACGCGGCCGGGGCGCAGGCCCAGGAGGCCACCGACCACGCCGAGCAGCTGCGGGCCGGGGCCACCACCGAGTCGGACGAGGCCCGCCGGCTCGCCGCCGAGCAGACCCGCACCGCCGAGCAGCGGATGCAGGAGGCGGAGACGGCGCTGCGCGAGGCGCGCGCCGAGGCCGAGAAGCTTCTCAACGAGGCCAAGGACGCGGCGGCCAAGCGGCTTTCGGCCGCCGAGTCGGACAACGAGCAGCGCACCCGTACCGCCAGGGCGGAGGTCGCCCGGCTGGTCGGCGAGGCCACCAAGGAGGCCGAGGCGCTGCGGGCGGAGGCCGAGCAGCTGCGGGAGGACGCCCGCGCCGAGGCCGACCGGATGGTCTCGGAGGCCGGGGACGACGCCCGCGCCCGCGCCGCCGAGGACTCCGCCGCCCAGCTGGCCAAGGCCGCCCGGAGCGCCGAGGACGTGCTGACCCGCGCCTCGGAGACGGCCCAGGCCACCACCAAGGCGGCCGCCGAGGAGG
Source organism: Streptomyces sp. NPDC048636 (assembly GCF_040650655.1). Lineage (NCBI taxonomy): Bacteria > Bacillati > Actinomycetota > Actinomycetes > Kitasatosporales > Streptomycetaceae > Streptomyces > Streptomyces sp. NPDC048636. The sequence goes on along the minus strand of NZ_JBEZHR010000001.1, from coordinate 952,242 downwards.
CGGAGCGGATCCGCCACGAGGCCGAGGCCGAGGCGGACCGGCTGCGCACGGAGGCGCAGGACACCGTCGAGGAGCTCAAGGGCGCGGCCAAGGACGACACCAAGGAGTACCGCGCCAAGACCGTCGAGCTCCAGGAGGAGGCGCGACGGCTGCGCGGCGAGGCCGAGCAGCTGCGGTCCGAGGCGGTGGCCGAGGGCGAGCGGATCCGCGCCGAGGCGCGCCGTGAGGCGGTCCAGCAGATCGAGGAGTCGGCCAGCACCGCCGAGGAGCTGCTGACCAAGGCCAAGCAGGACGCGGAGGAGACGCGTTCGGGCGCGACCAGCGAGAGCGAGCGGGTCCGCACCGAGGCGATCGAGCGGGCCAACGCGCTGCGCCGCCAGGCCGACGAGCTGCTGAAGCGGGCCCGGGGCGAGGCGGAGGAGCTGGTGACCTCGGCCGAGGAGCGGGCCGAGGAGATCCGGGTCGAGGCCGACAGCGCGGCCGAGGAGCTGCGCGAGGAGGCCGAGCGGGCCGCGCAGGACCGCCGGGCCGACGCCGAGACCGAGCTGACCCGGCTGCACCAGGAGGCCGAGCAGCGGCTCGGCTCCGCCGAGGAGGCGCTCGGCGAGGCGCGCACCGAGGCGGAGCGGCTGCGCCGGGAGACGGCCGAGGAGATCGAGCGGCAGCGCGGGGAGTCCGCCGAGCGGCTCAACGCCCTGCGCCAGCAGGCCGAGGACGAGGCGGACCGGCTGCGCGAGGAGGCCGCGGCCGACGCGTCGAACGCGCGCGCCGAGGCCGAGTCGGTGGCGGTGCGGCTGCGCGGTGAGGCCGCCGCGGAGGCCGAACGGCTGCGCGGGGAGGCCCAGGAGACGGCCGACCGGGTGCGCGGGGAGGCCACCGCCGCCGCCGAGCGGATCGGCACGGAGGCGGCGGAGGCGCTGGCCGCGGCCCAGGAGGAGGCGGCGCGCCGCCGCCGTGAGGCCGAGGAGCTGCTGACCGACGCCCGGGAGGAGGCGCAGTCCGAGCGGACCCGGGCGCATGAGCAGAGCGAGGAGCTGCTGACGGCGGCCCGCAACCGGGTCTCCGAGGCGCAGACCGAGGCGCAGCGGGTGGTCGAGGAGGCCGAGCAGCGCTCGTCGGACATGGTGGCCACGGCCGAGCAGACCGCGCAGCAGGTGCGGGACTCGGTCACGGGGCTGCACGAGCAGGCCGAGGCCGAGATCACCGGGCTGCGTACGGCCGCCGAGCACGCGGCGGAGCGCAGCCGTACCGAGGCGCAGGAGGAGGTCGACCGGGTCCGCGCGGACGCCTACGCGGAGCGGGAGCGCGCCTCGCAGGACGCGACCCGGCTGCGGCGGGAGGCGCAGGAGGAGACCGAGGCCGCCAAGTCGATGGCGGAGCGTACGGTTTCGGAGGCGATCGCCGAGTCCGAGCGGCTGACCACCGAGGCCCGCGAGGACGCCGGGCGGCGCCGTACGGAGGCGGCCGAGCAGGCCGACCGGCTGCTCACCGAGGCCACCCATGAGTCCGAGCGGCTGCGCGCCGAGGCCAATGAGACGCTCGACGAGGCGCGCCGTTCGGCCCACAAGACCCGTGCGGAGGCCGCGGAACAGGCCGACACCCTGGTGGCAGGCGCCACCGACGAGGCGCAGCGGCTGGTGGCCGAGGCCACGGCCCGCTCCCAGGCGATGCGCACCGAGGCGTCGGACGCGCGGGCCACCGCGGAGCAGGACGCGGCGCGTACCCGGGCCCAGGCCCGCGGCGACGCCAACAACATCCGCTCGGAGGCCGCGGCCCAGGCCGACCGGCTGGTGGGCGAGGCCTCGAGCGAGGCGGAGCGGCTGCTCGCGGAGGCCACCGCGGAGGCCGAACGGCTGCGCACCGAGGCGGCGGAGACCGTCGGCTCGGCCCAGCGGCACGCCGAGCGCACCCGGGCGGAGGCGGACCGGATCGCGGCCGACGCGGCGGCGGAGGCCGAGCGGATCCGGGCCGAGGCACAGGCCGAGGCGGACCGGTTGGTCGACCGGGCGCGCGAGGACGCCAACAAGCGCCGTTCGGACGCGGCGGAGCAGGCGGACCGGCTGGTCACCGAGTCCACCGCGGAGGCCGAGCGGCTCACCGCGGAGGCGCGGGAGGCCGCGCTGCGGACGGCGACCGCGGCGGAGGAGCAGGCGGACACCATGGTGGGCGTGGCCCGCCAGGAGGCCGACCGGCTGATCGCGGAGGCCACCGAGGAGGGCAACGGGCTGGTGGAGAAGGCCCGTACGGACGCGGATGTGATGCTGGGCGAGGCCCGGGGCGACGCGACCGCGATCCGGGAGCGCGCCGAGGAGCTGCGGTCGCGGACCGAGACCGAGGTCGAGGAGTTGCACTCGCGGGCCCGCCGGGAATCCGCCGAGCAGATGAAGTCCACCGGCGAACGGGTGGACAAGCTGGTCGCGGCGGCCACCGCACAGCTGATGAAGGCCGAGGAGAAGGCCAAGTCGCTGGTGTCGGACGCCAACAGCGAGGCCAGCCGGGTGCGGATCGCGGCGGTGCGGAAGGCCGAGGGCCTGCTGAAGGAGGCCGAGCAGCGGAAGGCCGACGCGACGCGGGACGCGGAGCGGGTCCGGGCCGAGGCCACGGCCGAGGCGACGGAGATCGTGGACGAGGGCAAGCGGGAGCTGGAGTTGCTCAAGCGGCGCCGCGAGGACATCAACGCGGAGATCTCCCGTGTCCAGGACGTGCTGGAGGCGTTGGAGTCCTTCGAGACCCCCGCGTCGGGCGGCGCGGGGGGCAAGGAGAACGGCGGAGTCAAGACGGCGGCAGGTGCGGGTGCGACCAGACCGGGCGGAAAACGTTCCGACGGCTAGCGGCACACGCCGTGTTGTGTCCGAATCATCCCGACGAGTGACAAGCGTTGGGACTTACTGCCACTCAAAAGGCTGGACATTCTCCAGATCAAACAGTCGTTGACTCGATGACACGCCGCTCGGCCCCCTAGGATTCCCTCTATCACCTCACCGGTCTCTTTCTGACAGGAACCCCATGAGCGACACTTCCTCCCCCTTCGGCTTCGAGCTCGTGCGGCGTGGATACGACCGCGGTCAGGTGGACGACCGCATTACCAAGCTCGTCGCCGACCGTGACAGTGCACTGGCCCGTATCACCTCCCTGGAAAAGCGCATCGAGGAGCTGCACCTCGAGACGCAGAACGCTCAGGCCCAGATCAACGACGCGGAGCCGTCCTACGCCGGACTCGGCGCCCGGGTCGAGAAGATCCTCCGTCTCGCCGAGGAGGAGGCCAAGGATCTGCGCGAGGAGGCCCGCCGGGCCGCCGAACAGCACCGTGAGCTCGCCGAGTCGGCGGCCCAGCAGGTGCGCAACGACGCCGAGACGTTCGCCGCCGAGCGCAAGGCGAAGGCCGAGGACGAGGGCGCGCGTATCGTCGAGAAGGCGAAGGGCGAGGCCTCCACCCTGCGCCAGGAGGCGCAGAAGGACGCCCAGTCCAAGCGCGAGGAGGCGGACTCCCTCTTCGAGGAGACCCGCGCCAAGGCCGCGCAGGCCGCCGCCGACTTCGAGACGAACCTGGCCAAGCGCCGCGAGCAGTCCGAGCGCGACCTGGCCTCCCGTCAGGCCAAGGCCGAGAAGCGGCTCGCGGAGATCGAGCACCGCGCCGAGCAGCTGCGGCTCGAGGCCGAGAAGCTGCGCACCGACGCGGAGCGCCGGGCCCGCCAGACGGTGGAGACCGCGCAGCGCCAGGCCGAGGACATCGTGGCCGACGCCAACGCCAAGGCGGACCGGATCCGCAGCGAGTCCGAGCGTGAGCTGGCGGCCCTCACCAACCGCCGCGACAGCATCAACGCCCAGCTGACCAACGTCCGCGAGATGCTGGCCACGCTGACCGGCGCGGCGGTGGCCGCCGCCGGTACGCCGGAGGACGAGACGGTCAGCCGTGGCGTCCCCGCGCAGCAGACCCGGTGACACTCGGTCATCCCGGAGCGCTCCCTGCCCCGTGCCGCACCGTGCGGCGCGGGGCACGCGCATGTCCGCCCCGGTGACCGCGGCCGCTCCCCCGGCGGGCGGCGGCCCGGTGGCGGGGGTCAGGGGCCGCGCTTAGCGTGGCCGCATGATCGAGATCGAGGGGCTGAGCAAGGCTTACGGCGACACGCTGGCCGTGGACGGTCTCTCCTTCACCGTCCGGCCCGGTAAGGTCACCGGTTTCCTCGGTCCCAACGGGGCGGGCAAGTCCACCACCATGCGGATGGTGCTGGGTCTTGACCATCCGACATCCGGCCGGGTCAGGATCGACGGGCGGCCGTACGAGCGGCTGACGGACCCGCTGCGGCACGTCGGCGCCCTTCTCGACGCCAAGGCCGTGCACGGCGGCCGCAGCGCCTTCCACCATCTGCTGTGCCTCGCCCAGAGCAACGGCGTACCGCCCGCCCGGGTCCCGGAGGTGCTGGACCTCGTCGGTCTCGGTTCGGTCGCCCGTAAACGCTCCAAGGGTTTTTCCCTGGGAATGAGCCAGCGACTTGGCATCGCGGCCGCGATGCTGGGTGATCCGTCGATTCTGATGTTCGACGAGCCGGTCAACGGACTGGATCCGGAGGGCATCCACTGGATCCGGAACCTGATGCGGGATCTGGCGGGCCAGGGCCGGACGGTGTTCGTTTCAAGTCATCTCATGAGCGAAATGGCGCTTACCGCCGATCATTTGGTGGTCATCGGTCAGGGACGACTTCTCGCCGATACCTCGATGTCCGATTTCATCACCGAACATTCACGTTCCTATGTCCGGCTGCGCTCGCCCGAACAGCAGCGGCTGCGCGATGTCCTGGCCGCGGGCGGTATCGCGGCGGTGCCCGGCTCCGACGGTTCGGTGGAGGTGGACGACGGCGACCCGGTCCGGCTGGGCCAGCTGATGGCCGACCACCGGCTGGTGCTGCATGAGCTGAGCCGACAGCGGGCGTCCCTGGAGGAGGCGTTCATGCGGCTGACCGCCGGAGCGGTGGAGTACCACGCGCATCCCGCGGGCGCCGACGAGCCCACCCCGGCCGCCGCCTGGCGCGCCGCCGAGCGGTCACGGAAGGAGTCCTGACGATGACGGTGGTGACCCGGGTACTGCGCTCCGAGTGGACCAAGATCCGCTCGGTGCGCTCCACAGCGTGGACGCTGGGTGTGGCCGCGCTGGTCACGATCGCGCTCGGAGCGCTCATCAGCGCACTGGTCCGGCATGACTTCGCCCATCTGTCCCCCCATGACAAACGGGTCTTCGACCCGACCTTCGTGAGCTTCGCCGGAACCGGGCTCGGGCAGCTCGCGATGATCGTCTTCGGAGTGCTGGTGGTCTCCGGCGAGTACGCCACCGGAATGATCCGCACCTCGCTCGCGGCCGTACCGCGCCGCGGAGTGCTCTTCACCGCCAAGGTCACCGTGGCGGCGCTGCTCGCCCTGGCGGTCGGCATGCTCACCAGCTTCGCCGCCTTCGCCACCGGCCAGAGCCTGCTGGGCCAGTACCGGGCGTCACTGGGCGACCCGGGGGTGCTGCGCGCGGTCCTCGGCGGCGGCCTCTACATGACGCTCATCACCGTGTTCTCGATGGCCGTCGCCACGATGCTGCGCAGCCCGCTGCTGTCGCTGGGCGTGCTGATGCCGTTCTTCTTCCTGATCTCGAACATCCTGGCCAATGTGGACGTGACCCGGAAGTTCGGCGCATATCTGCCGGACCAGGCGGGCCAGCACATCATGCGCGTGGTCCCGGACGGCGAGAGCGCCCCCTACGGCCCGTGGGGCGGCTTCACCATCATGTGCCTCTGGGTCGCCGCCGCCCTGGCCACGGGCTACCTCCTGCTCAAACGCCGCGACGCGTAGCCCCCGCCGGGCAGGGCTCATCGGGCCCCGCGCCGCCCGGCGGGCCTCATCGCCGCCCGCGGACGCGTAGAAGCGCAACGCCGCCGCGACGACGGCATACCTGCCGCCCGCGCACCGCGAAGCTCGCGCACGCCGCAGCCGCCGCCCGAACCCCGCGGCGCCCAGACCCTCATCACCCCGCCGGGGCACCCACAGCGACACCGCCACCGTGCCCGCCGCAGGCACCGGGCACGCGCCGCGACGCCCAGACCCCGCCCGGCGGGCCTCATCGCCGCACAGGGACGCGTCCACAGCGCCGCCGCCACGAAGCTCCGCGCACGCCGCACCCGCCGCCCTGGCCACGGGCTACCTCACGCTCCAGCGTCGCGACGCATAGCCCCCGCCGGGCGGATCTCATCGGGCCCCGCGCCCCGAACCCCACACCGCCCGGCCCCCGCCCGGCGGGCCTCATCGCCGCCCGGGGGCGCGTAGAACAGCAACACCTCCGCGACCCCCGACTCCCGCCCGGCGGGCCTCATCGTCGTGTCGGAGGCGCGTGCCCTCACACCGCGCGCGGGGTCCGCGCTCAGCACCCCGCGCGTAGGCTCGCGGTGTGATCGACCGCCGTCTCGCCGCTCTCGGTTTCGCCGAGGTGCCTGCCCGGGAGCCGCTCTGCTACCCCGGCCGGCCCGTCACCTCCCCCGCCCTGCTCACCGGCGGTGAGCTGTGGCCGATGGAGCCCGGGGAGGGGCGGCTGGGGAGCTGGCCGGTGGCCGGGCCGGACGGGCACCGGGTACCGCTCGACGCCGCACTGGCCCGGCTCGGCGTGCCGACGGCCGGTGCGCGCACCCCCGTCATCGCCGTGGGCTCCAACGCCTCCCCCGCCCAGCTGCACCACAAGCTGTCCCGGCCGGGCACCCCGTACGCCGTCCCCATGGTCCCGGTGGACATCACCGGGATCGCGGTCGGCTGCTCGGCGCATATCGCGCGCTACGGCTACGTCCCCTCGGCGCCGTACACCGCTGCGTCCGCGCGCACCCCGCTGGTGGTGAGCTGGCTGGACACCGAGCAGCTCGCGGCCGTGGACGACACCGAGTACCCCAACTACCGGAGGGTGCTGCTGCCCGGGACGGACTTCCCGATGGTGCTGCCGTCCGGGGAGCGGCTCGGCGGCGGGTACCTCTACGCCGGAAGGCGCGGGGTGCTGCGGAACCCGGACGCCACGGCGCCGCTGCCCGGCGGTGGCGACCAGGGCGCGCTGCTGACCGGGCTGCTGGCCGCCTCGGCCCGGCTGCGCACCCTGCTCGGCCCGGATCCGCGCTCCTGGGTCGGGCGCGCGGGCGCCGATCCCGCGGTGCGGGAGGCGGCCGCCCGCGCCTTCCGGGACGAGGGCTGGGCGCTGCCGCGGGGGGCGGCGTTCGGGCGCTACGCCGAGGACGCCGGGGACGGGCCTCCCCGGCCGCCCGGGGCCCGTGATTACGATGCGCTCTCATTCTCCTAGGGGAAGGAACCGTCAACCCACCGCTATCCTCCTAACCCTCACGGGGGCTCGCGCCCCGGACCCATTTGCACGAGGGGCGGAGAATGATCCAGGCAGTCGGTCTGACGAAGCGCTACGGCGCCAAGACAGCCGTGTACAACTTGTCGTTCCAGGTGAGGCCGGGTGCCGTCACCGGCTTCCTGGGCCCCAACGGATCAGGCAAGTCGACGACGATGCGCATGATCCTGGGGCTCGACCAGCCCACTGCCGGGCAGGTCACCATCGGTGGCCACCCGTTCCGCCGCCTCCCCAACGCACCGCGCCAGGTGGGTGCCCTGCTCGACGCCAAGGCGGTGCACGGCGGGCGCAGCGCACGCCAGCACCTGATGTGCCTGGCCCAGCTGTCCGGTATCCCGGCCCGCCGGGTGGACGAGGTGCTGGGCGTGGTGGGCCTCCAGAGCGTGGCCGGCAAGCGCTCCAAGGGCTTCTCGCTCGGTATGGGCCAGCGCCTGGGCATCGCGGCCGCGCTGCTCGGCGATCCGCAGGTGCTGCTCTTCGACGAGCCGGTCAACGGTCTGGACCCCGAGGGCATCCTCTGGGTCCGCAACCTGATGAAGCAGCTGGCCTCCGAGGGCCGCACCGTCTTCGTCTCCAGTCACCTCATGAGCGAGATGGCGCTCACCGCGGACCACCTGATCGTCATCGGGCGCGGACAGCTGCTCGCCGATATGAGCGTCCGGGACTTCATCTCGTACAACTCGGCGGACTTCGCCCGCGTCCGCACCCCCGAGGGCGCGCCGGAGGACCGCGAGAAGCTCACCTCCGCCCTGAGCGAGGCTGGCGGCCAGGTGCTGCCGGAGCAGGACGGCGCCCTGCGGGTGACCGGGCTGCCGCTGCCGCGGATCAGCGATCTGGCGCACGGGGCCGGTATCCGCCTCTGGGAGCTTTCGCCGCACCAGGCATCGCTGGAAGAGGCGTATATGCGGATGACGTCGGGCGCGGTGGACTACCGGTCCACCGCCGACCAGCGCGCCGGTCTCCAGGAGCCGGTCCCCGGGATGCCGCCGCAGGGCGGGGCGTACGGCTACGCCCCGGGGATGCCGGGCCAGCCCACGGGACCCGGCGGCTTCCCGCCCGGCACCGTGCTGCCGGGGTACGCCGAACCGCCCGCGGCGCCGCACGCCGCGCCGCACGCCGCTCCTCAGGCCGCACCGGCCGCTGCCCCGGCCTCGGTTCCCGACATGACCAAGCGCGACAGCGAGGACGCCCGATGACGACCCCGTACCACCAGCCCCAGTCGGCGCCCGTCCCGCCGCAGACGCCCCCGCAGATGCCGCCGGCGCCGCAGACCGCCCCGCCGGGGCCGCCGCAGCAGCAGACGCCGCCCGCGATGCCGCCGCAGACCGCGCACCCGCACCAGATGCCCCCGCAGCAGACGCCGCAGCAGCAGATGCCTCCGCAGGCCGGGCACCCGCAGCAGATGCCTCCGCAGCAGCCGGCCCCGCCGCAGATGCCGCAGCCGACGCCGCCGCCCGCCGGGGCCAACCCGTCCCAGCCGTACGCCGGCGTGGGCTCGTACACCTCGCCCATCCCGATCCGGGGCACCAACCTCGGGCACGCCCTCGCCTCCGAGTGGACCAAGATCAAGTCGGTGCGCTCCACGATCTGGACGCTGGGCGTGATGACCGCGCTGGTCGTCGGGATCGGGCTGCTGGTGGCCGCGAGCACCGGCGACCAGGACTACGTCTCCGCTCCCCCGACCCTGCCCGGCTTCTTCGGCACCCTGCTGGGTCAGCTGTGCCTCGTCACGCTCGGCGTACTGGTGGTCTCCTCCGAGTACGGCACCGGGATGATCCGCACCAGCTTCACCGCCTGCCCGCAGCGTGCGCGGGTGCTGACCGCCAAGGCGCTGGTCTTCTTCACCCTCTCGTTCACCACCACGACCGTCTCGCTGGCGCTGGTGGCGTTCGCCGGATCGGGGATGCACAGCGGCCCGGGCATCATGGAGCCCACCAGTGAGCAGATGGTGGGTGCCACGATCGGCGCCGGGCTCTATGTGTCGCTGCTCGGGCTGCTCTCGCTGGCCGTCGGCTCCATGCTGCGGCACTCCGCGGGCGCGATCACCGCGATGCTCGGTGTGGTGCTGCTCCCGGCGATCCTCCCGGCGTTCCTGATGATGTCCGAGAGCCTTCGGGGGCTCGGCGAGACCATGCAGAAGTACTCCTCGCCGAACGCACTGGCCGCGCTGTTCCAGCTCTCCGACGATCTGGGCAACGGCTGGTCGCAGCTGGGCGCGCTGGCCGGGGTCACCGGCGCGGCGCTGGTCGCCGCCTTCGCGCTGCTGGACAAGCGCGACGTCTGACGGCCCGACGTCCAAGGGCCTTCGGGCTCAGTACTTCGGTGCGCCACGGGACCGCTGGAGCTTGGCGCTCCGGCGGTCCCGCGCGTTCCAGCACGCCTTGTGCCAGTGGCGGCGGTCATCGGCCCCCGAGTGCTGCTGCCAGGCGACCACATGGGGCACCCCCGGCGGGATCTCCTGGTCGCAGCCGGGGCAGCGGTAGTGCTTGGTGGCGCCCGCCCCGCTGATCTGCCGCACCACCCACTCCTCGTCCTGCCAGCTCTCGGTGCGCTCCAGACCGAAGCGGTCGGCACCCTCACGGCCGACGGGCTGCTCGCCGCCTCGCGGGCGGTTTCGGCGTGGGGACACAGTGGCACCTCGACAACTCAGAGCGCGACATCGCTGGGGGCTACGGGCTGTGACCAGCCTACGCGTTACGGTCACGCACCCGGAAAGCCGTCGTCCACCCCCACCCTCTGATCATCATGAAAACTTCTTGCCAAGCCGTGCCCTTGGCACGTGTCAGGCGTTAATGCCCATGAGGGGGTATGCCCGCGTCCGCGGACGATCCGTGGCAAGGAGGCAGATGGCGATGCATGTGGGGGCTTTTATCCTGGCGGCTCAATTCCCGGGCCAGGGACAGCAGGAGGCGCTGCACCGGGCGGTGCGCTCGGCCGAGCTGGCGGAGGTGGCGGGGCTGGACGCGGTCTGGCTCGCCGAGCACCATTTCGTTCCGTACGGGGTATGTCCGTCCGCGGTCACCCTCGCCGCCCATCTGCTGGGCCGCACCCGCACGCTCGGGGTCGGCACGGCGGTGAGCGTGCTGCCGACGGCGCATCCCGTCGCGCTGGGTGAGCAGGCGGCGCTGCTGCACCTGGTCTCCGGCGGCCGGTTCACGCTGGGCGTCGGGCGCGGAGGGCCCTGGGTGGATCTGGAGGTCTTCGGGTCCGGTCTGGAGGCGTTCGAGCACGGCTTTCCGGAATCCCTCGATCTGCTGCTGCGCTGGCTCCATGAGCCGCGGGTGGGGGCGGAGGGAGAGCGGTTCGCCTTCCGTGAGGTGCCGGTGGTGCCGCGCTGTGAGGATCCGCTCGGCGAGCGGGCGGCGGTCTCCCCGCCGGTGGTGGTGGCCTGCACCTCGCCCGGCAGTGTGCGGCTCGCCGCCGAGCGCGGGCTGCCCATGCTGCTCGGTATGCACTGCGGTGACGAGGAGAAGGCCGAGGCGGTCGCGCTGTGGCGGAGCTCGGCGCTCGCCGCGGGGCGCTCATCCGACGAGGTCGAGGCGGCGGAGCATGTCTCGGCCGGGGTGGTGCAGATCGCGGACGCGCGCCCCGAGGCCGCGGAGACGCTGATCAAGGCGATGCCCGGCTGGCTGCGCCAGGGGCTCGGCGCCCATGTCACCGTCGACGGGCGGCGGCGCCGGATGCGCGATCCGGTGGCCTATGCGGAGTTGCTGTGCGAGCTGCATCCGGTCGGCCCGCCGCGGCTGTGCGCCGACCGGCTGGCGGCCACCGCGGAGCGCACCGGGATCCGCCGGTTCGCGCTGCTGGTCGAGGGGTCGGGGGACCTCGCGACCACGGAGGAGAATGTGCGCAGGCTCGGTGGTGAGGTGCTGCCGCTCCTGTGCTGATACACCTCCCCCTGAGGGAGCGGCAGCGGTCATCGCGTCAGCAGTCGCGCAGTTCGGGCGACTGGTTCAGCAACTGCCCCCGAACCGAGGTGAAGCGCGCGAGGCGCTCATTCGCCGACGCGTCCATCGGGAAGACGGCCACCCGGTGACAGTTCTGAAAGGCCAGCCGGACCCCGAAGTGGCGCTGGAGCGCGCCGCGTATCGCGTCACTCGCCAGTGCGCGCAGCAGTTGACCGCGTGTCTGCTCGTCCGGCGGAGGCGTCTGGTTGTCGGCGAACTCTCCGCCGTCCACCTTCAGCTGGGCCACCAGGGAGCTGATCATCTCCCATGCGTACGGTAGGGAGTTCCGGACGCAGTCGACGAATTCCGCTTCGTCGACCTCGCCTCGCTCGGCCTGTTCCAGAAGGGCCGGTGAGACGTCGAGCGACATGGGTTCTCCTCTCGCGACCCCGGGTGCGGGGTCTCAGGGATGGGATGGGCGGACGGCGACGGAGCGTACCCGTCCGGCGACCGCCCGCTTCAACGGTAATTCGGCCACTCCCCCCGCACCAGGAGAATGGGCACACAACCAGCCATTGCCGAACAGGTCCATCGCCGGACGAATCGCGTGGAGCAGCCGCCGTCGAGTAGCGTTGCCGACCATGCGTCTCGTCATCGCCCGGTGCTCCGTGGACTACGCCGGCCGTCTCACCGCCCACCTGCCCTCGGCACCCCGCCTGATCCTCGTCAAGGCCGACGGCAGTGTGTCCATTCACGCGGACGACAGGGCCTACAAACCCCTCAACTGGATGTCTCCGCCATGCACCCTCAAAGAGGGCGATGACGATGTGTGGACGGTCGTGAACAAAGCGGGGGAAAAGCTCATCATCACCATGGAGGAAGTCCTCCATGACTCCTCGCATGAACTCGGTGTCGACCCGGGCCTGATCAAGGACGGTGTGGAGGCCCACCTCCAGGAACTGCTGGCCGATCGGATCGAGACACTTGGCGATGGCTGGACGCTTATTCGGCGTGAATACCCCACCGCCATCGGCCCGGTGGACATTCTCTGCCGGGACGCGGACGGCACCACCGTGGCGGTGGAGATCAAGCGCCGGGGTGAGATCGACGGTGTCGAGCAGCTCACCCGCTATCTGGAGCTGCTCAACCGGGATCCTCATCTCGCCCCGGTGAAGGGCGTGTTCGCCGCCCAGGAGATCAAACCGCAGGCGCGGGTGCTGGCCACGGACCGCGGTATCGGCTGCGCCGTCCTCGACTACAACGCGCTGCGTGGCATCGAGGACGACAAGCTCCGCCTCTTCTGACGGATCCGCCCGGCCACACCCGCTACTTCAGGCCATCCGACCGCATTCACGCCCGGCGCGAATGCGGTCGTTTGCCTTCGGCGCGGACGCGTCGCGTCGGCGACCTCTCCGCACAGCGCCTAGGCCGGGACCGACGAGGACGAGGCGGTGGCGGGCGGGGTGGTCGGAGCGCTGGCCGTGGTCGAGGAGTGCCCGGAGGGCGTGGGCGCCGTGGTGGGCGGTGTGGTCGACGGGCTCGGATCGTCCGTGGGGTCGTCCGGCGTCGTCGGGGCGGTGCTCGGCGGCCGGGTCGTCGGCCGGTGGGTGGGGCGGTGGGTGGTGGGGTCCGGCGACGGCGAGGTCGGCCCGCCGGTCTCGGTGGGCGTACCGCTGGTCGACGGATCGCCCGGGGAGGTCGTCCCGTCCGGTGTACCGCCGGCCGGTGTGGAGGGCGAGGTGGAGGACCGCGGCACCCCGGTCGGCCCCGACCGCGAGTCCTGGTCGGTGCCGCTGGTCGGGTCGTCGGCGGTGAGGTCCGGATCGTCGTCCTGCTGGGACGCGGTGCGATCGGGCTTGACGCGGTCGCCGGGGCCGTCGCTGTCGTCGGAGGCGGCGCCCAGGGTCACCACGGTGCCGAGGACCGCCACCAGAAGCGCGCCGGAGGCGGCCGCGATCACATTGCGCCGGGCACCGGCCGCCGCCAGCCGCCGCAGCCCGCGCGGGTGGTCGTCCGGCCCCGCGGCGGGCGGCTTCCCCGCGGGGCTCTGAGTCCCCGCCGCGGCCGCCACGTTCCGCGAGGTCACCGCGGCGAGGACGCTTGTCTCGGACGCCGCCGCGGCGGCCGTACCGACGGAGGGCGGCGGGCTGGTCGCCGCCGCCTTGGGCTGGACGACGGTGATCTCGGTGTCGGGGTCCACCGCGCCGGGCGCGGAGGCCGACTCCTCGTGGCGGGCGGCCGGGACCTCCTCACCCGCCGCCGTACGACCGCCGCCGCCCGCCGTGCCGAACGCGTCGGCCATGGACGACCCGGCCGTACGGTCGGTCACCAGGGCCAGCGCCCGCCGTCCCGCGACCGTGCCCCGCTTGTCGGCGAGGACGCCGCGCAGCCCGATGGACGCCTCCAGTTCCGCGCGGGCCCGGTCGAGATTGCCGGCGCACAGGGCCAGGACGCCCAGCTCATGGTGGAAGTACGCCTCGTCGGAGACCTGTCCGGCCAGCCGGGCCGCCTCCTGGCCATGGCGGACGGCACGCTCCCAGGCGCCCCAGTGCAGCGCGGCGGCGAAGGCGGGGGCGGCGGCGCGGGCCAGCGCCACCGCGGCGTCGGCGTGGTCCGCCGCACGGCTGGCGACCAGGGTGGTCATGGCCCCGAGGACCGCGTCCGCCTCGGCGGCGACCCGTTCGGGGGCGACCGAGGGGTGTCCGGCCCACCAGGCGTAGTGCCGGGCGACGGTGCGCGCCCGCCCCGCGGACTCGGCGGCGTCCCCGGCGAACCCCTCGTCGGCGAGTTGCGCGGCCACTCCGGCGGCCAGCCGGTAGTGCGATCCGGCGGTGGTGACCAGACCGCAGCCGAGCAGCTCACCGAGGGCCGCGTCGGCGTGGGGGTCCTCGGTGAGCGCGGGCAGATGGGCCTGGTGCGGCAGTTCGCCGCCGAGCGCGACCGCGAACCGCAAGGCGTCCTGCGCCGCCCCGCCGAGCTGCCGGGCGAGCGGCGCCACGGGGGCCGCGGCCTCGGCGCGGCTGGGCAGCGGTCCGCCGCCCCGCTCCTCGCGCCGCCGCAGCAGCGCGCCCGCCTGGACGAAGCGCAGCGGCAGCCCCTCGGACTCGAACCACAGATCCGCGGCCCAGCTCGCCTCCTCCTCCGTCAGCGGACGGCGGACGGCGCGCTCCAGCAGCTCCAGACCGGCGGTGCGGCTGAGGCCGGAGAGGAAGACCTCCTCGAGGTGCGAGTCGGCGGAGGGCGCGGCGATCCCGGGGGTGGCGGAGATCAGGAAGGCGCACTCGGGGGTCGCGTCGAGGAACTCGTCCAGCGCGGCGCCGCCGAAGTCGATGTCGTCGAGGACGACCACGGCTCCGATCTCCCGGACGGCCGCCAGCAGTTCGGCCCGGTCGGGGCGGTACAGCGGGGCGCGGTAGACGGCGGCGTAGAGGTCATGGAGGAGGTCGGTGGGGGTGCGGCGGTAGCCGGAGAGGCGCACCACACCGTCCGGGGCGAGCCGCTCGCAGTCCGCGGCGACGGCCTCCAGCAGCACGCTGCGCCCGGCGCCGGAGGGGCCGGTGACCCGTACCGAGCGGCCGCGGGCGAGCAGCCGGGACAGCCGTTCCCGCTCCTCCTCGCGCTCGAGCAGGGGCAGCTCGGGCACCACGGTGCCGGAGGGGGGCGGCGCGACGGCGGCCCGGCGCAGCTCGGCGCGGTCCCCGGTGCCGCGCCGCTCGGGCCGCTCGGGCCGCGCACCGGGCGGGCAGGGCGCTATCTCGCTGCCGTCCACGGGGTTGACGGTCAGCAGATGGTCACCGGAGACGATCCGGGCGGTACGGGCGGGCGCCGGGGCTTCGCTGTCCAGATGGGGCAGGAGCGGATCACCCGGAGGCGGCGGGGTGGGCAGGGCCGGGGAGCCGTGGCCGTCCGCCGGGTGCGCCGGTTCCTCCGGACGGGCGGCGGCGTCGTCGCGGCCGTGCTCCTCCGGTCCGCGGTTCATCGGCTCCATGGTCATGGCCCCCCAGTGCGTGGCGTGCGGTGTGGCTCCCCGGCCCCGCCGTCGCTTCTGGTCCGGTGCCGCCGTAGGGAAAGGGCTCGGCGGTACCGAACCCTAGACCTTCTCACAGTATCCACTCCCCGGGAGGGAGGGCACGCCACCCCGGTACCGCCCGGCCTCTCGGAGCCCGCGCCATGGCGGGATCCGAGAGGCCGGGCGTCCGCGGTGTCAGACGCGCGGGAGGGATTCGGCCTCGAGGCCGCCCTCGATCGCCAGGATGCGGTGCAGCCGGGTGGCCACCAGCAGCCGCTGCATCTGCGGCGGGACGCCGCGCAGGACCAGCCTGCGGCCCGCCCGGCCGGCCCGCCGGTGGGCGCCCATGATCACGCCGAGCCCGGTGGCGTCCCAGGAGTCCAGCTCGGTGAGGTCCAGCACCAGATCCCCACCGCCGGAGTCGACGGCGGTATGCAGGGCCGTCCGGGCGTCCGCCGCGCTTCGGACATCCAGTCGGCCCCCGACGACCAGCTCGGCGTGGTCGCCCCTGATGTGCATATGCGCTCCCCACTACGGTGCGTCGTGTGTCGTCAATGAGCCATTCTGTCTACAGAACTGACTGCCCCTCACGCGACGAAGTTGCCGCTTGTAAGCGAACCGATACCGAATTCACCCGTGAGGGTGAGTCCTGGGCCTGGCGCGGTGCCCGGGCCCTCAGTAGCGGTAGAAGCCCTCGCCGCTCTTGCGGCCGATGTCCCCCGCGTCGACCATGCGACGCATGATCTCCGGCGGTGCGAACTTCTCGTCCTGGGACTCGGTGTAGATGTTGTCCGTGGCGTGCATGAGGATGTCCACGCCGGTGAGGTCGGCCGTGGCGAGGGGTCCCATCGCATGGCCGAACCCCAGCTTGCAGGCGATGTCGATGTCCTCGGCCGTGGCGACCCCGGATTCGTACAGCTTGGCCGCCTCGACGACGAGCGCGGTGATCAGACGTGTGGTGACGAAGCCCGCGACATCGCGGTTGACGACGATACAGGTCTTGCCGACGCTCTCGGCGAACTCCCGTGTGGCGGCGAGGGTTTCGTCACTGGTCTTGTATCCGCGCACCAGCTCGCACAGCTGCATCATCGGCACCGGCGAGAAGAAGTGGGCGCCGACCACCCGCTCCGGACGCCCGGTGGCCGCCGCGATCTTGGTGATCGGGATCGCGGAGGTGTTGGAGGCGAGGATGGTGTCGTCCTTGACCAGCCCGTCGAGGGTCCGGAAGATCTCCTGCTTGACCTCGATCTTCTCGAAGACGGCCTCGACCACGACATCCGCGTCGGCGGCGGCGTCGAGGTCGGTGGTGGTGGTGATCCGGGCGAGGGCCTGCTCGGCCGCCTCGGCCTCCAGCTTGCCCTTGGCGACGAACTTCTCGTACGAGGCCCGGATGCCGTCCGTACCGCGCCGCAGCGCCTCGTCGGTCACATCGCGCAGCACCACGTCCCAGCCCGCCTGAGCCGAGACCTGCGCGATACCGGACCCCATGAGTCCGGCTCCGATGACCGCGAGCTTCCTGGCCACGACACACACCCTTCGATCGACGCTGATGTGCGGGACCTTAACGCCCGTTCACCCTCCGTGGCAGCCCTTAGTAAGGCGAGTCACGGTGTGTTCTTCGCCGCATAGTTGAGGACGGCCTCGCTGAGGAGCCCCTCCATGACGTCGATTTTCCGGAGCAGTTCCTCGGCGACACGATCCGGATTCTCGCCCTCCGCCATCGCGCGCGCGACGGTGCGGAAAACGGCGGTCTGGAAGCCGACGAGCTGGTGGGCGACGAAGTCGGGCGCCGGGTCCTCGGGCGCGGCCCCGGTCTCGTCACGCAGCACGGCCGCGAGCCGGTCGACGGTGCGTCCCTGCATCCGGAACAACCGGGCCACCAGCGTCGACGACTCCTGCACGGTCCGCATGAACCGCGGGAAGCCCGGGTCGAGACCGACATACGGGCTCCGGTCGCGGATGTCCCGGCGCAGACACTCCAGCAGCGCGTGCGCGGCCGACTCCCCCGGCCTCCGGGCCAGCACACACCGCGAGGGGCCCTCGACCATGTCCTGCTCGCGGTCGAAGAACAGATCCTCCTTGGCCGGGAAGTAGTTGTAGACCGTGTTCACGGACACCTCGGCGGCCTCCGCGATCTCCGCGATCGTGACCGCGTCGAACCCGCGCTCCAGGAACAGCCCGGTCGCCACGTCCGAGATGTACTGCCTGGTCTGCCGCTTCTTCCGCTCCCTGAGCCCTTCCGCCATAGCGCCCATCCTAGCTTCGCTGGGGCCGTTGAAATTTTGGGGTCATTGCAAATTTGGGCTGTGCCTGGTTTTCTGTGGAGCATGGCAGTCCTCACCACCAGCGGGCTCGCCCGCGCCTTCCGTACCAAGCGCGGCCCCGTCGAGGCCGTACGGGGCATCGATCTGACCGTCGAACCGGGCGAGATCCTCGGCTTCCTGGGGCCCAACGGCGCGGGCAAGACCACCACGCTGCGCATGCTCACCACCCTGCTCCCGCCCACCGGGGGCACCGCCACCGTCGCCGGGCACGACCTGGCCCGCGACCCCGCCGGGGTACGCCGCGAGATCGGCTACGTCGCCCAGACCGGCGGGGTCGACCCGACCGTCTCCGTACGGGAGGAACTGGTCACCCAGGGCAGGCTGTACCGGCTCGCCCGGGGCCGGGCCGCCGCCCGCGCCACCGAGCTGGCCCGGGACCTCGGCCTCGCCGACCTGCTCGACCGCCCCTGCGGCGCGCTCTCCGGCGGCCAGCGGCGGCGTCTGGACATAGCCCTGGGCCTGGTCCACCGGCCCAAGATCCTCTTCCTCGACGAACCGACCACCGGCCTCGACCCCGGCAGCCGCGCCGATCTGTGGGACCTGATCCGCGCGCTGCGCGACGACGACGGGATGACGGTGTTCCTGACCACCCACTACCTCGACGAGGCCGACGCGCTCGCCGACCGGCTGGTCATCGTCGACCACGGGCGGGTCGCCGCCGAGGGCACCTCGGCAGAGCTCAAGGCCGCGTACGGGGGCTCACCGGAGGCGACCCTCCAGGACACCTTCATCGCCCTCACCGGCCGCGGCACCCCACGGCCCGACCCCGCCCCGCTCACCGTCTGAACCCGCGTCCCGGCCGGCCACACCGGCCAACCCATGCTCCCGGAAGGGAAATCCGTGCCCCACGTCCTGTCCGACACCGCGCTCGTCTTCGGCCGCTACGCCCGCCAGACGCTGCGCTCCACCCCCGCCCTGGTCTTCGGGCTGGTCCAGCCGCTGCTCTTCCTGGTCTTCTTCGGCCCGCTGCTGGAGGATCTGCCGCTGAACGGCGACGGCGACTCCTGGCGGATCGTCGTCCCCGGCATCCTCATCCAACTCGGCCTGTTCAGCGCGTCGTTCGCGGGGATCGGCCTGGTGCTGGAGAAGCGCCTCGGCATCATCGAGCGGATGCGGGTCACCCCGGTCAGCAGGCTGGCGCTGCTCATGGGCCGGGTGCTCAAGGACGTCGTCCAGCTGCTGACACAGTCCCTGGTGCTGGTGGCCGTCGCCACGGTGATGGGGCTGCGCGCCCCGTGGCGGGGGTGGCGATCGGCTTCGTCTTCGTCGGCGTGCTCACCCTCTCGCTCGCCTCGCTGTCGTACGCGCTGGCCATGCGGGTCGCCACCCCGCAGGAGTTCGCCCCCGTCATCAACTCCCTCACCATGCCCGCGATGCTGCTGTCCGGAGTGCTGCTGCCGATGACGCTCGGGCCGCGCTGGCTCGACGTGGCCTCGCACTGCGTACCGTTCCGCTATCTCGTGGACGGCGTACGGGCCGCCTTCGCCGGTGAGTACGGGGACGGCAAGATCGCGCTGGCGGCACTGGTCGCCACCGGGCTCGCGGTGGTCGCGGTGACGCTCGGCGCCCGGCTCTTCCGGCAGGCCGGGGCATGAGCCACGGCGCGTAGGCTCGGCCCCATGGTCAATCTCACCCGTATCTACACGCGCACCGGGGACTCGGGCACCACCGCCCTCGGCGATATGAGCCGCACCGCCAAGACCGATCCGCGGATCTCCGCCTACGCCGACGCGAACGAGGCGAACGCCGCGATCGGGGTGGCCATCGCGCTGGGCGGGCTGCCCGCCGAGCTCGCCACCGTCCTGGTCCGCGTCCAGAACGACCTGTTCGACGTGGGCGCGGACCTGTGCACCCCCGTGGTGGAGAACCCCGAACACCCGCCGCTGCGCGTCGAGCAGAGCTATATCGACAAGCTGGAGGCGGACTGCGACCGCTTCCTGGCGGAGCTGGAGAAGCTGCGCAGCTTCATCCTCCCCGGCGGCACCCCCGGCGCCGCCCTGCTGCACCAGGCGTGCACGGTGGTGCGCCGCGCCGAACGCTCCACCTGGGCGGCGCTGGAGACGTACGCGGACTCCATGAACCCGCTCACCGCCACCTATCTGAACCGGCTGTCGGACCTGCTGTTCATCCTGGCCCGTTCGGCCAACAAGGAGGCCGGCGACGTGCTCTGGGTGCCCGGCGAGAACCGCTGACACCCCCAGGGCGCCGACGCGTACGGGCCGGGGCCACTGACACGGCCCCGGCCCCGGCCCCGTGCGCGAGGTGGCTCACTTCAGCAGCGAGGACCGGGCGCCCTCGGGCTCCCGCTTGGGCCACAGCGTGTAGCTCGTCGCGATGATCGCGTTGATGCCGATGAGGTACAGCATCTTCGTCTGCCAGGCCCGCAGCGAGCCGATGTCCCCGTCGTCCCCCACGTACCAGATCGCCCCCTGCAACAGCGCCATCGCGATCACCGCCGCCAGCATCCAGCGCAGCGCGGTCTTCCACTCGTGCACCGCGCGCGCCGTCCCGTACCTCGGCGGCTTGACCGGCGGCGGACCGCCGAAGAAGCGGTGGGCCACCCGGGCGTCCACCCACCTGACCGTCTGATGGCCGAGCGCCGCCGAGAAGCCGATGTAGACGGCGGCGAGCCCGTGCTTCCAGTCCGGTTCCGCCCCGTTCTTGAGGTCGATCGCGGTGGCCACGAACAGCACCAGCTCCAGCAGCGGCTCGCACAACAGCACCACGACGCTCGCCTTCGGCATCTTCGCCAGGTACCGCAGGCCGAGACCGACGGCCAGCAGTACCCAGAACCCGACCTCGCAGGCGATGATCAACGCGACAATCACGGATGGCTCCTCTCGCTCCGCCCTCAACGCTCCCGTGCGATCCGGGCCGCCGCGTCGTCGGAGGCGATGAAAGCCGACTGCATCCTTCGATGTAGGCACGGCCCGCCCGAGCCCGCCCGCGAGCCGAGGATCGCCTCCCTCGCCCGTGATGGGATGGGTGCATGCCGTCCCGCCCCCGTCTGCTCCAGCGTCCGCACCGCGACGATGTGCTGATCGCTCTCGCCGGTCTGGCCGGTGGAGTGATCATGTGGTCCCTCGGACTGATCGGCGGGGACGAGTTCCCCCGGGAACCGACGGCCCTGACCCTGATCCCGCTGGTGGTGATGGCCGGGGCGGAGCTGCTGCGCAGAACCGCGCCCGCGGTCGCGCTGTGCGTGGCGGTGCCCGCGCTCGCCGCCGACCAGCTGGCGGGCTCGCTGATCGCCACCATCGTGATGTTCACCGATGTGCTGTACGCGGCCGTGGTGTACGGCACCCCCGCGATGGGCCGCAAGATTCCACTGGCCACGGTCTATCTGACGGTCGTGGCCACGCTCGTACCGATCGCGGTCTACCGCACCCCGGCGTCCCTGCTCATCGGAGTCGTCGTCGGACTGGTGGTGCTGACCCCCGCCTGGACCGGCTGGGCCATCCGCGAGCACCGCGACACCGCCGCCGCCGAACGGCTGCGCGCCGAGCAGACCGCGCTCCTGGCCGAACTGGACCGCCGGGAGGCGGTCACCGCCGAACGCGCCCGGATGGCCCGCGAACTCCACGACATGGTGGCCAACCATCTGTCCGCCATCGCCATCCACTCCACCGCCGCGCTCTCGCTGAAGGACGCCGCCGCCACCGACCAGGCGCTCGGCGTCATCCGGGAGAACAGCGTGCGCGGCCTCGCCGAGATGCGACGGCTGATCGGCCTGCTGCGGGACGCCGGGGACGAGGGCGCACCGGCGCCCGCGCCCACCCTGGACGCCCTGGACAGCCTGCTGGACCAGGCGCGTGCCACGGCCGTGGCGGGCTCCGGCGGCCAGGAGTTCGTCCTGCGCGACGAGCGCCCCGGGGACGCCGCGCCACTGCCCGCGCCGGTCGAGCTGGCCGCGTACCGCATCGTCCAGGAGTCCCTGACCAACGCGGTCAAGCACGCCGGGCCCGGCCGGGTGGACGTCCGGCTGGCCCGGCTCCCGGACGGCCCGCTGGAGGTCTGCGTCACCAGTCCGTACGGCGAGGACCGCGCGGCGCCCCGGGCACCGGGCTCCGGCAGCGGGCTGATCGGGATGCGGGAGCGGGTCTCGCTGCTCGAGGGCGCCCTCGACGCCGGACCGGCCGACGGCCCCGCGGGCAGGGTCTGGCGGGTCCGGGCCACCCTGCCGCTCGCCGCCGAGACCGCCCGGAACACCACGACCACCGGAAACGCCGGAAACACCGCCCACTCCCCGAGCGACCAGGAGCCGCAGTGACCCAGCCAGCCAGCCCACCGCGGACCCTCCGGGTGCTCGTCGCCGAGGACCAGGCCGCGGTGCGCTCCGGGCTCGTTCTCATCCTGCGCTCGGCACCCGACATCGAGGTGGTCGGCGAGGCCACCGACGGCCGCCGGGCGGTGGAGATGGCCCGGGCGCTGCGCCCCGATCTGGTGCTGATGGATGTGCAGATGCCGCGCCTGGACGGGGTGTCGGCCACCCGTGAGGTGGTCTCGGAAGGTCTCGCCGATGTGCTGGTGCTGACCACCTTCGACCTCGACGAGTATGTCTTCGGCGCCTTGCGCGCCGGTGCCGCGGGCTTTCTGCTCAAGGACAGCGACGCGGCGACGCTGATCGAGGCCGTCCGTACGGTCGGCCGCGGTGAGGGGCTGATCGCCCCGGCGGTGACCCGCCGTCTGATCGCCGAGTTCGGCCGGACCGGTGCCCCGCCCTCCGCGGGTGACGGCGCGGACGCCCAGGCGCTCGCCTCGCTCACCCCGCGCGAACGGGAGGTGCTGGGCTGTCTGGGGCAGGGGCTGTCCAACGCGGAGATCGCGGAACGGCTGACCATGGCGGAGGCCACGGTGAAGACCCATGTCAGCAGGGTGCTGGCCAAACTGGGGCTGCGCAGCCGGGTGCAGGCCGCGGTACTGGCCCAGGAGCTGGGCGTGGAGGGCCCTGGACCGCGTTGAACCCGCCGGAGCCCTGGGCCACGTCGACCCGACGGGGGCCTAGGCCACGTTGACCCGACGGCCGGGCGGGGCCGCCTCCAGCCAGGCCAGGAAGCCGGTCAGGGCGTCCTCGCTCATCGCCAGCTCCAGCCGGGTGCCATGGTGCAGGCAGGCGAGCACCACCGCGTCGGAGAGCAGCGCCAGCTCTTCCTCACCCTTGGGCGTACGCCGCTCCAGTACCTCGATGGCGTCGCGCTCGAGCACCTGGCGGGGCCGGAAGGCATAGGAGAAGACGCGGAACCACTCGACGCGGTCCCCGTTGTAGCGGGCGACCCCGTACACCCACCCCTTGCCGCTCGGCTCGGCCCGGCTCTCGGTACCGTCCGTGCCCCAGCGGAGGGAACAGTCGAAGGTTCCGCCGGAGCGCTGGATCAGCCGCCGCCGCAGACCGAAGACGAAGAGTCCCACCACCACCAGCGCGACGACCACGCCGCCCACAAGCAGAGCGAGGACCATCTTCACCGACCTCCTCGCGTCATCCGGAAAACCGCACCTGCATCACCTCAGCCGCGGACCGCTGAAGCAAAATTCCAGCGAGGTCCGCGGCTGAGGTTCTCGACCGTACGTGACAGGCTCAGTGCACTCCCGCCACCGCGCGCAGCCGGACGTCGGCGCGCCGCTCGGCGGCGGCGTCCGCCTCCGCCTTGGCACGCTCCAACGCACGCTCCGCACGCTTGACATCGATCTCGTCGGACAGCTCCGCGACCTCGGCCAGCAGCGAGAGCTTGTCGTCCGCGAACGAGATGAATCCGCCGTGCACCGCGGTGACAACGGTTCCGCCGTCGCTCGTCCGGATGGTCACCGGGCCGGACTCCAGGACACCGAGCAGCGGCTGGTGGCCGGGCATCACGCCGATGTCACCCGATGTGGTGCGGGCGATGACCAAGGAGGCCGTGCCGGACCAGACACTACGGTCCGCCGCGACCAGCTCGACATGCAGCTCAGCAGCCATGTGGCTCCTCGGGTCTACCTGCCGGGTACGACAGGGCTTTCGTCACAGAATAACGGGCGTTCGGAGAGGGGCGGGACCGGGCCCACCCCTCTCCAGGAGTCACCGGGTCAGGAGACGCCCAGCTCCTTGGCCTTCGCCTTGAGGTCGTCCAGGCCACCGCACATGAAGAACGCCTGCTCGGGGAAGTGGTCGAACTCACCGTCGGCGATCGCGTTGAACGCGGCGATGGACTCGTCCAGCGGCACATCCGATCCGTCGAGGCCGGTGAACTGCTTCGCCGCGTGGGTGTTCTGCGACAGGAAGCGCTCGATACGGCGGGCGCGGAAGACGGTGAGCTTGTCCTCCTCGCCGAGCTCGTCGATGCCCAGGATGTTGATGATGTCCTGGAGGTCCTTGTACTTCTGGAGGATCGACTTCACGCGCGAGGCGCAGTCGTAGTGGTCCTGCGAGATGTAGCGCGGGTCCAGGATCCGGGACGTCGAGTCCAGCGGGTCCACCGCCGGGTAGATGCCCTTCTCCGAGATCGGCCGGGAGAGCACCGTCGTCGCGTCGAGGTGCGCGAAGGTGGTCGCCGGGGCCGGGTCGGTCAGGTCGTCCGCGGGGACGTAGATCGCCTGCATCGAGGTGATCGAGTGTCCACGGGTCGAGGTGATGCGCTCCTGGAGGATGCCCATCTCGTCGGCCAGGTTCGGCTGGTAGCCCACCGCGGAGGGCATCCGGCCGAGCAGGGTCGAGACCTCGGAACCGGCCTGGGTGAAGCGGAAGATGTTGTCGATGAAGAACAGCACGTCCTGCTTCTGCACATCGCGGAAGTACTCCGCCATGGTCAGACCGGCCAGGGCGACCCGCAGACGGGTGCCCGGGGGCTCGTCCATCTGACCGAAGACCAGCGCGGTCTGCGGGAGAACGCCGGACTCGGCCATCTCCTCGATCAGGTCGTTGCCCTCACGGGTGCGCTCACCGACACCGGCGAACACGGAAACGCCCTCGTGCAGCTTGGCCACACGCATGATCATTTCCTGGATGAGGACGGTCTTGCCGACGCCCGCGCCGCCGAACAGACCGATCTTGCCGCCCTTGACGTACGGGGTCAGCAGGTCGACGACCTTCAGACCGGTCTCGAACATCTCGGTCTTGGACTCGAGCTGGTCGAAGGCCGGGGCCTTGCGGTGGATGGACCAGCGCTCGGTGACCTCGGACTCGGCCTCGGGGTCGTTGAGGATCTTGCCGAGGGTGTTGAACACCCGGCCCTTGGTGACATCGCCGACCGGCACCGTGATGCCGTCGCCGGTGTCGGTCACCACGGCCTGGCGGACCAGACCGTCGGTGGGCTCCATGGAGATGGCGCGGACGACGCCCTCACCGAGGTGCTGGGCGACCTCGAGGGTGAGGACCTTGGTCGCACCCTCGGCGGAGGGGTCGGCGACCTCGACGGTCAGCGCGTTGTAGATGTCCGGCATCGCGTCGACGGGGAACTCCACGTCGACAACCGGGCCGATGACCCGCGCGACGCGGCCAGTGGCCACGCCACCAGCAGCGGTCGGCTCAACAGTGGTGGTCATAGTGTCAGTCACTCCCCGCAGAGGCGTCGGCCAGGGCGCTCGCGCCACCGACGATCTCGCTGATTTCCTGGGTGATATCGGCCTGGCGGGCCGCGTTGGCAAGCCGCGTGAGCGACTTGATCAGTTCTTCGGCATTGTCGGTCGCCGACTTCATCGCCCGCCGGGTGGCCGCGTGCTTGGAGGCGGCGGCCTGGAGGAGAGCGTTGTAGATGCGCGACTCGACGTACCGCGGCAGCAGGGCGTCGAGGACGTCCTCCGCCGACGGCTCGAAGTCGAACAGCGGGAGGATCTCGCCCTTCTTGGTCTGCTCCTCCGCCGTGTCCTCGAGGCTGAGCGGCAGCAGTCGGCTCTCGACCGGCGACTGCGTCAGCATCGACACGAACTCGGTGTACACGATGTGGAGCTCGTCCACACCGCCCTCGGCCGTCTGCTGGAGCACGGCCTCGATCAGCGGACCCGCGATCTTCTTGGCGTCCGCGTAGGTCGGGTTGTCGGTGAAGCCGGTCCACGACTCCGTGACCTTGCGCTCACGGAAGCCGTAGTAGGCCACGCCCTTGCGGCCGACGATGTAGGTGTCGACCTCCTTGCCCTGCGCGGTGAGCCGCCCGGTGAGCTGCTCGGCCGCCTTGATGACGTTGGAGGAGTAACCGCCGGCCAGACCCCGGTCGCTCGTGACGAGCAGCACGGCGGCCCGCGCCGGGTTGTCGGCCTCCGTCGTCAGCGGGTGCTGGGTGTTGGAGCCGGTGGCGACCGCGGTCACCGCCCGGGTGAGCTCCTCGGCGTACGGAGTCGAGGCCGCCACCCGGCGCTGCGCCTTGACGACGCGCGAGGCGGCGATCATCTCCATCGCCTTGGTGATCTTTTTGGTCGCGGAGACGGACTTGATCCGCCTCTTGTAGACCTTGACCTGGGCGCCCATGCTCAGCCCTCGCCCAGCAGCTTGCCGTCCGAGGTCTCGAACTGCCGCTTGAAGGAGTCCACCGCTTCGCCGAGCGCCGCGATGGTGTCGTCGGACATCTTGCCGCCCTCGACGATGGAGGTCAGCAGGCCCTTCTGCTCACGGTGCAGGTGGTCCAGCAGCTCACGCTCGAACCGGCGGATGTCCTCGACCGGAACGTCGTCCATCTTGCCGTTGGTACCGGCCCAGACGGAGACGACCTGGTCCTCGGTGGAGAACGGCGCGTACTGCGTCTGCTTCAGCAGCTCGACCATGCGCGCACCGCGCTCCAGCGACGCCTTGGAGGCCGCGTCCAGGTCGGAGCCGAAGGCGGCGAACGCCTCGAGCTCGCGGTACTGGGCGAGGTCCACCCGGAGCCGGCCGGAGACCTGGCGCATCGCCTTGTGCTGCGCGGAGCCACCGACTCGGGAGACCGAGATACCGACGTTCAGCGCGGGGCGCTGACCGGCGTTGAACAGGTCCGACTCCAGGAAGCACTGGCCGTCGGTGATGGAGATGACGTTGGTCGGAATGAACGCCGACACGTCGTTGGCCTTGGTCTCGACGATCGGCAGACCGGTCATCGAACCGGAGCCCATCTCGTCGGAGAGCTTGGCGCAGCGCTCCAGCAGCCGGGAGTGCAGGTAGAAGACGTCACCCGGGTACGCCTCACGGCCCGGCGGACGGCGCAGCAGCAGGGAGACGGCGCGGTAGGCGTCGGCCTGCTTGGACAGGTCGTCGAAGACGATCAGGACGTGCTTGCCCTGGTACATCCAGTGCTGACCGATGGCCGAGCCGGTGTAGGGGGCCAGGTACTTGAAGCCCGCCGGGTCGGACGCCGGGGCGGCGACGATGGTGGTGTACTCCAGCGCACCGGCCTCCTCCAGCGCGGCGCGCACGCCGGCGATGGTGGAGCCCTTCTGGCCGATGGCGACGTAGATGCAGCGGACCTGCTTCTTCGGGTCGCCGGAGCGCCAGTTGTCGCGCTGGTTGATGATCGTGTCGACGGCCAGCGCGGTCTTGCCGGTCTGACGGTCACCGATGACCAGCTGACGCTGGCCGCGGCCGATCGGGGTCATCGCGTCGACGGCCTTGTAGCCGGTCTCCATCGGCTCGTGCACCGACTTGCGGTCCATCACCGTGGGGGCCTGCAACTCGAGGGCGCGACGGCTGTCGGTCTCGATCTCGCCGAGGCCGTCGATCGGGGCACCCAGCGGGTCGACGACGCGGCCGAGGTAGCCCTCGCCGACGGCGACCGAAAGGACCTCGCCGGTGCGGTGCACCTGCTGGCCCTGCTCGATCCCGCTGAATTCACCGAGGACAACCGCGCCGATCTCGCGCTCCTCGAGGTTCAGGGCGAGACCGAGGGTCCCGTCCTCGAACTTCAGCAGTTCGTTCGCCATGGCCGAGGGAAGCCCCTCGACCTTCGCGATGCCGTCGCCGGCAACGCTGACCGTACCGACCTCCTCGCGCGAGGCCGCGTCCGGCTTGTACGCCTGGACAAAGTTCTCCAGCGCGTCCCGGATCTCCTCCGGCCGGATCGTGAGCTCCGCCATCTGGGTTCCCTGCTCTCCTTGTTGGGCCCGAAGTATCTGACTACGGCCCAACTCGGGCCGCTTACATGCTTGTTGAGTTGGTGGCTGTGTCAGCCGGCCATCCGGCGGGCCGCCTCGTCGAGGCGGTCCGCGATGGTCCCGTTGATGACCTCGTCGCCGATGCGCACGGCGATCCCGCCGAGGACCTCCGGGTCCACATCGAGGTTGAGGTGGACCTGGCGGCCGTACAGCTGGGCAAGAGCCGCGCCGAGGCGCTGCTTCTGCTGATCGCTGAGCGGTACCGCCGAGGTCACGACCGCTACCGTCCGGTCGCGGCGCGCCGCGGCCAGCTTGGTGAGCTCGTCGAGACCCGCTTCCAGGCTACGTCCGCGCGGGTGGGTGACCAGACGCACCACCAGACGCTCGGTGACCTGGTCGGCCCGGCCGCCGAGCAGCCGGCGCACCAGGTCGGCCTTGGCCGTGGCGCTCGCGCTCCGGTCGGCCAGCGCGCTGCGCAGCTCCGGCGTGGAGGCGACGATCCGGCCGAACCGGAACAGCTCGTCCTCGACATTGTCGAGAGTGCCGGCCCGCTGGGCCGCCACGAGGTCGGCGGCGGCCGCCAGCTCCTCGACCGCGTCCGCCAGATCGCGCGGGCGCGACCAGCGGGAGCGGACCATGCCGGAGACCAGGTCGACGGTCTCGCCGCCGACCTGCCCGCCCAGCAGGCGTCCGGCCAGCTCGGCCTTGGCCTCGCCGGGCTGCGCCGGGTCGGTGAGGACCCGACGCAGGGAGACCTCGCGGTCGAGCAGCGCGGTGACGGCGGCCAGCCCATCGGCGAGCGCCGACGCGTCGACGGAGGTGTTGTCCGTCAAGGCGTCGAAGCGCTCACGCGCGGCTGCCAGTGCCTCCCTGCTCGCTCCGTTCATCGGCCGGCCTCGGCCTTCGAACCATCGGCGGCCTTGGCCTCGAGGTCATCGAGGAACCGGTCGATCGTGCGGCTCTGCCGGGCGACGTCCTCGACGGACTCGCCGACGATCTTGCCGGCCAGGTCGGTGGCGAGCTTGCCCACGTCCTGCCGCAGCGCCTGAGCGGCCTGCTTGCGGTCGGCCGCGAGCTGGGCGTGACCGGCAGCGATGATCTCCTCACGCTGCTGCTGGCCTTCCGCGCGCATCTCGGCGATGAGCGCGGCACCCTGCTCCTGCGCCTCCTGGCGCAGGCGCGCGGCCTCATGACGAGCGTCCGCGAGCTGGGCGCGGTAGTCCTCGAGGACCTGCTGGGCCTCGGCCTTGGCGGCCTCGGCCTCCTCCATCCCGCCCTCGATCGCCGCGCGACGCTCGTCCAGAACACGGTTGATGTTCGGGAGGAGCTTCTTCGCGAGGAATACGAAGACGATGGCAAAGGCGATCAGGCCGATGACCAGCTCCGGGATCGGCGGGATGAGGGGGTTCTCCTCCTCAGCCGCCACCTGTACCAGGGCGTTCATCTCAGTGCCTTCCGTCTGTGGTGGTCAACGCGGTGCGTCAGGACTTGAAGAGGAAGCCCATGACGATACCGATCAGTGCGAGCGCCTCACAGAAGGCGAAGCCCATGATCTGGTTGGCACGGATCAGGCCGGCCGCCTCGGGCTGACGGGCGAGGGCCTGGGTGCCGTTACCGAAGATGATGCCGACGCCGACGCCGGGGCCGATGGCGGCGAGACCGTAACCGATCGAGCCGAGGTTGCCGGTGACGCCGTCGGCGGCGAGGGTCTGGAGAGCGGACATGCCGGTTCTTCCTTCTGTTTCATGGACCGGTGGGGGTTGGCCACCGGACGTCTGATGGGCGAGGACTGGGCTGCTCAGTGGCCTTTGGAGAGCGCGCCCTGAACGTAGTTGCAGGCCAAGAGCACGAAGACGTACGCCTGGACAGCCTGGATGAAGAGCTCGAACGCGGTCAGCAGGATCGTCATCACGAACGACGCGCCCGCGTAGGCGATCCCGATCCCGTTCAGCAGGTACCAGGTGCCGATGGTGAACATCAGCAGCAGCAGGTGGCCCGCGAACATGTTGGCGAAGAGCCGGACCGCGTGGGTGAAGGGCCGGATGATCACGTTCGAGAAGAACTCGATGACCACGATCAGCGGGAGGATCGCGCCGAGGTCCTTGTCGTAGCCGGTGATGTTCTTCCAGCCGCCGACGAAGCCGTGGTTCTTGAACGTCAGGTACATCCACATGACGTAGACGATCAGGGCGAGACCGGCCGGGAAGGCGATGATCGACGTCACCGGGAACTGGGCGACCGGGATGATCGACCAGAGGTTCATGATCCAGACGAAGAAGAACAGCGAGACCATGAAGGGGACGTACTTCTCACCCTTCTCCTTGCCGAGGGCCTCGTAGACCAGCCCGCGGCGCACGAAGTCATAGCCCGCCTCGCCGACCATCTGGAGCTTGCCCGGGACGACCTTGGCGCGGCCGAAGGCGGCCCAGAAGAACCAGATGACGGCGACGGTGCCCAGCAGGGCCAGCAGCATGGGCTTGTTGAACTCGAATCCGCCCACCGTGAAGAGCGGCTCGAACTTGAACGAATGAAGTCCGGGTGCCGGGAAGCCGCACCCATCGAAGATGTGGCAGTTCGTCTCGAAGGCGAGCGTCTGGTCAGCACTCACCGCGAGCTCCTTCAGCGTGGCGCATGGGTACGGCAACCTCGTTGTGTCGGCGCGGCACGCGGCCACGGAGCGGCACTGGACTGGTCTTACGGATGTGGGGGCGGCTGATCGGCGGGGAGCCGAATGCTGTGTCGGGCATCAGCTGCATGGGCCGCCGATTCCATCCCGCGGAAAACGGGGGTTCGGCTACCTGCGCCCGCTGTGCCTCAGATGGCACCGGACGATAGCAGGTGAGCGGACGTGCCTTTATACCGGCCCTACCGATCACGATGTGGTCCCGGCGGGAGCGGACTTGTTCGCCCCCCCGGGCTTACGTTCGTCCTCGGCTTCGGGCTGCACGTAAAGGATCTTGGCCTTCATATGCGCGCGGGCCTGTGCGGCGATCCACACGAGTACCGCGGCGAGCAGTGCGAGGCCGAAGGCTTTGGTGGAGAACAAGGTGGTGTCCCTGAACACCGCGAGCGCCACCGCGACCAGCAGGAACTGGGCCATATAGAGAACCAGGCCCATCATCTGGAACAACTGCGGCAGGTGCTTGGCGGTGCGCTCCAGCACGATGAGGCCCGTGGCCATCACCGCGGCACCCAGCAACGCCCCGAAGGCGGCGCCGAGCGCGCCCTTGCCACCGGCGACCGCAGCACTGACAGCGACAGCGACCACCCCGGCAACGGCCGTGGGCGCGGCGCAACTCAGAAGCGTTCGGGCGTCGTTGGACTGCATGAAGGGTTCTCCGGCAAGAGTCGGAAGCAGCTTTTCGTCGTGGACGAGCGTATCCCCGGGGATGAGGGAACCTCGCGACGAAGGGCCGTCGCACTACGGTCCCTCGGCTCTGGCACCGGGTTTAGTGAACGGTATCACAAACTATTTGATGAGGTCTTTACCTGCCAAGTGTGCTGCCCGTCACACACAGGAGTTATGGACTCGACGCCGTGCTGACGCCGTGGGGTCCTCCTCGGCCGAGATCACCCAGTGATCATCGGGGAGTTCACCGCGGCGTTACCGCGGGGTGCCGATCCTCCGGCGGTGGGTGAACCGGGAGCGGTCGCCGATCGCGGTGGCGCCGTTGATCCCGGCCGGTACCGGGTGGCGCCCGGACTCCTCCGACGGCTCCTGAGCGGTACCGGCTTCGGCCTCGGCCGCCGACTCCCCGGCCGCCACGGCCGGCTCCGCCTCACCGTCCGCCATGACCGCCGCCTCTTCCCGGGCTCGCGCGTCCCGGTATCCGCGGCGGTAGCGCGGCGGTACGAACCCCTCGGCCCAGCGCGGCACCCGGGGGGTGAAGCGCGGCAGCAGCAACAGCACCAGGCCCACTCCGCTCAGCGCCACGATCGCCAGCACGAACCACGTACCGACGGAGTTCACCGAGTACGCCACCGCGCCGAAGGCGATCAGCGCCGACCAGAAGTACATGATCAACACGGCCCGGCTGTGCGAGTGGCCGATCTCCAGCAGCCGGTGGTGGAGATGGCCGCGGTCGGCCGCGAACGGCGACTGACCGCGCCAGGTGCGGCGCACGATGGCCAGCACCAAGTCGGCGAAGGGCACAGCGATCACGGTCAGCGGCAGCAGCAGCGGGATGTAGACGGGCACGGTGGCGTGCACCGCGGCCGTCTCGGACCCGGCGAACAGCTTCATCGCGTCGGGGTCCACCTGGCCGGTGATGGAGATGGCACCCGCCGCCAGCACCAGGCCGATCAGCATCGAGCCGGAGTCGCCCATGAAGATCCGCGCGGGGTGGATGTTGTGCGGCAGGAACCCCAGGCACATACCCATCAGCACGGCGGCGAACAGCGTCGCGGGAGCGGCCGACTCCAGTCCGTAGCCGTACCAGATGCGGTAGGCGTACATGAAGAACGCGGCGGCGGCGATGCACACCATGCCGGAGGCCAAACCGTCCAGCCCGTCAACGAAGTTGACCGCGTTGATGGTGATGACGACGAGCGCCACCGTCAGCAGCGTGCCCTGCCAGGGGGTGAGCGAGACCGGTCCCACACCGGGCACCGGCAGCCACAGAATGGTCAGACCCTGGAGCACCATCACACCCGCGGCGATCATCTGGCCGCCCAGCTTGATCAGCGCGTCCACGCCCCACTTGTCGTCCAGCACACCGAGCAGCCAGATCAGCCCGGCGCCGGACAGCAGCGCCCGCGGCTCGTTGGACAGCTCGAAGACGTCCTTGAGGTTGGTGAGGTGGGCGGCGACCAGCAGCCCCGCGCAGAGCCCGCCGAACATGGCGATGCCACCGAGCCGCGGGGTGGGCTCGCGGTGCACATCACGGGCACGGATCTCCGGCATCGCGCCAGCCGCGATGGCGAACTTCCGCACCGGCCCGGTCAGGAGATAGGTGACCGCGGCCGTGATGCACAGAGTGAGCAGGTATTCACGCACAGGCTGCCCCAGAGGTATCGCTGGCCATCACAGCCACACACCCTATGCGTGTCGGACCGCAACCGGTGAACGTACTTACAGACGTCCTACACCTTCGGATGGTTGCATGCGCCGGCCCTCGTCCGGAT
Organism: Streptomyces sp. NPDC048636; assembly: GCF_040650655.1. Classification (NCBI taxonomy): domain Bacteria; kingdom Bacillati; phylum Actinomycetota; class Actinomycetes; order Kitasatosporales; family Streptomycetaceae; genus Streptomyces; species Streptomyces sp. NPDC048636. The sequence goes on along the minus strand of NZ_JBEZHR010000001.1, from coordinate 919,503 downwards.
AGGGCGGAAATCTGCCGGCCAGTTCCGCCACCTTCTCCCGTACGACGCGCTCGTCCCGCAGCGCGGTTCCGATCAGGGCGGCTATGCGCTCCATCTCGGGCGCTCCCATGCCCTGGGTGGTCACCGCCGCGGTGCCCAGCCGCAGCCCCTTGACGCACTCTCCGGGCTCCGTCGCGGAGGCCAGGGCACAGGTGTCCAGCACGATCCCGGAACCGGCGCAGCGGCCCCGTGCGGTGCGTCCGTCCAGCCCCAGCGGGGCCGGATCCGCGGTGATCATATGGGTGTCGGTACCGCCGGTGGCGACCGCGAGACCCTCCGCGACCAGCGCGTCCGCCAGCACCCGGGCATTGGCCACCACCCGCTGCGCATAGCCGGTGAAGGCGGGCGCGGCGGCCTCGCCGAACGCCACCGCCTTGGCCGCCACGGTGTGCATCTGGGCACCGCCCTGGGTGAACGGGAACACCGCCCGGTCGATGCGCTCGGCCAGCTCCGCGCCGCACAGCAGCATCCCGCCGCGCGGCCCGCGCAACACCTTGTGTGTCGTTGCGCACACCACGTCGGCGTACGGCACCGGACTGGGCGCCGCCTTGCCCGCGACCAGACCGATGGGGTGCGCGGCGTCGGCGATGAGGTACGCCCCGACCTCGTCCGCGACATCCCGGAAGGCGGCGTAGTCGGGGTGGCGGGGATAGGAGATGGAACCGCACACGATGGCCTTCGGCCGGTGCACCCGGGCCAGCATGCGGAGCTGGTCGTAGTCGATGAGCCCGGTGGCCGGGTCGACGTGGTAGCCGACGAAGTCGAACCAGCGGCCGGAGAAGTTCGCCGGGGAGCCATGGGTGAGATGGCCGCCGTGCGGCAGCGCCATCGCCAGCACGGTGTCACCGGGCCGCAGCAGCGCGGCGTACGCGGCCAGCACCGCCGAGGAGCCCGAATGCGGCTGCACATTGGCGTGCTCGGCGCCGAACAGGGCCTTCGCACGGTCCTGGGCGACCCGCTCGGCGATGTCGACCAGTTCACAGCCGCCGTGGTGGCGGGCTCCGGGATAGCCCTCGGCGTACTTGTTGGCGAGCGGGGAGGCCAGCGCGGCGAGTACGGCGGGCGAGGTGAAGTTCTCCGCGGCGATCAGCTGGAGCCCGCTGGAGACGCGGTCCATTTCACTCAGGATGATCCCCGCGAGCTCGGGGTCCTGGCGGGCCAGCGCGTCGAAGTCGGGGCCCCAGGGGGTACGGCCCGGGGCACCGGAGGGATCGGCGGGAGCGCCGCCCCTGGTCCCCGCGGAGGTGACGGCCATCGCTGCTCACAGCCTTGGGAGGGTCGGTCGGGCGTCACCCCCAAATGTAGGCCGGGCGGGCCGTCGGTGCGCGCCGTGCGGCCACCGTGCCCCCGGTGGCCCCCATGCGGCCGCGGCGGCGCTCAGGCCGGGGCGGGGACCCCCGTCAGGGCCGTGACGACCGGGTCCAGCGCCTGGTGGATCTCATCGCCGATGGAGCGGAAGAAGGTGATGGGGGCGCCGTAGGGGTCGTGCACCTCGTCCGCCTCCTCGGTGGGGGCCAGCAGCCAGCCGCGCAGCGCGGCCGCCGCCTGCACCAGGGCGCGGGCGCGCTCGACCACTCCGCCGGTCTCCTCCGGGTCGGGGAGGGTGGCCGGGTCTATGGCCCGCACCAGCCGGGTGAACTCCTTGAGGGTGAAGGTGCGCAGACCCGCCGAGTGCCCCATCGAGATGACCTGGGCGCGGTGGTCGCGGGTCGCGGTGAGCACCAGATCGGCCCGGATCACGTGCTCGTCGAGCAGTTCGCGGCCGAGGAAGCCCGCCGGGTCGGCGCCGAAGTCGGTCAGGACGGTCGCGGCATGCGCCTCCATGGGCGCGCCCTCATGCCCCCAGGTGCCCGCGCTCTCCACGATCAGTCCGCTGGTACGGGCGCTGCCGAGGCGGTGGGTGAGGGCATGCCGGGTCAGCCGCTCGGTGATCGGCGAGCGGCAGACGTTGCCGGTGCTGACGTGGAGGATGCGGAAGGAGGTCTCGGCGTGCTTCGCCCGGTGTTCCGCTATGCCACGCCCCGTCTCAGGGGCTGTCAATTGGCCACCTCGAGGTCGGGGACGACCTCGCGGAGCTGCTCCGCGGTGAGCGCGCCCGGGCGCAGCAGCACCGGCACCTTGCCGGTGACGTCGACGATGGAGGACGGGACGGCGGCGGGGGTGGGCCCGCCGTCGAGGTAGACCGAGACGGAGTCGCCGAGCATCTCCTGGGCGGCGTCGCAGTCCTGGGGGGACGGATGTCCGGTGAGGTTGGCGCTGGAGACCGCCATCGGCCCGAAGTCCGTGAGCAGTTCGATGGCGACCGGGTGCAGCGGCATCCGGATCGCCACGGTGCCACGGGTCTCCCCCAGGTCCCAGGTGAGCGACGGCTGATGCCGGGCGACCAGGGTGAGCGCGCCCGGCCAGAAGGCGTCGACCAGCTCCCAGGCCTGCTCGGAGAAGTCGGTGACCAGCCCGTGCAGGGTGTTCGGAGAGCCGACGAGGACGGGGGTGGGCATATTGCGGCCCCGGCCCTTGGCCTCCAGCAGATCGCCGACCGCCTCGGCGCTGAAGGCGTCCGCACCGATCCCGTAGACGGTGTCGGTGGGCAGCACGACCAGTTCGCCGCGGCGGACCGCGGACGCGGCCTCGCGCAGGCCGGTCTTGCGATCGGTGGCGTCCCCGCAGTCGTAGCGCCGTGCCATTAACGGACCTCCTCGTACGTGGCCAGGGTGGGGTGCGGTGCCGCCGTCACGGCATGGCCTTCCGCGCGGTGGCGAACCGGGGCCGGTTGTTCAGGTCGGGGTGGTCGGCGGCGTCCGCCCAGCCACGCTCCTCCGTGAAGATCCATGGCACCTGGCCGCCCTGGGTGTCTGCGTGCTCGATGACGACGACGCCTCCCGGACGCAGCAGCCGGTGGGCCGTGCGCTCCAGGCCGCGGATCACATCGAGGCCGTCCTCGCCGGAGAACAGCGCGAGCTGGGGGTCGTGGTCGCGGGCCTCCGGTGCGACGTACTCCCACTCGGTCAGCGGGATGTACGGCGGATTGCTGATGACGAGGTCCACCTGCCCGTCGAGCTCGGGCAGGGCCGTCAACGCGTCTCCTTGCTGGAGAACGACGCGGGACCCCTCGACGTTCTTGCGGGCCCACTGGAGGGCGCCCTCGTCCAGCTCCACGGCGTGCACCCGGGAGCGCGGCACCTCCTGGGCGAGGGCGAGGGCGATGGCCCCGGAGCCGGTGCACAGGTCCACGATGAGCGGTTCGACGACGTCCATGGCCCGGACCGCGTCTATGGCCCAGCCGACCACCGACTCGGTCTCCGGGCGGGGGACGAAGACGCCCGGTCCGACCTGGAGCTCCAGATACCGGAAGAAGGTCCGGCCGGTGATGTGCTGAAGGGGCTCGCGGGCCTCGCGGCGGGCGACCGCCTCCCAGTAGCGGGCGTCGAAGTCGGCGTCGGCGACGCCGTGCAGCTCACCCCGCTTGACGCCGTGCACGAAGGCGGCGAGCTCCTCGGCGTCGAAGCGCGGAGAGGGCACGCCCGCGTCGGCCAGCCGCTGGGTGGCCTGGGCCACCTCGGCGAGCAGCACGTTCACTGAATTCCTCCAGCCGGTCCGGACAAGGGCACGGGTGTTCCCGGTCGGTGCTCTGCTACGCCGCGGCCAGCTTGGCGGCCGCGTCCGCGTCGACACACGCCTGGATCACCGGGTCGAGTTCGCCGTCGAGCACCTGGTCCAAGTTGTACGCCTTGAAGCCGACCCGGTGGTCCGAGATCCGGTTTTCCGGGAAGTTGTACGTACGGATGCGCTCGGAGCGGTCAACCGTGCGGACCTGGCTGCGGCGGGCGTCGGACGCCTCCTTCTCAGCCTCCTCCTGGGCCGCGGCCAGCAGCCGCGAGCGCAGGATACGCAGCGCCTGCTCCTTGTTCTGGAGCTGGCTCTTCTCGTTCTGGCAGGAGACGACGATGCCGGTGGGCAGGTGGGTGATGCGCACCGCGGAGTCGGTGGTGTTGACCGACTGGCCGCCGGGCCCGGACGAGCGGTAGACGTCGATCCGCAGATCGTTGGGGCCGATCTCGACCTCGACCTCCTCGGCCTCCGGGGTGACCAGCACGCCGGCGGCGGAGGTGTGGATACGGCCCTGCGACTCGGTGGCCGGCACCCGCTGTACGCGGTGCACCCCGCCCTCGTACTTCAGCCGCGCCCAGACGCCCTGACCGGGTTCGGTCGAGCCCTTGGTCTTCACCGCGACCTGGACGTCCTTGTAGCCGCCGAGGTCGGACTCGTTGGCCTCGAGGATCTCGGTCTTCCAGCCCACGCGCTCGGCGTAGCGCAGATACATCCGCAGCAGGTCGCCCGCGAACAGGGCGGACTCCTCACCGCCCTCGCCCGCCTTGACCTCGAGGATCACGTCCTTGTCGTCGCTCGGGTCGCGGGGCACCAGCAGCAGCCGGAGCCGCTCGGTGAGCTCCTCGCGCCGCAGCTCCAGCTCCTTGACCTCGTCGGCGAATTCCGGGTCGTCCTGGGCGAGCTCCTGGGCCGTTCCGATGTCGTCGCCCGTCCGCTTCCAGTCGCGGTAGACGGTGAGGATCGGGGTCAGCTCGGCGTAGCGCTTGTTGAGCCGCATCGCTTCGCGCTGGTCGGCGTGGACCGCGGGGTCGGCGAGCCGCTTCTCGAGGTCGGCGTGTTCGCCGATGAGTTCCTCGACCGCCTCGAACATCGGGGCTCCCTGGGTGGTCTGCGGGTGGGGCGTGCGGGGAAGAGCCGGGAGGGCCGGTGACGACAAAACGCCGGTCCGGTCGCCCCAGGACGGGGCGACCGAAGACCGGCGCCGTACGGGTCGCTACTTCTGGGCGGACCCAGCCTTCTTGCCGAAGCGGGCCTCGAACCGCGCCACACGGCCACCGGTGTCGAGGATCTTCTGCTTGCCCGTGTAGAACGGGTGGCACTCGGAGCAGATGTCGGCGCGGATGCTGCCGCCGCTCACGGTGCTACGGGTGGTGAAGGACGCGCCACAGGTGCAGCTGACCTGCGTCTCGACGTACTCCGGGTGGATGTCGCGCTTCAAGGGATTCTCCTAGATTCGGGAGGGCACCGGGTCGACGGGCGGGTTGTCCGTCGTGAACCGGGACCGACGGTCCAGTCTGCCAGCACTGGCCGTATCCCCCAAAACCGGGGGTGGGGCCCGGATATTCCCGGGCCCCGGCCGCACCCGCCGGGGCGGTGCGGACCCGCGCTACTTGACGACCTTGCCCGCGCTGGTGGCCTCACCGGCCGAGCCCTTGGTGGCGGAGGCGGGGATCGGCCGGTCCTGGCGCAGGGCCCGCCACATCAGCTCGGACTTGCGCTCCATGGGCAGCACCCGGTCGGGGTCGTCGGGGTCGTACATGACCGGCAGCGTGGTCATCTTCATATCGCCCGAACCGATGCCCTTGACGCTCTGGGCGAAGCCCTTCAGCTTGTTGACCGAACCCAGCTCGGAGTCGGTGGTGAGGGCCTTGGTGGAGGTGTCCGCCAGGTCGTAGAGCTTCTTCGGGCTGCCGAACAGGTCGACCTGCTTGATCTGGTCCAGCAGCGCCTTGACGAACGCCTGCTGGAGCTTGATCCGGCCGAGGTCGCTGCCGTCGCCGACACCGTGCCGGGTCCGCACCAGGCCCAGGGACTGCTCACCGTTGAGGTTGTGCGGACCGGGCTCGAGGTCGAGGTGGCTCTTCTTGTCGTGGATCGGCGAGGTGGTGGTGATGTCGACGCCGCCGAGGTCGTTGATCAGCTGCTTGAAGCCGGAGAAGTCGACCTCGAGGTAGTGGTCCATGCGTATGTGGGTCATGGACTCGACGGTCTTGACCGCACAGGCCGGGCCGCCGACCTCGTAGGCGCTGTTGAACATGGCCAGCCGCGCCTCGGGGGTCTCCTTGCCGTCCTTCACACAGGAGGGGCGCTTGACCATGGTGTCCCGCGGGATGCTGACCACGCTGGCCTTCTTGCGGCCCTGGTAGACATGGACGATCATCGCGGTGTCGGAGCGCGAAGTGCCCTCGTCCTTACCGTACTTGGCGTTCTTCCCGGCCCGGGAGTCGGAGCCGAGGACGAGGATGTCCATCGAACCGTTGTCGACGTTCTTGGGGCGGTCGGAGCCGAGGGCCGCGTTGATGTCGACGCTGGTGAGATTGCCGTTGAGCTTGTAGTAGAGGTACCCGAGTCCGGCGCCTCCGAGGACCAGCACGGCGGCCAGGGTCCATATCGTGTAGTGCACGGCACGGCGGCGCGTGCTGGGGCGTTTACGGCGGCGGCCACCGGCTCCGCGCGCTCGTGGACGGCCCGGGTCCACCGGCGTGCTGCTGCTGTCGTCAGCCATGTGCTCCTCAGTCCTCGTCCCCCGGGTACCCCCTGCCGTCACGGTCAGGCCTGGCGTCGCGGTCCGGATCGGTGTCGCCCAGACAGACGAAAGGCCGAGCGCAAGGGTTGCATATGTTCTTTTCTGGATTTCCGCCCGCGCACCACCCGGTGCCGTTCGTCCCCTTCGTCCTTCTCGCCGCCCTGAGCTGCGCGTTTGCCGTCCACCACACCCTCGCGGCCGGTCCGTGAGGGGTGCGCCCGCTGTGGTTCAGATCTCAACGACAAAGTCGGCGACGATCTCCATGGCCGTTCCGACGGACGTTCCGGGCGGGCGTTCCGCATGACAGAAGGGCCCTCCCGCCGTGGCGGGAGGGCCCTTCTACGGATCTACGGAGCGTGCCGGATCAGTCGCCGTTGCCCGGGGTGGGCGTGGTCTTGGCGATCTGCATCAGGAACTCGGCGTTGGACTTGGTCTGCTTCATCTTGTCCAGCAGCAGCTCGATGGCCTGCTGCGAGTCCAGCGCGTGCAGCACCCGGCGGAGCTTCCAGACGATGCTCAGCTCCTCCGGCGCCAGCAGGATCTCTTCCTTACGGGTGCTGGACGGGTCGACGTCCACCGCCGGGAAGATGCGCTTGTCGGCGAGCTTCCGGTCCAGCTTGAGCTCCATGTTGCCGGTGCCCTTGAACTCCTCGAAGATCACCTCGTCCATCCGCGAGCCGGTCTCGACCAGCGCGGTGGCCAGGATGGTCAGCGAGCCGCCGTCCTCGATGTTGCGCGCGGCGCCGAAGAACTTCTTCGGCGGGTAGAGCGCGGTCGAGTCGACACCACCGGAGAGGATACGGCCGGAGGCGGGCGCCGCCAGGTTGTAGGCACGGCCCAGACGCGTGATCGAGTCCAGCAGCACCACCACGTCATGACCCAGCTCGACCAGGCGCTTGGCCCGCTCGATCGCCAGCTCGGCGACGGTGGTGTGGTCCTCGGCCGGGCGGTCGAAGGTCGAGGAGATGACCTCGCCCTTGACCGACCGCTGCATATCGGTGACCTCTTCCGGCCGCTCGTCGACGAGGACGACCATCAGATGGCACTCGGGGCTGTTGCGGGTGATCGCATTGGCGATCGCCTGCATGATCATGGTCTTACCGGTCTTCGGCGGGGCCACGATCAGACCGCGCTGGCCCTTGCCGATCGGCGCGACCAGGTCGATGATCCGGGTCGTCAGCCCGCCGGCCTCGGTCTCCAGACGGAGCCGATCCTGCGGGTAAAGCGGCGTCAGCTTCCCGAACTCCGGCCGCCCGCGCCCGGTTTCGGGCGCCATGCCGTTGACCGAGTCCAGCCGGACCAGCGCGTTGAACTTCTCGCGGCGCTCGCCCTCACGCGGCTGCCGGACCGCGCCGGTGACGTGGTCACCCTTGCGCAGACCGTTCTTACGGACCTGGGCCAGCGAGACATAGACGTCGTTCGGGCCCGGGAGGTAACCGGAGGTCCGGATGAACGCGTAGTTGTCGAGGATGTCGAGGATGCCCGCGACCGGGATCAGCACATCGTCCTCGGACACCTGCGGCTCATTGCCGAAGTCGTCGCGGCCACGGCGGCCACGGCGGTCCCGGTAACGGCCGCGGCGCCCGCGGCGCCCGCCCTCGAAGTCGTCGTCCGCGTCATCGACGGCGGCGGCGGCTCGCTGCTGGCCCTGGCCGCGTCCGTCGCGCTGCTGGCGGCCGCCGCCCTGCTGGCCGTCGTCCCCCTTGCCGCCGCGGCGGTCACGCTGGCCGCCGCGCTCCCGGCGGTCGCCCTTCTGGCCGCGGTCCTGACGGTCGCCGCCCTTGCCGCCCTTGCCGTCGGCGGTGTCCACGGCGGCCTCGGCCTTCGCGTCCGCCTTGGCCTCGGTGCGGGCACCGGCCGCGGTGTCGGTCCTGCTGTCCGCCTTGGTCTCGACGGCGGTGGCCGTGGCCCCCTGCTCGGGGCTGGCGGCCGGCGCGGTCGCACGACGACGGCGGCGCTCACCGGCGGGCTGCTCATCGGCGGCCGGCTCACCCGGCTGGCCCGGGATCTCGATCTGCGCCTGCGCCACGGCCTTCTCGGCCTTGTCGCTCTTCTCCGCCTTGGCCTTGTCGGCCTTGTCGTTCTTCTCGGCCTTGGCGGTCTTCGCGGCCTTCTCCTTGGCCGCGTCGGCGCTGTCATCGCCCGTACGGACCCGGGAGGTGGCACGGCGCTTGGGCTTGCTCCCCCCCTCGTCGGAGGCGGAATCGGAGCTCTGGGCTCCGCCGGAGCCCGCGGCCTGCTTCTCCTTGATGACCTCGATCAGCTGGCTCTTGCGCATCCGCGCGGTGCCCTTGATACCGAGGCTCGAGGCGAGCTGCTGGAGCTCCGCCAGGACCATGGCGTCAAGGCCGGTGCCCGAGCGGCGTCGCCGCGGGGCAGCGCCAGTGGCAGCACCGGTGGCAGGCGCGGCGGGAGCGTCCGTAGCGGGCGCGGCGGCATTGCCGACACTGCTGTCGGAGGTGCCGGAGGCGTTCACGCCCATCAGATCGGTGGTGTCGCTCACGAAGGGTCCTTCCCTGGAGCGGGCGTCGGCCTGTCTGGCTCGGCGACCGGTTGTGCTGTCCGGCTGTGGTCCTTCCGTTACGGACCGGGCCGGGGCGGTGGTCCGCCGGGTTACGGCGGAAAGATCAATTCATGGTTCCGGCGAGACGGAAGACTTTCCTCGGCTCCGCCGCGCCGATTCCGGAGCGTGCTCGATACTGCTCAGGCAGGCTGCTCAGGCAGTGCTGGGAGGCTCCCGGAAGAAGGGTGGTCCCGGATGGGGACACTGAGCACCTCGCCTCCGAGTACATCCAAGAGGCATCCAGTGCAGACTTGAGGTTAACACTACCGGATCCAACAAACATTCCCCCTCTCACAAGACCGGCTATCGAGTTTTCCCAGCGCCCGGGCGGTTCCGGGCGTGGTGTCAGCTGAGCGGCAGAACGCTCGCCCCCCCGGCGTCGAGAGCCAGCCGGTTGGCCGCCCATCCCTCACCCGCCAGTCGTGCGACCTTGTCGGCCGCACCGTCTTCGACCAGCGCGAGCACCGTGGGGCCCGCACCGGAGATGACCGCGGGGACGCCGTCCGCGCGCAGTCGGTTCACCAGGGCCACGCTCTCGGGCATCGCCGGAGCGCGGTATTCCTGGTGCAGCCGGTCCTCCGTCGCCGCGAGCAGCAGCTCGGGACGCCTGGTCAGGGCCTCCACGAGCAGGGCCGCCCGCCCCGCGTTGACCGCCGCGTCCACATGCGGGACGGTGCGCGGCAGCAGTCCGCGGGCGGTCTCCGTGAGCACCGGGCGGCTCGGGACGAAGACCACCGGAACGATGGAATCGGCTGGGTCCATCTTGATCGCCCGCGCGGCTCCCGCGTCCGTCCAGGCGAGGGTGAAGCCGCCGAGCAGGCATGCGGCGACATTGTCGGGGTGGCCCTCGATCTCGGTGGCCAGCTCCAGCAGCGCCGCGTCGTCGAGCCTTTCGGCGCCGCCTATCGTCACCGCGCGGGCGGCGACGATCCCGGCGCAGATGGCGGCGGAGGAGGAGCCGAGGCCCCGGCCGTGCGGAATGCGGTTGGCGCACACCACCTCGAGACCCCGCGGCTGTCCGCCCAGCAGGTCGAACGCGGTGCGCAAGGACCGTACGAGCAGATGGCTCTCGTCGCGCGGCAGGGTCTGTGCGCCTTCGCCCGCGATGTCGACATGCAGACCGGAGTCGGCCACCCGGACCACCACGTCGTCGTAGAGCCCCAGGGCCAGACCGAGGGCGTCGAAGCCGGGGCCGAGATTGGCGCTCGAGGCGGGGACGCGCACTCGGACGGCGGCGGCGCGGAACGCTGGACCGGCCATCGCTCGATGACTCTCCTTGTGTGTGCGTGAGATTGCTCGAAGAGGTACGGAAAACCGCGGGGGTTGTCACGCGAAGTACGGCGACGCCGCGCAGAGGTGGGAACTCTGCGTCGGGGCGGATTCAGTACAGCCTATCGAAGGAAGGTTCTGTGGCGACATAGGGCGCACGGGAGGCGCACGATGCGTGTCGCGCTCCCTGCCGTCATCCGCGCCCACTCTACTGGAGCGTTCCGCGCGCCCTCGTCGCTCCCGTGCATCTCCTCCACCACTCGAGTGGATTGCGAGAAAGCCGCCGGTGGGAGCCGGTTCGGGCACCGGTGCGGAACGGGCCGGGATCCGTTGGACCCCGGCCCGCGCCGTACTAGACCAGTCCGAGCCGCACGGCCGCGGCGTCCGCGTCCACCGGGACCACGACGGGCTGCGGCGCTCCCGCGACCGCCCAGTCGGGGTCCTTGAGCCCGTTGCCCGTCACCGTACAGACGATGCGCTGGCCCGGGTCGACCAGCCCCTGCTCGGCCGCCTTCAGCAGGCCCGCCACGCTCGCCGCGGAGGCCGGCTCCACGAAGACGCCCTCCTGGGAGGCGAGCAGCCGGTAGGCGGCAAGGATCTGACGGTCGGTCACCTCGTCGATGAGGCCGCCCGACTCGTCCCGGGCCCGCTCGGCGAAGGTCCAGGAGGCGGGGTTGCCGATGCGGATCGCGGTGGCGATGGTGCTGGGCTCGCGGACCGGCTCACCGCGTACGATCGGCGCCGCGCCGGACGCCTGGAAGCCCCACATCCGGGGGGTGCGGGTGGACCGGGGGTCCTGGCCCCCGAAGGGCGCCGCGTACTCCTGGTAGCCCTTCCAGTAGGCCGTGATGTTGCCCGCGTTGCCCACCGGGAGCACATGGATGTCGGGCGCGTCGCCGAGCATGTCGACGATTTCGAAGGCCGCGGTCTTCTGCCCCTCGATACGTGCCGGGTTGACCGAATTGACCAGTGCCACCGGGTACTTCTCGGACAGCCCCCGCGCCAGCGTCAGGCAGTCGTCGAAATTGCCGTCGACCTGGAGGATCTTCGCACCGTGCACCAGGGCCTGGCCCATCTTGCCCAGCGCGATCTTCCCCTGCGGCACCAGCACCGCGCAGACCATCCCGGCCCGCACCGCGTACGCCGCGGCCGAGGCCGAGGTGTTGCCGGTGGAGGCGCAGATGACGGCCTTGGCACCGGCCTCCTTGGCCGCGCTGATGGCCATCGTCATCCCGCGGTCCTTGAAGGATCCGGTGGGGTTGGCGCCCTCGACCTTGAGGTGGACCTCGCAGCCGGTGCGCTCGGAGAGCACCTGCGCGGGAACGAGCGGGGTACCGCCCTCGCGGAGGGTGACGACGGGCGTCGTCCCGCCGACCGGAAGACGGTCGCGGTACTCCTCGATGATGCCCCGCCAGCCGTGCCACTGGCGGGTGCCGGACATGAGCGGCCCGGCGTCGGCGATTGCGTTCATGGTTTCCTTACTCCCCTGCTACTGACCCCGCTGCTGTGCGGTATGCCCGCGTCCCACGCTCCACCCGCTCTCTACTCACCCTCGACCCGCATGATGCTGGCGACATCGCGGACCGTGTCGAGGCGGCGCAGCGTCTCCACGGTCGCCGACAGCGCGGCGTCGCTCGCGCGGTGGGTCACGACCACGAGGGAGGCCTCGCCGTCCTTCCCCTGCTGGCGGACCGTATCGATCGACACTCCGTGCTCGGCGAAGACTGTCGCGACCTGAGCGAGAACGCCCGGCTTATCGGCGACATCGAGGCTGATGTGGTATCGAGTCACGACATCGCCCATGGGGCTCACCGGAAGCCTGCTGTAGGCGGACTCCCCCGGTCCGGTGGCGCCCGCCAGCCTGTTGCGGCAGGCGGCGACCAGATCGCCCAGCACCGCCGAGGCGGTCGGCGAGCCACCGGCCCCCGGCCCGTAGAACATCAGCTGACCGGCGGCCTCGGCCTCCACGAACACGGCGTTGTACGCCTCGCGGACCGAGGCCAGCGGATGGGCCAGCGGAATCATCGCCGGATGCACCCGCGCGGTGACCGACCGGCCGTCCGCGGCCCGCTCACAGATGGCGAGCAGCTTGACGGTGCAGCCCATGCGCCTGGCGGAGGCGATATCGGCCGCGGTCACCTCGGTGATGCCCTCGCGGTGCACATCGTCGAGGGTGACCCGGGTGTGGAAGGCGATCCCGGCGAGGATCGCGGCCTTGGCGGCGGCGTCGAACCCCTCGACATCGGCCGTGGGGTCGGCCTCGGCGTAGCCCAGCGCGGTGGCCTCGTCCAGCGCCTCGCTGTAGCCCGCGCCGCTGCCGTCCATCCGGTCGAGGATGAAGTTGGTGGTGCCGTTGACGATGCCGAGGACCCGGTTGACCTTGTCGCCCGCCAGCGATTCGCGCAGCGGCCGCACCAGCGGGATCGCGCCCGCGACCGCCGCCTCGTAGTACAGGTCCGCACCGCGCTCCTGGGCCGCGGCGTGCAGCGCCGCGCCATCCTGGGAGACCAGCGCCTTGTTGGCGGAGACCACGCTCGCGCCGTGCTCGAACGCGGTGGTGATGAGGGACCGGGCGGGCTCGATCCCGCCGATCACCTCGACCACCACATCGATGTCCCCGCGTTTGACCAGGGCGGTGGCGTCGGTGGTCACCAGATGCTCCGGCACCCCCTCACGGACCCGGTTGGGGCGGCGTACGGCCACCCCGGCCAGCTCCACCGGAGCCCCGATCCGCGCCGTGAGGTCGTCCGCGTGCGTCGTCATGATGCGCGCCACCTCTGAGCCCACTACCCCACAGCCCAGCAGCGCCACTTTCAGCGGACGCGTACGCATCATCCGACCTCGTTTCTCATCCATCGTTTGGTGCACCAGTCTCAGGCACTGGACGGAATTTCCTATCCCGGGTCCAGTATCCGAGATTTATTTCTCGCTAGCCGACATCGAGCCGCAGAAGGTCTTCCTCGGTCTCGCGCCGGACGATCTCCCGCGCCTGTCCGTCGCGCACGGCGACGACCGGCGGACGCAGCGCGTGGTTGTAGTTGCTCGCCATCGAGCGGCAGTACGCGCCGGTGGCGGGGACGGCGATCAGGTCGCCGGGCGCCAGATCGGCGGGCAGAAACGCGTCCCGGACCACGATGTCACCGGATTCGCAGTGCTTGCCGACCACCCGGGAGAGCATCGGCTCGGCGGTGGAGATCCGGGAGACCAGCGCCACCGAGTACTCGGCGTCGTAGAGCGCCGTACGGATGTTGTCGGACATCCCGCCATCGACGCTCACGTACGTCCGCAGGCCGGGCAGCTCCTTGACCGTCCCCACCTCGTACAGGGTGAACGCGGTCGGCCCGACGATCGCCCGCCCCGGCTCCACCGACAGCCGCGGCACCGCGAGCCCCGCCCCCAGGCACTCCCGGTGCACGATCTCGCGCAGCGCCGCGGCGATGTCCTGCGGCTCACTGGGGTCGTCGTCCGGCGTGTACGCGATGCCGAGGCCGCCACCGAGGTCGATCTCGGGCAGCTCCACCCCGTGCTCGTCACGGACCTCCTTCAGCAGCCCGACCACGCGGTGGGCGGCCACCTCGAACCCGGAGGTGTCGAAGATCTGCGAGCCGATGTGCGAGTGGATGCCGATCAGCTCCACCCCGTCCAGCTTCAGCGTCCGCCGCACCGCCTCGGCGGCCAGCCCGCCCGCCAGCGGAATGCCGAACTTCTGGTCCTCGTGCGCGGTCGCGATGAACTCATGGGTGTGCGCCTCGACGCCCACCGTGACCCGGATCTGCACCCGCTGGCGCCTGCCGAGCCGCTGCGCGATATGCGCCACCCGCACGATCTCCTGGAAGGAGTCGAGCACGATCCGCCCGACCCCGGCCTCGACCGCCCGTGTGATCTCCCGCGTGGACTTGTTGTTCCCGTGCAGCGCGATCCGCTCCGCGGGCATCCCGGCGGCCAGCGCGGTGGCCAGCTCCCCCTCCGAGCAGACGTCGAGGTTCAGCCCCTCCTCGTGCAGCCAGCGCACCACGGCCCGGGAGAGGAACGCCTTCCCCGCGTAGAACACATCGGCCTCGTCCCCGAACGCCTCCCGCCAGGCCCGGCAGCGGGCCCGGAAGTCCTCCTCGTCCAGGAAGTAGCCCGGCGTCCCGAACTCCTCGGCCAGCCGCGTCACATCGATCCCGCCCACGGTGGCGACACCGTCGGCGTTCCGGGAGACGGTGCGGGACCAGACCCGCGGGTCCAGCTGGTTGAGATCGGCGGGCGGCGCGCTGTAGTGCCCCTCGGGGAGGACGTCGGCGTGGCGGGGCCCGGCGGGGTGGGCGGAACGGCTCATGGTGTCTCTCTCGCAGGTGTCACAGATGTTCTGGCGCGGTCATGCCGAGCAGGTGGAGGCCGCCGGCGAGCACCGTCCCGGCGGCCTCGGCGAGGGCCGCACGCGAGCGGTGGACGGCCGAGGGTTTCTGCTCGCCGCGCGGGAGGGGCGGACATGTGCCGTGGCAGCGGAAGAAGGCGTCGGCGGTGGCGACGAGATGCCGCGCCAGCCGGTCGGGCGCCCGGTGCCGGGCGGCGGCCTCGACGGTGCGGGGGAAGTCCCCGAGCAGGGCGAGCAGCGCGGTCTCGGCGGGGTGGTCGTAGGAGGCCCCGTCGGCCCGCGGCCCGAATCCGAGGTCACAGGCGTTCCGCAGCACGGCCCGCGCCCGGGCGTGGGCGTAGCGGACGCGGAAGAGGGGGTTGGCCTCGCGCTGCGCGAGCAGGCGCCCGGGGTCGAGGTCGGGGAGGTCATGGACGGGCGGACGGAGCAGTGCCCAGCGGACGGCGTCCGGGCCGAGCCGGATGAGCAGCTCGTCGGCGCAGACACCGGCGGCCCGGACGGCTAGGCTCTCCCCGCCGGGACCGTCGTCCTCCGCCCGCCCTCCGCAGGCGGTGACGAGCCCGCGTACGACATGGGCGACGAGGGCGGCGCGCACCTCCCCGTCGGCCGTCCCGGTGGCGAACCGGATCCGCTCCCCGGCCATGCCGTCCCCGTGCCCGTAACCGGGCCCCTGGGCGAGGACGGTGTCCACGAGGTGTCCGTGGGAGGTGGCGTCGAGGGTGATGTTCAGAAACCCGGGGGCGGCGATGTCCACGCGCGCGATCCCGGGTGTACGCACGAGACGCCGCCGCAGTATCTCGGCGATCCGCAGCGGGTCGCCGCCGTCGCCTCTGTCTCCCCTGTCTCCCCGGGCGAGCTGGAGGGCCACGTTGGTGGCGTAGTCGCCACAGCCGGGCCGCGGCGGAGTCCGCACCTTCACCCGGTCCGGCACGGTCACACACAGTTCGTCGTCCTCGACGGCACGACGCACGGTGTGCAGCACAGTGCGGGAGAGCTGGGCGGGTGTCACGGGACAAGCGTATGGGAGGAGGGGGGTGCCCCCGCGAACCGGTTTCGTCCTTCGGACGCGGAGAGGGTGAACGGGGCCGGGCGCGGGCCGTGCACGCCGGGCACCGGTACGGCGTGCGCCGGGCGTGATCGGGGGGCGGTGGGGCCAGGGGACGGGGGTGATGGTGGCGGTGACCGCCGATTTCCCGACCGTCGGGCGGAGCGGTGATCACGGGTGACCACCACACTCGCCCGACCGCGGCACGGCCCGCCGCAGGAACCGGCCCCGGTCCGGATCCCGGGAACACCACAGGTCGTGGAAAACCCGGCCATCGCGCACCGGTCGCGGGTGGCGGGATAGCGATCCCCGCCCGCCGGTCACGGAACATCGCCAGCTCCGGTGGCCGGTCACCACAGCCACGGCCGCGTCGGCCACCAGCCGTCGACCCCTACCGCCGCCCGGCGGCTCGGCGGGCTCGATCGGCTAACCGGTGGGACCCACAACCGGCGCGGCATCACCGGGAGCCGAGGCCCCAGCGCCCCCTCGCCTCATCAGCCGACCCACGAGCTGCACCAGCTCGGTCGGCTCGAAGGGTTTCGCCAGGAACGCATCGACGCCCAGCGCCTTCCCACTGTCCATCTCGTACTGCGTACACGCGCTGATGATCGCGACGGGCACATGGCACGTCCGCGCATCCGCACGCAACCGTGATGCCGTGTGCAGCCCATCAAGTCTGGGCATCACGACATCAAGAGTGATCACATCGGGCCGCACCTGATGAACGATCTCCAGGCACTCGGCACCATCAGCCGCGGTCACGACCTCGAAGCCCTCCAGCTCGAGGTTGACCCTGATCAGCTGCCGGATGACCTTGTTGTCGTCTACGACAAGGACCCGGCCGGACAACCCAGGCACAAACTGAAGAGTAGGCGCGCCACCCCGGCCACGTCCGGGTTTTGCCCACTTCCGCCACGTGCGGGGGACCTTTCCACCGGACTCCTGCGCCCCCGCCTCCACATGCGGTATATCCCCCTCCACTCCGCCCGTCCCCACCTCCGAACCGTCTCCCGATAAGCGTTCATGAACACCCCGAGTGAGCTGGTAGGGTTCTACCCGTCGCCAAGAACACCGGCGGCAACGCCCCCGTAGCTCAGGGGATAGAGCAACGGCCTCCGGAGCCGTGTGCGCAGGTTCGAATCCTGCCGGGGGCACCTTGTACGAGGTGCCAGCAGACCCCGCCATCAGCCCAGCGGCTGAGAGCGGGGTCTTCGCGTATGTGCGGCCGGGAACCGCCGACGGCAGCCCCACGACAGTGATCACGCTACAAAAATTCTGCATAACTGGCTGTACCCACAGGCGGGTTAGACGGGTGTCTGGATTCCCGCTACGCGGCCAGGCGACGGATGCCCGCCCGGCTCTGAGGCACCGCCGTGGCCTGGATCCCCATGACCTCGACGGCGACGCCCCACGCCTCAAGGATCTTGGCCGTCTGCACGAGGGTGACCTGAGAGAACGGGAACAGCGTGTCGGCGGTGAGGTCGGTGCCGTCCTTGAGCAGGATCGCGAAGACGACCCTTGCCGCCCGGAATCCCTCCGGCAGAGGCCGACCGGGCCGGGCCGCGGCCACCTTCCGGGCGAACCCGTCCATGGCCTCCGGCGAGTGCAGCAGGGCCTGAACGGCGACCACGGCCTGAGCGAACAGATGGCTCAGCGCGTCGGAGCCCTTGGCCCGCTTCACCATGACCAGGACGTCGTCCGGGCTCAGCAGGTCGCAGATCTCCACGCCGTTGCCCCGGTGCAGCACGGTCCGGACGTTGTCACGGTCAAAGCAGACGTACCCGGGCCGCAGGTCGGGCACTGACTCGTTGTAGTCCCGCTCCTTGTCCCCAAGCACCCAGGCCGGAAGGTCGACCGAGGGCGTGCCGGCGATGAGCCGCTCCACCTGCGAACGGATCGCCTCCAGGTACGCCTCCCCGATCTCGTACCACTGCCCGTCCATCAGGAAGAACCGGCGGGCACCGAGCGCCACCTCCGCCTCGATCCACCGCAGCACGCTCGACGTCCAGATGACGTCACCCCTCTCCGCCCGAGTGTGCGCGTAGAGGGTGACGGTGCCGTCCCGGAGCGCGGCAAAGCGCGTTCCCGCCCTCTGCACGCGGGCCCGGTTGAGGACGTACTCCAGGCTGAAGTCGTCGGTGAGGCACGCCTCCGGGCTGTGCACCTTGGTGGCGAAAGCATGGGCAGCGCCGTAGTCGTCCCAGTGATCGGACGGGACAGCGACCGCGATACGTCCGTCCGGCGCCTCGCCCAACAGGTCGTCGAGCCGCCTCTCCAGCCGCGTGACGAGGTCGGCGTCCTTGGCCGGGACGATGTGCTCGACGAACTCCAGTTCCGGAGCCGGGGCCTCGTCCCGAAGGACACGGGCGATGGCCCGGATGTCCGCGACCAAGTCCGGAGCGTCGATACCGAGGCGCAACCGCAGCCCGGTACCGCCCTCGACGCTGGAGATCTTCGTACGGTCGTCCTGGGCGATCGTGAGCTCGATCCCGTCCAGCCGACCGCCCAGCCGCCGCACGATCTGCGCGTGCTCCTGGATGCCCAGGCTCCAGACCGGAGCGCCACCGGGCACGAGGGTGATGTCGGTCCGGCCGCCGCCCGGCGTATGGGAGACCAGGTCACGGATCTGGGCGGGGTCCACCCTGCGGATCACGAAACTCAGCCCGAACCGCCGGTCCTTGACCGCCTCGGGCACCAGGCGGAAGCCCTGGTCGTAACCGATGGCGTACACCTCGTCGTCGATCGCGAGCATCAGCAGCCCGGCCGACCGGTTCACCGGCCGCGACACCTCGCATCCGGTCGTGCGGTTGATCTCGCCGCACCAGCTCGCGATCGACTGCTCGAAGCTGCCGGTGACCAGCAGCGCCGGAACGCCCAACCACTCCTCCGGGACGTGCAGTTCCGCGTCAACGGCCTCGAGCCGAGCCGGGTCGAGGACGTCGAACATCGCATCGACCGTGGGGGCGACACCCGTGAGCCGGTACAGGGTGCGCTTGGACGTGCCGGAAGTGCTGGTGGCCATGGTGCCGCTCCATTCGAATCGAACGTGTTGTGGGCAGGGAGAAGCGCGGGAGGCCCGGGGAAGCCGGGGAGCCGAGTGAAAGCACAACCAGTAGAGCGCCAACTGAAAGCAGTGTCAAACGTTTCAATGAAAGCGTCGTCAAACAGTTCACATCGGTTAGGTGCCGGTCTAGAGTGGAGCCGTCCAGCACGCGCACCCTCACGTCACTCGGCAGGAGCCCATGAACCAGCAGGCCAGTGCCCTCGTGACCGCCGCCGACATCTCGCGGCTGGCCGGAGTCACCCGCGCCACGGTGAGCAACTGGCGTCGTCGGCACCCGGACTTCCCCGCCCCCGCGGGAGGCACGGACACCAGCCCCACCTACGACCTCGACGCCGTCCGCGCCTGGCTCTCCGCGCGTGGCCAACTCCCCGAGGACACACCGGCGGACCGGCTACGCACCGTGCTGCGCACCCACTCCGACGACGGCGCACTGGCCCTGCACCTGCTCCCTGTGGTGCTCGGCGCTGCCCGGCTGGGCCGGAGAGACCGCGAAGCCCTTCCCCAACTGCGTGACGCAGCACTACTGCGATGGGTCCGGTCAGCCGCGGACGACGGAACCCAGGACATCCCTGGAACTGAGGACGCCGCGTACGGCCCCGACGCGACCGGGCCGCTGAGGGCGTTGGTGGAGTGCGTCGTCACGGATGGCGCCGAGGCCGCGACGGACGTCCTGTCCGAACGTCTACTGGAGAACGCGGGCGGCACCGGCACCTACCTCACGCCGCCCCCCTTGGCCGACCTCATGGCCCGGCTCCTCACCGATAGCGCGGGGGCTTCCCCCGCGAGCGTTCTCGACCCCGCATGCGGCACCGGATCGCTGCTCGCCGCAGCGGCATCCGTCGGCGCGAGCGAACTGCACGGCCAAGACGTGCTGGTCGCCCAGGCCGCCCCGGCCGCCGTGCGGCTCCGGCTGAGCGCCCCCGAGGCGGCGATCCGCGTACATACAGGGGACAGCCTGCGCTCCGACGCCTTCAAGGGCCTCACCGCGGACGCCGTCCTGTGCAATCCCCCGTACGGAGTCCGTGACTGGGGGCACGACGATCTGGCGTACGACCAACGCTGGGCCTATGGCGTGCCCCCCAAGGGCGAGCCCGAACTCGCCTGGGTCCAGCACTGCCTGGCCCACCTCATTCCCCGTGGCCGCGCCGTACTGCTCATGCCCCCCGCCGTGGCAGAACGCACCGCCGGTCGGCGTATCCGGGCTCAGCTCGTACGCGACGGAGCCCTCCGCGGAGTCGTCTCGCTTCCCCAGGGCGCGGCCACCCCGCTTCACATCGGCCTGCACCTGTGGGTGCTCGAACGGCCCGATCCGCAGGCTGAAGCCCCGGGTACGGTCCTGCTCGTCGACGCCGCCGCCGGGAAACGAGATCTCGACTGGGACGCCGTCAACGACACCGTGCTCTCGGCGTGGCGGTCCTACCTCGACGACCAGGACGGCTTCACGGGATCCCCGGGCGTCGCCGCCGCGATGCCGGTCACCGACCTCCTGGACGAGGCCGTGGACTTGACCCCGGCCCGCCGCATCAGGACGGCTTCCCGGCAAGCCCTCCGCCCTGCTCTGCTGGCCCGGCAGGCATCGGAGCTGTACGACCAACTCCGTGAAGCGGCAACGGACCTGGCTGGCCTCAGCTCCGACGGCGACTGGCCGCCGGCGGACGACCGGCCCCGCGACTGGCGCACCGCGACGGTCGCGGACCTCCTGCGCGGCGGCGCTCTCAGTTTCCTCCGCACCGCGCTCGCAAGCCGCCGTACTCGTAGCGGCCAACCGCTGTCGCAGCCCGAGCCGGAACCCGGCGGACGACCGGCGCTCTTGCCTGTTGACGTCTCCCAGAACCGGCCCGCCTCCGGAACGGAAGCGGATCTTCCCACCGGCGTGGCCCTCCCCTTGGTCCAGGAAAGCGACGTACTGCTCACAGAGATCCTCCTCGGGGAGCGCACCGCCGTGGCCCGGGTCGTCGAGCCGGACGAGGCAGGCTGCTTCCTCGGACCTTCCCTCCTGCTCTTCCGCCCGGACCGGCGTCGGCTCGACCCCTGGTTCCTCGCCGGGTTCCTCGCGGCGGAGCAGAACGTCAACGCTGCCGCCACCGGCACATCCCTCGTCCGGGTGGACCCGCGACGCCTGCGCGTTCCCCTGCTCCCGCTCGCCGAGCAGCAGCGCTACGGCGCCGCCTTCCGCCGCCTTCACGAACTGCGCACCGCCGCCCGCCGTGCCGATCGGGCCGCCGAGGAGGTCACACGTCTCCTCGGCACCGGCCTCACCGACGGCGCACTGTTGCCGGACGGTCACGGATCGACGTGAAACCTGCGGCCCGGCACCGCAAACGGCCAGACTTGACGTCTCTGTCCCGCTGGGACGGCGAACACCGGAAGGACACCGTTGAACAGCAGTAAGCACACGGAACTGGCGAACCACGCATGGTCGGTCGCCGACCTCCTGCGTGGCGACTACAAGCAGTCCGACTACGGCAAGGTGATCCTGCCGTTCACCGTGCTGCGGCGCCTGGAGTGTGTCCTCGCCCCGACCAAGGACAAGGTCCTGGAGGTCGCCGCCCGCTACGAGGACCAGGACCTCAACCCCGACCGCTTCCTGCGCATAGCGTCCAGCCACAGCTTCTACAACACCAGCACCTACACGCTGAAGGCCATCGCGGGCGACCCCTCGCACGCGGCGAAGTACCTCAACGAGTACTACGGCGCCTTCTCCCCCAACGCGCGGGAAGTGCTGGAGCGGTACGACTTCGCCCAGCAGATCAAGCGGTTGGACGCGGCGGACCTGCTGTACCAGGTGGTCGGGCGGTTCGCCGACCTTGACCTCCGGCCGGTGAAGAGGGACGCCGACGGCAAGGTCGTGCTCGACGAGGACGGCAAGCCGATCGAAATCGTCACCAACCACCAGATGGGCTACATCTTCGAGGAGTTGATCCGGCGCTTCGCCGAGCAGTCCAACGAGACGGCCGGTGAGCACTTCACGCCCCGGGAAGTCATCCGGCTGATGGTCAACCTGCTCGTCGCGCCGGACAGCGACGCGCTGGCCCTGCCGGGCACCGTCCGCACCGTCATGGACCCGGCATGCGGAACCGGCGGCATGCTCAGCGCGGCCGAGGAGCACATCACGAGCCTCAACCCCGACGCCACGGTCAAGGTCTTCGGCCAGGAACTCAACGCCGAGTCCTGGGCCATCTGCCGGTCGGACATGATGATCAAGGGTCAGGACCCGGAGAACATCAAGTACGGCAACTCGTTCAGCCTGGACGGCCACGACGGCGCCACCTTCGACTACCTGCTGGCCAACCCGCCGTTCGGCGTGGAGTGGAAGAAGGTCAAGGACGCGGTCGAGGACGAGCACGAACGCCTTGGTGAGAGCGGACGGTTCGCGGCTGGCCTGCCGCGCATCAACGACGGCTCGCTGCTCTTCCTCCAGCACATGATCTCGAAGATGAAGCCGGTGGACCCTTCGGGGGCGGGCGGCAGTCGGATCGCGATCGTCTTCAACGGCTCCCCGCTGTTCACGGGGGCGGCGGAGTCGGGTGAGTCCAGGATCCGGCAGTGGATCCTGGAGAACGATTGGCTGGAGGGCATCGTCGCCCTGCCCGACCAGCTCTTCTACAACACCGGCATCTCCACGTACTTCTGGGTGCTCAGCAATCGCAAGGCCAGGGGCCGGCGCGGCAAGGTCGTCCTGCTGGACGCGCGCGACTACTGGCGCCAGATGTGGAAGTCGCTGGGCGACAAGCGCAAGGAACTGAGCGAGCAGCACATCTCCGAGATCACGCGGCTCTACACGGAGGCGCTGGCCGTTGTTGACGCGGCGGAGAAGGGCGGCGGCCACGACCTGGCCGACCGTGCCGGGAAGATCAAGATCTTCTGCAACGAGGACTTCGGGTATCACCGGATCACCGTCGAGCGGCCATTGAAGCTCCGGTTCGAGGTGGCGGAGGAGACGCTGACGGCCATCACCGAGTCGAAGCCGATCGCACGGGCGACGAAGGTCGAGGAATTCGTGGCGGCGCTCCGCCCGCTGGTCGGCAAGTCCTGGACGACGAAGTCCGATGCGTGGATCGACCTCAAGGACGCGGTCGTCGCGGCCGGCCTGACGTGGCCGACGGGCGCGCCGTTCGGCAAGGCGCTGCGGGAGGCGGTCGGCGTCCGGGATCCGGAGGGTGAGGTCCAGCGCGTCAAGGGTGAACCGGAACCGGACCCGGAGTTGCGGGACTACGAGAACGTCCCGCTGGAGGAGGACGTGGATGAGTACCTGCGGCGGGAGGTTCTGCCGCACGTTCCGGACGCGTGGATCGACCACAGCAAGACGAAGATCGGGTACGAGATTCCGTTCACGCGACATTTCTATGTGTACGAGCCGCCGCGGCCGTTGGCGGAGATCGACGCGGAGTTGAAGTCGCTGGAGGCCGAGATTCAGGCGCTGCTGGGTGAGGTGACGGAATGACTTCACTCAGGATTAAGGATGTCGCTCGAATCAACCGAAATATGCTACCCGAAAGCACCGACCCGAACTTCCGCTTTCGCTATATCGACATCGGCTCAGTCGATAGCCTCGGACGCGTAACCATCCCTGATGAGGAGGTGAATTTCAGTTCCGCGCCGTCACGGGCTCGCCGTCTTGCGCCAGCTGGTGCAGTTGTCGTCTCAACGGTGCGAACGTACCTGCGCGCTATTGCTCGCGTACCTGAAGTCGCGACGCCCCTGGTCTTCTCTACTGGGTTCGCAGTACTAGAGGCCGGCACGCAGATCGATAGCCGGTTTCTAGCCCATTACTGCCAATCTCAGATCTTCGTTGAAGAAGTAGTTGCCAGGTCAGTGGGAGTAAGCTATCCGGCCATCAATGCGGCCGACATCGGCAATCTGCCAATTGTGCTTCCGGACAGGGAAGAGCAGCGCCGCATCGCCGACTTCCTCGACACCGAGACCTCCCGCATCGACGCTTTGAACGCGTCTCGGTCCGCTCAACTGAACCTCCTCACAGAGCGCGAAAGGGAAATGCTTGACCTTTCGTTCCGAAAGGCGCGATCTGGTACTCGGACGCGGCTCAAGTATCTATTTTCTGTGCGCCCGCGCTACGGCGTCCTGGTTCCGGTTTTCACAGATGAAGGGGTCCCGTTCATCCGAGTCAATGATCTACTTGACCTGGAAGGGCGGGCCGCTGGGCTGCGCAACATTCCGAGCGAATTGTCAGCTCAATACGCCAGAAGCATCGTCCGGCCCGGCGATCTGCTGATGAGCGTTGTGGGAACTCTCGGACGCGCAGCGATTGCTCCTGCGAGTTTGGCTGGAGCAAACATCGCGCGAGCCGTGTGTTCGATGCGTTTCACGCCTGACATAGAGGTGCAACTCGTCAAGGCTTGGCTCGGTACGAGCTCTTTCCGCAACCAGGCGGATGTGGCGACGAGCACAGACACGGCTCAGCCGACGCTCGGCATGGAAGACCTGGGTAACTTTTCACTGACTTGGCCCTCGGACTCGCAGGAGCGTAAACACATGGTTCGAGAGATTGATCGCATCCAGGGCTCGATGAGGAGCCTGAGCGACAAACTGGAACGCCAAAAGTCAGTTCTCGCTGAGCGACGTCAAGCCGTGATCACCGCCGCCGTCACCGGCCAGATCGACGTGTCCACTGCCAGCGGACGAGGGATCGAGGAATGATCGTGCCATGAGTCCCGCCGCGCCTCACCGCCCGATATCGTTCATCACCCGTGTCCGGGTGGGCAACTACAAGTCCATCGCTCATTGCGGCGCGGCTCTCGGCCGGTTCACCGTGCTGCTCGGGCGGAACTCCGCAGGCGAGTGGAACTTCCTCGATGTCCTGCGCTTCGTACGCGACGCGCTGCTGAACGGCCCGGCCGAAGCCGTGGCGACGCGCGGTGGGTGGGAGGAGGCCAGCCGACACTGATCCAAGAAATGGATCTCGACCTTGCCCGCGCCAACTCAGCCTCGTCCGACAAGTTCTACTGTGACATCACCTTCCTGATCACCGGAAAGCGGGGGGAATAGCCGCTCATGCCCGTCCACGACGAAGCCGCATTCGGGAACGCCATAGTCGCCGCCATGCTGGAGCGCGATTGGTCTGAAGGAAACCGGCAGGACTACCGCCCCCACCTCGGCCTGGACACCGCCCAGCTCTTCGATTTCATCGGCAAGACCCAGGCCAACGACTGGGCCGAACTGATCGCCCTCTACGGCGGCGATCCCAACACCGCCCAGGCCGGGTTCGCCAAGCGCGTGGACCAGGCCATCGCGACTGACGGTGTGCTGGACGTGCTCCGCAAGGGCGTGAAGGACCACGGTGTCCTGATCAGGCTCGCCTACTTCAAGCCGTCGCTCGTCGCCTCGGACGCGGTCCTGAACGACTACCGGGCGAACCGGCTGACCTTCGTCAAAGAGCTGGAGTACGCCGTCAAGCAGGCGGACAAGGGCAAGCGCCTCGACCTCACCCTCTTCCTCAACGGGGTCCCCCTCGCCACCGCCGAATTGAAGAACGCCCTCACGCGCCAAGGCGTGGAGGCCGCCAAGGACCAGTACCGCACGGACCGCGACCCCACCGAGCTGATCTTCGCGCGGCGTGTGATCGCGAACTTCGCCATCGACACGGACCTGGTGTTCGTCGCGCCGGAGCTGCGCGGCAAGCCGACGCGGTTCCTGCCGTTCAACACCGGGTCGGAGGGCCCGGGGAAGCCCGGCGGCGCGGGGAATCCGGCGCCCACCGTCCCCGGGACGTACGCGACCTCGTACCTCTGGGAGCAGATCTGGGAGCGGGACGCCTGGCTGGACCTGATCGAACGGTTCGTGCACCTCAGCAGGGAGAAGGGCCCGGACGGGCGGACGCGGAAGAAGCTGATCTTCCCGCGCTATCACCAGTGGGACATCGTCAAGAAGCTCGCCCACCACGCGGCCCACCACGGCCCCGGTCACAACTACCTGGGCATGGCCTCCGCCGGATCCGGCAAGTCGAACACCATCGGATGGCTGGCGCACCGCCTGTCGTCGCTGCACACGCCCACCGACCCGGCCGAGATCGACCCCGATGCCCTGGCCGCCGGGCTCAAGCCAGGCGCGCCCGTGTTCGACAAGGTCCTGATCATCACCGACCGCCGCAATCTCGACGCCCAGCTCCGCGAGACCGTGGGTAGTTTCGAGAAGACCGCCGGTCTGGTGGTGAAGATCGACGAAAAGCAGGGCGCGAAGTCGGAGCAGCTCGCCAAGGCACTGTCCCGCGAGACCGGGAAGATCATCACGGTCACACTGCACACCTTTCCGGCCTTGATCGACTACCTGCGGCGCAACCCCACCGAGATCCAGGGGCACAACTTCGCGATCATCGTGGACGAGGCGCACTCCTCGCAGTCCGGCGACGCGGCCACGGACGTCCGCGCGGCTCTGCGCGGTCTGGGCCTGGATTCGGACTCCGAGGATCCCGGGGCCACCGAACAGGCAGCAGGGGCGGAGACCACCACCGATGCCAAGCTCCGCCGGAAGGCCATCCAGCGCAGCATGGCCTCGAACCTCTCCTACTTCGCCTTCACGGCCACGCCCAAGGCCAAGACCCTCGAACTCTTCGGCACCCTGGAGTCCGTCAACGGCGAGCCGACCTACGTCCCCTTCCACACGTACTCGATGCGCCAGGCCATCGAGGAAGGCTTCATCCTCGACCCCCTGCGCACCTACGTCACGTACGACACGTACTGGAAGCTGGTGAACAAGAATCCCGACGAGCGGAAGGTGGACCCGTCCAAGGCGAATCCGCTGCTCGCCCGGTACGCCCTCACGCACGACTCCACCGTGACGCAGCAGTCGCACGTGATCGTCGAGCACTTCCGCACCCACACCGCCGGGCGGCTCGGCGGGCGGGCCAAGGCCATGGTGGTGACGGCCTCCCGGCACAGCGCCGTGCAGATGGCCCGTGCGATCAGGAAGTACATCGACGACCGCGCGTACGCCGACCCCGGCGTCCTGGTCGCGTTTTCCGGCAGCCTGACGTACGACGGTGAGGAGACGACCGAGCCGAAGGAGAACGGCGGCCTGGCCGAGTCCGCGCTGCCGAAGGCGTTCGCGTACACGCGCAAGGACGACAAGGCGGTGCGCACCGGCGGGAAGGCGACGCAGCGCGAGTACCGCATCCTCGTCGTCGCCGAGAAGTACCAGACCGGCTTCGATCAGCCGCTGCTCACCACGATGTACGTGAACAAGAAGCTCGCGGGCATCAGCGCCGTCCAGACCCTCTCCCGCCTGAACCGCACCGCCGACCGCAAGTCGCAGGCAGACCTGGCCGTACTGGACTTCGTCAACGACGCCGAGGACATCAAGGAGTCCTTCCGCCCGTACTTCGAGGAAGCGAACACCCTCCCCTCCGAGCCCAACCTCCTCTACACCGCGCAGAGCCGGGTCATGGAGCCCGACATTCTCGTCGAGGAGGAGATGCGGGAGTTCGCCGACGCCTATCTGGCGGCCGAGGAGAAGGCGGCGGGCTCGGCGGCCCGCTGGGAGAAGCTGCACGCCGAGCTGTATCGGCATCTCGGCCCCGCCGTGGAGCGGTTCACCGAGCTGCTGGACCGCAAGGACGAGGCGGGCGACTCGGACGAGGACGCCCAGGAGGCCGCCGAGCAGTTCCGCACGGACCTCAACGACTACGTCCGGAAGTACGGCTTCCTCGCGCAGATCGTGCCCTACCGCGACGCCGACCTCGAATGCCTCTACCTCTACGGCCGCCACCTGCTCAACCGCCTGCCGCGACGCGGGGACGGCGGCGTGGACATAGGGGACGTCGACCTCAGTCACCTGCGCATCCAGAAGACCGGCGAGCACGACCTCGCGCTGAGCGCCGAGGGAGCGGCTGAGCTGCGCGGCTTCGGCGAGGGCTCGGGCGGCGCCAAGGAGCAGGAGAAATCCCTGCTGTCGGAGCTGATCGACAAGTTCAACGAGAAGTTCGGCACCGACTTCACCGAACAGGACGTGCTCACGCCGTTCGACGAGGCGAAGGCGGACCCGAAGGTCCGCGCCGCCGCCGTCAATGACGAGGACAACTTTGGGCTCGTCTTCGACGAGGTCTTCGAGGACAAGATGGCCGAGCACATCGACACCATCGCCGATATGGGACGGCAGTACTTCAGCCACGACGACAGCTTCAAACAGTCGCTCAACCAGAGTGCCCGCCGGGCGGCCTGGCGGATGATCCGCCGGGAGGAGAACATCGACGACGCGGCCTGAGACGCCCCGTCGACCGCTCCGCCCCGTCAACCGCTGTGGCGCAAGGGGAGGCCCACGATCACGGACGTTCCGCGCGTGGGCCGGGGCCGGACGGTCCAGGCGCTGGCAAGGCGATCAACGAGGAGCAGACCCCGGCCGTTCTCGGCATCCGAGCTCGGGTGGGCCAGCACGGGCTTACCAGCGCCGGGGTCGGACACTGCGAGCCAGTAGTGTCCGTCGGCGGGCCACAGGACAAGTTCGATGAACCCCTTGTCCTCCTGGCAGGCACCGTGACGAATGGCGTTGGTGACCAGCTCGGATGTCAACAGCCCAAGGTCGTCGCCGAGGTGGGGACGAAGGACCTGCGGCAGTGACTCAGCGACGGCGTAACGGGCCCGCCGTACGGAGTTGGGGTGGGCGGGGAACCGCCAGTGGGCGGGCACGAGGGGGATCTCGGGCATGACGAACTCCATGGCTGTGATGGGGATTCGAGGTCGCCGGTGGCCTGCCGCCCCGGTCGCGAGCGCACCCGTTCCAGGGCGGACGGGCATGCTCACGCGGCGCGCTTCCGGCATTGCGGTGTGTAGCGTGCGCGTGACCCAACGCTAGCGGCTCCCGTGGCACGGCGCCACGATTTCAATGGCAATTTGCCACGATAGAGTTGGATCAACCATGTGAAGCCCCGGCAGACTGGCGGGGCCGGGCAGAGAGGACAGCATGTCGATGCGAAGCGCACCCACAGAACGCCAACAGCGACTTGGCGCTGAACTGCGCAAACTCCGCCTCGCAGCAGGTGCAACCACGCAGTACGCAGCTGGCCTGCTGGGCCTGGACCGGGCGAAGATCTCCAACATGGAAGCAGGCACTCGGATCACGACCCCGGAGCGAGTGCGGACGCTGGCCAGCAACTACGACTGCTCCGACGATATGTACATCGACGCCTTGGCCGCCATGGCCGATGAAACGGAACCCGGCTGGTGGGAGCAGTACCGCGGCACCTTGCCGTCTGGGCTGCTCGACATCGCCGAGCTTGAGTGGCACGCCAAACGCCTGCTCACCGGGCAGATCGTCCATCTGCCCGGCCTCCTCCACACCGAGGAGTACGCCCGGGCGGTGTTCGACTCCGGGCTGCCACGCATGTCCCGTCTTGAGGTTGAGTTGCGCGTGAAGCATCGTATGGATCGACAGCAGGTTCTGAATGAGCCGATCTCACTTCCGTACATCGGATACATTCATGAGGCAGCCCTCCGTATGCAGTTCGGTGGGCGCAAAGTCACTCAGACCCAGCTCGACCACCTACAGGTCATGTCCGAGCGCGACAACATCACTCTGCGGATCATCCCCGTCAGCTGCGACGGCTTCCCTGGAGCGGGGCACGCCCTCCTGTATGCCGAGGGCCCCGTGCCACAGCTCGACACAGTCCAGTTGGATTCCACGCACGGTCCCGAGTTCCTCCATGCCGACGCCCAACTGGCCAAATTCCGCGCCCACCTCGACTGGATGGATGCGCACTCTCTGAGCCCCGAAGAATCCCGGGAACTCATCCACGCTGTCGCCCGCGAACTCTAAGGAGCCCTCATGCCTGTCATCACCTGGGAAGCCCCCTACTGCGCAGAAGGCAACAACTGCTTCCGCCTCGGCACCGATGCCGACGGCAACGGCTACATAGCCGTTGCCGGCCAGGAGGACCACTACCTCACCGACTCCCTCGAAGCCCTGCGCACCCTCATCACCGACATCAAGGCCGGGAAGGCCGACCACCTGCTGTAGGGCCCGCAGCGCGCGACGCCACCAGTCGGTACCGTGGCGTACAGCGATCGGCTGACGTGACATCAGGACGACGGGGGCGCAACGCGTGGCGCAGGCAAGGAAGATCGGTGAGCAGGACCGCTACGAGCTGATCGAGGAGATCGAGTCCGGCGGCATGGGCACCGTCTGGCGCGGCTACGACTCCGTTCTCGACCGGGAGATCGCAGTCAAGCTCATCCGGCCCGACGTCGTCGCGACACCCGCGCAAGCGCAGGAGTTCACCCGCCGCTTCGAGCGCGAGGCCCGCGTCACCGCGCGGATCGGCCACCATGGCGTACCGCAGGTGTTCGACGCGGTGCTGGACGAGGCGTCGTACGACCGACTGTACCTGGTGATGGAGTACGTGCGCGGGATCTCCCTGCGCAGCGTCCTCACGGGCACGGAGGACGGCGCGGCGGCACGGCTCCCGGTGAGCTGGGCCGTGTCGATCGCCGCGCAGATCTGCACGGTCCTGTCGTACGCCCACGCCATCCCGGTCGTGCACCGCGACCTGAAGCCGGACAACGTCCTGATCGCCGCCGACGGGACGGTCAAGGTCTTGGACTTCGGCATCGCGAAGCTGCTGCGCACGGACATCACCCGGCTCACGGCCACCGGCAGCCGGATCGGTACCAGCCGCTACATGCCACCGGAGCAGATCGACTCCGCGCAGATCACACCGCTCAGCGACCTCTACGCGCTCGGCTGCGTGCTGCACGAACTCCTCGCCGGTGAGCCGGTCTTCAACGGTGAGAACGAATTCCAGCTCATGCGCCAGCACATGGACCAGCCGCCGACACCGTTGCGCGCTCTGCGTGCCGACGTGCCGGAGGATCTGGAGGAGCTGACCCTAGGCCTGCTGGCCAAGGCGCCCGAGCAGCGTCCGGCCGACGCGTACGCGGTGTACGAACGCCTGTCTCCGCACCTGCCGCAGCCAGGTTCAGCGGCTGTCCCCGTGGTCTTCACCGACAGCGGCTCCCCTGCCTCGATGCCCGACCCGACAGTGATCTACCGGCAGCCGAACGCACCGCTGCGGCGAACCACGCCACCCGCGCCCTCACCCGAGCCGGTGACCCCCGTACCTGTCCCGGCGCGCGTCGACACCGCGCTGCGGGACGCGATCCGAGACGCCTACGCGCGGTCCGCGGACCTCGCCGAGAGCGGTCGGTTCGCCCAGGCCGCGGACGTCCTCAAGGCGGCGATCGCCACGGCGGCCACCGCTCTCGGCACGCAGAACCCGCGTGTGCTGGGCCTGCGGGGGCAG
Source organism: Streptomyces sp. NPDC048636 (assembly GCF_040650655.1). NCBI lineage: Bacteria > Bacillati > Actinomycetota > Actinomycetes > Kitasatosporales > Streptomycetaceae > Streptomyces > Streptomyces sp. NPDC048636. The sequence goes on along the minus strand of NZ_JBEZHR010000001.1, from coordinate 888,561 downwards.
CGCGCGGCGGTCCTCATGGCCGGCGGGGACTTCCGGCGCGCCTTACCGGAGTTCGACGCGCTGGCCGCCGTCTACGCTCGTACAGCGGGACCGACCAGCGACAGCGCGCTGGAGTGCCGCCGTCACGCCGCCCACTGCCGGGCCAACCTGGGCCTGGCCACCGATGCCCTGCGGGAGTTCCAGGAAGTCCTGGAGGTCGTGTCCGACTCGGATGGAGACGCCTCCGAGACCGCTCTCGACCTGCGCCGCAGCATCGGCGTCCTCCTCTTCTCCGAGAGCCGCCGCACTGAGGCCGAGGGTGTCCTCGACACCCTCCACGAGGACATGTGCGTCATCCTCGGCGAGGACCACGAGGAGACCCGCGAGATCGCTGGCCTCCTCGCCCGGCTGCGCCGCCCGGAGGGTCCTGGCCCCTCCTGACGTCCCACCGGTGCCGTCAGGCCTCGCCCTCGCTCTCCTCGTCCTCTTCGCTGTGGATGCGCTGTGCCAGATCCCACAGGTTCCGGTCGTCCGCGAGGAACCAGCGAGTGGTCCCCTGGTTGGCCACCGGCCGATCGTCCCATGCGGCATCCGCCCACATCTTCGACACCAGCCCGGATGGCGAGTACAGCTGCTCGTCGTACGCCCACAGGATCGGCTTGGTCCGGTGATTGACCCAGGTCGCCTGGCGTCGGCTTTCGTCTTCGACAAGCCACTCTTCCATGGCGTCACGCTCAGGAAGGTTCTGAGCCTTGTACCGAAGGGGGGCTCCCTCCTTGATGACACGGCGATCGACCAGGAGCGGCACCGTGTTCGGACGACGCGTCCTGCGCTCCTTCACGGCAGGTGCGGGAACAGCGACACCATCGGCCAGGTCGCCGAGGACCTGCTTCGCCAGCTCTCGGCATGTCTCCGGGGTCTGGAAGGCGGTTCGGATCTGGGGACGTGGCCCGTGTCGAGTGACGAGCTGGTGCGTCAGCCGGCGCACCAGCTCCGGTACGAGGGCGGGAATCTTCTCCAGGACCTCGCTCTCCCAGTCGAAGTCGGGGTCATCGATGCTCGTGGCCCCGAGATGCTGGAAGAGCAGGTGGGTGGCGAGAAATCCACCGTGCTCCGCGGTCGCCGCCTCGCGGCTGTTCTGCCCGCTGCCCAGTTCGTAGACCGCGCTCCGTGCCGCGCGCAGTGTGAGCACCGAACGCCACACCTTCTGCGGCGAGGGTTCGCGTTTGAAGAGCACGGTGTGGCTGCCCTTGGGGCCCAGCTCCCACAGGTTCTCCGTGGAACTGGCAGCCCGGGCGGCCTGTTCGGCGTCCGGGTGCAGGCAGGCAAGGGCGAGGGCGAGTTCGTCCAGTGAACAACCTGTCTCGGGGGCGGCGACCGGCTCGCCCCGCTTGATCACGTACTGCTTGCGTAGTTCGGCGCGCAGATTGGCCTTGATCGCCTGGTGCACGGGTTCCAGCGCGATGTGGTCGCGCTGCTCGATGGCGTTCTGCCGGTTCGCCGCCTGCGAGACCTGTACGCCGAAGTCCCGGTCTTCACGCGTGTTGATGACCTTGATGCTCAGTGTGGCATTGGCCGCTGCCTCGCCGTCATCGTGCATGGTCCTGGCGACAGCCCGTACCGTCTGAGCGCCATTGACGATGCTCGCCCCGGTCACGGTGAGAGTGGTCGGTCTGCTCTGCGGTGCCTTGGCGCTGTCGTGCTTCGCCGTGAGCGAGTCGCAGATCATGGTGATGCCGTTGTTCAGGTGCCAGAACCTGGTGGGATCGGACGTGAGGGTCTGACCGATCTCCGCATTGGTGACGGTGGTCCCGAGCGGGGCCCGGAGATTCTGCTCGAACAGGCCGGTGCCGTACGTCTCGTACCACTCGGCGACGCTTTCGGCGGAGACCGTGCCCTGATATGCCTCAAGCGGTCCCTTCTGCTGGTACCAGTCGTCGAGGCGTACATCCAGACGGATCGGCTCCGGCCGAAGATCCGCATGGATCTGGTCATGGAAGTCCGCGGCGTACAGCACCTCGACGCTCAAGCGGGCGCCGTGCTTGTTGAACTCGTCGAGAGCGTTGTCGAGAACCTCGCGTGCGGGCGGAGAGGGCTCCACGGTGCCCATCAGCGCGATGACCAGGGTGGCTCTCTCATTGACGATGAATGGCCTGGCCTCCAGCGCCAGGGCGCCAGCACGCTGGTTGAACTGGTCGTACAGCTCGTTCTCGATCCGGTTCAGGCCGTCCACCATCGCCTTGGCGGCGTCCACGTCGAAGGTCGCCGTACCCTTGTCGCTCCACTTCGCCTGGACGAGCAGAGCCTGCCCGCTCTCCGGCAGGGGGGCGATGGCGTCCATTCCCTGGTCCGCGATGCCGTCCGTGACGAACCGAGCCGCCTCGACCACACTGCATTTGGCCACGCGTCGTACCGCGAGGGCTGCGAGGGCGCGGGAGAGGAAGCGCTGTTCGTAGTTGCCTCCTCGGAAGTGAGCGATGTCGCTGTCGTTTATCACCCCGTCGAACGTCTCGCGCAGTTGCTCGCGGACCTGTGCTACCTGGCGAGGTGTCTCCGCCCCCGAGGTGGCCATGGATGGTTGCCTTCCCCCTGGTGGTGTCATGCGATGCCCTGGGCCCGCGTTCCGAACCCTGCGCCGTTGCCACGCGGCCGCCTGCTGAAGTCGAGGACCACCAAGGCGACACCGATCGTTTCGACAGTGGCCTCCACCCACTCCAAGGCCACTTCAAAAGGCACCTCGGGCGCACCGAACCAGCCGTCGCGCACCAAGCGGGCGAAGTCGGTCGGCACCAGGTGACGAGTGAGCATGTCGGTGGAAAGACCTGGGAGACCGTGCTCCGCGGTGGCTGATACCGCTGCCGCGATCTGGCCGTAGGGGTAGATCGCGCCGGAGCTCGTCCGGTGCAGAGCAGCGGTGAACGGCACCTGCTCGTGAATGCGGAGAAAGAAAGGGTCGTGCAACAAGCCGTAATCGTCGGCGCTGCGGGGGGCGGGTCTCGGCAGGTGGTGAACACGGCCGAGGAAATCGTCCAGACTGCGCCGGGCGTCGGACGACAAGAGCCCGTTCGGGCCAGGACTCAGGTAGCGCAGTAGGACGAGCATCCGGGTGTCGACGTGGTAATAGTAGGCGTCGAGTGAGCCCTCCCCGCCGTCAAGCACCCCCCGATCGGTTATCGACGTGGCCTCGAAGTCGTATCTTTGGCGGCCTTTGGCGCTCGTGAACGCTTGGACGACGGTCTCACCGACGCCGCGGAACCTCTCCGCTGCCCGCCCGCGGATGTCGCCGAACATCGGCTGAACCGGAGTCCCGGTGAGCCCACTGAGAAAGCATTCCCGGGCGGCTGTCCTGTCCCAGCCGTGCACCGGCGCGAAGTCGTTCGGGGCCACCCCGGCTATCTTGGCGAAGAGCAGCAAAGCGTCACGCTCATCACGCCAGCGGAGCTCCCGCTCGCTCCAGCCTTCACCGTCGTCGAGCAACGGCAACAGCCTCTGGACTTCCTTCTCGACAACAAGGGAGATGCGCCGGAGATTGGCGAATACGATGTCCGCGCCGACCATGACGGGACCGCTTTCCGGTAACGACCTGGCGAGCGCGCCGTCCCGCTCGCCGTCGGCGCACCAGAGACCCGCGAGAGGCACCAGGCCGCGAATCCTTTGTGCACGAGTGACGACGACCTTCCGGTCCCGGTCAGTCTCGTGAGCAGGACGCACGATGCCCAGCCCCCAGATCCGCTCCGGTTGCTTCCGGCCGCCTTCGTCACCCTGCTCGTCGGGAGGAGCAAGCAGGATCGCGAGGTGTGACTTGACCTCGGGCCAGTCACGGCAGGGTTGCGAGTAGGACCTTCCCTTGGCCTGGTCGCCATCGAGCAGACGAAGTAAGTCATTGTCAGGGCGCAGAATCGCCAACCGTGGCGACCGCGCCGAAGACGGGGAACCTACCCGCCTTGGTTGTGCGAATGCCATCCACTCCCCCAGAACCGCCTGCCACCACACCGAGCCAGGCTCAGGGGGATGGTAGCGCGCAAGCTCCAACCTCAGGTGTGATCGTGGCCAGAAGGCAACCACCACCCTGCCGACTCACCAGGAGCGGAACCGTCTTCCCATGAGCAATGCCCCGCAGCAAGACGCGTCGTCAGCTCTGCTGTATCCGTCACGTGATGGTCCAGGCCGCAAGAGTCGCGGAAGGATGCGGCGAACCAATTTAGACGGATGCTCGCCGTACCGCTCCGGTGGTCGCTAGCCGTGGCGCGCGGCTACCTCCAGGTGGTCGGGAGATCGGGTATGCATCCTTCTTGGATGGCTCAACCCAAGCAGAAAGGGCTAGGGCAACAGGCTTGACGGCGCGGAGCGACCTTGACCAACCCCCATCACGGCTGGTCGGCTTGGGAGGTTGAGGTGTCGCACTCGGGGGTTGCTCTCGTGACCAGGTCAGTTCTGGATGTCCTGTTGTGGATCGACAGCGGTGGAACGGGTACGGCGGGCCCCGACACCCACACGACGGCGCGCGCATGAGGCTGCGGCGGGGTATCGCGGTCGCCGGCGTGGCCGGTGGCGTCGCGGTCACGACGATGCTCGTGGGGCTCGTGACGAACGCGGTGTCGGAGCAGTCTCAATGGCCCGGCTGGCTGGGGTGGCTCCAGGAGCACGCGTGGTTTTCGTTCGTTCTGCTGGGCGTGGTGATGGTTGTGGGGACCGGCTTGCTGGCTGCTTTACCGGAGGCTCGGACGCCCGTACAGGTGGCTGAGCCGCCCCGACAACCAGAAGACCGGTCTGGAATCCCAGGTGCCGCACTGGTGCTGCGATCGTTGCCACGCGACACGGCCGCGTTCACCGACCGGGCCGCAGAGTTGGAGCGGTTGATGCTGTCGGTACGGGCCTCCCAAGAACACAATGAGCCGCTGCCGGTTCATGTGGTCGACGGAATGCCGGGAGTGGGGAAGACCACCTTCGCCGTCCATGCCGGGCACGTGCTCTCGGAGCGGTTCCCGGACGGGCAGCTCTTCGTGAATCTGAACGGGCACACGCCTGGGCGGAACCCTGTTCAAGCGACCGAGGCGCTGGCCTCGCTGCTGGCGGCCGCCGGTGTGCCTACGCAGCAGATTCCCATGGGCGACGATCTGGGCGCGGTCACGGAGGCACGGGCCGCGATGTGGCGGGGTCAGCTGGCCGACAAGAAGGCACTGCTCATCCTCGACAACGTCGCAAGCTACCAGCAGTTGGAACCTTTGCTTCCTGGCGGAGGTGGCTGCCTTGTGCTGGTGACCAGCCGGAAACGGCTGGCGGCGAACGAGGAAGTGGTGCTGCCGGTCGAGGCCCTGCCGCCGGGTCATGCGGTCGACCTGTTCGTCCGGCTCAGTGGACGGCCCGCACACTCTCTGGACCGGGCGGTGGTCGCAACGCTGGTGCGGATGTGCGGCTATCTGCCGCTGGGGGTGTCGCTGCTCGCGGCGCGGCTACGGCACCATCCGTCGTGGAGCGCCGAGGGCCTTCGGGAGCGGTTGGTGGCGGCCAGGGACCGGCTGGGGGAACTACGCGCGGGAGAACGTGCGGTGACCGCGACGTTCGATCTGTCCTACCGGGATCTCCCACAGGAGCGGCAGAGCTTCTTTCAGGGTCTTGGCCGCTATCCCGGCACGGACCTCGACGCGTACGTCGGGGCCACGCTCGGCTCTCTGTCGGTATCGGAGGCACGGCGCCATCTCGACGCGCTCTACGACGACCACCTGATCGACGAGCAGCCGGGTGGTCGCTATCAGCTTCACGACCTCTTACGCGACTATGCCCGTGGTCTCGCCACTGAGGAGAGTGCCAGCATGGACGACGCTCAGACCATCACGCGTGTCTGCACTTACTACCTGGCCGCTCTCGTCGATGCGAACAGCCACATGGTCCGCGCCGGTGCGCACGCACCCCCGCCTCCGGAGGGCGCGTCCGAGGTGGAGACACCACCTATGGAATCGCGAGCCACCGCCCTGGAGTGGCTGGAGAACGAGCGGCCCAACATCTTCGCCTGTATCCGACGCGCGAACAGCCTCGACCTGCACGGATTCGTGATTCGCCTGGCCGCGGCCATGGCTCCCTTCCTACGGCAGGCAGGGCCCTGGGACCAGGCCGTCGGGCTCCACCGGACCGCCGCCGACGCCGCACGACGCACCGGGGACCGGCGGGCGCTGGCCAACGCGCTAGCGGAACTGGGGGTCGTGCGCCGCTTCATGGCGGCCTATCCCGAGGCGACAGAGGCCCTGAACCAGGCGGTGGTGGAGTACGAAGCGGTGGGCGATCAGCAAGGCAAGGCCGACGCACTGAACCAGGCGGGCATCGTCTGGTACCTGACGGCCGACACCGAGTCCTCGGCTCGAGCCCAGACCGAGGCCCTCGCCCTCTACCGCGAGGTCGGAGACCGGTTCGGGCTGGCCAACGCCCTCGCAGACCTCGGTATGGTGCGACGGCAGACGAGTCATTTCGACGCCTCCATGGAAGCACAGACAGAGGCGCTGTCGATCTACCGCGAACTGCGCGACCGGTACGGTGAAGCCAACTCGCTGCGGGATCTTGGGGTCGTGCACTGCCTTTTGGGCGACTACGAACGCGCCACCCGGCAGCACCAGGCAGCGTTCGACATCTACCGCGAGCTCGACGACCGGGTCCACCAGGCGTACGCCCTCAACGAGCTGGGGCTGGTACGGCGACTGACCGGTGATCTCGACCAGGCACGCGACGCCCACACCCAGGCGCTGGAGCATTACACCGAGCTCGGCGACCGGTTCGGCCGCGCCAACAGCACCCGCCACCTCGGGGTCCTGGAGCGCGTGACCGGGAGCGTCACGGAGGCGACCCGGCTGGTGGAGGAGGCTCTGCGCGCCTACCGCGATCTCGGCAGCCGCGGGGGCGAGGCCGCCGCGCTCAGCGAGCTCGGGGTGGTCCGCGGGCTCGTCCGGGAACGGGACGGCGCCGTCGAGGCGTTCCAGCGCAGTCTGGATATCCTCCGCGACCTGGGCGACCGCTGCGGTGAGGCGGAGGTCCTGAACCACTGGGGGATGCTGCTGCGCGCTTCCGACAACCCGGCCGGCGGACGCGAACACTTCGAGCGGGCCCTGAGTCTGGCGCGGGAGATCCGCTGTCCCTTTGAGGAGGCCCGTGCCCTGGAAGGGATCGGCCGCTGCGATGGGGCGATCGACGGACCGGCGCAGGCCGAGGGGGCACTGCGGGAAGCGCTCACCCTGTACCGACGGTTGGGCGTGAGTGCCGAGGTTGAAGCGATCGAACGCCTGTTGGCAACACAGGCAGGGTGAGTCGGCCATGTGGCCAGATTCCATATGCCACCGCGCGTGCTGACGCTGCTACGTTGAGCCGATCTTGCGCATCAACCACCGTCGCACCGTGCCGAGGTCCGGTACGCCCCACCACAAGGAGCGTTGCATGCCGTCACCCACGTCTGTTCCCGCACCGTACGCCACAGCGCCCATGGTCCCGGAGCCTACTCAGGGCAACTTGGTCCTGGACCGCGTTGCCATCCGCGTACGGCAGCGGCTCGAGACCGAGCAGGCCGCGACGAACCGGGCCGGCGATGGCGCTCACGCGGCTTCGCTCATCTGGCCCTGGCCGCTTTGATCACGCCCGTTCGATGACGCACCTCGAAGACATTGCTCCACTGCGCACGTTCATCCTCAAGGTCGCCAACCGCTGCAACATCGACTGCGACTACTGCTACGTCTTCAACTCCAAGGACCAGACGTCACGGCGCCTACCCGCCCGGATGAGCGTGGAAGTGGCACAGGCCGCCGCGCGGCGGATCAGCGAGCACACCAGAACGCACGGTCTTCGGGATGTCCATATCGTCCTGCACGGCGGAGAACCGCTGCTCGTCGGTCCGCGGCATATGGCCGACCTGCTGAGCACTCTCCGGAGCGGAATCCCATCGGACACGGATGTCCGCTTCGAGCTCCAGACCAACGGGACGCTCCTCACCGAGGCATGGCTGGACCTCTTCGAGCGGTACGAGGTCGTCCTGGGCATCAGCCTCGATGGACCACCGGCTGCCAACGACCGGCACCGGCTGACCCACACCGCGCGATCGAGCGCGGCCTCAGCCGTACGCGGCATCGAGCTGATCAGCTCCCGCCGGCACCTGTTCGCCGGACTGCTCGCCGTGGTGGACCTGGCCAATGACCCGGTCGAGGTCCACGACTACCTGGCGTCGTTCAAGCCCCCGGTGATCGACTTCAACCTGCCGCACGGAACGCACGACGATCCGCCGCAGCGCGACGACCCCAGTGTGCCCGAGTACGGGCTGTGGATGAGCCGTGTCTACGACGCATGGCTCGCCCGGCCCGAGTACCAGCACAGCGTCCGGATGCTGGAGGACATCGTGGCGCTCAGCTCCGGCGTGCGCGGCTCTGTGGAAACCCTCGGCTTGGCTCCGCCGGCCAGCGTCGTCATCGAGTCAAACGGCACGCTCGAAGGCGTGGACACCCTGCGATCCGTCGAGGAGGGTGCCTCCTGGTTGGGCGTCGACCTCCTCAGCCAGTCCTTCGACGAAACCGTGCGTCATCCGAAGCTCATGCACCGGCACGACGGCAAAGCGGCACTGGCCGAGAAGTGTCAGAGCTGCCCACTGGTAGAAGTCTGCGGAGGAGGCTACCTCCCGCATCGCTTCAGCACCGCCCGCGGGTATCGGAATCCCTCCGTGTACTGCGCTGACCTGGAATATCTCATCCGGCATGTCCAGGGCTCTCTGCGGCAGCACGGCTGGGGCACACACGCACCAGCTGCTCCATACCGCTGAAGCAACTCATGAACGACAGGAGATGCCGATGACCGTGACGATCCGCCCCGCAGAAAAGCGGGACATCCTGGCAGTGGCCGAACTGATCGAGGAGATCGAGCGATTCTACGGATCGACCGAGGTCCAGCCCCTCGACGAGCGCGAGTCCCAGGTGGAGGAAGCACTATTCGGCTCACCACCAATGGCCTCTGCCCTCCTCGTCGAGGACGAGTCCGGGGACCTCGTCGGACTCGCCGCCTACTCGTTTCTCTGGCCGGCGGCAGGCTCCTCCCATTCGTTGTTTCTCAAAGAGCTCTACGTCCGTGACACCCTGCGCCGTCAGGGCGTCGGCGCCCAGCTCATGAGCGAACTCCGCACCCTCGCCGCCTCGCGTTCCGGATGCAGCCGCGTCGAGTGGATGACCGACCGCGACAACCCGGGAGCACGCGCCTTCTACAAGTCGCTCGGATTCACCGAGTTCGATGGAAAGATCGTCTACCGGGTCGACACCAACACAGCGTGAGGAACTCAGTGGCTGCCACGGAAGTGCGCTGCGAACGATGCGAGAACATCATCGGGTTGGGGTGCGCCTGCCCACCTGACGGATCCGTCCCCAAGGGGCGTCCTGCGCCCCAGCCGAGACAGGAATGGCGCCGCTTCCCTGCTGACACGATCCTCATCTCACCCACACGGTACGCGCATCTGCCTGGAGCCTGCTCGCACGTATCCGAAGAGTTCGTAAAACCCCCACGCTGGGGGTGGATACCCGACCCGCCGCCTGGTCTCTGGGACCGCTTGAGCAGCGGCCATCCGGCGACCGCGACCGAGGGCAACACCGCGCGACAGGCGATCCAGCGGTGCGAGGAGTGCGAGACGACGCTGTTGAACGCATAAGCCGTAACCACGCCCGCCTGGATGGTTGTCCCCCGAGGACTCAGACTTGTGGCCTCGCAGCATTGTCTATCGAGTGACCCGGATAACCATCTCGACAAGCACTCCAACGGCACCACCCATTGATCCCGCCCGTTCCCATGTACTGGTTGCTTCGGCGGAGGGGCACACTGCGCAAGTGTGCCAAGACCCCGTCACCAGCAGATATGTGCCGGATCTTGGGCTGTCGTCCCCGTCAGCCCCGGCGCTTCCGGAGTGTCCATCAGCCGGCGTCCGGCCACTCCTCGGGAGGCGGAGGCGGCTCCGGGGTGTTCTGCCGCTCAGCCTGCCGCGCGTTCTCGCCTCGTAGGGTCGTCAACCACGGCCAGAGATCCGGCAGAGGCAGTGCGGGGCAGGCAAGACGGTGCTCGATACGGCATCGCTGAAACTGATCCGGCGGGCACACCCCGTAGACCGTCACCCGCCCATCGGACAGTTCGATCCACCGCTGGTCCGCCGACACTGTGTGTGCCAGCGGATTCATATCCGGCTCCAGCAGCACCCAGTCCTGCTCAAGCGTCGCCACCCGATCCTGCGGCAGTCCGCAGTCCGGGCAGCGGGACTGTCCACCACTCAGCCGCCGCGGTTCCTCCTCCAAAAGCCCCATATCGTGAGAGTCACAAGGCCGTCGACCCAGGCGTAGAGGGCGAACCGGACAGAAGGCGTGGGGCTTCAGTCCTCCAGTGGGTCGAAACGCGACGCGGCAGGCGCAGCCGGCAACGAGAGGCCGAGGGCGTGCGGCTGAGATATCGCGTAGATGGCCGTGTAGGTGCGTGTATCCGGGCCCGGAGAGGGCTCGGCGCTCCCCCGCCGCACCCCGACGGCTGCGACTAACATGATTCCCCGTCACGGCGGTCCATGAGCCGTGAGCTGCTGCCGAGGGGGACGGGTCAGTGGAGGCATGGGGCGGGGGCGATCCTGCGGAGATCGCTGGGTATCGGGTGCGGGGCAGGCTCGGTGTCGGCGGCATGGGAGCCGTGTATCTGGCGTACACGCGCGGGGGCCAACCCGTGGCGCTCAAGGTGATCCGCGACGAGTACGCCCAGGACCTGGAGTTCCGGCGGCGGTTCGCGCGGGAGGTCGAGGCGGCGCGGCGGGTGCAGGGGCCGTACACCGCGTCCGTGGTGGACAGTGATCCCGACAGCCCGCGCCCCTGGCTCGCCAGCGCGTACGTCGCCGGGCCCGCGCTGAGTACGGCGGTGAACGGATACGGGGCGCTGCCGCCGACCACCGTGCTCCAGTTGGTGGCCGGAGTCGCCGAGGCGCTGGAGTCGATCCATCGGGCAGGGCTGATCCACCGCGATCTGAAACCGTCCAATGTGCTGCTGGCCTCCGACGGGCCGCGCGTCATCGACTTCGGCATCGCGCACGCCATGGACGCCACGGCGCTGACCGGGCCGGACGTACGGCTGGGTACGCCCGGGTACATGGCCCCGGAGCAGATCGCGGGGCGGGAGGTCAGCCCGGCGCTGGATGTCTTCGCCCTCGGGCTGCTGGCCCATTTCGCCGCCACCGGCGCGCACCCCTTCGGCGAGGGCTCGTCGCATGCGCTGCTGTACCGGATCGTGGCCGAGGAGCCGGATCTCGACGACTGTCCGGAGGTGCTGCGCGGACTGGTGGGCCGTTGTCTGGCGAAGGATCCGGTGGACCGGCCGACACCGGCCCAAGTGATCGAGATCTGCCGGGAGCTGGCGGGCGAGGGGCTGTTGGAGCGCGACTCGCGGGGGTGGCTGCCGGAGGCGGTGGCCGGACATGTGGCGCGGCGGGAGCAGGAGGAACCGCGGCCGGAGGCGGGGGCTCGTGAGAGGCCCGTACCGGACGGGCCGGACCCGCGCGTTCCGCACTCCTCACCCGCCGTACCCGCCACGCCGCCCCGGCCGAGCGCCCCGCCCCCGCCGCCCGCCTCTCCTGCCCCTCCCGCCCGGCGGACGCCACGGCCACAGCGGTCCCGGGCGCGCGTCACGCTGGCGGTGCTGGCCGCGCTGGCGGTGATCGGCGGGGGTGTGTTCACCGTCGTGAAGCTGACGGACGACGGCGGTACGGACAACGGCAGCGCCGCCAAGGACGGCTCCGCCGGGAGCGGCGGTGGCAAGGGCGGCCTCGGTGACATCATCGTGGCCGGCAAACCGGTGACCGGTTCGCGGCACTCCGCCAACAGCCGCTTCCCGTACCAGCGCACGTACAGCGACGGCGCGCTCTATTACCCGGTGACCGGCTACGCGTCCCAGGCCTTCGGCGCCACCGGGCTCGAGGGCGTGTACAGCGACATTCTCAATGGCACGGAGAAGGGGCTGAAGGCTCCCGGCAACGTCGTCACAACCGTGGATCCGGCGGTGCAGAAGGCGGCGTACGAGGCCTTGGGCGACGCCAAGGGCGCGGCCGTGGCCATCGATCCGTCGACCGGGGAGATCCTCGCGATGGTGAGCACGCCGTCGTACGACCCGTCGTCCTTCGCCGGGAACGCCACCGACGACCAGAAGGCATGGCGGAAGGCCAACAGCGACGAGGACAAGCCGCTGCTCAACCGCGCGCTGCGGCAGACCTATCCGCCGGGCGCGACGTTCGAGCTGGTGGTGACGGCGGCGGCGCTGGAGAACGGCCTGTACGGCTCGATCGACGAGGCCACGGAGAGCCCCGAACCGTACGCCCTCCCCGGCACCGCCACGGTCGTACGGAACGAGGGCGCGGCGCACTGCGAGAACGTCAGCCTGCGCGTCGCGCTGCGCGAGTCCTGCAACACCGTCTTCGCGAAGGTGGCCGCCGACCTCGGGCAGGAGAAGCTGCGGAGGACGGCGGAGAGGTTCGGCTTCAACTCCGAGGAGCAGATGACGCCGGTCCGGGCTGCCGAGAGCCAATTCCCCGGCGCCGCGGACCGGGCCCACACCGCGCTCTCCGGCCTCGGCCAGTCCGATGTGACGGCGACCCCGCTCCAGTTGGCGAGGGTGTCCGCGGCGCTGGAGAACGACGGCAAGCTGGTCGCGCCGCATATGGTCGCGCGGGTGACGGACGCCGGGGGCAGGACCCTGCGCAGCGGTTCGGCCCCCGCCACCACCCGGGTGGTGAGCGCGAAGACGGCGGGCGCGCTGCGCTCGGCCATGGCGGACGTCATCGCCCGCGGCGCGGGCCGCCCGGCGCGCATCAGCGGCGCCGACCTCGGCGGCCAGCCCGCCACGGCGGGCGGCGGTACGGGCGAGGGGCAGACCCGTTGGTTCACGTCGTACGCGAGTGACGGCGGTGGCGGCGGAAAGCGGGTCGCGGTCGCCGTGGTCGTGGAGGACGCCCGGGGCGGGGACGACGGCCTCGCGGCGGGGATCGCCAAGCGGATCATGCAGACCGCGATCGGCTGACCGGTGGGCGCTCCGGCACCGGTGCGGAGCACGCGTCACGCGTACGTACCGCTTTCGTGCGTAGCGCTTTTCGGTGACACGCCGACCTTCGCGCACCCGTACAGGGCGTCAACTCCCATAAGCTGTGCGTCACTTCATGCTCATGACGCACTTTGGGGAGAGAACGTGTCATTCGATGGGGAGTGGAGTGGGTTACGCGCCGAGGCGGCGTCCCGCATGCGGATCAACAGTGCGGGCAAAGGCTCGCCGGGCGGGGATTCGGGCGATCTGGTGGTGCACCAGGACGATCTGGGGCGGGTCGGCCATGAGGCGTTCTTACTCCACGCCCGCCTGAAGAAGGCGGGCGATATGACCCGTGGGGCGAAGGACGAAGGGGCGACGGCCAGGGCCGCGAGCGCGCTGGGCGCGCATCACTTCAGCATGGGGGACGCCCTCACCACCACGGCCACGATGTGGAACGACCAGTTGAAGACGCTGCTCCAGGCGTGCGCCCATATCTCCAACGGTCTCGACTACACGAAGAAGTCGCAGGCCCATACGGATACAGAAATCGGCGCTTCCATGACGCATCGGAATGGAAGCGCCATGTCGGTATCCGAGATCTCCCGCTACTACCGGTAGAGGGGCGGCGGACGACCATGGCCGGTTTGACGTTTGACGACCTTTATCACGTCTCCCTCAAGAGTCTCGGTGCGGCGGCCGACGACTGGAAGGAGATGGTGGACCAACTGGACACGCTGGCCAAGGATGCCAAGGACGGCATGGTCAAGCAGTCCGAAGCGGCGCGCTGGGCGGGGCTGACCGCCGACGTCACCCGGCCGTTCGTCCGCAAGACCGGAAAGGAGTTCCGGGACGCGCACACCGAGGCGAAGGCCATCTGGAGCATGCTCCGGGACGCGCACGCGGATTTGACGGAGATCCAGGCGGACCTGAAGAAGGCCGTGGATGTCGATGCCAAGAAGTCGCACATCAGAGTATCCGGGTTGAAAAACGGCACGGTGTCGTGCGTGGTGCTGGGACAGCGAGGGGACACCAACCAGGAGACGCCGAAACAGGCCGGTGAGCGGGAGGCCCTGGAGAGCCGGATCAACGGGCTCATCGCGCGGGCGGAAGAGATCGACAACTCCGTGACCCGCGCCCTGAAGAAGATCCACGGCGGCGACAGCCACAACTTCGGCCATGGGACATACGACTCGCTCGATGACGCACAGGCCGAACGGGCCGTCAGCCTCGCCCGGCTGGCCCTCAAACCCGGGGAGGCGTGGGACCAGCAGCTCACCGGGACCAAGCTGGCAGAGCTCAAGCAGCTTCTCGCGGGGAACAGCAAGGACCGTGAGTTCGCTGTGGACTTCTACCGATCGCTGGGACCCAGGGACGCCTTGCGCTTCCAGCAGTACGTCGCGCTCGGCGCCCCGGTGGGATGCAGCAAGGCACGGCTCGAGCTGGCCCACAGCATCCAGGTCAGCATGGGCGAGACGCTGGCCACGGCGACGCACCGGCCGGGCGGAAAGGACAACCCCCACACCGCGTTCCGCGAGGACAAGGACTACCTCGGGAAGGCGTGGGTGACCGAACTGAAGAAGGTGGGAGCGCGCCCCCTGCCGTCCGATCCATGGGGCAGGGCGAACGCCAGCGGCTATCAGGTCCTCTCCACCCTGCTGCGCCACGGGAAGTACGACAAGGAATTCCTCGTCCCCGTCGCGCAGGACATGGTGGCCTTCGACCGGAAGAACCCCAACGAGTGGGTGTGGGCCGACAGGCCGGGAGGGGAGTCGGAGTACCGCCTCAACTTCGACAAGAAGGGCGGGTCCGGCTGGGACCCGATTCCCGGGCTCCTCGAAGGTCTCGGGCACAGCCCGGAGGCGTCGACGCAGTTCTTCCAGGGTTCCACGGGCGGGGAGAAGGGCGACGGGCTCGAGAAGCTGCGCAATCTGGACTACTTCCTCGGCGACAAGGAAGGCAAGAACCACCGTTGGCAGATAGCGGATTCGGGGACGGACATCTTCGGCGGGGAAGCCAAGGGTGCGGACTACGGCAAGGAGGCCCTCGGCCATGCGCTGGAGTCCGCCACGTCCGGGCGGCCGTACGACAGCGCGGGCCCCGCGAAGGATCACACCCTGGACCAGGCCGACGTGTTCAGCACGGTGGCGAAGAAGGTGGCGGCGAACCCCGATCTCTTCAAGGGGGAGGGTGGGCTCGAGCCGATCGCGGGGAGTCTGGGACATATGTCGGCGGAGTACATGCATGACATTCAGCGGGTGTATGCGGGTGGGGATGAGAGCGGTTATTACAAAGATACCGGTGCGCGTCCTGACTTCGGAGGAATCCGGAGCAAGGAAACGTTGGATTCCTTCCTGAGAGCGGTCGCAGCGGACCCTGAGGCGTATTCCTCCATCACGCATTCCCAGCAAGCCGTGACGACCGAAGGGCTTCGCGAAGCAATCGCGCAACGCGGAGACGACGAGACCCTTGAACAGGTTGCCAGGACGGCATCCCAGCCCGGAGGGAGGATTGCGGGCGTCACAGCTGATGGAAGGGCTGATGCCATCTCAGCGGCAGACGACAGCGTGAAGAAGATCGAGGAATACAACGAGCGGCTGACCGATGGGGACAAGTGGGTCGGTCGCTTCATCGACCTTGGCACGAGCTACGTCCCGATCGCTGGCGATGCCCTCGGCTGGGCGACCGAGGACCTCCGCGAAGGGGCTCTCGAACATCTACTCAAGGACCCGGAAGCGGCAGCTCAGCAGATCGAGGAGGACCGGGACAAGTACCTGGAAAACGAGCGCGAGCGGGCCGCGCAGGCGACGAAGCGAGCGTTCTACAGCGCCGCGAATGACGCTGGCCTCGACTCGGACAGCAATACCGTCGAACATGCAGCCGACGCGGTCTATCAAGCTACTCAGTCCGCCGAATCAGCCGAAGCCGACTAAGGAAACAGCCTGCATGCGGATGCAATTCAGCGCACTGAAAGGCCGCGGAATATTACTTGCCGCCGCCTTGGCACTACTCGTCGCAGGGACAGGCGCATGGTGGATGATGGCGAGTTCACGTCCGGAAAACGCCATCGATGTACCTGAGAGAGTCTGCGAGGATCGCATCTCCGGTCACGGGGTTACGCCTCTTCTGCCCAGCCGTGGAGAGGAATTCGAGGAGCGAGAGACTGGGTTCACCATCAAGAGCCTCGGTGGCAGTTGTCGGCTTGAGGCCGGGGGCGAAGATGTCATCGTCGTCTATCTCTACGGATCAGGGAGGTATCCACGTAAGCACTTCCCAGGCGAGACCCATAAGGCCACGCTCGGGGAAGCAACCGGATACCTCACACGCGAAGGTGAGTTCTCGGTCTACCTGCCGTGCACCTCCTCGTTGAAGGAGAACACACGTGGCATCACCATCGAGACCAGCGCCTCGATCGTCCGTAAGGCCATCACCTCGGGCGGTCAGCTCAACAAGTCCACCAAGGGGCTCAAAGACCTCTCCACATTCACCGCGCAGGTGATCCACGACCTCGCCGAGGACTGGTACCGATGTCCCGGTGCCGGCCGGTTGCCCGACGGGCCCGTGGCTATCCACTGGGAGGGCTAGCCGCGCTGTGGGCAGCGCAGGGTTGGGGCGGTGGGGTTGGGGGAGCAGGTGACCAGGGCCAGGGAGAGGAAGGACGTACGGCCCAGGTAGAAGCCGAAGGAGATGTCCCCGCCGTGGGCCAGTCGCTCCGCCGCCGTGGTCACCAGACGGGCCAGGCGGGCGGTGTCGGCTTCCTGTTGGGAGAGGAAGCCGACCGCGTGTTCGGTGAGTTCACGGCCCAGCCAGGCCGCCGCGTCCTTCGGTTCGTCGAAGGTCGCGCGGATCGCCGAGGGCGACTTGAGCAGCCAGTGGGCCGTTTCCATCGGGGGAAGCTCGGAGCGGCGGAAGGTGTCGAGGAGCGAGCGGTAGTGCTCCTCGTCCTCCGTGGTGGCGGGCGGCCGGGGGCGGTCCGGCAGACGGCGGCGCGCTTCCCGGTCGAAGAGCTCCTTCTCACCCAGCCACGAGTACGCGTGGGAGTGCACCCGACAGCCGTTCCCGCCGCCGGGCCCGCGGAAGGCCCCTGTTGGGGTGACAACGGCCGGGGGCCGTCGTCACCCCCGGTCGTCACTCCTCGACGGTGACCTCGGCCACCGTGTCGTAGAACGACAGATGGTTCTTGATCTCCGCCACCGCGTCGATCGGCCGCGGATACGCCCAGACCACATCCGGCCGCAGTGCGCCCCCGCTCTCCGCGCCGATGAACGTCCAGTACGCCGCCTCGCCCTTGAAGGGGCAGGTGGTCGTGGTGTCGGTCGGCTCGAAGAGGGTGAGGTCCACATCCTCCGGCGGCAGGTAGTAGCGCACCGGCAGGCCCGTCTCATGGACGAGCAGCGGGCGGCTGGACTCGGCGACGACCTGGCCGTCGATCGTGACCTTGACCCGCTGCGAGCCGCGGACCACGTCCACGCGGTGGCCGCCGCTTCCGCTGCCGGTCGTGGGGTGGGGTGCGTGGGTCGACATGACCGCGTCCTCCTCGGACTCCTCGGGTGGTTTCGTGCCGTGTTCCGTGCCGGGTTACGCACGGTGCTCCGTGCGGGGTTCCATGCTGTGTTCCCTGCTCACGTGAACGTATGGCCGGGTGCACCCATTCCGGGGCCCTCACACCTGTCTACACACCCGCCGTGTCGCCCTCGCGGGGCCAGGCGTGGCCCTCGTGGGTCTCCACCTCGCGGTTGAAGCGGGTCAGCATCTCCTCGAAGCGGTCCACCTCCTCCGGGGTCCAGCCCTCGAGGAGCCCGGCCAGTGCGGAGCGGCGGCGGTCCCGTTCGGCGGCGAAGCGGGTGGCGCCCAGGGTGGTGGCGCGCAGTTTGCGGGCGAGGCCGCCGTCCGGATCCGGGATGCGCTCCAGGAGACCGCCGCGGACCAGGGTTCCGGTCTGGCGGTTGACGGTCGAGACGTCCAGCTGGAACGCGTCGGCGAGCTGGCCGATGGACATCGCGCCCGCCGCGTCCAGCCGGGAGAGGAGCAGATACGCGGAGCGGTCGAGGCGGTCCGGGTGGTCCAGGCGATCCTGACCGCAGCGGCCCGCCGTGCCGCCGGTGCCGCCGGTGCCGCCGGTGTGGCCGGTCCCGTCGGCCCCTGGTGTCTTGCGTTCCCGGGGTGCCAGCACATGGCACCGGGCGACCAGCATCAGCTCGCGTTCCAGCCGCTCCAGCACGATTCCTCCTCACCGCCCCCGTAGATCTCCTTGATCCCCTTGGCAATGTGCATCGTACACATCGTGTGTAGGATGCACATCATTCGTTGTCCCGTGAACTTGTTTGGAGGCGGGCACCCGCATGCCCCAGTCAGCCCCCACCCGTGTCGAGGAGCCTCAGAGCGCCGCGTCGCCGGGCTCGTCGCTTCCGCGCGAGGTCGGCGGCGGCTTCGTGGCCGTCCTCGCGTTCTGCGGTATCGCCGTCTCGGTGATGCAGACGCTGGTCGTCCCGCTGGTGACCGACCTGCCCCAACTGCTCAACACCACCAGCTCGAACGCGTCCTGGGTGATCACCTCCACCCTGCTGGCGGGCGCCGTGGCCACCCCGGTCATGGGTCGGCTCGGCGATATGTTCGGCAAGCGCCGGATCCTGATGGTCGCCCTGGCACTGCTGGTCATCGGCTCGCTGACCTGCGCCGTCACCTCCGACCTGGTGGTCATGGTGGTCGGACGGGCCATCCAGGGCGGGGCGATGGGCGCCATTCCGCTCGGCATCAGCATCATGCGGGACGAACTGCCGCCGCAGAAGCTGGGCTCCGCGATGGCCCTGATGAGCTCCTCTCTGGGGATCGGCGGTGCGCTCGGGCTTCCGGCCGCCGCGTTCGTCGCCCAGCACACCGACTGGCACGCGCTGTTCTACGGGGCCGCGGGGATAGGCGCGGTCGCGATCGCGCTGGTGCTGATCGTGGTCCCCGAGTCCAGTGTCCGCACCCCCAGCCGCTTCGACTTCATCGGTGCGATCGGTCTGTCGGCGGGGCTGCTCTGCCTGCTGCTGCCGATCACCAAGGGCGCCGACTGGGGCTGGGGCAGCGGCACCACCCTCGGACTGTTCGGGGCCTCCGCCGTGATCCTGCTGCTGTGGGGTCTCTTCGAACTGCGCACCGCGAACCCGCTGGTCGATCTGCGCACCACCGCACGCCGTCAGGTGCTGCTGACCAACCTCGCCTCGATCATGGTCGGCTTCTCCTTCTACGCGATGTCGCTGATCCTCCCCCAACTGCTGCAACTGCCCTCGGCCACCGGGTACGGCCTCGGCCAGTCGATGGTCATGGCCGGGCTCTACGTGGCGCCGATGGGCGTGGCGATGATGGCCGTCTCCCCGCTGTCCGCGCGGATCAACGCCGCACGCGGCCCCAAGGTGTCGCTGATGCTGGGGCTCGTGGTGATCGCCGCCACGTACGGTGCGGGCACCGTGATGATGGACCACGTCTGGCAGATCGTGGTGCTGTCCGTCGCGCTCGGCGTCGGTGTCGGGATCGCCTACTCGGCCATGCCGACCCTGATCATCAGCGCGGTTCCGGCCGGTGAGACGGGCGCGGCCAACGGGCTCAACACCCTGATGCGGTCCATCGGCATGTCCACCTCCAGCGCGGTGGTGGGTGTGATCCTGGCGCACCAGACCACCAGCTTCGGCGGGGTTCCGCTGCCGAACACGGACGGGTTCAGGGCCTCGTTCGCCGTGGCCTGCGCCGCCGCGGTCGGCGGTCTGCTGATCGCCCTCTTCCTGCCCGCGCGGCGCCGGACCGCGCTGGCGACCGGGAACCCGGCCGCCACCTCCGAGGCAGGGGCGGGGGTCGAGGTCAGTCCTCGGCCGGTCGCGCCCGAGACCGTCGCCGACGGGCCCGCCGCCGACGAGGTCGTCGCGCCCGAGGCCGTCGCTGACGAGGCCGTCGCCGAGGAGAGCCTCGTCGACGACCACGCCGTCGCCGACGAGGTCGTCAGCGGTCGTCTCGTCCACGGCCGTGTGCTCGGTCCCGCCGACGTACCGCTCGCCGACGCCGCCGTCACCCTCATCGACACCGGCGGTCAGCAGCTCGGACGGACGGCCAGCGGTGACGACGGCCACTACCGCGTCACCGTCCCCCACGCCGGGAACGTCGTCCTCATCGCCTCGGCTCCCGGCCACCGCCCGCAGGCCGCCACGCTCCTGGTAGCGGACCAGCCGGTCGTCTGCGATCTGCGGCTGACCGGCGGCGGCACCGGGCTCGCCGGTTCGCTGCGGACCGTCGGCGGCGAGCCGCTGGCCGGGGCGACCGTGACCGCGACCGGCCCCGACGGCGCGGTGGCGGGTGCGGCGACGACCGACGAGAAGGGCGAGTTCGCGGTGCCGGAGCTGGCCCCCGGCGCGTACACCGTGACCCTGGCCGCCGACGGACACCGTCCGCACGCCACCCAGGTGGAGCTGACCGGTGGCGAGCCGGTGCGCGTGGACGCGGAGCTGCGGCCCGCCGCCCGGGTGCGCGGCACCGTACGCGGACGGGGCGGGCGGCCGCTGGAGGACGCCCGGGTCTCGCTGCTGGATTCCTCGGGGGACGTCGTCGGGCAGTTCATCACCGGCGAGGACGGGACCTTCGGCTTCGAGGGGCTCACCGGCGAGCACTACACGGTGGTGGCGGGCGGTTACGCACCGGCGACCCAGCCGGTCACGGTCGGTGGTCCCCAGCCCGCGGAGGCACGGGCCGTCGACTTCCTGCTGACCCACGGCAGCTGAGCGTCCCCCTCGGCGCCCCCGGACACACTGATGAGCTCACGGTGCGGCGGCCCCCGGGCCCCGCGCCGTGTGCTCATTCCGCTTCTTCCTCCTCGGGCAGGCTCTCCCATGCCTCGCCCTTGCGGAACAGCTCGTACCCCTCCTCGTCCGCGATGGACTCCGCCTGCGCGCGGCTACGGAGGGAGATCTCGTACGTGTGGCTGTCGACCGTCGCGTGTACGCCCTCGCCGTCGGTGATCGTTTCGATCGAGTGCGTCTCATAGATGACGCGCCCCGGCTCGGTCTTGCTCCAGACCACGTGCATGCTCACTGCCATCGGACCACTCCCGAAGACGAGTCCCCTGGTTTCAGGGTCTCACCTGCGCGCCCCGTCCACATGGCTGGAGCGTTTCGCCGTTCACGTACCAGGGTGGTGGGCGCGGCGGGGAACGTGCCTCCCCCGGCTCCCCCGCGCGGGCGGACCCGGACGCGGTCCCGTCCGGGACGCGCGGGCCCGGACCCGGACGCGCACGCCCCCGGCGCGGCGGCGCCCGGCCCCCGTCGCGGCGGGGAGAGCGTCACCCGTCGGGCCGGGCCCCGGCTTCCACGAGGGTGGGCCCGGCCGGTGACCCACGACCCGGGCCTCGCCGCCTCACCGCCCGGACGCGCGCGCCCCCGGCGCGGCGGCGCCCCCGCGTCCGCCGAAGAGCGCCACGTTCAGCAGGGCCAGTACCGCCAGCGCACCGCCGCACCACATCGCACCCGTCGGCCCGGTGCCGTCCGCCACCCGGCCGCCGAGCAGTGCGCCCAGCGCTATCGCCACGTTGAAGACCCCGACGAACAGCGCCGAGGCCGCCTCGCGCGCGTCCGGTGCCGCGTGCAGCACCCAGGTCTGCGAGGTCACCGAGACCCCGCCGTACGCCAGTCCCCACAGCACCAGCAGGGCGGCCGCGCCCGGCGGTGAGCCGCCGGTGACGGGGACCAGCAGCTCGGCCGCGGCCAGCGGGATGAAGATCACCACGAGGGTGCGGCGCGGATCGCGGTCGGCGGTGGCGCCCGCGAGGAAGTTCCCGGCGATGCCCGCCACCCCGTACGCCAGCAGCAGGCCGCTGATTAGAGCCGGGCGCACCCCCGAGACGTCCTCGAGCACCGGGCGGACATAGGTGTACGCGCAGAAATGGCCGGTGACCAGCAGCAACGTGGTGACCAGACCGACCCGCAGCCGGGTGTTGCGGAACAGCCCCGGCACCTCCCGCAGCCGGACAGCCTCGGTCGGGGGCAGCCGCGGCAGGGTGACCGCCAGGGCGGCGGCGACGGCGAGCGACAGCCCGGCCATCACCGCGAACGCGGCCCGCCAGTCGCTCAGGTCGCCGATGAGCGTTCCGGCCGGTACGCCCAGTACCGAGGCCACCGCGATCCCGCTGAACACGAGCGCGGTGGCGTGGCCCGCGGACTTCTCCCCCACCAGCCGTACGGCCAGCCCGGCGGCGATCGGCCACACCCCGCCGATGCCCACCCCCACCAGGACCCGGGCCGCCAGCAGCACCGGGAAGCCGGGGGCGAGCGCGGAGAGCAGATCGGCGGCGGCCAGCAGCCCCATCAGGCCGGTCAGCACCAGCCGCCGGTCGAGCCCGGCCGCGCCGACGGTGAGCAGCGGGGCGGCGACCGCCGCGACGATCCCGGGGACCGTCATCGCCATCCCGGCCGTACCGTCCGAGACGTTCAGCGCGGAGCCGATGGAGGTGAGCAGGCCGACCGGCAGCATCTCGGTGGTGACGACGGAGAAGGTGCCGAACGCCACGGCGACGACGGCGAGCCAGGATCTGAGCGGCGAGCAGCCATGCGGATGCGGACCTGACCCGGATGTGCCTGCCGGAGGGGTGAGTTCCGTGGTATCGGACATGGCTCAAGCGAACTGCCGTTCCCGCCGGGGAACAACGACAACTTTCATCGATGCCGGTGGGCTGCCGGAGTCGGCCCTCGGGCCGGTCTTCGGCCGGTCTTCGGCCGGTCTTCGGCCGGTCTTCGGGCCGGTCCGGCGACGGGCCCGGGTCAGCCGGGGGACCGGGTGGGCGCCACCGTGTCCGGGCTCACTTCCCTCCGCATACAGACCCGTGGCCACCGGTCCAGACCGTGTTCGGCCTCGCTGCGGCGGATCTCCCGCAGGCCCGGGGTGAGTTCGTCCTCCGTCAGCGTCCGGAAGCCGCACCGCGCCGCGTAGTACGGCGCGTTCCAGGCCACGTCCACGAAGGTGGTCAGGGTCAGCGCCGGTACGCCCTCGGCGGCGGCGCGCGCCGCGATGTGGTCGATCAGGGCGCGGCCGACCCCGTGCCCGGCGGCGTCGGGGTGGACCGAGAGCTGCTCGATATGCACATTGCCGTCGACGGGATCGGTGATCAGATAGGCCCTCGCCCGGTCGGTGTCGTCCACCGCGACCCAGGCCCGGCCCGCCCGCTGGTAGCGGCCCAGCTCGGCCAGGCTCAGCGGTTCGTCGTCGGCGACTTCGTCCATGCCGACGTCCCGGAAGCACAAACCCGCCGCACGCTCGATCTCCTGGAGGACGGGAAGATCCTCGATGGTGCTCGTTCGAATCCGCACACCACCATCATCCTCCGGCCGGTTCCACAAAGAGGTGCCCCCCACCGCCGTGGAGGGCACCCTTTGGCCGTTCTGTTGCACTACAGATACCACCGGACCGAGATCACCCCAATGACCTCGGTATTCCCGGTGGCACTGATCACGAAGGTAACAAGGGGCGTGTCACAGGCGCGTGTTGACGGTGTCACGTCCCCGCCACGCGGGCGCGCTCAGTCGCCCTCCGCGCCCTGGGCGATGGCTTCGGCGACCTCGCCGGTGCGGGCCGCCTCCTCCTCGGCGAAGCGGTCCGCGTCCAGGCGCTCGGCGAGTTCCTCGTCCTGGTTCATCAGCAGGTCCAGATTGCTGTCGCCCAGCTCCAGCACGCCCATGTCGACGTAGGCCCGCTGGAGCCGCTCACCCCACAGCCCGATGTCCTTCACACACGGCACGATCCGGCTGAACAGCAGTTTGCGGAAGATGTGGAGGTAGGGCGAGCGCTCGCTGAACTCCTCGGCCTCGGCCTTGGGGATGCCGAGGTTCTCCAGCACCTCGACCCCGCGCAGCCGGTCGCGCATCAGATAGCAGCCCTCGATGACGAACTCCTCGCGCTCGCGCAGCTCCGCGTCGGTGAGCTGGCGGTAGTAGTCGCGCAGCGCCATCCGGCCGAAGGCGACGTGGCGGGCCTCGTCCTGCATCACATAGGCCAGGAGCTGGCGGGGCAGCGGCTTGTCGGTGGTGTCGCGGATGACGCCGAACGCGGCGAGCGCCAGGCCCTCGATGAGCACCTGCATGCCCAGGTAGGCCATGTCCCACCGGGAGTCGCGGAGGGTATCGCCCAGCAGGGCCTGGAGGTTGTCGTTGATCGGGTAGAGCATCCCGATCTTCTCGTGGAGGAAGCGCCCGTACAGCTCGGCGTGGCGGGCCTCGTCCATGGTCTGGGTGGCGGAGTAGAACTTGGCGTCGAGGTCGGGCGCCGATTCGACGATCCGCGCGGCGCACACCATCGCGCCCTGTTCACCGTGGAGGAACTGGCTGAACTGCCAGGCGGCGACATGGCGCCGCAACTCCCCGCGCTCCTTCTCGGACATCCGGTCCCAGTACCGGGTGCCGTGGAGGGCGAGGGCCTCGTCGGGGGTGCCCAGCGGATCGTAGGGGTCCACCTCCAGCTCCCAGTCGATCCGCTTGGTGGCGTCCCACTGCTTGTCCTTGCCCTTCTGGTAGAGGGAGAGGAGCCGGGCACGATGGTCGTCGTACTCCCAGCTGAAGCGGGCCGCACCAGTGGCCGGCACCTTCCACATCGGGTCCCCGGGATCCATCGCGTAGAGCTCATGCGTCGCCACCGACGCCCTCCTTCACCTCGCTCCCCCGTGAACGGATGCGTTCTCGGCAGGCTCACACGCGCTTACCGAACGGTCAACAACACCTCCACAAGGGATTGACGCGCTTGCTGACACGCAGTCTCATAAGAGGAGTTCGCCGGTCACCAGATGAGCCGGCGCCCTGTCCGAGCCATCAGCGAGGTGCCCTCAGCGATGACGACCATGACCGAACCGCCCGCGCTCCGGGACGCGCTCGGGCTGATCAAGGATCGGGAGCGGGTGGCGCAGCGGCTGCTCGAATCCTCCGCCAAGCACTCCTTCGACCCGGACAAGGAGCTCGACTGGGACGCTCCGTTCGAGCCGGACAAGTGGTACTGGCCGCCGGAGCTGGTGTCCCTCTACGACACCCCGATGTGGCGGCGGATGTCGGAGGAGCAGCGCGTCCTGCTGTCCAAGCACGAGGGGGCCGCGCTTCTCTCGCTGGGCATCTGGTTCGAGGTCATCCTGATGCAGCTGCTGGTCCGGCACATCTATGACAAGCCCGCCACCAGCGCCCATGTGCGTTACGCGCTCACCGAGATCGCGGATGAGTGCCGCCACTCGATGATGTTCGCGCGCCTCATCAACAAGGGCGGCATCGGCGCCTATCCGGTCTCCCGGTTCCACCACAACCTGGCCCGGTTCTTCAAGACGGTCTCCACCACGCCCGGTTCCTTCACCGCCACTCTGCTCGGCGAGGAAGTCCTGGACTGGATGCAGCGGCTGACCTTCCCGGACGACCGGGTGCAGCCGCTGGTGCGCGGGGTCACCCGGATCCATGTGGTGGAGGAGGCCCGCCATGTGCGCTACGCGCGGGAGGAGCTGCGCCGCCAGATGGTGACCGCCCCGCGCTGGGAGCAGGAGCTGACCCGGATCAGCGCGGGCGAGTTCGCCCGCATCTTCTCCCGGGCGTTCATCAACCCGCGGGTCTACACGGACGTGGGGCTGGACCGGCGGGAGGCGGTGGCCCAGGTGCGGGCGAGCGGCCACCGGCGCGAGGTGATGCAGACCGGCGCCAAGCGGCTCACCGACTTCCTCGACGACATTGGGGTGCTGCGGGGCGCGGGCCGCCGGATGTGGCAGAGCTCGGGACTGCTGCCGTAGGCCGTGATGCGCGGACCCCGCACCCTGGCGCCCCGGACCGGGGCGGTTACGCTGCCAGACATGACGACAGGCAGCGGCACCGCCCCGGCACCCCCGGAGGCAGCACCCCCGGCGGGGGACCGTCCCGCCGCCGCGCGCCGCGGGACCTACCGCAGGCTCAGCGTCGAGGCGCGGCGGGCCGAACTCATCGCGGCCGCCCTGGATCTCTTCGCCCACCGCGCGCCCGAGGACGTGTCGCTGGACGATGTCGCCTCGACCGCGGGCGCCTCCCGTCCGCTGGTCTACCGCTACTTCCCGGGCGGTAAGCAGCAGTTGTACGAGGCCGCGCTGCGCAGCGCGGCCGATGAGCTGGAGCGGTGCTTCGAGGAGCCGCGCAGCGGTCCGCTCAGCGCCCGGCTGCGCCGGGTGCTGGACCGTTATCTCGCCTTCGTGGACGGGCATGACGCGGGTTTCAGCGCGCTGCTCCAGAGCGGCAGCGTGGCCGAGACCTCGCAGACCAACGCGATCGTGGACGAGGTGCGGCGGGCGGGCGCCGAACAGATCCTGCTGCATCTGGCGGTCAAGGAGCCCAGTCCGCGGCTGCGGATGATGGTGCGCACCTGGATCACGGCGGTCGAGGCGGCCTCGCTGGTCTGGCTGGACGAGCGCAAGGAGCTGCCGGTCGAGGAGTTGCGCGACTGGCTGGTGGACCACTTCGTCTCGCTGCTGTGCTCGACCGCGGCCTGCGATCCGCAGGCGGCGGCGGTGACCCGGGCCGCGCTCGCGATGGAGCCCGCGCAGGGGCCGGTCGGGGTGCTGGTGCGGAGGATGCTGCCGGTGGTCGGTGAGGCGGCGCATCTGCTGTGAGCGCCGCCGCTGCGCGCGGTGGGCAGCGCGGCGGGACTGCTGTGAGCGGCGTCGCGGGACTGCTGTGAGACTGGTCCGGTGAGAAGCGAGGAGATGCCCTTCGTGGGCGGGCCGCTGGACGGCCGGGTGCTGAAGGTGCTGGTCGGCGCCACCGGACAGCCGCCGAAGACCTATGAGATCCCGGTGGAGGACGAGGCGGGCGGGGAGCCCACGGTCCATGTCTACCGCCGCGTCCCGGTGGGGATGTCCAAGCGGCTGGGTGTGATCCGGGGCTGGCGGTACGAGTACGACCCCGAGGGCAGGGCGCGCGGCGGGCTGAAGTGGCCGTGGTCCAAGCCGGGCTGATGTCACGGAGCCGGGCCGATGCGGAGCCCGGCTGATGTCATGGAGCCGGGCCGATACCGCGGCGAAAGCGCCCCGGCGGGGTGTCCACCCGACCGGGCCCGTTCGGCGGCGGTCCGACCACCGGACGGGTGACCGTGTTGACCCGACTCGCTCACAATTCTCCAGAAGATACGACCAACATGCCACGATCCTGCTGATCTGGAAGAGGACAGACGCTTCAGCAGCCGGAGGTGAGCACGTGTCAGGACGAATCGTGGGCTCGGTCTGTGCGGCGGCGATCACCGCAGCCGTCGCACTCGTACCCCCCGTCGCGGGAGTCACGGCACACGCCGCCCCGGCCCGTCCCGCCGACGCGTCCGTCGCCGAGCTGCTGACGCAGCTCAAGTCGATGTACCGGAAGGCCGAGGAGGCGACCGAGGCGTACAACGCGACCGAGGAGAAGCTGCGCAAGCAGCGTACGAAGACCAAGAAGCTGGCCGCCGACCTCGCCCGCACCCGCACCCGGCTGGCCGACAGCCAGGCCGACGCGGGGCGGCTGGCCCGTGAGCAGTACCAGGGCCATAGCCAGCTCTCCTCGTACAGCTTTCTGCTCACCCTGCTCAGCGCCCGCCCGGACGACGCCGCCGACCGGGCGCGTGAGCTCACCCGGGCGGCGGGCCGGGAAGCCGCCGTGGTCGAACGTCTGTCCAAGGGTGAGCGGCATGCCGACAGCCTCGCCACCCGCGCGCGCGGCGCCCTGGACAAGCAGCTGTCGCTGACGTCGAAGCGGAAGAAGCAGCGCGA
Source organism: Streptomyces sp. NPDC048636 (assembly GCF_040650655.1). Classification (NCBI taxonomy): domain Bacteria; kingdom Bacillati; phylum Actinomycetota; class Actinomycetes; order Kitasatosporales; family Streptomycetaceae; genus Streptomyces; species Streptomyces sp. NPDC048636. Next base: position 860,798 of record NZ_JBEZHR010000001.1, on the reverse strand, counting down.
TAAGGTGGAGAAGCGGCTCACCGGTATCGAGAAGAAACTCGCGTCGCTGACCGCACAACAGATCGCCGAGGTGGCCGAGCGCGAGCGGCGGCAGACCGAGAAGGCCCAGCGGGAGCTGGTCTCCTCGGGCGCCCTCGGCACCGGCGGGGACGACCCCGCGGGCGCCGCGGGCCCGCCCGCCGCCGACCAGCCGGACCCCGGTCAGGAGACCGGCCAAGAGAGCCCGGCGACCGGCGGCGGCCGGACACCGCAGCCCACCGGAGGGTCCCGCCTGCCCATGGCGTCCGCCGGGGCCGGGCAGCGGGCCCTCTCCTACGCCATGGACCAGCTCGGCAAGCCGTATGTGTGGGGCGCCGAGGGGCCCAACTCCTTCGACTGCTCCGGGCTGACCTCACAGGCGTGGGCCCATGCGGGGCGGACCATTCCGCGCACCAGCCAGGAGCAGTGGCGACGGCTCCCCCGGATCTCCCTCCAGCAGTTGCGCCCCGGGGATCTGGTGATCTACAACAAGGGCGCCAGCCATGTGGCGATCTACGCGGGCAACGGCCAGGTGGTGCAGGCGCCACGGCCCGGTCAGGTGGTGAAGCTCTCCCCGCTCGCCACCAACCCGGTGCAGGGCGCGGTGCGTCCGGGGCCGGTCAGCAGGACGAAACGCTGACCTCGTCGAGATAGGCCGCGGTCCACTCCGGCTCGTAGAAGAAGTGCTCGAAGTCGGCGGGGTCGTCGAATCCGTTGGCGATCCGCCGGGCGACCGGGGACAGCTCACCGGCCGCGCCGAGGAGCCCCACGATGTGCTCCGGCGGCGGGGCCAGCATCGCGTTGGTCCACTTGGTGACGTGCCGCGCGGTCGCCCAGTAGCGGTCGAAGGTCCGGTGCATCCAGTCGGCGTCGAACGGCCGGTCGCCGCGCTCGACGATGCTCTCCAGATAGCCCGCGGCGCATTTGGCGGCGGAGTTGGCGCCCTGGCCGGTGATGGGGTCGTTGCTGACCACGACGTCGGCGACGCCGAGCACCCGTCCGCCGCCGGGCAGCTCGCCGATCGGGTGGCGCACCGTCGGGGTGTACCGCCCGGCCAGAGTGGCGCCCGCGTCGGTCAGCTCGACCTTGGTGGCCCGCCCGTACTCCCAGGGGGTGAACCGCTCCATCAGCTCCAGGGTCCTGGCCAGGTGCTCGGAGGGGTCGGTGACGCCCTGGAAGACATCGGCCGGACCGCCCGGGACGCCCTCCCAGAAGAGGATGTCGGCACGGCCGGAGCGGGTGAGGGTGGGCATGACGAACAGCTCGCCGACGCCCGGCACCAGATTGCAGCGCACCGCGTCCAGCTCCGGATGTTCCGGGCGGGGGCCGAGGCCGTGCACATAGGCGACGGCGAGCGCACGCTGCGGGGCGGCGTACGGGGAGCGGGCGGCGTCCCGGCCGAAGAGCGAGACCAGTTCGCCCTTGCCCGTGGCCACCAGCACCAGGTCATAGGTGTTCGCGAAGACATCGAGGTCGGAGACGGAGGCACCATGGATGACCACCTGGCCGCCGCGCCGCGCGAACAGCTCCAGCCAGCCCGCCATCTTGAGCCGCTGGTCGACGGACTGGGCGTGGCCGTCCAGCCGGCCGAGCCAGTCCACCGCGCGGGTGTGGCCCGCGGGGGTGGGCGGTCCGGCGACGGACACGCCCAGCCCCTCGATCCGCGGTGCCTGTTCCTCCCAGAAGTTGAGCCGCAGATCGCGCTCGTGCTGGAGCGCGGTGTGGAACATGCACTGGGTGGACATCACCCGCCCGGCGCGGATCTCATCTGCCGTCCGGTGGGACATCAGGGTGATCTCGTACCCCTCCGCCTGGAGACCGAGGGCGAGTTGAAGCCCCGACTGCCCGGCTCCGACGATGAGTATCTTCCGCATGACCTGTCGACTCTCCCTCGAGCTCGGTTCAAGAAGAGGAATGGAACATTCCATTCCGCGAGCGGAGCCGAGGGTACGTCACTCGGGTGAAACGTCAACGGCGTGCCGCACCAGGCCCAGCAGCGCGTCCACCACCGTGATCCGCCGACGGGCGTCCATGAGCACCACGGGAACCCCCTCGGCCACGGAGAGCGCGTCCCGCACATCCTCCGGCCGGTACAGCGGTGCCCCGTCGAAGTGATTGACCGCCACCACATAGGGCAGTCCGAGGCTCTCGAAGTAGTCCAGCGCCGGGAAGCTGTCCTCCAGCCGCCGGGTGTCGGCCATCACCACCGCGCCGATCGCACCGCGCATCAGGTCGTCCCACATGAACCAGAAGCGGTGCTGGCCCGGGGTACCGAAGAGATACAGCACCAGGTCGTTCTCGAGCGTGATCCGCCCGAAGTCCATCGCCACCGTGGTGGTCAGCTTGTCCGGGGTCGCGGCGATATCGTCGATGTCCTCACCGGCCCGGGTCATCAACGCCTCGGTCTGGAGCGGGGTGATCTCCGAGACCGCGCCGACGAAGGTGGTCTTCCCCACTCCGAAACCGCCCGCTATCACGACCTTGGTCGCGATCGGCGCCCGCGAACGGTCCGTCTGCCAGCTCTGGAGCACCTCTTCGGCGCCGGGTATCCCGGCGCCGGGTATGCCGGACACGCGCGGCGGGGGCACCACCGTCGTGGTCGGAATCGTGTCAGAGCCTGCGGAGTCCACTGAGCACCCTTTCGAGCAATGCGCGATCCGGCTGTCCCGGGCCCCGCCCGGTGCCGTAGACGCGGATCTTTCCCTGGTCGGCCAAGTCGCTGAGCAGGACACGCACCACCCCGAGCGGGATCTTGAGCATCGCGGAGACCTCCGCGACCGAGCGCATCCGGCGGCAGAGTTCGATGATCGCCCGGATCTCCGGCAGCATCCGGGCCCCCGGCCCGCCGGAGGGGGCCGGGTCGAACCGTCCGCCCGGTGGCTCCAGCGACGCCACGAACGTCTCCACCAGCAGCACATGGCCCGAGCGGGTCCGCCCGCCGGTCAGTGAGTACGGACGTACGCGGCCGGGTTGACGGGCGGACCGGCCGGACCCGGCCGTCACTGAGCCGACTCCAGGGACCTGCGTAGTTCACTGCGGAGCTCGGGGGTGAGCACATGTCCGGCCCGGCCCACGAACAGCGCCATATGGTAGGCGACGACGGTCATATCGCAGTCGGGAGTGGCGTGCACCCCCAGCAGCGAGCCATCGCTGATCGTCATGACGAACAGACTGCCCCCGTCCATCGCCACCATCGTCTGCTTGACGCCGCCACCGTCCATCAGCTTCGCCGCGCCGAGCGTGAGGCTGCCGAGCCCGGAGACGATCGTGGCGAGGTCGGCGCTGGACCCCTTGGGCCCGTCCTGCCTCGTGGGATCGACGGAGCCCGCGGCGGCGATATGCCGGGCGTCGGAGGAGAGCAGCATCAGCCCGTCCGAGGAGACCACCGCGACCGATCGGACGCCCGGCACCTCCTCCACGAGGTTCGCCAGCAACCAGTGCAGATTACGGGCCTCGGAACTCAACCCGTAGGTACTACTGGGCGCATTCACCTGCGTGCCTCCTCAACCGTGTCACCCTCGTCATGCGCCCCCGTACGTTCTGTGCGGCCGCTCCGCGGACCGCGCTCCCGGCCCGGGCCGCGCGCCGCGATCTCGGCCTCGGCGTCCCGGCGGCCCTCCAGCGCGCCGCGCTGGAAGCCACCGAGCCTGCGCCGCAGCTCCTCCGCGTCGACCGCGCCGGTCCGCTCCCGCACCCCGGACTCACGGCGCTCCACGCCCTTCGGGGTGCGCTTGGGAAGTCCCTTGCCCGTGCGGGGGTGTTCGGCGGCCCGGGTGTGCTCGTCGGGCCCGATGGCGTACGGATCCGCGCCCGCCGGGCCCCAGGCGTCCGCGCCCACCGGACGGACTCCATGGCCGCCCGCGGGCTCCTCGGCGTCCTCATGGCGCGCGGTGAACTCCAGCGTCCGCTCGGAGCGGTCCGGTGCGGCGGATCCGCCGGCGTCCGCGGCGGCGGGAGTGCGCCGGGGCAGCGCGGGCAGTTCCCCGGCGGTTCCGGGGGCCGGGTGGCCGCGCGGCGGCGTCGGCTCCCTCACGTACGGCACGCCCTCCGGGTCGGGGTCCGGGCTCCACTTCGCACCGGGTACGGCCGAGGGCGCGGGGATGTCGGACCGCTGAGGCTCCGGCTCCTTGGCCGCAGGGGCCCCGGGAGCCCCGTCCGGTTCGGGCACCGAACGCGCCTGGGACGGCAGGGCGTTGGAGTTGGCCTCGGCCTCCGAGCCCGGGAAGGCGGGCAACCCCACGTCACTGTGGACGGCACCCGCACCGGCAGGCGGGGCGGGCGGCAGCCCGGCGCCCGGCGGACCGGCCGGGAGGATCTTCGTGGGCAGGACGACGACGGCCGCCACCCCGCCCGGCCGCTGCTCCCGCAGCTGCACCCGGACGCCGTGGCGCGCGGCGAGCCGGGTCACCACATACAGGCCGAGGCCCAACGGGTCCTCGGGCTGCGGACCCTGGCAGTAGTCCGGCACCGGATCGGCCAGCCGCTCGTTCAGCTCCACCATGCGCTCGGGCGTCATCCCGATGCCCTCGTCCTGGATGGAGAGCATGACCTCGCCGCTCTCCAGCAGCCAGCCGGAGACCTGCACCCGGGCGTCGGGCGGGGAGAACGAGCTGGCGTTCTCCAGGAGTTCGGCGACGAGGTGGCTGACGCTGTCGGCCGCGTACCCGGCGACCTGGGCGTGTGGCGGCAGCGACTGGATCTGCACCCGGTCGTACCGCTCGACCTCGCTGATCGAGGCGCGCAGCACATCCAGCAGCGGGACCGGGCCCGGATGGCCGGAGGTGTTCTCCGAGCCCGCGATGACCAGGAGGTTCTCGCTGTAGCGGCGCACCCCGGTGGCCAGGTGGTCCAGCTGGAAGAGGGTCTGGAGCCGGTCGGGGTCCTGCTCCTGCTCCTCCATGCCCTCGATCACAGCGAGCTGCCGCTCGATCAGCCCGAGGGTGCGCAGGGCGAGGCTGACGAAGCTGCTGTGCACCCGGGACCGCAGCCCGTCCAGCCGGGCGGCGATCGCGTCCCGCTCATGGCGCAGCGCGTCCCGTTCGTCGGCCAGCCGCTGCCGCTCCCCGACCAGCCGGGTGCGCTCGGTGCCGAGCCCGGCGGCGCGCTCCTGGGCGCGGACCGCCTTGGCGTGCAGCTCGTTGACGGCGCGGACGGCGTCGGCGAACTCGTCGTCGCGGCCGGGGTGGCCGACCGGCTCCTCGGCCGTCGGGTCGGCGGCGACCCGGCGGGCGCCGAGCCGCAGGGCGGCCAGCGGCCGGGTCATCGTGCGGGCGGTCCGGACGCTGATGCCGAGGGCCAGCAGCAGGGCGCCGCCGACCAGGGCGAACCGCGTCTCCAGGGTGGTGACCTGGTCGTGGCGCAGCCGTGTGACCGCGGTGATCTCGGCCGAGGCCAGGGCGGATTCGACACCGCGCATCCTGGTGAGGCGGGCGCTCAGGGCGGCTTCGAACCGTTCCTCGTCGACGGTGAGGTCGTCGCCGGACAGCCTGCCCTGGTCGGTGAGACGGGTGGTGTAGCGCTCGGCGGTGGTGACCTCGGGGCCGTTGACCGTGCGGTCGTACCGCTCGCGCGCGGGGGCCTGGGCGAGCTGGCGGAAGTCGGCGAGCGCGGACTGCTCGCGCACCCGGGCCCGCTGGGCGTCGGAGGTCAGGGTGGGCTGGGCGCCGCCCCCGGTGAGCGCGGCCGACAGCAGACCGCGGGTGGCCGACGCCTGCTCGGTGGCGCGGCCCAGCGGTGCCAGTGCGGCGGCGGAGCCGGTGCCCGCGCCGGGGAGCTCGCGGGCGAGGTCGGCGGAGACCGTGTGCAGCGCCTGGACGGCGGCGCTGTACGCGGTGAAGACGTCATGGGCCGAGCCATGGCCGGTCAGGGCCTGCTGGCGCAGCCCGGGAAGGTGGTCGAGCAGCCGCCGGACGGAGCCGGGAACCTCCGGGCGCACCTCCCTGACCTGCCGGTCCACCCGGGCGCGCTGGCTCTCGGAGACCCCGCCGCCGGAGGCGGTGGTGCGCCCGCCCGCGACATAGGCGGTCATGGCGTCGCGCTCGTCGGCGAGGGAGTGGGCCAGGGCCACCGCGTCACGGTTGGTGCGCGCGAGGCCGACCAGCCGCTGGGTGTCGGTGGTGTCGTCGAGGGCTAAGAGGACGGCCGGTGCGCCCGCGCCGAGGACCGCGACGGCGACGAGGGCGATGGACGCGGCCAGGCGGTTGCGGACACGGGCGGTACACCGCCGTGCTGTGCCGATCTGGAGGTCCTGAAGGCGTGGCTCGCCGCCCGATTCGCGCGTGGTGCCCCGAAGCCGCTTCTTCCGCACCGGTGCTCACAATCTTTTATCGCCCGACCGCTGTGCTTCCAGAGGTGACGACGGATCAACAATTGTGTTTCCCCACCCCTGGTAGGGATTCCGACCCTTTCAGGACGGCTCGGGGGCGGGCGCACATCACCCACCCGGCCACCTGAACGAGTGAACCGTATGGCGTAGTTGACCACCAACTTTGCGTAGGGGCCATACCCTCCGGCCGCGTTACGGGGGATTGGAAAAGAGATGACCGCCCTGGGAAGATGCCCACCCCCACCTTCCCAGACATTCGCATTCCTGCCCCAATCCGACAAACACGTGCTTGGTACGAACCATTGTCTTTCTCTTCACCCCGAGGAGGCGGTGTTCGAAAGGGGTCCGGCAGACTGACGGCATGCGCATCGAACTCGCGACGGCCCCCGGTGATCACCAGCGCCCCAACGAGGACTGGGCCTCCGTGGCCCTCCCCGCCTCGGGGCTCGGCGGCTCCCTGGTGGTACTCGACGGGGTGACCCCACCCGAGGGCGACGACGGCTGCGTCCACGGGGTGCCCTGGTTCACCGCGCGGCTGGGCGGCGCACTGCTCGAACTGTCCGGTTCGCGAAGGGATATGAGCCTGGCCGCATGCCTCGCCGAGGCCATCGCGCGTACCGCGGCAGCACATAGTTCAACCTGTGACCTTTATCACCCGCTCACCCCTCAGGCCACGGTGGTGGCCGCCCGCTGGGACGGGGAGCGGGTCGAACATCTGGTGCTCTCCGACTCCGCGTTGCTCGTCGAGGGGACGGACGGCGCGGTGACCCCGGTGCTCGACGACCGCATCGACCGGCTGCGCGCGGCGGGCCACCGGCTCGCCGGGCTGCGCAATGCCGAGGGCGGCTTCTTCACGGCCGCCGCCGACCCCGCCGTCAGCGCCAGGGCGGTCACCGGCGAGCTGCCGCGCACCGGGGTACGGGCGCTGGCGGCACTCACCGACGGGGCGACGCGCTGGGTGGAGGTGTTCGGCGAGGGCGACTGGACCGCCTGCCTCGCACTGCTGCGCAAGGAGGGCCCGCAGGCGCTGATCGACCGGGTGCGGGCGGCGGAGCACGCCGATCCGGACCGGACCGCCTTCCGGCGCGGCAAGGCCCATGACGACGCCGCGGTGATCTACGCCGAGCTCTGAGCGGCGCCGGGTCCCCCGATGGCGCAGGGGGTCATGCCGTTGCCACGTCCGCGTCGCCGGATCCGCGCGGCTCGAAGATGCTGACGTATGTGAGTGCCCTACTCCTGGCCCCCACGGGCCGCGTGCCCGGCGTCGTCGGCCTCCTGCTCACTGTTCAACCGGTGCAGCAGGCGGGCGAGTTCGGCGACCTCGCTGCGCTCCCACGCGGCGAGGCGACGGGCGTACCGCGCGCGGCGGGCGACCCGGACGGCGCTGAAGCGGGTCCGGCCCTCGTCCGTCAGCTCCACCAGGAACGCCCGGCCGTCCGCCGGGTCGGGGGCGCGGGTCACCAGACCGAGCCCCTCCAGGGCACGCAGCTGACGGCTCATCGTCGCCTTGCCGACGCCGATGTAGGCCGCGAGGTCGGTGGCGCGCTGCGGCCCCGCGTCCTCGAGCCGCATCAGCAGCCCGTACGCGGCGGATTCCAGGTCGGGGTGGACCTCACGGGCCAATTCCCCGGACACGGCGCGGGCCCGGCGGAGGAAGACCGCCAATTCCCGCTCCAGAGCCAGGAATGCGTGGTCCACACCAATTCCACCCAGGGTGCCGCCCTCACCCCGCTCGGGGGGCATCGGCCCGTTGTTATGCACGTCAGAGCCCTCTCCGGATTTTCACATGGTGAAAGTTTCTGTCAGGCGCGGTTGTTGCCGCAGCTCCGTCAGTATTTCGCAGGATTAGACCAACGGCACCACCCCCTCCCTCTTCCCCGCCCTTATCTACGCCCGTAGCGTCATTTCTGACATGGCCATTCCAACCACCCCCCGCTCCCCCCCACCGAGGCTTCGGAGGCTCGCCATGCCCGTGCACAGACCTGGTCCGGCCCGACGCACCCTCACCGCGCTGACCGGCATTCTCGCCGCCCTCGTGACCACGACCTTCGCACTCTCCGCCCCGGCGTCCGCGCAGGGCTCGGAGGACATCCCCCACCCCGAGGACGACTGGGCGGGCTCGCAGATACTGAAGCATGAGGGCGGGGCCACCACCGGCCAGGAACCGCCGAGTGTGCTCGCCACCGTCGAAGGTGTGGACGTCAGCAGCCACCAGGGCAATGTCGCCTGGGCGACGCTCTGGAGCAGCGGCGTCCGGTTCGCCTATGTGAAGGCGACCGAGGGCACCAGCTACACCAACCCGTACTTCACCCAGCAGTACACCGGCTCGTACGACGCCGGCATGATCCGCGGGTCGTACCACTTCGCGCTGCCGAACAACTCCAGCGGCGCGGCCCAGGCCAAGTACTTCGTCGACCACGGCGGCGGCTGGTCCAAGGACGGCAAGACGCTGCCCGGCGCGCTGGACATGGAGTACAACCCCTACGGCGCCACCTGCTACGGCAAGAGCGCCAGTGCGATGGTCAGCTGGATCAAGGACTTCTCCACCACCTACCGCGCCCGTACCGGCCGCGACCCGGTGATCTACACCTCCACCAGCTGGTGGAAGACCTGTACCGGCAACTCCAGCGCCTTCGGCGGTGTCAACCCGCTGTGGATCCCGCGCTACGGCTCGTCCGTCGGTGAACTCCCGGCCGGGTGGGGCTTCCACACCATCTGGCAGTACACCTCCTCCGGCGCCACCGTCGGTGACCACAACAAGTTCAACGGCGCCATGGACCGGCTCAAGGCCCTGGCGAACGGCTGACGCGGCGGTCCCCCGACCCCCGGCGCACCCGCCCTCCGGCGTACGGACGGATCCGTCCGTCCGTACGCCGGAGGGCACCGTCACGTCCGTCACGCCGCCGCCGGAACCTCCTCGGTCAGCGACGAGGCGGGCTGGAGCGCCAGCTCCAGCACCTGCCGGACATCGGCGACGGGGTGGACGTCCAGCTTCTCCAGCACCTCGGCCGGGACCTCGTCCAGATCGGGTTCGTTCCGCTTGGGGATGACCACGGTGGTCACCCCGGCCCGGTGCGCCGCCAGCAGCTTCTGCTTGACACCGCCGATCGGCAGCACCCGCCCGGTCAGCGAGACCTCGCCCGTCATCGCCACGTCCGGGCGCACCTGGCGGCCGGAGAGCAGCGAGGCGAGCGCCGTGGTCATGGTGATGCCCGCGCTCGGCCCGTCCTTGGGCACCGCGCCCGCCGGGACGTGGAGGTGGACACCGCGCTCCTTGAGGTCACCCACCGGAAGCTCCAGCTCCGCGCCATGGGAGCGCAGGAAGGACAGCGCGATCCGGGCGGACTCCTTCATCACCTCACCGAGCTGGCCGGTCAGCGTCAGCCCCGCGCCGCCCGTCTCCGGGTCGGCCAGCGACGCCTCGACGAACAGCACATCGCCGCCCGCGCCGGTGACCGCGAGCCCGGTGGCCACACCGGGGACGGCGGTGCGCCGCTCGGCCGGGTCCTGGGCGGACTCCGGGGTGTGGTGCGGCCGTCCGATCAGCGACCGCAGTGCGTCGGGCCCGACGGTGAACGGCAGCTTCCGCTCGCCCAGTTCATGCTGGGCCGCGACCTTGCGCAGCAGCCGGGCCACGGACCGCTCCAGGGTCCGTACGCCCGCCTCGCGGGTGTACTCGCCCGCCAGTTTGCGCAGGCTGGCGTCCTCGACCACGACCTCGCCCGGCTCCAGACCGGCGCGCTCCAGCTGACGGGGCAGCAGGTGGTCGCGGGCGATGACGACCTTCTCGTCCTCGGTGTAGCCGTCGAGGCGCACCAGCTCCATCCGGTCGAGCAGCGCCTCCGGGATGGCCTCCAGGACGTTGGCGGTGGCCAGGAAGACCACATCGCTCAGATCGAGCTCGACCTCCAGGTAGTGGTCCCGGAAGGTGTGGTTCTGCGCCGGGTCCAGGACCTCCAGCAGGGCCGCGGCCGGATCGCCGCGGAAGTCGGAGCCGACCTTGTCGATCTCGTCCAGCAGGACGACCGGGTTCATCGAACCGGCCTCCTTGATGGCCCGGACGATCCGGCCGGGCAGCGCGCCCACGTAGGTGCGCCGGTGGCCGCGGATCTCCGCCTCGTCCCGGACGCCGCCGAGCGCGACCCGGACGAAACCGCGCCCCATCGCCCGGGCGACACTCTCGCCGAGGCTGGTCTTGCCGACGCCGGGCGGGCCGACCAGGGCCAGCACCGCACCGCCGCGGCGGCCGCCGACGACGCCGAGGCCCCGCTCGGAGCGGCGCTTGCGCACCGCCAGGTACTCGGTGATCCGCTCCTTGACGTCCTCCAGGCCCGCGTGGTCGGCGTCCAGCACCTCCTTGGCGCCCTGGATGTCGTACGCGTCCTCGGTGCGCTCGTTCCAGGGCAGCTCCAGAACGGTGTCCAGCCAGGTGCGGATCCAACTCCCCTCGGGGCTCTGGTCGGAGGACCGCTCCAGCTTGTCGACCTCCTTGAGCGCGGCGGTGCGCACCTTCTCCGGCAGCTCGGCGGCCTCGACCCGGGCCCGGTAGTCGTCACTCTCGTCGGCGTCGGCCCCGGTTCCGCCGTTGAGCTCGGCCAGCTCCTTGCGGACGGCCTCCAGCTGACGCCGCAGCAGGAACTCGCGCTGCTGCTTGTCCACGCCCTCCTGGACGTCCTTGGCGATCGACTCGGCCACGTCCTGCTCGGCCAGGTGCTCGCTCAGCCAGCTCACCGCCAGCCGCAGCCGGGCCACCGGATCGGCGGTCTCCAGCAGCTCCACGCGCTGGGCGATGGTCAGGAACGGCGAGTAGCCGGAGTTGTCGGCGAGCTGGGCGACATCGTCGATCTGCTGCACCCGGTCCACGACCTGCCAGGCACCGCGCTTGCGCAGCCAGCTGGTGGCCAGCGCCTTGTACTCCTTCATCAGTTCGGTGACGGCACCGGGCGATGGGGTCTCCCCGCCGGAGGCAGGGGAAGGGTCGGGCACGATCTCCTCGACCGCGGTCCCCTCGACCCACAGCGCGGCGCCAGGACCGGTGGTCCCGGCCCCGATGCGGACACGGCGCACCCCGCGGATGAGCGCGCCGGGGTCGCCGTCGGAGAGCCGGCCCACCTGCTCGACGGTGCCGAGGGTGCCGATCGCCGCGTAGGTCCCGTCGACCCGCGGCACCAGCAGCAGCTGCGGTTTCCCGCCACTCCCGCTGGAGCGGGCGGCGGCCTGGGCGGCCTCCACCGCGGCGCGTACTTCGGTGTCGGACAGGTCCAGGGGCACCACCATGCCGGGCAGCACCACCTCGTCGTCGAGAGGCAGCACCGGCAGGGTGAGCGGTGTGGACAGCGAAGCCATGATCTCCCCTTAGGCAGGCAAGTTGAGCTATGCAGACTCAATGCGCCGGAGCCTTCAGGTGTTCCCGACCCCTTGTTCGCTATGAGCGATCAGCCGGTCGCCGCGTCGGCGGCGGTGTCCCGCGGGGGCTCCGCGGCCCGCCGCCGGGCGCTGTGGCGGACGTACGGCCAGCAGGCGAGCCCGATCAGCAGGGCGAGGGCATGGCCCCAGTCGGTGAGCGGATCGGCGATGCCGATCAGGCTGGCGGCGGCCAGCGACAGCGCGATCCCGCCGACCAGGGCCCGGCGCGCCCGGGGCCGCAGCAGTACGGCGAGCGCCCCGGCACATGCGATCAGCCCGTAGCTGACGCCGTAGTCCAGCCGCCGCAGCGAGCTGTGCGGGAGGTGGCCGAGCGCGACGGAGGCGGCCACCGGGAGCTCGGTGAGCAGCGTCGCCAGCACATGGCCGAGCAGGAACACCGCGGCCGTCCGCAGTCCGCCGATCCGCCGCTCCAGCGCCGTGAGCACCAGCAGCAGCGCGGGCAGATAGGGCGAGGCGAGACCGCCGACCATCCACACCGCGCTGGCGAGCAGGGTGAACAGCGGGCGCCGGGACAGGTGGGAGACATCGGTACTGGAGCCGGTGAGCAGGTCATGGACGGTGCGCGGGTCCCCGAGGTGGACGAAGAGGCCGGTACCGAGGAGGACGAGGGCGTAGATCAGCGTGAACGGGGCGGTGGCGGGGGTGGGCGCCGCCCGTATGAGCCGCTCCCAGCGCTCCGGCCGCTCCCGCCGGGTCCGCCCCGGAATCCGCGGCGTCGCCGCCCCGACGGCCACGGCCTCCGGCGAACGGGCGGGCACGGCCGGACGCACCGGGCGGTGGGCGGGGACGGCTCCGGGCACCGACCAGCACCATCCGGCGACGGCGGGATCGCGCCGCCCGGGAGCGCCGCCGCCGGTGAGGTCTCCACCACTGGCGGCCGGATCCGGACGTCCGTCCGGGCCCGCGCGGTCCTCACCGGGCCCGGCACCGTCCGCCTGTACGACTGTCACCGCCAGGGCTCCTTTCCGTCCGCCGTCCGCCCCCGGTTCCCAGGCCCCCGTCCGTCCTTCTGTTCGGCTTTCCGCGTCCCACACCACAACAATCTCCGGGCCCCGAGTGATGTCACCACACACCGACGTGAGCGCCACCACAGCCGCCGCGGCGGAGACTTGACGCGGTGGACCCGTGAGCGGCCGCGGCGCGAGGATGGCGGACGGGCCCCGCGGGGCCCGTCCGCCACGTCCAGCCGGAGGACCACCATGCAGCCCCCATACGACACCGCAGCCGACCAGCCGGTCACCCTCGACCGCCGCGACGGCCCGTACGGAGAAGTGGTGCTGCGGCGGCGCGGGGCCGCGGACCGCGCGGACGCCGTCTTCGAGATCATCGCGAACGGCTGCTTCCTCATGGACACCTCCGACGGCCGCTCCGAGCGGCTGCTGGTACGGGCCGCCCTCGGCGCCCTGCCCGCCGACCGCCCCACTCCCGCCCTGCTCATCGGCGGACTCGGCGTCGGCTTCTCACTCGCCGAGGCGGCCGATGAGCCGCGCTGGGGCCGGATCGCGGTGGTGGAGCGGGAGGAGGCGGTCATCGACTGGCACCGCGACGGCCCGCTGGCCGCGGTCTCCGCCCGGGCGCTGGCCGATCCGCGCACCGACGTCGTCCGCGCCGATCTGGTCGGCCACCTCCGCGCACCGGACGGCCCGGTCTACGACGCGCTGTGCCTGGACATCGACAACGGACCGGACTGGACCGTCACCGAGGACAACACCGGCCTCTACTCCTCCGACGGGCTCGCCGCCTGCGCCGCCCGCCTCACACCGGGCGGCGTGCTCGCGGTCTGGTCGGCCCGGCCGTCGGCCGCGTTCGAGGAGTCTCTCCGCAATGCCGGATTCACCAGTGTCCGTACGGAAGAGATCACAGTTGCCCGGGGCGTGCCCGACGTGGTGCACATCGGGATTCGGGGCGCGTAGCCGAGCCGCGTACGCTGCCCTTACGCTTTCATGCCTAGACCACGCCGCACGGCACATCACCAGGCGCGGAGCGCGGTTTACCAGGACGACGCATGGGGCGGGCGTATGGAGCAGAATCTCAACGGCCACAACGGGGCCGCCACGAGCACCCCGGGCGCACAGCGCCGGGTGCTCGTCGTCGAGGACGATCCGACCATCGTGGACGCGATCGCCGCCCGGCTGCGGGCCGAGGGCTTCCAGGTCCAGACGGCCGGGGACGGCCCGGCGGCCGTCGACACCGCCGAGGCGTGGCAGCCCGATCTGCTGGTGCTCGATGTGATGCTGCCGGGCTTCGACGGACTCGAGGTGTGCCGCCGGGTGCAGGCCCGGCGCCCGGTTCCGGTGCTGATGCTCACCGCGCGTGACGACGAGACCGACATGCTGGTCGGCCTCGGGGTCGGCGCGGACGACTACATGACCAAGCCGTTCTCGATGCGCGAGCTGGCCGCCCGGGTGCACGTACTGCTCCGGCGGGTGGAGCGGGCGGCGCTGGCCGCGCACACCCCGCGCAGCGGGATCCTGCGCCTGGGCGAGCTGGAGATCGACCACGCACAGCGCCGGGTGCGGGTGCGCGGCTCCGACGTCCACCTCACCCCGACCGAGTTCGACCTGCTGGTCTGCCTGGCCAACACCCCGCGCGCGGTGCTCTCCCGAGAACAGCTGCTGGCGGAGGTGTGGGACTGGGCGGACGCCTCGGGCACCCGGACCGTCGACAGCCACATCAAGGCGCTGCGCCGGAAGATCGGCGCGGAGCGGATCCGCACGGTGCACGGCGTCGGTTACGCCCTGGAGACCCCGGCCGCATGAGGAAGGCCCCCGGGGCTCCCAGGTTCGCCTCCCTCCGCGAGGCCGTGCGGACACTGCGGGCGCTCATGGCGGCCGTGGTGGCACGGGGGGCCGAGTCCGTCCGGCCACCGCTGCCGCCGGGCTCCCCCGGACACCCGCCGCGGCGCCGCGGCGCCCGGAGCCGGGCCACCTGGGGCCGGGTGTGGGCGGCGCTGCGCCCGTTCGACCCGTACCGCTCGGTCAAGGCCGCCCTCGGGGCGCTGGTCATCGGGTCGGTGATCATCACCACGCTGCTGGTCTTCGCGGCGATGCACTCGAACACCGAGCTGCGGGTGATCACCATCTTCTCGATCATCGCCTCGCTGCTGATCACCCAGTTCGTGGCGCATGGCCTCACCGCTCCGCTGGACGAGATGACCGAGGTCACCCGGGCCATGGCGCACGGTGACTACACCCGGCGGGTGGGGGCGGCACAGCGCCGGGACGAGTTCGGCGATCTGGCGAACGCCTTCAACCGGATGGCGGCCGACCTGGAGGCGGTGGACACCCACCGCAAGGAACTGGTGGCCAATGTCTCGCATGAGCTGCGCACCCCGATCGCGGCGCTGCGGGCGGTGCTGGAGAACGTGGTGGACGGGGTCTCCGAGGCCGATCCGGAGACCATGCGGGTGGCGCTGCGCCAGACCCAGCGGCTGGGCCGGCTGGTCGAGCAGCTGCTCGATCTGTCCCGGCTGGACAACGGGGTGGTGCCGCTCCACGCCCGGCGCTTCGAGGTCTGGCCGTATCTGGCCCAGATCCTCAAGGAGGCGAGCATGGCCAAGGGCGCGGAGTCCGGGTCGGGCTCGCACTCCCGCCAGGACGTCCATCTCCACCTGGACGTCTCCCCGCCGGAGCTGACCGCGCACGCGGACACCGAGCGGCTCCACCAGGTGGTGGCGAATCTCATCGACAACGCGATGAAGCACAGCCCGGCGCACGGCCGGGTCACGGTGCGGGCGCGGCGCGGCGAGGGGCCGGAGAGCCTGGAGCTGGAGGTCATGGACGAGGGTCCCGGCATCCCGGAGTCGGAGCGGCACCGGGTCTTCGAGCGGTTCAACCGCGGTGGCCTCTCACCGGGCGGTGCGGGTCCCGCGGGCCGCCGCCGGTCGGGGCAGGGCAGCGACGGAGGCACCGGTCTGGGGCTGGCCATCGCCCGCTGGGCGGTCGATCTGCACGGCGGCCGGATAGGCGTCGCGGAGTCCCCCCGGGGCTGCCGCATCAAGGTCAGCCTTCCGGGCGGCTCCAGAGATCACATGTGACGTAAGGTCGGTCGCGGACGCGCACATCCGAGCGGTGTGGGTGCACTTTTGCGTTCGCTCGTATCTGCGGGAAGACGCGGAACCCCGTGTGTTTCCCGCCATGACATGCACTGAAACCCGCCGATCAGTGTGACTTGCGCGACGATGACCAGTGCGGCCTGCACGTATGGGTCCAAGAGGCGTAGCCTTTATTCCCGCTGTCCACCATCTAAGGAAGCGGAAGAGGGCGGTTGCCGCCGTGTCGCCACAGTCCCCCAATACCTCGAGCGTCTCGACCGACGAGCAGGACGGGCAGGGAAGTAACCCTGCCGCTGCTTTCGGGCCCAACGAGTGGCTCGTCGACGAGATCTACCAGCAGTACCTCCAGGACCCGAACTCGGTCGACCGAGCCTGGTGGGACTTCTTCGCCGACTACAAGCCGGGTCAGGACACCGGCTCCGCCGTGGCCGCGCCGCCACAGGCCGTGACCGGGGGCGCCGCGGGGGCGTCCGCCGCCGCGCAGGCCGCCCCCGCCACCGCCGCTCCGGCGCGGCCGACGGCCGCGCCCGCCGCGAAGCCGGTGGACGCCAAGCCCGCCGCCGCGGCCCCGGCCGCCCCGAAGCCCGCCGCCGCGGCTCCCGCCCCGGCCAAGCCGGCTCCGGTGAAGCCGACGCCCGCCGAGCCGACGTCCTCCGCCAAGGCCGCGAAGACCGAGCCGTCCGCCGGTCCGGAGCTGGTCACCCTGCGCGGCCCGTCCGCCGCGGTGGCGAAGAACATGAACGCGTCGCGGGATCTGCCGACGGCCACCTCGGTGCGCGCCGTCCCGGTGAAGCTGCTGTTCGACAACCGCATCGTCATCAACAACCACCTCAAGCGCGCCCGCGGCGGCAAGGTGTCCTTCACGCACCTCATCGGCTACGCCATGGTGCAGGCGCTGAAGGCGATGCCCTCGATGAACTACTCGTTCACCGAAGCGGACGGCAAGCCCACCCTGGTCAAGCCCGAGCACGTCAACCTGGGCCTGGCCATCGACCTGGTCAAGCCCAACGGTGACCGCCAGCTGGTCGTCGCGGCCATCAAGAAGGCCGAGACGCTCAACTTCTTCGAGTTCTGGCAGGCGTACGAGGACATCGTCCGCCGCGCCCGCGCGAACAAGCTGACGATGGAGGACTTCACCGGCGTCACCGCCTCCCTGACCAACCCCGGCGGTATCGGCACCGTCCACTCGGTGCCGCGGCTGATGCCCGGCCAGGGCCTGATCATCGGCGTCGGCGCCATGGAGTACCCGGCCGAGTTCCAGGGCACCTCCCAGGACACTCTGAACAAGCTGGGCATCTCCAAGGTCATGACGCTGACCAGCACCTATGACCACCGGGTGATCCAGGGCGCCGCCTCCGGCGAGTTCCTGCGGATCATGAACCAGCTGCTGCTCGGCGAGAGCGACTTCTACGACGAGATCTTCAAGGCGCTGCGCATCCCCTACGAGCCGGTCCGCTGGCTCAAGGACATCGACGTCAGCCATGACGACGACGTCACCAAGGCGGCGCGGGTCTTCGACCTGATCCACGCCTACCGGGTCCGCGGCCATGTGATGGCCGACACCGACCCGCTGGAGTACCGCCAGCGCAAGCACCCCGACCTCGACATCATCGAGCACGGGCTCACCCTGTGGGACCTGGAGCGCGAGTTCGCGGTCGGTGGCTTCGCGGGCAAGACGATGATGAAGCTGCGCGACATCCTGGGCGTGCTGCGCGACTCGTACTGCCGCACCACCGGTATCGAGTTCATGCACATCCAGGACCCCAAGCAGCGCAAGTGGATCCAGGACCGGGTCGAGCGCAGCCACGACAAGCCGGAGCGCGAGGAGCAGCTACGCATCCTGCGCCGGCTCAACGCGGCCGAGGCGTTCGAGACCTTCCTCCAGACCAAGTACGTCGGTCAGAAGCGGTTCTCGCTGGAGGGCGGCGAGTCCGTCATCCCGCTGCTGGACGCGGTGCTGGACGCGGCCGCCGAGTCGCGCCTGGACGAGGTCGTCATCGGGATGGCCCACCGCGGCCGTCTCAATGTGCTGGCCAACATCGTCGGCAAGTCCTACGCGCAGATCTTCCGCGAGTTCGAGGGCAACCTCGACCCGAAGTCGATGCACGGCTCCGGCGATGTGAAGTACCACCTGGGCGCCGAGGGCACCTTCACCGGTCTGGACGGTGAGCAGATCCAGGTCTCGCTGACCGCCAACCCCTCCCACCTGGAGGCGGTGGACCCGGTCCTGGAGGGTGTCGCCCGCGCCAAGCAGGACATCATCGGCAAGGCCGGTACGGACTTCACCGTGCTGCCCGTCGCCCTGCACGGCGACGCGGCCTTCGCGGGCCAGGGCGTGGTGGCCGAGACGCTGAACATGTCGCAGCTGCGCGGCTACCGCACCGGCGGCACCGTGCACATCGTGATCAACAACCAGGTCGGCTTCACCGCCGCCCCGGCCGCGTCCCGCTCCTCGATGTACGCCACCGATGTGGCGCGCATGATCGAGGCGCCGATCTTCCACGTCAACGGTGATGACCCGGAGGCCGTGGTCCGCGTCGCGCGGCTCGCCTTCGAGTTCCGCCAGGCGTTCAACAAGGACGTGGTCATCGACCTCATCTGCTACCGGCGCCGCGGCCACAACGAGACCGACAACCCCGGTTTCACCCAGCCGCTGATGTACGACCTGATCGACAAGAAGCGCTCGGTGCGCAAGCTGTACACCGAGTCGCTGATCGGGCGCGGTGACATCACGCTGGAGGAGGCCGAGCAGGCGCTCCAGGACTTCCAGGGGCAGCTGGAGAAGGTCTTCACCGAGGTCCGCGACGCGGTCTCGACCCCGGCCCAGCCCGAGGTCCCCGAACCGCAGCCGGAGTTCCCGGTCGCGGTGAACACGGCGGTCTCCCAGGAGGTCGTCAAGCGGATCGCCGAGTCCCAGGTCAACATCCCCGACCGGATCACCGTCCACCCGCGGCTGCTCCCGCAGCTCCAGCGGCGCGCGGCGATGATCGAGGACGACACGATCGACTGGGGCATGGGCGAGACCCTCGCCATCGGCTCGCTGCTGATGGAGGGCACCCCGGTCCGGCTCGCCGGACAGGACTCCCGCCGCGGCACCTTCGGCCAGCGCCACGCGGTGCTGGTGGACCGGGAGACCGGCGAGGACTACACCCCGCTGCTCTACCTGGCCGAGGACCAGTCCCGCTACAACGTCTACGACTCGCTGCTCAGCGAGTACGCGGCGATGGGCTTCGAGTACGGCTACTCGCTGGCCCGCCCGGAGTCGCTGGTCATGTGGGAGGCCCAGTTCGGTGACTTCGTCAACGGCGCGCAGACCGTCGTGGACGAGTTCATCTCCTCGGCCGAGCAGAAGTG
Source organism: Streptomyces sp. NPDC048636 (assembly GCF_040650655.1). Lineage (NCBI taxonomy): Bacteria > Bacillati > Actinomycetota > Actinomycetes > Kitasatosporales > Streptomycetaceae > Streptomyces > Streptomyces sp. NPDC048636. The sequence goes on along the minus strand of NZ_JBEZHR010000001.1, from coordinate 841,620 downwards.
GAGCCAGACCTCCGGCGTCACGCTGCTGCTGCCGCACGGCTACGAGGGCCAGGGCCCGGACCACTCCTCGGCCCGGATCGAGCGCTTCCTCCAGCTCTGCGCGCAGAACAACATGACGGTCGCCACACCGACGCTGCCGTCGAACTACTTCCACCTGCTGCGCTGGCAGGTCCACAACCCGCACCACAAGCCGCTGGTCGTCTTCACCCCGAAGTCGATGCTGCGTCTGAAGGCGGCGGCCTCGAAGGCGGAGGAGTTCACCACCGGCGCGTTCCGCCCGGTCATCGGCGACGAGAGTGCCGATCCGGCCGCGGTGCGCAGGGTGGTCTTCTGCTCCGGCAAGGTCTACTACGACCTGGCCGCGGAGCGGGAGAAGCGCGGTGCGAACGACACGGCGATCGTCCGGCTGGAGCGGCTGTACCCACTGCCGGGTGCCGAGGTCCAGGCCGAGATCGCCAAGTACGCCAACGTCGAGAAGTTCGTCTGGGCCCAGGAGGAGCCGGCGAACCAGGGCGGGTGGCCGTTCATGGCGCTCAACCTGATCGACCACCTGGAGCTGTCGGTCGGCGCGGACGTCCCCGCCGCCGAGCGGCTGGTCCGGGTCTCCCGGCCGCATTCGTCCTCGCCCGCGGTGGGGTCGAACAAGCGCCACCAGGCGGAGCAGCAGGCGCTGGTGAGCGAGGTCTTCGAGATCTGATCCAGGCCCGCCACGGCCCGAAGGGAAGGCCCGGTCCCCGCGCGAGCGGAGGCCGGGTCTTCCCCGTTCCCGGGCGGCATATCCTGGGCGGTGCAGATCATCCCCGAACCCCCCTCTTCCGGAGCGACCCTTGTACTTCACCGACCGCGGTATCGAGGAGCTGGCGCAGCGGCGTGGCGAGGAGGAGGTCACCTTCGAGTGGCTGGCCGAGCAGCTGCGGACGTTCGTCGACCTGAACCCGGACTTCGAGGTGCCGGTGGAGCGGCTGGCGACCTGGCTGGCCCGGCTCGACGACGAGGACGACGACCTCTGAGCCCCCGCCGGGCGGGGACTCGCCGGGCCTCGGTTCGCCGGGCCTAGGCCACCACCGGTCCGCGCCCCGGGGCCCCGGCCTCGTGGTCCAGCCGGGGGTCGGAGACCAGGACCGCCTGCTGGAGGCGCTGGAGCTTCACGGAGGGCTCCAGCCCCAGTTCCTCGGTCATCGACATCCGCAGCCGCTGGTAGGCCGCGAGCGCGCGGGTGCGCTGCCCGGAGCGGTGCAGGGCCAGCATGTACTGGCCGTGCAGGCCCTCGTGGAAGCGGTGCTCGACCACCAGTGAGGCCAGGTCGCTCAGCACCTCCAGATGGCCGCCGAGCCGCAGCCGGGTCTCGATCCCGCGCTCGGTGACGGTGAGCCGGGACTCCTCCAGCCGGGCCACCTCCGCCTGGAGCGGACGCCCCAGCGGGGTGACGTCGACCAGGGCCGGGCCCTGCCACAGGGCGAGCGCCTGCCGGAAGGCGGCGTCCGCGGCCCGCTCGTCCCCCACCTCCAGCGCGCATTCGCCCCCGGCGACGAGCTGGCGGTAGTCGTGGACGTCGAGCTGGCCGGGGCGCAGCACCAGGGCGTAACCGCCGGGCCGGGTCTGGAGGACGTCCCGGGCGACCAGGGCCGGCGGTATGACCAGCACCTGGGCGAGCAGTTTGCGCAGCTGGAGGATGTAGGTCTGGAGCGTGGTCTGGCCCGTCCGCGGTGGGCGGTCGCCCCACAGCTCGGCCATCAGCGACTGCACCGGCACCATCCGGCCGTCGTGGAGCAGCAGCAGGGACAGGACCTTACGTGGCTTCATCGCGCTGGGAACTCCGGACAGGGCGCCATGGTTCAGCGTCAGCGGTCCGAGGACGTTCACACGCATGGGTGACACCTCTCACACATCATGTGCGGTACGCGCGGACAAACAGGTCGGCGGCCTGCTCGCAGATGGAGGCGGCGACCTCGGCGGCGAGCGGGCGGGTGCCGTACATCGACTGGTAGAGGCCCTGCTGCACCAGCAGGGCCACGAACTGCCCGGCGGCCGAGGATGGATCGGGGACGCTCAGCTCACCGCTGCCGGTGCGGCGCTCGATCATCCCGGCGAGCCAGATCACCAGTTGCTGGGGCTCGCCCTCGGCGCACGCGGTGCGCAGTGCGGGGTGGCGGGCCACCTCGGCGATGACCAGGCGCCGCAGTGCGGAGGCCCGTTCGTCGAGCAGCACCTCCAGCACCCGGTGGCCGAAGGCGATGAGCGCGGTGCGGGCGTCGGCGCCCTCGAACCGCTCGGGGGCGTACGGCGCGCCGTCGGCGAACTCGGCGGCCACCCGCTCCCGTTCACCGTCGACGGCGGCGAGGAACAGCCGTTCCTTGTCGCCGAAGTGGTTGTAGACGGTCTGCTTGGAGACCCGGGCCTCGTCCGCGATGACGTCCACCCCCGCCCGGGTGTATCCCTCGCGCAGGAAGACGGCCACGGCCGCCTCCAGGATCGCCTGGCGCTTGGCCGGCTGGGGCCCCATCGGGCGGCCCACGGCGGCACGCCGGGGACCGTTGTCCGTCCGCAACGGTCCAACCTCCTTGCTGAGTAGCGCCCTTGCCCCCGATGGACCTGTGAGTCTAGCCTTCCCTCACCGCACTGGACTAGCCCGTCCAGTCCAATAAATTCTGCTTCGCGTGACGAGGAGAGCTCCATGAGCGCACCGGAGAACAGCGACGCCCCGCGCCACCTCACCCTGGCGCCGGAGGCGCAGAACCAGCTGTTCCTGGAGGCCCGTACGGCGAACGCCTTCACCGGCGAGCCGGTGCCGGAGGAGCAGATCCGTGCCGTCTACGAGCTGGTCAAGTACGCGCCCACGTCGATGAATCAGCAGCCGCTGCGGATGGTGCTGGTCCGCTCGGCGCATGCGCGGGAGCGGCTGGTGACCCATATGACCGGGCGCAACCAGGAGAAGACGGCGAAGGCGCCCCTGGTGGCGGTGGTCGCGGCCGATCTGGACTTCCACGAGGAACTGCCCCGGCTGGTGCCGTTCATGGAGCGCCCGCAGGACATCTTCGCCGAGGCGGCCCCGCGCGAGGCGTCCGCCACGTTCAACACCGCGCTCCAGGTGGGCTACTTCATCCTGGGCATACGCGCGGCCGGTCTCGCCGCCGGGCCCATGGTCGGCTTCGACCACGCCGCCGTCTCCAAGGAGTTCTTCGGCGACGGACGCCACCGGGCGGTGTGTGTGGTCAACATCGGCCACCCGGCCCCGGACGCCTGGACGGACCGGCTGCCGCGGCTGGCGTACGAGGAGGTCGTCACCACCGTGTGACGGCCGCGCGCTCCCGGGCCGTCCGGACCGTGTGCGCCGTCGGCACCCGCCGTGGGGGCGGGTGCGGACGGCCGCCGCGGACGGCCCGGGCTCAGCTCTCCATCAGCCGGTGGAAGGCCACGGTGTCGAAGATGTCCTCCATCCGCGCCGCCTTGCCCTCCCGCATGGTCCACGAGTGGACGAAGTCCAGTGTCACGGTCGTCCCCCGGAGCGAGGTGACCTGACGGGTGCCGAACACCACCACCCGGTCGCCCTGTTCGATGAACTCCCCCGGTTCCAGCCGCATCCCGCCCAGCACGGTCGGGACATGGGAGAGGAACTCCTTGATCCCGGCATGGCCCCGTTTGGTGCCGCCGAGCCCGTAGGCGGCCATCCCGGCCGGGTGCACCCATTCCACATCGGGGTGCATGGCCGACAGGATCCCCTCGATGTCACGGTCGCGGAATCCCGCGTAGGACCGGCGGATGGTCTCGATGTTCGCTGATGCCATGGTGTGTGCCTCCTGGGACGACGGCTGGAACGGCTGGGCTCGGGCGGCGGCCGGACGCGGGCGCGCCGTTCAGACGGCGGATGCCGCCGGGCCCGCGTACTCGGGCCTGAGGTGCTCCGGGTGGAGCGCCTGGAGCGTGCCGCGCAGCCCCTCGCGCCACGGCACCCGGCAGGGCCCGGTGAGCTCCCGGCGCCGCGCCGGGTCGAACCGGTAGGTCTCCCGGGTGATCTCGCTGGGGACCAGCCGGGCCCGCACCCCGGTGAGCTCCTCCAGGTGGCGCACACAGTCGGTGATGCCGACCGCCTCGTCCCCGCCCCAGTTGACGAGCGTGGCGGGGGTCGCCGCGGCCTCCCACAGCCGGGGCACCTGGGCCACCAGATCGTCGGTGTGCAGCAGGGAGCACCAGTTCTGGCCCTCGACGGGCACCGGGATGGGCTCGCCCGCCAGCATCCGCCGGAAGTAGAGCATCGGCACCCCGCCGTAACCGCCGGGACCGTAGGCGATGTTGAGCCGGGCGACGGTGGTCGGCAGGTCGAGCACCTGCGCCAGCGCGCGGACCGTGCCCTCGGCGGCGATCTTCGCCACCGGGTAGACCGGCAGCCAGTCGGCCACCCCGTCGACCGGATCGTCCTCGGTGTACGGATGGTCCAGGGACTGCCGCTTGTACAGGGCTCCGGTGGAGACGTACAGGAACGCCTCCGCGGTGCGGCAGTGGGTCATCAGCCGGGCACAGGAGACCGCGTTGACCTCGACGGCCGTGTTGACGTCGCCGTCCTCGCCACGTCGCACCGCGGAGTGGATGACATGGGTGAAGTCGTCCGGCAGCCCGTCGTACGCCGACGCTCCCAGGTCGTCCATGTCCCACCGGAATGTGGTGATACCGCGGGCGGTGAGCTCCGCTTCGACCCCCGGGGTGCCGAACCGGCCCAGACACCAGACCTCGTTGCGCTCGGCGAGCGCTTCCGCCACCGGCCGGGCGACCTGTCCGGTGCCGCCGGTGACCAGGATCTTCTTGCCTTCCACGCTGACTCTCTCCTCTGTCGGGCCGTTCGGATGGGGCCGGGTGCGGAGCTAGCCGTCACCCAGCGCGCGGTCGAGCTCGCGGCGCAGTACGGCCTGGAAGGCGGCGACATGCCGCGGGCCCATCAGCGTGTAGTGCTCACCCGGTACGTCGAGGTACCGGTTGGGCCCGGTGGTGTGCTCGTCCCAGCGGCGCAGCTCGTCCGCGAGCCAGTCCTCCTTGGTGCCGCGCAGCGGGATGGCGTAGAAGACCGTCATCGACCGCACGGTGCCGCTGGGCTGGTATCCGCGGCCCAGGTCGGTGAGGCCGTGGGCCAGCTCCGCCCAGGTCCCGAACCGCCCGAGGTCCAGGTCGAGTTCGGCCAGCCGGTCGGGCGGGGCGAGCCGCAGCAGCCGGGCGAGCTGCTCCTCCCTCGGCAGCGGCCGCAGCTCGCCGGGGAGGTCCAGCGACTGCTTCTTGTTGATCAGGTCGAGGAAGAAGGCCAGGTTCACCGCGGTCTCGATGAAGTCCAGCTCCTCCATGCGGTACTTGATATGCGGCGGGAGGTTGAAGCTGCCGATGAAGTCGACGCGTTCGCCCTCCGCCTCCAGCGCCTTGGCGATCTCGAACGCCACGGCGCCGCCGTAGGAGTAGCCCGCGACGGCGTAGGGGCCGTGCGGCTGCCGGGCCCGGATGGCCCGGACGTAGGTGTCCACCATCTCCTCGAAGCTCGCGAACGGCTTCTCGCCCTCGTTGAAGCCACGCGCCCGCAGGGCGTAGAACGGCCGGTCGCCGACGAAGTACTTGGCGAGGTTGACGAAGACCAGTACCTCGCCGACGCCGGGGTGCACACAGAACAGCGGGGTCTTCTCGCCGCCGGTCTGGAGCGGTACGACGGGGTCGTACTCCCCCGGACCGAAGGCGCCGTCACCGGTCAGCCGGGCGGCCAGCTGACGCACCGTGGGCGCGGTGAGCACCGTGATGACCGGCAGGTCCACCCCGCCCAGCCGCCGGGCGACATGGCGCCGCAGCCGCAGGATGTCCAGCGAGGTGCCGCCGAGGTCGAAGAAGCTGGCGGTGGCGCTGATCCGGTCCGGGGCGGTGTCGAACATCTCCGCGAAGATCTCGGCCAGCACCCGCTCGGTCCCGCCCTCGGGCGGGGTGTGGCCGCCGAGCCTGCGGGTGGTCAGCTCCGCCACCCGCTCGATGACATCGTCGAAACCGCCCGCCTCCAGCCGCTGCCGCATCCGCCGGCGCAGCGTCTTGCCCAGACTGGTCTTGGGGAACGCCTCCTTGGGCAGCGGGAGCACGAGCGAGGGCCGGAACCCCCAGTGGATGACCACGGTGGAGCGCACCGCGGTGAGCAGCCGGTACAGCCCCGCCTCGTCGTCCTCCGCGAGTTCGGGGCTGACGGCGATCACCAGCTGTTCGGTGTCACTGCCGGGCCGCCGGGTCGGGAAGGCCGCGGTGTAACCGCCCGCCACCCCCTCCAGCTGCTCGAGCGCCGCCTCTATCTCATGGCTGAAGTAGTTGACGCCATTGACGATGATGCTGTCCTTGCTGCGTCCGACGAGGGTCAGCCGTCCGTCGTCGATCCGGCCCAGGTCCCCGCTGCGGAACCAGCCGTCCCGGGTGAGGGCCTCCTCGGTGGCCGTCGCGTCACGGTAGTAGCCGCTGGTGATCATCGGTCCGCTGAGCTGGAGTTCTCCGACCTCGCCCGGCGGCAGCTCGCGGTGGTCCTCGTCGACCACCCGGATCCGCAGACCCAGGACGGGCGTGCCGAGGTTGGCGAACTCCTGGCCCTCGTCACCGGCCGGGAAGCCGCGGTTGTAGAGGGATCCGGCGCAGGTCTCGGTCATCCCGAAGGCGGGCCACAGCGCGCCGGGGCGCAGTCCGTAGGGGGCGTAGTGCGCGAGGAACGCCTCACCGGTGGCGACCACGTTGGCCTCGCCGCCGCTCACGATATGGCGCAGCGAGCTGAGATCGAGAGCTTCGCCGCCCGCCGTCATGTCCTCGCCTACTGCACCCGCGGACGCGTTAAGCGGTCCCAGCAGAAAGTTGGGGGTGAAGGTCATCGTGACCTTGTGGCGCGAGATAATACGGAGGAATCTGAGTGGTTCCTCAAGAATGACGGACGGTTCCGTATGTAATTGCCCGGCACCGACATACAGCGGGAGCATATGCGCTTCCAGGAGTGCCGCCACATGGTCGTACGAAATCCAGTTGAAGGTGATATCAATCGCGGTGAGCCGCTGCTTGTCGGCCTTCCCGGCCATGGAGGCGAGGATATTTCCATGGGTGAGCATCACGGCTTTGGAGTGTCCGGTGGAGCCGGAGGTCAGCACCAGCAGCGCCAGATCCTCGGGGTCCGCGAGGTGCACTCCGGGCGGCAATTGACGTGCGCCGAGGGTGAGTTGACGCGCGTTGACCGACGCGGCGGAGCCGTTCCGCAGCTCGTCCACGACGGCCACCGCGAGCCCGGGGACATCCGGCAGCTCGGCCGCCAGCGCCTCGTCGGTGACCAGCAGCGGCCCCTCCAGCAGCGCGTTGACATGGGCGAGTTGCGCGGCCCAGCGGGCCGGGTCACCGGGGACCGGCGCCATCGGACAGGGCACGAACCCGCCCAGCAGACAGGCCCAGAAGACGGTCAGGAACTCCCGCTGACCGGTCAGCAGCAGAGCCACCGTGTCGCGCGGCCGCAGGCCCCGCGCCCGCAGCCCCTCGAGGAGCTCCAGCGCGGATTCCAGAAGTTCCGGATACGGCTGGTGCGTTGAATCGCCCCCCTCCCGTCCCGACACATAGCGCACCCCTGATTCGGGGTGATCGTGCGCCGCCCGCAGAAGTATCTGGGCGACCGATCGCAGATCCTTTGATTCCTTCGGTACCGAGTTTTCCAAGGGTTGTGCGGCCATTCCCCCCACTGCCTTCTTCGTTTTTCCATCCGGGAACCGAAGGTAACAGTCTCGAACATTCGCACTCCACGACTCTCCACCGTCGCTCTAGCAGGGCTCTAGCGGAAATCTCCGGATCAGGATTTTCCACCGGCCCGCGGATTCACCCGACCCGGAAACAAACGGTGGCGCCATACACGTGAAATCGATTTCAGAAAAGAGCGCCCCCTCTCCCCCGGCCGGGCAGAAGCGGGCCCCGCCGGAGGCACAACCGGGCCCCGCCCCGGGCGCGGGCGGGTCCGGACTTGACTCCCGCCATCCGCGATATATCGTGTCTAGCGAAGACACGATATGTTGCGTCGCACAGCCAGCAGTCGCACGCCAGCAGGGGAGGCCGGGGATGTCAGCCCGATCAGAGTGGTCGATCAGCGAACCAGAGAAGCTCACCTTCGACGGACCCGTCTCCGCCCTCAATGTCCGCGTCGTGGGCGGCACGGTCAATGTGGTCGGCACCGACAGCGGGCCCGCCCGGCTGGAGCTCTCCGCACTCGACGGACCGCCGCTGACGGTCGCCCTGGAGGACGGCGCCCTGACCGTCGCCTATGACGACCTCCCCTGGAAGGGCCTGCTGAAGTGGCTCGACCGCAAGGGGTGGAACCGCAGCGTCCATCTCACCCTCACCGTGCCCACCGCCACCGATGTCTCGATCGGTGTCATCGGCGCCTCCGCCGTCGCCTCCGGGATCGGCGGCCGCGCCGAACTGCGCGGGGTCTCCGGTGACTTCACCCTCGTCGGACTGACCGGCCCGGTGCGCGCCGACACCGTCTCCGGACGGGTCGAGGCCCAGGCCGTCACCGGCGATCTGCGCTTCAACTCCGTCTCCGGCGACCTCACCGTCGTCGAGGGCTCGGGCCCCGGCGTACGGGCCGAATCGGTCAGCGGAAACGTGGTCCTGGACCTCGCCCCCGTGTCCGAGAGCGCGCGGATCAGCCTCAACACCGTCTCCGGCGAGATCGCGATCCGGCTGCCGCACCCGGCCGACGCCAAGGTCGACGCCGAGGTCGACGCCAACACCGCGAGCGGCTCCGTCTCCTGTGCCTTCGAGGATCTGCGGGTCACCGGACAGTGGGGCGCCAAGCGGATCAACGGCACCCTCGGCACGGGCAGCGGCCGCCTCCAGGCCACCACCGTCTCGGGCGCCATCGCACTGCTGCGCCGTCCGCGGTCCGAGGACGACACCTACGGATCCCAGGGAAAGGTCCTCTGATGCCCCCCGTATTCGCCCACGGCAGGCTGCGCCTGTACCTGCTGAAGCTGCTCGACGAGGCGCCGCGCCACGGCTACGAGGTCATCCGGCTGCTGGAGGAGCGGTTCCAGGGGCTGTACGCCCCCTCCGCCGGGACCGTCTATCCGCGGCTGGCCAAGCTGGAGGCCGAGGGCCTGGTCACCCACACCAGCGAGGGCGGCCGCAAGGTCTACTCCATCACCGACGCCGGACGGGCCGAACTGGCCAGCCGCAGCGGTGAACTGGCCGATCTGGAGCTGGAGATCCGGGAGTCGGTCGCCGAACTCGCCGCCGAGATCCGGGAGGACGTCCGCGGCTCCGCCAGCGATCTGCGGCGCGAGATGCGGGAGGCGGCCAAAGCGGCCCGCACCTCCGGTGACTCCGGCGGCGGCAGGGCCGGGCGCGGTCCATGGGACGGCGGGTGGAGCGACAAGGAGACCTGGCAGCAGGCGAAGGAGGAGATGCGGCGCGCCAAGGAGGAGTGGAAGGAGCAGGCTCGCCGGGCGAAGGAGGAGAGCAAACGGGCCCGGCAGGACGCGCAGCGCGCCCGCCAGCAGGCGCGGGACGCACAGGAGTTCGCGCATGAGGAGGTCCAGCGGATGGCCCGGCGCGTACAGGAGCGGACCCAGGAGCACGTCCGGGCGGGTGACTGGCAGCGCGCGGTACGCGAGGGTCTTGCCGAGGTCTCGCGCGGGATGAGCCGCATCTCCCGGCAGGACCGCCCGGGGCGGGAGACGGACGGCACCGGTGACGGCGCCGGTGCCGGGATCACGGTGGAACGGGCGGACGTCCCGGCCCCGGACGGGACCGCGAAGGGTGGCCCGGCGAAGGGTGAGCCCGCGCGGGACGACGCCGGAACGGACAACACGGCGACCGGTGCGGCGGAGGCGACCGAGGCGGATCAGCCCGCCTGGGCCCGGGACTTCACCCTCTCCGGCGACCCGGCCCGCGATCTGGACCGGCTGCTCGACCGGTTCCGTGACGACGTCCGTGACACCGCCCGGGACCACGGGGTGACACCGGACCAACTGGCCGACGCCCAGCGCCGTCTGGCGGCCACGGCGACACGGATCACCGGCCTCCTGCGGGACGGCGCGGCGCGGCAGGACGGCTGACCGCTCCCGGCGCCGGTGTCGGGCGGGGCGTTCACCCCGGTGCGTGCGCCGCCGTTCGGCACGCGGCCCCGCCTTCGCGGACCGGCCGCGCGGTCCGGTGCGGGCGCCGCCGTTCGGCACGCGGCCGGACAGCCCCGCCAACGCGGACCAGCCGCACGGCCCGGCGCGGGCACCGCCATTCAGCACGCGGCCCCGCCATCGCGGACCGACCGCGCGGCCAGGTGCGGGCGCCGCCGTTCGGCACGCGGTCGGACGGCCCCGCCATCGCGGACCAGCCGCGCGCCCCGGTGCGGGACGGCGCGGCGCGGCGGGACGGCTGACAGGTCCAGTGCCGGGCGGGGCGTTCACCCCGGGTACGCGCCCCGGTGCGGGCACCGCCGTTCAGCACGCGGCCGGACAGCCCCGCCAACGCGGACCAGCCGCGCGCCCCGGTGCGGGCACCGCGTCACGGCGTACGGCCGTAGCGAGGCGTGCGACGCGGCCGTCCTCGCCGACGGACGCCCGGGCGGCCCCGCCTCGCGGGCCCATGGCGCGGGCCCAGGCCGTGGGCACGCGCCCACGCCCGAACCACCCGCGGCTTCGCCCCTGAGATCGTGCGGCGGCAGTAGCCTCGCCCCATGCGACTGGAGATCGCCGAGGCGCGGCGGCGCTTCGCCCGCGCCCGGGTGCTGCGGCTGGCCACCGCCGACGTGGACGGCCGACCGCATCTCGTGCCCGCCACCTTCGCGCTGGACGCGGACACCGTGGTGATGGCCGTGGACCACAAGCCCAAGCGCCACCAGGAGCTGCGGCGGCTGCGCGACATCCGCGCCAATCCGGCGGTGTCGCTGCTGGTGGACCAGTACGACGAGGACTGGCGGCGGCTGTGGTGGGTACGGGGAGACGGCCGGGCCCGGATCCTCCCCGACGCGTCCGCCGACGGCCATGCGTCAGCGGTGGCGCGGCTGGTGGCCAAGTATCCGCAGTACGCCGGTCAGCCGCCGCGGGGGCCGGTGACCGAGGTCGAGGTGAGCCACTGGACGGGCTGGGCGTACACCGAGGTCCCCGCCGCGGAGGGGTAGGACCGGACGGTTCAGACCGTCAGTACGACCTTGCCGAACAGATCGCCGCCCGCCATCTTCTCGAACCCTTCCGGTGCCCGGTCCAGCGGCAGCACCGAGTCGATCACCGGCCGCACCCCGTGCGCCGCGCAGAAGCTGAGCAGATCCTCCAGCTCGTCCTTGCTGCCCATGGTGGAGCCGACGACCTTCAGCTCGAGGAAGAAGATCCGGTTGAGCTCGGCGGCCTTGGGGTTGGGGCCGCTGGTGGCGCCCGAGATGACCAGGGTGCCGCCGGGCTTGAGCGACTTGACCGAATGCGACCAGGTCGCGGCGCCCACCGTCTCCATCACCGCGTCCACCCGGTGCGGCAGCCGCTCCCCCGGCTCGAACGCCGCCTCGGCGCCCAGCTCGACGGCGCGCTTGCGCTTGGCCTCGTCCCGGCTGGTCGCGAAGACCCGCAGCCCCGCCGCGGCGCCCAGCACGATCGCCGCGGTGGCCACCCCGCCGCCCGCGCCCTGCACCAGCACGCTGTCACCGGGGCGCACCCCCGCGTTGGTGAAGAGCATGCGGTACGCGGTGAGCCAGGCCGTCGGCAGACAGGCCGCCTCCTCGAAGGAGAGCTCCTTCGGCTTGGGCAGCAGGTTCCAGGTGGGCACGGTGACCTGCTCCGCGAAGGTGCCCTGGTAGCGCTCGGTGAGGATGGAGCGGGGTTCGCGCGGGCCGACGCCGTGGCCGCTCTGGCCGATGACCGAGTGGAGGACGACCTCGTTGCCGTCCTCGTCGATCCCGGCCGCGTCACAGCCGAGGATCATCGGAAGCGACTCCTCACCGAGTCCGACACCGCGCAGCGACCACAGGTCGTGGTGGTTGAGGGAGGCGGCCTTGACGCGAACGGTGCTCCAGCCGGGCCGTACCTCCGGCTCGGGGCGCTCGCCCAGTTCAAGACCGCTCAGCGGCTGGTCACGGTCGATACGTGCGGCGTAGGCAGCGAACATGATCCTGACCATAGGACGCGGTGGGGAGGCGGCGGAACCACACCGGGGTGTGACACGCACCGCGCCCCCCGGGGCGGTCACCGAACGGGCCGGACCGCTCCCCCGGGTGGGAGAGCGACCCGGCCCGTCAGCCGGCCGATGGCGCGTCAGCGTCCGTCAGCGGCGCGCCACACCCTCGGCGCGCGCGGCCGCCGCGACGGCCGCGGTCACGGCCGGGGCGACCCGCTCGTCGAACGGCGAGGGGATGACCTTGTCCGCGCTCAGCTCGTCGGCGACCACGGCGGCCAGCGCCTCGGCGGCGGCGAGCTTCATGCCCTCGGTGATCCGGGAGGCCCGGACCTGAAGGGCCCCGGCGAAGATGCCGGGGAAGGCGAGCACATTGTTGATCTGGTTGGGGAAGTCGCTGCGGCCGGTGGCGACCACCGCCGCGTACCGGTGCGCGACATCCGGGTGGATCTCCGGGTTGGGGTTGGCCATCGCGAAGATGAAGGCGCCGGACGCCATGGTGGCCACCGCCTCCGGCGCCACCGTGCCGCCGCTGACGCCGATGAAGACGTCCGCTCCGGCCAGGGCGGTCTCCAGCGAACCGGTCAGCCCGCCCTTGTTGGTGAAACCGGCCAGCTCTCGCTTGACGTCGGTGAGGTCCTCGCGGTCCGCGGAGACGATGCCCTTGCGGTCGCAGACCGCCACATCGCCGATGCCCGCCTCGACGAGGATCCGGGCGATGGCGACTCCGGCGGCGCCCGCCCCGGAGATGACGGCGCGCAGCTGTCCGAGGGAGCGGTCGGTCAGCTTGGCCGCGTTGCGCAGCGCCGCGAGGGTGACGACGGCCGTGCCGTGCTGGTCGTCGTGGAAGATCGGGATGTCGACGCGCTCCTGGAGCTTGCGCTCGATCTCGAAGCAGCGGGGAGCCGAGATGTCTTCCAGGTTGACGCCGCCGAAGGAGGGCGCGAGCCGGGCCACGGTCTCGACGATCTCGTCGACCTCCCGGCAGTCGAGGGCGATGGGCACCGCGTCGACTCCGCCGAACTGCTTGAAGAGGATCGCCTTCCCCTCCATCACCGGCAAGGACGCCTCCGGACCGATGTCCCCGAGTCCGAGCACCGCGCTGCCGTCCGTGACCACGGCGACCACCTGGGACTTCCAGGTGTAGTCGTGGACGAGTTCCGGCTGCTCGGCGATCGCGCTGCACACCTTGGCGACGCCCGGGGTGTACGCGAGGGACAGATCGTCCCGGTCGCGCACGGGCACGGTCGCCTGGACGGCCATCTTGCCGCCCCGGTGGAGTGCGAAGGCCGGATCGAACGGCTCTCCGTCGGTCACGTCGTCGGCTCCTTCGCCGTTGCTGCTGTCGCTGCGAGGATGGGCAATCTCCGCTGCCACTTTTGACCCCTTTGTCGTTTTCTGTCGAGGGTAGCCGCCCCAGGTTGGGAGCGGGCGGGCACCGCGTCCGGGCCCCCATGGAGCAGATAGCCGTGCCCTGGGGGGAAATACGGACGCCGGGCGTGTCGCACACACGCCCTGAGCCCCGGGTGAGGGGTGTAACGATCTGTTCTACCGGATGCGCGCTCCGAGAGACGAGCGACTTCTGTCACGGTGCCATTCAGAAAGACCGCAATACCATTGAAAGCGATCGAATCCGACATGAATGTACATGTCACCGTCGCTCGGCAGGCGCCGTGTGGTCATGACCCGTTCCACTTCCCCGGCCGCCGCTGTCCGGCCCCGGTGTTCCATCCGCGCACCACGGGGATCGCCCGTTATCCGATTTTGACATGGATAGCCGCCCGATCGAGCCGGTCCAGATGGCAAGATGCCCCAATCACACGAGGTCGCGACACTCAAAAGCGTGTTCCCGACAACTCGGACACCCCTCACCCTGCGGGAGGAACCAGCATGACCGCCAGCTTCACGCGCCGTCGAGCCACCTTGAAGTCCCGGATGGCCACAGCCGGCGCGGTAGCGGTCGTGGGCGCCCTGCTGCTGACGGGCTGTGGCGACCAGACGAACAAGGCCACGAGCGGCTCCGGCAACTCGAGCAAGGCCCCTCTCTTCAGCGCGCTGCCGAAGGAGATCCAGGACTCCGGCGTGATCCAGGTCGGCTCGGACATCAACTACCCGCCGGTCGAGTTCAAGAAGGGCGGACAGGTGATGGGCATCGACCCGGACATCGCCGACGCCCTCGGCAAGGCCCTGGGTGTGAAGTTCGAGTTCAACAACTCCACCTTCGACGCCCTGCTCGCCGGTCTGCGCTCCAAGCGCTATGACATCGCGATGTCGGCCATGACCGACAACAAGGGTCGCCAGGAGGGCGTCGACCCGGACACCGGCAAGAAGGCGGGCAAGGGCGTCGACTTCGTCGACTACTTCACCGCGGGCGTCTCGATCTACACCAAGAAGGGCGAGACCCAGGGGATCAAGACCTGGGACGACCTGTGCGGGAAGAAGATCGTCGTCCAGCGCGGCACCGTCTCGCACGACCTCGGCAAGGCCCAGTCCAAGAAGTGCGAGAAGGACGGCAAGGGCAAGATCAAGATCGAGGCGTTCGCCAACGACACCGAGGCCCAGACCCGGCTGCGCGGCGGCGGCGCCGACGCCGCGGCCAGCGACTTCCCCGTGGCCGCCTACGCCGTGAAGACCTCGGGCGGCGGCAAGGACTTCGAGCTCACGGGTGAGCAGGTGGAAGCCGCGCCGTACGGCATCGCCGTCAACAAGGACAACACCGAGCTGCGCGACGCCCTCAAGCAGGCATTCGCCTTCATCATCGCCACCGGCGAGTACGACAAGATCATCGCGAAGTGGGGCGTCAAGGACGGCGCCGTCACCAAGGCCGTCGTCAACGGCGGCAAGTGACCCGGCCCCTCCTCCCTCGCGCTCGCGCTGAAAGGCACAATTCGTGACAACTAAGATCGACAAGGCGGGCCCGGTCGACTCCCCGCCTCCCGCCCCGGAGAACATCAAGGCCATCCCGGTGCGGCACTACGGCCGCTGGGTCTCCGCGGTCGTCGCCATCGCCCTGCTGGTGACGCTCGTCCTCGCCTTCGCCCGTGGCGACGTCAACTGGGCCGCCATCCCGGACTACTTCTTCGACAGCGAGGTGCTGCGGGGTGTCCGCAACACCGTCTGGATCACCATCCTGTCGATGGCGCTCGGTGTGGTCCTCGGCATCATCCTCGCGGTGATGCGGCTGTCGAAGAACCCGGTGACGTCCTCCCTCGCATGGGGCTACATCTGGTTCTTCCGCGGTACCCCGGTCTATGTCCAGCTGCTGGTCTGGTTCAACCTGGGGCTGGTCTTCCACTACATCAACCTCGGTCCGATCTACAAGGACGAGTGGTCGGACTTCATGACCCCGTTCCTGGCCGCCCTGCTGGGTCTCGGCCTGAACGAGGCCGCGTACATGGCCGAGATCTGCCGGGCCGGTCTCCAGTCGGTCGACGAGGGGCAGAGCGAGGCCTCCCAGGCGCTGGGCATGAGCCACGCCAAGACACTGCGCCGGGTGGTCCTGCCGCAGGCCATGCGGGTGATCGTGCCGCCGACGGGCAATGAGTTCATCAATATGCTCAAGACCACCTCACTGGTGATCGCGGTGCAGTACTGGGATCTGTTGCAGGCCGCCACCAACGTCGGCCAGAGCACCGGCGCCACCGCCGAGATGCTCTTCCTGGCCGCCGCCTGGTACCTGATCCTCACCTCGGTGCTGAGCGTGGGCCAGTACTACCTGGAGCGCTACTACGCCCGTGGGTCGAGCCGCTCCCTCCCCATGACCCCGCTCCAGCGGATCCGGGTCAACCTTCTGTCCGGCTCCAATCGCCAGGGAGGCGCAGGCGCATGACCGCCATGGTGAAGGCCGAGGGCGTACACAAGTCCTTCGGCGCGGTCCAGGTCCTCAAGGGGATCGACCTCGAGGTCGCCCCGCGTGAGGTGTTCTGCCTCATCGGCCCGTCCGGCTCCGGGAAGTCCACCTTCCTGCGCTGCATCAACCACCTGGAGAAGATCAACTCCGGGCGGCTGTACGTGGACGGCAGCCTGGTCGGCTACCGGCAGAAGGGCGACAAGCTCTACGAGCTCAAGGACCGCGAGGTCGCCGAGAAGCGGCGGGACATCGGCATGGTGTTCCAGCGCTTCAACCTCTTCCCGCATATGACCGCGCTGGAGAACATCATCGAGGCGCCGGTCCAGGTGAAGAAGGAGACCAAGGCGGTCGCGCGGGAGCGCGCGCTGAAGCTGCTGGACCGGGTGGGGCTGGCCGACAAGGCGGGCAACTACCCCGCCCA
Source organism: Streptomyces sp. NPDC048636 (assembly GCF_040650655.1). Classification (NCBI taxonomy): domain Bacteria; kingdom Bacillati; phylum Actinomycetota; class Actinomycetes; order Kitasatosporales; family Streptomycetaceae; genus Streptomyces; species Streptomyces sp. NPDC048636. The sequence goes on along the minus strand of NZ_JBEZHR010000001.1, from coordinate 825,232 downwards.
GCTCTCCGGCGGTCAGCAGCAGCGCGTCGCCATCGCCCGCGCGCTGGCGATGGAGCCCAAGCTGATGCTCTTCGACGAGCCCACCTCGGCGCTCGACCCGGAGCTGGTCGGGGACGTTCTCGACGTCATGCGCGGGCTCGCGGAGGACGGTATGACGATGATCGTCGTCACCCATGAGATGGGCTTCGCCCGTGAGGTCGGCGACTCGGTCGTCTTCATGGACGACGGCGTCGTCGTGGAGTCCGGAAATCCGCGTGAGGTGCTGACCAACCCGCAGCACGAGCGCACCAAGTCGTTCCTGTCGAAGGTGCTCTGAACCGGAACGAGCGCGACGCCATGAGGGCGGTACGGCCGATGGCAGGCCGTACCGCCCTCGCGCGTCCGCGCACCGCCCCGGGGCGCTGCCGCTTATCGCAGCCCGAGCACCATCGCGTCCGAGACCGAGCACCACACCGGACGGGCCTCCGCGAACCCCGCGTCACGCAGCGCCCGCGCATGCCAGGCGGCGGACTGCACCTCACCGTCGGCATGGTCGCCGTCGGCCGGATTGCCGAAGATCCTGAACCGCTCGGCGACCGGCCCGGCCAGCGCCGAGTCCCGCGCGGCGCTCTCCCACCAGTCCACCCAGTCCTGGGTCCCGGCCTCCCTGGCGCGCGCCTGCCGGGCCTTCTGGAACGCATGGTCCGCGGCGTTGATCCGGGGCGTCTCCGGGTCCGGCATATGGTCGGCGTTGAGGAACGCTCCGCCGTCCCGCAGCACCTCCGCGACCTGGCGGTACAGCGCGCTCAGCTCCTCCGAGCGCAGCCAGTGCAGCGCGGTGGCGGTGAGCACGGCGTCGTACTCGCGGTGCGGGAGCCGCCGCGTCCACTCCGGGTCACGCAGATCCGCGCGCACGAACGTCACCCGGCTCTCCGCGGTGAAGTGGCCGCGCGCGATGGTCAGCAGCGCCGGGTCCAGGTCCACCCCGGTGCTGGTCGCCTTCGGGAACCGGCGCAGGGCCCGGTCCGAGATACTGCCGGTGCCGCACGCGAGGTCGAGGATCCTCGGCTCCGGGCCGACGAGCGCCTCGACCGCGTCGAGCATCGCCCGGAACCGCTCCTCACGATCAGGGAGGTACCACTCCTGCTGCCGGTCCCAGCTCCGCTGCCACGCCTGCCAGTCCGCTACGGCGGCGGTGTCCGTCATCGTGCCACTCCCTCTTCCGGTCCGTAATACCCTGGATCGCAAAGCGACCATTACCGACCGCCCGACCCTAAATCACCCCCGTAAGGACCACAAGTGGAACTGGCTTATTACTCGAATCTCGCGGTGCGTCTGGTGAACAGCGAGGAGCCCGTCCGCGGTAACGACGCCCTCACCTCGGTGGACGCCGTGCGCGCCCTCTTCGGTGAGAGCAAACAGGCGGCCCGCCGCGCCACCGACGCCGATGTCACCCGGCTCAGGTCGGTCCGGGCACGGCTGCGCGCGGTGTTCGAGGCGGCCTCCGAGGGGGACGAGGTACGGGCCGTGGACCTGCTCAACGCGCTGCTGATCGAGTTCCCGGTGAGCCCGCAGATCTCCGGGCACGAGACCCGCGACGAGGACGGCGGCCCCGACTGGCATATGCATATCGCGGACTACGCGGCCAACGCGGGCGCCGGATTCGCCGCCACGGCCTCGATGGGGCTCGCCTTCCACCTCACCGAACTGGGCGCCGACCGGCTCGGCATCTGCGAGGCGGCACCCTGTCGCAACGCGTATCTCGACACATCGACAAATCGATCCCGGCGCTACTGTTCCGACCGCTGTGCCACCCGCGCCAACGTCGCCGCCTACCGCGCCCGCAAGCGCCTCGACGCCGAGCGCACGGCCGCCGCCGACCGAAGCCCGCGCCCCCCTCGCGAGGACCGCGACCGCACCGGCCGCACCGCGGACACCGCCCAGGACACCAGCCCCGCGAGGGAGCGCTGACCCCCGGGCCCCGCCCCGGGCCGCGGCCGCAGCCGCAGCCAGGCCCGCGCCAGCACCAGCTCGTCCGGCACCACACCGAACTCCCGGCTGTCGTTCTCCACGTGCGGATTGTCGCCCCGCACCCACCAGCCGCCCTCGCGCCGCTCCACCGCGCGCTTGACGATCAGCAGGTCCTGGCGGAACGGATGCCGCAGGACCACCACGTCCCCCGGCCGCACCGGCGCCCCGTACCGGATCACCAGCTGGTCACCGGGGTACAGCGTCGGCTGCATCGACGGGTTGTACACCTCGGCCAGCCCGATCCGCAGCAGTCCATGCTGATCGCGATCGCGCTCCTGCTCGCGATCGTGCAGCTCCTCCCGCATCACGGCACCTCCGGTTCGTCACCCACCATCACCATCCCAGGCATCCCCGGACCGCCACCGGACTTTTGACCTAAGCCCCCCGGGGCGCCCGAGAAAAGCCTTCCCACACGGAGTAATGTCGCACCTGAGAAGACGATCACGAATGGAAGGACAGCTCTATGCTCTCCCGCCTGTTCGCATCCAAGGTTCAGGTCAGCGCCCACTGCGACCTGCCGTGCGGCGTGTACGACCCGGCCCAGGCCCGTATCGAGGCGGAGTCCGTCAAGGCCGTACAGGAGAAGTACCAGGCCAACGAGGACCCCCACTTCCGCGCTCGCGCCACCGTCATCAAGGAGGAGCGCGCGGAGCTGGCCAAGCACCATGTCTCGGTGCTGTGGAGCGACTACTTCAAGCCCCCGCACTTCGAGAAGTACCCGGAGCTGCACCAGCTGGTGAACGACACCCTCAAGGCGCTGAGCGCCGCCAAGGGCTCGACCGACCCGGCCACGGGCCAGAAGGCGCTGGACTACATCGCCCAGATCGACAAGATCTTCTGGGCGACCAAGAAGGGCTGATCCGCCCCTCATCAGCAGTGTCCGACCGCACCCGGACCGCCCCTGTGGCGGCCCGGGTGCGGTCGTTCTCACACCCGGCGGCCGGTCCCCGCCGTTCGGGGTCAGAAGCTCCAGCGCGTCTGGCCGTAGGTGCCCTTGCGGAAGCCGAACGCCGTGGTGGGGGCGACCTCGTAGACCAGGGCACGGCCGGCGTCGTGGTGGAAGGCGCCGTCCCGCACCTCGAACCTCCACTCCTCGCCGTACTTCGTCACATACGCCCCGGCCACCCGTCGCAGCACGGCGTCGTCGTGGACCGCGGCGGCCTCGCCCTCGACCACCAGGTCCAGCCCCTCGTGGAGGGCGTTGGCGCCGGTGGTGAGGGTGCACCGGGCGTTGTGCACGAGGTTCTTGGCCTTCTGTTCCTCGGGGCCGGTGCAGAAGTAGAGGGCGCCGTCGAGCCAGACGGAGAGCAGCGGGGTGACATGGGGGCGGCCGTCCCGGCGGACGGTCGACAGCCAGTACAGCTCGGCGGCGGCCAGCCGGTCGCGCCCCTCGGACCAGGGGGTGGCTGTCGCCTCGGGGCTGCTGAAGCGGGTGTCCAGGGCGGTCCGCGGCTCGTTCTCCGTCATGTGCTCGCTCCTCGTTGGATGCCGTGGCGGCAGGGCGGTCCGGTCGGCGCTCCCGTCGCTCCTCTCTTCTGGGGACCGGCCGGCGGACCGGAACTCATCGCTCGGCGCCGCGCGGGGTGAGTCTTCAGGGAACCGACGGAAAGGACACACCATGGGTGCCGGAGGATGGTCCGCCGCCCGGCTGGACCGGATGCGCGAGGTGCTGACCCGCCATGTCGCGGGGGGTGCGGCGCCGGGTCTGGTCACGCTGATCAGCAGGGGCGGGGAGACCCGGGCCGAGGTGATCGGGGCGCAGGAGTTCGGCGGTGCCCCGATGCGCCGGGACACCATCTTCCGGATCTCCTCGATGACCAAGCCGGTGATCGCGGTCGCCACGATGATCCTGGTGGAGGAGTGCGCGCTGCGGCTGGACGACCCGGTGGACCGGCTGCTGCCCGAACTGGCCGACCGCCGGGTGCTGGTCCGCGCGGACGGACCGCTGGAGGAGACCGTTCCGGCCGAACGCCCCCTCACCGTGCGCGATCTGCTGACCTTCCGGATGGGGTTCGGTCTGGTGCCAGGACCGCCCGGCGATCATCCGGCGCTGGCCGCCGCGGAGGGGCTGGGGCTGGCCATGGGGCCACCGAAGCCCGCCACCCCGCACGGCCCCGACGAGTGGCTGCGGCGCTTCGGCACCCTGCCGCTGATGCGCCAGCCCGGTGTGGCGTGGCTGTACCACACCGGGTCCCAGGTGCTGGGGGTGCTGATCGCCCGCGCCGCGGGGCGGCCGCTGGAGGAGTTCCTGCGGGAGCGGATCTTCGAGCCGCTGGGTATGAAGGACACCGGCTTCCATGTGCCACCCGGTAAGCGGGACCGGTTCGCGGCTTCCTATCTGGCCGATGTCACCACCGGGAAGCCGGAGTTGTACGACGCGGCCGAGGACGGCCGGTGGAGCCGCCCGCCGGTGTTCCCCGACGGCGGCGCGGGCCTGGTCTCCACCGCCGACGACTATCTCGCCTTCGGCCGGATGCTGCTGGCCCGGGGGCGGTACGGCGCCGGTGAGCGGCTGCTGTCCCGGCCGGCGGTCGAGGCGATGACGGCCGATCAGCTCACCCCCGCCCAGAAGGCCGCCTCCCCTGCGGCGCCCGGGACCTGGGACCACCGCGGCTGGGGCTTCGGCGTCCAGGTGGTGACCGGGCGGGACGGGATCGCGGCGGTGCCCGGCCGGTTCGGCTGGGACGGCGGGCTCGGTACGTCCTGGGCCTCGGATCCGGCCGAGGAGCTGGTCGCCGTCCTGATGACACAGGTCGCGCGGTTCCCCCGGGTCGCCCCCGTCCACCTCGACTTCTGGACGCTGGTCTACCAGGCGATCGACGACTGAGACAGCGGAGGCGAGAGAGACGACGGAGGCGACGGAGACCACCGGGCGGCCACCGCACCGGTGGGCTAGGAGCCGTCGGCCGGGCCCGCGAGCCCGACACCGAGCAGTGGATCGGGCAGCGGATCGAGCAGCCGGGCCTCATGGAAGCGCAGCAGGGGGCTCTCGTTGTGCACCAGCCACTGACGGTAGGCGTCACTGGCCCAGGCGATCTCGAAGTAGGCGTCCTCGAGGTCGGCGAAGAGGGCGTCGACGTCGAGTAATCCGACGGACGGACCGGCCCCGGGATGTCCGGTGCGGGACGGCGGCGCCGCACGCGAGGCCAGGAAGAGCCGGACGGTCAGCGGATCCCCGTACAGCGGGCGGACGGCCACGCCCTGGCGGGAGCGGGCGGTGGGCTGGCAGGGGGTGACCACTTCACCGGAGGCCACCAGGTCGGCGGCGGTGAGGTAGTCGCCGTAGACCACCCGCGGACTCACCCCGGCGGCGGCCAGCACCCGGCGCAGCCCGGGGCCCTCGCCGTCCACGCTGGGGTCGACCATCCACTGGTCGTCGGCGAGGTCGGCCAGGTGCACGGTCTGCCGGGCGGCGGCCGGATGGGTGTCGGAGAGGGCGACGAACTGCGGTTCACGCGCCACCAGCACCCGGCGCCCGACGCCTTCGGGCACGCACAGCGGGGCGCCCTCGACCTCGTGGACGAAGGCCACGTCCAGCTGGTTCGCCGCGACCATCTGCAACAGCGCGTTCGCCGACACATCGATATGGATCGTGGTGTCCGTGTCGGGGAAGCGGGCGCGGAGCCTGCGCAGCCAGCCGACCACGGCCCGGCTGCCGGTACTGCCGATCCGCAGCCGGACGCCCGCCGCCTCTCCGGCCTCCAGCCGGACCTCGGTGAGCAGGGCGCTCATCTCGGCCACGATCGGCCGCGCGCGGCACAGCACGGACCGCCCCAGCGGGGTCGGACGGCTGCCGGTGACCTCCCGCGAGAAGAGCCTGCCGCCGATGGTGTTCTCGATCCGCCGGAGCTGAGTCGTCAACGAGGGCTGGGTCATGCCCAGTTGGCGCGCGGCCTTGCGTAGGCTGCCGGTGTCGGCGATGGCGCACAGTGCACGAAGGTGCCTCACCTCGAGCTCCATAACGGGAGCATAAAGGCGCTCACGGCGGTCACACCAGACTCTCAAACCCCAATAAATTCGCCTCATGTTTGACCAATTGATGGTCAAACGCCGATCAATCAGGGGTCAATCGCCTCTGAGGGACCCGCCGGTCGGGGCGGGGTGATGCGTTGGTGCTATCACCCTTTGATATCTCTGCGACGGGTCGATTCTCCTCAAGACTCTCCGGCACCAAGAGTTCATCCCACGGCCCCGGCCGCCACCCCACACTCGGGCGGCCGTCGGCTCAAGGACGATGAGGAGCCCCCCACATGACACTGCCCAAGTTGGCGCTGACCGCGACCCTCGGACTCGGCCTGGCGGCGACCCTGACCGCCCTGCCCGCGTCGGCGGCCACCAGCGACCACAGCCCGGTCCAGCGCACCAGCACCGCCGCCGGGTACACCGCGAGCGGCGAGGAGCGGGCCGACACCGACGCCTTCATCAAGGCCGTCATGAAGTCGGCGCTGGCGAAGAAGGCCAAGGCGCACGACAAGTCGGCGGCCGTCACCGTCACCTACGACGCCAGCGCGGCCCCCACGTTCGCGGACCAGATATCCCGCAGCGCCGAGATCTGGAACTCCTCGGTGAGCAACGTGACCCTCCAGGAAGGCAGCGGCGCCGACTTCACGTACCGCGAGGGCAACGACCCGAACGGCTCGTACGCGAACACGGACGGCCACGGCAAGGGCTACATCTTCCTGGACTACGCGCAGAACGAGGAGTACGACTCGACCCGCGTGGCGGCCCACGAGACCGGCCATGTGCTCGGTCTGCCGGACCACTACGAGGGTCCGTGCAGTGAGCTGATGTCCGGTGGCGGCCCCGGCCCGTCCTGCACCAACTCGCAGCCCGACCAGAACGAGATCTCCAAGGTGAACGAGTTGTGGGCGAACGGCCTGGCCGCCCTCAACAAGAAGCTCGCCGCTCAGCACTGAACCGGCACCGCGGGCTGACCGGCCCGGCCGGTGATCCCACCGGCCCCGGTCGGCTCGTCCGGCCCCGCTGACTCCCTCGCTCCATGGTTCAGGGCCCATGGATCAGGGCCCCACCGCCCGCACCCGGTCACCCGATGCCGAGTGCGGGCGGTTGGCGGTTGTCGGGAGGGGGCCGCCGCCCCCGGTCGGAGGTACCGTGTAGACACCGAGGATGTAGCACAGACCGGCCGGATCACCTCCAGGCTGGGGCCCGGCCCCAGGGAGTGAGCACCATGGAGACCATCGTCAACGTGGCCGTGATCCTCGGGCTGATCGCCCTCGGCATGCTGCTGATCCACCGGCTCAACGCCCAGCAGGGCTACCGCATCTCCACCGAGCGTCACGACACCGGCCGCGGCGGTCGCCGCCATCACCACCGGCACCGTGGCCACGGGCGGGGGCGGGCACATCCGGAGCACCACGTCACCCCGCCGCGGGACCGCCGGGCGTAGACCCCGCACCACCGGACATGGGCCCCGTACCGCCGCCGGACGCGGTCTCCTCCGCGCGGAGCGCCTCCGCCAGCGTGGGCACCGGACGGAACACCTCCGCCAGCCCGCCCGCCCGCAGGGTGCGGAGGATCAGGGGATGGGAACAGACCAGCCGCATCCGGCCACCGCGCTCGATGACCCGCCGCCGGGCACGGCACAGCAGCCCCAGCCCGGAGCAGTCGAAGAAGGCCGTGGGCGTCAGATCGACCACCAGCGCGGGCGTGTCCGTGGCGGCGTCCAGCTGGGGACCCACCCGGGCCAGCCCGGCGATGTCGATCTCGCCGTGCAGCTCGACCACGGTGCACCGGCCGACCCGGTACAGCACGGCGCGCGGCTCGGGATCCGGGGTCACGGGGCACTCCGGGAGGGGGGATAAGCGGTCGGTGGCGGGATCGGGGCAGCGATCGGGCCCCCCGGTGGTGCCGGACGAAACCGGCGCACGGCGGGGAGCGCCTGGCTGCGTCATCGCGATATCCCCTCGGAACGGCATACTGCCCCCTCTCACCACCGCCAGGCCCCGCGCGCGGACACCTCGGGCGTATGGTGCGGAGCCGCCGGTCCCCGGGTGGCGTGCGGCGAGCGTAAAGGGGTGACCGTCGGTTACAGGGGGCGGGACGCCATATTCCGCCACCAAAAAGCGTTCTTCCGAGTGAATTTCCGCTCTTAGTATTGACGCTTCGTCAGACTCGCTCAGCCCGATTCAGGGCTCGCTCAGGGCTCGCTCAGCGCTCGCTCAGGCCCGCTCGGACGCCGGGGCGGAAGCCTCCGCGACCGCCGGGGTCAGATCATCCAGCACCTCGAACGCGTCCTCGAGCCGGACCATCCGCAGCAGCCGCAGGAACCGCGGATCGTCGATGACCAGCCGCAGCCGCCCCTCGCGCTCCTGCACACGATTGCGCAGGCGGCACATCAGGGACAGCCCCGCACAGTCCAGAAAGGTGACCTTCCGCAGGTCCAGCACCAGATCCGGGCACCTGACCTGGGCGAGGGACTCCAGCCGTGCCGCGATCCGCCCCGCGGCGAAGATGTCCAGCTCTCCCGCCACTTCGGCCACCGTGACGCCACCGAGCACACGCACACGGACTCCGAAGGCGGGCCGATCATCGAACATGCAAGCCTCCTCGGCATGGTGGGAGGCGCGCGACACCGGAGCGCCCGGGATGACACACCGTCCGATCAGGAGCGCGTGAAACACCGCACGCCGCCGCGCCGGTCACCACCGGGGCCCAGGCCGGCCCTTCAGTACATGACATACCCATCTACCGGCTGACCAGTCAACGCACGGCACGGCACGTGACGTTGACCTATTTAGGCTGACGCCATGACCGACACCCCCGCCCGGCTGCTGACGCTTCTCTCGCTCCTCCAGACCCCGCGCGAGTGGCCCGGCAGCGAGCTGGCCGAGCGGCTCGGGGTCAGCCACCGCACCATCCGCCGCGATATCGAGCGGCTGCGTGACCTGGGCTATCCGGTGGACGCGAGCAAGGGCGCCACCGGTGGCTACCGGCTGGTGGCAGGCACCGCCATGCCCCCGCTGCTGCTGGACGACGAGGAGGCGGTGGCCATCGCGGTGGGGCTGCGCACGGCCGCGGGCCACACCGTCGAGGGCATCGAGGAGGCGTCCGTACGGGCCATGGCCAAGCTGGAACAGGTGCTGCCGTCCCGGCTCCGCCGCCGGGTCGGCGCCCTCGGCTCGGCCACCGTCCCGCTGCCGCCCGCCGCGGGCGGACCCACCGTGGACCCGGAGCGGCTGACCGCCCTGGCCGCGGCGGTGGCCGCGCAGGAGCAACTGCGTTTCACCTACCGCGCGGGCGACGGCACCGAGACCCGGCGGCTGGTGGAGCCGCACCGCCTGGTGGCCGCGGGACGCCGCTGGTACCTGGTGGCGTACGACAGTGACCGCGAGGACTGGCGCACCTTCCGGGTGGACCGCGTCCACGCCCCCCGGCCCACCGGCGTCCGCACCACCCCGCGCGAGCTGCCCGCCGAGGACGCGGCCGCCTTCGTCACCCGCTCCCTCCGGGGCGCCGCCCCCGCATACCGCGCGGTGGCCACCGTAAGGCTGCCGTACGACAGGGTGGCCGCGCTGTTGCCGGGCGCCGAACTCGAGCGCCTCGACGAGCACTCCTGCCGTGTGCGCACCGGCACCGAGGCCCTGGAGTGGCTGGCCTTCCGACTGGTCCTGCTCGACGCCGAATTCGAGGTCCAGGAGCCACCGGAACTGATCGCCTACCTGCGCACGATGGGCGCCCGGGCCCTCCGGGCGGCCGGCCCGCCAACTAGTGATGTACAGACAACTGTTACTCAACGGTAATCCCTGTCTCTTCCCCCGTCCGCCATAAGCCGTGAACATGCCACCCGGGGGCAGACCAACGACTCAGGGATGTGACCGATGACAGCAGCACGCACGCATTCGCGACGGTTGGGCCTGGCCGCGGGGGCCGTGGCCCTCGCCATCGGCATCGGTGGGACCGCCACGACGGCGAACGCGGTGGCTCCGGCCGCCGCACCGTCTGCCTCCAGCACCACCACCGCAGCCGCCAGCGCCGCGAAGGTCGACTACGAGACCTGGAAGCGCGATGTCCAGGACATCATCGACAACCAGGCCCGCCCCTACGTCGAGCAGCGGACCGCGAACCCCGGCGGCCAGAAGCAGGCCATCGTCCTCGACATCGACAACACCTCGCTGGAGACGGACCTCGGCTTCACCTTCCCGCAGCACGCGGTGGGGCCGGTCCTGAAGCTCACCCAGTACGCCCATCAGCGCGGTGTGGACATCTTCTTCGTCACCGCCCGTCCGGGCATCATCTACCCCGTCACCAAGTACAACCTGGAGAAGGTCGGCTACTCGGTCGAGGACCTGTACGTGCGCTTCCTCCCGGACCTCTTCAAGGACGTGGGTGAGTACAAGGCCGCCAAGCGCGCGGAGATCGAGAACAAGGGGTACACGATCATCGCGAACATCGGCAACACCCCGACCGACCTGGTCGGTGGCCACGCCGAGCGGCACTTCAAGCTCCCGGACTACAACGGCCAGTTGTCCTGAGCCGGGGCCGGGTGGCCCGGCCCCCGGCGCACCATCGGGCGGCGGCGCCCGCGGACCACGGCCACCAGCACACCGGCCGTGACGAGGAGGCCGCCGCCCACCGTGAGCAGCCACACCGGAACGCCGCCCGCGGTCAGCAGGGTGTCGTGGTAGACGACCCGCTGGTACGCGCTGTCGCGGGCGGCGCGCCGCAACTCATGGTCGCCCGAGATCCGTTCCGGCCGGGGGAACTCCTGCCGGAACGCGGTCAGGAACATCCGCCGCCCCGCCAGCTTCGCCAGTTCGCCCCGGGGGGCGTGCCCGGGGTCGACCCGCCCCGCGTAGAGCACCTCGGGTTTCTGCCCGCCGATGGCACCGCGCGGTTCCATCCGGTGCCGGGCCAGGACGTAGAGGTCCAGCTCCTGCGCCGTCCTGGCCAGCCGGGACAGCCGCATCGGATAGACCAGGCGCTCGGAGGCGAAGCGCAGCCGCAGCGGGTCCAGGGTGCCGCCCAGCACCGCCCGGCCGCCCGCGCCGCTGTTGCCGCTCGTACCGCCGCTGTCACCGGTGTTCTGTGAGCCGTCCTCGGCGGGCGCCAGCCGGACGGCCACGTACTCCCACTTCGCCCGCACATAGGGCTTCAGCCCGTCCGCCAGCCGATCGGGCAGGTCGAAGCCGTTGCGCTCCAGCCAGTCGCGCAGCGCGTCCGGGTCGGTCGCGGTCAGCCGGGCGACATCGAACGGGCCCAGCCGCTCCCGGCCGACGACACCCACCGGCGGCGCGCCCGCCGTGGCCCCGTCCCCGGGCGGTGCCCCCACGGCACCGTCCCCGTCGCCGCCGTCGAACGGCCAGTCGCCGTGGCGCGGCCAGAAGTAGTGGCGGTCCCTGTCCACCGGCGCGGTGACCTCGCCGACCTCGCCGAAGAGGCCCTGGTCACCCAGAGTGACCGTGGCCCGGTGCGGCACGGGCATGATCCACGCGGCCTCCGGGGCGTTGCCGCCGACCGTCAGGCTCATGACGATCTCCTCGGAGCCGCCGTCCCAGCGCACCACCGAGGTCTCGCGCTGTACCGCGATCGTGGTGTTCCGCCCCGGTACCATGCCACCGCAGCCGCACGCCCAGGCGGGCCGCACCAGCGATCCGAGCTGGACCAGCACCAGTGCCAGCACCACCGCCAAGGCCCGTCGCCGTCCCGGCGACAGCCGTCCCCCGACTCCCCCGATGTCCACCGATTCCGCTCCCCCGTCTTCCCCGCCGTTGTGGCGGACACGGCCTCAGACGAGTGGGTGGGTGTTCCGGTTCCCCCTCTGGAAAGGCCGGAAGCTCCAGATCTCGGGGCACAAGATTGGTGGGTACCCCCGCGCCCGGACGCCCCGTGCGCACCAAGACTGGACACACCGCCGACTGTGCGTCGACATCCCGCGAAAACGCGCATACGTCACCGCAAGTCACCCGCGCGAAGGGACCCCGATGACCGGTTCACGCATACTGGCGCTCGGCCATTACCAGCCCTCGAAGGTGCTCACCAACGACGACCTCGCGGCCATGGTCGACACCAGCGACGAGTGGATCCGCAGCCGGGTGGGCATCCGCACCCGGCGCGTCGCGCGCCCCGACGAGACGGTGGACGAGATGGCCGCGGCGGCGGGCGGCAAGGCCCTCGCGCACAGCGGCCTCGTGCCCTCCGATATCGATCTGGTCCTGGTGGCCACCTCCACCGCCGTCGACCGCAGCCCCAATATGGCGGCCCGGGTGGCCGAACGGCTGGGTCTGGACCACCCGGCCGCCATGGATGTGAACGTGGTGTGCGCCGGGTTCACCCATGCCCTGGCCACCGCCGACCACACACTGCGCGCCGGGGCGGCCACCGCCGCACTGGTCATCGGCGCGGACAAGTTCACCGAGGCGGCCGATTGGACCGACCGCTCCACCTGTGTGCTGCTGGGCGACGGCGCCGGGGCGGCCGTGGTGGTCGCCGACGACCAGGCGGGCGCCGGTACGGAGACGGTCCCGGGGATCGGCCCGGTGGTGTGGGGCTCGGTGCCCACGATGGGCGGCGCGGTCCGGATCGAGGGCACCCCGATGCGGTTCGCCCAGGAGGGCCAGTCCGTCTACCGCTGGGCCACCACCCAGCTGCCGCCCATCGCCCGGGAGGTGTGCGAACGGGCCGGGATCCGCCCCGAGGACCTGGCCGGAGTGGTGCTGCACCAGGCCAATCTGCGGATCATCGAGCCGGTCGCCCGGAAGCTGGGCGCGGTCAACGCGGTGATCGCCCGCGATGTGGTGGAGTCCGGCAACACCTCGGCGGCCAGCGTTCCGCTCGCCCTGTCCAAACTGGTCGAACGCGGTGAGGTCGGCTCCGGCGACCCGGTGCTGCTGTTCGGCTTCGGCGGCAACCTCTCCTACGCGGGCCAGGTCATCCGCTGCCCCTGACAGGGGCGAACGCCCGGCCCGGAACACGTCCGATTCATTCAAGACCGGCCGTCCGGGCGCTGCCTACGCTGCCCGCATGACACCACGATTCGACGCGATCAGCATGGTCGTCGCGGATATGGCCGCGGCGCTCGCCTTCTACCGCCGGCTCGGTCTGGACATTCCGGCCGAGGCCGACACCGAGCCGCACGTCGAGGCCACCCTGCCCGGCGGGACGCGACTGCTCTGGGACACCGTCAAGACGGTGCGCTCCTTCGACCCGGACTGGACCCCGCCGAGCGGCTCCGGGCGCACCGCGCTGGCCTTCCGCTGCGACAGCCCGGCCGATGTGGACAAGGTCTACGCGGAGCTGGTGCGGTCGGGCGCGCCGGGCCACAGGGAGCCCTGGGACGCCTTCTGGGGGCAGCGCTACGCCGTGGTGCTGGACCCGGACGGCAACGGTGTGGACCTCTTCGCGCCGCTGCCCGGCTGACGCGGCGTCCCGTCTCGCACTCGCGCCCGGGGCGCCGGCTCAGCCGGACTCCGTCAGCAGCCGCCCCAGCGGTACGCCCGCCATCGCCCGTACCTCCCGGGCCAGATGAGCCTGGTCCGCGTATCCGGCCACCACCGCGACCTCCGCGAACGGAAGGCCGCCGCGCGCCAGGTCGAGCGCCCGGTTCAGCCGCAGCACCCGGCCGAGGGTCTTGGGGCCGTAGCCGAAGGACGCCAGCGAGCGCCGGTGGAGCCGCCGCTCCCCCAGCCCGGCCGCCCGGGCCACCTCGGCCACGCTGTGCCCGCGCGCCAGCCCGGCGACCACGGCCGCCATGGCCGGGTCGGGTGGCGGCCCCTCGCGCAGCCGTCCGAGGGCGGCGTCCTCCAGCGCCCGGCCCACCGCGGCCGCGCCGCCCTCCGGGCCCATGCCCCCGGCCGCCACCAGCCCGGTCAGCCGCCGCACCAGCGCCCCGGACCACAGCGCGGCCAACGGCACCCGCCGGTCGCGCAGTTCCTCCGCGGAGACGCCGAGCACGGCCGGGCCGGTGCCGGGGGCGAACCGCAGACCGACATACCGGGTGCCGGGCGGGGCGTCGGCCAGCTGGGCGCGGGTGTCGGGACCGGCCACGAAGAGCTTCCCCTCGGGGTCGGCGCCGCCCGCGTCGGTCCAGATCAGATCGGTGCAGCCGTCGGGCAGCACTCGCTGCGGCCCGGTTCCGGCCGTACGGGTCCACACCACCGTCCCGCCGCCGAGCCGCGACCCCCGCTCGCGGTATGCGCTCACGGCACCTCGCGCAGGTACATCGCGCCACAGGAGTGGCAGAACGGGCCTCCGTCGTGGGTGGCCCACAGATCGGCCGCCTGGGTCTCCGCGTCCGGGGCGAGCTCACGGCCGCACATGGCCGTGGTGCCGTTGCCCCGGACCATGTGCCAGATCTTGACCGGCGCACCGGCCACCCGTCCGGAGCTGCCCTCCTCGTACTCGGCCCGCATCTCGTGCTGCATGGCGGTACACCTCCTGCTCACCACCACTCCCTCCATGCTCCCGCCCGCCCCGGCCGAACGCCACCCTGGGCGCCGCCCGGTCCGGAAAGCGGCCCGGCGGTTGGGCCCTGTCCCGCCGGTCTTCGCGGGCCCGCGACGCCTGGCACCGCGCCTCGCCGCGTTGTCGGGGTCATCCGAGTACGCCCGGTACGAGGACGACCCTCCGCCTTGCGATCCGCCCCCGGCTACCGCTGGGAGGCGCCCCCTGCACCAGACGCCGCGGCCTGATCCACGAAGATCGACAGGACTGGACCTAGAACACCGACCAGCCGGTCAGCGTCGTGAAGTGGTCCAGCGCGGCCACCCCGGCCACCGAATTGCCGCGCGCGTCGAGCCCCGGGCTCCATACGCACAGGGTGCAGCGGCCCGGGATCACCGCGATGATGCCACCGCCGACGCCGCTCTTGCCGGGCAGTCCGACCCGGTAGGCGAAATCGCCCGCCGCGTCGTACGTGCCGCAGGTGAGCATCACCGCGTTGACCCGCTTCGCCTCGCGCCGCGACAGCAGCCGGGAGCCGTCCGCGCGCACTCCGTGGCGGGCCAGGAACGTCCCTGCGAGGGCCAGATCGCGGCAGCTCATCTCGATCGAGCACTGCCAGAAGTAGTGCTCGAGGACGGTCGGCACCGGGTTGTCGAGATTGCCGTAGCTGGCCATGAAGTGCGCGAGGGCGGCGTTGCGGTCGCCGTGGCCGGACTCGGAGTCGGCCACGGCCGGATCGAAGGCCAGCCCGTCGTTGCCGCTCTCGGCGCGCAGGAAGTCCAGCATGGTGGTGCTGGCGTCACCGGTCAGGCTGTGCAGCCGGTCGGTGACGACGAGGGCCCCGGCGTTGATGAACGGATTGCGTGGAATGCCGTTCTCGTACTCCAGCTGCACCAGGGAGTTGAACGGGTTGCCCGAGGGCTCCCGGCCCACCCGCCGCCAGATCTTCTCCCCGTCCTGGGCGAGGACGAGCGCGAGTCCGAACGCCTTGGAGATGCTCTGGACGGAGAACGGCACCTCCCAGTCGCCGACCCCGGTGATCCCGCCGTCCACATCGGCGACGGCCATCCCGAAGCGGTGGGCGTCCACCTCGGCGAGGGCGGGAATGTACTGGGCCACCTGCCCCCGGCCGATCTGTGGCTCCACATGAGCCGCGACCTCGTCGAGTACTGCCTGGTAGTCCATGGTGCCGTGGTTCTCCTGCGCGTCGTCGAGCGGGTCTGACCGCACGATAGCCACCCTCGTGCGCTGATCACCCCATGTGTTTATGAGAACGCATCGGGTAAGCAACCAGTGAACGAGCGGGCCGCGGCCGGCGCGCCCGCCGCATGAGCAGAACGGAGGCGGCCATGGCCTCACCCATGTCCGCTGGGGACTTCCTGTCGGCACTCAAGCGCGAGGGCCTGCGCGTGGTGCAGGTCGGCGACTGGCGCAATCACAACAGAAACCACAAGGGCCCCTGGGGACCTGTGCACGGAGTGATGATCCACCACACCGTCACCTCCGGCACCGCGCAGACCGTGGAGATATGCCGGGACGGCTATGAGTCCTTGCCCGGTCCGCTGTGCCACGGTGTGATCGCCAAGGACGGCACCGTGCATCTGGTCGGCTACGGCCGGGCCAATCACGCCGGGCTCGGCGATGACGATGTGCTCCAGGCGGTGATCGCCGAGCGGGTGCTGCCCCCGGACAACGAGGCGAACACGGACGGCAATCGCCATTTCTACGGCTTCGAATGCGAGAACCTCGGGGACGGCGAGGACCCGTGGCCCGAGGCCCAGTTGGAGGCGATCGAGCGGGCCTCGACCGCGATTCTCCGCCATCACGGCTGGACCCAGCGCTCGGTGATAGGGCACTTGGAATGGCAGCCGGGCAAGGTGGATCCGCGCGGCTTCACGATGGACGCGATGCGCGCGCGGATCCGCGAGCGGCTGGGCTGAGCCCGCCCCCCTTCCGGGGAGCGGCCCGGGGGCGGGCGGCTCAGAGTCCGCCCTCCGGGGCCTCCTCGCGGAAGGCCGCGGCCTCCTCCAAATCCAGTCGGCGCAGCAGCCGGCGCAGCATCTCGTCGTCGATCCGCCGCTGGTCGCGCAGATCGACGAAGACCGTCCGCTCGGCCTCGATCATCTCGCGGGCGAGTCGGCGGTAGGTGTCGTCCACCGATTCGCCGGTGGCCTCGTTGACCGCGCCGAGCCGCTCCCAGACCGCGTTGCGCCGCCGTTCCAGCACCTGGCGCAGCCGGTCGACCAGCGGCGGCGGCAGGGCGTTGCGCTCGTCGGCGAGAAGCTCCTCCAGACGGGCCTCGGCGGCCTGGGACGCCTCGGCCTGCGCCTGCGCCTCCAGCAGCGTCTCGGCCTGGGGATCGCGGCCGGGCACCCCGAGCCGCCGGATCAGCGCGGGCAGGGTGAGCCCCTGGACGACCAGGGTGCCGATCACCGTGGTGAAGGTCAGGAAGAGGATCAGATTGCGGGCCGTGAACTCCTCTCCGCCGTGCAGCGTGGGCGGGATCGAGAAGGCGATGGCCAGCGAGACCACTCCGCGCATCCCCGCCCAGCCCACGACGACGGGGATGGTCCAGTTGACGCCCGGTTCGCGTTCGCGGATCCGGGGGAAGAGCTTCCGGGGCAGGAAGGTCGCGGGGAAGACCCAGACGAAGCGGATCAGGACCACGGCCAGGAAGACGATGACCGCGTACAAGGCGGCCTCGCCCGAGCCGTACGGCCCCAGGCCCTGGAGCACCACCCGCAGTTGCAGTCCGATCAGCGCGAACACCGCCGACTCCAGGATGAAGGCGATCATCCGCCATACCGCCGCCTCCTGGAGCCGGGTGGCGAAGTCGACCTGCCAGGCACGGTGTCCGAGGTAGAGGCCGACGACCACCACGGCCAGCACCCCGGACGCCCCGACCTGCTCGGCGGCGGAGTACGCGACGAACGGGATGAGCAGCGAGAGGGTGTTCTGGAGCAGCGGATCGCGCAGCCGTCGGCGCAGCCAGTGCAGCGGCACCATCAGCACCAGACCGAAGCCGACCCCGCCGACGGCCGCGAGCAGGAACTCCCCCGCGCCGTGGAAGAAGTTGACCCCCTCCCCCACCACGGCGGCCAGCGCCACCCGGTAGGCGGTGATCGCCGTGGCGTCGTTCACCAGGGACTCGCCCTGGAGGATCGTGGTCAGCCGGGACGGCAGTCCGAGCCGCCGGGCGATGGCGGTGGCCGCCACCGCGTCCGGCGGCGCGATCACCGCCCCCAGCACCAGCGCGGCGGTCAGCGAGAGATCGGGCACCAGCAGATAGGCGATCCAGCCGACCGCGACCGTCGCGAACAGCACATAGCCGACCGACAGCAGGGCGATCGGGCGCAGATTGGCCCGCAGGTCCAGGTACGAACTGTCCAGCGCCGCGGTGTGCAGCAGCGGCGGCAGCACCAGGGGCAGCACGATATGCGGGTCCAGGGTGTAGTCCGGCACCCCCGGCACGAAGGAGAGCATCAGCCCGACCGCCACCAGCAGCAGCGGCGCGGGCACCGGTGTGCGCCGTGCCGCTCCCGCGACCGCCGCGCTGCCCGCGACAAGCATCAACAACGGCAATACGTCCATCGACCCCGGCCCGTCCCCATCGGTTGCGTCTAACCTGGCAATCATGAGTGAGTGCCCACATGTTCCCGACCTGCCGCGCCCCGACCCCCGGCCGCTGAGCATCACCTGCCCGGAGTGCCTGGCCGCCGGAAGCCATCCGGTGCAGCTGCGGATGTGTCTGGAGTGCGGTCATGTGGGCTGCTGCGACTCCTCCGCCTTCCGCCACGCCACCCGGCACTTCGAGGAGACCGGCCATCCGGTGATGCGCAGCTTCGAACCGGGTGAGGAGTGGCGATGGTGCTATGTGGATCTGCTCATCGTCTAGTGCCGCGGCTGCCGCTGCGCCGGTGGCTCCGGTTAGCCTTCATCGCATGGTCAGACCAGCGAAGCCGTCGGACGTCCCGGCCATCCTCGCGATGATCCGGGAGCTGGCGGAGTACGAGAAGGCGCCCGACGAGGCGAAGGCCACCGAGGGGCAGTTGCGTGACGCGCTCTTCGGAGCGGATCCCGCGGTCTTCGCGTTGATCGCCGAAGAGGGCACCGCGGAGGGCGCGGAGGCGGTGGGGTTCGCCCTGTGGTTCCGTAACTTCTCCACCTGGACCGGCACCCATGGGGTGTATCTGGAGGATCTGTACGTCACCCCGCGGGCGCGCGGCGGCGGCCACGGCAAGGCGCTGCTCGCCGAGCTCGCGCGGATCTGCGTGGAGCGGGGCTATGCCCGGTTCGAATGGTCCGTGCTGGACTGGAACGCTCCGGCGATCGGCTTCTACGCCTCGCTGGGCGCCGAGCCGATGGACGAGTGGACGGTCCGACGGCTGACCGGAGAGCCGCTGCGCGCCCTGGCCGCCCAGGCCTCGGGCACCTCTTCGACCAGCGGTTCGTTGGGCGGTGCGACATCTCTTTCGAATTGAGACCGCAGACCCCTAGCCACGCTGCGTACTCATGTGCTTACTATGAGTGATATCGCGAACCTTCGGGTCGGGGTTCACCCATGACGGGGGCCGTGCTTCGTCCGGGCGACACCGAACCGCAGATCGCGATAGCGTCGCAGCCGAACCGCATATCGCGCCGACTGTTCTGCCTCCACCATAAGGGCATACGGGCGGCGCTCCAATCAGCTCAGCTCAACCAGCTTGTGTCACCTTGGAGGTGAGGGTGTCCCAGATCGCAGGCGAGCCCGGGACCCAGGACTTCGTAGAAGTCCGGCTGCCCGCTGCGGGGGCGTATCTGTCGGTGCTGCGTACGGCCACGGCCGGACTCGCAGCCCGGTTGGACTTCACCCTCGACGAGATCGAGGATCTGCGCATCGCCGTTGACGAGGCCTGCGCGATCCTGCTTCAGCAAGCCGTCCCCGGCAGTGTGCTGAGCTGCGTCTTCCGCTTGATCGACGACGCGTTGCAAGTGACCGTCTCGGCTCCCACCACTGATGGCCGCGCGCCCGAGCGCGACACCTTCGCCTGGACGGTGCTCTCCGCACTGGCGGGCAAGGTCGACTCGACCGTGGCCGAGGACCGTACGGTCAGCATCAGCCTGTACAAGGAGCGCGGCGCCGGCCCCGGACAGCCGTGACGGAACGAGGGGGCTCCGTGAGCACTGCATCATCGCGGGGAGTGGGTACCCCGGCCATCCCGCACCCGCCGGCCCGAGCGCATCCCGCGGACTCGGAGGCGGCAGGAGACCGACCAGAGCGGGCGGACCACATGGATCAGCACGACCACGAGCAGGCGCGTCACCACCACGATCCGCACGACCGGAGCGGCGCGCGGGCGATGTTCATCGAGCTGCGCCGGCTCCCGGAGGGCTCCTCCGAGCGGGCCGAACTGCGCAACCACCTCGTGCGTATGCATCTTCCGCTGGTGGAGCACCTGGCCCGGCGTTTCCGTAACCGCGGAGAGCCGCTGGACGACCTCACCCAGGTCGCCACCATCGGGCTGATCAAATCCGTGGACCGGTTCGACCCGGACCGCGGCGTGGAGTTCTCGACCTATGCGACCCCCACGGTCGTCGGCGAGATCAAGCGCCACTTCCGGGACAAGGGCTGGGCGGTGCGGGTGCCGCGCCGTCTCCAGGAGCTGCGGCTGTCGCTGACCACGGCCACCGCGGAGCTCTCCCAGCGGCACGGCCGGGCCCCGACCGTGCATGAGCTGGCCGAGCAGCTGTCCATCTCCGAGGAAGAGGTGCTGGAGGGGCTGGAGTCGGCCAATGCCTACAGCACCCTCTCCCTGGACGTGCCGGACACCGATGACGAGTCCCCGGCGGTCGCCGACACCCTCGGCGCCGAGGACGAGGCGCTGGAGGGCGTGGAGTACCGGGAATCGCTCAAACCGCTGTTGGAGGATCTGCCGCCGCGGGAGAAGAAGATCCTGCTGCTGCGCTTCTTCGGCAATATGACCCAGTCCCAGATCGCGCAGGAGGTCGGCATCTCACAGATGCATGTCTCCCGGCTGCTGGCGCGCACCCTGGCCCAGCTGCGGGACCGGCTCTTGGTGGAGGAGTAGCGGCGGATCGGGGGGCCGTGGGCGGCGTACCGGTCAGGCGTCGCGCGGCCCGATCCCCAGCGCCTCGGTCGCGGTGGGGTTGATCAGCAGCGCGAGAACGGCGAGGGCAGCGACTCCGATCGCCGCTCCGGCGGCGATCAGCCCACCGCCGTTCTGCACCAGGGTCCAGGCCACCGGCAGCGCCATCAGCTGCGTGATCATCGCGGGGCCGCGGCTCCAGCGGCGGCGCAGCAGCAGCCCGCGGGCGGCCAGCAGCGGCAGCGCGGCCAGCGCCAGCACGGTGACCCCGAGCATCTCCGCCTGCTGGGGGCTCTCCGGGTCTCCGGTCAGCCCCATGATCAGCACATAGACACCGAAGCCCAGGAGCACCACACCTTCGACGGCAGCGAGCACCGCGGCGGCGGTGATCCGCGCCGGGCGCGGCCCGTCGGGAGCGGTGTCGGCGGGCGCGGCCGCCGCGGCGGCCTGCTGTGCCTGCTGCGCCTTCTTCCCCTGCGGCTTCCCCTGGGGCGCCTTCTGCCCTTGCGGGGGCCCGGCGGTGCGGGCCTTCTTGGTGGGGGCGGACTTCTTACTGCTCACCCCAGCAGCGTAGCCGTCACGGCCGCCGCCGGGGCGCACCCCGGGGGGTACGGCCGTTCACCGCAGATGGGTAGGCTGGCGCGCATGCGCGCACTCCTCGTGGTCAATCCGGCAGCTACCACCACCAGTGCCCGCACCCGTGATGTCCTCACCCACGCGCTCGCCAGCGATCTGAAGCTGGACGTGGCGACCACGGAGTACCGGGGGCACGCACGCGATCTGGCCCGCCGCGCGGTCGACGGCGGCACCCATGAGCTGGTGGTCGCGCTGGGCGGGGACGGCACCGTCAACGAGGTGGTCAACGGGCTGCTGCACAACGGCCCCGCCCCGGAGGATCTTCCCCGGCTCGCCGTGGTCCCCGGTGGCTCCACCAATGTCTTCGCCCGCGCCCTGGGGCTGCCCAATGATCCCGTCGAGGCCACCGGCGCCCTGCTGGACGCGCTGCGGGACGACACCGAGCGCATCGTGGGGCTCGGCCTCGCGGGCGGCACCCCCGGCACCCCGGACGAGGCGGTGCCGGCGCGCTGGTTCACCTTCTGCGCGGGCTTCGGTTTCGACGCGAGTGTGATCGGCCGGGTCGAACAGCAGCGCGAGCGCGGTAAGCGGTCCACCCATGCCCTTTACATACGCCAGATGCTCCGGCAGTTCCTCGGGGAGCCGCACCGGCACCACGGCACCATCGGCCTGGAGCGGCCCGGTCAGGACAGCCTCGAGGAGCTGGCCCTGGCGATAGTCTGCAACACCTCCCCGTGGACCTATCTGGGCAACCGCCCGGTCTACGCGGCCCCCCGGGCGTCCTTCGACACCGCCCTTGACGTGCTGGGACTCACCAAGCTGTCGACCCCGGCGGTGACCCGCTACGCCACCCAGCTGCTGATGTCGACCCCCGAGCGGGGCCCCCACGGCAAGCACGCGGTCTCGCTCCATGACGAGACGGACTTCACCTTGCATTCGCAGGCGCCACTGCCCTTCCAGATGGACGGTGACCATCTGGGACTGCGTACGAGCGTGACGTTCACAGGCGTACGCCGTGCACTGCGTGTGATTGTGTGAGTGAGACCGCAAAAAGTCCTTCCAGTCGAACGTTTAGGCTGGCTTCCACCCAACGGAAGTACGGCTGTGACCTAGTCGACACCAAGGAATCAAAAAAAACTTTCCGGAGGGGGTTGTATCCGCCGCCGAGGTTTGCGAGTCTCTTCTTGGCGATCGGGACGGCCGGTGAACGGCCCCCTTGAGAGCCCGAACCCCCTCCTCATTCCACGGGACCGCACCAGCCCCAACTGGTTGACGTCCCTACCCTTGCGGGGGGATTCGTGAAAGCGTTCACATTCACAAGCAACGAACCCGCAATCGCGAGGAGATGGAGCAGCCATGGACTGGCGTCACAACGCCGTTTGCCGCGAGGAAGACCCCGAGCTGTTCTTCCCGATTGGCAACACTGGTCCTGCGCTGCTGCAAATCGAGGAAGCCAAGGCCGTCTGCCGTCGCTGCCCCGTGATGGAGCAGTGCTTGCAGTGGGCGCTTGAGTCCGGCCAGGACTCCGGCGTCTGGGGTGGACTCAGCGAGGACGAGCGCCGCGCGATGAAGCGCCGCGCCGCTCGGAACCGGGCGCGCAACGCCAGCGCCTGACCCTGAACGCCCCGTGGCCCCCGAGCCGCAGCGCGCAGTAACCCCGATGCGCACAGCAACGTGAGCTTTGAGCCCCCGGACCATCCTGGTCCGGGGGCTCAGTGCTGTGTGCGCGACGTCACGGACGCGACGTCACGGACGCGGGCACAGGCGCGGAGTCAGCACGCGTACCCGGTCAACACCCGTGCGGGTCAGCGCTTCTCCGCGCGCACCGGGAAGTCCAGGACCACCCGGGTGCCGCGCTCCGGACCGGGCAGCATGTCGAAGGTGCCGCCGAGCTCCCCCTCCACCAGGGTGCGGACGATCTGGAGCCCGAGGTTTCCGGCCCGCTGCGGATCGAAGCCCTCCGGCAGTCCGCGGCCGTCGTCCTGCACGGTGACCCGGAGCCTGCTGTCCTCACCGCCGCCGCCGCGCACCGCGGCCACCTCGACAGTGCCCTGCTCCCCCGGTCCGAAGCCGTGCTCCAGCGCGTTCTGCAACACCTCGGTGAGCACCATGGACAGCGGGGTGGCGACCTCCGCGTCCAGAATGCCGAAGCGGCCGGTGCGCCGTCCGGTGACCTTGCCCGGCGATATCTCCGCCACCATCGCCAGCACCCGGTCGGCGATATCGTCGAACTCGACCCGCTCGTCCAGGTTCTGGGAGAGCGTCTCATGGACGATCGCGATCGAACCGACCCTGCGCACCGCCTCGTTCAGCGCCTCCCGGCCCTGGGCGGAGTCCATCCGGCGGGCCTGGAGCCGCAACAGCGCGGCCACCGTCTGGAGGTTGTTCTTCACCCGGTGGTGGATCTCCCGGATGGTGGCGTCCTTGGTGATCAATTCGCGTTCGCGCCGACGCAGTTCGGTGACGTCCCGCAGCAGCACCAGTGAGCCGATGTGCACACCCTTGGGCTTGAGCGGAATGGCCCGGAGCTGGATCACCCCGTCGCCGCCCTCGACTTCGAACTCCCGGGGCGCCCAGCCGCTGGCCAGCTTGACCAGTGCCTCGTCCACCGGCCCGCGCACCGGGGCGAGTTCGGCGGTGGTCCGGCCCAGATGGTGGCCGACCAGGTCGGCGGCCAGGCCCAGCCGGTGGTAGGCGGACAGCGCGTTGGGGCTGGCGTACTGGACCACCCCGTCGGCGTCCATCCGGATCAGCCCGTCGCCCGCGCGCGGCGAGGCGTCCATGTCGACCTGCTGGCCCGGGAAGGGGAACGAGCCGAGGGAGATCATCTGGGCGAGGTCGGAGGCGCTCTGGAGGTAGGTGAGCTCCAGTCGGCTCGGGGTCCGCACGGTCAGCAGATTGGTGTTGCGGGCGATCACGCCGAGCACCCGGCCGTCCCGGCAGACCGGGATGGACTCCACCCGGACCGGGACCTCCTCGCGCCACTCGGGGTCGCCCTCGCGGACGATCCTGCCCTCGTCCAGGGCGGCGTCCAGCATGGGACGACGGCCGCGCGGAACGAGATGGCCGACCATGTCGTCCTGGTAGGAGGTGGGGCCGGTGTTGGGCCGCATCTGGGCCACCGAGACATACCGGGTGCCATCGCTGGTCGGCACCCACAGCACAAGGTCGGCGAAGGAGAGGTCGGAGAGCAGCTGCCACTCCGATACCAGCAGGTGAAGCCATTCGAGATCGGCGTCGTCGAGGGCGGTGTGCTGGTGTACGAGGTCGTTCATGGAGGGCACGGTGTGAGCCTACCCGTCCGGGTGGATTAGCCTATCCGCGCACAAGCATGGACAGACCCTAGTGGTCTAGTCCAGAATGATCGAGCACTGCGATCTTCCGCTCTCCCCGCACAGGAGGGCGGATCGGGTACCCGGCGCGCTCTGCCCTGACCGCACCGGGCGCCTCGTGGCCGGCCGCTCGGCCGGCGCAACCCGGGCTGCGGTGCCGGACGGGTTGAGGGTCCCGTCCTGGCGCCGCGGCCCGCGGGTAGCACAACCACGGCTCCCGCGCCTCTTCGGAGGCGACGGGAGCCTTGTGGTGTGCGCGGCCCTCCCGTACGCGGCGGGCACCCGGTGGGCCGGGCGGCTCAGCGGGTCTCGGTCACCTTCGCCAGCGCCCGCGGGGCGTCCGGGTCCTGGCCCCGGGCGATGGTCACCTCGTACGCCAGCATCTGGAGCGGCAGGATCTCCAGGATCGGCTGGACCTCCTCGGCCACCCCGGTGGTGGGCAGGGCGAATCCGGCGGACGCGCGGTCCACCTCGGCCCGCGCCCCGATGACCACCAGGTCGGCGCCCCGGCCGCGGAGCCGCTCCAGCACCGGCTGGAGCGCCTCGCCGCCCTTCCCCTCGGTGACGATCGCGATCACCGGTGAGATGTTGTCGACCATGGCCAGCGGACCGTGCAGCAGATCGGCGCCGGAGTAGGAGAGCGCCGGGATGTAGCTGGTCTCCATCAGCTTCAGCGCGGCTTCCTTGGCGGTGGGATAGCCGTAGCCGCGCGAGGTGAGGACCATGCGCTCGGCGAAGCGGTAGCGGGCGGCGAGCTGCCTGATCTCCGCCTGCCGGTCGAGGATCTGCTGGGCGAGGTCGGGCAGCACCTTGGCGGCCGAGCCGTCGCCGCCGCGCAGCCCCTCGACGAACAGATACAGCGCGAGCAGTTCGGCGGTGTAGGTCTTGGTGGCGGGCAGCGCCTTCTCCGGCCCGGCCAGTACGTCGATATGGAACTCCGAGACGGCGGCCAGCGGGGAGTCCGCGTTGTTGGTGACCGCCAGGGTGATCGCACCGGCCGCGCGGGCGGCCTCGGTGGAGGCGACCAGGTCCGGGGAGCCGCCCGACTGGCTGACCGTGATCACCAGAACGTCGGTGAGGTCCTGCCGGGCACCGTAGGCGGTGGTGGTGGACATCGAGGTGAGCCCGCACGGCTTGCCCAGCAACACCTCCAGCAGGTACTTGGCGTACAGCGCCGCGTTGTCGGAGGTGCCCCGGGCGGTCAGCAGCACGAAGCGCGGATTGCGCGCGGCGATCCGCTCGGCGGTCTCCCGGATCCTCGGCGCGCCCTCGTCGAGGATCCGGCGCAGCACGGCGGGCTGCTCGGCCATCTCGCCGGACATGATGCGGCCCGGCCGGTCGCTGTGCTGGGCCGTCGTCGTGGCGGACATGCTGGGTGCCTCCAGGTGGCTGTGCCGGTGGTGCTCGGTGGTGTCATACCCCGGCCGCGCCGCCGGTGATGACTTCCGCGGCCGCCCGTCCGCAGACCCGGGCGGCACCGTGGGTCGCGAGGTGGAGCGCCCCGGCGGGCGGCGCCTGGGGCACCCCCATCTCGACGACGACCGTGTCGGGCCGGGCGGCGAGCAGGGCGTCCAGGGCGTCGGCCATCCAGGGGTGCCGGTGGACGTCGCGGACCACTGCGACGATCCTACGGCCCGCCGCCCGGTCGAGCATATTTTCGATCAGGGCGGGGACGCCGTCGGTCTCGGCCTCTTGCCGTCCGTAGGTGGCGGTGGTGGTGCCGGGCAGCAGCCGGGTGAGTTCGGCGGCCACGCCCCAGGGGGTTTCGTCGCCGACCGCAATATTGGCGACCGGGGTGAGGGCCGCGACATGTGCGGGGCGGGTCAGCGGTTGGTACGCCGGGCCGCCCGGGGTGACCCGCAGCGCCCGCCGGGCCGCGGAGAGCCCGACCTCGGGGGCGGGCGCGATCCCCGCCGCCGCGCCCGGTCCGCCGTGCCGCCGGGTCCACTCCCCCAGCGCCCGTACCCGCGCGGCCGCCTCGGCCAGCCGCGCTTCGGGCAGCTGTCCCTCGCGTACGGCGGCCACCAGTGCGTCGCGCAGCCGGAGCACGGTGTCCTCGTCGGCGAGCCCGCCGCCCACGCAGATGGCGTCGGCGCCGGCGGCGATGGCCATCACACTGCCGCGTTCGATGCCGTAGGCGGCCGAGATGGCCCGCATCTCCATGCCGTCGGTGACGATCAGACCGTCGAAGCCGAGGCCGCCGTCGGCGACGGGACCGCGCAGCAGTCCGTGCAGCGCGGCGGGGCTGAGGGTGGCGGGCCGTTCCGCGTCGAGCGCGGGCAGCAGGATGTGGGCGCTCATCACGGCCTTGGTCCCGGCGGCCACGGCGGCCCGGAAGGGCACCAGTTCGCGGACGGCCAGGGTGTCGAGTCCGGCGTCGATCCGCGGCAGCGCGTGGTGGGAGTCGACGGCGGTGTCGCCATGGCCGGGGAAGTGCTTGGTGCAGGCGGCGACCCCGGCGCTCTGGAGCCCCTCGATCCAGGCGGTGGTGTGCCGGGCGACGAGCCGGGGCTCCGCGCCGAACGAGCGGACGCCGATCACCGGGTTGTCCGGGTTGGAGTTGACGTCGGCGGAGGGCGCCCAGTTGAGGGTGACCCCGCAGGCGGCGAGGCGGCGGCCCAGCTCCCGGGCGACCGCGCGGGTCAGCTCCGGGTCGTCGACGGCACCGAGGGCCAGATTGCCGGGGAAGGAGGAACCGCCGCGCACCTCCAGCCGGGTGACATCGCCGCCCTCCTCGTCGATCGCCACCAGGACGTCGTCCCGTTCGGCGCGCAGCTGGGCGGTGAGCGCGGCCAGCTGTTCCGGCGAGGTGATGTTCCGGCCGAACAGCCCGACCGAGGCGAGCCCCTCACCGAGTCGGCGCAGCAGCCAGTCGGGGGCGGTGGTGCCGGTGAACCCGGGCTGGAGGACGGTCAGGGCGTCACGGGTGAGGGTGACCGGGGTGTGGGTGAGGGTTGTCATGACCGGGGTTCATCCCTTCACAGCGCCGGAAGTGAGCCCACCGACCGCCTTGCGTTGCAGGAACAGGAAGAGCAGCAGGATCGGTACGGCGAACAGCGAGGCGGCCGCCATCGTGGCGCCCCAGTCGTCGCCGAAGTTGGTCTGGAAGCTGGACAGCCACAGCGGGAGGGTCTGGGCTCCGGCGTCCTTGTTGAGGATCAGCACCAGCGGGAATTCGTTCCAGGCGGTGATGAAACCGAAGAGCGAGGTGGCCATCAGTCCGGGCGCCAGCAGCGGGAAGATCACCTTGGTGAACGCCTGCGTCCGGGTGCAGCCGTCGACCATCGCCGACTCCTCCAGCTCCCTGGGCACGGCGGCGATGTAGGAGCGCAGCGTGAGCACCGTGAACGGCAGCACCATCACCATGTAGAACAGGGTGAGGGGAAGCAGGCTGTTCAGCATGTCGCCGTCGCGGACGAGCAGATAGATGGCGATCACCATGACTTCCCAGGGTGCCATCTGCGCGATCATGAATGTCACCAGGAAGCCGCGCCGCCCCCGGAACCGCAGCCGGGCGAGTGCGAAGGACGCCAGCAGCGCGATCACCAGGGAGAGCGCGACCGCCGAGACGGTGACGGTGAGCGAGTTCCCCACCAGTGTCCAGAAGTGCTCCGCGCCCACGGCCGTGCCGAAGTGCTCGAAGGTGGCGGCGGCCGGGAACCACACCGGGTCCTCGGAGACGATGTCCGAGGTCGGCTTGAGCGCCGTACAGAACATCCAGTAGACGGGGAACGCGAATCCGGCGAAGAGCACGAGGGCGGTCGCGTTCGGCCACAGCCGGGCCAGGGGCGAGCGCTTCACAGCTCGTCCTCCTCCTTCCTGAGGGCGATACGGAGGTAGGAGGAGGTCAGGACCAGCAGGATCAGAATGGTGAGCAGCGAGATCGCGGCGCCCATGCCGTAGTGCTGATTGCCGACGCCCTCGACGAAGGCGTACACGGGAAGGGTTTCGGTGAGCCGGTCGGGACCGCCCTCGTTGACCGCGAACACCTGGGGAAACGCCTTGAAGACCCAGATGACTTCGAGGAAGGCGGTGGCGAGCAGGAAGGGTTTCAGGAAGGGCAGGGTCACCGAGGTGAAGCCGCGCCAGGCGCCCGCGCCGTCGAGCGCCGCGGCCTCGTAGAGCTCCCTGGGGATCGTGGTGGTGGCCGCGTAGAGGTTGAGCGCCACGAACGGGATCGACTGCCAGACGATCAGCACGGTGATCACGAAGAAGGTGGAGTACTGGCCGCCGGTCCAGTTGTAGTCGGCCATGGAGTGCCAGCCGAGCCGGTCGAGCACCCAGTTGACCACCCCGAAGCGGGCGGCGAAGAGCCACTGGAAGACGGTGGTGGCGGCGATCACCGGCATCGCCCAGGCGAGCACCAGACCGGCCGAGAGCAGCAGCCGCATCCGGGTGCCGAGTCGGGCCAGCAGCAGCCCGGTCAGAGTGCCCAGCACCATGATCAGTACGACATTGACCCCGGTGAAGGCGACCGAGCGGCCGGTGACCCGCCAGAAGTCCTCGCTGCCCAGCACCTCACGGTAGTTGTCGACGCCGTTCCACTCGGTGAGGTGCTGGATCAGCTGGCGCATGTTGAGGTTCTGGAACGACAGCATGCTGTTCTTCACCAGCGGCCAGCCGAGCAGCGCCGCGGTGGCGGCCACCGCGGGCAGAAGCAGCAGATAGGGCGCGGCTGCGGTGATCCGCCCGCGTCCGGGCCGCCCCGCCGGCGGGGCGGCCCGGAGCGGCGGCGCCGCTCCCCGGGGGACCCCGGCCGCGGCCGGTCCGGGGTCCTTGTGTTCGGTCGCGACAGCCATGGACCTAGTTGTCCTGGCCGAGGCGCTTGTTCATCTCGTCCTCGACCGAGGCGGCGGCGTCCGCGGGCGACTTCCCCTTGAGTACGGCGGTCATATACGACTTGACCGGGTTGGGCGCGTTCTCGACCGCCGCCCATTCGGGGATCAGCGGGGTGGTGCCGCCGGTCGCGACGGCGGGGGCGGCGGCCTCGGCGGCGGCATTGCCCTTCAACCGGTCCTGGAGCGACTCCTTGTTGGGGATCACCCCGCCCTCCTTGGCGAGTTGCCCCTCGAAGGTGTCATTCAGCGCGATCTTCAGGAATTCCTTGGCCAGTTCCTGCTTCTCGCTGCCCGCGGCGACGGCCAGGTTGGAGCCGCCGAGGAAGACGCCCTCCGGCTTGGCGGAGGTCTCACCGGGGATGGTGAAGTAGCCGATGTCCTTCTCGATCCTGGGGTTGGCCTTGACGGCGATGGCCGCCTCCCAGCCCATACCGATGAAGGCACCGGTCCTGCCCTTGGCGAAGACCTCGCCCTGCTGCGGGGTGGCCTCGTCCTTGTTCTTGGGCGCCTCGCTGAAGGACTGGTACTGCTTGTAGATGTCCATGGCCTTGGCGACCTTGGCGTCGGCGAGGTTGGAGACCCAGCGGCCGCCCTCCTTCCTCACCAGGTCGGCACCGGCGCCGATGGTCAGCCCGTCGAAGAAGTACCAGTTCTGGCCGGGGAGGTAGAGCGGTTCGGCATCGGTCTTCTCGCGGATGGTGTCCAGGTCCCGGAAGAACTCCGAGCGGCTCTTCGGCGTGCCCTTCAGCCCCGCGTCGGCCCAGATCCGCTTGTTGTAGAGGACGACGCGGCTGGCCGCGTACCAGGGGGCGGCGTACTGCTTGCCGTCGTACACCGCGGACTTGTTGAGCGACGGGGACCAGTCGGCGCCGATCGACTTCTTGAGGTCGCCCAGTTCGGCGAGGCCACCGGTACGGGCGTAGGAGGGGGTCTGGGTGTTGCCGATCTCCAGGACGTCCGGCGGATCGGACTCCGACAGGGCGGTGGTCACCTTCTGCTGGATGCCGTTCCACTGCTGGATCTCCAGCTTCAGCGTGGCGCCGGTCTTCTTCTCAAAAGCGGCCTTGACATCCTTCGTCCAGCCGTCCGGGGTGGATCCGTCCATCGCCCAGACGGTCAGCGTCTGGCCCTTGAAACCGTCCGCTCCGGCCTTGTTGTCGTCGTCGCCGGACCCACAGGCCGCGACGCTCACCAGCATTGCCGCGACACCCGTCGCCGCTATGAGCCCACGCTTCACAGCACTCTCCTCAAAGGACCGGATGAGGGGTTTAATGGTTTAGACCAGTGCCCGCAGCTTGGCCTAGACCTTTGGGGGTGTCAAGGGTGTATAAGAGTCGCCAACGGCTCCGTTATCGGACCGACATCTGTCGACATCCGGCCCGAGCCACCGCCCGAGCGCGGGACCGTGCCACGATGTGAGCCGCTGAATTCGGAGGAGCCGGTGACGGCAGCAGATCAGGAGTCGGAAGGGCGCGCGATGGAGACCGAGGGGGTTACGGCCACGGCCACCACACCCGCGGCCGAGAGCGGCAACAACTCCGGGGGGACCCGCACCGCGCGGGTGCCGAAGTACTACCGGCTCAAGCGGCATCTGCTGGAGATGACCGAGACGCTGCCACCGGGCACCCCGGTCCCCCCGGAGCGGACCCTGGCCGCCGAGTTCGACACCTCCCGCACCACCGTGCGCCAGGCCCTCCAGGAGCTGGTGGTCGAAGGGCGGCTGGAGCGGATCCAGGGCAAGGGCACCTTCGTGGCCAAGCCCAAGGTCTCCCAGGCCCTCCAACTGACCTCCTACACCGAGGACATGAAGGCCCAGGGGCTGGAACCCACCTCCCAGCTGCTGGACATCGGCTATGTGACCGCCGACGACCGGCTCGCCGGGCTGCTGGACATCGCCACCGGCGGCCGGGTGCTGCGCATCGAGCGGCTGCGGCTGGCCAGCGGTGAGCCGATGGCGATCGAGACCACCCATCTGTCGGCCAAGCGCTTCCCCGCGCTCCGTCGCAGCCTGGTGAAGTACACCTCGCTCTACACCGCCCTGGCCGAGGTCTACGACGTCCACCTGGCCGAGGCCGAGGAGACCATCGAGACCTCGCTCGCCACCCCGCGCGAGGCCGGGCTGCTGGGCACCGACGTCGGACTGCCGATGCTGATGCTCTCGCGGCACTCCCTGGACGCCGCCGGGGAGCCGGTGGAGTGGGTGCGGTCGGTCTACCGCGGGGACCGCTACAAATTCGTGGCCCGCCTCCAGCGCCCGCGCGGCTGAGCCGCCCCCCGGGCCGTCGCCGGCGGCCCGGGACGGCCCGGCCCGCGCCCGAGCAGTGGACGAGTCGTGGACGAGGCCACTTCTTTCTCATACCGATATACGGACGGGTAGTGACGACTGCCGGGCCGCGGGCTTAGATTTCCTGCTCACTACGTACAAGATCAGCGTGGGCGATCAGCCACAAGCGATCAGCCGCAGACGCAGGTGATGAGCCGAGGGGACGGGAGCCCGCCACCATGTCCGACACGTCAGCTTCACCCGGTTCATCCGGCAGGAGACCGGTGGTCACACCCACCCGCGTGGTGGCCGCCTTCTGCTTGATCGTGCCCTTCGTGGCCATGCTCTGGGTCGGCTCGTACGCCAAGGTCGAGCCCGACTTCATCGGCATCCCGTTCTTCTACTGGTACCAGATGCTCTGGGTGCCGATCTCCGCCGTGCTGACCTCGGTCGCCTATGTGATCGTCCGGCGTGAGCAGCGGGCCCGCAAGGAAGGCGGGTCGGCATGAACAACGGTGTGAACGGCGTCGCCCTCGCCGTCTTCCTGTTCTTCTTCGTGGCCGTCACGGTCATGGGCTTCCTGGCCGCGCGCTGGCGGGCCGCGGAGAACGCGAACAACCTCGACGAGTGGGGTCTCGGCGGCCGCAGCTTCGGCACCTGGATCACCTGGTTCCTGCTCGGCGGCGACCTCTACACCGCGTACACCTTCGTGGCCGTCCCGGCGGCGATCTACGCGGCCGGCGCCTCCGGGTTCTTCGCGGTGCCGTACACCATCCTCGTCTACCCGCTGATCTTCACCTTCCTGCCCCGGCTGTGGTCGGTGTCGCATAAGCACGGGTACGTCACCACCTCGGACTTCGTCCGCGGCCGGTTCGGCTCCAAGGGACTGTCCCTGGCCGTCGCGGTCACCGGCATCCTCGCCACCATGCCGTATATCGCCCTCCAGCTCGTCGGCATCCAGGCGGTGCTGGACGTGATGGGCGTCGGCGGCGGCGAGAACACCAACTGGTTCATCAAGGACCTGCCGCTGCTGATCGCCTTCGGTGTGCTCGCGGCGTACACCTACTCCTCCGGGCTGCGCGCCCCCGCGCTGATCGCCTTCGTCAAGGACGCCCTGATCTACATCGTCATCGCGGTGGCGATCATCTACATCCCGATCAAGCTGGGCGGCTTCGACGACATCTTCGCGAAGGCGGGCGCCGCCCTCTCCAAGGAGAACCCGGCCACCGGACTCCCACGCGGGGCGCTGGCCAGCGGGGAGAAACAGCAATGGGCCTACGCGACGCTGGCGCTGGGCTCAGCGCTCGCGCTGTTCATGTATCCGCACTCGATCACCGCGACGCTCTCCAGCCGCAGCCGTGAGGTGATCCGCCGTAACACCACCATCCTGCCGCTGTACTCCCTGATGCTCGGACTGCTGGCGCTGCTGGGCTTCATGGCCATCGCGGCCGGGGTGAAGGTGGACAACGGCCAGCTCGCCATTCCGCAGCTGTTCGAGGACATGTTCCCGGACTGGTTCACGGGCGTGGCCTTCGCCGCCATCGGCATCGGCGCGCTGGTCCCGGCGGCCATCATGTCGATCGCCGCGGCGAACCTGTTCACCCGCAACATCTACAAGGACTTCCTCAAACCGGACGCCACGCCCGAGCAGGAGACCAAGGTCTCCAAGCTGGTCTCGCTGATGGTGAAGGTCGGCGCGCTGATCTTCGTCCTGGGGATGGACAAGACCGTCGCGATCAACTTCCAGCTGCTGGGCGGTATCTGGATCCTCCAGACCTTCCCGGCCCTGGTGGGCGGGTTGTTCACCCGCTGGTTCCACCGCTGGGCGCTGCTGGCGGGCTGGGCGGTCGGCATGCTCTACGGCACGATCGCGGCGTACGGCGTGGCCAGCCCCACCCAGAAGCACTTCGGCGGCAGCCAGAAGGAGATCCCGGGCATCGGCGAGATCGGCTACATCGGTCTCACCGCGTTCGTCCTCAACGTGGTGGTCACCGTGGTCCTGACGGTGGTCCTGCGGGCGGTGAAGGCGCCGGACGGCGTGGACGAGACCTCTCCGTCCGACTACACCGCGGACGCGGGCGACCCGGGCGTCGAGACCGAGCTGCCCCCGGCGACGGCGGGCGCCCCCGGCGGACACTGACCCTCTCCCCCGTCCCCACGGACCGCCGCCTCCCTCCCCGGGAGGCGGCGGTCCTTTTGTGCGCGGGGCCGCCGTGCGACCTGCGGGATGCCACGCGGCCGTCCGGGGCCGCCGATCGGCCGTGCGCTGCGCACCGCGCGGCTGCGGGAGGACATCACAGGGCTGCGCGAGGCCGTCACCGGGCCGGGACGCCATGCGGGATCCGACGAGGCCGTGCGAGCCCCTGTCACGCGGCCGCACGCGGCGTCGTGCGGCGCGTCAGTGCAGCAGCTTCAGGCCCACCACACCGGCGACGATCAGCAGCAGACAGAGGATGCGCGCGGCGCTCACCGGATCGCCGAGGGCGGCCATACCGTAACCGGCCGTCCCCACCGCCCCGATCGCGACCCACACCGCGTAGCCGGTGCCCAGCGGCACCGAGCGCATCGCGTACGACAGACCGGCCATGCTCAGCACGGCCGCGACGGCGAACAGCGCGCTGGGGCGTACGCGGCTGAATCCGTGCGACGCGGCGAGCGCCGCCGCCCAGACCGTCTCCAGAAGACCGGAAACCACCAGAATGACCCATGCCATGACAGACCTCACGCAGTAGCGACTTCGCTGACTGCGCCGTCTTGTCCTGACCGGGTACGACGCGCTCGTCCGGGGGCCCCGCGGGGGGGCATCCACCTTCCATTGTCCCCGCACCGGGGGGCCGGGCGGCGGTGAGGTCGGGCACACTGCCGACATGGACATCACGGTGCGGCGCGCACGGGACAAGGAACTGGACGAGGTCGGCGAGATGACCGCGGCGGTCTATCTCGACGACGACCTGCTCGACTTCGGGGCCGAGGACCCGTATCTGAACGATCTGCGGAACGCCCGGCAGCGGGCCGAGGAGTCCGAGGTGCTGGTCGCCGTGGACGCCGCGGACGGCCCCGGCGGGAAGGTGCTGGGGGCGCTGGCCTTCGGCGCGTACGGGGCGCCGTACGCGCAGCGGGCCCGGGCCGGTGAGGGCGAGTTCCGGATGCTCGCGGTGCGGCCGGAGGCCCGGCGGCGCGGGGTGGCGGAGGCGCTGGTGCGGGCGTGTCTGGACAGGGCGCGGGAGCTGGGACTCCACGGGATCGTGATATCCAGCCACCCGAAGATGACAGACGCCCACCGGCTCTACGGACGGCTGGGCTTCGTCCGCGCCCAGGAGCGGGACTGGGAGCCGATACCGGGGATGGCGATCTGGGCGTTCACGGTGGCGGTGTAACGGTGGCGGTGCGGGCGGGCGGGCCACGCGGCGCGGGGTGACGGGCCGGGGTCAGCCCAGCCAGCCGCGGTCGCGCAGGGCGGCGGTGAAGGCGGCGTAGGAGTCCTCCAGCGCCGCGCGCTCCTTCTCCACCGGCTCGACCTCCCGCCCGGTGCGGACCATCGCGGCGGCGGCCGTGGCGAGGTCGGGGTGGAGGGTGCCGGAGGCGGCCAGCAGGGCGGCGCCGAAGGCGGTCTCGGCGTGGTCGGCCACGCGCAGCGGACGGCCGAGGACGGTGGCGCGGATCCGGGTCCACAGCGGGCTGCGGCTGCCGCCGCCCGCCGCCCACAGCGGTCCCTCGACCGCCACGCCCAGCTGACGCACCCGGTCCAGCGCCAGCCGCTCCAGGAAGGCGACGCCCTCCAGCGCGGCGCGGTGGCCGTCGGCGTCGTCCTCCGGGGTGCCGCGCACGAAGCCGCGGGCGGCGCCGCTGACGAACGGGAAGCGCTCGCCCTCGCGGCGCAGCGGATAGGCGATCACCGAGGACGGGCCGCGGTCGGCGGCGGCCCGGTCGAGGGCGGGCAGCCGGTCGGCCGGGACATGGGCCAGCGCCTCACCGCCGGTGTTGGAGGCGCCGCCGGGCAGCCACCAGCCGTCGGGGTGGCGGTGGCTGTAGAGGGCTCCGGAGGCGTCGGTGACCAGGTCGCGGGTGACGCCCT
The DNA here is from genome assembly GCF_040650655.1 of Streptomyces sp. NPDC048636. Classification (NCBI taxonomy): domain Bacteria; kingdom Bacillati; phylum Actinomycetota; class Actinomycetes; order Kitasatosporales; family Streptomycetaceae; genus Streptomyces; species Streptomyces sp. NPDC048636. Next base: position 789,653 of record NZ_JBEZHR010000001.1, on the reverse strand, counting down.
TGAGGACGTAGGTGGTGCCCAGGATCCCGGCGAACTGGCCAGGCCGCACCGCGCCGGTGGCGAGCTGCCCGGCGCAGCCGTCGGTCATCCCGAGCCGCACCGCGCATCCGGCGGGCAGTCCGGTCTCGGCCGCTGCCGCCGGGCAGACGGTGCCGACGGCGGTGGCGGGTGCCTGGACCGGCGGCAGCCAGTCGCCGGGGACGCCCAGGGCGGTCAGCACCTCCCCCGGCCAGCTGCCCTCACGCGGGTCGTAGCCGCTTTTGAGCGCATGGCTCCAGTCGGTGGCCACCGGCCCGCCGGTCAGCCGGTGGCCGATGAGATCGGGGGTGTGGACGATGCCCCGCGCGCGACCGCTGCCCGGCCCGGCTTCCTCGGCCAGCCAGGCGATCCGGCCGAGGGCGGCGGTCGGGCCGACGGAGAGGCCGAGCGCGCGCCAGCGGTCGGCGCCGAGCTGCTGGGCGCGGGCGTTGAGCGCGGCGCCGCGCCGGTCGTCGTACATCAGGGCCGGACCGGTCGGCTCCCCCGCGCCGTCCACGGGGGCGATCGTGCCGGAGGTGGCCGAGGTGGCGACGGCCACCACTTCCCGGCCGCCCGCGGGGAGCGCCGCGGTGGCCTGCCGCAGGGCCGCGGCGACCGCGGGCCACCAGGACCCGGCGGGCTGTTCGCTGTGGCCGCCGGGGCCGCGGTGCGGTGTCGGCAGGGCCGCGCGGCCCTCCGCCCGTACCCGGCCGTCCGCGCCGACGCACACCACCCGTACCGCCGCCGTGGCGATGTCGATCCCGGCGACGGCCTCACCCATCACATCACGCATACCGTTAAATTAACATGCGGCATGTGATCTCGAGTGGGTCAGCCGCCGGTTCCCGCCAACCGGACGTCGGTACGCTCCCGCAACTCCGTGACGAGCGACGGCTCGACCGCGTCATCCACCACCAGATGGTCGAAGTCCTCGACCGGGCACAGCCGGTGGAGCGCGGTCCGCTTGGTCTTGGAGGCGTCCATCAGCAGCACCTTGCGGCGCCCGGCGGCCAGCATCGCCCGCTTGACCATCACCACGTCCTGCTCCTGGTGGTAGGTGGTGCGGGCGTCCATGGCCGAGGTGGACACCAGCACCATGTCCACCGACAGCGCCTCGATGGCCTCCGCGCACGGCACCCCGAGGAAGGAGTCATGGGTGTGCGAGTACTCCCCGCCGAGCCCGATCAGCCGCGTCTGCTCCACCCCGGCGAACACCTCGACCACCCGGCGCGCGTTGGTCACCACGGTCAGCGGAGCGGCCGCGACCAGCAGCCGGGCCAGCGCGAGCGCGCTGGTGGAGTCGTCCAGCATCACCGACATCCCCGGCTCGACCAGCTCCGCGGCGGCGGCCGCGACCGCCTCCTTCTCGGCCCGGTTGACGCCCATCCGGTAGTCCAGGCTGGATTCGAAGACCGACGAGGGCAGTGCGGAGACCCCGCCGCGGAACTTCCGCACCACCCCGAGCCGGGCCAGTTCGTCGAGGTCCCGGTGGACCGTCATCAGGCTGACACCGGTCAGCTCGGCCAGCTCCGCGGCGGTGGCGGTGGCGCGTTCGAGCACATACTCGGTGATGGTCTGCCTGCGGGCGTCCTGGGAGCGGGCGGCGCCGCCGGGGGTGCCGGTGGAGGTCATAGCGGGGATTCTCCCGTACCGCCCGCGGGGCCGTGCCCGGTGGGGACGTTCAGGGAGCGCAGCGCCGTACGGCCGCCGGTCAGCTCGATCTCGGTCACCGCCGCGTTGTCCAGCCGCGGGAAGACCTCGCGGTAGCGGCCGGGCCGGATCCCGAGCAGGGCGCACAGCGCGGTGCGCAGCAGCGTGTTGTGGGCGACGACGAGCACCGTGCGCCCGGGGTGCGCGGTGGCGAGGGCGCGCAGGGCCGCGGCGGCGCGCTCCCCGGCCGCGCCGGGCGGCTCCGAGCCGGGGAAGGCGCCGGTCTCGGCGTCCGCGCGGAACGCCCGCACCCGGGCCGGGTCCTCGGCCTCCATCTCGGCGATGGTGCGGCCCTCGCCCCAGCCGAAGTCGACCTCGCGCAGTGCCTCGACGACCTCGGGCACAAGGCCCAGCGCCTCGGCCGCGGGGGCCGCGGTGAGCCGGGCGCGGCTGAGCGGGGAGCAGGCGACCGCGTCCACCCCGCGCTCCCCGGCCCAGCGGGCGAGCGCCGCGGCCTGGCGGTGGCCGCGCTCGGTGAGGGCCACATCCGAGATTCCGGCGTAGCGGTTCTCCGCGTGCCAGACGGTCTCGCCGTGGCGTACGAGGAGCAGTCGGGTGGTCATTCCGGGGGCCTCCCACGCGTCGGCCATTGCCTGATCAAGTCTGGGATGTTAAATCTAGCATCGTTCATGTGATGTATTACCGAAGGAAGGCCCCTATGCGCGTCCTCGCCGCCGGAGACCACTTCGTCACCCCCCGGCTGATCGCCACCGCCCTCCACGACCGGCTCGGCCCCGAAGGCCCGGATGCCCCGGACCACGCGGTCGGACTGGAGATCGCCGAGCTGACCCTGCCCTGGCCGCACGAGCCGTTCGGCCCGGTGGCCGGGGTGACCGAGGCCAGCGGCACCGAGGAGGGGCTCATCGAGGCGCTGACGGGCGCCGAGGTGTGTGTGACGCAGATGGCGCCCTTCACCGAGCGGGTCTTCGCCGCCCGCCCCGGGCTGCGTCTGGTCGCCGTCTCACGCGGCGGCCCGGTCAACGTCGACCTGGCCGCCGCCACCCGCGCGGGGGTCGCCGTCAGCTTCGCCCCCGGCCGTAACGCCGCCGCGGCCGCCGAGTTCGCGATCGGCATGATGCTGGCCGCGATGCGCCGGATCCCCGCGGCCGACGCCGAACTGCGCGGCGGGCGCTGGCGCGGGGACCTCTACGCGTACGAGGAGGCCGGAACCGAGCTGGCCGGCGCCACCGTCGGGCTGGTGGGATACGGGGCCATCGGCCGGATCGTCGCCCGCGTCCTGCGCGCCTTCGGCGCCCGCGTCCTGGTCGCGGATCCCTACACGGATCCGGACGCGGTACGCGCCGACGGCGTCGAACCGGTCGGCCTGGACGAACTCCTCGACCGCAGCGAGGTGGTGAGCCTGCACGCCCGGCTGACCCCCGAGACCCGCCAGCTGATGGACGCCGGGCGGATCGCGCGGATGAGACCCGGCGCCGTCCTGGTCAACACCGCGCGCGGCGGACTGCTGGACTACGCCCCGCTGCCCGACGCGCTGCGCGAAGGACGGCTGGGCGCGCTGGCGCTGGACGTGTACGACATCGAACCGCCGCCCGCCGACTGGCCGTTGCACTCCGCGCCGAACGTCGTCACCACCCCGCACCTGGCCGGGGCCACCCGGCAGACCGCGCACCGCGCGGCGGCCATCACCGCCGCCGAGGTCGCCCGGTACGCCCGCGGCGAGCGGCTCGCCCACCCCGCCCTCCCCGCCAACCTCGATGCCACGGAGGCCCGTACGCCATGAGCACCGCGCGGGTGATGATCGGAGTCGATATCGGCACCTCGGTCACCAAGGCCGTGGCCTTCGGCCGGGACGGGCGGGCGATCGCCTCCGCGAGCCGCCCCAGCCGCCTGGACCGGCGGCCCGGCGGCCGGGTCGAACAGGACCTGGAGGATGTGCTGCGCACCGTCGCCGAGGTGTGCCGGGAGGTCGCCGCCGCCCTTCCCGCACCCCCCGTCGCACTCGCCCTGACCGGCCAGGGGGACGGTCTGTGGCTACGGGACGCGGCGGGCCGGGCGGTGCGTCCGCCGATCTCATGGATGGACGGCAGGGCGGGCGGGACGGTGGCCCGCTGGCGCGCGGACGGCACCCTGCGCGCGCTGTGGGCGCGCACCGGCTCGGGGGTGTTCCCCGGCTGCCACGCCCCGCTGCTGGCCTGGCTCGCCGAGCACGAACCGCGGTCGCTGGAGCGGGCCGAGGTCGCGGGCTACTGCGTGGACGCGGTCGCCCAGCGGCTGACCGGGGTGATCGGCGTGGACGCCTCCGACGCCTCGCTGCCGTTCCTCGACGTCACCACCCGCCGCTATGTCCAAGACGCGCTGGAGATGTGCGGAATCGCCGCGTACGCACGGCTGTTGCCGGAGCCCGCCGCGCCCGGGGCACTCGCCCCGCTGCACGAGGAGGGCGCCCGGCTGCTCGGACTCCCTGCCGGACTCCCCGTCAGCGCGGGCCCCTACGACCTGCCCGCCTGTGCCATCGGCAGCGGGGTGCGGGAGCTCGGCGACGGTCTGCTGATCGTGGGCACCACACTGGCCTGTCAGGTCCTCACCGACGACGCGCGGTTCGACCCGGCCGCCGACCCGGCCGGCATGTGGCTGTGCACCCCCGACCCCACACGCTGGCTGCGCGCCATGCCCGCGATGGTCGGCACCGCGGCCCTGGAATGGGCGCTGGAGTTCACCGGGGCCACCACCGCCGACCTGGACGCGATACTCGGCAGCAGCCCGCCCGGCGCGCGCGGGGTGACCGCGCTGCCGTTCCTGTCCGGCGCGGGCGAGCGGGCGCCGTTCGTCGAACCCGGCGCCCGGGGACGGCTCGACGGGCTCACCCTCGCCTCGACCCGCGCCGACGCGGTCCGCGCGGTCTGCGAGTCGATCGCCTACGCCGCCCGTCACTGCCTGGAGGCGGCCGGGCTCTCCGCGAGCCTCGCGCTGTGCGGCGGCGGCACCCGGTCCCGGGCCTGGACCCAGCTGTTCGCCGACGTCCTCGGCCGTCCGGTGCGCATCCCGGACGAACCCGAAGTGGGGGCGCGCGGCGCGGTCGCGGTCGCCTGGGAGTGCCTCGGCGAGCCGGTCGACGCGGAGCGCTGGCAGGCCGACGCGCGCACCGTCACACCGGGTCCGGACCGCCGTGAGACCTTCGAACGCGGCTACGCCGACTACCGTTCCCAGCTGGCCCGAGCCCTTGCCGGATGGCGGGAGAAGGCCCCGGAACAGCGGGGGGAAGCGACCCCGCAATAGCACATACGTGGGAAACTCTCCTGTGGACGACACAAGATGTGGGGGCGCGTGCGTCGGCCGACACAAGATGTATGCTCGTGCTCGCTGTCGACGCAGGGGAATCCGGTGGGAATCCGGAACTGTCCCGCAACGGTGTACGTGTGCGCATTTGTGTACCCGTGAGTCCGATGACCTGCCGACGGCCGTCTGAACACGTCCGGGCCTCGCGGGTTGGGCCGTTGGACGCTGCGCGGTGTGCGTTCGTACGGTAGTGCGGATTCGCCATGCCCGTACGCGGCCATCGCTCCTCCCTCCTGGCCCCAGCCGAGCGAGGGAGAACACTTCAGTGACCATCGCGCCCGCCGATCCGGTTTCAGAGGCAGCGGCTTCCCAGGCAGCGGCCGACGCGCCCGGTACCGCCCTGTTGCGGACCCTCACCGGGCTCACCGCCGACCTGCCCGCCACCGACCCCGGCAAGGTCGCGGCCGCCGCCCTGCGCGGCCGCCATCCGGGCTCGGACGAGGCGGAGTTGCGTACCCTCGCGACCGAGGCGGCGGCCGGGCTGATCGCGGAGGAGCCGGAGTACTCCCGGCTGGCCGCGCGGCTGCTGGCCCTGGCGATCACCGAAGAGGCGGCCGGGCAGGGCGCGCTCTCCTTCTCGGCCTCGGTCGCGGTGGGCCACCGCGAAGGGCTGATCGCCGACTCCACCGCCGAGTTCGTCACCGCCCACGCCGCCCGGCTGGACGCCCTGGTGGACCGGGCGCTGGCGGACGGCGCCGACAACCGCTTCGGCTACTTCGGACTGCGCACCCTGTACAGCCGCTATCTGCTGCGCCACCCGACCACCCGTCAGGTGATCGAGACCCCGCAGCACTTCCTGCTCCGGGTCGCCTGCGGGCTGGCCGAGAACCTCAGCGAGCGGGCCGTGGACGAGGTCGCCGAGCTGTACCGGCTCACCAGCACCCTGTCGTACCTGCCCAGCTCCCCCACGCTGTTCAACTCCGGCACCCGGCATCCGCAGATGTCCTCGTGCTATCTGCTGGACTCGCCGCTGGACGAGCTGGACTCGATCTACAACCGCTACCACCAGGTCGCGCGGCTGTCGAAGCACGCGGGCGGTATCGGGCTCTCGTACTCCCGTATCCGGGCCCGCGGTTCGCTGATCCGCGGCACCAACGGGCACTCCAACGGCATCGTGCCGTTCCTGCGCACGCTGGACGCCTCGGTGGCCGCGGTCAACCAGGGCGGCCGGCGCAAGGGCGCGGCCTGTGTCTACCTGGAGACCTGGCACGCGGATATCGAGGAGTTCCTGGAGCTGCGGGACAACACCGGTGAGGAAGCCCGCCGCACCCACAACCTCAACATCGCCCACTGGATCCCGGACGAGTTCATGCGCCGGGTCGAGGCGGACGCCGACTGGTCGCTGTTCTCCCCGGCCGACGCGCCGCAGCTGGTGGACCTGTGGGGCGAGGAGTTCGACGCCGCGTACCGCCGGGCCGAGGCCGAGGGCCGTGCGGTCAAGCAGGTCCCGGCGCGCCAGCTCTACTCCCGGATGATGCGCACCCTGGCGCAGACCGGCAACGGCTGGATGACCTTCAAGGACGCCGCCAACCGCACCGCCAACCAGACCGCCGAGCCCGGCAAGGTCGTCCACTCCTCCAACCTCTGCACCGAGATCCTGGAGGTCACCGACGACGGCGAGACCGCCGTGTGCAACCTCGGGTCGGTCAACCTCGCCGCCCACCTGGGCAAGGGCGCGGACGGGCAGGAGGCGATGGACTGGGAGCGGCTGGACGCCACCGTCCGCACCGCCGTGACCTTCCTCGACCGTGTGGTGGACATCAACTTCTACCCCACCGACGAGGCCGGGGCCTCCAACTCCCGCTGGCGGCCGGTGGGTCTGGGCCTGATGGGCCTCCAGGACGTACTCTTCCGGCTGCGGCTGCCCTTCGACTCCCCCGAGGCGAAGGAGCTCTCCACCCGGATCTCCGAGCGCATCATGCTCGCCGCGTACGAGGCCTCCTGTGACCTCGCCGAGCGCCACGGACCGCATCCGGCCTGGTCCGCGACGCGCACCGCACGCGGTGTGCTGCACCCCGACCACTACACGGACGCGGTGGCCACCTGGCCGGAGCGCTGGGAAGCGCTGCGGAAGCGGATGGCCACGTCCGGGATGCGCAACTCGCTGCTGCTGGCCATCGCGCCGACCGCGACCATCGCCTCGATCGCCGGTGTCTATGAGTGCATCGAGCCGCAGGTCTCCAACCTCTTCAAGCGCGAAACCCTCAGCGGGGAGTTCCTCCAGGTCAACTCCTACCTGGTGGACGATCTGAAGAAGCTGGGCGTCTGGGACGCGCAGACCCGCGAGGCGCTGCGCGAGGCCAACGGCTCGGTCCAGGACTTCTCCTGGGTGCCCGCCGACATCCGGGCGCTGTACCGCACCGCGTGGGAGGTTCCGCAGCGCGCCCTGATCGACATGGCCGCGGCCCGTACCCCGTACCTCGACCAGAGCCAGTCGCTGAACCTGTTCATGGCCGCGCCGACCATCGGCAAGCTCAGCTCGATGTACGCGTACGCCTGGAAGCGGGGCATCAAGACCACGTACTACCTGCGTTCGCGCCCGGCGACCCGGATCGCGCAGTCGGCACGCGGTGGCGCGGCCGCCGCCACCATCCCCGTCCAGCAGGCACCCGCCGACGAGGACGCCGTCGCCTGCTCCCTGGAAAACCCCGAGTCCTGCGAGGCCTGCCAGTAATGCCCACCGCATCCGAGATGACCACGGCGAACACCTCGCCCGACCGTCCGAAGAACCTGCTCGACCCCGGCTTCGAGCTGACCCTCCGGCCGATGCGGTACCCGGACTTCTACGACCGCTACCGCGACGCGATCAAGAACACCTGGACGGTGGAGGAGGTCGATCTCCACTCGGACGTGGCCGACCTCGCCAAGCTCTCCCCGGGCGAGCAGCACCTGATCGGCCGTCTGGTCGCCTTCTTCGCGACCGGCGACTCGATCGTGGCCAACAACCTGGTGCTCACGCTCTACAAGCACATCAACTCCCCCGAGGCGCGGCTGTATCTGTCGCGGCAGCTCTTCGAGGAGGCCGTGCACGTCCAGTTCTATCTGACGCTGCTGGACACCTACCTGCCCGACCCGGACGACCGCGCCGCGGCGTTCGCCGCCGTGGAGAACATCCCCTCCATCCGGGAGAAGGCGGAGTTCTGCTTCCGCTGGATGGACTCGGTGGAGAAGCTGGACCAGTTGGAGACCAGGGCCCACCGGCGCCGCTTCCTGCTCAACCTGATCTGCTTCGCGGCCTGCATCGAGGGGCTGTTCTTCTACGGCGCCTTCGCCTACGTCTACTGGTTCCGCTCCCGCGGGCTGCTGCACGGCCTGGCGACCGGCACCAACTGGGTGTTCCGCGACGAGTCGATGCATATGGAGTTCGCCTTCTCAGTCGTGGACACCGTCCGCCGGGAGGAGCCCGACCTCTTCGACGACGAGCTCGAGCAGCAGGTCACCGAGATGCTCAAGGAAGCCGTCGAGGCGGAGCTCCAGTTCGCCCGTGACCTGTGCGGGGACGGGCTGCCGGGGATGAACACCGCCTCGATGAAGGAGTACCTCCAGTGTGTGGCCGACCAGCGTCTCCAGCGCCTCGGCTTCCCCACGGTCTTCGGCTCGGAGAACCCCTTCTCCTTCATGGAGCTCCAGAACGTCCAGGAGCTGACCAACTTCTTCGAGCGGCGCGCCTCGGCGTACCAGGTCGCCGTCGAGGGTTCGGTCTCCTTCGACGACGACTTCTGACCGGCTGACCGGCTGACCGGCTGACCGCCAGCGCACGCGCACACACCACGGGCCGGACCTCCTCGCGGGGGTCCGGCCCGTGGTGCCGGGTGAAGAAGCGCTCAGCCGTTGGGCACGGTCTCGTAGCGCGGGGTGCCCTCGGCCATCTGCCGCAGCACGTCCTTACGGTCGCGCTTGGAGAGCCGGTCGATGTAGAGGCGGCCGTAGAGATGGTCGGTCTCATGCTGGAGACAGCGCGCGAAGTAGCCGGTGCCGCGCACCGCGATCGGCTTGCCCTCGGTGTCCTGGCCGCGGACCACGGCGACATCCGGCCGGGCCAGCTCGGCGTAGGCGCCGGGGACCGACAGACAGCCCTCGTTGGAGTCGTCCAGCACCCGGCTCTCGGCGGGCAGCTCATCCAGCACCGGGTTGCAGACCACGCCCACATGCCGGACGCCCTCGTCGTCCATGCAGTCGTAGACGAAGACCTTCAGGCCGACGCCGATCTGGTTGGCGGCCAGGCCCACGCCCTCCGCCGCCCGCTGGCTGGCGAACATGTCGTCCACCAGCCGCCCCAGGTCGTCACCGAACTCCGTGACGTCCTCGCATTCGCGGTGCAGCACCGGATTGCCGACGACGGTGATCGGGCGGGCGGTGCCGCGCTCGCGGTGGGCCCGCTCGCGCTCCTCGCAGCCTTCTGTGTCCACGATGAACTCGCCGTCCACCTGCTGTTCAGTCCCTTGCTGCGACATCGTCCGCCGTACGCCTTCCGTCAACCCTGATGCGTCGCCCTACAGGGTACGGCCCGCCCGGAGTGACACCGGCGTCAGCAGTGTCCTTACCAGCCATCGGAGCGGCCGTACGGACCCCGCGGGCGCGCCTACGGGTGCCTTGCGGAGCGCCTTACGGGCGTCAGCAGACCTCTTCCAGATCCCGCCACTCACGGGTGTCCGGGCTGTCGGCGACCCAGCCGTCCAGCAGCCCCCGCACCAGCCCGCCCGGCGCCGCGATCCCGCATTCGCGCTCGGCGACCCACAGCGAGCCCGAGCCCGCCGTACGGTGTCCCAGCGGCCCGGGGTGGCCCGGCTCACTGTGGTCATGGGGATCCAGGTGCTCGCCCTCGCCCTCGTCGCTGGGCATCCGGCTCTCCGAGCAGGAGCGGCACAGCAGCCGCACCGAGGACGACCAGTCCTCGGCGGCGAAGCCCGCGTCCGCCGCGAGCCGCTCCAGGGCGTCCCGGTCGGCCTCGGAGGCCGCCTCCAGCAGCACCACCCAGGTCGGCACCGGGGACGGGGCCCACAGCTCGATCTCGTCGAAGACGGGGTAGGCCGGGCCCGCGGAGGTCACCCGCTCACCGTGCGGAACGCCGTCGTGCAGCACCACCTCGCCCCAGCGCCGCCCGGAGGACGGCAGCGGGATGGACAGCACCTCGATCCGGGCCGGGTCCAGCCTGCGGCCCCAGACCACCTCGGCCTCGCCCTCCGGCGACAGCCGCACCGCCGCGCTGCCCAGCTCCATGCCCAGCGGCTCACCGGACGCGGACGCCTCCCCGGGCACCTTCAGCCCGTACGCCTGCCAGGCGCGGCGGGCCAGCGGCCAGTCCTGGAGGGCGGTGGCGGCGATGCCGACGTTCCACCAGTCGGGAGCGCCGGTCTCCCGGTCCAGCAGTGCGACCGCGCGCAGCCCGGCGGCGCGGGCCTGCTCCCAGTCGTGCCGGAACTTGTGCAGCAGGGCGAGATTGAACCAGGACTCCGACAGCCACGGCTCCAGGTCGGCGGCGCGGGTCAGCAGCGCTCCCGCGTCCTCGTACCGGCCGTCGCCGATAAGCGTGAACGCACGGTCCGTGGCCTGCCGCCATGAGGCGGACGGCCGGTGCCGTACCTTGCCGAAGATCTTCACGATTCCCGCCTGCCGGTATCGAAGTGGTCCCGTACCAGATGCCTTCGCGGACGGCGTCGCCCTCCCTGGAAGACAACCTGCCACACATTGGCGGACATCTCAGCCCGGCCCCTCTCACTCCGGCCGGGACACGATGCCCACCACACCTCCTTGCCACCGGCCATCGGCCCGACACCCCTCTCCTCGCATCCAACCATGCCTCTTGGGAGACCCGCTCATTACCCGTGAGTTCTCAACGGGGACCGGCCGTGGACCGGCCGGGACAGCACTCTGGCCAGCGCCTCGACCACCGCCGGGTCGAAGTCACGGGCCGTGGCCAGCCGCAGCCGCTCCAGGGCGTGCAGCGGGGCTGCTCCCGCGGTGCCCGCCGGTCCGTCCACCCCGGCCGCCGGGACCGCCGCCAGCTCGGTGTACGCGTTCACCGCGCGCACGATACGCGCGGTGAGCGGCTGGTCCCGGTACGGGTCGGCCTGCCGCTCGACGATCACCGCCACCTCGGCGGGTACCCCGGTCTGGCGCACCACAGCCCCGCCCAGCAGCGCGATTCTGCGCTGTTCCGCCCCGGGCAGCGGTTCGGTGGCCCCGGCGGGGACCGGGTCCAGCAGTGAGAGCTGCCCGATGTCGTGCATCAGCGCCGCGTACTCCAGCACGGTCAGCGCCGGTTCGAACAGCCCCAGCTCACGGCCGACGGCCCGGCTGAGCTCGGCGACCTTACGGGCATGGCCGGCCGGGGTGTACCCGGCTATCTCGGTCGAGCGGGCCAGTGAGGCGATGGTCTGCCGGTAGGTGGCCCGTATGCCCGCGTAGCGGCGGAACGCGTACTGGATCAGCAGCAGGGGCACCGACAGCACCGGAAGCGCCCCCAGCCCGGCCACGGCGACCGCGAGCACCATCACCACCCCGGTGGCGCAGATCGCCGAGCCCACCCCGGGCAGTGCCCACAGCTCGTCGCGGAGCAGCGGGACGTACGGCCAGCCGGTGCGGGCGCGGGTCACCGCGGCGGCCAGTACGGCGTCGCACAGCGCGGTCAGGGCCAGCAATGCGAGCAAGTAGCCGACCAGCGGCGGCCCCTGACCGAACCAGGAGGACAACCGGCCGGTGTGGTGCAGCGGTTGGAAGCAGGTGGCGGCGAACGCGACGGTGAGCACCCGGCGGGCGGTGTGTCCGGGGTCGGCCGGACGGCCCAGCACCAGCCGCGGCACCATGCCCACCAGCGACGCGGCCACGACGACGGTGACGACCTGGAGGACGCCGTGGGTGGTGGGCTCCCCGCCGATGTTTCCCAGCAGGGCGTAGCCGAGGGCGCCCGCGGCGGCCACCGGCGCGGGCTCACCGCGCTGTTCATGCGCGCTGCCGCGGCGCGGGAGCGCGGGCGGACCATCGGCGCACCGGATGGCCTCCCCGACGGCGATGAGCATCCCGAAGGCGAGCGCCGCCTCCGGCTCGCGCACCCCGTGCCACTCGGTCCAGCCGAGCGCGACGACGGCGAGCGCCCCGGCGGCGCCGTACACCCCGGCCACGGTGAGCGCGCCGGTCCGGCGCCCGCTGTCGGCGGTCCCCCGGGTCCGGCTCCGCCGCAGCCGCCCCACCGCCCGGCCGTGCCGTCCGGCGAGCCGCTCGAGGGGGTCGGTGAGCCACCGTGCGGTGCCGGACCGCCGCCGGGCGGTCGGGTCCGCCGCGGGGCCCGGCGTACCGGTTCCGCCCGTGGGGTCGGCCGGGCCGGTCGGTCCGGGCAGCCGCCCGGCACCCCGCGCCCCGGTCGTGGCCCCCGTCCCGGTCGTTCCTTGCCTCCCGGTCGTGGCCCCCGTCCCGGGAAGGTCCACCGGGACCGGCGCCGGAGGCCGGTCCGGCCGTCTCTCCGGGCCCGGCGCTCCGGATGGTCCCGGGGCGCCGGACGCCCCTGGCGGGCTCGCCGGTCCCGGTGCGGCGGGCGGGGTGTCCGGACGGGGCGGCCGGGCGCCCGGCGGACCCGCGCGGCGTGCCCGGCCGCGCGCGATGCGTTCGGCGGCGCTCTCGTCGCGAGCGCGGCGCTCCTCGGCCGGGTCGCGCCCGGCGCTCATGGCGCACCGTCCGTGGTGTCCGGGCGGCGCGCCGGGGCGGACCGGCCGGGGGCCGCCGCCCCGGCGGGTTCGGGAAGGGCACGCGGCATATCTGCCGGAGCGTTTCCTCGCTCCTCACCGGCGGCGTCCGCCGTGACGGCGGCGTGCCAGCCGTGCCGGTCCAGGGCACGGGCCAGGGCCCGCACCATCCGCGGGTCGAAATGCGAACCCGCGCACCGCTTGAGCTCCTCGACCGCGGTGGCCACCGGCCGCCCCCGCCGGTACGTACGCGTCGAGGTCATCGCGTCGAAGGCGTCGGCGACCGCGACCACCCGGGCGAACTCCGGGATCTCCATCCCGACGAGCCCGTACGGATAGCCGGAGCCGTCCAGCCGTTCATGGTGGTGGAGGATGGCCGCGCGCGCCTCGCCCAGGAAGCCGATGCCGCGGACCATCTCATGGCCGTACTCCGGGTGCAGCTCGATGATCCGGCGCTCGTCGGGGGTCAGCGGCCCGTTCTTGCGCAGGATCCGGGTGGGGACGCCCAGCTTCCCCACGTCGTGGAGGATGCCCGCGATCCGCAGCGCCTCCAGCCGGTCGCCCCGCATGCCCAGCTCGCGGGCGATCATCGCCGAGGCGCGGCCGACGCGTTCGCTGTGGCCCCGGGTGTAGCGGTCCTTGATGTCGACGGCCTGGACGAGGGAGCGGATGGTGGCCTGGTGGGCGGCGCGCTCCCGGTGGTACAGCGCGAAGACGCAGGCCGAGACGTACATCGGCAGCAGCACCAGCAGGGCCGCCGCCGGTCCGTAGGGGCTGTGCCAGAGCACCGCCATGGCCAGCCCCGCGGGTCCGTGCACCAGATGCGGGACGAGCGAGCCGAGGATCCGGCCGCGCCAGGCGGCGCGGGGGGCGTGGCGCTCGGCGCTGACCAGTACGCCGCACTCCAGGGCGATCACGGCCAGGCAGAGCACCAGCGCGCTGACGGTCGCGATGGCGAGGGCGGACGGGAAGCCGGGGGCGTCCGGCGCCCGGACCGCGTCGAGCGCCGCCCGTCCGCCGAGCGCGGCGAACGTCCGTCCGGCGGCCCAGACGGCCACGGCGAGCTGCGCCGCGTGCCAGAGGCGGCGTACCGCGGCCGGACGGCGTTCGACCGGTGCGAGCAGCGCGCCGGGCACGGCGACCAGCGCGGCCGCGGCGGGCGGCAGCAGAAAAGCCCCGGCCAGAAGCACGGGGCTGTACCACTCCGGCCAGGGGGCCCGGGTCCCGCGGGCCCCCGCCGCGTAGACCGCGGCGAGCAGGACGACCGCGTCCCAGGGGACGGCGGCCTGGGGCCGGAGGACGGGGGCGGCGCACAGCGCGGCGGCGAGCACGGCGCACAGGACATAGACGCGCGCCCCGAGAGGAAGTGCCCGCACGGCGCCCTCCTCCCGATCCAGGTCCGCCCTGCGCCCCTCACGGGCGGGCGGGTCAGATTCGGGAGGATAGAGCCGCGAGCGGCGGGGACGACCGGGCGAGTCGCCCGATTGCACACCTTCGGGTGATGATCGGACCACTGGAGCGCCGTGCGGCGGTCACTCTCCGCCGCGGTGCGCCGGGGGTCACTCCTGAGCGGTGCTGGGGGTGCTCTCCGGGGCGGGCGTCTCCGTGGTGAGCTCCCGCTCGGGGACCGCCTGCCCGGACCGGATCAGCTCGATCCGGCCCATGACCTTGGACCTGAGGTCGCTGGGTACGTCGTCATGGCCGCAGCACCGCTTGACCAGCTTCTTCACGGCCTTCTCCAGACCGTACTTCTCCAGGCACGGGGAGCACTCGTCGAAGTGCACCTCGAATTTGGCGCAGTCGCCGTCCGGCATCTCGTGATCGAGGAACTCGTAGAGGTGGTCGAGGACCTCGGAGCAATCCGTCTCGTGCGGCTCTCCGCAGCTCATGAGCCCGCGCCTTTCCGATCGTGCGACTCGTCCGTCACGGCGGACGCGCCCGCCGGGACCAGCCCGCGCCCGCGGGCGTAGTCCTCCAGCAGCTCACGCAGCTGGCGGCGCCCCCGGTGCAGACGGGACATCACCGTACCGATGGGCGTACCCATGATGTCCGCGATCTCCTTGTAGGCAAAGCCCTCGACATCCGCGAGGTAGACCGCGATGCGGAACTCCTCGGGAATGGCCTGAAGGGCCTCCTTGACATCCGAGTCCGGCAGGTGGTCGAGGGCCTGGGACTCGGCGGAGCGCAGCCCGGTCGACATATGCGACTCGGCGCGCGCGAGCTGCCAGTCCTCGATCTCCTCGGCCGCGCTGCGCTGCGGTTCACGCTGCTTCTTGCGGTACGAGTTGATGAAGGTGTTGGTGAGGATGCGGTACAACCACGCCTTGAGGTTGGTGCCCTCACGGAACTGGTGGAAGGAGCCGTACGCCTTCGCGTACGTCTCCTGCACGAGGTCCTCGGCATCGGCCGGATTGCGCGTCATGCGCAGCGCGGCGGAGTACATCTGGTCGAGGAAGGTGAGGGCGTCCCTCTCGAAGCGCGCATTGCGCTCGGCCGCGGTCTCCTCCGGCCGCTCGGCCGGCTCTCCCTCGTTGACGCCGTCGGTCCCTGCGTCGGTCCCAGTGACCTGACCCACCTCCTCCAGCTTCGCGGCGGGGCCGGATGCGGACCCGCTCGAATCGGAGAATAGACGACGATCCGGTCCGCCCGCCGCTCCAATCTTCGCGGTCTGCGCCCCTTCCGCCTGCGTCCACTCCAGGTCAGCGGCGTGCGGGCGGGCCGGGCAAGCAAGCGAACCCATGCGGGGAACTCCCTTTCCTCGTGCGGTGCCATCGCGCGGTGATTACCGATGTCCGGTGCAACGCCGGACCCGGCGGCGGCATTCCCACGGCGCGCCGCGCCCGGCGCGCTCCCGCTGTCCAGCCGCCCCGAACGGATTCAGGCCAGGGCCCGGGGCAGCCATGCCAGGACCGCCCCGGTGATCACGGCGAGCGTCTCCGGTTCGCCGACCCCGGCCGACTTCGGCACCGCGAAGCCGTGGTCGCCGTGGTCCACCTCGACCAGTTCGGTACCGGCGGGCAGCGCGGGGAACTCCTCGGGGCGGCCGAACGGGTCCCGGCCGCCCTGGACGACCAGCGTCGGCACCCCGGCGCCCAGCAGCTCGTCCGCCCGGGACTTCTCCGGCCTGCCCGGCGGATGCAGCGGGAAGGACAGCGCCAGGACGGCGGCGGCGCCCAGCTCACGGGCGGTCCGGCAGGCCACCCGCGCCCCCGCGCTGCGGCCGCCCGCGACGATCGGCGGCCCGGCCTTCTCCAGCGCGGGCCACAGCGCGCGCCACCCGGTGTCCAGGGTCTTCGGGGCGGGCGCGACCTTCTTCCCGGCCACCCGCCAGGGCTGCTCGACCAGGGCGACGCTCACCCCGTGTCCGGGCAGCGCGGCGGCGAGGGCGCGCAGATCGCGCGCCTCGATTCCGCCGCCCGCGCCATGGCTCACGGCGAGCACGGCATGGGCGCCGGGGGCGCGATGCCAGGTGATACGGGCATCGCCGACCGGAGTCGGCACGGTTTCGGTCGTCTTCGTACTCACCCGGCCATCCTGCCGTGCGCGGGGGCGGACGACGCGGGACACACACCGGGGCCCGTTGAGCCGGTGGCCCCCGGTCGGAAGGGAGCCGGTGGCCCCCGCGGCCGGAGGGCCCGCGGTCAGAAGAGGGTGGCCTCCTCCGGTGCTTCCAGCTCCGTCACCAGCTCCGGACCGTTGTTGCGCACATCACTGACCCCGGTGCCGACCGGGTAGGCGCGCAGCAGACCCGCGGGCGGCGGGGCCAGCAGCGCACGCAGATCGTCCGGATCGGTACGGGCGGGATCCAGCCAGTCCGCCCAGCGGTCCTGTGTGAGCACCAGCGGCATCCGGGGGTGGATATCGGCCAGCGAACGCGGTCCGCCGTCCTCGTCCACGGAGTCCTTTGCGTCCGCCGCCGCGTCCGCCGCCGCGTCCGCCGCGGCCGGCACTTCGGCGAACGGCTCCTGTTCCGCCTCCGTGGTGATCACCGTGCAGGTCACCCACCACGCCCGCGGATGCTCGTCCGGCAGCGTCCGGTCCCGCCAGAACTCGTACAACCCGGCCATCGCCATGACCGAACCGTCCACCGGGGTCACGAAGTACGGCTGCTTCCGCGGCCGCTTGCGCTTCCCCTTCTCCTCGAGCTGTCGCTCCCCCGACCCGGTCACCCACTCGTAATAGCCGTCGGCGGGCAGGATGCAGCGGCGCGAGGCGAACGGCCGCCGGTACGAGGGCTTCTCGTGCACCGTCTCCGCCCGGGCGTTGATCATCTTCACCCCGCCCTCGGGTGACTTCGCCCACGACGGCACCAGTCCCCACTTCAACGCCCTGAGCTGGCGAACCGCTCGCGGCTCCGCGGCGTCTTTCAGAGGGCGTTCGAGCACCGCGTACACGCCCTTGGTGGGCGCGACGTTCCAGTCGGGCGCCAGAGTCTCCTCCGGTTCCCACTTCTCCACTCCGAAGAGCCCGGTGAGATCCTCCGGCCTCCGGCTCGCTGCGTATCGACCGCACATAGGTGCCACACTGCCACGACGCCCGCGCCCGGTGGCCACCGAGCCGGGAATCGAGCCCGACGGCCGGAGGACGGCCGACCGCAACACAGCCGCGAGGAGCCGCCCGCCCATGGACGCCACGAACGCCGCCGAGCTGTGGGACCGCGTCGTCGGGACCCAGCCGGACCCCACCACCTGGCTGGTCGCCTCCACCGGGCTGGTCGCCCTCGCCGTGGTGGTCTACCGGACCACCTGGCGGATCACCCGCAACGCCATCACCATCGCCCACGAGGGCGGCCACGGGCTGATAGCACTGCTCAGCGGGCGGCGGCTGGACGGGATACGGCTGCACTCGGACACCTCGGGACTGACCGTCTCCCGCGGCAAGCCCACCGGTCTCGGCATGGTCCTCACCGCCGCCGCCGGTTACACCGCCCCCTCGCTGCTGGGCCTGGCCGGTGCCTGGCTGCTGGCCTCGAACCACATCACCGCCCTGCTGTGGGGGGCCACCGCGCTGCTCGCCGCGATGCTGGTGATGATCCGCAACGCCTACGGGGTGCTCACGGTCGTGGTCACCGGCGCCGCGTTCCTCCTCGTCTCCTGGCTGACCGGACCGGAGGTACAGGCGGCGTTCGCCTACGCGGTGGTCTGGTTCCTGCTGCTGGGCGGTGTCCGGCCGGCCTTCGAGCTCCAGCGCAAGCGCCGGCACGGCGGTGCCCATGACTCCGACCCCGACCAACTGGCCCGGCTCACCGGCATTCCGGCCGCCGCCTGGCTGCTCATGTTCCACGTCGTCTCGCTGTGCTCGCTGCTCGCGGGCGGTCGCTGGCTGCTGGGGATGTGAGCCGTACGAGCCCCTGGCGCACCCCGTGCGCCACATGGAGCAGAGCTGTGTTTCGACTGGGTTTCGCCACTTTTGATCAAGAATCGCACTCTGAGCGAACCACTAAAGTGAGACCCATGACCGGCATTGAGATCTCCCCGGGCGCGCACTCCGCCCTCTGGCCCGCTCCGACCGCCGAAGGAGCGGTCGACGCGACCGTCACCGTGCCCGGATCGAAGTCGGTCACCAACCGCGGCCTGATCCTGGCCGCCCTCGCCGCCGAACCCGGCTGGCTGCGCCGGCCGCTCCGGTCCCGCGACACCCTGCTGATGGCCGAGGCGCTGCGGGCGATGGGCGTGGGAATCGAGGAGGGCGTGGGTCCCGACGGCGGCGGCGAGGTCTGGCGGGTCATCCCGGCCGGACTGCACGGCCCGGCCACCGTGGACGTCGGCAACGCGGGCACCGTGATGCGCTTCCTGCCGCCGGTCGCCGCCCTGGCCGACGGCCCGGTCCGGTTCGACGGCGACCCGCGCTCGCACGAGCGCCCGCTGCACGGGGTGATCGACGCGCTGCGCGCGCTCGGCGCCCGGATCGACGACGACGGGCGCGGCGCGCTGCCGCTGACCGTGCACGGCGGCGGGGCGCTGGACGGCGGCCCGGTACGGATCGACGCCTCGTCCTCGTCCCAGTTCGTCAGCGCGCTGCTGCTGTCCGCGCCGCGCTTCAACCAGGGGGTCGAGGTGCGCCATGTCGGCGCCGCGCTGCCCTCCCTGCCGCATATCCGGATGACCGTCGACATGCTGCGCGCCGCGGGCGCCCGGGTGGACACCCCCGAGGCGGGCGGCGAGCGGGGCGTGTGGCGGGTGGCGCCGAGCGCGCTGCTCGGCAGCGATCTCGTCATCGAGCCGGACCTGTCCAACGCGGCGCCGTTCCTGGCCGCCGCACTGGTCACCGGCGGCCGGGTGACCATCCCCGACTGGCCCGAGCACACCACCCAGCCCGGGGACGAGCTGCGCCGGATCTTCACCGAGATGGGCGGCTCCTGCGAGCTGACCGACAAGGGTCTGACCTTCACCGGCACCGGCCGGATCACCGGTATCGACGCCGATCTGCACGAGGTGGGCGAGCTCACCCCGGTGATCGCGGCGGTCGCGGCGCTCGCCGACTCCGAGTCGGTGCTGCGCGGAATCGGCCATCTGCGGATGCACGAGACCGACCGGCTGGCCGCCCTCGCCAAGGAGATCAACGCGCTCGGCGGCGAGGTCACCGAGACCGAGGACGGTCTGCGCATCGCCCCGGCCCCGCTGCGCGGCGGGATCTTCCACACCTACGAGGACCACCGGCTGGCCACCGCCGCCGCGGTCATCGGTCTGGCCGTGGAGGGCGTCCGGATCGAGGACGTGGCGACCACCGCCAAGACCCTGCCCGACTTCCCCGGCCTGTGGACCGGCATGCTCGACGCGACGAAACCGTCGGCGCGGAGAGCCTGAGAGCCTGCCGCCATGCGCCGCTACGGCAAGCACACCGACGAGGACGACGTACGGGTCCGTCCCAACCGCAAGGGCAACCGCCCGCGCACCAGCATCCGCCCCAAGCACGAGGACGCCTCCGAGGGCTTTGTCCTGACCATCGACCGCGGACGGCTCACCGTCCTGGTCGAGGACCGCACCATCATCGCCATGAAGGCCCGTGAACTGGGCCGCAAGGGAGTGGTGGTGGGCGATCAGGTCGCGGTCGTCGGCGATCTGTCCGGCGACAAGGACACCCTGGCCCGGATCGTCCGGGTCGAGAAGCGGTCCTCGGTACTGCGCCGGACCGCCGATGACGACGACCCGTACGAGCGGGTGGTGGTCGCCAACGCCGATCAGCTGGCGATCGTCACCGCGCTCGCCGACCCCGAGCCGCGGCCGCGGCTGATCGACCGCTGTCTGGTGGCGGCGTTCGACGCGGGTCTGGAGCCGCTGCTCGTCCTCACCAAGTCCGATCTGGCCCCGGCCGACACGCTGCTGGACACCTATCAGGCGCTCGGTGTGCCCTATGCCGTCACCAACCGGGACGAACTGGCCGACGGCAAGGCCGCGGACCGGGTGCGGGAGCGGCTCGCGGACCGGGTCACCGTCTTCGTCGGCCACTCCGGCGTGGGCAAGACGACTCTGGTCAACGCGCTGGTCCCGGAGCGCAAACGGGCCACCGGCCGGGTGAACGCGGTCACCGGCCGCGGCCGTCACACCACCACCTCGGCGCTGGCGCTGCCGCTCCCGGACGACAAGGGATGGGTGATCGACACCCCGGGGGTGCGCTCCTTCGGACTCCACCATGTGGACCCGGGGCGGGTCATCCACGCCTTCCCGGACCTGGTGCCGGGCACCGAGAACTGTCCGCGCGCGTGCAGCCATGACGAGCCGGACTGCGCGCTGGACCAGTGGGTGGCCGACGGCCACGCCGACCCGGCCCGCCTCTACTCGCTGCGGCGGCTGCTCGCCACCCGGGAGCGGCGCGAGGGGGACTGACCCGGACCCCCGGCCACGTTTGCCGCCCACGACGGGAGGTAAATGGATAATCGCATCAAGACGCCCTCCGGCGAAGGCGGCCGTCAGCGGTACGGGAGGAATCTGTATGGCGTGGCTGCTGGTCGTGGTCGCCGGGATCCTCGAGACCGGGTTCGCCGTCTGCCTCAAGCTCTCGCACGGCTTCACCCGTATCTGGCCCACCATCGCCTTCTGCGCGTTCGCCCTCGGCAGCTTCGGACTGCTGACACTGGCGCTGAAGAAGCTGGACGTCGGCCCGGCCTACGCGGTGTGGACGGGGATCGGGGCGGCCGGTACGGCGATCTACGGCATGGTCTTCCTCGGCGACCTGGTCTCCACCCTCAAGATCGTCTCGATCAGTCTGGTGATCGTCGGGGTGATGGGGCTCCAGCTCTCCGGCTCGGGTCACTGAGCGGCGCGGCGACCAGCGCGCCGCGCACCAGCGTCGCCACGTCCGCCGCCGGGGCGGGGGCGACCACACAGGCCAGCGCCAGCCGCGCGGCCGTATCGCAGGCACGGGCCAGTTCCCCCGGTCCGGCCCGCGGCCACTGCCCCGCCAGCAGCCGCACCGACCGCTCCCGGACCTCGCCCAGCAGTTCGACCGGGGTGGGCAGCGGCGCGATGGCCCCCGCCCGCTCGGCCGCCCGCGGCCGCAGCGAACGCGAGGGCCGTAAGGGCGCCGGGTCGAACCGTACGGGCGCGGGCAGCCGCTCCCCCCAGCAGCCGGTGAGCACCGCGCGCACCAGCGGATTCCGGGTCGCGGTCCGGACCGTCCAGACGGCCGCGGCGGCCAGCCGCTCGCCGGGGTCCGCTGCGCCGGGCGGCTGGGTCAGCGCCTGTTCCACCCCCTGGAGATACGCGTCCGCCTCGCGCCGCACCAGCGCGCGGGCCAGGCCGTCCTTGCCGCCGAACTCGTTGTAGAGGGTCTGCCGCGAGACCCCGGCGGCGGACGCGACGTCGACCATCCGGACCACCGCCCAGGAGCCTTCCGCGAGCGCGGTGAAGGCCGCGTCCAACAAGGATTCGCGTGCTGTGGGCACCGCCACCTCCCCGGCCGGGTGCGGACAGAATTGACGGACCGCCAGACACTGTCAAGGCATCCGGTGTGGTCCGAAGCACCGCGCCCGGGCCGCGCTCATGTGGATTCGGCTCATTCCGTATCGATACTGTTCGGCCATGCCCGACTACCACGATGACCTGCGTCTCGCCCAGGTCCTGGCCGACGCCGCCGACGCCACGACCATGGAGAGGTTCAAGGCCCTCGATCTCCAGGTCGAGACGAAACCCGACATGACCCCGGTGACCGAGGCCGACAAGGCGGCCGAGGAGCTGATCCGCGGCCATCTGCGACGCGCCCGGCCGCGCGACGCGGTGCTCGGCGAGGAGTTCGGCAGCGAGGGCAGCGGACCGCGCCGCTGGGTCATCGACCCGATCGACGGCACCAAGAACTACGTCCGCGGGGTCCCGGTCTGGGCCACCCTGATCGCGCTGATGGAGCGCGGCGAGGGCGGCGACCGCCCGGTGGTCGGCGTGGTCTCCGCTCCGGCGCTGGGCCGCCGCTGGTGGGCCGCCGAGGGGCTCGGCGCGTACACCGGGCGGAGTCTGTCGTCCGCCACCCGGCTGCGGGTCTCCGGGGTGACCCGGCTCGCCGACGCCTCGTTCGCGTACTCCTCGCTCAGCGGCTGGGAGGAGCGCGGAAAGCTGAACGGCTTCCTGGAGCTGACCCGCGCCTGCTGGCGGACGCGTGGCTACGGCGACTTCTGGCCGTACATGATGGTCGCCGAGGGCTCGGTGGACCTCTGCGCCGAGCCGGAGCTCTCGCTGTGGGACATGGCCGCCAACGCGGTGATCGTCCAGGAGGCGGGCGGCCGTTTCACCGGGCTGGACGGGGTGCCCGGACCGAACAGCGGCGACGCCGCGGCGTCCAACGGACTGCTCCACGGTCCGCTGCTGGATCACCTCAGGTCCTGAGCCCCGGGGGCGCCCGGGGCGCCCTGGGGCCCGTTCACACCGTCAACCGGCGCGTAGGAGCCAGGAAGTGGGAGATCCGCTTCCGCGCGCCCTTGTTGAGTTCCCCTCGGCATGTGAACATGAGAATCCAGGACCTTGTGAACTTGTGAATCCATTCTCTAATGGATTCACCAAGGAGGTGGCTCCATCCATGCCCATGTACGTCCGTGACGCCATGAGCTCGGTGGTCCTCACCATCGGCCCCGCGCATACGCTCCGCCAGGCCGCCCGGCTGATGTCCGCCCGCCGGATCGGATCGGCCGTCGTGCTCGATCCCGACACCAGCGGACTCGGCATCCTCACCGAGCGCGACATCCTCAACTCCCTGGGCGAGGGCCAGGATCCGGACCTCGAGACCGCGCACTCCCACACCACCGCCGATGTCGTCTTCGCCGCCCCCGGGTGGACGCTGGACCAGGCGGCGCGCACGATGACGCACGGCGGCTTCCGCCATCTCATCGTGCTCGACGCGGGCGACCCGGTCGGGGTGGTCTCGGTGCGCGACATCATCCGCTGCTGGGCCCCGGTCCCGCAGCCCGCGATGGCCTGAGGCGCCCGGCCCGGCGCACCGGGCCGCGCGCACACGGAGGGGCCGGAGCCCCTTGGCGTCCGGCCCCTCCGGTTCGTACGGCGAGCGCCCTCAGCCGCGAAGGGCCTGAACCGCGGCCTCCAGCCGCTTGCCGTAGTCCGTGTCCGCCTTGCGGAAGTTCTCGATCGCCCGCTGCGCGATGTCCTCGCGCGACACCTGCGCGATGAAGCCCGCGAGGTTGGCGATCAGGCGCTCCTTCTCCTCCTCCGACATCAGCCGGTAGAGGTTGCCCGCCTGGACGAAGTCATCGTCCTCGGCGTGCGAGGGCGCCGCGTGGTCACCGGTGTGACCGGAGACGGCGGCCGACTGCCAGAGCGGACGCCCGGTCTGCGCCGGACCGCCGAAGCTGTTCGGCTCGTAGTTTTTCGCGCCCGCGTGGCGGCCGTCGTACAGCAGCCCGTCCCGGCCGTGGGTGCGTGTCTCGGTGGCGTGCGGACGGTTCACCGGCAGATGGTCGGCGTTGATGCCGACGCGGTAGCGGTGGGCGTCGCCGTAGGCGAACAGCCGGCCCTGGAGCATCTTGTCCGGGGACGGGCCGATACCCGGCACCAGATGGGCGGGCGAGAAGATCGACTGCTCGACCTCGGCGAAGATGTTCCGCGGGTTGCGATTGAGCTCCAGCGTGCCGATCTCGATCGGCGGGTAGTCCTCGTGCGGCCAGACCCTGGTCAGGTCGAACGGGTTGAAGCGGTACTCCGCCGCCTCCGCCGCGGGCATGATCTGCACCTGGACGGTCCAGCGCGGGAACTCCCCGCGCTCGATGGCCTCGCGCAGATCGCGCTGGTGGCTGTCGGGGTCCTTGCCCGCGATCACCTCGGCCTCTTCGGCGGTGAGGTTCTCGATGCCCTGGTCGGTCTTGAAGTGGTACTTGACCCAGAAGACCTCACCGGCGTCGTTGTTCCACTGGAAGGTGTGCGAACCGTAGCCGTTCATATGACGGTACGAGGCGGGGATGCCGCGGTCGCCGAAGAGCCAGGTGACCTGGTGGGTGGACTCGGGCGACAGTCCCCAGAAGTCCCAGACGTTGTCCGCCTCCTGCGAACCGGTGTACGGGTCGCGCTTCTGGGTGTGGATGAAGTCGGGGAACTTGATGGCGTCCTTGATGAAGAACACCGGGGTGTTGTTCCCGACGAGGTCGTAATTGCCCTCTTCGGTGTAGAACTTCAGCGCGAAACCGCGCGGGTCGCGCACCGCGTCCGCCGAGCCGAGGTTTCCGGCCACCGTGGAGAACCGCAGGAACGTCTCGGTCTGCTTGCCGATCCCGGAGAGGAACTTCGCCCGGGTGTACCGCGTCACATCCGCGGTCACCGTGAAGGTGCCGTACGCACCGGCGCCGCGCGCGTGGACGATCCGCTCCGGGATGCGCTCACGGTTGAAGTGGGCCAGCTTCTCGATCAGGTGCTGGTCCTGGATCAGACCCGGACCGCCGGCGCCCGCCGTCTCGCTGTTCTGGTTGTCCGCCACCGGAGCGCCGGACTCCGTGGTCAGCGGACCGCCGATGTTGTCCTGGACCGTCACGTGCGCCTCCCGCGTACTCGCGTCTCTCCCCCCGGTGTGGGGTGACGACCACCCTACATTGGACTTTGTCTAAGTCAAGAATGCATGGAAACTGATAACAGATCCGGCCATGGACTGACCCACTGCTACCCTTGTCCTTATCTGACTGATAGGTGATGGCATGAGTGACCTGCTGGAACGGCTCCGGGGACGCGGCTGGCGGCTGACCGCGCAGCGGCGCGTTGTCGCCGAGGTCCTCGACGGGGACCACGTCCACTACACCGCCGACGAGGTGCACGCACGGGCGGCCGGGCGGCTGCCCGAGATCTCGCGCGCCACGGTGTACAACACCCTCGGCGAGCTCGTCTCGCTCGGCGAGGTGATCGAGGTCAGCACCGACGGCCGGGCCAAGCGCTACGACCCCAACGCCCACCACGCCCATCAGCACCTGGTGTGCGCGCGGTGCGGCACCATCCGCGATGTCCACCCCACCGGCGATCTGCTGGCCGGTCTGCCCGCGAAGGAGCGCTTCGGCTTCGCGGTCTCCGATGTCGAGGTGACCTACCGCGGGGTCTGCCCCGACTGCGCGGCAGGCTGACGCCCCGGGGCGTGGCCCCGGAAACGTCCTGAGCATGACGAAGGGCCCGGATCCTCAGGATCCGGGCCCTTCGTTCTCGTAGCGGGGACAGGATTTGAACCTGCGACCTCTGGGTTATGAGCCCAGCGAGCTACCGAGCTGCTCCACCCCGCGTCGGTGTGAAGCAACCTTAACCCGTGGTCGACGATCAGAGCAAACCGGTTCCCCACGCGCCATCCGTACGCAACAGGATGTTCCGGCCCAGGGTCCGCCCGGCCCGGCCCCGGCTCAGGCCGTGAGCTCCTGTTGCAGCGCGTCCCGCAGCCGGGCCGCCCGCTCGGCGACCTCCGCGGGTCCCAGCTCGACCGCCCGCGCACACCACCGCTGCCCCTCGGTGAGCGCGCCGCGACGGGCCGCGAGCAGCGCGAGCCGCAGCGCGGCGCGGCCGTGCCCGGCCCCGGCCGCGCGCGTCCACCACAGGGCGGCCTCCGGCTCGCTGCCCTCGCGGGCCAGCAGCAGCCCCAGGTTGAACGCGCCATTGCTGCTGCCCGCCTCGGCGGCCATCCGGTACCAGCGCGCGGCCTCGACCACATCGCCCCGGGCGGCGGCGAGCATGCCCACCCGCACCTGGGCGCGGCGGTGGCCCTGGCGCGCCGCGCGCTCGTACCACTCCTCGTGCTCGGGGACGGTCCCGTCGTCGGCCGGGGCCGGGAACCGCGTCCCGGACGAGGTGCCGAGCCCGGTGCCGGTGCCGGTGGCCGGGGGGTCGCCGCCGACGGCCGAGCGGTCGAGCAGCACGGCCAGCTGGAAGGCGGCCTCGGCGCTGCCGCCGCCCGCGGCGCAGCGCAGATGGCGCTCGGCCGCCCGGCCGTCGCCGTCCCGCAGCAGCGCGATGCCGACCTGGAGCGCCGCCTCGGTGTGCCCGGCCGCGGCGGCCCGTTCGTACCACTGCCGGGCCGCGCGCTCCTCGTCCCGGCCGGTGTGGAGGATCCCCAGGTTGAACGCGGCGTCGACGCTGCCCGCCTCGGCCGCCTTGGAGAACCACGGCTCGGCGCCCGCCGCGTCGCCCCGCTGCAACAGCAGTACGGCGACCGCGTTGGCGGCCTCGCGGTGCCCGGCGTACGCGGCACGGCGGTACCACTGCTCGGCCTGGGCGGTGCGGCCCTGTTCGGCGCAGAGCAGACCGAGGTTGTACGCGCCGTTGATGTCACCCGCGTCGAGGGCGGCGCGGTACCACCGCTCGGCGGTCTGGGTCTCACCGCGGTCGGCGTGCAGCGCGCCGAGCGCGTTCGCCGCGTTGCCATCGCCGTCCTGGGCGGCCCGGTGCCACCAGACGGCGGCGCTGTCGGTGTCGCCCGCGTCGCGCAGCAGGAAGGCGAGCGCGCAGGCGGCGCGGGCCTCGCCGTCCTTGGCGGACATCAGATACCAGCGCCCGGCCTCCTGGGCCTCACCGCGCTTCTCCAGCAGCGTGCCCAGGTGCAGGGCGGCCCGCCGGTGGCCGCGCGCGGCGGCCTGCCGGTACCACTGCTCGGCCTCCTCCGGCTCGGCCTCGGCGCCGGTCCTGCGCGGCTCGCCCTCCGACGCGGCCGCGGCCGCGTCGGCCTGTCGGTCGAGGATGCGGGCGAGCCGGTAGGCGGCCTCGCGGTGGCCGCGCTCGGCGGCCGTGCGGAACCAGCGCTCGGCGCCGATGTCGCTGCGGTGCTCCAGCAGATCGGCCAGGGCGTACGCGCCCAGGGTGTGGCCGGATTCGGCGGACTGGCGCAGCCAGTACTCGGCGGCGGGCTCATCGCCCCGCTCGCGGTGGTGGCGGCCCAGCGCGTGGGCGGCCGCGGCGGATCCGGCGACGGCGGCGATGCGCCACCACCCGGCCGCCTCGTCGGCGTAGCCGCGCTGATGGAGCAGGACTCCGAGGTTGTTGGCGGCGGCACGGTCGCCCTCGGCGGTGGCGCCGCGCAGAAACGGCTCGGCGCCGTCGAGATCGCCCCGGCGCAGCAGCAGCGCGCCCAGTGCGCTCATCGCGGCGGTGTCGCCCGCTTCGGCGGCACGGCGGTGCCGGGTCTCTTCCTCGGCATCGTCATGCGTCTGCGCAAAACGCCCTGTCTCCAACAGACTGACCCTGTCCCCCATATATCCCATCGTGACATCACTCGTCTCCGGCGTACACCTGGTATACCGCAGCCGAGGAGGTCACTTCAGCGTTTTGTCGACTTGCCCACAGAGAGACAACCCAAACGCTTGTATCCGAGTTCCCCGAGTGGACACTCACCGAACACACAACGAGGCCCGGATCCTTGCGGATCCGGGCCTCGTCTGCGAGTAGCGGGGACAGGATTTGAACCTGCGACCTCTGGGTTATGAGCCCAGCGAGCTACCGAGCTGCTCCACCCCGCGTCGTTGTACGACCACCGTACCACGGCGCGGGGATCACTCACTCACCCGTTGTCCCAGGTGGACGCGGGTCAGCCGCCTTTGCTGCCGGCGCTCTGACTCTTCGGGTCGTTCCGCTTCCCGCCGTCCGCCTTCTTGTCCGTCCCGGCCTTGTCCTCGGCCTTGGCGGCGCGGTCCAGGGCCTCCTTCAGATCGTCCTGGGCCTTGCCGTAGGCGTCCCAGTCCTGCGGCTTCTCCTGGAGGGCCTTCTGACCGGCGTCCCAGGCGTCCTGGGCGTCCTTCAGGGCCTGTTGGAGCGAGGGGTTGGAACTCGACGGCGGCTTCTCCCCGCCGTCGTCACCGGACGGTGGCTTCTCCTCACCGCCGCCGGACGACGCGCCGAACACCGCGTCCAGCGCCTCGCCCAGACTGTCCTTGAAGACGGGCTCCTTGCCGTTGTAGGAGACGCCGATCTTCTTCAGCAGCGGGTAGTTGGCGCTGCCGCCCCTCGCGTACACCGGCTCGATATACAGGAAGCCGCCGTTGAGCGGGACCGTGAGCAGGTTGCCGTACTCGATGTCGGAGTCGGTGCCCCGCAGGTTGCGGACGAACTCGGCGACTTCCGCACGGCCGTTGAGCTTGCTCTGCACCTGTTGTGGCCCTGGTACGTCGCTGGTGACCTTCAGCAGTCTTATCCGGCCGTAGTCCTTGCTCTTGGCATCGGCGTCGATCGACATGAAGGCGCCCAGGTTGGGCCGGCCGTTGGGCGTGAAGGTGGTGGTCAGCGAGAACTTCTGGTCCTGCTGGCCGGGCATCTTCATGCTCAGGTAGTACGGCGGGACCGCGTTGCCCTCCTCGCGCTGGGTCGGGTCGTCCGGGACCTGCCAGGCGTCACTGCCGCTGTAGAACTGCTTGGGGTCGGTGACGTGGTAGCGGGTCAGCAGCTCGCGCTGGACCTTGAACAGGTCCTGCGGATACCGCAGATGGTCCATCAGCTGGTCGCTGATCTCGCTCTTGGCCTTGACCGTGCCAGGGAACGCCTTCTCCCAGGTCTTCAGCACCGGGTCCTTGGTGTCCCACTCATAGAGGTCGACCGAGCCGTCGTAGGCGTCGACGGTCGCCTTCACCGAGTTCCGGATGTAGTTGACCTTGTTCTGCTGGGCGACCACCGAACGGTCGCCGTCGCTCAGCGAGTCGGCCGTGCTGTCGCCCAGGGTCGTACGCGAGGCGTACGGATAGCCGTTGGTCGTCGTGTAGGCGTCCACTATCCACTTGATCCGGTGGTTGACCACCGCCGGATAGGCGTCACCGTCGATGGTGAGCCAGGGCGCGACCTTCTCGACGCGCTCCTTGGGCGTGCGGTTGTACAGGATCCGCGAGCCCTCGCCGATGGCTCCCGAGTACAGGATCTGCGGCTCGCCGAACGCCAGCGCGTAGGCCGCGCGGTTGACCGGGTTGGAGAGGCTGACCCCGCTCTTGCCGCGGTAGCTGGTGGTCTTCTCGCCGTCGTCCTCGTAATCGAGCTCCTTCTGGGGCCCGCCGACGATCGAGTACTGGTCGGTCTTCTCGCCGTAGTAGACCTGCTGGCGATAGCTCTCCATACCGCCCTGGGTGGGCAGTCCGGCCTCGGTGAACGCCGGGGCGCCCTCCTGGTCCGCCTGCGGGTCGGGGCCGGTGCCCTTGGCCGCCACCACACCGTAGCCATGGGTGTAGGTGAAGTGGTCGTTGATCCAGTTCCGCTTGGGGATACCGTCGAGGTTGAGCTCACGCACCCCGACCACGGTGTCCTGGTCCTTGCCCCCGGGGCCCTTGTAGCGGTCGACGTCCAGGGTCGAGGGGAACTGGTAGTACTTCCGCTTCTGCTCCAGCTGCTGGAAGGTCGGCGAGACGACGCTCGGGTCGATCAGCCGGTAGCTGGCGGCGGAGTCGGCGACCTGGCGCAGCTTGGCGCCCTTGGCGCCGCCCTTGTCGTCGGTCCGGCCCGAGTAGTCCGCCACCTCGGAGCCCTCGATGCCGTACGCCTGGCGCGTGGCGTCGATGTTCTTCTTGATGTACGGCGCTTCCTTGGCCTGCTCGTTCGGCTGAACCTGGAACTTCTGCACGATCGCGGGGTAGAGCCCGCCGATCAGCACCGCGGAGAGCACCATCAGACCGAAGCCGATCACCGGCAGCTGCCAGGTGCGGCGCCAGAGGGTGGCGAAGAAGAGCACCGCGCAGATGACCGCGATGCAGAACAGGATGGTCTTGGCGGGCAGATACGCCTGGGCGTCGACATAGCGCAGCCCGGTCCAGTTGTCGGTGGCCTTGAAGTCGCTGGACTTCACCGCCAGGGCGTACCGGTCCAGCCAGTACGCGACGGCCTTGAGGGCGACGAACACGCCCAGCAGCACCGACAGATGGCCGGTGGCGGCGCCGGTCGCGCGGGCGCCGGGGCTGGTGATCCGCAAGCCCCCGTAGAGGTAGTGCACCACGGCGGCGGCGATCAGGGAGAGCACCGTGGCCGCGAAGCCGAAGCTCAGCAGGAAGCGGTACCAGGGCAGATCGAACGCGTAGAACGCGACGTCCTTGTGGAACTGCGGGTCCTTCTGGCCGAACGGCACCCCGTTGACCCACAGCAGCCAGATCCGCCACTGCCCGGCCGCCGAGGCGCCCGCGATCAGCCCCACCAGAGCGGTGACCGCGAGCAGCACCCACCTCTTGAACGGGGCGATGCCCATCCGGTAGCGGTCGAGGCTCTGCTGCTCCAGGGACATCGCGCTGAGCGGCGGCCGCAGCCGGTGCGCCAGCCAGATGTTGAGCCCCACGGCCACGGCCATCAGCGCGCCGAAGACGGCGAACAGCCCGATCTTGGTCTTCAGTGTGGTGCTGAAGACAGAGGAGTAATGAAGCGAGCGATACCAGAGCCAATCCGTCCAAAACCCGGCAAACATGACAAAGAGCATGGCCAGTACGGCCAGCACGCCCAGGGTCATGAGCAGGGTCCGGACGCGCCGGGACGGTCGGCCGACTCTGATCCGCGGTCCCGTCGGGCCTCCGCCGCGGTCCGGCATCTGGAAAGCCAAGGTGCGCACCTCGAAGTTCGCTGTGTGTGTAGTACGGACCCCGAACACAGGAGGGTCCACCTGATGCAACTTACTCAGGCTTTACTCAGTTCCCGTTTCCGGGTCCGATCAGGGCACGATATGCAGCATGTCCAACGCAACCCCCGGTAGCTCCCCGATGGCCGCCAATCCGCTGACCCGAGCCGTCCTCGAGATCGACGAGTACGCCTCCGGGCTCGGCTGGGACCAGCCCGCCCGGCTCTTCGCCCTCGTCGACACCGCCCGGCTGCGCTCCCAGGAGCCCGGCCTGGCCGCCCAGCTCGGCCTTGACGAGCAGGGCGGGGAGGCCGCCTCGCTCACCCCCATCGAGCAGGACGAGCTGCCCGCGCAGACCCCGCTCGACGAGTTCCTCGCCACCATCGCCTGGCCCGACGCGGTCGTCGGCTGCGCCATGACCGTGGAGCGGCTGATGCTGCCGCCGTCCGCCGAGAGCGCCGTACCGGAGGGCCTGGGCGAGGACCGGCTGGCCTCCTGGGTCGCCGCCCACCCCGACCGCCAGGAGGTCCGGATGACGGTCGCGGTGCTGCGGGACGGGAAGCGCGAGTCGGCCGTACGGCTGCGCGAGAAGGACTCCGCCACCGAGGTGCTGACCGGCGCCGGTCTGGTGCCGGGGCTCGCGGACGCGCTGAGCGCCACGTTCGCGACCGACTGACGGGCCCGGACCCGGCCGGGACGGCGGGCCGGGGCGACGCCCTCAGGGCGCCTTCCCGGCCCGCTCCCAGCCCGCTCCGGGCCCGGTGTGCCGCGTCAGCTCGTCAGCTCGTCGCGCACTTCGGCAGTCCGGCGGTGTCGCCCTGGCGGATCTTCTTCAGGGCGCTCAGCGCGTCGTCGATGGTGTGCACCTTCACCAGCCGCAGACCGCCGGGGACGTCCTTGGCCGCACCCGCGCAGTTCTCCTTGGGCGTGAGGAAGTAGCGCGCTCCGGCCTCGCGGGCGCCGATGGTCTTCATCTCGATCCCGCCGATGGGCCCGACCACGCCCTTCTCGTTGATGGTGCCGGTGCCCGCGATGAACTTCCCCCCGGTCAGATCACCGGAGGAGAGCCGGTCCACGATGCCCAGCGCGAACATCAGCCCCGCGCTCGGCCCGCCCACGTCGGCGAGCTTGATGTCGATCCGGAACGGGAAGGTGAAGTCGGGCCTGGCCTCGATGCCCACGATGCTCCGGCCGTCCTTGGCCTTCGTGGTGGTCACGGTGACCCGCTTCTGGCCGGAGGGCTTCTCGCCACGCTTCTCGGCCGCGGCGACCGCCTTGGCCGGGATCACCGAGAAGACGACCTTCTCCCCGGACTTGTGCTTGGTGACCAGCTTGGAGATGTCCTCGGGGCCGCGCACCGCGGTGCCGTCCACCGACTTGATCACATCGCCCGCGTGCAGCCTGCCCTGGGAGGGGCTGCCCTTACCGACGGCGCCGACGACCACCTGCGAGGACACGGGCTTCTTCAGCGCCCTCAAGGCGGCGACCTTGGCGCTCTCCTGGGACTGGGTGAACTCCTCGGCGTTCTGCTGGTTCACCTCGTCCGGCGTCTTGTCGTCCGGGTAGAGGGTGTCGTGCGGGACCACCACATCGTCGTGGGCCAGCCAGCCGTAGACGGCTTCCACGAGGTTCATCCGGTACTCGGAGCCGGTCACGCGCACGGTGGTCATATTGAGGTGACCGCCGGTGCCCTCACAGCCCTTGTGGCCGGAGATCTGCAAGACGCACTCGCCGTTGTGCTCACCCAGGGTGTTGTACGTGGGTCCCGGCGACATCTCCGCGTACGGCACCGGGATCAACACCCCGGCGCACAGCAGCGCGATCAGCATCAGAAGGGAGGCGAGCATCGTCGCAGTGCGGCGTGGCATGGAACGACAGTACGGGACGCGTCCGCCAGTCCACCCCCGGGGCCGTCCGTACGAGTGCGGCCTCAGGCGGCGTCGGAATGGGAGTGCTGCCGCTCCATGGCTTCGCGGAACCTCGCGTACCCGGCCAGTTCTTCGACGTCTCCCCCGCTGGTCCGCTTGGCGGCGCGGGCGGCTATGCCGGCGTATATCGCCGCGGCTATCGCCGCGAGTACTGGAATGAGCAACCAGAGCAGTGCGCCCACAGCGGCCTCCCGTCCCCTCGTAGAACCGCGCCCCGAGCCGCGACTGACAGATCAGCAGATTAATCCTCCGCTTCGTCAACGCTCACGGCAGGGTGGGGGTTACGCAAGTGGAGTACACCCTTCCGCGACCTGCGCGCATCAAGGGCGCGTGTGCCCGCTCCTACGCCCCTCACGCCCCGCTGGCGGCCCGCTGTGATGCCCCGCGGGGAGGCCCCCCGCGTCACCCGATCGCGCGGCACCGGGTCACTCGGCGCCGACCCACTCCTCGGTGCCGTCCGCGAAGGTCTGGTGCTTCCAGATCGGCACCTCACGCTTGAGGTCGTCGATCAGACGGCGGCAGGCGGCGAACGCCTCCGCGCGGTGGGGGCAGGAGACGGCCACCACCACGGCCAGATCGCCGATCTCGAGATCGCCGACGCGGTGCACCGCGGCCAGCGCGCGCACCGGGAAGTCGGCCGCGACCTTCTCGGCCACCCGCCGCAGCTCGGCCTCGGCGGTCGGATGGGCGGAGTAGCCCAGAGCGCCGACCTCCGCGCCCCCGTCGTGGTTGCGCACGGTGCCCACGAACAGGGCCGTGCCGCCCGCCGCGGCGTCACCGACGGCCCCGAACACCTCGTCCACCGACAGTGGGGTGTCACGGACGGCGAGCAGACGGATGGGGTCGGCGGCCGCGAGTTCGCCGGGGTGATCGTACGTATGTGCCATGCCGTCCATCGTGCCGTACCGTCCCGTCGTCACGGAATACCGGATCGCGGAAAGTGAATTCCGAAATGCCCCTTGGGGTGCGTCGCCGGGCCCGGCGGTCAGACCCGGTGGTCAGGCCCGGCGGCGCGCCTTGCGGGCGCGGCGCACGATCGCGGCGGTACCGACCAGGGCCACGGTCGCGCCCGCGGCGCCCAGCGTCGTGGCGTCCTTACGGCCGAGACGCCGCCCGGCCACCGTATGGCGCCCGGCGACCTCCTCCAGCAGTTCGGCGAGGACCTCCTCATTGGTCCACCGGGGCCGCCAGCCCGCCGCGTGCAGCCGGCTGCCGCTGACCGCCCAGGGGTGCATGGTGTACGCGAGGTCCCCGGCCGGGGACGGCGTCAGGCCCAGCCGGTGCAGCCGGGACGCGGCGCCCAGGGCGACCGCCGACGGCAGCTCCATACGGCGGATACCGGACAGCTCCTCGACCTCCTCCTGCTCCAGCCAGCCGTCGCAGCCGACCGCGAGCTCGCCCTCGACCTTCTCCAGAGCCGCGTACTCCAGCGCGCCGACCAGGTCCTCCACATGACAGAACTGCCAGGTCGGACGGGATCCCGCGACCACCAGCAGCCGCGGCGACTCGAAGTAGCGGGTGAGCGCGGTGTCCGTGCCGCCGACCAGGATCGCGGGGCGCACGACGGTGACATTCAGCCCTGGATGCGCCCGGGGCGCGCGCTCCGCGAGCCGCTCGATCTCCAGCAGATCGCCGACGCCGGTGGCCTCCGCGGTGGCGCGCAGCTCCGCGTCCTCGGCGAGCGGCACGTCGTTGTCGGCCAGCGCCCCGTAGACCATCGCGGAGGTGCAGAGCACCACCCGGTGCACTCCGGCGGCCGCGGCGGCCGTCAGCACGGTCTGGGTGCCGCGCACGTTGTACGCGGTACGGGCGGCCGAGTCGGTGCCCAGATCGAGGTCGACCGCGAGGTGGACCACGACGTCCGCGCCGCGCAGCTTCTCGGCGATGGCCGGATCACGGACGTCCAGCACATGCCACTGCGCCTCGCTCACCTCTCCGCGGCGCTCGTCGATGGCGAGCACCTGCTTGATCTCGTCGGACTCCGTGAGCCGCTGCGTCAGCAGGGCGCCGGGCCCCGACGCGGCTCCGGTGACCGCCACGACGGGGCGTCGTACGGTACCGGCCGTATCGTTTCGCGCAGCGCGAACTTCTCGGTCTGGGGAACTCACCGGGCGTCTCCAGCGGTTGTCTTCAGTACGCAGCGCGTGCACGCGTACGTACCAGGTGACGTCCATCCTGCCGCAGGGCGGCGATCAGCGAAGCACCGAGCCCGTAAACCGGCGAGGTGTCTAGGCTGGGTGGTGATGTCGGGCATCCGCCGCCGGCCCGGGGCCGGTGGCCCAACGAGCCGAGGAAACCCGTGAGTGACTCCCCATTCGGATTCGGCCTTCCGCCGGAGGAGCCGGAGGACGGCGACGACGGCAAGAGGAAGGGCGGTCAGGGCGGCGATCAGGGCCCCGCGAATCCCTTCGGGTTCGGCGGCGGCACGGGCGGCGCGGAGAATCCGTTCGCCGCGATGTTCGGCTCGCTGAACCCCAATGACCTGGGCGCCGCGTTCCAGCAGCTCGGGCAGATGCTCTCGTACGAGGGCGGCCCGGTGAACTGGGACATGGCCAAGGACATCGCGCGCCAGACCGTCGCCCGCGGCACCGCCGACGGCACCAAGGACGAGAGCGTCGGCCCGGCCGACCGCGCGGCCGTCCAGGAGGCGGTGCGGCTGGCCGATCTGTGGCTGGACGGCGCCACCTCGCTGCCCTCGGGCTCCGGCAGCGCCGTGGCGTGGAGCCGCGCGGAATGGGTCGAGGCGACCCTCCCGGTATGGCGCGATCTCGTCGATCCGGTCGCCGAGCGGGTCGGCGCCGCCATGGGCGATGTGCTCCCCGAGGAGATGCAGGCCATGGCCGGCCCGCTGCTGGGGATGATGCGCTCCATGGGCGGTGCCATGTTCGGCACCCAGATCGGCCAGGCGCTGGGCGTGCTGGCCGGTGAGGTGGTCGGCTCGACCGACGTCGGGCTGCCGCTCGGCCCGGCGGGCAAGGCCGCGCTCCTCCCGGTGAACATCGCGGCGCTCGGCTCCGGTCTCGGCGTCCCCAAGGAGGAGGTGCGGCTCTACCTGGCGCTGCGCGAGGCCGCCCATCAGCGGCTGTTCTCGCATGTGCCGTGGCTGCGCTCACATCTCTTCGGTGCCGTCGAGGGCTATGCCCGCGGGATCAAGGTCGACACCGCCAAGCTGGAGGACGCGGTCGGCCAGCTCGACCCGACCCACCCCGAGCAGCTCCAGGAGGCGCTCCAGCAGGGCATGTTCCAGCCGGAGGACACCCCCGAGCAGAAGATCGCCCTGGCCCGTCTGGAGACGGCGCTGGCGCTCGTGGAGGGCTGGGTGGACGCGGTGGTCCACGCCGCCGCGGCGCCCCATCTGCCGTCGGCCGACGCGCTGCGCGAGACGCTGCGGCGGCGCCGGGCGAGCGGCGGCCCCGCCGAGCAGACCTTCGCCACCCTGATCGGTCTGGAGCTGCGGCCCCGTCGGCTGCGGGACGCGTCCCGGCTGTGGGCCTCGCTCGCCGACGCCCGCGGGATGGAGGGCCGCGACGGGCTGTGGGAGCACCCCGACATGCTGCCGACCGCCGAGGACCTCGACGACCCGGACGGCTTCGTCCACCGCGAGCAGCTGGACTTCTCCGAGCTGGACAAGATGCTCGGCGAGGCGGCGGGCGGCGCCGAGCGGCCCGCCGGTGAGAGCGGCGAGAGCGCCAAGAGCGGTGAGAGCCGCGAGAGCGACGAGGGCGGCAAGGGCGGCGGCGAGAGCTCCGAGGACGGCCCGGACGAGCGACGGGGTGACAGCGGCGCGTGAGTCTCCATAAGGACGCGGCGCGGGTCCTTGAAGCGTGGTCCGCGCCGGACGCCGCCCAGGAGCGGCTGCGGCTGGCCTACGGCGACCATCTGGCCGCCCACCCGGACGGAATGTGGAAGGCGTGCCGGGACGGGCACCTCACGGCGAGCACGCTGGTGATCGACCCGTCCGAGGACCGCGTACTGCTCACCCTGCACCGGAAGTTGCGGATGTGGCTTCAGATGGGCGGCCACTGCGAACCGGAGGACGCCACCCTGGCGGACGCGGCGCTGCGCGAGGCCACGGAGGAGTCCGGGATCGCCGGGCTCACGCTGCTGCCGGGCGGCCCGGTGCGGCTGGACCGCCATCACACCCCGTGCGCCTGGCATCTGGACGTGCAGTACGCGGCGCTGGCCCCGCCCGGCGCGACGGCGGCGATCAGCGATGAGTCGCTGGATCTGCGCTGGTTCGGCTACGACGAGGTGGCGGGGGTGGCCGACGAGTCCGTACTGCGGCTGGTGGACCGCACCCGCGCGCTGATCTGATCACCGAACCACCGGACGGACGAGACGAAGCGGCCGCGGACCCGAGGGTCCGCGGCCGCTTCGCGTCTTCGGTGACCGCCGTATCAGTTGCCGAAGATGTTGCCCTGGTTCTGTCCGCGGGCGCCCTGCTGGCCCATCCCGAACTGGGCGGCCATCCCGCTGCCGACCACCGCGTTCTGCGGCGGCAGCAGCTCGCTGGGCTGGACGAGGGCGTAACCCTGGCCGAGGAAGCTGAGCTCCCAGCCCTCCCCCGTGTTGCCGCGCCGCCGCCACACACCCGAGGAGTGCGTCTGCGCCTGCATCTGGACGCGCAGCGAACTCGACCAGGCGACGATGGCGTCCGCGTCGACATTGACGTACTTGTCCGGGGTGACCTGGAGCATCAGCGGCTGACCGGAGGTCATCAGGGCGACCTTGCCCCGCCCGGAGATATTGAGGTTGTACTTGCCGGAGCCGGAGA
This sequence comes from Streptomyces sp. NPDC048636, assembly GCF_040650655.1. Lineage (NCBI taxonomy): Bacteria > Bacillati > Actinomycetota > Actinomycetes > Kitasatosporales > Streptomycetaceae > Streptomyces > Streptomyces sp. NPDC048636. The sequence continues at coordinate 752,286 of NZ_JBEZHR010000001.1, read as the reverse complement.
TCCCGTACTGGCTGTCGACCGCGATGGTCTCCCAGTGCAGGGTGGAGTCCAGCGCGAGGACATAGGCGCTGTCGACGGTCAGCCCCTCGCCCTCCACGTCCACCACATGGATGTACTGGGCGAGGTTGGCGAGGTAGACGGTGCCCTGCCCGGAGCAGCGCATCAGGTCCAGGCCCTCACCGACGGCGCGGGAGCGCCGCTGTCCCGGCGTCTGGTACTCACCGTCGAACTCGATCAGCCCCTGATAGGCGACCATGCTGCCCTTACGGGCGAGCATGTCCTCATGGCCGGTCAGGGCGACCCGCAGCATATGCGGGTTCTGGAGCGCGTAGCGGTCCTGGGTCTGGGCCTCGGTGAAGGCGAAGAGCGGGCTCTGCATGGTGTCTCTCTCCCCTTCAGCCCCGTGCCCGGAGCCGGTCGGTGCTGTCCTCACTGGGCTGTACGACGACGAAGCCCTGCCCGGAGAAGCCGAGCTGGTACGCCTCGCCGCTGCCCCGGCCGATCAGGGAGGACGCCTTGAAGCTGCGCTTCCCCTTGACCTTGAGCCCGGTGGACCAGGCGACGAGCGCGTCCGGGTCCACATAGGTCTCGTCCTCGCCGCGTCCGCAGTCGACGACGATGGGTGTGCCGCGGGAGGTCAGGGCGACCCAGCCGGAGCCGGAGACGCCCACGTTGAACAGGCCCTGCCCGGCGAACTTGGCGATGCCCTTGACGCGTTCCACCCCCCACTGGAGATGGGCGTCGAAGGCGAGCAGATTGGTGCCGTTGACCGAGAGCGAGTCGCCGTTGAGGTTGACGCAGACGACATTCGCCCCGTAGTCGGCGAGGTAGAGCAGTCCGTCGCCGCTGCACCGCATGAGCGGGGCACCCTCGCCGGTCAGCCACTGGGAGGCCATCTGGCGCACGGCCGGCGGGTTCGGCTCGTACTGGACGAAGCCCTCGTACGCGACCATCGAGCCGGTGCGGGCGAACAGGTCCTGGCCGCTCTGCATGGCGACCTTGAGCATGCTGGCGCCGTGGTTCTCCATCCGGGCGGCGGCCTGTGTGGGGGCGAAGCCCGTGATCAGTTGCTGGTCCATGTCGGTGGCCTTCAGACCTCGTAGGGCTGGACGACGATGAAGTTGCCGGGCGCGCCGCGGAACTGGAGGTTCACGGTCTCCCCGCTGTGGCCGGGGTAGGCGGCACGGCGCAGCCGCACCTGGCTGGAGATGATCACCTGCGAACCGGCGGACCACGCCACGATGGCGTTGCTGTCGGCGAAGGTCGTCGGGGTGACCGGGAGGACGACCGGAGTGCCCTCGGTCTTCACGATGACGGTGCCGGTGCCCTGGAACTGCATGGTGAACAGCGCGCCGCCGGGGATGCCGTGCCCCTCGATCCTGCGGACCTCGTGCTGGAGCGACTCGTCGAAGGCGAGCACACTCTCGGCGGAGACGCAGATCGCGTCGCCCTGGAGCTCGATGGGGTGGAGCTCGGCCGCGTTCTCCGCGAGGAAGACCTGCCCCTGGCCGGTGCAGCGCATCAGCTGCATCTCCTGCCCGGTCGCGTTGCCGACGATCCGGCCGCGGAACCCGGCGCCCTTGTAGCCGAACTCGACCTTGCCCTGGTAGAGCACCATGGCGCCCTGCCGGGCCAGCACCGGCTGACCGCCGACACCGAGGTCGACCCGCATCAGGCGCGGGTTCTGCGGGGTCCACCGCTGCCCGGTGGGGGCCTCGCGGTACTGGGCCAGCGCGGCCTGGACACCGGGTGCGCCGCCCTGGCCCTGACCCTGCGGAACGCCCTGGGGGGCGCCCGGCGGCTGGCCGTAGGGCTGGCCGGGACCCGGCTGACCGGGGTACGGCTGGGCCGGAGGCTGGCCGTACGGGGCGGGCGCGGGCGGTGCCTGGCCGGGCGTCTGGCCGCCGAACTGCGGCTGCTGCCCCGGGAACTGTCCCGGCGGACCGGGCGGCGGCACCTGGCCGGGCGGTGTCTGCCCGGGCGGCGCGATCGGCGCGGCGATGGTGGGCGCGCCGTGCATCTGCGGTGAACCGGGCGCGGGCTGCGGGGGCATGCCCTGCGGCGGGGTGTGCTGTGCCGCGGGGGCGGGCTGCGGCGGCGCCTGGGGCACCGGCTGCGGAGGCGTGGCCTGGGGCGGCGCCCCCTGGGGTGCGCCGAAGGCGGGCGCGGGCTGCGGCGGCTGCGGGGCGGGCTGGCCACCGCCCGGGGGCGCGAAGGCGGGCGCCGCGGCCGGCTGGCCGGGGGGCGCGAAACCGGGCGCACCGCCCTGGGCGGGCGCGGGTGCGGGCTCCTCCTCGGCGACCTCCCCGCCGAAGTTCTTCAGCAGCGCGTCGAGTCCGCCGTCGAAGCCCTGGCCGACGGCGGCGAACCGCCAGACGTCCTTCAGATAGAAGTCGCCCAGCATCACCGCGCGCTCGGTGCTGAACTCCGCGCCGGAGAACGCGTACCGGGCCACCTCCTCGCCGCCCGCGACGATCCGGATGTAGCCGGGGCCGATCTGCGACATCTGGCCCGCGCCGTCGAGGGTGGCGGTGAAGGAGAGCTTGTGGATGGAGGGCGGGATGGCGTCGAGGGTCACGCGGAACGACTCGGCGTCACCGGCCTGTGCCCCGAGCTGCTGGATCGCTTCTTCGGGAGATTTCGGCTGGTTGAAGAAGATGAAGTAGCGGTCGTCCGACAGCCGCTCGTCCGCGTCGAGACCGAAGCAACTGATGTCGAACGTGAGGCCGGGCCCGGCGACCTGCACACCGATGTACAGATCCCTCCCGGCCGTCAGATCACTGATCTTGGCCTTGTGGCCGCGCTGGAATTCCCTGGCCATACGTAACGACCGTCCCCCATCCCGAAACCGGTGAGTGCATTGCGCGCCAGGCTAGCCGCTGCCGCCGACTATGAGCCACGCCGGGGAGACCCGGTCCGGTTCCCCCGCTGCGATCGTTGCCGGATTCAGGCCCGTTCGTTGCCCGATCCGGACAGATGGGGCAGCCGTCCTGCGGCCACCACGCCCTCGAGATAGCCGCGCGCCCGCTCGGTCCGCGGATACGCCTCCAGCAGCCGCCAGAAACGCGGACCGTGACCGGGCACCAGAAGGTGGGCCAGCTCATGGAGGAGGACGTAGTCCACGACGTACTCGGGCATGCCCTGGAGCCGGTGGGAGAGCCGGATGCTGCCCTCGGCAGGGGTGCACGAACCCCAGCGGGTGTTCTGGTTGGTCACCCAGCGGACGGTGGCGGGCCGGGCCCGGCCCTCGAGGTACTGCCCGGACAGCAGCTCGGCGCGGGCGGCCAGCTCGGCGTCGCCCAGCATCCGTTTGCTCTCCTGCGCCGCCAGCTTGTCGAGCATCACCGTCACCCAGCGGCGCTCCTCCGCCTCCGACATCCGGGCGGGGATGAGGACGACGGTGCGGTCGCCCTCGCGGTACGCGGAGACCGTCCTGCGCCGCCGGGAGCTCCGGCGGACCTCGACCGCGCTCACGGCCGGTCCGCGGTCCTGGCGGCCCGGTACGCGGTCCTGCGGGCTGGGGGCGGTGAGCGGGGCTCCGGGGGCGCTGTGCGCGGTGGGCTCCCCGGCGAAGCGGGGGGACGAGTCGGCGGGCACGCCCCGACGTTACCCGCTGGGGGGCGGGGAAGTCCCACCCCTCACCGGGTGGCGGAACGAACCACTCCAGCGTGTGCATGGCTTGTACGACTATTGCCGCCGCCTGTGGACAACGCGCGGCGCGGAGGGTGTTGCCGGTCGCATGCTGGGGGCAGTCCGAGGGCCGCGCACCGGCGGCGGCCCGGGGTGCGGACGACGGGGATCCACGGACCGACGGGGGGAATCGGGGATGCGTTCCACACATCCGATGCTCAAGCCCGCGCTGCGGCGCGGCTGGCGGAGCAGGGACACGGTGCAGTTCGGGGTGGCCCGGGCGCATGCGGTGGTGCTGGGCCCGCTGGACACGGCGACGGGCAGCTTTCTGGATCTGCTCGACGGCACCCGGGGGCTGCCCCTGCTGCGGCAGGAGGCAGAGACCCTCGGGCTGCCGGACGGCCGGGCGGACGCGGTGTTGGAGCGGCTGGCGGCGGCCGGTCTGCTGGACGAGCCGAGGGACGGCGGGGAGCCCGCCGCGGCTCTTGACCGGCTGCGGCCGGATGCGGCGGCGCTCTCCGTGCTGCACCGGCAGCCGGGGGCGGCGGCCCGTCTGCTCGCGGCGCGGCGGGCCACCCGTGTGCAGGTGAGGGGTGCCGGGCGGGTCGGTGCGGCGGTCGCGGCCGCGCTGTCGGCTTCGGGCGTCGGGCTGATCGATGTGGTGGACGGCGGCTGTGTCGAGCCCTGGGATGTGACACCCGGCGGGCTGTCGGCCGAGCAGATCGGGGAGCGCCGGGAAGTGGCCGCGCGCCGTCTGGTGCGGCGCTGTGCGCCCGGGCCCCGGCCACGGCGTCCGGCGCGGGATGGGGTGCCGTCACATGAGCCGGGGCTGGCGCTGGTGGTGATCGTTCCGCGGGACGGCCTCGCGGCCTATGCCCCGGATCCGGCGGCGGCCGAGCCGCTGCTGGCGGCGGGGATCCCCCATCTCTACGCGGGGGTGCTTGAGGCCACGGCGGTGGTGGGGCCGCTGGTGGTGCCGGGCGCCACCCCGTGTGCGGGCTGTCTCGCGGCGGGCCGCGCGGAGCGGGAGCCCGCCTGGCCGTTGATGCTCGCGCAGTGGCGGTCCGGCCGCCGCCGGTCCGCGCCCGCCTGTGACACGGCGCTGGCGGCGATGGTCGCCGGGGTCACCGCGGTGCAGGCGCTGGCCTTCCTCGACGGACGGGCCTCGCCGGTCGCGGGTGCCTGCTGGGAGCTGGCGCTGCCCGCGCTCACCGGGGAGGTGCGGGCCCTCGAAGCGCATCCCGGGTGCGAGTGCGGAGCGGGCGGACGGAAGGATGCGGTATATGCCTCGGCCATGGAGGCACGGCACGCGACAATGGCCGGGTGACCGACGCCCACGAGTGGGCGACGGGGGTCCGGGGGCCTCCCCCGGGACGGCTCAGCTGTAGTTGGAGGGGCGCATGTCCGATCTGCCGCGCAAGGCGATCACCCGAACCGCCAAACTCGCGGCGCTGCCTTTGGGATTCGCGGGGCGCGCCACATGGGGGCTCGGGAAGCGGATAGGGGGGCGACCGGCGGAGATGGTCGCGCGTGAGGTCCAGCAGCGGACCGCCGAGCAGATGTTCAAAGTGCTCGGCGAGCTCAAGGGCGGGGCCATGAAGCTGGGGCAGGCGATGTCGGTCTTCGAATCGGCGCTGCCCGAGGAGATCGCCAGGCCGTACCGGGCGGCCCTGACCAAGCTCCAGGAAGCGGCGCCGCCGATGCCCACGCGCACGGTCCACGCCCAGCTGGCCGAGCGGCTGGGGGAGGACTGGCGGGAGCTCTTCGAGGAGTTCGAGGACAAGCCCTCGGCGTCGGCCTCGATCGGTCAGGTGCACCGCGCGGTCTGGCACGACGGGCGTGCGGTGGCGGTCAAGGTGCAGTACCCGGGGGCGGGCGAGGCCCTGCTGTCGGACCTCAATCAATTGAGCCGGTTCGCCCGCGTACTGGGCCCCCTGGTGCCGGGGCTCGACCTCAAGCCGCTGATCGCGGAGTTGCGGGACCGGGTGGCCGAGGAGCTGGACTACGAGCTGGAGGCCGAGTCCCAGCGGGCCCACGCCGCCGAGTACACGGAGGACTCGGAGATCGTGGTGCCCGAGGTGGTGCACCAGTGCGACCAGGTGCTGATCTCCGAGTGGATGGAGGGGATACCGCTCTCCGAGGTGATCGCCGAGGGCGGGTCCGAGCAGCGGGACCGGGCCGGGCAGCTGCTGGCCCGCTTTCTGTTCTCCGGTGCCTCCCGTACCGGGCTGCTGCACGCCGATCCCCACCCGGGCAATTTCCGGCTGCTGACCGGCGACGCCCCCGACGGGCCGCCGGAGCAGTGGAAGCTGGGGGTGCTGGACTTCGGCTCGGTGGACCGGCTGCCCGGCGGACTGCCCTCGTCGATCGGTGTCGCGCTGCGCATGGCGCTGGAGGGCGACGCGAAGGGCGTCTACGCGCTGATGCGTGAGGAGGGGTTCTTCAAGCCCACGATCGACGTCGACGCGGACGATCTGCTGGAGTTTCTGCTGCCGATGCTCGAACCGGCACAGGCCGACACCTTCCATTTCGACCGCAGCTGGATACGCGGTCAGGCCGCGCGGGTCGCGGACCGCCGTTCGCCCGTCTACGAGCTGGGCAATCAGCTCAATCTGCCGCCGTCCTATCTGCTCATCCACCGGGTCACGCTGAGCACGATCGGGGTGCTGTGCCAGCTGGGCGCCACCGTGCGGCTTCGGGACGAACTGGAGGCATGGGTGCCCGGCTTCGCCGCCGACCCGGAAGCCGACCCGGAAGCCGACCCGACGGCCGACGCGGAAGCCGACCCGACGGCCGACTCGGTCGCCGACCCGGAGGACACGGAGGCTGAGGAGAGCCCGGAGGCGGCGGAGCGGTCCGTGTGAGGCGGCCGGGCCCGGCCCCCCTCACCACCGGGGGGAGTCGCGCCGTCCTTTCCGGGGGAAAGCCGAAGGGCCGGTCCTGGTGGACCGGCCCTTCACTGTTTCACTTCGTTTCTTTCCTCAGTGCATGACCGCCATGGCCAGGGCGCGGCGGGCACGGAGCGAGGCACGCTCCGCCTTGCGCTGCATCCGGCGGGCGGCGGCGAGGCGCAGCGCCGTGCGTTCGGACTCGGCCTCGTGCAGCCGCTCGTGCATATGGGCACGAGCCAGGGCTTCTGGGATGAGTTGCATCTCTCGGTTCCTGTTCTGGCGCGACTCGGGGGCGCCTGATGTATGTGGTGCGGGAGTTTCGGAGACCGGTGGGGTCATCGTCGGGACCTGATTCATGGGGTCGTGCGTCGCTGGGCGGTCGATGGTGCCGAGGGTGCTCATGCTGTGACCGGGTTCTTGCGCGGACGGCCACGCGGCCGCTTGCGGGCCACCACTACGCCCTGGACGAAGAGCTCGCCGCCCCAGACACCCCAGGGCTCACGGCGGTCTTTCGCCCCGGCGAGGCAGGCCTCACGCAGCGGGCAGGTCTGACACAGGGACTTCGCGTACTCGACGTCGGCCGGGGACTCGGCGAAGAAGACCTCCGGGTCGTAGGAGCGGCACGGTACGGCGACGCCCAGGTTCTCGATGGCTTCATCGAGTTCGGTGAGGGCGGTGAGCGGGGTCAAGGAGTCCTCCGTGGAGTCAGGCGGGCGGTTCAGGTCGGTCGCTGCGGACGGGGCGTGCGTGTTGAGTTGCACGGTGGTGTGTTCCTCGTCTCTTCGTCCGGCTCGTGGCCGGGCTTCTGGCAAATCAAAAGGGCCGCGGATCCCGGTGTGGGTTCCGCGGCCCTGGAAGGTGCCGACCTGATCCTGGATCAGGCTGGATAACTCCAGGGTTCGAGCCTGCGGAGGGCCCACTTCTTGTCCTGCTGGTACTGCTGGTGCGTCCGGTATCCGGCACCATTGGCTGCTTCGGCCGCAAAGGCATGGGCATTCGCCGCTGCCACTGCCGCTACCGCAGGTGCCCCGATCGGTCGCTCACTGATTCGCGCTTCCTTGGCGCCGGACAGACCGGTGCCAGGGCGAGCGGAGCCGAGCAGGCAGGTGGCGACGACCGAGCGATCGGTCATTTTGATGGTCTTCATGAAGCTGATCATTGGTCTCCGCCTCCTCTCGGCGTCTCAGGGACCGGTCTGGACCAGTCCGGGCTTGTTCAGTACAACACGGATTCCTCGGTTCCCGGAAGGGCCGTTGTCTCCGTGCTCGGAAGGCTATGGGTACCTGCTCCGCGCGCGCAAACTATTTTTCCGTCGAGTTCTGCCGCGGGTCACCCGGTTGGGTTCCCACGGCCCCGTCGTCCCCCTCGCCGTCGCGTGCCAGAGGGAGTTCCTGGCCCGCGCACAGCGCGAGAACATCGGCGCCGAACCTGTCGAGCTTCCGTCTTCCGACACCAGAGATGCCGGAGAGCTCCGATTCGGTTCCCGGAACGGCCTCGGCGATCGCGAGCAATGTCTTGTCGGTGAAGACGCAATAGGCGGGCTGCCCCAGCAGCCCGGCCTGCTCCGCCCGCCAGTCGCGCAGCCGCTCGTAGAGCGCCTCGTCCAGCTCGGCGGGGCAGCCCTCGCAGCGCATCAGCTTCATCTCGCCCGCGTCGGTCAGGGTGCGGCCGCAGACCCGGCAGTGCACCGGGCCACGGCGGCGGCGCACCGCACCACCGCCGACCACCGCCCCCGCCGTGCCGCGCTCGACTCCGCCGACCCCGCCCGGCAGCCGCCCGGAGGCGGACCCCGAGCCCGGCCGCAGACCGTTCAGAAAGCGGGTGGGGCGACGGGAGGCGCGGCCCCCCGGAGTGCGCGAGAGCGCCCAGGACAGGCTCAGATGGTGGCGGGCCCGGGTGACCCCGACATAGAGGAGCCGGCGCTCCTCCTCGATCTGCTCATCGGTCTTGGCGTAGGTGATCGGCATCATGCCCTCGGTGAGACCGACCAGGAACACGGCGTCCCACTCCAGGCCCTTGGCCGCGTGGAGTGAGGCGAGCGTCACACCCTCGACCGTGGGCGCGTGCTGGGCGGCGGCCCGCTCGTCCAGCTCCGCCACCAGATCGGCCAGCGTGGCCCCGGGCCGGGCCCGGACGAAGTCCTCGGCGAGCCGGACCAGCGCGGCCAGCGACTCCCAGCGGTCCCGCACCGCGCCGGAGCCCGCCGGGGGCTCCGCCGTCCACCCTCGGGTGCTCAGAACCGCGCGCACCTGGGACGGGACATCCTCGTCGGTGAGGGCCGGATCGGCGCTTCCGGCGCGGGCCGCACCTCGCAGCAGCAGCCCGGCCTCGCGCACCTCGGGCCGCTCGAAGAACCGCTCGGCGCCCCGCATCTGATAGGGCACCTGGGCATCGGCCAGCGCCTGCTCGTACAGCTCGGACTGGGCGTTGACCCGGTAGAGCACCGCGATCTGGCTGGCCGGAACCCCGCCGCCGCCCTTCTCCACCGGGGTGATCAGCTCACGGATCCGGCGGGCGGTGGCCTCCGCCTCGGCGGGCTCGTCCGCATGGGCGGCGTAGACCGGCTCCGGGCCGGAGTCGCGCTGGGAGATCAGCTCCAGCCGGTGGTCGGCTGCCCGGCCGCGGGCCTGGGCGAGCAGTCCATTGGCGAGGTGGACCACCTGCGGGGTGGAGCGGTAGTCACGGACCAGCTTGACCACGGTGGCGCCGGGATGACGAGTGCGGAAATTCAGCAGGTGGTCGGGGGTGGCGCCGGTGAAGGAGTAGATGGTCTGGCTGGCGTCGCCGACCACGCACAGGCTCTGGCGGTCGCCGAGCCACAGCTCGAGCAGCCGCTGCTGCAACGGGCTGACGTCCTGGTACTCGTCGACCACGAAGTGCTGGTACTGGCTGCGCACCTGATCGGCGATGTCCTGCCGCTCCTGGAGCACCCCCACGGTCAGCAGCAGCACATCCTCGAAGTCGATCACGCCGCGGTCGCGCTTCATCTGTTCGTAGGCGGCGTAGATCCGGGCGATCTCGGCGGGGTCGCGCGGGGCCTCCCGGCCGGACTTGGCGGCCGCGGCCGGATAGTCCTCGGGCACGGTCTGGGTGACCTTGGACCATTCGATCTCGCCGGTCACATCCCGCAGCTCATTGCGGTCCAGCCGGACCCGGCAGCGCGCGGCGGCCTCGGCGACCAGCTGCACCTTGCGCTCGAGCAGCCGCGGCACCTCACCGCCGACCGCCTTCGGCCAGAAGTACTGGAGCTGGCGCAGGGCGGCCGAGTGGAAGGTGCGCGCCTGCACCCCGCCCGCGCCGAGCTGGCGCAGCCGCCCGCGCATCTCCCCGGCCGCGCGGTTGGTGAAGGTGACGGCGAGCACACTGGCGGGCTGGAGGATGCCCGCCCGGACCCCATAGGCGATCCGGTGGGTGATCGCCCGGGTCTTGCCGGTGCCGGCTCCGGCCAGCACGCACACCGCGCCGTGCAGGGCGGTCGCCACCTCGCGCTGCTCGGGGTCGAGCCCCTCGAGTACCGCGTCGGCATCACGCGGTGTGGCCGCGAAGGCGCTCGGCGTGCTGCCCTGCGGGAAGAGAGTGGAGGACGTTGCTGCTGTCACCCCGCCATGCTGCCAGTTCCCCTGAGACCCCCGCGCAGGTTGTCCACAGCTGTGGAGGTGCGGTCGTACTTATCCCGGGCAATGCCCGGGGAATCCCGGCGATCGCCAGGAATTCCCGGGAATGACCCGGGGATGTCGGACGTTCTCCCACTGCCCACCCCACCGACCATCGAGGAGAGCGAAACCGATGTCCGGCACTGTGACGATGTACAGCACCACCTGGTGCGGCTACTGCCGCCGCCTGAAGGGCCAGATGGACCGCGAGGGCATCGCGTACACCGAGATCAACATCGAGCACGACGCGGACTCGGCGGCCTTCGTCGAGAAGGCGAACGGTGGCAACCAGACCGTGCCGACCGTTCAGGTGGTTTCTTCCAACGGTGGTGCTGAGGTCGTGATGACGAACCCGAGCCTTGCCCAGGTGAAGCAGGCGCTCGGCGTCTGACCAGGGAGTAGGCATACGAGACCCCGCGCCCAAGGATCGCGGGCGCGGGTCTCGTCGTGGTACGGCTGCTCAGCAATACGGCTGTTGGTCGGTCAGTGACGCTGCTACTCGCATGAAGACACCGAAGAGCCGGTAGAGCTGAGGAACAGGCCCCGTCACTTCGACGGTGCGCGAGTCTCGCAGGCTGACTCCAGGAATCGCTTCGAGTTGGCTGGCAACGGTGGCCGACTGCCACCGCACCGCCAAGGTCGCTGCGGCTTCCGTGCGGGGCAGCCGTGGACGAGAGTCGGCGCGACGCACTCCCTCTGCGGCGGCCTCCTCGATTGCCTTACGCGCTTCGTTCGCAGGTCTCAGCCTCGCGCTGAAGCGATCCCTGGCGTACTTGACGGGAGCCGTGACGACCTGGGCGTCCCAGGCTGACACCTCATCGCAGGCCGCGTCGTCGCCGGAAAGCATCACCACGGGTACTCCCAGTGCAGCGGCCGTGGCATGCGCGAATCCGATCTCTCCCATGGGCTGGTCGTCCAACCACATGTCCTCGATCTCGTGGCCCATGTAGCTGTGGCTGAGCACGCCCAGGGCACCGGCACGTGAGTGGTAGCCGACACACAGCACCGCATCGAAGTCACCGTCCAGGCCTTCGAGCATGCCCATCCGCTTGGGCTTGCCCCTGACCAACTCCGCCTCGGGGTGCATCTGATCCGCGAGCAGGTTCCGCATGGAGCTGTGGGCGTCATTCACCAGAACCCGCGTGGCACCAGCCGCGAGCGCGCCACGCACGGCCGCGTTCACGTCCTCGGTCATCATGACCCGACCGTGCTGGTAATCCTGCCCGCCGACCTGCACGTCTTGGGCGCCCACCAATCCGGTGACGCCCTCCATGTCAGCGCTGATGTACACCTGCACGCCACTGCCTCCGCTCTGGCCCCCAACCACCGAGAACCCAGTGATCACAACACCGTCATCATGGCGGGGAGGAACCTCACCAGTCGAGAAGACCTCGGGGGACGGCTTTCCTGTTCCGGAAAGCTCCCGTTCTTGACCTTGCTCCTCGCTGGTCGGGAGCATCGATCGTGCAGGGTTACGTGATCACCGACCCTGAGCAGCTGGCACAGCTCGCTCTCCCCGAGGGAGAAGACGGCCGTCATGGTCCCGGCCGCCGTACTTGAGGAATTCTTCCGTGCTCAGCGGTGAGGAGTTCGGCCGTCTCTTCGAGACCTTCGAGCGGACCGCGTTCCGGCTGGAGACGCTCGACGTGTATGACGTGGAGGAGGAGTGGGAGGAGATCTCTCGGTTCCTCGCGGGTGTGGACATGGGCCCTGAGTGGACCGACAACCCGTGGGTGCGCTCGATGACCGAGAAGGGCAAGAGCGTGTCCCGCGTTCATGTCCTGCGCTCCCCTCTGACCGACTACCCGCGTTACGAGCTGTCGGCTTACCCCGGCAACATCAAGGCCGATGACCTGCGCTTTTGCGCGTGGAGACCTGTAGATTTCGTGGTCCTGTGAGAGCTGAGAGAAGGGGAACCCGAGATACGGGAACACGTATGGCGCCGTGCGCTGGTGCGCTCGAACATGAGGCTCGCAGAGCAGTTGGTCGGCGTCGCCATGGCGTTGTACGCGGAATACGAGACAGGCGAGAACGTGTGTCCGTCCAACGGGACGATCGCCAGGGAACTCGGCTACGGCGGGAAGGCTCCAGAGCAGACGGTCAACAAGATCGTCGGCAGGCTGCGCAAGGCCGGCTGGCTCACGAAGACGGGCAAGGTACCGGACGGCCCGGTGATCTACCGGCTCACGTCGCCGAAGCGGGGCGGTATGGCTGAGGAGCCATACAACCTACATACCTTCAAGAGCGACGGCGATGGAAGTAGCAAGCCGGTAGGAGGAGAGCGGCCCCAGCAGGAGGACAAAAGCGCTGGCTCCCTTGGGGGCCTTCGGCCCTCCCTTGGGGGGCCTCCGGCCCCCTCCTTGTCCTTCGTAGACCTGGCGACGGTCAAGCAAGAGGAGCGCCGCCGGAAGTGGTTCGGCGAGTCGTACACAGCTCCCCTGCCAGCCCAATTCGACTACGACAACTCGGCCAATCGGCTCCGCGAGGCAGAACACGAGCCGCCGCCCTTCTCACTCGGAACGACAGAAGGCCCTCAAGTCGGGGCCTTCCTCGCCTGCTCATCCTTGCATCAGGCGGATGCCGGAACCGCCGTGGCTTCCCCTGCTCCTTGGGCTTCCTCCTGGCCCTTCGCCCGCTGTGCTGTCCGCTCCGCTTCGAAGTCCTCCCAGCGGCTGACGATCTCCCACTCCACACCCGTAAGCGGCTTCGGCTTCTCGTACGTCTTTCCGTGCAAGGAGATCAGCGTGATCGGTGAGAGCACCTGAGGAGACCTGGAGGGCACATCCCAGTACGTGATGCCCTGCTGCTTGATGTTCTCGATCAGGTCGCCGGGATCGATGGCCAGGACGTCATGTCCGAAGTACGCCTTGGCCTTGTGCTTCTTCAGCCATTCACGCCGTTCGTCGACGCTCGACCGCTCCCACCACTCCGCGTAGCCCTCGCCCGTTCCCGTCCACACGGTCACCGGCTTCGGCCCTTCCTGGTTGGTGACCTTCTCTCGGTCCTGGGCAAGGCTGGCGACTTGCGAGGCGTACGCGACGGCGCTGATCTCGTCCTGCTGGAGTTCCTTCAGGAGCTGGTTCATCCTGCCGTCGATCACGGCGAGCTTGGCTGCACGGCTGTCGTCGATGGTCGTCTTCGACTCCATCCTTTCCAGGTGGCCGATCTCGCCCAACAAGGCCGACTCCAGCCAGGGGTACAAGTCCTCTGCCCAGAACCTCTGCTTCGGGCATGCCTGGATGCCCTTGCTCTTGTTGCCGTGACACCGATACCGCTCGCGCTTGCCCTTGGCCGGGTCGCCCTTCACGAAGTAGAGGGAACTGCCGCACAGCATGCAGAACGTCACGCCCACCGTCGGCGACGTAGAGCCCTTCTGCTTCTTGTACTTGATCGAGGCAACAGAGCCCGACAGCTTCGCCCACTCCTCCTCGTTGAGCACCGGCTCAGACCGCATGACGGGGGTGCCGTCGTCATTGCGGACAACGGCACCATTGGCGCGCGCGTACTCCCCGAGCAGGGAGCGGCTGACCAGTACGGCTTGCACTGTGGTCGGCGTCCACCTGGCCCCCCGAGGCTTCGGGTCCGCCAGCCGAGTCGTGCTTTCGCCTGCCGCCGCACGGATACGCGCGATGTCCTGAACAGTGGGTACGCCTTGCTCGTTCAACCAGTCGGCGACGGCCGAGAAGCTCGGCTTCTCGATGAAGCGCCGGATCATCTCGATCAGCGTCGGGCCGTACTCAGGGTCGAGTTCCAGAGTGAACCCTTCCTCGCCCTTCACCGCCCTGCGCCCGAATGGGACAAGGCCACCGGGCCAGCGGCCTGTCTTACGCATGGTCTCCCGGGACGCCTTGTTGCGGGCCTTGATGGCGTCCAGCTCCGCCTCTGCGACGACGGCCAGGATCTTGGCGATCGTCTTACCCCACGGCTTCGAGAGGTCGAAGCCCTCCTCACAGGAGATCAGGCCCTTACCGTTCGCCTCACACCACTCGATGATGTCCGAGAGATGGCGGACCGACCGCGCGATGCGGTCGATCTTCAGGATGATGATGTGGTCGAACTGGTCCCTCTTGTTGTTGAGCCAGTCCCCCAGGGACGGGCGCATCCACGGCGAGATGGACGCCGACACGTCGATGTCGACGGCGAAGTCCACCAACTCCATCTCTTCCGCGTCCGCCCGCTTGCTGATGCGTGTGCGCTGCGTTTCCTCGCCGGTCTGATTCTCGTTGCCTACAGACAGACGGACCACGCCAAGCGCCCTGGGCTTGTCGCTCACCCTTGCCCACGCCCTCTTCCCGGACGGCTCGACGCTGACCAACCCCTCGCTCGCCCAGGTCAAGGCCAAGGTCGGGGTCTGACGCCAGGGCCGACGAGCCCGCCCCGGGCCGGAAGGGCCCGGGGTCGCCCGGGTCACCGCCGGGGTCACCGGGTCGCCCGGTTCAGCCCAACGGGCCCCTCGGCAGCGGCTTGCCGTACCAGAGCTCGATCAGCCGGGCCGCGATCGAGATCCCGGACGGAGGCAGTACCTCCCCCTCCTCGATCGCGGTCCGCAGATCGTCCCGGGAGAACCAGCGCGCCTCGTGGATCTCCTCCCCGTCCACCTGGATCCGGGAGGACGTCGCCCGCGCCAGGAAGCCCAGCATCAGGCTGGAGGGGAACGGCCACGGCTGGCTGGCCACGTACTCCACCTCGCCGACCCGGACGCCCACCTCCTCCGCCACCTCGCGGACCACCGCCTGCTCGATCGACTCACCCGGCTCCACGAACCCGGCCAGCGTCGAGAAGCGCCCCTCGGGCCAGTGCACCTGGCGGCCCAGCAGCGCCCGGTCCTGCTCATCCGTCACCAGCATGATCACGGCCGGGTCGGTACGCGGATAGTGCTCGGCGCCGCACGCCGGACAGCGGCGGATGTGGCCCGCCGCCGCGATCACCGTGCGCTCACCGCAGCGTGAGCAGAAGCGGTGCAGCCGCTGCCAGTTCTCCAGGGCCACCGCGTGCACCAGCAGTCCCGCGTCCCGCTCGGAGAGCAGCGCGCCCGCCTCACGCAGCCCCGCGGGCCGTGCCGACTGGTCCATCCGCCCCGGCAGCGAGTCCTTCTGGAGTGCGAAGTAGCGCACCCCGTCCTCGTCCACGCCCAGGAAATAGCGGTGGGTCTCGGTCGGCGGCGCCTCGAAGGACGGCGTCATGACCAGCTCGGTGCGGCCGTCCGCGGTGTCGTCGACCAGGACCTGGCCGCCGGAGACCACGAAGACCCGCGTCGTCGGGTGGCTCCACGCCGCGGCCAGCCACGCCTCGTCCAGGCGGTGGTGCGCCGCACGGTCGATCCCGCTCGCGGCGCTGAGCGTGATCGGCCTGATGGCGGTGCGGTCGGTCCAGATGGTCACGGCTGCTTCCAACTCCCCCTGCGAAACGGGTGGCTTCCATGCATCGACGGGTGGGCTAGACCCGTCCATTGTCCGCGAGATCGCCCCAGAGGTAGGCGGCGGTCTCGGCGCCCTTCATCAGCAGATCCAGCTCGACCTTCTCGTTCGGCGCGTGCCAGCCGTCGGAGGGCACCGAGATGCCCAGGAAGAGCACCGGTGCCGCGAGGACGTCCTGGAGGTCGGCGGCGGGGCCCGAGCCGCCCTCCCGGGTGAAGCGGATCTGCTGCCCGAAGGCCCGCCCCATGGCGCGTACGACCGACTGGAGAGCGGGGTGGTCCAGCGGGGTCAGACAGGGGCGGGTCGCTCCCCAGAAGGTGATCTCATGCCGGATCCCGGCCGGGAGCCCGGCCGCGACCCAGTCCCGCACGGCCGCCTGGACCTTCTCCCCGTCCTGTCCGGCCACCAGCCGGAACGACAGCTTCAGCTGTGCGGTGGACGGCACGATCGTCTTGCCGCCGGGCCCCTGATAGCCCCCGGCGATCCCGTTGACCTCGGCCGTCGGCCGGGCCCAGATGCGCTCCAGGGTGGAGTACCCCGCCTCGCCCAGCGCGCCGTGCGAATGCGCGGTGCGCAGCCAGGCGTCCTCGTCGAAGGGCAGCTCGGCGAAGAGCTCGCGCTCCCGGTCGGTCAGCTCCACGACACCGTCGTAGAAGCCGGGGATCGCCACCCGGCGGTCCCCGTCGTGCAGGGCGGCGGCCAGCCGGGCGGCCTCGGTGGC
This sequence comes from Streptomyces sp. NPDC048636, assembly GCF_040650655.1. NCBI lineage: Bacteria > Bacillati > Actinomycetota > Actinomycetes > Kitasatosporales > Streptomycetaceae > Streptomyces > Streptomyces sp. NPDC048636. The sequence goes on along the minus strand of NZ_JBEZHR010000001.1, from coordinate 735,974 downwards.
CGGATTGGGCACCGCACCGCCGAAGGAACCGGAGTGGATGTCCTGGTCGGGGCCGAACAGATCGATCTGGCAGTCGGTGAGCCCCCGCATCCCGGTGCAGACGGTCGGGGTGTCCTCGGACCACATCCCGGTGTCGGAGACGATCACGGTGTCACAGGCGAGCCGGTCGGCGCGGCCCCGGATCAGCCCGGGGAAGTGCGGGGAGCCGGACTCCTCCTCGCCCTCGATCAGCAGCTTGAGGTTGACGGCGGGTGCGCCGCGGCCGGTGGCCGCCAGATGGGCGCGGACGCCCAGGGTGTGGAAGAGCACCTGCCCCTTGTCGTCGGCGGCGCCCCGGGCGTGCAGCCTGCCGTCCGCGATGACGGGGTCGAAGGGGTCGGTGCGCCAGCCGTCCTCACGGGCGGCGGGCTGGACGTCATGGTGGCCGTAGACGAGCACGGTGGGCGCGTCCGGATCGCCGGACGGCCATTCGGCGAATACGGCGGGGGCGCCGGGGGTCTCCCAGATCTCGGCCACCGGGAAGCCCGTGGCCGTCAGGTGCTCCCTCAGCCACTGGGCACTGCGGCGGACGTCGTCCGCGCGGGCGGGGTCGGCCGAGACGGACGGTATGCGCAGCCACTCGGAGAGATCGTCGAGGAAGGCTGGGCCATGACCGTCCACGAAGGCGCGGACCGCGTTGTCCGTCTCCGGGGTGTCGCTCATGGCCAAGAGCCTATCGGCCCCATCCGGACGAAAGCCGCGCGGCCTCCGGGCCGCTCATGTGCGCTCGCTCTCCGTCATGGAACGGGCACCGGCGCTCTCACTTTCGATCACGCCCCCGGCCGGGCCGTCGGCCCCTCCCGCGCACTCGTCTCCGCCCTCGCCCTCGCCCTCGTCCTCGTCCTCGCCCAGCAGAATCCGCTCCAGCTCGGCTCGGCCGGGCAGCGCGGCCGGGCGTACCAGCTCGCCGGTGCGCACATACAGGAACGCCGCCGAGACGTCCGACAGCGGCAGACCGTGCTGCTCGGCCCAGGCCAGCCGGTAGACGGCGAGCTGGAGCGGATCGGCGTCCCGGGAACGGCCGGTCTTCCAGTCGACGATCTCGTATCCGCCGTCCCGCCCCGCCTCGCGGTACACCGCGTCGATCCGGCCGCGGATGGTCCGGCCCGCCAGGGTGAGCTGGAACGGCGCCTCAACGCGGTACGGGGTGCGCCGGGCGTACGGCGTACGCGCGAACGCCTCCTTGAGTTCGGTGAGATCCCGTTCGTCCACGATCCCGGCCCCGGCGTCCGCGCCCGTCACGTCGTCTTCGGATCCCGGCAGCTCGTCAGGGCCGAGGAACGGCAGCGGCAGTTCCTGGAAGCGTGATTCGACCCAGGCGTGGAAGCGGGTGCCGCGGCGCGCGGCGGGCTGGGGCGGCCGCGGCATGGGGCGGGCCAGCTCCCGGGCGAAACCGTCCGGGTCCGCGGCCAGCCGCAGCAGCTGGGACGCGCTCAGCGACAGCGGTACGGGTACGTCGTGCACGGTCGCGCGGGCGCGGCGCAGCTCCCCGGCGAGCGCGTCGAGATCGCGGTCCCAGGAGGCGATCAGCCGTGCCTCCTCGGGCGGCAGGGCCGGGTCCGCCGACTCCGGATCGTCACCGGCGTCCCCGGCACCCCTGGGCGGCCCGGCGTCCTCGTACGCATCACCGTCCTCATACAGGTCGCCGTCCTCGTACGGGTCGGCGTCCTCGTACGCATCGCCGTCCTCATACAGGTCGCCGTCCTCGTACGGGTCGGCGTCCTCGTACGCATCACCGTCCTCATACAGGTCGCCGTCCTCGTACCGGTCGCCGTACGCCTCCTCCTCGTACGCGTCCTCCGGCGGTGGCTCGGGCCAGAGGTCGGGGTACCCGGACGGGTCGTGCGGGCCGTCCCCGGCTCCCTCCGGGGGCGTCTCCGGCTCCTCCCCGGCCGCCTCCAGCCGCGTCAGATGGCCGAGGACGATCTCCGCCGCGCGACGGCGGCGGGCCAGGGCTCCGGGGTCGAGCGGAAGCGGCCAGGCACGGTCGGCGGTGGCCTCCTCGAGGGCCGGGTTCTCCTCGCCCTCCGCGGGCTCCGGGGCCCATGCCTCCACCTCGCCTTGGCCGCAGGCGCAGTGCTCTCGCAGCGCCTCCAGGAAGGCGGACGGGCCGCGGGGCCGCTTCTGGCTCGGGCCCCACCAGTGCCCCGAGCCGAGCAGCAGGGAGCGGGGCCGGGTGAAGGTCACATAGCCGAGCCGCAGTTCCTCGGTCCGCTGATGCTCCCGCATCGCCTCCTTGAAGGCGGCCAGCCCCTTGCTGTCCCACTCGGTGACGTCCGGCAGAGTGGCCGCGTCGCCGCGCAGCCCGTGCGGCAGCACCTTCGCGGCGGACGTCCAGGACTCGCGTGCCTGCTCGCTCGGGAACTGCTTGGCGACCAGGCCCGGCACGGCCACCACGTCCCACTCCAGCCCCTTGGACTTATGCGCGGTGAGCACCTTGACGGTGTTCTCGCCGCCGGGCAGGGAGTTGTCGAGCCCCTTCTCGTACTGTGCGGCGGTCCGCAGGAAGGCCAGGAAGCCCTGGAGGGTGGCCTCGCCCTCCACCGGGGTCTCGCCCTGGCGTCCGGCGAAGGAGGCGGCGACGTCCAGGAAGTTGCCCAGCGTCTCGCGGCGGCGGGCGGCGAGGGCGTGCGGCGAGGCGGACAGCTCGACCTCGAGACCGGTGACGGCCAGCACCCGGTGGAGGACGTCCATCAGCGGGTCGCCCAGCGAACGGCGCAGATCGCGGAGTTCGGCGGCGAGACGGGCGAAGCGGACCCGGGCCTCGGCCGAGAAGGGCAGTCCGCCGTCCGGACCGCTCCCCTCCCTGCCGTTCTCCGGGAAGCCCGGCTCGAGGAAGGTGTCGAGGGCGTCGGCGAGCGAGATCACCTCGGCGGGGTCGACGCCTTCGACGGCCTCGGCGAGTCTGCGGTCCGGGTCGTCCTCGGCACCGCCCCGGGCGCCGGAGGCGACCAGCGCACGGGCCCGCCGCCCCAGCAGCGCCAGATCGCGCGGGCCGATCCGCCAGCGCGGTCCGGTGAGCAGCCGCACCAGCGCGGCATTGGCACCCGGGTCCTGGAGGACCTCGCAGACCGCCACCAAGTCGGCGATCTCCGGCAGGTGCAGCAGCCCGGAGAGCCCGACGACCTCCACCGGGATGTCCCGCTCCACCAACGCGCCCTGGATCTCGGCGAAATCCCCCGCCGTACGGCAGAGCACCGCGATCTCACCGGGCGGGGTGCCGGTGCGCACCAGATGCGCGAGCGAGTCGGCGAGCCAGCGCAGCTCCTCGGCGTGGGTGGGCAGCAGGGCGCAGCGCACCACGCCGTCCCGCTCGGCGCCGGGGGCCGGGCGCAGCGCCGCCACGCCCTCGTGCATCGCGCGCAGGGGCGTGGCGAGCCCGTTGGCGAGGTCCAGCAGCCGACCGCCGCTGCGCCGGTTCTCGCCGAGCGCGAAGCGGCGGGCCGGGCTGCCGTCGGCGTGCGGGAAGTGCCGGGGGAAGTCGTCGAGGTTGGCCACGGAGGCGCCGCGCCAGCCGTAGATCGCCTGGCAGGGGTCGCCGACGGCGGTGACCGGGTGGCCGGTGCCGCCGCCGAAGAGCCCGGAGAGCAGCAGCCGCTGGGCGACGGAGGTGTCCTGGTACTCGTCGAGCAGCACCACGGCGTAACTCTCGCGCAGGATCCGGCCGACCTCCGTACGGGTACGGGCGAGCGTGGCCGAGTGGGCGATCTGGTCGCCGAAGTCGAGCAGATCGCGACGGCGCTTCTCGTCCCGGTACGCCTCGACCAGCTCCAGCAGCTCCAGCCGGGCGCGCGCGGTCCCGGGCACCTTGCGCAGCGCCTCGTTGGTCAGCCGCACCCCGTCCAGGGTGCGCAGCAGCTCGGTGTCGTGGGCGCGCAGCCGCTCTGCGGGGGTGAGGTGTTCGGCCAGCTCGGCGTCGAGCGCCAGCAGATCGGTGACCAGGTCGGTGAAGGGGCGGGTGAGGGCCGGATACGGGCCGGGGGCCGAGCGCAGCACCCGCGCGGCGAGCTGGAAGCGGGTGGCGTCGGCGAGCAGCCGGGCGGTCGGCTCCAGGCCGATGCGCAGCCCGTGCTCCTTGAGGAGCTGTCCGGCGAAGGCGTGGTACGTGGAAATGGCGGGCTCGCCCGCGGCCTCCTCGGCGGAGGCCGGATCCGGGTCGAGGTCGACCACACCCGCCTTGATGAGCGCGGTGCGCACGCGCTCGGCCAGCTCGCCCGCGGCCTTGTTGGTGAAGGTCAGGCCGAGCACCCGCTCGGGCGCGACCTGTCCGGTGCCCACCAGCCAGACCACCCGGGCGGCCATCACCGTGGTCTTGCCGGAGCCCGCTCCGGCGACGATCACCTGCGGGGCGGGCGGCGCGGTGATGCAGGCCGTCTGCTCCGGGGTGAACGGGATCCCGAGCAGCTCCTTGAGCTCCTCGGGATCGGTGATGCGGGCTGACACTCCAGTGAGGCTATCGGTCCCCTCCGACAACCGGCCGCCGACCCGGGACAGCCCCGAACAAGCAGGGACGGAAACGGACATGACGGGACGGGAGCGGAGTGTCGCGCCCGGAACCACCCAAGCGCCCAAGCACCCACACACCCGGGCGGCCGCACCGCCCACGCGCCGACACGGTGCCCAGAGTCCGCCGCGGGCACTCAGTCCACCACGTGACGGCCCTCCGCGCGGGCGCTGCACGAGGCGCGGAAGGCGCACCGGTTGCAGTGCTCCCCCGCGCTCGGGGCGAACCGCTCGTCCAGCACCCGCCCGGCCGCCGTGGCGAGCAGCTCGCCCACCCACTCCCCGTCCGGCGGCTGCTGCGCCTGCACCTTGGGGACGCTCTCCCCGCCGTCCTTCCCGGCCGCGCCCTGGCGGAGCTGGACCAGCTCCGCGCCCCCCGGCTCCGGGCGGTCGCCGCCGAACAGTCCGTCGACGGCCCCCTCCCGGACCGCTGCCTGATAGACCGCCAGCTGGGGGTGGCGGTCCACCGCGCCGCGTGTGACCGCCTGCTTCCCGGTCTTGAAGTCCACGACGTACGCCCGGCCCTCGGCGTCCGCCTCGACGCGGTCCATGCTGCCGCGGATGCGCACCTGGTAGGCGTCGGCCTCCAGGGTGACGTCGAAGCCGTGCTCCGAGGCGACCGGCACCCGGCCGCCACGCTCCATCACATGCCAGCGCAGGAAGCGCTCCAGCGCGGCCCGCGCGTTCTCCTTCTCCTGCCGTGACTTCCAGGGGGCGTCGAAGGACAGCGCGTCCCACACCGAGTCCAGCCGCTCCATCAGGACGGCGAGATCGGCGGGGGTGCGGCCGGCGGCGACCTCGTCGGCCAGGACGTGAACGACGTTCCCGAAGCCCTGGGCCGCGGTCGAGGGGGCGTCCGCCTTGACCTCCCGCCCCAGGAACCACTGGAGCGAGCAGGTGTTGACCAGCTGGTCGAGCGCGCTGCCGGACAGCGCGACCGGCCCGTCGCGGTCGCGCAGCGGGACCTCGCTGTGGGTGGGCTCGTACAGCCCCCACCAGCGGTAGGGGTGGGCGGCCGGGACGAGCGGCTGGCCCTCCTCGTCGCGCAGCGCGGCCAGCCGGGCCAGCCGCCGCGCGGCGGCGTCCCGCAGTGGCTCGGAGGCCTCCGGGTCGACGGTGACGGCGCGCAGCTCGGCGACGAGCGCGGCCACCGACAGCGGACGGCGCGGGCGCTGGGCGATGTCGACGGGGGTGACGCCCAGCTCGGCCAGGAAGCGGGAGGGCTGGTCCCCGTCGTCGGCGGCGGCCTTGACCGCGGTGACCACCAGCCGGTCCCGGGCGCGGGTGGCGGCCACGTAGAACAGCCGCCGCTCCTCGGCCAGCAGCGCGCCCGGCGGCAGCGGTTCCGCCAGTCCGTCGCGGCCGATCCGGTCCGCCTCCAGAAGCGAGCCGCGGCGCCGCAGATCGGGCCAGAGCCCCTCCTGGACGCCCGCCACGACCACCAGCCGCCATTGCAGGCCCTTGGAGCGGTGGGCGGTCATCAGCCGTACGGCGTCGGGGCGGGCCATCCGGCGGGTCAGGGTGTCGGCGGCGATGTCCTGGGCGTCGATCTCCTCCAGGAAGTTGAGCGCGCCGCGACCGCCGGTGCGCTCCTCCGCGCGGGCGGCGGTCTCGAACAGCGCGCAGACCGCGTCCAGATCGCGGTCCGCGTTCCGTCCGGCGGCCCCGCCGCGCTGGGTGGCGCGCTCCAGCCGTCCGGGCCAGGAGGTGCCGTCCCACAGCCGCCACAGCGCCTCTTCCGCGGTGCCGCCCCGCGCCAGCGTCTCCCGCGCGGAGTGCAGCAGCCGCCCCAGCTGCTGGGCGCCGCGCGCGTACGACGGGTCGTGGACGGCCAGCCGCTCGGGCTCGGCGAGCGCCTCGGCCAGCAGCGTGTCCGAGGGGCGCGGCACGGCCTTACCGGCGGCCCGCTCCTCCTCGCGCAGCGCCCGGCCCAGCCGTCGGAGGTCGGCCGCGTCCATCCCGCCGAGCGGCGAGGCGAGCAGGGTGAGCGCGGTCTCCACGTCCAGGGCCGCGGTGAGCCCGCCCGCGTCCGGCAGCGCGGCCGTGGCGGTGGCCCGCAGCGCCGTCAGCAGCGGGGCCACCGCGGGCTCCTGGCGCAGCGGGATGTCGTCGCCGTCCACCTCGACCGGCACCCCGGCGGAGGTGAGCGCACGGCGCACCCCGGGGATCGAGCGCCCCCCGGCGCGCACCAGGACCGCCATCTCGCTCCACGGCACACCGTCCTCGAGATGGGCGCGGCGCAGGATGTCGGCCACATTGTCGAGCTCGGCGCCCGCGGTGGGGTAGGTGTACGCCTCGACACGGCCGCCGTCGCGGGCGGCGGCCAGCTCCCGGTGGGCGCGCACCGCCTCGGCGGGCAGCCGGGTGAGCGGCATCCGGCGGGCGATCAGCCGGGTGGCCTCGAGGAGGGTGGCGCCGGAGCGGCGGGAGGTGGTGAGCACCGCCACCTCCGCGGGCCTGCCGTCCGGCCGCCGGAAGGCGTCCGGGAAGCCGAGGATGCCACCCACGTCGGCGCCGCGGAACGCGTAGATGGACTGGTCGGGGTCGCCGAACGCGACGAGGGTGCGCCCCTTCGCCATCCGGCGCCCCCTCCGGGCAGCCACGGTGCGCCCGCCGCCGTGGACGCCCGCGAGGGCGCGCAGCAGCCGCCCCTGGGCGGCGTCGGTGTCCTGGTACTCGTCGACGAACACCGCGTCATAGCGCGCGGCCAGCTCGGCGGCGACGCCCGGCCGCTCGGCCAGCAGCACCGCGCGGTGCACCAGCTCCGCGTAGTCCAGCACCCCCTGGGCGTCCAGGACGTCCAGATACTCGGCGAGGAAGTCCGCCGCGGCGCCCCAGTCGGGGCGGCCGGTGCGCTCCGCGAACTCCCCCAGGGCGCACGGCCCCAGGCCCAGCTCCCGGCTGCGGGCGAGCACGGCGCGCACCTCGTCGGCGAAGCCGCGGGTGGTCAGACAGGCGCGCAGCTCATCGGGCCAGCGGGCGGCCACCCGCCCCTCGCGCGCCAGCTCGGCCTGGCCCGCGAGCAGCTCCCTGACGGCCACGTCCTGCTCGGGTCCGGACAGCAGGCGCAGCGGATCGGCGAACAGATCGGCGTCCTGGTGGGCGCGGACCAGGGCGTAGCAGAAGGAGTGGAAGGTGGTGGCCTGCGGGGCGGTGGCGCCGCCCATCCGCGCGGCCATCCGGTCGCGCAGCTCGACGGCGGCCTTACGGCTGAAGGTGAGGACGAGGATCCGCTCCGGGTCCCCGCCGTCCCGCGTCCGGCGGGCCACGGCCTCCACGAGCGTCGTGGTCTTGCCGGTGCCCGGTCCGGCGAGGACCAGCAGGGGTCCCCCCGGATGCTCGGCCACGGCGCGCTGCCGTGCGTCCAGGACCGGCGGGGCGGCGGACTCAGGCCGGTGACGGACCAGCCGGTATCTGCCCGCGGAGGACGGCCGTGAGGACGGCTGCCGTCCCTGCCGCTGCCGCGGAAGGGACGAGGAGGAGGAGCTCACGTGGATCGCCGGTCCTGGTGGGTTGGCTGGGTGCGGAACAGCCTCTCATGTGACACGGAGCGTCACCGGGGGCTGTGGACAACTCCACGCCCCCACCGTGACACCGCCGGTGGCGGCGGGCCGCACCCCGCCGCCCACGATTCCCTCTGCCCGGTCCCGCCTGCTCCGCCCTACGCGGAATGCGGCGGTCCGGTACCGCCGGGGGGCTGGTCGCCGTCCCAGCGGGCCCTGCGCATATCGAGACGGGGCAGATGGCCCGCCGCCGAGCGCGGTGCCTCGCGCAGCGGGGTGCCCTCCTCGCGGTAGTGGTCGAGCGCGCTCAGCTCATGGCCGGGAAGCAGCGCGCCGTCCGCGCGGACCACCCGCCACCACGGCACCGGGCCCCCGTAGAGCGCCATCACCCGGCCGACCTGACGGGGGCCGCCCTCGCCGAGCCATTCGGCGATGTCCCCGTAGGTCATCACCCGGCCCGGCGGGATCAGCTCGGCGACCTCGAGCACCCGCTCCGCGTACTCGGGCAGCTCGTCGGCAGCGCCCGGTTCCTCGTTCTCCCGGCTCATCGGACCCATCCTGCCGCACCCCACCGACAGTCCCCCGGATGCGCGTCACGTCGCTTTCCGGCCGTCCCGCCCCGTTCCGGTGTGATCACTCGGTGTGCGGGAACGCTTTACACGGCGTACGATCCAAGGTTCACGCCCCCGAAATGCACCCTGATGCCCTCATCCGCCTCCCGGGCATGCCACCATCTTCCGGGCGGTGACTGGTGATACGAGATCAAGAAGAGACGGCGAAGCAGGGTGCGCAGCCTCCGGAAGAGGAGGCCCGCGCCCCTGAGGCGCTGTCGCGCCCGGATTCGCCGTCCGGTACCCCCGAGAGCGACGGCAGTGCCCGGCCCCATGACGACAGTCCCCGGCCCCATATCGACCGGGTCTCCGGGGACGAGCCGCTGCTGCCCGCCCGCGTCCACCGCCCGTCCGACCTCATGCGGCTGCTGCTCGGTGTGCTGGCCATGGCCATCGTGCTGGCCATCGCGGCCTTCGCGCACGGCACCACCGCGGGCCTGGAGAAGGACATCGGCCACGGCGCCAACCAGGCGCCCCCGCTGCTGATCGACTTCGCCGGGCTGACGGCCAGCGTCGCCGTCCTCGTCCTCCCGGTGGCCTTCGCCATCGAGCGGCTGATCAAACGGGACGGGCTGCGGATCGCCGACGGCGTCCTGGCGGCGGTGCTCGCCCACGGGGTGTCCCTCACCACGGACCTGTGGGTCGCGGACGGCGCCCCGGCGTCGATCCGGGAGGCGCTCACCCAGCCCGCGCCCGGCGGCACCTTCAGCGACCCCGTGCACGGCTATCTCGCCCCCGTCATCGCCTATATGACGGCCGTGGGCATGGCACGGCGCCCGCGCTGGCGGGTGGCCATGTGGTGCGTCCTGCTGCTCGACGCGTTCGCGGTGCTCGTGGGCGGCTACACCACCCCGTTCTCGATCATCGTCACCGTACTGATCGGCTGGACGGTCGCCTACGGCACGCTCTACGCCGTCGGCTCCCCCAACGTCCGCCCCACCGGACAGAACCTGCTCGCCGGGCTGCGCCGGGTCGGCTTCCACCCGGTCAGCGCGATGCGCGCCGAGGAGTCCGCCGAGGGCGACCAGGGCCACGGCGAGAAGGGCAACCACGGGGACCGGGGCCGCCGCTACCTGGTCACCCTGGAGGACGGTCCGCCCCTGGACGTCACCGTGGTCGACCGCGAACAGCAGGCCCAGGGGTTCTTCTACAGCGTCTGGCAGCGGCTGACGCTGCGCACCATCACCCCGCCCCGCAGCCTCCAGTCGCTGCGCCAGGCCCTCGAGCAGGAGGCGCTGCTCGCGTACGCGGCGATCGCCGCCGGTGCCAACGCGCCCAAGCTGATCGCCACCTCCGAGCTGGGCCCGGACGCGGTGATGCTGGTCTACGAGCACATCGGCGGCCGTCCGCTGCACGCCCTGCCGGACGAAGAGCTCACCGATGAGCTGCTGGCCGGGGCCTGGCACCAGGTGCAGGCGCTCCAGTCGCGGCGGATCGCCCACCGGCGGCTGGACAGCGACGCCCTCCTGATCGACCGCGACGGCCGGGTGATCCTCACCGATCTGCGGGGCGGCGAGATCGCCGCCGGTGACCTGGTGCTGCGGATGGATATCGCCCAGCTGCTCACCACCCTCGGGCTGCGGGTCGGCGCCGAGCGCTCGGTGACGGCGGCGGTCGAGGTCCTCGGCCCGGACGCGGTCGCCGACAGCCTTCCGCTGCTCCAGCCGCTGGCGCTGGGCCGCGGCAGCCGTGCGACCCTGCGCCAGCTGGCGCGGGAGCGGGCCCAGCGGCAGCGCGAGGCGGTGCTGGAGGCATCGCGCTCGGCCAAGGAGGCCAAGGAGGCGAAAGAGGCCAAGGAGGCCAAGGAGGCCACGGAGGAGCGCGGGGCCCGCGAGGCCGATTCGGCCACCAGCGACCGTAAGACCCAGCGGGCCGAGAAGCAGGCGGAGAAGCGGGCCATCGAAGAGGCCCTGGAGGACGCGCGCGAGGAGGACCTGCTCGCCCAGATCCGTCAGCAGGTCCTGCTGGTGCGGCCGCAGGCGCCCATAGAGCCGGTCCGGCTGGAGCGCATCAAACCGCGCACCCTGGTCAGCTTCTGCGCGGGTGCCTTCGCCGCGTACTTCCTGCTCTCCCAGTTCACCCACATCAAGCTGGGCGCCGTGGTGGGCGAGGCCAACTGGATCTGGGTGCTCTTCGGGCTCGTCTTCTCCGCGCTGACCTATGTGGCCGCGGCCATGAGCCTGCTGGGCTTCGTACCGGAGAAGGTGCCCTTCGGACGGACGGTACTGGCGCAGGTGGCCGCCTCGTTCGTGAAACTGGTGGCGCCCGCGGCGGTCGGCGGCGTCGCCCTCAACACCCGCTTCCTCCAGCGCGCGGGGGTGCGGCCGGGGCTCGCGGTGGCCAGTGTCGGGGCCTCCCAGCTGTTCGGCCTCGCCAGCCACATCCTGCTGCTGCTGACCTTCGGCTACATCACCGGGACCGAGCGCACCCCGACCCTCTCACCGTCCCGGACCGTGATCGCCGGACTGCTGACGGCCGCGGTGCTGGTTCTGGTGGTGACGGCGATTCCCGTGCTGCGGAAGTTCGTATCCACCCGGGTGCGATCCCTGTTCGCGGGCGTGGTCCCGCGCATGCTGGATGTGCTCCAGCGGCCCAAGAAGCTGCTCGCGGGCATCGGCGGCATGCTGCTGCTGACCGTCGCGAACGTGCTGTGCCTCGACGCCTCGATCCGGGCGTTCGGCGGTGATCTGAGCTACGCGAGCATCGCGGTCGTCTTCCTCGCGGGCAACGCCCTGGGATCGGCGGCCCCCACCCCCGGCGGTGTCGGCGCGGTCGAGGCCGCGCTGATCGCCGGTCTGACCTTCGCCGGGCTGCCGTACGAGACCGCCGCACCCGCCGTACTGCTCTTCCGGCTTCTGGTCTTCTGGCTGCCGGTGCTGCCGGGCTGGCTGGCCTTCACCCACCTCACCCGCAAAGAGTCGCTGTAAGGGCGCTCCGGGCCCCTGCCCGCCCTACCACCGCCGCCCGCGGCCCGCGCCCCGGGACGCCGCCGTACGGCCCCTCCCGCGGCCCCTCCTCACCCGTACGTCCGCGCTGTGCGCGCGGCCCGTAGCCGGGCGGCCCAGGATGGCCGTACGCCGCCACCCCCGGGAGAGCCGCCGTGTCCCGACCTCTGCGCACCGGTGCGCTGTCCGCCGCCGTCCTGCTGATGACCGCCCTCACGGCCGGATGCGGCGGTGACGGCGGGGAGCGGCCGGACACCTCCGCCGCACAGAAGCTGGACTGGGCGCCCTGCCCGGCCCCGTCGGACAGTCAGGACGGCAGCGCCACCAAGGCCCCCGGCAAGGAGTGGGAGTGCGCGACGCTCCACGCCCCGCTGAACTACCGCGACCCGGACGGCGACACCATCGGCATCGCGATGATCCGCGCCAAGGCCACCGACCGCCGCCACCGGATCGGTTCGCTGATCTTCAACTTCGGCGGCCCCGGCGGCTCCGGTGTCGCCACCCTCCCGGCCCTCGCCGACAGCTACCGTCAACTGCGCGCCCGCTACGACCTGGTGAGCTTCGACCCGCGCGGGGTCGGCCGCAGCAGCGGGGTGCACTGCCTCAGCGCTCAACAGCTCGACGCCTACTACGCGGCCGACTCCACCCCGGACACCCCGGCCGAGGTGAAGGGGCTGGTCCGCCGGGTCAAGCGGTACGCGGCCGCATGCGAGAAGAACTCCGGCAAGGTGCTGCCCTATGTCGGCACCACCAACGCCGCCCGCGACATGGACCTGATGCGCCAGGTCCTCGGCGACCGCGAGCTGCACTACTTCGGCATCTCGTACGGCACCGAACTCGGCGGTGTCTACGCCCACCTCTACCCGCGCACCGTCGGCCGCGCGCTTTTCGACGGGGTGGTGGACCCGGCGCAGACACCGGAGCAGGGGGCGCTCGGTCAGGCCAAGGGGTTCCAGCTCGCGCTGAACAACTACGTGAAGGACTGCGACAAGAGCGGCGGCATGATCGCCCCCGCCAACTGCCCCACCGCGGCCCAGATCCGTACCTTCCTCAAACGGCTGGACACCCGTGCGCTCCCGGGCGGTCAGGGGCGGAAGCTGACCGAGTCGCTGGCCGCCGGCGGTATCGCCCAGTCCCTGTACTCCGAGCAGTTCTGGCAGTACCTCACCCAGGGGCTCGACGCCGCCCGGCAGGGCGACGGCAGGATCCTGCTGGCGCTGGGCGACGCGATGAACGGACGCGACCAGGACGGCGACTACAGCACCCTCCAGGCGTCCCTGACCGCCATCACCTGCGCCGACTTCAGACAGCGGTACACGGTCGGGGACATCGAGCGGAAACTGCCCACCTTCCGCAAGGCGTCCCCGGTCTTCGGCGACTTCATGGCCTGGAGCCTCACCCAGTGCACCGGCTGGCCGGTGCACGGCACCTGGACCACACCCGAGGTCAGCGCCCCCGGTTCCGCCCCCATCCTCGTCGTCGGAAACACCGGTGACCCGGCGACGCCCTACTCCGGGGCGCGGAAGATGGCTCAGGAACTCGGCCCCGGCGTCGGCGTCGAACTCACCTACAAAGGACAGGGACATGGGGCGTACGACAGCGCCAGCGGCTGTGTCCGCCGGATCGCCAACGCCTATCTCCTCCAGGGCAAAGTGCCGAAAAAGGGCAAGGTCTGTACGTAGGGAAAAGCGGTGAGACCGGCCCCGGCACCAACCGTGACGGGATTGAGAAGAAGCGCGGACACTCCCGCTCGGACCGTCCTCCTAGGATCATCCGGTATGTCGAGTTCCCTACGCACCATACGGACCAGGGCACTGGTCTCCGCGGCCGTCGTGGTCGCTCTCACCGCCGTCGTCGGCTGCGATGACAACGGCGGAAACGACAAGGGCGAGGGGGAGTCAAGACCGTCCGCCCAGGCTCCGGCCGAGTCGGACAGCGCCCTGCCGAATGCGCTCACCGGCCAGCGGCCGAAGTGGGAATCCTGCCCGCCGCCGTCTCCGGTCCAGGGCACCGGCGCGGCACCGGGGAGCGAGTGGGAATGCGCCACGCTCAAGGCCCCGCTGGACTACGCGAAACCGGGCGGGAAAACGGTCGGCCTCGCGATGATCCGCGCCAAGGCCACCGACAAGGACCGCCGGATCGGCTCCCTGATGTTCAACTTCGGCGGCCCCGGCGGCTCCGGCGTTTCCTCGCTGCCCGGCTTCGCCGACGATTACGCGAAGCTGCGCACCCGTTATGACCTGGTGAGCTTCGATCCGCGCGGGGTCGGTGAGAGCGCGGGCGTGCGATGCCTGAGCGACAAGGAGATGGACTCGGCCGACTCCGTCGACGGCACTCCCGACGACGCGGACGAGATCAAGGCCGCGACGGCGGACTCCCGGAAATACGCGGCCGCCTGCGAGAAGAACTCCGGTCGGGTCCTCCCTCATGTGGACACGGTCAGCGCCGCCCGGGACATGGATCTCATGCGGCAGGTGCTCGGCGACAAGAAACTCTCCTACTTCGGGATCTCGTACGGCACCGAACTCGGCGGTGTCTACGCCCATCTCTTCCCGAAGCATGTGGGGCGCGCGGTACTCGACGCCGTCGTCGACCCGACGGAGGACCCCGAAAAGGGCGCCTACGGCCAGGCCAAGGGATTCCAGCTGGCCCTCGACAACTATCTGAAGGACTGCGCCAAGAAGGGCATCGGGTGTCCGACCGGCGGTGACGCCGAGGCGGGCGATGCGAAGATCGCCGCGTTTCTGAAGAAGCTGGACAAGAAGCCGCTGTCCACCGAAAGCGGCCGTAAGCTCACCCAGGACGCCGCACTGAGCGGAATCGCCGCCGCGCTGTACGACCGGGAGAGCTGGAAATACCTGACGCTCGGCCTTCAGGAAGCCATGCACTTCGGCAAGGGCAACATGCTGCTGGCGATGTCGGATTCGCTCTCCGGCCGTGACGAAAAGGGCCGCTACAGCAATATCAACGCCGCCAATATGGCCATCAACTGCGTGGACGACAAGCAGCGCTACACCGTCGACGAGGTGCGGGCCCAGCTGCCCCGCTTCCGCAAGGCGTCACCGGTCTTCGGCGAGTACCTGGCCTGGGGCATGCTCGGCTGCACCGACTGGCCGGTGGAGGGGACCACCGACAGCCCGGAGGTGAGCGCCAGGGGCTCGGCGCCGATCCTCGTGGTCGGCAACACCGGTGACCCGGCCACCCCGTACGCCGGGGCGCGCGAGATGGTCAGGGAACTCGGCCCGGGCGTGGGGGTCGAGGTCACCTTCAAGGGCCAGGGCCACGGCGCGTACAACAGCGGCAACGCCTGTATGACCAGGACCGTGAACGCCTATCTGCTCGACGGGAAGGTGCCCTCGGCCGGCACCACCTGCTCCTAGGCACTGACCGGACATACACGCGGGGCCCGGACCGATGACGGTCCGGGCCCCGCGTGCGTGTCGCGCCCTTACGGCGGGCGCCGGCCGCAGCAGACGGCTTGTCGGGTCAGTAGACGGGCTTGTCGGGCTCGATCTGGTGGACCCAGCCGATGACACCGCCGCCCACGTGCACGGCGTCCGCGAAGCCCGCGGACTTCAGCACGGCCAGGACCTCCGCGGACCGGACACCGGTCTTGCAGTGCAAGACGATCTTCTTGTCCTGCGGCAGCTCCTGGAGGGCGCCGCCCATCAGGAACTCGTTCTTCGGGATCAGCCGGGCGCCGGGGATGGAGACGATCTCGTACTCGTTCGGCTCGCGGACATCGATGATGTCGATGTTCTCGCCGTCGTCGATCCACTCCTTGAGCTGCTTGGGCGTGATGGTGGACCCGGCGGCGGCCTCCTGGGCCTCCTCCGAGACGACACCGCAGAACGCCTCGTAGTCGATCAGCTCGGTGACCGTCGCGTTCGGACCGCAGACCGCGCAGTCCGGGTCCTTGCGGACCTTGACCTGGCGGTAGGTCATCTCCAGGGCGTCGTAGATCATCAGCCGCCCGACGAGCGGGTCGCCGGTACCGGTGAGGACCTTGATCGCCTCGGTGACCTGGATCGAGCCGATGGAGGCGCACAGCACGCCCAGCACACCGCCCTCGGCGCAGGACGGGACCATGCCCGGCGGCGGGGGCTCCGGGTACAGGCAGCGGTAGCAGGGACCGTGCTCGGACCAGAAGACCGACGCCTGGCCGTCGAAGCGGTAGATCGAACCCCATACGTACGGCTTGTTGAGCAGCACACACGCGTCGTTGACGAGATAGCGGGTGGCGAAGTTGTCCGTGCCGTCCACGATCAGGTCGTACTGGGAGAACATCTCCATCACGTTGTCGGCCTCGAGCCGCTCCTCGTGGAGGATGACGTTCACATACGGATTGATGCCGAGCACCGTGTCCCGCGCCGACGCCGCCTTCGAGCGGCCGATATCCGCCTGGCTGTGGATGATCTGGCGCTGGAGGTTGGACTCGTCGACCTCGTCGAACTCCACGATGCCGAGGGTGCCGACACCGGCCGCGGCGAGGTACATCAGGGCCGGGGAGCCGAGACCGCCCGCGCCCACACAGAGGACCTTGGCGTTCTTCAGCCGCTTCTGCCCGTCCATCCCGACATCGGGGATGATCAGATGGCGCGAGTACCTGCGGACCTCGTCGACGGTGAGCTCGGCAGCCGGCTCGACCAGGGGTGGCAGCGACACGGGGACTCCGTAAGGGAAGGGAGCAGACGGACATGCACCCCCGCGTGAGCGGGGTGGTTTTCTTCCCGTAACACTGCCACGCCCCATCTCATTCCATGACACGCGGTCCGATGCGCGAGACGAGGTCGTCCCAGTAGCCGGGCAGGGCTTCCCAGGGGGCGGTGGCGGAGGTCCGCTGCCCCGGATGGTGGGTCCGGTCGGTGAAGTAGATCGTGCCCGCGCCCTGCCAGCGGGCGATCCGCAGCGCCTCCTCCAGATGCGGCCGGGGGACGCCGTGCACCAGATGGCAGAAGCGTTCGGGCGGATATCCCGCCGTCCACTCCGCGACCTGGGACCAACGGTAGTCCGCCCAGGCGCCGCGGAAGGTCACCAGCTGATCGGCCACCTCCATGTACTCGGGACATGGATGGGTGCCCTGGCCGAGCACGATATGGCCGCCGCCGCACAGCGCCCGCAGCGTGGTGACCGTACGGCGGACCTCCGCGAGGCCGGGCCGGTCGGCGGGGCAGCGGTCCAGGAGGAAGCCGTCCACCCGGTACCAGTCCAGGAAGTGGTCGGCGTCGGAGACCAGCTCCCCGAACGGGCGGGTGCCGCAGCGGGCGTCCAGCAGGCCCAGCACCCGCACCCCCGCGGCACGCAGCCGGGCCACCGCGGTGAGGCAGTGCGGATCCCGGCCGGCGCCGGGGCCGCGCGCCACCGAGAGCACCGTCCAGTCCACCGGGGCGCCCGGCCGGGCGAGCTCCGCCCATTCGGTGGGCGCGAGCAGCGGGTGGGCGTAGCCCGGGACGCCCAGGCCGAGCGCATGATCGGCGGCGGGGATATGGCGCAGCGGACCCGGCGAGGTCAGATGCGACATGCCGCCTCCATCCAGATGTCGGCGAGCGACTCCTCCAGCGGGATCCTGGAGCGCCAGCCGAGCCGGTCGCGCGCGGTGCGCACATCGGCCTGCTGCCAGCTTCCGCAGCCGTCCGGATACGGGAAGGTGGCCGCGCCGCCGGTGGCATGCGCCTCCCCCGCCACGCTGAGCTGGTGGACCGGGCCGTGGCCGGGAGCGTGGCCGTGGCCGGGACCATGGCCATGGGCGGGGCCCGGGATATGGGCCCCGGCGCCGGGCCCGTGGTGCACCAGCCCGCGCCCCGGCGGGGCGTCGATCTCGTGCAGGGAGCCGCCGAAGCCCGCCACCCGGGCCAGCACCGAGGCCGCCTCGCGCAGCCGCACCGCGCGGCCGGTGCCGATGTTGACCACGCCCTGGGCGGCCGAAAGCGAGGCGGCGTGCACCGCCCGCGCCACGTCCCGGACGTCCACGAAGTCGCGCTGGACGCCGAGCCCGCTCAGCTTCAGCTCGCTCTCCCCCGCCTGCATCGCCCGCCGCATCGCCTCGGCGAGCCTGCCCAGCGGTGAACCGGCCGGGGTGCCGGGCCCCACCGGTGAGAACACCCGCAGCACCACCGCGTCCAGCCCCGAGCCGAGCACCAGCTCGGTGCCGGCCAGCTTGCTCACGCCGTATGGGCCGCCGGGGCGCGGCACGGCGTCCTCGGCGGTCGACGAACCGGGCTGCGAGGGCCCGTACTCGGAGGAGCAGCCGATCTGCACCAGCCGGGCGCCGCAGCCGCTGCGGCGCAGCGACTCACAGACCGTGGCCACCGCCACCGTGTTGTGCCGGGTGAGCTCACGGGCCCCGCCACGGGTGGCGCCCGCGCAGTTGATCACCACCCCGGGGTGGACGGCGTTGAGGAAGCGGGTGAGCGCGCCGGGGCTGCCGCTGGAAAGGTCGAAGCGCACATCGGCGTCATCGCCGCGGCCGAGCGCGGTGAGCTGGACGGCGGGGTCGGCGAGCAGATGCTCCGCGACGTAGCGGCCGAGATATCCGCCGGAGCCGAGCAGCAGGACTCTCATCGGTCACGCCTCCCCGCGCGGGCACGTGGGCAGGACAGGTCGTCGCTCATGTGGTTGCTCCTCATAGGGGTGGCAGGGTGGCGCGGTCGTGCGGGGGGTGGCGGGTTCACTGGGGCGCCTCACAGGGCGCGGGGTGGGTGTCGTCGGCGCGGTGCGGACCGCGGCGGGCGGCTCGGCCGCCGGTGCCGCCCGGGGCGTCGGTGTGGGCCGAGGCGCGGGACAGGACGGCGCAGGCGTAGCCGAGCAGTCCGAGCGCCGCGGCGGCGCAGGCGGCCGCGGGGACGACCGCGGCGCCATGGGCGGCGGTCAGCCGCGCCACCGGCTCGCCGAGCGGGGCGCCGCCGGGGAGCCGGGCGGCCAGCGCGGCGACCTCCACCGCCGCCTCGGCCGCGCAGGCCGCGGCCAGCCCTCCGACCGCCGCCCCGCGGAAGCCGTGCAGGGCGAGCAGCCGGGCCAGGAACAGCAGCGCGGCCAGCGCGGCGGCGGCCGCCTCGGCGGCGGTGACGGAGCCGGGGCCGGGCAGCGGGAGGGGGCCGGACGGCGGGTGGGGCAGCACGAGCCGGGCGGCGAGCACCAGGGGCGCCAGCGCGGCCAGGAAGCCGAGGGCGGTGAGCGCGAACAGCGGGCGGACCCCGGACGCGAACTCCTCGAGCCCGCGGCTGCCCGTCAGCCTCCGGCCCGCCCGCAGCGCGAACCAGCGGGCGCATCCGGCGGCGGGCACGACGGCCAGCGCGAGGACGACGGCGGTCCCGGCGGCGCGGGCCGTGTCGTACGCACCGCGCTCACCGGTCACCAGCCCGGTGAGCAGCCAGTCCCCGCAGGCCGCGTAGCCCAGGAGCCAGCCGAGGCAGAGCGGACCTGCGAGGTCCGCGAGCCGCCCGCCGCGTCCGCGCCCGGCGATCCGGAGCGGCCCCCGGCTCAGGCACAGCCACAGCGCGACGGCCACCAGGACGGTGCCGAACGCGCCGAGGGCGGCGCTGGTCGCGGGCGGCGCGAGCTCCGGTCGGAGCACCGCCCAGGCCGTCGCCGCGCACAGCACCCCGGGCAGCGGCCACAGCGCCCAGGAGCCGCGCGCGGGGCGGGCTGCGGGGGCCTTGGCGGACTCCTCGGCGCGGGGCACCCGGGCGTACAGCTCCTCGGCCAAGGCGAAGACGTCACGGTGCCGGAAGCGGGCGGCGGTGCGGTCGGTCACCCCGTGGGCCTCCAGTCCGGCGGCGATCTCCAGGGGATCGACGGCGCGCGCGCAGAGATCGTGATGCCGGTGCATCAGCTCCCGCACCGGATCGGCGGGCCCCCGCCGCCCCGCGGCGGCCCGCGCCCCGTCGTCCGCCCCGGAGTCCATGGGCTCCTCGGAGTCGATCAGGGCGCGGGACGGGGTGTCCCAGCCGCCGGGGGAGGTGGGCGTGGCGGGGGCGTCCGACGCGGGGTCGTGGGGCCGGGTCACACGCCCTCCTCGGTCATATGGCGCTGCGCGGGGCCCACGCCCAGCGGTTCCCGGGGCGGCGGGGCGGCCCAGGTGGGGGTGTGGTCCTGCGGGGTGCGGGACGGCACGGGAGCCGAGCGCCGTTGGCCGAGCCGGTCACCGTCCCGGCCCGCGGTCCAGCGGCCCGGGATATGGGCCTCCGCCGGGAGGGCGAACGGCACGGGCGCACCGCCCTCGCCGACCTCCTCGCGGCGCACCGGGCAGTGCGACATCAGCTCCAGGTAGATACCGCGGAAGGCGGCCACGTTCTGCTCGATCGTGAACAGCTCCAGCGCACGGGCGCGCGCCGCGGCGCCCAGGCGCGCGCGGCGGGCGGGGTCGCGCAGCAGCGCGAGACACGCGTCCGCGAGCGCCCGGGGGTTGCGCGGCGGCACCACCAGACCGGTGCCGCCGATGGCCTCGCACACCGCGCCGACATCCGTCGACACCGTGGCCCGGCCGCAGAACATCGCCTCGACCAGCCCCACCGGAAAGCCCTCGACGACGCTGGAGAGCACCACGACGCCGCCCGCCGCGTACGCCTCCGGCAAGGTCGGCACACCGGGCTCACCGAGCCGTTCGAAGGAGACCGGGTTGTCGCCGACGGTGTGGGCGTCGGCGGCCTCGTCGGGGAAGAGATGCGCGGCGAGGGCGCGGCAGCGGGCCGGGTAGTCCTCCCCCGGCGGGCCCGCCGACCCGCTCCCCGCCGGTTCCGCGCAGGCGTCCGCGCGCCGGGTCTCGATGACGCGCAGCCGGGCGTCCGGCCGGTGGCGGCGCACCTCGGCGAAGGCGTGCAGCAGACCGACGACGTCCTTGGACGGCTCGATCCGGCCCACCCACACCAGCGTCCGGCCGTCGTCACCGCGGGCCGTACCGCCGTCGCCGCTCTCCCCGCCCTCGCCGACCTCCGCGAAGCGGGTGGCGTCCATACCGGGGTAGACCGTGCGCAGCCGCTCGGGGTCGGCGCCGCACCGCTCCTGCCAGCGGCGGGCGTGGGTGTTGCCGGGGGTGATCAGCGCGGCGCGCGCGTACACCTCGGCGGCCAGCCGTCCCTGGAACGCGGAGAGCAGCGTCCGGACCGGCGCGGGGCGGACGGCGGAGGGATCCGCCACGTCCGCCGGAACGGCAGGGCAGTCCTCGAGGTAGTGCTCGCGCAGCCGTACGCCGTACTCGGTGACCAGCAGCGGGGTACCGAAGAAACGCGTGGCCACCAGCCCCGGGAGCGCCGCCGCCCCGCCGGAGGTGGCATGGCACAGATCAGCTCCGGCGAGCCCGCCGGGCCCGTACCAGTCGAGCGACAGGGGGCGCAGCGCGCGCTCCAGCGCCTCGGTGACGGCCAGCAGATCGGCGACCCGCGCCTGCTGGGCGCCGCGCAGCGCCCCGGGGAGGTGGCAGGCGCGCTCCAGCAGCCGGACGGCTTCCTCGGAGCGCAGCGCGGCGGGGATTCCGCCGTGGTCGAGGGCGAGTTCGGCGAGACCGTAGAGACCGTTGGCGAAACGGTCCGCCTGATGTCCGGTGCCCGGCTCCCGGGCGGCTGGAGAGGCGATCGCGGCGGCCAGTCCACCGAAGTGCTCGGCGAAGCGGCGCCGCTGTCTGCGGCCCGCGCGCCGCGCGGGCGGGGCGCCCCACAGCGGCGCGGTACTCACCCGCCGCACCTGGGCGGGGAGTTCGGCCCAGCCCCCGGCGTCCTGGCGGGCGCTGCGGCTCAGCGCGTAGACCTCGAACTCGTGCTGGTCCAGGCCACGGACGAGCCGGTCGCACCACACCCGCGCTTCACCGTTCGCATACGGATAGCCACCCTCCGTAAGCAGTCCCACGCGCATGAGCGCACCCCGATCTTCCTGTGGGCAAGCCGTGACGCCGCCGTCGTGCGGCGTGAGCACGTTATGCGCGCATGACCGCGGCGCGACGGACGGTTGTCCGTCGCACCACCAAAAGGGGTGAACGCCCGTGACCTTCCCTGCGCTCAGGCGTTGTTGGGCGCTATGGGTGGCTGGAGGCTCCGTTCCGGGGCAGCGGCGGCGTGCCGCGCGCGCAGGAACGGTTGGGCTGACGGCCGGGCTATCCCTTGCCGGGCTATCCCTTGGGGAACGGCCAGGCGTTGGGGCGGCAGGTGGCGCCGTCGGTCGTCAGGAACTTGGTCTGCTGCATCATCACCGGGGCCAGCGCGCCCTGCCGCCCGCAGACCTCGTGGTCGTGTCCGAGCCGGTGGCCGACCTCGTGGTTGATCAGCATCTGCCGGTAGGCCAGCATCTTGTCGTCGCCGAAGGTCTTGGCGCCCTGTGCCCACCGATAGGCGTTGATCATGACGCGCTGGGTCGACGCCGAGTCGCAGGAGACGTTCTCCTCGGCGGTGTCCAGCCCGGACTTGGCGCACCAGGCCGCGGTGGTCCCGGGGCTCGCGAGGGTGATCGCGAAGTCGGCGTGCCCGGAGGAGACCCGTTCGAAGCGGCGGGTGCCGCCATGGCCCCAGCTCCGCTCGTCGTTCAGCGTCTTGTGGACGGCCTCGGCGAACAGCGCGCCGTCCAGCGGCAGTCCCTTCTCCACGTCCACGCGGTAGCGCAGCAGCTGACCCCGGCCGGGCGCCCGGTCGTGCCCGGGGACGGTCGCGAACGCGCCGGAGCCGCGCAGCTTGGGGTCGAGCGGGATGACGGCGGCCATCTTCTCGGCGTACGACAGAGGGGCCTTCGCATCGGCGGACCTGGCCGGGGCGCCGCCCCGGTCCTTGTCGCGCGAGACGGCGTCGGAGCGGCCTCGGTCGGCGCCGCCCTGGGCATGCGCCTCGCTGTCATCCGGCGACCCGCCCGTCACCTGACCGGCCACCACGACGGCCAGCACGGTGGTGACGGCCGCGGCGGCGATACCGGTGAAGGTCCGGCTCTTGCCGCCCTTGGCAGCGCCCCGCCCGCCGCCCGCCGGATCGTCGTCCCGGGGGCCGTCGGCGCCGTCGTCCGCCGGGAGCCCGTCGCCCCGGCCGCCGTCGGCGCCGCCACCGGCCGCCTCCCGCGCGCGGCGCGGCGCGGGGACCGCTCCCGGCGCCCCGGCGGCGAAGACGTCCTCGCCGTCGTCCAGCGCGTCGGGGAACGCGTCGATGTACTCCCTGCGGGGGCCGGGCATCAGCCCGCCCGCGCCGGAGACCGTGGGGCGGGACGGCTGGTTGATGATCGTGGCGCCGCCGGAGCCGCGGGGGCCGCCGAGGGTGCCCCAGCCGCCGCCGGGCTCATGGTGTTCCGGATGGCCGCCCCGGGCGCGCGCCGACGGGGACTGCGGTCCATGGGCCAGCCGCGGTACTCCCTGCGGGGGCGTCACCGCCGGGTCGGCCGCACCGGGTGCGCCGCGCCTCCGACGCCCGGTGCCGGGTGCCGCCGCACCGGGGGCCGGGCGCTCGCCGGACTCGGGACCGGAGGCCACGGCGGAAGGCGGGCGGCCCCGGCCCTCCTGGCTGCCACGTGCGCTGTGTTTACCCACGCGCCGCACCGCTCCCGTCCGCGCCGGGTTCGGCGCCGTGTACCGCCCGGCTCTCCCGGCCTTCTCGTCCGTCAACGTCATCGAGCAGCTCGCGCATGGCGCGGGCCACTGCTTCCGGATACTCCATCATCGCGACGTGTCCGGCGTCCAACAGCGTCAACAGCCGGGAGCCCCGAAAGGTGGCGTTCGCCCGCTGCGCCATCCGGATGGAGACCAGTTGGTCGCGCATACCGTAGACGAGGAGCGTGGGCGCGAGCACCCGCTCGGCCTGCCGCCACAGGGAGTGCTGACCGCCGAGCGTGTAGGAGTCGACGACCCCGCGCGCCGACCGGGCGAGGGCGTCCCAGAAGTACGGGAGGTCAAGGCGGCGCTGGAACTCCTCCACCGCCAGCGTGAAGTCCTCCGGGCCGACCCGCCCCGGGTCGCCGTAGGTGAGCATCATCACCTCGCGGGTGCGCCGCTCGGCGTCCCAGTCCCGGGTCATCCGGGTGAACAGCCGGGTCACCCCGGGTATCGCGAGCAGTCCGGTGGGCAGTGCGGAGCGCTGCGGCCGCAGCTCGGGCAGCGCGGGCGAGACGAGGGTGAGGGTGCGCACCAGATCGGGCCGCACCGCCGCGACGCGGGTGGTGATCGCGCCGCCCATCGAATTGCCCACCAGATGGACCGGGCCCCGGTCGGCGCCGTCGAGAAAGCGGATCACGGCACGGGCGTGGCCGGTGATCGAATAGTCGCCGTCGTCCGGCGGCGGCGAGTCACCGAAACCGGGGAGGTCGATCGCCTCGCCGTCCACCCGGTCGGCGAGCCCCTCCATCAGCGCGGACCAGTTCAGCGAGGAACCGCCGAGGCCGTGGATGAAGAGCGCGGGCGGCAGCCCGGGGGCGATCGGAGGGCGGGAGCGCACGGTCAGCGTGAGGCCGGGCAGCCGCGCGGTGCGCAGTTCCTCCCCGGCGCCGACCCGCACGGGCCGTCCGGGCGGAACGGTCGCGATGACACGGGCTTCCGGCGGCTCGGTCGCAGACATGCGGCAATGTTACGAGACGATCACGCACCTGATCGTGTGTTCGCCCTCACAGGCAACGTACGGACAACGTAGCGTCCGAAAGTGACCTCTCCTAGGCTCGTTATTACACGGAGGCGCGCTGTTGCCTCCGGGAAGGGGAGTACATGTCCATCGACCCGACAGATCCCGAGACCTTCGAGACCCCCGAGAACAACGACTCCTTCGCGTTCGACGTCGAGGCCGCCGAGGCGGACGCCGCCGATCAGCACCATGATCTGGTCCCCCACCACGACGACCAGCCATCCTCCGGCGAACTCCTCGAAGCGAACGAGGCGGACCGGGCGGAGCAAGCCCGGGTCGTCGAGGTCAGCGAGGAGGACTACCGGTGACCAGGGGCAATGGTGGGCTTTTCATAGTGTCCGGTCCGTGAAATTCTCCGCACGAACCGCGCGCGGCCCGGTTACCCAAAAGTACGATGGCGGGGCGCGGGTGGACATCGTGCACAGAACATTCAAATGGGAGGCGGCGTGACAGCCATCGAGCAGACCGAGGCGCGCCCGCGGGGTACGCGCCTGCCGCGCCGAGCCCGACGCAATCAGCTTCTGGGGGCGGCTCAGGAAGTCTTCGTCG
This sequence comes from Streptomyces sp. NPDC048636, assembly GCF_040650655.1. Lineage (NCBI taxonomy): Bacteria > Bacillati > Actinomycetota > Actinomycetes > Kitasatosporales > Streptomycetaceae > Streptomyces > Streptomyces sp. NPDC048636. The sequence continues at coordinate 711,252 of NZ_JBEZHR010000001.1, read as the reverse complement.
CCCAGGGCTACCACGCCGCGGCGATGGATGACATCGCCGAGCGTGCGGGGGTCAGCAAGCCCGTGCTCTACCAGCACTTCCCGGGCAAGCTCGAGCTCTATCTCGCCCTGCTCGACCAGCACTGCGAGGCATTGCTCCAGGCGGTGCGCACCGCACTCGCCTCGACGACCGAGAACAAGCAGCGCGTCGCCGCGACCATGGACGCGTACTTCGCGTACGTCGAGGAGGAGGGCGGCGCCTTCCGTCTCGTCTTCGAGTCCGACCTGACCAACGAGCCGGCCGTGCGTGAGCGCGTGGACCGGGTCTCGCTCCAGTGCGCCGAGGCGATCAGTGAGGTGATCGCCGAGGACACCGGGCTGTCCAAGGACGAGTCGATGCTGCTGGCCGTCGGCCTCGGCGGGGTCTCGCAGGTCGTCGCGCGCTACTGGCTCTCCAGCGGAAGCACGGTACCGAGGGACACCGCGGTGCAGTTGCTGACCTCGCTCACCTGGCGGGGCATCGCGGGGTTCCCCCTGCACGGGGCCGAGACCGGGCAGCACTGAGCCGGTCCGTCATCTCGGGCCGCGAGGGCGCGGGTTCGCGCGGGGCGGGCGTGTTCGCTGCCGGCGTGTGCCCGGGCCGCCCGGCGGGTCTCCGTCCCCGGCTACTGTGTGCGGGTACGGCGCGGACGGCCGCGCACCCCAACTGACCGTCGGAGGGACAAAGCCGTGGAGGTCAAGATCGGCGTGCAGCACGCGCCCCGCGAGATCACCTTGGAGAGCGGGCAGTCTGCCGAGGAGGTCGAGCGCGTGGTGGCCGACGCGCTCGCTGGCAAGGCTCAGCTGCTGACCCTGGTGGACGACCACGGCCGCAAGGTCCTGGTCCCGGCCGACCGGCTCGCCTATGTCGAGATCGGTGAGTCGAGCGCCCGCAAGGTCGGATTCGGCACGCTCTGAGCGGTCGCACAGATCACGGCGGCGGGCCCGGTGGAGATCCTTCCACCGGGCCCGCCGCCGTTGTCGTACGCGCGGCCGCCGTTGTCGTAAGCGCTGCCGGGCCCATGGCGCGCGCCGGTCGTCGTTCTCCTCGCGCGCGCCCTGCGCGCCCTCCCCGCGCGCACTCCGCCGTCTCCTCCGGGCACTCCCGCATCGCAGGGTTGCCCGCTCCCGGCCACGGGTAGGACGGGCACGACCGACACGTGATCGCGTGTCGGTCCCGGTCCGCTCACGGGAAGGACGCGCCATGATCCTCTGGGAAGCGCTCGGCTCGGTACTGATCGGTCTCGCCACCGCGTACGGGGCGAGCCGCTGGCGCCCCCGAAGGCTGCCCGCACGCCCCCTGGTGCTGTCCACCGGCCCCGGCGGCGCGCTCTTCGGCGCCCTGCTCGCCCATACGGTGCTGGGCTCGGGCCACTCCGCGGCGGTGCTGATCGTCGCGCTCGGGTTCGCTGCGGCGCTGCTGTCGCTGCTGATCCGCCCGGCGGGCCGCACCCGCCGCAGGCGCTCGGTCACGGCCTGAGGCGCCGCCCGGCCACCCCGGGGTGGCCGGACCCGCGATCGGGCCCGGCCGCCCGCCACCGGACAGGGCCCTAGGCCGCCAGGCCCAGCGCCGCCATCCGCTTGGTGTGCGCCTCGGTGATCCGGGAGAACATCCGGCCCACCTCCGCCAGGTCGAAGCCGTCGGCAAGGCCGCCGACCAGCATCGTGGAGAGCGCGTCGCGGTCCGCGACCACCCGCTGCGCCTGCGACAGCGCCTCACCCATCAGCCGCCGCGCCCACAGCGCCAGCCGCCCGCCGACCCGCGGATCGGCCTCGATGGCGGCGCGCACCTTCTCCACCGCGAAGCTGGCGTGGCCGGTGTCGTCGAGCACCTGGAGCACCAGATCCCGGGTGTCCGCGTCGAGCCGGGCGGCCACCTCGCGGTAGAAGTCACTGGCGATCGAATCGCCCACATACGCCTTGACCAGCCCCTCAAGCCAGTCCGACGGCGCGGTCTGGCGGTGGAAGCCGTCCAGCGCGGCGGCGAACGGCTCCATCGCCGCCGTCGGCCGCTCGCCGACCGCCGCAAGCCGGTCCCGCAACCGCTCGAAGTGGTGGAACTCGGCGGACGCCATCTTCGCCAGCTCCGCCTTGTCCTCCAGCGTGGGCGCCAGCTTGGCGTCCTCGGCCAGCCGCTCGAAGGCGGCCAGCTCGCCGTAGGCGAGCGCACCGAGCAGATCCACCACGGCGGCCCGGTACTGCGGATCGGCGGCGGCCGTGTCCCAGTCCTGGGCGGCGACCCCGGTGGCCTCGGCGCCGGGCTCCTGGGGGCTCTTCCCGGGACGGTCCGCCGCGCTCTCCCCGGCGCGGTCCTCGGCGGTGGCTGCGGCGTTCTCAGGCGTGTCAGACGTCTCCATGGAGCGCACAATAGCCCGCTCGGCGGCAGGGGGAAGGGCCTGGTCAGCCCTGGCCCGCGAGGCCGCGCATCCGGTTCCCCGGTCACAGATGCGCGCTTCCGGGGTACAGTGGTATTTGCACCCGTCGCATACCGGCGGGTCGTTCCACGAATGCGGATGCCCGGTCGGTGGCCCGATCGGCTCCAAACCGACCGCCCTCCGCGCGGCGCGCAGTGTTCATGCGCATGGCAGGAGGGACCCCGCTCGCGGCGTGAGCGCTCGAGCGAAGGCAGTGGTCCCGCGCCGAATCGGCCGTCCCTATGGGCCGGTGCACCCGGGCGCTGATGCGACCCCCTTCGCCGCCTCCCGCCGCGTCTCACAGAAGAGGCAAACATCCTGACCACGTTCCGAGAACTCGGGATCCTCCCCGAGACGGCCGAGGCCCTGGAAGCCGTCGGCATCACGTCCCCGTTCCCCATCCAGGAGATGACGCTCCCGGTCGCCCTCTCCGGCACCGATGTCATCGGCCAGGCCAAGACCGGCACCGGCAAGACGCTGGGCTTCGGCCTCCCGCTGCTGGAGCGCGTCATCGTGCCCGCCGACGTCGAGGCCGGCCGGGCCAAGCCCGAGCAGCTCACCGAAGCCCCGCAGGCGCTTGTGGTCGTCCCCACCCGCGAGCTCTGCCAGCAGGTCACCAACGATCTGCTCACCGCCGGCAAGGTCCGCGACGTCCGCGTCCTGTCGATCTACGGCGGCCGCGCCTACGAACCGCAGGTCGAGGCGCTGAAGAAGGGCGTCGACGTGGTCGTCGGCACCCCCGGCCGGCTGCTGGACCTGGCGGGCCAGAAGAAGCTGCGTCTCTCCTCCGTCAAGGCACTCGTCCTCGACGAGGCCGACGAGATGCTCGACCTGGGCTTCCTGCCCGACGTCGAGAAGATCATCCAGCTGCTCCCCGCCAAGCGCCAGACCATGCTGTTCTCGGCGACCATGCCGGGGCAGGTCATCTCGCTGGCCCGCCGCTATATGTCGCAGCCCACCCACATCCGCGCCACCGCGCCGGATGACGAGGGCGCGACCGTGGCCAACATCACCCAGCATGTCTTCCGCGCCCACTCGCTGGACAAGCCGGAGGTCGTGGCACGGGTGCTCCAGGCCGATGGCCGCGGCCTGGCGATGATCTTCTGTCGCACCAAGCGCACCGCCGCCGACATCGCCGACCAGCTCGCCCGGCGCGGTTTCGCGTCCGGCGCGGTCCACGGCGACCTCGGCCAGGGCGCGCGCGAGCAGGCGCTGCGCGCCTTCCGCAACGGCAAGGTCGATGTCCTGGTCTGCACCGACGTCGCCGCGCGCGGTATCGATGTCGAGGGCGTCACCCATGTGATCAATTACCAGTCGCCCGAGGATGAGAAGACCTATCTGCACCGCATCGGCCGCACCGGCCGCGCGGGTGCGTCGGGTATCGCCATCACCCTCGTCGACTGGGACGACATCCCGCGCTGGCAGCTGATCAACAAGGCGCTGGACCTGCCGTTCAACGACCCGGAGGAGACCTACTCCACCTCCGAGCACCTCTTCGAGCTGCTGAGCATCCCCAAGGGCACCACCGGTGTCCTGCCGCGTGCCGAGCGCACCCGGGCCGGGCTGGCCGCCGAGGAGGTCGAGGACCTCGGTGAGACCGGTGGCCGGGGCGGCCGTGGCCGCCGCGGTGCCGCCGCCGCTCCCCCGCAGGAGCGTCCGGCGCGCACCCGCACCCCGCGGGTCCGCCGCCGCACCCGTGGCGGTGTGCGGTCCGAGGCGGGCGCCGTGGAGGGTTCGCCGACCACCGAGACCGGCGCCGAGTCCGCCGCCGACACCGCTGAGGGCGCCACCGAGCCGCGTCAGCCCCGTCGCCGTCGCCGCACCCGCGGTGGTGCGACGGGCGCGGGCGAGGCGGCCACCGCCGCGGTCGAGACGGTGGAGACCGCCGAGACCGCTCAGGCTCCGGCCGAGGAGGCCGAGGCCAAGCCGCGCCGCCGCCGTACCCGGGCCAAGGCGTCGGAGGCCGCCGAAGCGGCCGTCGCGACCGCCGAGGGCACGGACGCGGTGGAGGCGCCGGAGGCCAAGCCGGTCCGCCGCCGCACCCGCACCAAGGCCGCCGCCGCGGTGGAGGCCACCACGGATGCCGCGGAGACGGAGGCGCCGGAGGCCAAGCCGCGCCGCCGCACCCGGGCCAAGGCCGCGGACACCACCGCGACCGCCGAGGCCACCGCGCCCGCGGAGGCGGCCGCCGACGGCGAGGCCAAGCCGGTCCGCCGCCGTCGCCGCACCCGTGCGGCGGCCCAGCCCGAGGCCGCCGCCGAGAGCTGACCGCGGCAGCCACCTCTGAGCGCCTCGGGCCCCGTTCCGCGACACCGCGGACGGGGCCCGAGGCGTTCACGGTCCGTTTCCCGTGGCCTGTATAGCCTCATCCCCATGAGCAGGCCGCCGTTTCTCACACTGCCCGCGGGCGCCCGCGCGTACCGCCTGGGGACCGCGCGCGGGGAGTTCGCCGTCCATGACGCGCGGCCCGGCGCGGCCGCACGCGGCACCGTACTGCTGGTGCCGGGGTTCACCGGCAGCAAGGAAGACTTCATCGCCCTGCTGGAACCGCTGGCCGCGGCGGGTTTCCGGGCGGTCGCGGTGGACGGCCGCGGCCAGTACGAGACGCCCGGGCCCCGGGACCAGACCGCCTACGCCCAGGACGAGTTGGTCCTCGATGTCCTCGCGCAGGCCACGGCGGTCAGTGCCGCCACCGAGGACCCGGTCCATCTGCTCGGGCATTCGCTGGGCGGGCTGATCGCACGGGCCGCCGTACTGCGGGACCCGGGCGCCTTCACCTCGTTGACCATCATGAGTTCCGGTCCGGCGGCCATCTCGGCCGCGCAGCAGGCCCGCACCAAACTGCTGATCGACGCGCTGACCGTGATGGACATGGAGGCCGTCTGGCAGGCGATGCGCGAACTGGATCCACCCGAGGCGGCCGACGCGGCGACCCCGCCCGGTGTGCGGGAGTTCCTCCACCGGCGCTGGCTGGAGACCGTGCCGGAGCAGCTGATCGCGACCGGTCGGCAGCTCAACGCCGAGCCGGACCGGGTCGGTGAGCTCGCGGCGTCCGGGGTGCCCACCCATGTGCTCTCCGGGGAGGTGGACTACGCCTGGCCGGTGCCGCTGATGGACGAGATGGCCGAGCGGCTGTCGGCCCGCCGGACCGTGATCGAGGGCGCCGAGCACTCCCCCAACGTCGAACGGCCGCGGGCCACGGCCGACGCGCTGATCGCGTTCTGGCGCGGCGCGGTCTGAGCCCCGTCGCGGGTCCGTACGGGCCGCTCAGTACTGGGCCTGGAGGTGCTCCCAGAAGCCGTCCCGCAGGGCGCGCCGCAGATCGGCGTGGGCGCGCAGCGAGAGCCGCAGCAGCCCCTCCGCGTCGATCAGCAGCTCCTGGTCGACCGAACCGGGCAGATAGGGGTGGCCCGGCAGGAGCTCGGCCAGCGCCTCCCTGCCCCGTGAGGACAGCCACAGGGCGGCGATCTGCGCTCCGACGAAGCGCACCTCGTCCCGGCTCGGGGCGGGCCCGGAGAGGGCCGTCTCGCCGTTCAGCTCGTAGCCGGCGGCCCGGCGGGTGACGTACGGCTTGCAGAAGTCGAGGTCGAAGGTGCGCTGGCTGTCGACCTCCCACAGCAGCGGTTCGGCCTGGTTACGGCCGTCCGCGGCCTCGATGCCCCACAGATGGACCCGCGCCCCGTAGCCCTGGGCCGCCTCGACGGCCGAGACCAGGTCCTCGTCGCCGCCGATCAGCACGGCGTCGCCGATGGCGCGGTGCCGGGCGAGGGACTCGAGGTCGGAGCGGATGAGGGAGTCGACGCCCTTCTGCTGGTTGTTGGCGTTGAGGTTGCCCAGCCGGACCTTGACGTCGGGCAGCTCCGCGATGCTCTGCTGCTCGGGGCTGTGGATCCGCCGCCGGGCGCCGTCGAACCAGTAGACCCGCAGCAGCCTGCTGTCCGGAAAGATCGTGCGGGCCTTGTCGATGAAGGCCTCGATCAGCCCCTCGGCGTCCAGTTCGAAGGCGCGACGGTCCTCCGTGCCCGCGACCAGCCGCCCGGCCGCCGCGTACACATACCCCGCGTCCACGAAGATCGCGTGGGTGGACGGGGTGGTGGCGACCTCGGCGAGCACGCGTTGCAGCAGCTCATTGGTGCGCTCGATGCCCACGACGATCGAGGCGAGGTCTGGTTGGCCCGAAGGCAGCACGTCACTCATACGCGGTTCATTCTCCGGGCGCCCGCTCGGGGATCACAACCGGGACTCCCTTCGCCACCAGCAGGTATTTAGTCTGGCGAAAAATTTCATTAGCGTAGGGAATGTTTTCAGGGCACACTTTGGTTGCAGACGTACAGGAGGGTGCGGCAGCGAGGCCGCCGCCTCCGTACACATGAGTTCTCCACAGGAGGATCAGACGAAGGGAGAAGCCTTGCGCTTCGAGATCATGCGTCTTGACGATGTCGACGGAAACGCCGTGGACAGCACCGTCGTGGACGCCGCCTCCGTCAACCGGATCGTGCAGCAGGCCGCCGCGATTGGCCAGCGCATCTACATCCGCCCAGCCGAGACCGTCGCCCGGTAGTGCCGTAAGAGGCACGAGACGACGCACGACCGACGCAGTACGCACAGCGCCCCCGTACCAGGATGTACGGGGGCGCTTCGGCGTTCGGGAGCCTCGGTGCGGCGGGCGTTCGGCCGTACCGGGCGCAGCTCAGGCGTTCTGGACCACCTGGATGACACCGTTGATGATCTGCTGCACGGCCAGAGCGGAAAGCATCATTCCGGCCAGTCGGGTGACCAGCACCACTCCGCCCTCCTTGATCACGCGGATGATCAGCAGCGAGTAGCGCATCGTGAGCCACAGCACGACATGCATGGCCACGATGGCGGCCCACACCGCGGCCTGGTCGCCGACGCCCTTCGCGTGCTGCACCGCGAGGATCACCGAGACGATCGCCCCGGGCCCGGCCAGCAGCGGCATCCCGAGCGGGACGAGCGCCACATTGACGTCCTTGGTCTGGGTCGGCTCGTCGTTCTTGCCGGTGAGCAGGTCGAGCGCGATCAGCAGCAGAAGCAGCCCGCCCGCGATCATCAGCGCGGGGACCGAGACATGGAGATAGTCGAGGATCTGCTGACCGGCGACGCCGAAGACGGCGATGACCCCGAAGGCGACGGCGGCGGCCTGGCCCGCCATCCGGCGCTGGACCTTGACGGGGCGGCCCGAGGTCAGCGCCAGGAAGATCGGCGTGATCCCCGGAGGGTCCATGATCACGAAAAGGGTGAGAAAGAGGGATCCGAAGACAGCGGTGTCGAACACGGTGAGGGCCTTGCGCAGACGTGGGCGAGCGGCGGCTCGCGAAGGGGGACGGGGAGGGAGAGGGCGGGTGCGGACGGGAACGGCGGAAACGCGGAACGGTGGGGGCTCAGCCTCGGCCGCCCGCGCCCGGCACCGGGAACGCCCCGGCGGCCCGGCGCACGATCTCGCCGTAGATCTCGGGGTCGGTGGTGTACTCGCCGAGCCGACAGCTCTTACGGCTGCCGTGGTAGTCGCTGGAGCCGGTGGTGAGCAGCGCGTGCTCGGCGGCGAGCCCGCGCAGCCGGGCGCGAGTGGGCTCGTCATGGTCCATGTGGTCGACCTCGATACCGTCCAGCCCCGCGGCGGCCAGTTCGCCGATCGCGCTCTCCGGGACGCACCGCCCGCGCTTGAGGGCCAGCGGATGAGCGAAGACGGTGACCCCGCCCGCCGCCTTGACCAGCCGGATCGCCTCGAAGGGATCCAGCTCGTGCTTCTCGGCATAGGCCCGGCCGCCATCGGCCAGCCACGCCGGGGTGAAGGCGTCCGAGACGCTGTCCACCACGCCCAGCTCGACGAGGGCGGTGGCCAGGTGCGGCCGCCCGACGGCCCCGTCCCCGGCGATCTCCGCCACCCGCTCCCAGGTGATCGGCACGCCCAGCTCCCGCAGCTTGGCGACCATCTGCCGGGCCCGGGGCACCCGGTCGTCGCGGACCAGTTCGCGTTCGCGCGCGAACTCCGGCTCGGCGGGGTCGAAGAGGTACGCGAGCATGTGCATGCTCACGCCGTTCAGCCGACAGGACAGTTCGGCGCCGGTGACCAGGGTGAGGCCCGCCGGCAGCGCCCGTATCGCCTCCTGGTGACCGCCGACGGTGTCGTGGTCGGTCAGCGCGACGACGTCGAGCCCGGCCGCGGCGGCGCCCCGCACCAGCTCGGTGGGGGTGTCCGTACCGTCCGAGGCAGTGGAGTGGGTGTGCAGGTCGATGCGCACGACACGGCTCCAAGCTGCGCGGGAAGGAACGGAGGGGACGCTTCAGGATAACCACCGGCGCGGACCTGCCCGGGTCAGGGGCGGCCAACCCCGCGTGGGACGGCCGCGGTCAGGGGGTCAGGGGGTCAGGGGGTCAGGGGGTCAGGGGGTCAGGGGGTCAGGACAGGATGCGCGGGGAGAGCGCCCCGCACGGCACCAGGTCCACCTCGGCCCCGGCGTCCCGCAGATCGGTGAGCACCATCTCGTCGTACATCAGCAGCCCGGTCTGCTCGGGCCAGACGATCGCCCACAGCCACAGCCCGCACGCCTCGCCCGCGAAGACCGCGCGGTCGTCCGGGGAGCCCTCGACATGCCACAGCGGGGTGGGCCGTCCGGCGGCCAGCACCTTCACATGCGGCGGCTTGTCCACCCGCATCCCCGGCCCGGGGTCGGGCCCCGGGATGCCCGCGTAGCGCGCGCCGAGTCCGACGCCGAGCTCCTCGGCCACCAGCAGCAGCTCACCGGGACCGCCCAGCGGGCCGGGCCCGGAGCAGGCCACGGCGGTGGCGCGGCCGCCGCTGCGATCGTCACCCGCGCACGCCACCCCGGTGAACAGCCAGCCCACGGGCAGCGGCCACGGCATCCAGACCGGGACCCGGGCACGGTTGGTGACCACCACGAGTGCTTCGACGCTCGGCGGGACGACAGGCTGGAGCGGGTGCACCGTGCCGTGCATGCCGCACTGCCAGGAGTCGGCGAAGAGACCGGGCGCTCGCACCCGGCCACCGCACTTCGGGCAACTGGGTTCGCCCCTCATAGGGCCCCACGGTCCTCCCCGGTCGTCCTCGCGTCAAGGACGATCACCCGTCCGGAGGTCGTACGGTCGAAGGCTTTCCGCCCGTACGGCATATGCGGTACGCGGCCTCCGCGCGCCGGTCGGCCGCCCCGCGCCGCCGGGTGTCAGCCGCCCAGCGGGACCCCGGAGCGCACCGGATCGCGCAGGTCCGTACCGTGCCGCAGCCAGCGGTCCTGGAGGGCACCCGCGCCGTGGACCCGCTTCCAGGCCGCCTCGTTCCCCGTCATCGGCAGCAGCGGCAGGAAGCGCACCGGCTCCATGGGCGGCAGCAGCTCCAAGTCCTCGACCAGTCCGCCCGGTTCGGCCACCAGCACGGAGGTGAAGGGCGCACCTGTCCACAGCGGCGCGCCGATGTCGAGCGACGCGCCGGGCGTCACCACCAGCCCCTCCACCTGGGGGGAGGCGGCCAGTACGGCGAGCGGGCGCAGCACCTCGTCCAGGACCCCGGTGCCGGGGCCCGTACCGCCGGCGCGCACGGTGAGCACCAGCTCGGCGCGCGGTCCGCGCAGCGGGTCGGCGAGGGCGGCGGTGGGATCGGTCATCGGGGTGTCCGACATGCCGAGGGTGGCGTAGCGGACGGCGTCCCCCTCCCCCCGGAACCGCAGCACCTCGATACGGTCCGTGCCGACGAAGGTGACGGCCGCGCGGGCGTCCGGCTGCCCCAGGGCGGTGATCAACCGGGCCTCGACCAGCTGAAGTACGTCTGACATGCGGTGAGCATAGATCGCGTATCGAACAGGCAAAGCGGCGACGTATCGCTTCTGCCGACTGATAGCCTTTACCTCTGCCCAGGGAGTTACACGTCGTCCCCCACGGGGGACCGGCCGGAGGAGGTGGGGCTGCGGTGGATCCGAGTCGACCGTGCAGTACCGACAGTTCTCCCGTCGTTTCCCCTGAGGATGCGCACGCCTGATCTGAGCCTTCCGTACCCCACCGCCTCGCGGTGAAACACGTGAAGTCAGTTCGCATCCAGGGCATGTGGCGGCAGAGCGCCTTCGTTCCGCTTTGTTCTGTTTTCTTACACGACCCGTCAGCGCCATCGCACGGAGCGCCGCCCGCTTTGCGGACGTACCGATGCCCATCGTCGTACGTCCACCTTCCGGGTGCCGCGCTGCGCCCCGCGCCCGCCGCTGACGGCCCGCCCGTGAAGGAGCCCGTCATGTCGATGATCCGTGACCTGCGCGCAGCCGTCCGCCCCGCCCTGCGCCGGACCCGCACCGCCCACAACTACGACGCCACCCGTGACCCGTCGGTCACCAGCGCCGTGGTCGACTGCGCGGTCTACCGGGACGGACGACGGGTCAGCGACCACGTCAGCCCGGCGAAGGCGATGGAGCGGGTGCGGGCCGAGGGCGGGTTCGCATGGATCGGTCTGCATGAGCCGAACGAGCGTGAGTTCGCCGGAATCGCCCAGGAGTTCGGGCTGCACCCGCTGGCCGTCGAGGACGCGGTCCAGGCGCATCAGCGGCCCAAGCTGGAGCGGTACGACGACACCCTGTTCACCGTCTTCAAGACCATCCACTACGTGGAGCACGCCGAACTCACCGCGACCAGCGAGGTGGTGGAGACCGGCGAGGTGATGTGCTTCACCGGCCGGAACTTCATCGTGACGGTCCGGCACGGCGGCCAGGGCTCGCTGCGCGCGCTGCGCCACCGCCTCCAGGACGACCCGGAGCTGCTGGCCAAGGGCCCCTCGGCGGTGCTGCACTCCATCGCCGACCAGGTGGTCGACGGCTATCTCGCGGTCGCCGCCGCCGTCCAGGACGATATCGACGAGGTGGAGATCGACGTCTTCTCGGCGGCGACCTCCCGGCGCGGCGGTGACGCGGGCCGGATCTACCAGCTCAAGCGTGAGGTGCTGGAGTTCAAGCGGGCGGTCTCGCCGCTGCTGCGGCCGATGCAGCTGCTGAGCGAGCGTCCGATGCGGCTGGTGGACCCGGACATCCAGAAGTACTTCCGGGATGTGGCGGACCACCTGGCCCGGGTCAATGAGCAGGTGCTGTCCTTCGACGACCTGCTGAACTCGATCCTCCAGGCCAATCTGGCGCAGGCGACCGTCGCGCAGAACGAGGACATGCGCAAGATCACCTCATGGGCGGCGATCTTCGCCGTGCCCACGATGATCGCGGGGATCTACGGCATGAACTTCGACTACATGCCGGAGCTGCGCTGGAAGTTCGGCTACCCGGCCGTGCTGCTGGTCACCGTCGGGATCTGCTTCGCCATCCACCGGGGCTTCAAGCGCAACGGCTGGCTGTAGCCCGCCGGCCTTCCGGCGGTCCGCCAGGATCACCAGGGTGAGCCCGCCGAGGATCACCGCGAGCGCCGGGTAGGCGGCCGCGGGCGGCGTCTGGCCTAGCCAGAGCGCCGCGATCAGCGCCGCCCCCGGTGTCTCCAGCAGCACCGCGGTGGAGGTGACGGAGGGGCCGAGACCGCGCACCACCCGGTTGATCAGGGTGTGCCCCAGCAGCTGGGCGGTCACGGTCAACACGGCCAGCTGAAGCCAGGTGACGCCCTGGTAGCCGCCGAGCGCGGCGCCCGAGCCCAGACAGACGGTCAGCAGCAGCGCGCTGGTGGTGGCGTAGCAGACGAGGGTGTACGCGGTGGTGCTCACCGAGCGGCGCACCTCCGCCCCGAGCACCACATACCCGGCCCCGGCCACACCGCCGACCAGCGCGAGCGCGTCGCCCAGCAGCGCGCGGGGCGAGGCCGACAGATCGACACCGGTGAGGATGACCACACCGAGCAGTGCGAGCCCCATGCCCAGCCACACCCGCGCGGACGGGCGGTGGCCGCGCAGCCGCAGCAGCAGCGCGGTCCAGATGGGAGTGGTGGTGACCAGCGCGGTGGACGAGGCGACGGAGGTCATCCGCAGACTCGGCAGCCAGGTGCCGAAGTGCACCGCGAGCAGCGCCCCGGCCGCGGCCGACAACAGCACCGCCCGGCGCCCCATCCCGCGCAGCTCGGCCCGGTGGCGCCAGAGCGCGAACGGGGCCAGCGCGCCGACCGCCATGGCGTTCCGCCAGAAGGCGATGGCGAGGGCGGGCGCGGCCGTCGCGGCGGCCAGCGGCGCCGAGAACGAGACCCCGGCCACGGCCACCGCGAGCAGCACGGCGTCCAGCGGGAGCGGGGTGCGGGCGGCCGCGCCGCCGGTGCCGTCCGGCGCTTCTGCGGCGGAGCTGTGGGCGGGGCGGGCGGTGGACACCCCTTCAGCGTAGGACGCGTGCGCGGACCGGGAAACGGTCGTCCCGCGGGCCGGGACGGCCACCGGGCGCCCGGCGGCGGCCCCGGGCACACGTCCTAGGCTGTGCACATGACGCAGACGCCGATGGACCGCGCCCTTGTCGAGGAGGCGGCCAAGAAGTCCGCCCTCATCTGGGTCCAGGGGAGCGAGGGTGCCGCCCGCCCGCTGTGGCACATCTGGCACGACGGCGCCGTCTGCCTGGTCGGGGACGGCCCCGACGAGCAGCCCCTCACCGGTCTCGGCCTCACCGACGGCGGCACCGCCACAGTGACGGTGCGCAGCAAGGACAAGGGCGGGCGGCTGGTCGGCTTTCCCGCGCGGGTGGTGGAGCTGGCCCCGCACGGCGAGGCGTGGACCGCGGCGGTGGACGAGCTCAAGGGCAAGCGGCTGAACGCGGTGGAAGCCGACCGGATCGCCGAGCGGTGGGCGAGCGGCAGCCGGGTGCTGCGGCTGGAGCCCGCGCCGGGCGCGCTCGCCGAGCAGCCCACCGGTTCGCTGGCGGCGGCCCCGCTGCCGTCCGGTGCGATCACCCGCCGTGCGATGCCCGCGGCGCTGCCGAAACTGCTGGCGCGCGGCCGCCGGGGCCGTAAGCGGTAAGGCTCGGCCCGCCCGTCGGGGCCGTAGAGGCTCGTCCCCGGCCGCCGGGGCCGTTAAGCGGCAGGTGCTACGGCCCTTCGGGGATCTGCCGTCCGTAGTCCAGGACATGGTCCTTGTCCGGTGCGGTCAGGGTGAAGTCCTTGTTCCAGTCGGCCAGCCGGATCACTCCCGCGCGCCCCGCCCGCTGCAACCGCAGGGGGTACGGGCGGCCCTCGAGGGAGACGTCCAGCGAGCCGCCCTCACCGCCCTTGCCGCCGAGCACCCGGATGGTGCGCACACCGCTCACCTCGCCGCGGTCCCCCGAGGTGATCTCGCCATGCAGTCCCAGCAGCCCCTCGAGCATCACCTTCTTGTCGGTGAAACCGGTGAGCCGCCGGTAGGAGGGATCGCCGGAGGGGACCTTCACATATTTGTCGTCGAGCTTGTGCGCGGCGTCACCGGAGGCGCCCTGGCCCGCCTCGGCGCTCTTGCCGTGCTGGGACGACCAGAAGCCCTCGTCCGCCTTGAGGTAGAGGTCCTTGCCGACGCGCAGCAGCTCGAAGGTGCTGCCCTTGGTGGAGACCTGGCCGGTGCCGCCGCCGTCCTTGAGCCGCATGTTCAGGGTGTAGGTGCGCCCCTTGGTGACGAGGTTGCCGGACAGCCGGACCGCTCTCGCGCTCCCGGCGGCCGTACGGGCCTTGCCCTCGATCTTGGCGGCGGGCAGTTTGCCCACGCCGTTGGTGCCCGCGTCGGGGTCCTTGTCCCCCTCGCCGCCGCACGCCACAAGCGTCGCGGCCAACCCCGCGCACATCGCCGCGACGAGGGCGCTCTTCCGGGTGCGCACGTCCGCTCTGCCTCCTGATGCCGATGCAGTAGGGCAGCGTACCGGTGCCGTCCACGGGTGTCCGCAGGGTGCCGGACGGCCGCTCGTCCGGCGGCACGGCGGGTCGGGGCACGTTAGCCTGAACCCGGCAAAACGGCACGAAAATGAGCAGACGCGACACACGCCCGGAAAGCCATCACGGGCCACGGACGAGGAGGGGCGTGACATGCCGGCAGGCGCCCCCAGGGTCTTCGTCTCGCACCTCGCGGGTGTCGCCGTCTTCGATCCCAACGGCGACCAGGTGGGGCGGGTCCGCGATCTGGTGGCGATGTTGCGGCTGGCCGGACGGCCGCCACGGGTGCTCGGCCTGGTGGTCGAGGTGATCGGCCGCCGCCGGATCTTCCTGCCCATGACCCGGGTGACCGGGGTCGAGTCCGGCCAGGTCATCTCCACCGGCGTGATCAACATGCGCCGCTTCGAACAGCGCCCCACCGAGACGCTGATCCTCGGTGAACTGCTCGACCGCCGGGTGCGGCTGGTGGAGTCGGGCGAGGAGGTCACCGTCCTGGACGTGGCGATGGGCCAGCTGCCCGCGCGCCGCGAATGGGAGATCGACAAAGTCCATGTCCGGCGCGGCAAATCCGGGGCGCTGCGCCGCCGCGGCGAGTCACTGACCGTCGACTGGTCGGCCGTCACCGGCTTCTCGCTGGAGGAGCACGGCCAGGGCGCGGAGAACCTGCTCGCCACCTTCGAACGGCTGCGCCCCGCCGACCTCGCCAACGTACTGCACCACCTCTCCGCCAAGCGGCGCGGCGAGGTGGCCGCGGCGCTGGACGACGACCGGCTCGCGGACGTCCTGGAGGAACTGCCCGACGACGACCAGGTGGAGATCCTCGGCAAGCTCGAGGAGGAGCGCGCCGCCGACGTCCTGGAGGCCATGGACCCCGATGACGCGGCCGATCTCCTCTCCGAGCTGCCCGAGGAGGACAAGGAACGGCTGCTCGGTCTGATGCGTCCGCGCGACGCCGCCGATATGCGCCGTCTGATGTCCTACGAGGAGGGCTCGGCCGGTGGGCTGATGACCACCGACCCGATCGTGCTGCGGCCGGACGCCACGGTGGCGGACGCGCTGGCCCGGGTGCGCATCCAGGACCTGACCCCGGCGCTGGCCGCCCAGGTGTACGTATGCCGTCCGCCGGACGAGACCCCCACCGGGCGCTACCTGGGCACCATCCACTTCCAACGGCTGCTGCGCGACCCGCCGTTCACGCTCGTCGCCTCGATCGTGGACACCGATCTGCCGCCGCTGCCGCCGGACACCCAGCTGACCGTGGTCGCCAGCCATCTGGCGGTCTACAACCTGCTGGCGGCGCCGGTGGTGGACGAGGGCGGCTCGCTGCTCGGCGCGGTGACCGTGGACGACGTCCTGGACCATCTGCTGCCGCCCGACTGGCGGGAGCGGGAGCTGCACACCGGGGTACCCGTGCCGGGGGCCGCCGATGGACGGTGAGAGCCGCCTTGACCGGCCCAAACCGCGGCGCCGCAGTCCGCTGCCGGCCTGGGACCCCGAGGCGTTCGGCAAGGCGTCGGAGCGGATCGCGCGCTTCCTGGGCACCGGCCGCTTCATCGCCTGGATGACGGCCTTCGTCGTCCTGTGGGTGGCCTGGAACACCCTGGTCCCGGACCGGCTCCGGTTCGACCCCTTCCCGTTCATCTTCCTGACGCTGATGCTGTCGCTCCAGGCGTCGTACTCCGCGCCGCTGATCCTGCTCGCCCAGTACCGGCAGGCCGACCGCGACCGCGTCAACCTCGAGCAGGACCGCAAGCAGAACGAACGGTCCATCGCCGACACCGAGTATCTGACCCGGGAGATCGCGGCGTTGCGGGTGGGCCTGGGCGAGGTCGCCACCCGGGACTGGATCCGCTCCGAGTTCGAGGACCTGATCAGGGAGCTGGACGAGGGGCGGGCCGCCCCGGCCAGGAGTGAGGAACGCGACCGCTGACGGGCTTTCCGTGGCTCACCCGGAGCGCCGTACCATCTCCATATGGCTACCGACACTCCCCCATCGCCGAGCGAGGACGCGGTCCGCGCCGCGCTCGCCACGGTCAACGACCCGGAGATCCACAAGCCGATCACCGACCTCGGCATGGTCAAATCCGTGGACATCGCCGCCGACGGCGCGGTCGCGGTGGTGGTCTACCTCACGGTCTCCGGCTGTCCGATGCGGGAGACGATCACGACCAATGTGCGGGACGCGGTCGCCCGGGTCGACGGTGTGACCTCGGTCACCGTCGAGCTCGATGTGATGAGCGACGAGCAGCGCCGTGAGCTGGCCTCCTCGCTGCGCGGCGGACAGGCCGAGCGCGAGGTGCCGTTCGCCCAGCCCGGCTCCCTCACCCGGGTCTACGCGGTGGCCTCCGGCAAGGGCGGCGTCGGCAAGTCCTCGGTCACCGTCAACCTGGCCGCGGCGCTGGCCGCCGACGGTCTGAAGGTCGGCGTGGTGGACGCCGACATCTACGGCCACTCCGTGCCGCGCATGCTGGGCGCCGAGGGACGGCCCACCCAGGTCGAGAACATGATCATGCCGCCGTCGGCGAACGGTGTGAAGGTGATCTCGATCGGGATGTTCACCCCGGGCAACGCCCCGGTGGTGTGGCGCGGGCCGATGCTGCACCGCGCGCTCCAGCAGTTCCTGGCCGATGTCTACTGGGGCGACCTCGACGTACTGCTCCTGGACCTGCCCCCGGGCACCGGCGATATCGCCATCTCCGTGGCCCAGCTGGTGCCCAACGCCGAGATCCTGGTGGTGACCACGCCGCAGCAGGCCGCCGCCGAGGTCGCCGAGCGGGCCGGGTCGATCGCCGTGCAGACCCATCAGAAGATCGTCGGCGTGGTGGAGAACATGTCCGGGCTGCCCTGCCCGCACTGCGACGAGATGGTCGACGTGTTCGGCACCGGCGGCGGCCAGGTGGTCGCGGACGGGCTCAGCCGGACCACCGGTACGACGGTGCCGGTCCTCGGCTCCATCCCGATCGACGTCCGGCTGCGCGAGGGCGGCGACGAGGGCAAGCCGGTCGTGCTCACCGACCCCGACTCCCCGGCGGGCGCCGCGCTCAAGGCGATCGCGGGCAAGATCGGCGGACGGCAGCGCGGGCTCGCGGGCATGTCGCTGGGCGTCACCCCGCGCAACAAGTTCTGACGGCATCGAGCGGCGGGGGTGGCCGGTCTCCTGGGAGACCGGCCACCCCCGCCGCTCATGTGTCTGCCGTGCGTCGGCCCTCAGCCGTCGGTGTCGTACTCGGTGATGTCCTTGATCACCGAGAAGCCGAGCCCGTAGGCGCTCATCCCGCGCCCGTACGCACCGATATGCACCCCGTCACGGGCGGATCCGGCCAGCACCCAGCCGTACTCGGACTCGCGGTAGTGGAAGTCGGTCGGCACCCCGTCCACCGGCAGCGACAGGGCGGTCCAGCCCTCGCCCTCGAGGTCGTCCGCCAGCTCCCAGGCGATCGCCGTCTGCTGGTCCAGCCAGTCCTGGCGCAGCGACCGCTCCATCCGCGTCGGCCAGGTGCACGACAACAGACCGGAGCCGGCCAGCCAGGCGGCCGAGGAGACCGAGGTGGCCTCCAGGACGCCGGTGCCGTCCGCGCTGTCCCGCACCGGGCGGCTGGCGACGGTGACCACCACCGCGAAGCGCTGCTGGTCCATATCGGTCTCCACCCGCAGCGACGGCTCCTCGCCGTGGCCGGTGGAGCCGTACTCGACGGTGCCGTCCGCCGCCGCGCCCACCTGCATCAGCCAGCGGGGGCCCGTGAACGCCTCGTCAAGCCCGTACCAGGGGAACGCGGCCAGCAGATAGCCATCGACGCTCCGCCGGGCGTCGGCGGGCATTCCTTGCGCGGCTGCGCCCACTCCCTGCACCCCTAGCCGACTCGTCGTCTCCATGTGCGCGCGGCCTCCTCATTGCCCTGCGTCGTGGGCGGCCCGCCCCCCTCAGGCGACCTCACCCCGGACAAAGGGAGGATAGCCATACGGGTCAACCAGGCCGGGCATAGGTGGGATCAAGTGGCGTCGGAGTCGAAAGGCGGACGGTCCTCACGACGCGGCTCATCCCGCTTGCGCAGCAGGTCAGGGGTGCCGGAACCGGACGACAGAGCGGACGGCGAGGAGGAGTCGGAGCCGCCTGAAGAGCCCTGGGCGGGCTCACTCTCCCGGCCGTGCACCGCATCGGCGACCTCCGCCATCTCCTTGCGGAGGTCGAAGCCGTTGCGGATCTCCTTCAGGCCCAGCTCATCCGAGTCCATGACGTGCTTGCGCACGAACGTCTTGGGGTTGAGGTCCTCGAACTCGAAGTCCTTGAACTCCGGCCCCAGCTCGGAGCGGATGTCCTCCTTGGCGCTGTCGGAGAACTCCCGGATCTTACGGATGAACTGCGACACATCCCTGACCACCTTCGGCAGCTTGTCCGGGCCGAAGACGAGCACCGCGAGGACGACGAGCGCGACAAGCTCGAGAGGTCCTATGTCCAACACCGTGCAGCTCCTAGAGATGTCCCGTGGCCACGGTCCAGGCCACTCCACACGGTACCTGTCGGCGGGGGTGACACGGGAGACGGCCGGGCCAACATCCGGGTCAGCCCTCGCTGCTCGCCGAGCCCAGGGAGAGCTCCACCGAACGCTTGTCGCCGTCCCGCTTCAGGGTCAGCTCCAGCCGGTCCCCGGGGCGGTGGCTACGGATCTTGACGATCAGCTCCTGGGCGCTGTGCACCCGCACCCCGTCCACCGCGGTGATCACGTCACCGGCCTCGATCCCGGCCTCGTCGCCCGGTCCGCCCGGCTTCACCGGGGGGCCGCCGACACCCTTGGTGTTCACCCGGGCACCATCGCCCTGGTACTCCATGTCCAGCGTGACGCCGATCACCGGGTGGGTGGCCTTGCCGGTGTTGATCAGCTCCTCGGCCACCCGTTTGCCCTGGTTGATCGGGATCGCGAAGCCCAGGCCGATGCTGCCGCCCTGGCTGCCGAGCTCGGAGCCGTCGTCGGCGGCGCGGATCGCGCTGTTGATGCCGATGACGCGGGCCTTGCCGTCGACCAGCGGGCCGCCGGAGTTTCCCGGGTTGATCGGGGCGTCGGTCTGGAGCGCGTCCACATAGCTGACGTCGCTGCCGTCGCCCTTCTCACCGCCCGCGGTGATGGGGCGCTCCTTGGCGCTGATGATGCCGGAGGTGACGGTGCCCTCCAGGTCGAACGGGGCGCCGATGGCCACCACGGGGTCGCCGACCCGCACCGAGTCGGAGTTGCCCAGCGGCAGCGGACGGAGCCCGGAGACGCCCTCGACCTTGATCACGGCGAGGTCGTAGCCCGCGTCCCGGCCGATCACCCTGGCACCGGCGGTGTGGCCGCCGTTGAACGTCACCGTTATCTCGCCGCCCGTGCCCGCGGGCTCCACGACGTGGTTGTTGGTGAGGATGTGGCCGTCGTCGTCGAGAACGAAGCCGGTGCCGGTGCCCTCGGCCGAACCGCCGCGGACATGGATGGTCACCACGCCCGGCAGCGCGCGGGCGGCGATACCCGCGATGGAGCCGGGGGCTCGCGGCCGGCTGTCGACCGGGGCCTGCGGCAGCTTGACGTCACCGCCGCCGTTGGCACGGTCGTGCTCCAGATAGCCGCCGATGGCGCCGCCGAGGCAACCGGCGACCAGCGCGATCAGCAGCACCGCGATCCAGCCGCGACGGCGGCTGACCGTCCGGGGCGAGGGGGGCGACGGGGGCGCGCCCCAGGGGTCGTACTGCCGCCACTGCGCCGCCGACGGCGCCGCGCTCTCGGCGGGGGACGGCGGCACCTGGGTGCCGTGGGGCGGGGTCATCCCCGCATGCGGCATCCCCGCAGGAACGCCCTGCGGCGGCACGGCCGCGCCCCCGGGCGCCGGCGGCGCCCCATGCCCCGGGGCCGCCCCCGGGGGGAGGTGCGTGCCCCGCCCGGGAGTGGCCCCGGGCGGGATGGGGACGCCGTGGCCCGCGGTGGCCCCCTGCGGGACCGGGGTGCCGTGGCCGGGGGTCGCCCCCTGGACCGGAGCGTCGTGGCCCGGAGTCGCACCGGGCGGAACCGCGGTTCCGTGGCCGGGCGTCGCGCCCGGCGGCAGGTGGGTGCCGTGCCCCGGGGTCGCACCCGGCGGAACCGGGGCTCCGTGCTCGGGGTTCGCCCCGGGCGGGACGGGGACGCCGTGGCCCGCGGGGGCCCCCTGCGGGACGGGGGCGCCATGGCCTGCGGTGGCCCCCTGCGGGACCGGGGTGCCGTGGCCGGGGGTCGCCCCCTGGACCGGAGCGTCGTGGCCCGGAGTCGCGCCCGGCGGCACCGCGGTGCCATGGGCCGGGGTTGCCCCAGGCGGCAGGTGGGTGCCGTGGGCCGGGGTCGCGCCCGGCGGGACCTGGGTGCCGTGCCCGGGGGTGGCCCCGGGTGGGACCGGGGTGCCGTGGGCCGGGGTGGGGACCGGGTGCTGGACGGGGGGTGCGGGGGCCCAGGGGCCGGGGCCCCCGTAGGGCGGGGTGCTGTACGGGTCGGGCTCGTGCAGCGGACGGGCGGGCGGCACCGCGTCCTCGGGCTCACCGCCCGGTCCGGTGGTCTCCTCGCCCGCGACGGGAGCGCCGGTCCGCCGGGCGTCGTCCTGTCCGGCGGTCCCGTCCACCGCGCCGGGGCTCTCCTCGGCCGTGGCCGGGGTCTCCTCCTCCGCCGCCGTCGGCCGGTCGTCTCCGGGTCGGGCGGCCGGACGGCTCCACCACTTCGGCTTCGGCTTGGGCCCGGGGGCCTTCCGCTCGTCCATGATCTCCCCAAGTTCCCGCGACACGACACGGACCGCGCGGCCGCGAGGGCATACATCACCGCCTCCGGGTCGCGCTGCCCGGAGGCGATTCAATCAGGTCCGCCGATGCTGGCGCAGTGCGGACGGATGGACCGGGACCCGGGCCTAGTCCGGCGACGCGCTGACGCCCAGCGAGGGCGAGGTGCGCGGCGCGGGCCGGGTCGGGCCCTCCAGCAGCGTCGGCGCGGGGGCCGGCGGGGCGGAGGACCGGGTGCGCAGCAGCTCGGTGGCCGACAGCAGCGGCTGTATCAGCGGGTTCAGCGCCGCCGCTCCCGCGGCCTGCCGCAGGGCCCCCGGCGGCGCTGTGGCCGCCGGGGAGGGGCCGTCCGCGCGGGAGTCTCCCGTGGTCCGCAGCCCCACCTCCTGGCGGGTGCGCTCGCGCACGCCCGTGGCCGGGGCACCGGCGGAACGGGCGGAGTCGGCGCGGGCGGGGGTGACCGAGGTGTCCGGCCCCTCGGCCATCCGGCCCGGGGGGTCGATCGCCGCGTCCAGCGGAAGGGCGGCACCGAGCGCGAAGGCCGCCAGGGACACCGCACCCGCCGCGGCGAAGGCGAACCGGCGGCGCGGACCGGACCGCTCGACCTCATGGATGCGGAAACCGCGCTCCCGGGAGGCCGGGGCGGAGGCCGCCGGGGCGATCGCGGTGCCCGGTGCGACCGGGGGCAGCAACGCGAAGGCCCGCTCGCGTCTTTCCCGCGGGTCCGGCACCTCCCGTACGTCCCGGGAGCCCCGTACGTCCCGGGAGCCGTCGGTCATGCCCCGCATGCCGAAGACATCGGAACCGCCGAAGGGGGAACCGCCGCTGTCGTCACCGGAGCCGCCGGGCAGCCCCTGGAGACGTGCCAGAAAGCCCTCGGACGGACCCGGGGGCGCCGCCTGGGCGAACACACGTTTGAGCCGACGCTGCGCGTCGGCCTCCGCCTTGCACTTGCAGCATGTGGCGAGATGCGCGAGAACGCGCTCCCGGGCGTCATGTCCGAGCTCACCGTCGACAAGAGCCGCAAGGCGGTCGCCGAGATGCTGCTCGGCGGGGGACGGACCGCCTGATCGGGTCACGCGATTCCGACCTCCCCGCTCACCCGGGGGCCGGCGACGCGCGGGGCGACGGCGGTCACCTCCTGCTGCTGCTCGGTCCGTGCCGCGGGGGCGCGGTGGCGCAGCGCCTTGCGCAGATGGGAACGGCCGCGGTGGATACGGCTGCGCACCGTGCCGAGCTTCACGCCGAGGGTCGCGGCGATCTCCTCGTAGGACAGCCCCTCGATGTCACAGAGCACCACGGCGGCACGGAACTCCGGCGCCAGGGTGTCCAGCGCCTGCTGCACATCGGCGTCGAAGTGGGTGTCGTTGAAGTGCTGCTGGGGAGAGGGCTCACGGCTGGGCAGCCGCTCCGCCGCGTCCTCGCCGAGGGCGTCGAAGCGGATGCGCTGACGGCGCCGGACCATATCGAGGAAGAGATTGGTGGTGATGCGGTGCAGCCAGCCCTCGAAGGTGCCCGGGGTGTACGTCGACAGCGAGCGGAAGACGCGGACGAAGACCTCCTGGGTGAGATCCTCGGCGTCGTGCTGGTTGCCGGTGAGCCGGTACGCGAGGCGGTAGACCCGTGCGCTGTGCGTGCTGACGATCTCCTCCCAGGTGGGAGGCGTCCACGCCGGAGCGTCCGCGTCACTGGCGAAGGTCGCGGTCATGGCGGATTCGGCGGAACGTGAACGGTCAGCGGTGTTGGTCACGGATTTCGGCTCGCCCGCTGACCTGCGAAAGCGCCTCAGCACCCGCCGGTCACCGACCGCAGCCGCACCTCCCCTGTCGGCTCTGGTGGTCTCCAGTAGAGCCCCTACCATATCCACCTCGCCCGTTAGCTCCGGATAAGCATTTTTGACCTGCATTTGGTCGTGATCCATACGATCCCCCCGCCCCTGACAACGCCCGGTCCCATCTGCGGGTTCCCGTGCGCAGCGGATACAGTCACCGTTGCGCGAACTACGGGGACAGGAGAGGGTCATTACCGGCAACCGGCAGACGAGCTGGGCGTTCGCCGACGCGTTTGTCGCCGAGGACGAAGCCTTGCACTGGGCCCGCGACCGGGCCCGGGAGGCCGGGCTGCGCTCGGTCTCGGCGGGCACCGGCGCGGCGCTTCGGCTGCTCGCCGCCGCCGCGGACGCCAAGGCCGTCGCCGAGATCGGCACCGGGACCGGTGTCTCCGGTATCCACCTGCTGCACGGGATGCGCCCGGACGGGGTGCTGACCACCGTGGACATCGAACCGGAGATGCAGCAGTTCGCCCGGCAGGCGTTCCGCGCGGCCGGGTTCGCCGGGAACCGGGCGCGCTTCATCCCCGGCCATGCCCTGGACGTCCTGCCCCGGCTGGCCGACGGCGGCTATGACCTCGTCTTCTGCGACGGCGACCGGCTGGAGTCCCTGGACTACCTCGGTGAGGCCATGCGGCTGCTGCGGCCGGGCGGCCTGGTCTGCTTCGAGGGGGTTTTCGCGGGGGGCCGGACCGTGGACTCGGCCGCCCAGCCGCAGGAGGTGCTGCGGCTGCGGGAGCTGCTGCGCACCGTGCGGGAGTCGACCGTGCTCCAGTCCTCCCTGCTCCCGGTGGGCGACGGGCTGCTCTGCGCCGTCAAGCGCGGCTGACCGCGGCCGACAGCGGTCGACCCCGGCCGATCCCGGCGCCGTCCCCGGCCACATCGCGGGTACGACGGACGCCTCGATACAGCACCGCCCCGGCGGCCGGTACCTGTGTACCGGACGCCGGGGCGGCACTCGGGTGATGGTGGGGCCGGTCCGTCAGCCGACGACCTTCTTCAGGGCGTCGCCGAGGGCATCGGCCTCGTCGGGTGTCAGCTCGACGACGAGCCGACCGCCGCCTTCGAGCGGAACGCGCATGACGATGCCCCGCCCCTCCTTGGTCACCTCGAGCGGGCCGTCGCCCGTCCGCGGCTTCATGGCCGCCATGCTCGTTCCCCTTCCTGAAACCAGCTCATCGCAGCCGACAACCCAGGTGTCACCGGCATCGAACACGTTGCTTCTCTGCCATTATCCCGCATGGCACGACCCGATGACCAACATCGGTCGGCAACCCCCACAGGAGCCACTCCCCCAAATCCACCCAATTCGGGGAGGGGGGCATGTCGCCTGGTCATGATCTCCGGCATGCTGAGCGCTGACCGCCGCGGCGGGCCCGTTCCCCGGCCCGGCCACGCGGCACCGCCCTCAGCCGCGACCAGCCATATCCCGGAGGACCGCCCATGGCCGACACCGTGCTCTACGAGCTGACCGACGGGCTCGCGACGATCACCCTGAATCGTCCCGACGCCATGAACGCCCTCAGCATCGATATGAAGGTGGAGCTGCGCGACGCACTGCTGCACGCCGCCGAGGACCCGGCCGTCCGGGCCGTGCTGCTCACCGGCTCCGGCCGCGCCTTCTGCGTCGGCCAGGACCTCAAGGAGCACATCGGGCTGCTGGAGGCGGACCGCGCGGCGCACGCCCGGGGCGAGGGGGCCACCGAGGGTTCGACCATGACCACGGTCGCCCTTCACTACAACCCGATCGTGACCACGATCGCCGGGATGCCCAAACCGGTGGTGGCCGCGGTCAATGGGGTCGCGGCCGGTGCCGGGGCGGGCTTCGCCATGGCCGCCGACTACCGGATCGTCGCCGACTCCGCCAGCTTCAACACCTCCTTCGCGGCGGTGGCGCTCACCGGCGACTCCGGGATCTCCTGGACCCTCCAGCGGCTGGTCGGCCACGGCCGCGCCGCCGACCTGATGCTCTTCCCCCGCAATGTGAGCGCGGAGGAGGCGCTGGAGCTGGGCATCGCCAACCGCGTCGTTCCGGCCGCGGAGTTGGCGGCCGAGGCGGCGGCGGTCGCCCACACCCTGGCCCAGGGCCCGACCGCGGCCTATGCGGCGATCAAGGAGTCGCTGGCCTACGCGGCCGGGCACACCCTGACCGACGCGCTGGCCAAGGAGGACGAGTTGCAGCGGCGGCTGGGCGCCTCGGACGACCATCTCGCCGCCGTCGACGCCTTCGTGAAGAAGGAGAAGCCGCGCTTCACCGGCCGCTGAGCGGGGTCCCGCGGCCCGGTGCCCCGGCCGCGGGACTCATTCCGCACCGCGCAGATAACAGCCCGCGAGATGGTCGTCGACCAGACCGCACGCCTGCATCAGGGCATAGGCGGTGGTGGGCCCGACAAAGCGGAAGCCGCGCTTCTTGAGGGCGCGGCTGAGCGCCGTGGACTCATCGGTGATCGCCGGGACATCGGCGGTGGTCCGGGGCACCGGACGGCCGCCGGGGTCGGGGGCGTGGGACCAGACCAGCTCGTCCAGCTCGCCCGGGGCCAGTGCCGCCGCGGCGCGCGCGTTGGCGAGGGTGGCCGCGATCTTGGCCCGGTTGCGGATGATGCCGGGGTCGGCGAGCAGCCGCTCCGCGTCGGCCTCGGTGAACGCCGCCACCTTGGCGATCCGGAAGTCGGCGAAAGCGGCGCGGAAGCCCTCGCGGCGGCGCAGGATCGTCAGCCAGGACAGCCCGGACTGGAACGCCTCCAGGCAGACGCGTTCGTAGAGGGCGTCGTCGCCGTGGACCGGACGGCCCCATTCGGTGTCGTGGTATACGCGGTAGTCCGCCATGGCGGGGGACTCCAGCCCCCAGGGGCAGCGCGGCAGTCCGTCCGGTCCGGTGACCGGGCCCTGGCCGCTCATCCGCCGAACCCGTCATGGCCGCCGCGGTCCCCGTGCTCGCCATGGCGCCGAGGCGGGCGGAAGACATCGCGCTCGTCCTCGTCGGACTCGATGCCGTCGGGACCGCCGGGCCGGGCGTGGTCCTCCCGCTCCGGCTCGGCCGGTGGTGCGGGCGGCCCGCCGTGGCTCCCGCCCCGCGCCCCGGCGAGCGCCTCCTCCAGCTCGGCGATCCGGGCGTCGCGCTCGGCGAGCTCGGCGCCCAGCCGGCCGAGCGCGTCATCGACATCCGCCATCCGGTAGCCGCGCAGGGTCATCGGCAGCCGCAGGGCCTCCACATCCGCGCGGGCCAGGGGCCGGCCGGCGGGCAGCCGGTCGTCCAGCCGGTCCGGGGGTGCCTCGCTCAGCGTGCCGCCCTGACCGCCCCCGACGACGGCGAGCGTGACCCCGCCGACCACTACGACCAGCGCGATCAGCAAGAACAAGAACACGGTGATCGTCTCCCCGGGGTGCATCGTCGAGTCCGTGCCCGACGGCCTCGATATCTGTCTGCCTCTGATCGTGCCATGCCCCCACGACAGCTATCGTCGCTTCCCGCCCCTGGACAGAAGCTGGGCAGAAGAGCGCGAAGAACGCGGAGGACGTGCATGCTGCGGCTGGGACGACGTGAGTTCGGCGCCGATGAACGGGTGATCATGGCGATCGTGAACCGGACGCCCGACTCCTTCTACGACCAGGGGGCGACCTTCCACGACGAACCCGCGCTCACCCGCGTCGAACAGGCGGTCGCCGACGGCGCGGCCATCATCGACATCGGCGGGGTCAAGGCGGGCCCCGGGGACGAGGTGAGCGCCGAGGAGGAGGCACGGCGCACCGTCGGCTTCGTGGCCGAGGTGCGCAGACGCCATCCGGACGTGGTGATCAGCGTGGACACCTGGCGGCACGAGGTGGCCGAGGCGGTCTGCGAGGCGGGCGCCGATCTGCTCAACGACGCCTGGGGCGGGGTCGATCCCCGGCTCGCGGAGGTCGCCGCCCGGTACGGGGCGGGGCTGGTGTGCACCCACGCGGGCGGGGCCGAGCCGCGCACCCGGCCGCACCGGATCGCCTACGACGATGTGGTGGCGGACATCCTGCGGATCACCCTGGGGCTGGCCGAGCGCGCCGTGGCGCTGGGGGTGCGACGGGACGGGGTCATGATCGACCCGGGCCATGACTTCGGGAAGAACACCCGGCACTCGCTGGAGGCGACGCGGCGGCTCGGCGAGCTGACCGAGACCGGCTGGCCGGTACTGGTGTCGCTGTCCAACAAGGACTTCGTGGGCGAGACGCTGGACCGCCCGGTCAAGGAGCGGGTGCTCGGCACCCTGGCCACCACCGCGGTCTCGGCCTGGCTCGGCGCGCGGGTCTACCGGGTGCACGAGGTGGCGGAGACGCGTCAGGTGCTGGACATGGTGTCGTCCATCGCGGGCCACCGGCCCCCGGCGGTCGCCCGCCGGGGACTGGCCTGAGAGCCCACCGGAAACGGGCCCGGGGGCTCGCCGGGAACTAGGCCCGGGGGCCTACCGGAGAGGCCCGGATCAGGTGCCGGACTCCTTGGTCACCAGGTCGACCACCTCGTCGATGTCATCGGTGAGGTGGAACAGCTCCAGGTCCTGCGGGGACGCCTTGCCCTCCGCGATCAGCGTGTTCTCCAGCCAGTCGACCAGCCCCCGCCAGTAGGAGCTGCCGAAGAGCACGATCGGGAAGCGGGTCACCTTCTTGGTCTGCACCAGGGTGAGGGCCTCGAAGCACTCGTCGAGGGTGCCGAGCCCGCCGGGCAGCACCACGAACCCCTGCGCGTACTTCACGAACATCGTCTTGCGGACGAAGAAGTAGCGGAAGTTGACCCCGATGTCGACGTACGGATTGAGCCCCTGTTCGTACGGCAGTTCGATACCCAGGCCCACGGAGACGCCGCCCGCCTCGCTCGCACCGCGGTTGGCGGCCTCCATCGCGCCGGGGCCGCCGCCGGTGATCACTCCGAAGCCCGCTTCGGCGAGGGCCCGCCCGATCCGCACCCCGGCCTGGTACTCCGGCGATCCCTCGGGGGTACGGGCGGATCCGAAGACGCTGACCGCCTTGCCCAGCTCCGCCAGGGTGCCGAAGCCCTCGACGAACTCGGACTGGATGCGCAGCACGCGGAACGGGTCCTCGTGCACCCAGTGCGTGGCGCCCTGGGTGTCCAGCAGTCGCTGGTCGGTGGTCCCGGGCCGCATCTGGTGACGACGGCGCACGACCGGGCCCAGACGCTGCTCGTGCAGCGCTCGCTCTTCCTCGGCATTGCCCACTGTGTGCTCCCTTCGCCAAGATCTGTCACAGATCTGAGGTTCAGGGTAGGCCCCCGGAGCGGTGAACAGCGGCCATCGGACGCTAGCGGGTCAGCCAGGCCCGCAGCCGCTCCTCGGCCTCCAGCACCGCGGCGGTCGGCACATGCTCCTCGCGGGTGTGGGCGAGCTTGGGGTCACCGGGTCCGTAGTTGACCGCGGGCACCCCGAGCGCCGAGAAGCGGGCGACGTCGGTCCAGCCGTCCTTGGGGGCGAGCTCGGCACCGAGGGTCTCGACGAACGCGGCGGCCGACGGATGGCTCAGACCGGGCAGGGCGCCGGGCGCGCTGTCGGTCACCTCCACCGCGAAGCCGTCGAAGACCTCGCGGACATGGGCGAGCGCCTCCTCCTCCGAACGGTCCGGAGCGAAGCGGTAGTTCACGGTCACGGCGCAGGAGTCCGGGATGACGTTGTTGGCGTGACCGCCCTCGACCCGTACCGCGTTGAGCCCCTCGCGGTAGGTCAGCCCGTCGATCTCCACCCGGCGCGGTACGTACCCGGCCAGCCGGGACAGGACCGGCGCGGCCTTGTGGATGGCGTTGTCCCCGAGCCAGCTGCGGGCCGAGTGGGCCCGCTTCCCCTCGGTGCCCACCCGCACCCGCAGGGTGCCCTGGCAGCCGCCCTCGACCTTGCCGTCGGTGGGCTCCAGCAGCACGGCGAAGTCGGCGGCCAGCCACTCGGGGTGGCGTTCGGCCAGCCGTCCCAGGCCGTTGAGCTCGGCGGCGACCTCCTCATGGTCGTAGAAGACGAAGGTGAGGTCGCGGTTGGGGGCGGGCACGGTCGCCGCCATCCGCAGCTGCACGGCGACCCCGGACTTCATATCGGAGGTGCCGCAGCCCCACAGCACACCGTCCCCGTCCAGCCGCGACGGTACGTTGTCGGCGATCGGCACCGTGTCCAGGTGTCCGGCCAGTACCACCCGCTCCGCGCGCCCCAGGTTCGTCCGGGCGACGACGGCGTCCCCATCGCGGTCGACGGTCAGCTGCGGAAGGGCCCGCAGCGCCTGCTCGACGGCGTCGGCGAGGGCCTTCTCGTCTCCGCTGACCGAGGGGAAGTCGACGAGCCGGGCGGTGAGCCGGGCCGCGTCCAGGGACAGGTCGAGGCGTGGGTGGTCCATACCCGCGACCCTAACGCGCGGGGCCCTCCCGGCCGCGCCGCGCCTGGTCTCGCCCGCCTCTTCCCACTTACCCGGCCGGCCCTCGGGACTCCCGTAACCGTGTGGCGCCGGCTCACTCGGACGAGCTGCGTATCGAACGCGTCTCCTACGGAATGCGAGTAGGGAATGCCGGGAATTCCAGGGACGGTCGGCACACCTCCGGGAAGAGTTCCGGAGCGGACCGCGTCCGGCTCGTTCTCACGCCGTAGCGCGATGGATCTCCCCAGCTCAGCCCAGCTGCCCGAACACCCGTGGAACCACCGGGCCACCGCACGCACGAGGAATGCGAACCGAAGCGGATTATGCGACGCATTGCCAATTCTTTGCCTGGGGGCACCGCAACTTTCACGCCGCCCGCGTCGGTATGCACAACGTCCGATCACCGGACACCGCACGCCAATTGTCCCTCCGTCAAAGGAGCATCATGTCCCTCCCTCTCACGCGTCGGATCGCTCGGGCCGCGCTGCTGGTCGCCGCCGGCGCCGCTCCCGTTGTCGCCACCGCCGGCGCCGCGAGTGCGGCGGAAACGGCCCTGCCGCAGCCCAAGCTGGGCGGGCTGAGCGCCTTGGACACCGCCTCCGTCGACCAGGTCGCGGACGTCGCCTCGCAGCAGATCGGGAGCACGGCGGGTGACGTCGGCGGCAAGGCCGGACGGACCGTCACGGAGGTGCTGCCGGGCAAGGCCGCTCCGGCCAAGCCGGTCCAGCAGGCCAAGACCCTCCCGGCCAAGGCCACTCCGGCGAAGGCCACCCCGGCCAAGGGCAAGGCCGTCAAGGGCGCCCACGCCAAGGGCAAGGGCGGCGCGCACGCCAAGGGCAAGGCCACCAAGGCCGTTCCGCAGACCCCCCAGGCCCCGCAGCAGGCGCCGAGCCCGCAGGGCCCGGACCTGCCGCTCAAGGGCCTTCCGCTCGGCGGTCTGCCGGTGATCGGCGGCTGATCGCCCCCACCGCACACCACGGGGCCCGGAGAGCGTCGCTCCCCGGGCCCCGTGTCCGTCCCGTAGGCGGTACGGCTCAGGCGGTCAGCCGACGAACCGCCGCCGCCACCCGCTCGTCGGTCGCGGTGAACGCGACCCGGACGTTCCGCTCGCCCGCCGGACCGTAGAAGTCGCCCGGCGCCACCAGGATGCCCAGTTCGGCGAGGGCGCCGACGGTCTCCCAGCACGGCTCGTCACGGGTGGCCCACAGATACAGCGACGCCTCGCTGTGCTCGATCCGGAAGCCGAAGCCCTCCAGCGCGGAGCGGAGCGCCGTGCGCCGCCGCTCATAGCGCTCCCGCTGCTCGGACACGTGCTTGTCGTCGGCCAGCGCCGCGACCGTGGCCGCCTGCACCGGCGCGGGCACCATCATCCCGCCGTGCTTGCGGATCTTCAGCAGCTCGCCGAGCACCGTCTCGTCACCGGCGAGGAACGCCGCGCGGTAGCCCGCCAGATTGGACCGCTTGGACAGCGAGTGGACCGAGACAAGACCCTCGAAGCGGCCGCCGGAGATCTCCGGGTGCAGTACGGACCGCGGCTCGGCCTCCCAGCCCAGTTCGAGATAGCACTCGTCGCTGACCAGCAGCACCCCGTGGGTCCTGGCCCAGGCCACGGCCGCGCGCAGCTCATCGGCCGACAGCACCCGGCCGGTGGGGTTGGACGGGGAGTTCAGCCACAGCAGCTTGAGCCCGGCCGGGTCCAGCCCCTCGCCCGCGGCACCGCCCGCGAAGACCTCCACGTCGTACGGGACCGGTTCGGCACCCGCCAGCCGCGCGCCCACCTCGTAGGTCGGGTAGGCCAGCCGGGGGAAGGCGACGCGGTCCCCGGGGCCGAGCCCCAGCTGGGTGGGGAGTGAGGCCACCAGCTCCTTGGAGCCGACCACCGGCAGCACCTCGGTATGGCGGACCCCGGTGGCGCCGAGGCGCCGCTCCACCCAGCCGGTCAGCGCGTCCCGCAGCGCGGCGGTGCCCCATACGGTGGGGTAGCCGGGGCTGTCGGCGGCGCCGGACAGCGCCCGCTGGATCGCGTCCGGGACCGGGTCGACCGGCGTACCCACCGAGAGGTCCACGATGCCGTCGGGGTGGGCCGCGGCGGTCGCCTTGTACGGTTCGAGCCGGTCCCAGGGGAAGACCGGGAGGCGGGCGGAGACGGGTGGCACGGGTGGCTCGCTTTCGTCGTAAGCAGCCCGGTCGGCCGGCCGGGGAACCCGGTGGCCGACCGGGAAAACAGACCGGCCCCGCAGGCCACAGGCCGTACGGGACCGAGGGCTGCGCCCAGGACCCGCGCACGGGTCCGAGGGGCGGACACGCCCTAGCGCCAGCGCAGGTTCACTCGTCGTGCTCCTGAGGCGGCAGGGCGGCGATGAAGGGGTGGTCGCGCTCGATCAGACCGAGCTTGCTCGCGCCACCGGGCGAGCCGAGCTCGTCGAAGAACTCGACGTTCGCCTTGTAGTAATCCTTCCACTCCTCCGGAGTGTCATCCTCGTAGAAGATGGCCTCGACCGGGCAGACCGGCTCACAGGCTCCGCAGTCGACGCATTCGTCCGGGTGGATGTACAAGGACCGCTGGCCCTCGTAGATACAGTCGACGGGGCACTCCTCGATGCACGCCTTGTCCTTCAGGTCGACACAAGGCTGCGCGATGACGTAGGTCACGCTGTCGTTCCTCCTCGTTAGGGCTGCTATCGCGCGGGAGCGCGGCGTCGTCGATGCCCGCACCTAGTATCGCCGTTCCGGGGCACCAGACGCACATGAGGGGCTGACACAGCTGTGGATTTCACCACCGGCGGACGTCTCGAGGTCCGGATCACCCCGGCTGACGTGGGCAAACGCGTCTCGGTACGGCTTTTGACCGGGGCCGCCGACCCGCACGCGACCTTCACCGACGTGGTCGGGGTTCTCACATCGTGGACCGGAGATGTGCTGTGTGTCACCCGGCGCACCGGGGAAGCCGTGCGGATCGCGCGCCCCTCGCTGGTGGCGGGCAAGGTGGTGCCCGCCGCTCCGGCCCGCCGCCGCGGCCCGGCCGCGAGCGCGCGCGAGCTGGACCGGGTCGCCGCGCGCGGCTGGCCCGCGGTGGAGAGCGAGTCCCTGGGCGATTGGCGCCTGCGGGCCTCCGGCGGATTCACCCGGCGGGCCAACTCCGTACTGGCCCTCGGCGACCCGGGACTGCCACTGGACGCCGCCCTGCACAGGGTGACCGGCTGGTACGGCGCGCGCGGACTGCCCGCGTACATCCAGCTCAGCACCGGCGCCGAGGACACCCAGGAGCTGCTGGCCGCGGAACTGGCCGCGCGCGGCTGGACCCATGAGGTCTCCGCGCGGGTGCGGATCGCGGGTCTGGCCCCGGTCGCCGACGGGGACGCGGATATCTCGGCCGTGGCGCTCTCCCGCCGGATCGACGACGCCTGGCTGACCCGCTACCAGCGCTCCGCCGCCCCCTCCCCCGAGGTGCGGGCGGTGCTCTCCGGCGGGCCCTCGGTGTGGTTCGCGACGATAGGCGGCGCGGCCGGGGACGAGGTCCCGGCCGCGATCGGGCGATTGGTGGTGGACGGCCGCTGGGCCGGGTTCGCGGCGGTGGAGGTCGCCCCGGAGCGGCGGCGGCAGGGGCTGGCCCGGGCGGTGATGACCGCACTGGCCCGCAAGGCCCTGGACGAGGGGGCCTCGGCCGGATATCTCCAGGTCGAGACGGACAACGACGGTGCCCACGCGCTCTACGAGGACATGGGGTTCACCGTCCACCACACCTACCACCACTGGCGCGCCCCGCACGGCGCCGCCCACTGAGCGGGTGACGGACCACCATGTCGCAGAGGAACGACGCCTCCCGGCACCGGAGATTCGCCGAGGCGGCCCGCGAGGAGCGCCCCGATCTGGCGCTGCTGTGCCTGCTGGTGGGCATGGAGGCGGACGCCGGGCTGGACGAGGACGGTCTTGACCGGGCCCAGATCGAGCTGGACCGGCTGGCCGGTCTGGTGCCCTTCTCCCCCGGCGGGCCCGAGGGCTGGGCCGCCGCGCTGGCCCGGGTGCTCGGCGAGGAGCACGGCTTCGGGGGCGCCGCGGCCGACTACCGGCGGCTGGAGTCCTCCCTTCTGCACGAGGTGCTCGAGCGCCGCCGCGGGCTGCCGATCCTGCTGTCGGTGGTGTGGATCGAAGTGGCGCGGCGGGCGGGGGCGCCGGTGTACGGGGTCGGGCTGCCGGGCCACTTCGTGGTGGGCTTCGGCGATCCCCACGGACACCATGTGCTGGTCGATCCGTTCGACGGGGGCCGGACGCTGTCGGCCGAGGACGCGGCGACGCTGGTGGCCGGTGCCACGGGCACCCCACTGGCGCCTTCGCTGCTCACCCCGTCCACTCCGCAGGACATCGTGCTGCGGATCCTCAACAACATCCGCGCCTGGGCCACCGCCCGCCCCGAGCGCACCGATGTCCGGCTGTGGGCGATCGAGCTGTCGCTGCTGCTGCCCAGCCATCCGGCCCGGCTGCGCTACGAGCGGGCCCAACTGCTGGTCGAGCGGGGCGAGTTCATCGCCGGGGCGAAGGAGCTCGAGGAGTACGCGGAGGTGGTGGCCGCGGTGGAGCCCGAGGCGGCGGAGGCGGTACGGCGCCAGGCGCGCGCGGCCCGCGCGATGCTCAACTGACCGCGGACGCCGGGCCGGCCCCGCCGGACCGCTACAGCCAGCCCTTGTCCAGGGCGATACGGACCGCTTCCGCGCGGTTGCGAGCGGCGGTCTTCTGGATGGCCGTGGAGAGGTAGTTGCGGACCGTGCCCTGCGACAGGTTCAGGGCGCGGGCCAGTTCGGCGTTGGTGGAGCCGTCCGCCGAGGCGCGCAGCACCTCGCGCTCGCGCGCGGTCAGCGGGCTCGCCCCGTCCACCAGCGCGGCGGCGGCGAGGGTCGGATCGATGACCCGCTCCCCGCGCAGCACCCGTCGGACCGCGTCCGCGAGTTGGGCCGCGGGGGCGTCCTTGACCAGGAAGGCGTCCGCGCCGGACTCCATCGCCCGGCGCAGATAGCCGGGGCGGCCGAAGGTGGTGAGAATGACGATCTTCACCGCGGGGTGCTCGGCGCGCAGCGCGGCGGCGGCCTCGATCCCGGTCAGCCCGGGCATCTCGATGTCCAGCAGGGCGACATCGGGCCGCTGGGCGCGGACCGCGTCCGCCACCTCGTCCCCGCGCGCCACCTGCGCGACGACCTCGATCTCGTCCTCCAGGCCGAGCAGGGCGGCCAGCGCCTCACGCACCATGGACTGGTCCTCGGCCAGCAGTACCCGGATCACACCGGAAGCCTAAGCGCTCCGCGGGAACCGCCGCGACGTGCGGTCGTTCGTCCGCGGCCGCGTCATGGCGCCCTCGTACCGGCCGTAGGCGGGCGCCTTCCGGCTACGCGGCACGGGGCCGGTGACGGAGCGGGCGGCCCGGTCTCAGTACTCCACGGCCGCCCCGCGGGACAGCGGCACACAGGCGCGGAGGGTGAAGCCGCCGTCCTCGCCGGGCCCGGTCTCCAGACGGCCACCGGCCAGCTGGAGCCGTTCCTCGAGCCCGGTCAGCCCGGTGCCGGGCGGGCCGGTCACCCCCCGCCCGTCGTCCTGGACGGTCAGACACAGGTCCCCGCCCGACTCCTCAAGGCGTACCGCGCAGCGCCGGGCCCCGGAGTGCCGCACCACATTGGTGACCGCCTCCCGCAGCGCCCAGGCCAGCGCCCCTTCCTGGTCGGCGGTGAGCCCGGGGTGACCGGCCGGGACCCGGTCGAGGTCGGCGGCGACCCCGGCGGCGGTGAACGCCGTACGGGCCCCGGCCAGCTCGGTCGCCAGGGTGGGGCGGCGGAAGCCGCTGACGGCCTCGCGCACGTCCACCAGCGCCTGTCGGCTGACCTTCTCGATGTCGGCGACCTGCTGGGCGGCCTGCTCGGGCGAGTCCGGGAGCATCCGCCCGGCCAGTTCGGACTTGAGAGTGATCAGGGAGAGCGAGTGGCCCAGCAGATCGTGCAGATCGCGGGCGAGCCGCAGCCGCTCCTCGTTGGCGGCGAGCTGGGCCACGGTGGCGCGGGCGGCGCGCAGCGCCCGGGTGGTGCGGACCATCTGCCGCACCCCGCTCATCGCGAAGCCGCCGAGCAGCGAGGGGATGACCAGGGCGGACACCAATCCGTGCGAACCGTGCACCAGCACTCCGATGCCCACCATGAACGCCGTGTTCAGCGGGATCGCCCAGCCCGACAGCCGCAGCGGCAGCACCGCCCCGAGGGCGACGGACACATAGACGGAGAGCACCAGCCAGTCATCGCCCATGGTGAGGGTGAGCACGGCGGCGAGCGTGCCGATCGTGCCCAGCGCCCCCAGGACCGTGGCCCGGCTCAGCGCCCGCCCGGTGTGCCGGAAGACCAGCATCAGATAGATGGCGACGAAGACCAGCAGGCCGAGCCCGCCGCACACGGTGCCCAGGGCGGTGTGGTTGCCGTCGGCGAGATCGCTCACCGGCGCGCCCATATAGGCCATCCAGATCCCGATCCACATCAGCTTGACCAGGGCCTGCCGACGGTTCTCTGGGGGCTGCCCGACGGAGGCCAGCTGGTCGTTCTCGTCGTCGTACGCCATCGCGTCGGCCCACCAGGTCGGCCGGCGGAGCCCGCCGGGGCGGCACTCCGGATCGCCGTCGGTCCACTCGGCCCGGTCAGCCATGGTTCTTCTCTCCTGGGATCACGCCTCGGGCCACACCTCGGGGCCACGCCCTCGGTCATGCCTTACGGGTGCGCTTCACGCCTTACGGCATCTTTCACGCCTTACGGCGTCCCTCACGCCTTACGGGTGTCCTTGCGGTACAGCCACGCCGCCGCGCCCGCGAAGAGTGCCAGATAGCAGGCGAGCAGCACGACGTCCTTCGCCTGTGGCGCGTCGCCCACCTCGATGGCCTGGCCCAGCGCCGCGTAGGCGTGGGTGGGCAGATATCCGGCGATGTCCTGGAGCCACCGGGGGTAGGTGGTGGTCGGCATCCACAGACCGCCGAGGATCGACAGACCGAAGTAGATGATCATCGTCAGCGGGCGTACCGCGTCCCCGGTGGCCAGATAGCCGATGGCCACCCCCAGCGCGGCGAAGACCAGCGAACCGGCCCAGATCGCGCCGGTCAGCGCGAACCACTGCCAGGGGGCGTCGAGCCGCACGCCCTTGGTGGTGGCGGCCACGACGAAGACGACCACGATCGACGGGAGGGTGGCGACGGCCGCCGCGGCGATCTTCGCCAGGACATAGCCGCGCCCCGGCAGCGGGGTCAGCCGCAGCTGACGCACCCAGCCGCCCTCGCGCTCCTTGGCGATCCGCTCGCTGTTGCCCATCAGGGCGGCGGTGAGCGCCCCGAAGGAGGCCATGGCGACGGTGTAGTACAGCGGCATCGTCAGATCGGTGTGCGGGACGAGGTCCGTGCGCTCCGCGGTGCCCGCGATCATCAGGAAGAGCGCCGAGGGATAGATCACCGTGAAGAACATGAACTTCTTGTTCCGCAGGGTGCGCTTGATCTCGAGGATGACCAGGGTCTTCATCGGGCCGACTCCTTCTGCGTCGCGGCGTCGGTGAGGGTGAGGAACGCCTGTTCCAGGCCGAGTCCGGCGACCTCCAGACCGCGCGGATACAGCCCGAGACCGTAGACGGCGTGCACGGTGGCGTCCGCGTCGGTGGAGCGGATCCGCACCGTGCGGCCCGAGATCTCGATCCCGCTGAGCGCGGGCAGCGCGCGCAGCGCCGCCCCGTCGGGCGGGGTGTCCAGGGCGAAGGAGATCCGGCGGGCTCCGGCCATCGCCTTGATCTCGGCCGAGGAGCCGTCGGCCAGCACCCGGCCGCGGTGCAGCACGATCACCCGGTCGGCGATCGCGTCCGCCTCCTCGAGGTAGTGGGTGGCGAAGAGGATCGTCCGGCCCTGCCGCGCCTGGGTCCGCATGGCGTCCCAGAAGGTCTGCCGGGCCGAGACGTCCATCCCGGTGGTCGGCTCGTCCAGCAGGATCAGATCGGAGGCGCCCGCGGTGGCGAACGCGAAGCGCACCCGCTGCTCCTGGCCGCCGGAGAGCTTGTTGACCTTGCGGTCGGCGATCTCGGTGATGCCCGCCTGCTCCAGCACCTGATCCACCGGATGGCCCTTGGGGTGCAGATCGCAGGCGAGACCCACCAACTCCCGTACCGTGACCTCCTCCATCAGACAGCCGCTCTGGAGCATGGCGCCCACCCGGCCGCGGGCGATGGCCTGTCGCGGGGTGGTGCCGAAGACCTCGACGCTGCCGGAGTCGGGGTGGCGCAGCCCGAGCAGCAGATCGAGGGTGGAGGACTTGCCCGCGCCGTTGGGGCCGAGCAGGGCGACGGTCTCCCCCGGGTGGAGGGTGAGGTCGAGCCCGTCCACGGCGCGGACGTCACCGTAGTTCTTGGTCACCCGCTCGAAGCGGACGGCGGGTGCGGGGTCCGTGGCGCCGCTCCCGGTGCCGGAGGCGGACAGTGCGGTCGTTGCGGTCATGGACACAGCCTCGCCGACGGCGGGGCGCGCCCGGCAGTGTCAGCGGTCGTGACCTCGGGATGACAGATGTCATGGTCCGGTGGCGCCGCTCCGATGGGCACGGGACATGACGCGGCCCCCGCCCGGTGCCGGGCGGGGGCCGTGCGCGAGGCTGCCGTCGGGGCTCAGTTGGGGCTGGTGTCGATGACCCCGACGCGCTCGGCGGCCGTCTTCCCGGCCAGCGCCTTGCTGAGCGCCACGACCACGTCCTGCGGGCTGACCGGCTTCTTGGAGCCGTTGCCGCGCTCGATCTGTACGCCGTCGAAGGTGGAGCCGTAGAGCTGCTTGAGCACCGCGAGGTCGTAGTGCTGCACCAGCTTGCCGTTGACCACCCGCATCGAGAGGATCTTCGGCAGCGACCGCTCGGGGCTGAACTGGAGCGAGTGCTGGGGGTCGGTCTGCACGGTCACCAGGCCGGACATCGCGGGCTTGGCGAAGGTCTTCAGCTTGTTGTCGACCTCGGCCTTGCTCACCGTCGGCTCCTTGACGCTGACCGGCAGCTTGATGACCTTGTCCGTGCCGGTCGCGGCCCGCTCGCGGTAGGCCGCGGAGACGGCGTTGACCGCCTGATCGATGTCCAGCGCCTTGCCCGCCTTGCCGTACACCGGGACGGCCCGGCCGGAGGTGAACGTGATGGTGCCCTCGCGGGCGGTGCCGGAGGTGCCCGCGAGCCGCTCCAGGGCGTCCCGCAGCTTCTCCTCGTCGACCGTCACCTCGGGTTCGGCCTCATGGGTGCCGCCGAAGAGCGAGCCGATGACCGTGATGGGGTTGTAGTCACGGCCCGAGACATTGCGGACGGTGGTCTCGGTGTCCATGGCCAGACCCGCGACGGACGGCTTGATCTCCTTCTGCTCACCGTCCACCGACACCTTCAGCGGGGCGGTGGTGCGCTTGCCGAGCGCGGTGTCCAGCTTGTCGACGGCGACTTCCTTGGAGGTGCCGCCGATGTCGACGCCGAGCACCATGGTGCCGTTGGGGACGTCGGCGTGGTTCATCACCAGACCGGCGCTGTACGCGCCACCGGCCACCACGACCAGCAGGGCGCCCACCATGACCAGCTTGGAGCGGCCCTTCTTCTTCGGCTTCCCGGCCGCCGGGGCGGACGGGGCCGTGTTGCTCGGCGGGGCGCTGTCCCCGGCGGGCGCGGCGGGGCCGCCTCCGGCGGGTGGGGCGGGCGGCCGGTTACCGGCCGGGGGCACCCTGGGGATCCCGCTGACCAGCGTGTCGCTGGAGATCTGCTCGGGCGGCACCCCGCCGCCCGGGGTGGGGTCGGGGTCGCGGAACAGCGGCCGGTCGCTGTCGGGGCCGCCGTGGCCGAGCGGGCCCACTCCGCCGTGTGGCGTGCGCTGGTCGCCGTCGAACGGGCCGGGGACGGGGCCGCCCGGCGGGGGCGGCAGCTCGTCGTCGTGCGGTCCGCCGCCGAGACCGGGCGGCATCAGCATGTCGCCGGTGGCCGGACCGCCGGTCGCGCCATGGGGCGTCGGGTCGCCCGGGAAACCGCCGCCCGCGGGGGCGTCGGTGAAGTACGGCAGGTCGGCGGTGGGGTCGGCGCCGACCTGGGGTGCGGGGAAGCCCTGGGTGGTCTCCGGACCGGACGGCATGGGGAAGCCCTGCGTGGTCTCCGGGCCGGACGGCGCGGGGAAACCCTGCGTGGTCTCCGGACCGGACGGCATGGGGAAGCCCTGCGTGGTCTCCGGCGACGGGGGCACGGGCGGCCGCGGGTGGTTCCCGGTCGACGAGTTGCTCCGGGGCTTGCGGGGCGCGAACCAGTCGCTGGTGCGCTCGGCGTCCCCCTTCGCGCCCCTGCCGTCCGCACCGTCGGCACCGGTCTCGGCCGGAGCGGCCTCCGGCGCGGCGGCGGCCTCGGGCCGCGGGA
Organism: Streptomyces sp. NPDC048636; assembly: GCF_040650655.1. Lineage (NCBI taxonomy): Bacteria > Bacillati > Actinomycetota > Actinomycetes > Kitasatosporales > Streptomycetaceae > Streptomyces > Streptomyces sp. NPDC048636. The sequence goes on along the minus strand of NZ_JBEZHR010000001.1, from coordinate 671,641 downwards.
TGGCGCCGGTGTGCTCGTCGGGACCGTCGTCCTCACCGGAGCGGGGGGCCGGAACGCCGTCCTCACCCATGGGCTTGCGCATGACGACCGGGGGGATCGGCCGGGAACCGGGGATATTGATCCGGATCCGGGTCGTCAGCGTGGTCTCGGTCTTCGGCTCCTCCGGCTTGGCCGCGGCACGCCCCTCGCCGTCGCCGGATGCGCCCTGCGGGGCCTCCGGTGTCCGGTTCAGTGACGGGGACTGGCGCGATCCGTACGGCGGTGTGCCCGACGGGTAGGCGGCACCGCCGCTTCCCCCCCGGGCCCCGGAGGACGAACTGTCAGATTCACGGCTCAAAGCAGGTTCTCCCAGTTAGCTCCGCCGCCCGTCAGACCTCGCGCGGGCGGCTCGGCGGCGCGCACCACCTTACTGGGCGCCGCGGTGGCACACTTGACGGCCGTCGGATCACCCCTGTGACGCACTTCTCCGGTCAGCGCCGGGCGACGTGGATGCGTCACGCGCACCCAGGGGACGTACCCGACGGAAACGTCACGTCACTTATCAAGTCGGGCGGAGCGCGCGGCCGGTTGCGGGACCAGCGGCAACGTGGCGCAGATCACACCGGCGAACATCCCGCCCAGCAGGAAGACATACGGCCCCAGTCCCGCGCCGAAGAGGAAGTCCCCTTCCGGGCGGGTGGAGGTGAGCAGCAGCACCGTGACCGTCCAGGCCCCGGCGGGCACTCCACCGCCCATCCGGGTGCCGGTGGCCTTGAGCCCGCCGTAGCACAGCGCCACCACGCCGAGCAGTGCCAGCAGCAATCCGCCGGGGAACCAGGCGGCTTGGACCAGCGCGCCCGCGACGCCCACCAGCGCCCCCATCACGGCGAGCAGTACGTACCCGCCCAGGCGTGCGGCGGTCATGCGGCCACCCCCGCGAAGAGGTCGTCCTCGCGGTCCGCCCCGGCCGCACCCCGGACGAGCCGGTAGTGCTCACGCACGAAGAGCGGCTGGCCGAGGTCGTTGGAGAGGGCGAAGAAGGGGCCGTCCACCGCGATCTGACTGGCGTGGGCGCGCATGGCCGCGGTTTTCGCCGCGGCGTGGCCGCCGCCATCGACAGCCGCGGTCACCTCGGCGTCGTCCACCACACCGGGCACATCGTCGGCCGACGCGATACCCGGGAAGGGCGTCTCCCGGCCCGCCGCCCGCAGCCGGGCGAACCCCTCCTCGACCGCCGAGCGCGGCACACAGTTCCAGTAGACCTTGGCGACCTCGTGGGGGGCGCCCAGCCCGGGGCGGAAGGCGGCGTCCGACGCCAGCTCGAAGGCGCGCATCGCGACGCGGTGGGCCTGGATGTGGTCGGGGTGGCCGTAGCCCCCGTTCCGGTCGTAGGCGATCATGACCTGTGGGCGGACCTCGCGGATCACCGCCACCAGATGGCCCGCGGCCTCGTCGAGGTCGGCCTGCCAGAAGCAGTCCGGGCGGTCGTTCTGCGGGACGCCCATCATCCCCGAGTCGCGGTAGCGGCCGGGTCCACCGAGGAATCTGTGGTCCTCGACCCCCAAGGCCGCCATCGCCGCGGCCAGTTCACCGATCCGGTGCGGACCCAGCGCGTCGTCACGGTCGGCCGTGAGATGGGCCAGCTCGGGCGGGATGACCTCGCCCTCCTCACCGAGGGTGCAGGTCACCAGCGTGACATGGGCACCTTCGGCGGCATACCTGGCCATGGTCGCGCCGTTGTTGATCGACTCGTCGTCCGGATGCGCGTGCACCAGCAGCAGACGACGGGCGGGAAGAGCGGTCATGGGCACAGCCTACGATTCGCACAACCGTGCCCATAGCGCACGCCGCGACACCCCTGCCGCGACCGGGCGACCGTCCACCCGAGGGGTCAGAGATCCACGTCACCGATCATGTCCGCCACATTGGTGGTGAGGTCGTCGATGGTCGGTGCCACCGACGAGCTGGCGAGGTAGAAGCCGAGGAGCACACAGATGATCGCGTGCCCCGCCTTCAGCCCCGCTTTGTTGACGAGCATGAAGACGATGATCAGCAGCAGCACTACCAGTGAAATCGAGAGCGCCACAGCGGCTCACCTCCAGGTACACGCGCTCGGACGGACAACTTATTGATGCCACGGGGGCCCTACCCACTATGCGCAATCGATCATAACTATGGGCGCGTGCGCACGACTCGGTGCACGGGAGCATGACAGGGGCGCATGCCTGAATGCACGAACTGGCCTGCTGGCAGGGGCACTTCACGCTGGTTATGCGCCATATCGGCGCCGTCCGGGCTGGCTTGATCCGGACGCCCTCCCGGCCGGACTGTGCCGTCGGCAAGGGGCCTCGCCCGGGCCGCCCGCGCCGGTGTTCCGCCGGGCTCGGCGCCGGGGTTCCGCCGGAGCCCGCGCCGGGGTTTCCCACCGGGTCGGCGCCCGGGGTTCCGCCCGGCTCCGCGGTCCGCGCCGATCGGGCCATCCGCCCCCTGGAGATCAACCGGCCACGTACGCTCGCCCTATGACCGGACAGCTCTCGTTCCCTCGGCAACACGCGCGCACCCAGCGTTTCACCCTCGGGGCGCCCCGGGCCCTCACCGTGGCCCCCGACGACTCGCGCGTCGTCTTCCTGCGGTCCCGCACCGGCACCGACCGGACGGGGCTTTTGTGGGTGTACGACCTCGCCGGGCGCCGGGAGTACCCGGTCGCGGACCCCGCCGAGCTGCTCGGCGGCGCCGAGGAGGAGCTGTCGGCCGAGGAGCGGGCGCGGCGCGAGCGCAGCCGCGAGGGGTCGGCCGGAGTGGTCGGCTACGCGGTGGACGCGGCCGTGGAGCTGGCCGCCTTCTCCCTCTCCGGGAGGCTGTTCACCGCCGATCTGACCGGCGGCGCCAGCCGTGAACTGCGCGTTCCGGGCCCGGTGGTGGATCCGCGGCCCTCCCCCGACGGCCGCCATATCGCCTATGCGGCCGACGGCGCGCTGCGGGTGGTCGGCGCCGACGGCGAGGGCGACCGGGCGCTCGCCGCACCGGAGGACAGCACCGTCAGCTACGGCCTCGCGGAGTTCATCGCGGCCGAGGAGATGCACCGCTCGCGCGGCTTCTGGTGGTCGCCCGACGGGGACGCGCTGCTGGTCACGCGGGTGGACGACGCCCCCGTACGCCGCTGGTGGATCGCCGACCCCGCCCACCCCGACCGGGAGCCCGCCGAGATCGCCTACCCGGCCGCGGGCACGCCCAACGCCGAGGTACGGCTGCTGCTGCTGGGGCTTGACGGCTCCCGTACCGAGGTCGAGTGGGACCGGCAGCGCTATCCCTACCTGGCCCAGGTGCACTGGTCGTCCTACGGTCCGCCGCTCCTCCTGGTGCAGGCGCGGGACCAGCGCAGCCAGCTCTATCTGGCCGTGGACACCGAGACCGGACGGACCAGCACGGTCCATGTCGACGAGGACTCGGTTTGGCTGGATCTTTTCCCCGGCGTGCCGACATGGACGCAAGATGGTCGGCTTGTGCGGATCGCGGACGAGGGCGGCGCCCGGGTGCTGATGGTCGGCGACCGCAAACTCACCTCCGGTGCCCTCCAGGTGCGCGCCGTCCTCAGCGTCGGCGAGGAGGACGTGCTCTTCTCCGCGTCCCCCGGGGACGGGGCGGGCCTTCCCGAACTGCCCGGTGAGATCGATGTCCACCGCGCCTGGTTCCGCGGGAGCGGCGACCAGGGCGGCTGGGAGCCGGTCGGCAAGCGGCCGTTCCCCGCGGTGCACTCGGCCGCGCGCGGCGGCGAGGTGATCGCCCTGTCGTACGCCGGTCTGGAGCAGCCCGGGACACGGGTGGAGATCTTCCGGCCCGGGGACCACGGCACGGCCGAACCCCTCGCGGAGATCGCCTCGTACGCGGAGCGCCCGGTGCTCACCGCGCGCCCGCAGTTGGTGTTCGCGGGCAAGCGCGACATCCCCTGCGCCGTCCTGCTGCCGACCGGCTACACCGAGGGCGACGGCCCGCTGCCGGTGCTGATGGATCCGTACGGCGGTCCGCACGGCCAGCGTGTGATGGCCGCCCACAACGCCCATCTGACCTCGCAGTGGTTCGCCGACCAGGGCTTCGCGGTGATCGTGGCCGACGGCCGCGGCACCCCCGGCCGCTCCCCCGGCTGGGAGAAGGCGGTACGTGACGATCTCGCGGCCGTCTCACTGGAGGACCAGGTGGCCGCGCTCACCGCGCTGGCCGGGCGCTTTCCGCTGGATCTGACGAAGGTGGCCATCCGCGGCTGGTCCTACGGCGGCTATCTGGCCGGACTCGCCGTGCTGCGCCGCCCCGACGTCTTCCACGCGGGGGTGGTCGGCGCCCCGGTGACCGATCTGCGGCTGTACGACACCCACTACATGGAGCGGTACCTGGGCCGGCCGGACGAGCAGCCCGAGGTCTACGCCGCCAACTCGCTGGTGACCGACGAGGGGCTGTCCGGCGCGGCGGAGACGGTGCGGCCGATGATGATCGTCCACGGGCTGGCGGACGACAATGTGGTCGTCGCGCACAGCCTGCGGCTCTCCTCGGCGCTGCTGGCCGCGGGCCGTCCCCATGAGGTGCTGCCGCTGTCCGGGGTGACCCATATGACCCCGCAGGAGCAGGTCGCGGAGAATCTGCTGCTGCTCCAGGTGGACTTCCTCAAACGGTCCCTGGGGCTGCGGTAACGGACCCATCCGGCCGCCCGGCCCGCCGCTACCAGCCCGGTGGCGGCGGGGGCGGGGGCGCCGCGGGCGGCGGCGGGACGGACGGTGGAGCGGCCGGGGGCGGCGGGGCGTAACCACCACCGCCGGAACCCCCGCCGGGGCCGCCGCCGGAACCACTGCCGTGACCGCCGTCGTAGCCCCCGCCGGGGCCGCTGTCCGCGTACCCCGCGGGGGCGGTGTCGCGGTACCCGCCGTATCCGCCGTCGCCGTAGCCCGGGTAGCCATGGCCGGGGTAGCCGTAGCCGCCGTACGCCGGGGCCGGGGGCCACTGGTCGCCCCGCGGGCGCTGCGCCAGCGCGAGGAGCGCGATCAGCCCCGCCAGCGCCTGGAAGAAGACGGTGAGCACAGTGAGCACACCCACCGTCGGCAGGTCGTCGAGGTGGTCGACGAGGTCCAGCTTGATGTAGAGCGAGGCCGCGCTGACGCCCCCGCCCAGCAGCAGCACCCCCGCCGTCATCCCCAGCGGACGGGACAGCGGCGCCCGGGCCAGCGCGGCACCGGCGGCGGCCAGCGCCAGGGCGATCACCGCCCACGCCGTCCAGGCTCCGGGCGCGGCCAGCAGGGTGACCAGGGTGTGCTTGCCGCTCAGCTCGTGCTTGTAGACATCCCAGCCGCGCTCCTGGGCCCAGTAGATCTGCCAGGCGCCCAGGCACAGCGCGCTGACACCCAGGAACAGCGCACCGGTGACCGCGGCCCCCGCGCCGGGCCGCCCCGGCGGCTGCTCGGCTGAGGCGCCGGGGCCGCCGGGCGGATCGAGGTCGACCGGGCGGCGGGCGGCGGCCACGGCGGCCAGCAGCAGCCCGCCGAGCACCACGCCCATCCACGCGGTGAGCTCGGCACGGGTCTTGAGGTCATCGGGGATGCCCTGCATCCAGTCGGCGTCGAGGTTCCACAGGCTCGGCAGCCGCACCGCCACGGTCACCGCCCCGACCGTACCGAGCGCGCCCGCGGCGGACGGGGAACGCAGGGCGGTCAGCCCGACGGCCGCGTAGACCACCAGCAGGGTCAGATCGAGCAGCGAGGAGCCGAAGACCGAACCGGGGGCCCGGAACGGCATCCCCGCCCAGGTCCACCACAGGTGGTTCGCCTCCTCGGCCTTGTCCAGGTCGCGGATGATCCACGCCAGCGAGATCATCCCGAGCACCGCGCAGACGAGCGCGCCGAAGACGCGCGCTCCGCGAGTAAGTATCCGTCCCTGCCCCATAGCCGTAGGTCTGCCCCACCTCATACCCCGGTCAACCGTCGTGGCAGAAAGTGGCCCCGGATGGTGACCGGCCGGGGCGACATGGCGCGCCCCGGCCGGTCCACGGCACCCGCACGGCCGTACGCGGTCCAGTCTGACGCGTCCGTATATCGGTGTCGCGACAGTGAAGTTGCCCGCGTGTTAAAGCGGTTGAAGGGCAATCGCCCCGGTCTGCGCTCATTGACTGATCACTGTCAAGCACGTGGTCGCCTCGATCTGCCAAATGTTCGCTCAAGACTGGGATGACCGGCACATCAGCCCTCGTACGCATCTTGACTGGGCTGTTCATGGGTTGCGACAGTCCGCTCAACCCGACACGCACGCACGACCACGGCGGGTGGGGAACAGCGGAATGACGCGCGTCAACGACGCGCGTTGACGGTGTGACACCAGTGCGGGGGGCGTTACGCGATGACGAGTCCATCCCAGGCCACCGTGGTCGAGAAGGCCGCGCCGGCCACGGAGGGCGAGGCTCCGGCCGGTCTGGCGCCCCGCCAGCTGATGTGGCGGCGGTTCCGGCGCGACCGGACCGGTGTGGTCTCCGCCTGCGTGGTGCTGTTCTTCTTCGTGATCGCCCTGCTGGCACCGCTGATCGCGACGCTGTACGGCAAGGATCCCTACAGCACCTACGGTCTGGACCGCCCCGAACTGCTGGACCCGCTCACCGGATACCCGATGAAGCCCAACGGCGGAATCGACGGGGAGTTCTGGTTCGGCATCGAGCCCAAACTCGGCCGCGACGTCCTGATGCAGCTGGTGTACGGCATCCGCACCTCGCTGCTGATCGGGCTGGCCGCGACCGTGCTGTCCACGGTCACCGGCATCGTCATCGGTGTCGTCGCGGGCTATATGGGCGGCCGGACCGACTACTTCCTGGGACGGCTGATCGATCTGCTGCTGTCCTTTCCGCAGCAGCTGTTCTTCGTCGCCTTCATGCCGGTGGTCACCGCGCTGTTCGTCAGCCCGCAGAAGGAGACGCCCACCTATTTCCGGGTGACCGCGCTGGTGGTGGTGTTGTGGCTGCTGGGCTGGATGCAGCTGGCCCGGCTGCTGCGCGGCCAGGTGCTCTCCCTGCGGGAGCGGGAGTTCGTCGAGGCGGCCAAGGTGACCGGCGCCTCGCCGTGGCGGATCGTCCGCAAGGAGCTGCTGCCCAACCTCGGCACCCCGATCCTGGTGCAGGCCACGCTGATGCTGCCCAACTTCGTGACGACGGAGGCGGCGCTGTCCTTCCTCGGGGTCGGGGTGGTCGAACCGACCCCCGACTGGGGCCGGATGTTCGCCAAGGGCGCCAACTTCTACGAGGGCGACATCACCTACATGTTCTTCCCCGGCATCGCCATGGTGGTCTTCGTGGTCGCCTTCAACCTGCTCGGGGACTCGGTCCGGGACGCGATGGACCCGAAGACCACGCGCTGATCCGGGCCGGAGATACGGCAGAGGCCGGAGATTACGGCAGAGGCAGATAACGGCAGAGTGTTCCGTCGACGAGGCAGGTGCATGACCACCATGACGTGGAACCACAGACGCAGGGCCCGCACATTCGCCGTCGCCCTGGCCGCGGGGGCGCTGGCGCTGTCCGGGTGCAGCAGCGGCGGCGGCTCGGACCCCGAGGAGTCCAAGGAGCCGAAGATGGAGTCCCAGGACATCTCCCTGGGCACCACCGCCGACTCGACCGGTCCCGCCAAGGACCTGCCGGGCGCCAAGAAGGGCGGCACGGTGACGGTGCTCCAGCGGGACGCGTTCGAGCACCTGGACCCGGGGCAGATCTATGTCAGCGATGAGCTGATCATGCAGACGCTCTACAACCGGACCCTGACCAACTACCGGATCGACGAGAAGACGGGGAAGGTCAAGCTGGTCGGCGACCTCGCCACCGACACCGGCAAGTCCTCCGACGGCGGCCGCACCTGGACCTACACCCTCAAGGACGGGCTGAAGTTCGAGGACGGCTCGCCGATCACGTCCAAGGACGTCCGGCACGCCGTCGAGCGGCTCTACGCCCCCTTCGAGACCAACGGCCCGACCTACCTCCAGCAGTGGCTCTCCGGAGCCGGCCAGAAGTACCGCAAGGCGCTGCCGGACGGCCCGTACAAGGGCAAGCACCTGCCCAAGACGGTGCTGGACACCCCGGACGACAAGACCGTGGTCTTCCACTTCGACCAGCCGCGGGCCGAGGTGCCGTTCGCGGTGGCGATGCCCAACATCGGCGCGGTGCCGCCGGAGAAGGACACCAAGGAGAAGTACGACAAGGCGCCGGTGGCCTCCGGCCCGTACAAGATCCAGAACTTCAAACCGGGCAAGGGCATCCAGTTCGTCAAGAACGAGCACTGGGACCCCAGGACGGACTCCATACGCCACCAGTACGTGGACACCTTCGACGTCTCCTTCGGCCACCAGTGGGTGGACTCCACCCGCCGGCTCCAGGCCGCCAAGGGCGATGACAAGAACGGGATGACCTTCACCAACGCGGTCGACCCCTCGCAGATCTCCTCGGTCCTCAAGGACAAGAAGGCGATGGCCCGGTCGCTGACCGAAACGCAGCCCTATGTGGACGTCGTCTCGATCAACACCGATCGCGTCAAGAAGAAGAAGGTGCGCGAGGCGATCGCCTGGGCGTTCCCCAGCGGCCAGTACCTCCAGCAGTTCGGCGGGCCGAAGGCCGGTGAGATCGGCGGCGGTCTGGTCGGTCCGACGCTCAAGGGCTACGACCCCTCCTTCGACCCGTTCGAGAAGCGGAAGTACCCGGGCGGCAACGCCAAGAAGGCCCGTGCGCTGCTGAAGGAAGCGGGCGAGGACGGCTACGAACTGGTCTACGGCTACGGCAACGGCGACACCCACCAGGACGCCTCGGTGGTCGTCGAACGGGCCCTGGAGCGCGCCGGGTTCTCCGTCCAGAAGAAGGAGATCGACCAGACCACCTACTACACACAGATCGGCAAGGTCGACAACAAGTACGACCTGTACCGGTCCTCCTGGGGTGCCGACTGGCCCTCCGCCTCAACCGTCGTTCCCCCGCTGTACGACGGCAAGAACGTCTATAACGACTCCCCGAACTACTCCCATCTCGATGTCCCGTGGGTCGACAAGGAGATCGACCGGGTCGCGAAGGTCAGCGATCTGAACCGGGCCACCGAGGAATGGACCAAGCTCAGCGAGAAGATCTTCACCGAAGAGGTGCCCGCGGTGCCGACCTTCTACAACCGGCTGTTCACCCTCTGGGGCCCGGGTCTCGGCGGTGTGAAGTACAACGCGGTCTACGGGGCCGTGGACCCCACGGCCGTCTTCGTCAAGTAGCAGCGGCCGCACCGGAGCCCGGCCGCACCGCGCGCACCGCCGTCGGCGGCGACCGCGCGGTGCGGCCGGGGCCCGCCTCTACCGGAAGACCCCCGACGCCATGTTGAGATTCCTCGCCCGCCGGACCCTCGGCGCGATCGTGATCCTGCTGCTGATCAGTGCGATCACGTTCTTCCTCTTCTTCGCCCTGCCCGCCGAACCCGCGCGGCTCGCCTGCGGCAAGAACTGCGACCCGACATCGCTCGCGATCATCAACAAGAACCTCGGCCTGGACCAGCCGGTCCCGGTCCAGTACGCGAAGTTCATGGTGGGGATCTTCGCGGGGCGCGACTTCGCCGTCGGACACTGCGACGCCCCCTGCTTCGGCTACTCCTTCGTCAGCCAGGAACCGGTCTGGGGCACCATCGTCGACCGCTTCCCCACCACCCTCTCGCTGGCCATCGGCGGCGCCGCGGTCTTCCTGGTGTTCGGCGTCGGCATCGGCATGATCGCCGCCTGGCGGCGCGGCACCTGGGTGGACAAGTTCGTCAGCTCGCTGTCGCTGCTCGGCGCGTCCATGCAGATCTACTTCGTCGGGGTGCTCTGTCTGGCCTGGTTCGTCAGCGGTCTCGGCATCCTGGAGCAGCCCGCCTACCACTCCGTCACCGACAATCCGGTGAAGTGGTTCAGCGGGATGCTGCTGCCCTGGCTGGTGCTCTCGCTGATCTTCATGGCCAACTACAGCCGGATGACCCGCTCCCAGATGGTCGAGCAGTTGCAGGAGGACCACGTCCGCACGGCGCGGGCCAAGGGGCTGTCCGGCCGTACGGTGTTCTTCCGCTACGCCTGGCGCGGCGCCATCGCCCCCATCGTCACCATCTTCGGCATCGATCTGGGATCCCTCTTCGGCGGGGCGATGGTCACCGAGTACACCTTCACCCTGCACGGCATCGGACGGCTGGCCGTGGAGTCCGTCCAGCTGACCGATCTGCCCATGCTGATGGGGGTGATGCTGGTCAGCGCCGCGGCCATCGTGGTGTTCAACATCCTGGTCGACGCCGCCTACGCCTTCATCGATCCGCGCGTGCGCCTCGCCTGAGAGACCGGGAGCCTGCCGAGATGACCACCCTGACCACTCCCGCCGACGACAGCGGCGCGACGCCGCCCGCCGCACCCGACGCCGACGCCTTCCTGTCCGTACGGGACCTCTACGTCCGCTTCACCACCGAGGACGGTGTGGTCAAGGCCGTCGACGGCCTCTCCTTCGACCTCGAACGCGGCCGGACCCTCGGGATCGTGGGCGAGTCCGGATCCGGTAAGTCCGTCACCAACCTCACCGTGCTCGGACTGCACGATCCGCGCACCACCGAGGTCCGCGGCGAGATCCTGCTCGACGGCCGGGAGCTGACCGGCGCGCCCGAGCGCACCCTGGAGACGCTGCGCGGCAACACCATGGCGATGATCTTCCAGGATCCGCTGACCGCGCTGTCGCCGTACTACACGGTGGGCCGTCAGATCGCGGAGCCGTTCCGCAAGCACACCGGCGCGTCGAAGCGCGAGGCCCGCTCGCGCGCGGTCGAGATGCTGCGGAAGGTCGGCATCCCCAACCCCGCGCAGCGGGTGGACGACTATCCGCACCAGTTCTCCGGCGGGATGCGCCAGCGCGCGATGATCGCCATGTCGCTGGTCTGCAATCCCGATCTGCTGATCGCCGATGAGCCGACCACCGCCCTCGATGTCACGGTGCAGGCCCAGATCCTGGACCTGCTCAAGGACCTCCAGCAGGAGTTCGGCTCCGCGATCATCCTCATCACCCACGATCTGGGCGTGGTCGCCAACACCGCGGACGACCTGCTGGTGATGTACGCGGGCCGGGCGGTGGAGCGGGGCACCGTCCGCGAGGTACTGCGGGCGCCCCGGCATCCGTACACCTGGGGGCTGCTGGGGTCGATGCCACGGCTCTCCTCCGACGTCGACGAACCGCTGAACCCCATCCCCGGCACCCCGCCGAGCCTGCTCGCCCCGCCGCCGGGCTGCCCGTTCCATCCGCGGTGCGCCTACACCGGCGAGGTGGACGGGGCCCGGTGCCGGACCGAGCGCCCGGCGCTGCCGGAGCGGCGGGGCGGCGCCTGCCACCTCACGGACGAGCGGAAGCAGACCCTCTTCACCGAGCAGATCAAGCCCCGGCTGGGCCGGGGCTAGGGAGCCGTGGACCATGAGCACTGTGCCGGACGTCCCGCCGATCGCGGCGGGGGAACCCCTCCTGGTCGCCGAGAAGCTGACCAAACACTTCCCGATCATGGGCGGCTTTCCGATCCGGCGGAGGGTCGGGGCCGTCCAGGCGGTCGACGGGATCGATCTGACCGTCCGCGCGGGCGAGAGCTTCGGGCTGGTCGGCGAGTCCGGCTGCGGCAAGTCCACCACCGGGCGGCTGCTCACCCGGCTGCTGGAGCCCACCGCCGGGACGCTCCGCTACCGGGGCCGGGACATCACCCGCGCGGGCCGCAGGGAGCTGGCGCCGATCCGCTCCGAGATCCAGATGATCTTCCAGGATCCGTACTCCTCGCTGAACCCCCGGCAGACCGTCGGCACCATCATCTCGGGCCCGATGGAGATCAACGGCATCCGTCCGCCGGGCGGCCGGGAGGCGCGGGTACGGGAGCTGCTGGAGACGGTCGGGCTCAACCCCGAGCACTACAACCGGTTTCCGCATGAGTTCTCCGGCGGACAGCGGCAGCGCATCGGGGTCGCCCGCGCGCTCGCCCTCGAACCCAAGCTGATCGTGGCCGATGAACCGGTCTCCGCGCTCGATGTCTCCATCCAGGCGCAGGTCGTCAATCTGCTCCGGCAACTCCAGCGCGAACTGGGCATCGCCTTCCTGTTCATCGCCCATGACCTCGCCGTCGTACGGCACTTCTCACAGCGGGTCGCGGTGATGTACCTGGGGAAGGTGGTGGAGGTCGGCGACCGTGACTCCATCTACCGCCGCCCGCGCCACCCGTACACCCACGCGCTGCTCTCCGCGGTCCCGGACGCGACGGCCGTCATGGACGAGGCCGAGGACGCCGGGGAGGGCAGCGGCTCACCGGCCGCCCGCCGGGAGCGCATCCGGCTCGCCGGGGACGTCCCCTCCCCGATCCGGCCGCCCTCCGGCTGCCGGTTCCGCACCCGCTGCTGGAAGGCGCGGGAGAAATGCGCCCAGCAGGAGCCCCCGCTGCTGCGGCTGGACGGCAACCACGAGGGCCATCTCTCCGCCTGCCACTTCCCCGAGGACCCCACCGTGGAGGCCCGCGCCCAGGACATCGTCCTGGACCCGGCCCTGATCGCGGCGGAGGACATCGGCAAGGACTGACCGGCTCACCCCGGGGCGCAGGAGGCCCAAGAGGCCCAGGGCACCTCACACGGCGAACGGTGCCCGGGGTCCGGGCAGATGACCCGCGCCAGCTCCGCGCGCAACCTCTCCACCCCGTCCGGAGCGGCGGCCGACCACACCCGGATCTCATACACGTCCCGCGCCCCCGGATCCGCCCCGGGGTGCGTCAGCCGCCACTGCTCGGCCAGGTCCTCGTAGAAGTCGCCGAGCGGCACACCGCCGTCGCCCGTCGGCTCCCCCGCCCCGAGCACCGACACCCGGTGCCCCGGCCCCCGCCCCTCCAGCACCCGCCCGCACGCCGCGGCCAGCCGGGCGGCGGTGTCCCCGGTCGCGTAGACGCCGAGCCGGATCTCCACGGATTGATCATCGCCCATACCCATGACGGTAATCCTTCCGGCGGGCCGGGAGCGGCGTCCCACGTCGTTGAGGACGACGGGAGTAAGCCCTTAGGGTTCCGGGCATGTCGAACGCCATCTCCCCCGTCTACGAGGAACACTTCACCCGGTCGCCGTTCCAGCTCCTCGGGGGGTACGGCTGGAAGAAGCTGGTGGCCCTCCGGGTGGACGAGGGCGGGGTGGTCCTGGGCGGGGCACCGGCCCGGCATCGGCAGCAGACCGCGCGGGTGCCGTGGCGGGACATCGAGTCCGTGGTGATGTGGGCGCATCCGACGGCGGGGCCCTCGCCGATGCGGTACGTGGGGCTCGGACGGCGGCCGGGCGCACCGGAGTTGCCCGGCCCCAACCGGAACCTCAAGGCGGTGACGGCCGCGACCTTGGCGCCCCATATCGACTACGAGGTCTTCCGGGCGAGCCGGACGCTGGTGCTGTGGCGGGTCGACCGCGATCGTCTGGAGGCCGCCGTCAACGCTTTCGCGCCGGGCGTTGCGGTCCGGTTCCACCCGGAGCACTGGGGTTGAGGACTCTCCCGTAATCCCCGGTGGATCGGCGAGGGGCGCCGAATGCGGTCCATCGCAAGGCGGCGGGTGGCCCTCGTAGTGGACCTGGTCGGGCCTTCGGCCAACGCGGCGAGCGGGGCACACCCTGGCTGATGCGGCACCAGGGTCCGTCTTCAAAGGGGGCGTCCGGCCGCGAGCGGCGTCTGGTGCAGGGGGCACCTCCCAGCGGTAGCTGGGGGAACATCGCAAGGCGGAGGATCGCCCTCGTACTGGGCGTACTCGGGCGACTCCGACAACGCAGCCGGGGGCACCTCCCAGCGGTAGCTGGGGGCGCCGTGCCAGGCGTCGGGAGCAGGGCGGCCCCTTTGAAGACGGGCCCTAGATTCCCGGGGTCACCGCAACGCGTTCCTCGGCGAAGTGGCAGGCCGAGGCGTGCGCGGCCGGGCCGCCGGTGGCGCGGAACTCCTGGGGGACGGCGAGCTCCGGCACCTCCACCGCGCAGCGGTCGCGCGCCTTCCAGCAGCGGGTGCGGAAGCGGCAGCCGGAGGGCGGGTCGGCCGGGGAGGGGACGTCGCCGGAGAGCAGGATGCGGGTCCGGCGGGCGCGGGCGCCGGGGTCGGGGACCGGGACGGCGGACAGCAGCGCCTGGGTGTAGGGGTGGGTCGGATGCTCGTAGATCTCGGTATCGGTGCCGGTTTCGGCGAAGCGGCCCAGGTACATCACCGCCACCCGGTCGCAGATGTGCCGGACCACCGACAGATCGTGGGCGATGAAGACGTAGGAGAGGCCGAACTCGTCCTGGAGCCGCTCCATCAGATTCACCACCTGGGCCTGGACCGAGACGTCGAGCGCGGAGACCGGTTCGTCGGCGACGATGACCTCGGGCCGGAGGGCGAGTCCGCGGGCGATGCCGACGCGCTGCCGCTGGCCCCCGGAGAACTGGTGCGGATAGCGGTTGATGTGCTCGGGGTTGAGGCCGACGACGTCCAGCAGTTCCTGGACCCGGCGGCGCCGGTCGCCCTTGGGCGCTGCCTCGGGGTGGATCTCGTACGGCTCGCCCACGATGTCCCCGACCGTCATCCGGGGGTTGAGCGAGGTGTACGGGTCCTGGAAGACCATCTGGATGTTGCGCCGGACATGGCTGAGCGCCCGGCCGGAGAGCCTGCTGATGTCCTCGCCGCGGTAGCGGATCGCCCCGGCGGTCGGCCGCTCCAGGTTGACCAGCAGCCGGGCGACGGTGGACTTGCCGCAGCCGGATTCGCCGACGATGCCGAGCGTCTCACCGCGCCGCAGGTCGAAGGAGACGGTGTCGACGGCCCGGACCGCGCCGATCCGCCGTCTCATCAGGACGCCCCGGGTGAGCGGATAGAGCTTGGCGAGGTCGCGCACCTCGAGAACGGACTCGGCGGACCCGGCGGACTGGGCCGGTCCGGCGGGCTCGGCGAACTGCTCAGGCATCGAGTTCGTCCTTCCAGAAGTGGCAGGCGCTGGCCCGCCCGGGTGCGGCGGTGTCCGAGACGTCCGGCACCTCGTACAGCGGCGGGCGTTCGGTGCGGCAGATCTCCTGGGCGCGCGGGCAGCGGGGGTGGAAGGGGCAGCCGGTGGGGACGGTGAGCAGGCTGGGCGGCAGCCCCTTGATCGCGTACAGCTCCTTGCCCTTGTGGTCCAGCCGCGGGATGGAGTCCAGCAGTCCGCGGGTGTAGGGATGGGCCGGGCGCCGGTAGAGCTCCTTCACCGGCGCGGTCTCCACGACCCGGCCCGCGTACATCACGGCGATGCTGTCCGCGACATCCGCGACCACTCCGAGGTCATGGGTGATGAGGATCAGCCCCATCGCGTACTCACGGCGCAACTCGTCGAGCAGATCCATCACCTGGGCCTGGACGGTGACGTCGAGGGCGGTGGTGGGCTCGTCGGCGATGATCAGCTCCGGCTCCAGCGCGATCGCCATGGCGATCATGATCCGCTGGCGCATCCCGCCGGAGAACTGGTGCGGATAGTCGTTCACCCGCGCCTTGGCCGCGGGGATACGGACCCGGTCCATCAGCTCGACGGCGCGTGCCCGGGCGTCCTTACGGGACATCCCGCGGTGCACCTCGTACATCTCGGCGAGCTGGGCGCCCACCGTCAGCACGGGGTTGAGGGCCGACAGCGCGTCCTGGAAGATCATCGCCATCGCGGCGCCGCGCACCGAGCGCCGCTCGCGCGGGCTCATCGTCAGCAGGTCCCGCCCGCGGAAGAGCACCTGCCCGCCGGTGACGAAGGCGGGCGGCGAGTCGAGGATGCCCATGACGGCCTGGGCGCTCACCGACTTACCGGAGCCGGACTCCCCCAGCACGGCCAGCGTCCGGCCCGCGTCCACGCCGTAGCTGACCCCGTCGACGGCCTCGGCGACGCCGTCCCGGGTGCGGAATTCGACCCGGAGGTCCTGTACGTCCAGCAAACGGGTCACGATGGCTCCTCGGGCGGGGTGTGAACTCCTCAGCGCAAGCGGGGGTCCAGGGCGTCGCGCACCGCGTCGCCCAGCATGATGAAGGCGAGGACGGTGACGCTCAGCGCGCCCGCGGGCCACAGCAGCATGTGCGGGGCGTTGCGGATCTGGGAGGAGGCGGAGGAGATGTCGATCCCCCAGGAGACGGTGGGCGGTTTGAGCCCCACCCCGAGGAAGGACAGCGTCGCCTCCAGGGCGATGTAGGTGCCCAGGGCGATGGTCGCCACCACGATCACCGGGGCGACGGCATTGGGCGCGATATGGCGCAGCAGGGTCCGCCCGCTGCCCGCCCCCAGGGCCCGCGCCGCCTGGACGTAGTCGTGCTGTTTGACGGTGACGACCGAACCGCGGGCGATCCGGGAGAGCTGCGGCCAGCCCAGCAGCACGATGAACCCGACCACCGGCCAGACCGAGCCGCTGGTGACCACGGACAGGAAGACCAGTCCGCCCAGCAGGATCGGGATGCCGAAGAAGACATCGGCGAGCCGGGACAGCAGCGCGTCCCACCAGCCGCCGAAGAATCCGGCGAGTCCGCCCAGCACACTGCCGAGCAGGGCCGCACCGGCGGTGGCGCAGATGCCTACGGTGATGGAGGCGCGGGCGCCGTAGACGGTACGGGTGTAGACATCGCGGCCCTGGAGGTCGTAGCCGAAGGGGTGGCCGGGCGCCGGACCCTCCTGGGCCTTGGCCAGATTGCCCTGGTACGGATTGCCGCCGGCGATGAGCTGCGGCCAGATCGCGATGGTGACGAGGAAGAGGATCACCAGCGCGGAGACGATGAAGACCGGGTTGCGGCGCAGGTCGTACCAGGCGTCGGACCACAGCCCGCGGCTGCCCGGGGCGGCGCCGGTCCGGACGGGGCGGCGCCAGGGCAGACGGCGCGGCACCCGCGGGGGCCCGCCGCCCTGGAGGGTGTCGGCGCCGGAGGCGGCCAGCGGCCCGCCGCCCGCGGCGGGCGCGAGCGCCTCGGTCATGTCGAGCTGCGTCTCAAAGGGCTCAGGCATAGCGGATCCTCGGGTCGAGCACGGCGTAGAGGAGGTCGACGAAGAGGTTGGCCAGCAGGAAGACGATCACCAGGATGGTGACGAAGCCGACCACGGTCGGTGAGTTCTGGCGCAGGATGCCCTGGTAGAGCTGGTAGCCCACACCGTGGATATTGAAGATCCGCTCGGTGACGATGGCCCCGCCCATCAGCGCTCCGATATCGGTGCCGAGGAAGGTCACCACCGGGATCAGCGAGTTGCGCAGCAGATGGCGGGTGACGATCCGGTGGCGCGGCAGCCCCTTGGCGACGGCGGTGCGTACGTAGTCGGCGTGGGCGTTCTCCACCACGGAGGTGCGGGTGAGCCGGGTGGTGTACGCGAGCGAGACCAGCCCCAGCACCACACCGGGCAGCAGCAGTTGGAGGAACGGCGCCTCCGGCGAGACCGACGGCCGGGCCAGCCCCCACTTCACCCCGAACAGAAACTGGAGCACGGTGCCGCTGACGAAGGTCGGGATGGAGACCACGACCAGGGTGAGCAGCAGTACCGAGGTGTCCAGGCCACGGCCGCGGCGCAGTCCGCTCAGCACGCCGAGGGTGACCCCGAGCGCCATCTCGAAGACGACGGCCACCACGGTCAGCCGCAGGGTGACCGGAAAGGCCCCGGCCATCAGCTCGGTGACCGGCTGTCCGTTGAAGGCGGTGCCGAAGTCCCCGCTGAACACCTGCCCCATGTAGTGGAGGTACTGGCTCCACAACGGCTTGTCGAGGTAGAGGTCCTCGCGGATACGGGCGGCGGTGGCCGGGTCGGGGGCCTTGTCGCCGAAGAGCGCCGCCACCGGGTCACCGAGCGCGTAGACCATGAAGAAGATCAGGAAGGTGGAGCCGATGAACACCGGGATCATCTGCAACAGCCGCCTGAGCACATAGCGGCCCATGGTCAGCTGACCTTGATCTGGTGGTAGACCGGGACGCTGAACTGGTTGAGGACCACATCGCTCAGCCGCTCCGAGTAGCCCGCGCTGCCGTTCTGGTACCACAGCGGGACGGCGGGCATCTGCTCCGCGAGGATCTTCTCCGCGTCCTGGAAGGAGGTGACGGCCTCACCGGTGGCGGAGGCGGCGTTGGCCCGGTTGACCAGCCGGTCGAAGCCGGTGTCGCTCCAGTGGCCGTCGTTGGAGGAGGCGCCGGTGTAGTACAGCGGCTGGAGGAAGTTCTGGATCAGCGGGTAGTCCATCTGCCAGCCCGCCCGGAACGGCCCGGTCATCTGCTTCCCGGCCATCTTGTTGCGGTAGTCGGCGAAGGTGCCGACCGGCTTGCCGACACACGCCCGGTCGCTGCGCAGTGTCGCGTTGACGCTGTTGCAGACCGCGTCGACCCAGTCCTTGTGGGAGCCGGTGTCCGCGTTGTACGTGATGGTCATCCGGCCGCCGGGCAGCCCGCCCGCCGACTCGATCAGCTTCCGCGCCCGCTTCGGATCGTAGGCGCAGGCGTCCCCGCACAGCCCCGGCCGGTAACCGCCCTCACGGCGCAGCACCGGAGAGGTCCAGTCGGTCGCGGGGGTACGGGTGTTGCGGAAGATCCGCTCGGTGATCTGCTTCCGGTTGATCGCCATCGAGATACCGCGGCGCAGCTTGGCCTTGGCGGGGCCGCGCCAGGCGGTGTCGTACATCGGGAAGGTGAGGGTCTGGATGATCCCGGCGGGCTGGTTGATGTAGCGGTTGCCGAGGTCGGCGCGGACGAACTTCAGCTGCTGGGCCGGGACATCGTCCACCAGATCCAGGTTGCCGGCCTGGAGATCGGTGTAAGCGGTGTTGGAGTCGGTGTAGACCCGCAGGTCGACACCCTTGTTCCGGGCCTTGTCCGGTCCCTTGTAGTCGTCCCGGGCGCGCAGCTTCATCACCGAGCCCTTGGTGTAGGACGCCACCTCGTACGGGCCGTTGCCGACGGGGCGCTTCAGCCAGGCGGCATGGTGGGTGAAGAACGCCCGGGGCAGCGGTGCGTAGGCGTTGTAGCCGAGCGTCTTGGGCCAGGTGGAGAACTTCTGGGTGAGCCGCACGGTGAAGGTGCGGTCGTCCTTGACCCGCAGTCCGGACAGGGTCTTCGCGGTCGGGCCGCCGGAGACGGGGTGGACCTTGTCGTACCCCTCGATGTACTCGAAGAAGTAGGCGTTGCGCTGCTTGTTGTCGAGCAGCGCGCCGTAGTTCCACGCGTCCACGAAGGAACGGGCGGTCACCTTCTCGCCGTTGGCGAACCGATGGCCCTTCTTGATGGTGACGGTGTAATTGCGCTGGTCGTCGGTGTGGATCCGCTGCGCCAGCGCGTCCTTGGCCTCACCGGTCCTGGGGTCGTACTGCTTGAGCCCGCGGAAGATCATGTCCAGCACCTTGCCGCCCTGGACCTCATTGGTGTTCGCCGGTTCCAGGGGGTTGGGCGGATCGCCCCAGGAGGAGCGCACGATCCCCGAGCCGGAGCCGCTGTCGCCGCCGCCGCAGCCGGTCAGCGCGACCGCGCCCACCAGGGCGGCGGCGCATCCGGCGCCGAGCGTGCGGCGCGAACGCCTGCGGTGCGAAGCGGTGCGCATGGCGCCTCCCGAGGATCCGGTCCAAGATCCGCCTTAGGCCCATATGACATCCCGGGGCCGGACGGCTCGCACCTCCACCGCGGCTGTCCGTGGCAGCCCCGGAGAACGGCGGGGCGGCGGCGTCACCCGGACGACGCGAGGGCGCCCGGACCGGGTCAGCGGTCCGGACGCCCTCGTGGCGTCTTGCTCGGCGTGCGGATCAGGCGTGCACGACGTCCTTCTCCTCCGCGAAGTGGCAGGCCGACTCATGGGCGGCCGGTGTGTCACTGTTCGTGAACCGCTCCGGGATGGCGAGCAGCGGCACCTCCTTGGCGCACCTGTCCTCCGCCTTCCAGCAGCGGGTGCGGAACCGGCAGCCGGACGGCGGGTTGGCCGGGGAGGGCACATCACCCGCGAGGATGATCCGCTCCCGGCCCTCGCGCGACGTCGGGTCCGGGACCGGGACCGCCGACAGCAGCGCCTGGGTGTAGGGGTGCGTCGGGTGGTCGTAGATCTCGGTGTCGGTACCGATCTCGGCCATCTTGCCCAGGTACATCACACCGACACGGTCGGAGATGTGCCGGACGATGGACAGGTCGTGCGCGATGAAGAGATAGGACAGGTTGAACTCGTCCTGGAGCTTCTCCATCAGGTTGATCACCTGCGCCTGGACCGAGACGTCCAGTGCCGAGACCGGCTCGTCGCAGATGATGACCTCGGGGTTGAGCGCGAGACCGCGCGCGATCCCGATGCGCTGCCGCTGACCGCCGGAGAACTGGTGCGGATAGCGGTTGATGTACTCCGGGTTGAGGCCCACCACATCCAGCAGTTCCTGGACCTTCCGCCGACGGTCGCCCTTGGGCGCCACCTCCGGGTGGATCTCGTACGGCTCGCCGATGATGTCGCCCACCGTCATCCGGGGGTTGAGCGAGGTGTACGGGTCCTGGAAGACCATCTGGATGTTGCGGCGGACGGCCCGCAGCGCACGGCCCGACAGCTTGGTGATGTCCTGGCCCTTGAAGAAGACCTCACCGGCGGTGGCGGTCTCCAGGGTCATCAGCAGCTTGGCGACGGTGGACTTGCCACAGCCGGACTCGCCCACGATACCCAGGGTCTCGCCCTGGTAGAGGTCGAAGGAGATCCCGTCGACCGCCTTGACCGCGCCGATGTGCCGCTTGAACAGGATGCCCTGGGTCAGCGGGAAGTGCTTGACCAGATTGCGTACCTGGAGGATCGGTTCACCGCGCTCGACGGGCGCCTCGATGGCCTCCACGGCCGCCTCTTCGGTGGCCGCGTCGACCGTCTCCACCTCGGTGACGTTGGGAGTGGCGTCCTGGACGCCGTCGGACCGGTCCACGGCCGCGCTCTTCTCGATATCAGCCATGGATGGTCTCCTTCCAGAAGTGGCACGCGCTGCCGCGCCCCGGCAGTTCCGTGCCGTCCTGCTCGGTGACCGGGTGCAGCGCCGGGAGGTCGGTGGTGCAGATGTCCTGCACCTTGGGACAGCGCGGGTTGAAGGCGCAGCCCGAAGGGGTCTTGAGCAGGTTGGGCGGCAGCCCCTTGATCGCGTAGAGCTCCTGGCCCTTGCGGTCCAGCCGCGGGATGGAGTCCAGCAGACCCCGGGTGTAGGGGTGGGCCGGGCGCTTGTAGAGCTCGTGCACCGGCGCGGTCTCCACGATCCGGCCCGCGTACATCACCGCGATCTTGTCGGCGACGTCCGCCACCACCCCGAGGTCATGGGTGATGAGGATCAGGCCCATGTTGTACTCGCGCTGGAGCTCGGCGAGCAGATCCATCACCTGGGCCTGGACGGTGACGTCCAGGGCGGTGGTGGGCTCGTCCGCGATGATCAGGTCCGGCTCCAGGGCCAGCGCCATGGCGATCATGATGCGCTGGCGCATACCGCCGGAGAACTGGTGCGGGAAGTCGCCCACCCGCTCCTTCGCCGCCGGGATGCGGACCCGGTCCATCAGCTCGATGGCTTTGGCCTTGGCCTCCTTCTTGGACATCCCCTGGTGGACGCGGAACATCTCGCCCAGCTGGTAGCCCACGGAGAGCACCGGGTTGAGCGCCGAGAGCGCGTCCTGGAAGATCATGGCGATCTTCCGGCCGCGGATCTTCCGGCGCTCCTCGTGGGACATGGTGAGCATGTCCTCGCCGCGGTACAGGATCTGACCCTGCGGGATCTTCCCCGGCGGCATGTCGAGGATGCCCATGATGGCTTGGGCGGTCACCGACTTGCCGGAGCCGGACTCGCCGAGCACGGCGAGCGTCTCACCGGCGTTGACGCTGTAGTTGACACCGTTGACGGCCTTGGCCAGGCCCTCCCGGGTGTGGAACTCCACATGCAGGTCGCGGACTTCCAGCAGCGGGGTGCCGTCGTCGTCCTCGCCCACGCGGGCGGTGGCGCTCGTGGTCTTCTCGATAGTGGTCACGTACGCCCTCCTCAGCGCAGTTTGGGGTCGAGGGCGTCGCGCACCGCGTCGCCGAGCGTGATGAACGCGAACACCGTGAGGCTCAGCATCGCGGCCGGGAAGAGCATCACATGCGGGTTGTCCCGGATGGCGTCCTTGGCCGAGGCGATGTCGATGCCCCACGAGATCGTCGGGTCGGCGAGGCCGAGACCCAGGTACGACAGCGTGGCCTCGGCGGAGATATAGGCGCCGAGCGAGATCGTCGCGACCACGATGGTGGGCGCGAGCGCGTTGGGCAGTACATGCCGGAACAGGATCCGGTTGGTGCCCGCGCCGAGGGCGCGCGCCGCGGTGACGTAGTCCGCCTGCTTCGCCGTGATCACCGAGGCGCGCATCACGCGGGCGATGGTGGTCCAGCCCAGGAAGGCCAGTGCCGCGATCACCACGTACACCTTGCGCTCGGTGAACGCGTTCAGCACGACCATCGAGCCGAGCAGGAACGGCAGACCGAAGAAGATGTCGACGATGCGGGAGACGATCGAGTCGATCCAACCGCCGAAGTATCCGGCCAGCATGCCCAGCAGACCACCGAAGAGGGTGACCACGACCGTCACACCGACACCCACCATGATCGAGGCACGGGTGCCGTAGATGACCCGGGCGTAGATGGAGCGGCCCTGCACGTCGTAACCGAACCAGTCGGCCTGGAAGAAGTGCGTCAGCTCCGGCTTGGTCAGGAAGTGGTGGGTCAGATCGCCGTCACGCGGATCGGCACCGCTGAAGAGACCCGGGAACGCCGCGATGGCCAGCAGCAGCACCAGCAGCACCGCGGAGACCCAGAACAGCGGCCGGTGGCGCAGCTCGTACCAGGCGTCGCCCCACAGGGAACGGGGCTTGCCGCCGCCCGGACCCTTCGAGGGGTCCCTGCCCGCCGCCAGTTCGGCGTTGGACGCCTGGACGCCTGGAACGAAGGGCGAGTCTGTCAGCTCAGACATATCGAATCCTCGGGTCCAGGACCGCGTACAGCAGGTCGACGAGCAGGTTGATCACCAGGATGACGAGGACGAAGATCGTCACCGTGCCGACGATCGTGGTGCCCTCGCGCTGTCCGAGCGCCTTGAACAGCAGGTTGCCGACGCCCTGGACATTGAAGATGCCCTCGGTGACCACCGCGCCGCCGATCAGCGCACCGACGTCGGTGCCGATGAAGGTGACGACCGGGATGAGCGAGTTGCGCAGCAGGTGCACCCCGACGATCCGGCGCCGGGGCAGCCCCTTGGCCAGCGCGGTGCGCATGTAGTCGGCCCGCAGGTTCTCCGCGAAGGTGGTCCGGGTCAGCCGGGCCACGTACGCCATCGAGAGCATCGCGAGGACGAAGCCCGGCAGCAGCAGCTGCTGGAGGTCCTCCGAGTCCTGGACGTTGGGCGGCAGCCAGCCGAGTTCATCGGCGAAGACGAACCGCGCCAGGTAACCCATGACGAAGACCGGCATCGAGATGACGACCAGGGTGAAGATCAGCACACCGGTGTCGGCGGCCTTGCCCGCCTTGAGACCGGCCCAGGCACCCAGCCCGATGCCGACGATCATCTCGATGGTGATGGCCACCGCCCCCAGGCGGAGGGTCACCGGGAAGGCCATGCCCATTTCCTCGGAGACCTCACGGCCGCCGAAGGTCTTGCCGAAATCTCCCTGGAAGAGATTGGCCATGTAATCGACGTATTGCTTCCACAAGGGCTGGTCGAGCCCGAACTCATGGCGCAGTGCCGCGACCTGTGCGGGGTCGGCGGCCTTGTCTCCCCACATCGCCCGGATGGGGTCACCGGGCAGAACGTGGACCATGAGGAAAATCAACAGAGTGGTCCCGATGAAGACCGGGATCATCTGGAGCAGTCGCCTGGCGACGTAGCGCCCCATCATGCCTCCATGCCGTTGGGGGGCGGCGGAGACCACGGCTCATCTGCTCCACGCGGGTGGGGGGAGAGGGTCGCGGGCCTCACGCCTGCGGGCCGGTGCCGCCGCACTCTCCGGGGAGAGGATGCGGCGGCACCGGCCGGCGGTCCCGGTCGTTACTTCTTCTTCACCTGGACGTTGGTGAAGATCGGGTCGCCGTCCTGACCGTAGGGAATCTTCCCCAGGATCTTGTTGGACTGGCCGCTGTTGACCTTGTAGAACCACAGCGGGATCGCCGGCATGTCCTTGGCGAGAATCTGCTCCGCCTGCTGGTAGAGCTTGATGGTCTCGTCGAGGGTGGCGGCCTTGTCGGCCTTGTTGGCGAGCTTGTCGAACTCGGGGTTGTCGTAACCGCTGGTGTTACCGGCGGCCTTGGAGCCGTACAGGTCCCTCATGAAGTTCGAGTTGACCGGGTAGTCGAGCACCCAGCCACCGCGGTACATGGACTTGACCTGGTGCTTGTCACGCGCGTTCAGGTCGGCCTGGAAGTCGGGCTTGGAGTCGCCCACGCAGTCGACACCGGTGGCCTTGCGGATGCTGTTGCAGACCGCGTCGACCCAGGTCTTGTGGTCCTGGTCGGCGTTGAACTGGATGGAGATCTTGTTGCCCGGGACGCCGCCACCCTCCTTGATGAGGGACTTGGCCTTCTTCGGGTCGTAGCTGACCTGCTCCTTCAGCGCGCCGGCCTTGTAGCCGAGCACACCGCGGGCGACATAGCTGTCGGCCGGGGTGCGGGAGCCGTGCAGCACCGTCTTGGTGATGGTGTCACGGTCGATCGCCATCGACAGACCCTGGATGACCTTGGGGTCGATGTCCTTGAACTGGTCGGTGTAGAAGGCCGGGACGATCGACTGGACCGCCGAGTACTCCTCGTCGATGGCGCGCTTGCCCAGGTCCGTCTTGTAGTTCGTCAGCGCGGTGGTCGGAACCTGCTCGATCCAGTCGAGGTTGTTCGACCGCAGGTCGGAGTAGGCGGCGTCGGCGGTGGTGTAGTTCTTGAAGTCGATGCCGCCGTTCTTCGCCTTGTTCGGACCCTTGTAGCCGTCGAACTTACGGACCTTGATCAGCTTCTTGTGGTCCCACGAGACGAACTTGTAGGGGCCGTTGCCGACCGGCTTCTCGCCGTAGCCCTTGGGGTCCTTGAAGAAGCCGCTGGGCAGCGGCGCCCAGACGTCATAGCCCAGCTTGTAGGCGAAGTACGAGACCGAGCTGGTGAGCTCGATCTTGAACTCGTTGTCATTGACGACCTTGAGGCCGGACATCTTGTCGGCCTTGGGCTTGCCCTTCTCAGGGTGGACATCCGCGTAGCCCTTGATGTCCTGGAACCAGCTGGAGTTGGTCTGGTTGTTCTCGACGTTGGCCGACCAGTTCCACGAGTCCACGTAGGACTTGGCGGTCACGGCCTCACCGTTGTGGAACTTCCAGCCCGGCTTGAGCTTGACGGTCCAGACGGAGGAGTCCTTGTTGGGTGTCACGGACTCGGCGTTGATGTACTGGAGCTTGCCGGTACCCGGCTCGTAGTCCACGAGCGTGGAGAAGACCGCCCTCAGGACACGACTGCCCTGGCTCTCCTTGGCGTTTGCCGGCTGAAGCGGGTTCTGCGGCTCGCCCAACTGGGCGGTCAGGATCCCTTTCGGGTCCACCGTCCCCTTGTTCATGTCGTTGTCACCGCTGTCGCTGTCGCCGCCGCCACAGGCGGTTGCGGCCAGCGCCACAACCGCGGCCAGTGCGACCCACTTGGCGCTCTTGGCACCGCGCATGGGTTTGCCTCCTCAGGAGTCCTCTGCCACTACGAGAGGGGGTGTCCGGAAAGCACGCTGACACCCCTGACAGCGAAAGGGACCGGAAACCCCCCAGATGCGCTCGTAGGTCCGCGCTCCCCACAGCGTGTGACCCATTGACCCGAGCTCAATGGACCCCATGATTGAGCACGCTCGCCCCGTAAACCACACCTTATGGGTCTCGCTTTGGTCACATCATCTACGCGCGGAGCTTCAAAATCCGGACAAAAGCTCCACTGACAGACACACGCGAAACGGACTGTTAACACATCATGCGGAGCCCTCTGGCCGATATCCGGACGCCTCACCCCGGATAACTTGTTGACTGGCGCCTTGCCGACATGGCAACAGCCCGGGACCCCTCGCGGAAGAGGGGATTCCGGGCTGTCGGCGGGCTTACGGACGCATCCTCCAGCGCTCACGCTGGGTGAGGGGCGCCCGCGTACGCGTCAGCGCTTGGCGCGGGAGGCGGCGCGGCCGCGCTCCTTCTGGTCCAGCATCACCTTGCGGATGCGCACGGTCTCCGGGGTCACCTCGACGCACTCGTCGTCGCGGCAGAACTCCAGGGACTGCTCCAGGGAGAGCAGCCGCGGCGGCACCAGGGACTCGGTCACATCCGCGGTGGAGGACCGCATATTGGTGAGCTTCTTCTCCTTGGTGATGTTCACGTCCATGTCGTCGGTGCGGGAGTTCTCACCGACGATCATGCCCTCGTAGACCTCGGTGCCCGGCGAGACGAACAGCACGCCGCGCTCCTGGAGGTTGATCATCGCGAAGGCGGTCACCGCGCCCGAGCGGTCGGCCACCAGCGATCCGTTGTTCCGGGTCTTCAGCTCCCCGAACCACGGCTCATGGCCCTCGTGGATGGAGTGGGCGATCCCGGTGCCGCGGGTCTGGGTCAGGAACTCGGTGCGGAAGCCGATCAGGCCCCGGGACGGGACGACGAACTCCATCCGGACCCAGCCGGAGCCGTGGTTGGACATGTTGTCCATCCGGCCCTTGCGGGTGCCCATCAGCTGGGTGACCGCGCCCATGTGCTCCTCGGGCACATCGATGGTGATGCGCTCGACCGGCTCATGGACCTTGCCCTCGACCTCCCGGGTGACCACCTGGGGCTTGCCGACGGTCAGCTCGAAGCCCTCCCGGCGCATGGTCTCCACCAGGATCGCCAGCGCCAGCTCACCGCGGCCCTGCACCTCCCAGGCGTCCGGGCGGTCGGTGGGCAGCACGCGCAGCGAGACGTTACCGATCAGCTCGCGCTCCAGCCGGTCCTTGACCAGCCGGGCGGTGACCTTGCGGTCCTTCACGGCCGACTTGTCGGCGCCCTTGCCACCGGGGCCGCGGCCGACCAGCGGCGAGGTGTTGGTGCCGATGGTCATCGAGATCGCGGGCTCGTCGACGGTGATCAGCGGCAGCGCGATCGGGTTCTCCGGGTCGGCCAGGGTCTCGCCGATCATGATGTCCGGGATACCGGCGACGGCGCAGATATCACCGGGGCCGGCCACCTCGGCGGGCTTGCGGGTGAGCGCCTCGGTCATCATCAGCTCGGTGATGCGCACATTTGCGATCGAGCCGTCCCGCTTGATCCAGGCGACCGTCTGCCCCTTCTTCAGCTCGCCCTGCTCGACGCGGAGCAGCGCGATCCGGCCGAGGAAGTTGTCCGCGTCCAGGTTGGTGACATGGGCCTGGAGCGGGGCGGCGGCGTCGTACTCGGGCGCGGGAACCGTCTCCAGCAGGGTGGTGAAGAACGGCTGGAGGCTGTCGCTGTCGGCGGGGACGGAGCCGTCCTCCGGCTTGTTCAGCGAGGCGATGCCGTCCCGGGCACAGGCGTAGACGATCGGGAACTCGATCTGCTCCTCGGTCGCGTCCAGGTCCAGGAAGAGGTCGTACGCCTCGTTGACCACCGCGTCGATCCGGGAGTCCGGGCGGTCCGTCTTGTTGATGCACAGGATGACGGGCAGCTTGGCCTGGAGCGCCTTGCGCAGCACGAAGCGGGTCTGCGGCAGCGGGCCCTCGGAGGCGTCCACCAGCAGGACCACGGCGTCGACCATGGACAGACCGCGCTCGACCTCACCGCCGAAGTCGGCGTGGCCGGGGGTGTCGATGATGTTGATGGTGACGGGGTCGCCGCCGTCCGCCGGGTGGTACTTCACGGCGGTGTTCTTGGCGAGAATGGTGATCCCCTTCTCGCGCTCCAGGTCGTTGGAGTCCATGACCCGGTCGTCCACCTGCTGGTGGGCGGCGAACGCGCCGGCCTGCTTGAGCATGGCGTCGACCAGGGTCGTCTTGCCATGGTCGACGTGGGCGACGATGGCGACGTTACGGATGTCGTGGCGCGTGGGCATACTTGCGGCGCTTCTCCCGGAATCGTGGATGACGGCGCGTCCGGTGCGGTACGCCCGCCCGCCGGGCAGAACACGCCACGGCCTCAACCCCATGGTAAGGGGACGGCCCGGTAACGGGCGCCGCAGCCCGTCCTCGCAGGGTGATCCGGGTCTCAGACCGGTCGCGGGCGACGGCGGGAGCGCCACTCGTCACCAGGTGGGCCCGCCGGGCCCGGCACGGGTGCCGGGCCGGGCGGGCCGGTGGTTCATGTGGGCCGGTGGCTCACTTGCGGAAGCCGATGTCCTGGTAGCGCGGGGTGGCGAAGCCGAAGGCTCCGGCGTTCACCACGCCCTTGCGCATCGCCACCAGCTCCGGCCGCTGGTAGAGCGGGACCGAACCGGCCGCCGCCCAGATCCGGGCGTCCGCCCGGCCGACCAGGGAGCGCGAGGCGCCGCCGTCCAGCTCGGAGACCGCCTCGTCGAACAGCTGGTCGATCTGGTCGGTGCCGACCCGGGTGTAGTTCTGCTCGACCACCAGCGAGCCGTCCGCGGCCGGCTGCGGCTTGGCGTAGATCGGACGGCCGTCGGTGGCCGGGTAGGCGGTGGCGGGCCAGGAGTAGAGGGCCAGGTCGTACTTGCCGGAGGCGATGTAGTTCTTGAAGTAGCCCTCGCCCTCGACCTTGGTGATCTCGGTACGGACGCCGATCGTCTCCAGCATCCGGGCGATGCGCTCGCCGACGGCGCGCAGCGGGGCGCTTCCGCTGTCGTCCGGGAGGACGAAGCGCAGCACCAGCGGACGGCCCTTCTTACGGACCACCGCGGAGTCGGGGAGGTTGCCGGAGCGGCCCGCGTCGCCCGCCGCGGGGGCCGCGCCGCTCGCGCTTGCCGACGGTGAGGCGGTCCCGCTGGCGCTGGGGCTCGCGCTGCCGTCACCGGAGGAGGTGGCGGACGGGGTGCCCGAGCCCGCGTCACTGGGCACCGCGCGCCGGATACCGAGGTCGTCCGTCTTGCCGTCGATCTTCTGACGGCCGGCCGCGTGCCAGCCCGCGTCCGCCAGCAGCGACTGCGCGGCCTGGGTGTCGGAGGTGCCGAGGGCGCCGCTGTGGTCCTTGTATCCCTTCTGCGCCGCCATCAGCAGGTGGTTGCCGAGCGGTTCGGTGGGCAGTCCGAGGGGCTTGAGGACCTGCTTCGCCAGCGCCTTGCGGTCGATCGCGCGGGCCACCGCGCGGCGCACCCGCTCGTCCGCGAGCGGGCCCTTGGTGCCGTTCAGGGCGAGCTGGGTGTAGGCGGGCTCCAGCGCCTTGCGCAGGGTGAACCGGCTCAGGGCCACGGTCTCGGCCCGCTTCTTGTCCGAGGCGTTCGCGGCTGCCCAGTCGTGCAGCGCGTCCGCGGCCCGCCGGCCGTCCCGGGCCAGGTCCGGTGCGTTGGCCCCGGCGGAGTGGGCCTTGGCCCCGGCCGCCTGCTTCTTGCGGGAGGGGGCGGTGGCCTGGATCCGGCGGGCGGTGGTCCGGTCGACTTCGGCCAGATCGACCCGGCCGGAGATCAGCGCGTCGGCCCGCTGGGCGGCGGGCACCGTCCGGAAGACCATCCGGCTCAGCCGCGCCCGCTCGCCCCACCAGCGGGGGTTGCGGACCAGGGTGACGGAGTCGTCCGTGACACCGCGCACCATGAAGGGACCGGCCCCGACCGCGAGCCCCTTGTTCGCCGCGGCGTTGAAGACCGCCGGGTTGTCCATCACGCTCTTCGGGTAGAGCGGGGTGAACAACGAGCGCCAGTCGGTGTAGGGCTTGGCGAAGGTGACCTTGACCTCGTGGTCGTCGTCACCGGGTTCGATCTTGGCGATGCGGTCGTACCCGGCGTTCCGCGCCGTCCAGTACGCGTTCTCCGTACCGCGCAGCGCCTTCCACTGGGCGGCGAAGTCCTCCGCGCTCAGCGGGCGGCCGTCGCTCCAGACCGCCTTGGAGTTGAGCTTGTAGACCACGACCTGCTTGGGCTCGGTCGAGGTGACGTCGGCCGACTCCAGGAAGTCGGGGTCGCGCTGCGGCTTGCCCCGGGCGTCCAGCGTGTAGAGCGAGGGCAGCACCGCGCCGGCGACCCGCTCGGTGCCGGTGTCGGCGGCCGACTGGAAGGCGTTGAAGGTCTTGGGCGTCGTATCCAGCGCCCAGCGCAGGGTTCCGGTCCCGGCCATCCGGGCGCGGGAGGCCGTGGCGATGTCCCGGGAGGCGGGCGGCGGGGCGCCCTCCTCATCGGAGCTGCACCCGGTCAGCACGACGGGCAGCGGCAGCATCACACCCGCGGCGAGCAGCAAGGCACAGCGGCGCTTGGCGATGGACATGGCGACGGAACCTCCGGGGTGTGCCAGATATGTGCGTCCTGGGTGGATTGTGACGCTTATCGCATATACTGCTCACTCAAAGCGACGGTTCACCGGAGAGCACGCCGGAACGGCCGCGGAGACGGCCATGAGGGGAAAGGATCACCCGACCGGATCAATACGGAGGGCGCACGCTCCGGCGCACAGAGGCGGAATCGCACCGGCGGCGCGGCGAATCGCGACAGATCCCTTCCCAACCGAGACTGTGGCGCGTAACACTCGCTGTCGCATGACCGTCGCCAACCGCAACCGCGGAAGTGAGGGCTCTAGTCATGTCCTTGAACGACGACCTGACGAACGTCCAGCGCTGCCTCGATGACCTGGTCCGCTCGGTGAGCCGACTGGAACAGCAGGTGGGTCCCGGCGGGCTGGAGATACGACGGGTCCGCACCGACGCGGACCACCTCCGCGAGAGCCTCGCCCTGCTGCGCGCCACGGCTCCCCAGGAGCGACCACGCCCCGAAATGGTTCCGGTCCCCGACGCTCCGTACAACAGTGCGCTGTGGTCGGACGTCGACGACGAGGGCCTCGGCGCGCGCGATCGCCACGCGCCCTAAGGACGGCATGGTGCACCGGCCGCCCCTGTGAAAGGGCCGCCGGTGCACCGGCACGGGTGCACCACCCCACCGTCCCCCACACCACTCCACAGCGGAGTTCCACTTGGCCACAGGCACCGACCCCCAAGCCGCCACGCCCACCGACCGGGAGGCGCCCCCGGGCGGGGTGCACGGCCCGTCGCGGGCCGCCATCCCCACCCGTCACCTGCGCACCGATCGCTGGTGGCTGGCGCCCGCGGCGACCGCCGCCGGGCTGTTCGCGTTTGTCGTCTATTCCACCTGGCGCGCCTTCGCCGGGGACGACTACTACGCCGAACCGTATGTCTCACCGTTCTACTCGCCCTGCATCGCGCAGAACTGCGTGCCCATGAAGGGCGGCGCCAACTGGGAGATCTTCGGCGCCTGGTGGGGGCTCTCCCCCGCCCTGCTGATCCTGATCTTCCCGCTCGGCTTCCGGCTGACCTGCTACTACTACCGCAAGGCGTACTACCGGGGCTTCTGGGCCTCGCCACCCGCCTGCGCCGTCGCCGAGCCGCGCGCCCGCTACACCGGAGAGACCCGCCTCCCGCTGATCCTCCAGAACATCCACCGCTACTTCTTCTACTTCGCGCTGATCGTTGCCGGGATCCTCACCTATGACACGGTGCTCGGCTTCCGTGATGAGCACGGCCGCTGGGGCCATATGGGCCTCGGGACGCTGATCCTGCTCGTCAACATCGCGCTGATCTGGGCGTACACCCTCTCCTGCCACTCCTGCCGGCATATCGTCGGCGGCCGGCTCAAGCACTTCTCCCGGCATCCGGTGCGCTACCGGCTGTGGGGCTGGGTCAGCACGCTCAACGCCCGCCACGCACAGCTGGCCTGGGCGTCCCTGATCAGCGTCGCCGTCGCGGACTTCTATGTCTATCTGCTCGCGAGCGGCGCCTTCGACGATCCGCGCTTTTTCTAGGAGAGGTGCTCAACCGATGACGCAAGTCGAGCGGCAGGCATGGGACGTGGTCGTGGTCGGCGCCGGGGGCGCCGGGCTGCGGGCCGCGATCGAGGCCCGGGAACAGGGCATGCGCTGCGCCGTCATCTGCAAGTCGCTCTTCGGCAAGGCCCATACGGTGATGGCCGAGGGCGGTATCGCCGCCAGCATGGGCAATGTGAACGAGGGCGACAACTGGCAGGTGCACTTCCGGGACACCCTGCGCGGCGGCAAGTTCCTCAACCACTGGCGGATGGCCGAGCTGCACGCCCAGGAGGCCCCGGACCGGGTCTGGGAGCTGGAGACCTGGGGCGCGCTCTTCGACCGCACCGCCGACGGCCGGATCTCCCAGCGGAACTTCGGCGGTCATGAGTACCCCCGGCTGGCCCATGTCGGGGACCGCACCGGCCTGGAGCTGATCCGCACCCTCCAGCAGAAGATCGTCTCCCTCCAGCAGGAGGACAAGGCCGAGACCGGGGACTACGAGTCACGGCTGAAGGTCTTCCAGGAGTGCACGGTCACCCGGATCCTCAAGGACGGCGACCGCGTCCGCGGGGTCTTCGGCTACGAGCGTGAATCCGGCCGTTTCTTCGCGATCGACGCCCCGGCGGTGGTGCTGGCCACCGGCGGCATCGGCAAGTCCTTCAAGGTGACCTCCAACTCCTGGGAGTACACCGGGGACGGCCACGCGCTGGCGCTGCTCGCCGGAGCCCCGCTGATCAACATGGAGTTCGTGCAGTTCCACCCCACCGGAATGGTCTGGCCGCCCTCGGTCAAGGGCATCCTCGTCACCGAGTCGGTGCGCGGGGACGGCGGGGTGCTGCGCAACAGCGAGGGCAAGCGGTTCATGTTCGACTACATCCCGGACGTCTTCAAGGAGAAGTACGCCCAGTCCGAGGACGAGGGCGACCGCTGGTACGAGGACCCGGACCACAACCGCCGCCCGCCCGAGCTGCTCCCCCGCGACGAGGTCGCCCGCGCCATCAACGCCGAGGTGAAGGCGGGCCGCGGCTCCCCGCACGGCGGGGTCTTCCTGGACGTCTCCACCCGGATGCCGGCCGAGGTCATCAAGCGGCGGCTGCCCTCCATGCACCACCAGTTCAAGGAGCTGGCGGACGTCGACATCACCGCCGAGCCCATGGAGGTCGGCCCCACCTGCCATTACGTGATGGGCGGGGTGGACGTCGACCCGGACACCGCGGCCGCCACCGGGGTACCCGGGCTGTTCGCCGCGGGCGAGGTCGCGGGCGGGATGCACGGCTCCAACCGGCTGGGCGGCAACTCCCTCTCCGATCTGCTGGTCTTCGGACGGCGGGCCGGGCTCTACGCCGCCAAGTACGCCCAGGACAGCGCCCGGTCGGGCGGCCGGGCGGCCCCGGACGACACACAGCTGGACCTCGCGGCCGCCGAGGCGCTGCGCCCGTTCAGCGCCGAGAGCGGCGATGCCCAGGGCTCCGGCCCGGCCGAGAATCCGTACACCCTCCACCAGGAGCTCCAGCGGGCGATGAACGACCTGGTGGGGATCATCCGGAAGGCCGGGGAGATGGAGGAGGCGCTGCACCGGCTGGCCGGTCTGCGGGTGCGGGCGCGGCGCGCGGGGGTCGAGGGCCACCGGCAGTTCAACCCCGGCTGGCACCTGGCCATCGATCTGCGCAACATGCTGCTGGTCAGCGAATGTGTGGCCCGGGCGGCGCTGGAGCGGACCGAGAGCCGCGGCGGCCACACCCGGGACGACTATCCGCAGATGGACCGCGAATGGCGGCGGGTCAATCTGGTCTGCCGGCTCTCCGACCCCTCCGGCGGTCTGGCCGCGCCCGACGCGGGCCACGGTCAGATCCGGCTGGAGCGGCGCGAGATGCCGCCCATCCGCCCCGATCTGCTCGACCTGTTCGAGAAGGACGAGCTGGTGAAGTACCTGACGGACGAGGAGCTGACCCAGTGAGTGCGTACGAGGCCCGCTTCCGGGTGTGGCGGGGCGATGTGGACGGCGGCGGTCTGAAGGACTTCCAGGTGGAGGTCAATGACGGCGAGGTCGTGCTGGACATCGTGCACCGGCTCCAGGCGACCCAGGCCCCGGACCTGGCGGTCCGCTGGAACTGCAAGGCGGGTAAATGCGGTTCGTGCAGCGCCGAGATCAACGGCCGCCCCCGGCTGCTGTGTATGACCCGGATGTCGGTGTTCAGCCGTGACGAGACCATCACCATCACCCCGCTGCGGGCGTTCCCGGTGGTCCGGGACCTGGTGACGGATGTGTCCTTCAACTACGCCAAGGCCCGGGAGGTGCCGTCCTTCGTCCCGCCCGCGGACCTCAAACCGGGTGAGTACCGGATGGGGCAGGAGGATGTGAACCGCTCGCAGGAGTTCCGCAAGTGCATCGAGTGCTTCCTGTGCCAGGACACCTGTCATGTGGTGCGGGACTTCGAGGAGAACAAGGAGGCGTTCGCCGGACCGCGCTTCCTGATGCGGGTGGCGGAGCTGGATATGCATCCGCTGGACGCGGCGGCCGACGCCGGGATCGACCGTAAGCGCGGTGCTCAGGAGGACCACGGTCTGGGCTACTGCAACATCACCAAGTGCTGTACGGAGGTCTGCCCGGAGCAGATCAAGATCACCGACAATGCGCTGATCCCGCTCAAGGAGCGGGCGGTGGACCGCAAGTACGACCCGCTGGTCTGGCTCGGCAACAAGATCCGCCGCCGGGAGGGGTGACCCGGCCCCGCTGACGGTGCGGGCCCGCGCCATCGCCGCGCGGGCCCTCGCCGTCACCAGAGGCTGAGCAGCGCCTCGACCGAGTCCGGACCGCTGGACCGGCCGTCGGGGAGGGCCAGTTCGAACCAGACCGTCTTGCCGTGCGGCGTACGGCGGCTGCCCCAGCCCGCGCTGAGCAGCCCCACCAGCTGGAGCCCGCGCCCGCCCTCGTCGGTGTCCCGCGCGCGCCGCCGCCGGGGCTGTACCAGTCCGCCGTCCCAGACCTCGCAGACCAGGGTGCGGTCCAGCAGCAGCCGGAGCCGGATCTCGCCCTCGCCGTACCGCAGCGCGTTGGTCACCAGCTCGCTGACCAGCAGCTCGGTGGTGTCCACCAGATCGTCCATGTTCCAGGACTCCAGCTGTTCCCGGGCCAGTTCCCGGGCACGGCCCACCGACTGGGGGTCGCTCGGGAGCTTCCAGTCGCCCACCGACTCCTGCGGCAGCCCCTGCACCCGGGCCATCAGCAGCGCGATGTCGTCCTCGCCGTGGTGGGTGTCCAGACCGCTCAGCACGTGGTCGCAGATGTCCTCCAGCGAGCTGTCCGGGACACGGGTGCCGTCGTGCGAGGACAGGGCCGCCCGGAGGTCCTGGAGCCCCTCGTCCAGCGCGTGGTCACGGGACTCCACGAGGCCGTCGGTGTACAGGGCCAGCAGGGCGCCGTCGGGCAGCTCGACCTCGATCTCCTCGAACGGCTCGCCGCCGACCCCCAGCGGCATCCCCGGCGGCACCTCCATCAGCAGCGCGTCCTCGTCGGGCTCGACGAGGACGGGGGGCAGATGACCGGCGTTGGCGAAGGTGCAGCGGCGGGTGACGGGGTCGTAGACCGCGTAGACACAGGTGGCGAGGTAGACCTCGGACAGATCGGAGGAGTCCTGGGCGCCGGAACGGGCGCGGGAGCCGGAGCGGGTGGGGGTGTGCGAACCGCTCGGCGCGCCCAGCCCGCGAGCGATCTCGTCGAGCGCGGAGAGCACTTCGGCGGGCTCCAGGTCCAGCAGGGCCAGCGTGCGTACGGCGGTGCGCAGTTCACCCATGGCGACCGCGGCCCGCAGACCCCGGCCCATCACATCGCCGACCACCAGCGCGGTGCGGTGTCCGGGCAGCTCGATGACGTCGAACCAGTCGCCGCCCACCTCGGTCGCCGCGTTCCCCGGCAGATAGCGGCAGGCGATATCGAGTCCGGCGGCCTCGGGGTCGCCGGGCGGCAGCAGGCTGCGCTGGAGTATCAGGGCCCGTTCATGCTCCCTGCGGTACAGCCGGGCGTTGTCGATGCTGACGGCCGCGCGGGCGGCCAGCTCGACGGCGAGCGCGCGGTCCCGCTCACCGAAGGGCTCACTGCCCTTGGTACGGGAGAACTGGGCCAGACCCACCACGGTGTCCCGCGCCACCATCGGCACCACCAGCGTGGACTGGAGCATCGCGCCCAGCTCCGGGCCCTCCCCGCTGTCCCGGCCGGGGACGACCTTGACCTGGGCGGTGCGCAGCGCCCCGGCGCACAGGGAGTGGAAGGGGTAGCGGTGGACCTCGCCGACCTGGACGGGCTTGGGCAGTCCGCCGTCGGTGTCGACGCGGCAGATGTCGCCGAAGGCGACCGGGCCGTCGGAGACCGCGGAGGCGAAGGCGACCCGGCGCAGTTCGGCACTGCCGTCGGCCAGGCCCGGCGGGGTCTCGTCGCCGGACAGCAGCCCCTGGTAGAGGTCGACCGAGGCCAGATCGCAGAACTGGGGGACGGCCACGTCCAGCAGTTCGCGGGCGGTGGTCTCCAGATCCAGCGAGGTGCCTATTCGGGCACCCGCCTCGTTGAGCAGCGCCAGGTTGCGCCGCACGCCCGCGGCCTCCTGTTCGGCGCGGCGGCGGCGGGTGACGTCGGTGGCGAGCCCGGCGACGCCGATGGGGCGGCCGGAGCTGCTGTGCAGCCGGTAGAGCGACACCGACCAGCGGTGCCGGTCCGGGCTGCCGGGCACGGTGCCCACGATCGGCATATCGGTCAGCGACTTACCGGTGTCCAGGACCTGGCGCAGGGCGGCGCCGAGCCGCTCGGCCTCGCCGCGCGGCAGCAGATCGTGGGCGGTGGCGCCGCGGTAGGACTCGGTCGGGCGGCCGAAGACCTTGGCGAAGCGCTCATTGACCCGGAGCATGCGGAGGTCGGTACCGAAGAGAAAGAAACCGAGCGGAGATTGACCGAAAACGGCCTGTGATGAGGCAAGGTCGGTTTCCAGACCACGGAGCGCGCTCACATCGACGGCGATACAGAGCGCCGAACGCTCACCGGCCGCGTCCTGAGACGGCATCACATAGATCTCGGCCACACCATGGCCGTGCGGCGCCTCGGGGCTGCGGTAGGGGACCAGCCCGGTCCACTCCCGGCCGTCCAGGATGTCGGCGACCTTGCGGTGACCGGTGTCGCGCAGTTCGTCGGGAACGAAAGCGTCGACCGGGTCGCTGCCGATGGCCTGTTGGGCCGTCAGCCCCGTCAGCTCCTCGGCCCGTTCGCTCCACTGGGAGATCCGTCCGTCGGAACCCAGCGCGAAGGAGGCGACACGGATGTAGTCATAGATGGATCCGGGAGGACTGCTCTGCCACATGGCCGACATCGACGACATGGGCGATACCGGTGCCATCTGAGACACCTGAGACGTCTGGGACACCTGCGTCTCCGGCGACACTTCCGACACCGGCGACACCTGCGAACCAACCGACTCCTCGGGCATCTCAGCCCCCGCTGGCTTCTCGCTCATGCGCCCGTCCCCTCCGGCTCAGGTGCTCCGACCGGCTACAGATAGCCGAGTATCCAGCACCTCGGCCATCCGGAGTACGGTCTTCACGATCACAGCACTATCTCAGCCCGCAATCAGTTTCCGTCCCGGCTTTTGGTTAAGCGCTCAAGATCAGCGCTCCCCCTCACTCCTAACCGGGCAGAGCCAACTCGAACCACACGGTTTTTCCGGCGTGCCTGCGCCGGGTCCCCCAGCGCAGCGCCGTCCGGCCGATCAACTCCAGGCCACGGCCGCCCTCGTCCTCGGCCGACGCGGTCCGCGCGTGCGGCGGATCGGCCAGCGGATCCGACACTTCGACCATCAGTACGGATTCGGACGGCGAATTTTCGCGGCGGGCGTACATGCGCAGCCCGATCGGACCGCGGGCGTACCGCAGCGAATTGGTGACCAGTTCACTCACCAGCAGCACCGTGACATCGGTCATGACGGACAGCCCCCACTCCTCCAGCACGGCCTGAACCCGACAGCGTGCGGCGCGGACCGAACCCGGCTCGGCGGGGAAGACCCACTCGGCGAAGCCGGGCGTCGGCCCGGCCCGCGCTGTGCTGTCACTCACGCCGATCACTTCCCAGCCCCGGTACGGCCCCGCCGGAATGTATGGATTCAGGGAGGTTAATCAGCACATACCCGATATCCGGGGCGCCCTATCGTCCGGGCGAGGCTCAGCGGGCGCGCGGAGGAGTGCGTTCGGCGGCGCGCAGCAGGCGGACGGCCTGCGCCAGCGCGGGACGGTCCTGGTCCAGCCAGTCGACCTCGTCCACCCGGTCGGCGGTGAGCCAGCGGAGCTCGTCATGGTCCTGGAGCGGCCGGGGTGTGCCGGAGACCAGTCGCGCGGTCCACACCCGCAGTACGTAACCCGGCTTGAGTGGCCATTCACCGGCCAGCGGCTCCAGCGGCCGGACCTCGACGCCCAGCTCCTCCCGCAGCTCGCGGACGAGGGCCTGCGGCGGCGTCTCCCCCGGCTCGACCTTGCCGCCCGGGAGCTCCCAGCGGCCCGCGAGCTCCGGCGGGGCGCTGCGCCGGGCGGCCAGCAGCCGTCCCCGGTCGAAAACCGCTCCACCCACCACCACGCGCACACTCATGCGGGAACCCTAGGGGGTGGGGAGCGGGGTGGTCGGCCCTACTGAGCCTGCTGGGAGGCGGCGGTGCGCTCCACGACATAGAGGTGCTCCGGGCCCTGGGCGTCGAGCCGGTCGGCCACCTCCTGGGCCTCCGTCCGCGTGGCGTAACGGCCGACGCGGTAGCGGTTGCCGTTGCCGTCCTGGCGGATCACGAGCCATGGCAGTACGACGTTGCCCTCACTCATCTCCCCGCCCCCTCCGTCACCGGGTCCCGCGACGGCTGACGCCACCGCGGGACCCTCAAGGAATTCCCGGTCCGCATATGCCCGAGCCTACGCCCAACCTTCACTCAGCGGATACGTGTTCTCACGTGGAGGCACGCATCCGGCCATGCGGACCGGGTGGGGTCAGACGCGCACCGGCGTCTTGTCGCGGTCGTCGTCCCCGCGGTCGTCGCTGGCCTCGCCCGACTCCTCGGCAGCGGCGGCGGCCAGTTCCCGCTCCGCCTCCAGCAGCGTCGGGTTGCGCCAGGCGCTGCGCACACCCCAGTAGTAGAAGGCGAGTCCGATCGCGGCGACGACCAGGATGTCCCAGCCCTCGGGCAGATAGCCGCGGCCGCCGAACTCCGTACCGCCGGCCCATGAGACCCCCGCCATGACCAGCAGGTACGCCACCATCCAGGCACCGGCGGCCAGGTGCGGGCGCAGCTCGGCCCACGGCTTGCGCAGCTCGTACCAGGCCCAGACCGGCAGGCCGATCGCCATGATGAAGATCACCTTGCCGGTGAGCGGCCAGCGGGCCCAGTAGAGCACCAGCGAGCCGAAGACCATCGCGATCGGGGCGATCACCGGCATCGCGCGCAGCTTGACCGGCCGCGGCAGGTCCGGGGAGAGGCGGCGCAGCGACATCACGGCCACCGGGCCGGTGATGTAGGAGATCACGGTGGCCACGGAGACGATCTCGGCCAGCGAGCCCCAGCCGCGGAAGACGGCGAGGAAGGCGAAGGCGATCACCAGGTTGAGCAGAAGCGCCGGACGCGGGATACCGGTCTTGGCGTCGACCTTGCCGAAGATCCCCGGCAGATGTCCGTTCTCCTGGACACCCTGGATCATCCGGGAGGTGGTGGCCGCGTAGATCATGCCGGTGCCGGACGGGGAGACGAAGGCGTCGGCGTAGAGCAGCAGCGCCAGCCAGTTCAGGCCCCAGGCGAGGGAGAGATCGGCGAGCGGGGAGTTGTAGGACAGACCCGACCAGCCGCCGTCCGCCAGGTCGGCCGCCGGGACGGCGGTCAGGAAGGCGATCTGGAGGGCGACGTAGATCACCAGGGCGATCAGGATGGAGCTGATGACGGCCTTGGGGAGCGACTTGCCGGGGTTGCGCGCCTCGCCCGCCATGTTCAGCGGGGACTGGAAGCCGTTGTAGGCCCAGACGATGCCGGAGACGGCGACCGCGGTGAACACCGCGCTCCAGCCGTTGGGGGTGAAGCCGCCGTTGTCGGTGACATTGCCGGTGTCGAAGTGCGACAGCAGCAGGGCACCCGCGGTCAGGGCCGGGACGACCAGTTTGAAGACGGTGATCGCGGTGTTGGTCTTCGCGAAGAGCGTGATCGCGAACCAGTTCAGGAAGAAGTAGAAGATCAGCAGCACCGAGGCGAGGGCGACCCCGCTGCCGGTGAGCTCCTTGCCGTCGTACAGCGCCTTGGCCCAGCCGAAGTCCCAGGAGCTCATGTACTGGACCGAGGCGGTGGCCTCACCGGGGATCACGGAGACGATCGCGATCCAGTTGGCCCAGGCCGCCAGATATCCGGCGAGCGAACCGTGCGAGTACTGACCGTAGCGGACCATGCCGCCGGCCTTGGGGAACATCGAGCCGAGCTCGGAATAGGTCAGGGCGATGGTCAGCGCCACGGCGGCGCCTATCACCCAGGCCAGAATAGCGGCGGGACCAGCGAGCGCGGCGGCCCGCTCGGCGCCGAACAGCCATCCGGAGCCAATAATGGATCCAAGGCCCACTGCGGTCAGGGCCACCGTACCCAGCGACCTTTTGTAATGCGTGTGGGCTCCTTGTTCAGTGCTCAACGCCCTGACGCTCCTTTCGACCCCCATACCTGTACCTGATGCAAACGGGCGTCATCGTACAAGCGAATTGCGAGGCCACTTCACGGGTTTGAGCTGATCTTGAGCTCGGAGCCGCTCATGTGATCTGCGCAACACATCGCCGCAGGTCAACTGCTGGCAAAGAGCGTGGGAAGCAGAGCCGAGGGCCGCTGAACGGCACCTTCGCGAAATCTCTACGGATCGCCCCCGGAAAATCTGTGCCACTGCCGCAATCCCGCGTAACCCACAGGGGAATCAAGGGCTCTTGATGAATATTCGTACCCGGCCATCTCAAATGGACCGCGATGGCAGAGTGACGCGAGTTGAGTCCGATGTGCCGGGCTTTGCCATCGGCTTACTCAAAGCCGCGCGGCTCAAATCTACCTCAAATTCAGATGAGCTCAAATCGAGCTCAAGCCGCCCTGGAAATAGTCGAGTTGGGCTCGGAGGTGACTCCATCGGAGGATCGCCGACCCCAACTCGACGTCGTCCGCGGTCACTTCACCGACAGGGCGGTCACTTCACCGGCAGGTGGTACGCGACCCGATAGCGCTCGGCGAGCACCACCACATCCGCCGTCTCCACCGGCCGCCCGCCCGCGCGGTACGTACGGGAGACGACGAGCACCGCATGGCCCGGCACCCCGCCGAGCGCCAGCACCTCCTCCGCCTGCCCGGGGCGCGCGCCGACCTCCTCGGTCACGTTGTCCACGATCAGGTCGAGCGCGGCCATCCGCGCCACCACCCCGCGCCCGGCCAGCGGACCCTCCTCGGGCAGCATCACCGGGCTGCGGCCGGTGATCGCGAGCGGCTCCCAGGAGGTGGAGAGCATCACCGCCTCCCCTCCCGAACGGAAGAGGTAGCGGGTGCGCATCACGCGGTCGCCGGGCTCGATGCCCAGCCGCTCGGCGGTCTCCCGCCCGGCCGCCTCCTGCTCGCTCACCGCGTCCCAGGTGCCCATGATCCGGTCGTCGGCCTGCTCCTGGCGGAACGGGGAGGAGTCGACCATGCCGTGATAGCCGGTGCGGGCGAGCAGCCGGGGCACGGGCTGGGCGCGCACATAGGTGCCCGAGCCGGAGCGGCCCTCCACCAGACCCTCGGCCATCAGCACCTTGCGGGCCTCGAGGGCGACGGTGTCGGAGACGCCGTACTCCTCGCGGATCCGGGCCTGGGAGGGGAGACGGGCGTGGGGTGGCAGCTCGCCCGCGGCAATCTTCTTCCGGAGATCGTCGGCGACGCGGAGGTATGCGGGCTGGTCACCAAAGGCCACGTGCACTCCCAGTGGTTGACAGTCGGCAACAGCTTGGCAACCCAGGGTTGCCGATTGCAACTGAAGGCCAGAGCTTCACCAGAAGTGGTGAACCCCAGCTCAGCGACGTTTACTTCGACAATGCCCCGTACAGCCGGTTTCATTGGCGATCACCAGCTCACCTGACCAAGGAGCGTTCGTGTCCCCTCACCGCAATCCACGCGTCCTGACCACCGCCCTGCTGCTCGTACTGAGCGCGGCCTGCACCGGGGCCTCGGCCGGCCAGGACGCTCCCGACCGCGTCCACGGGGCGAAACCGGGCGCGGCGGGTGCCGGGGACCCGCTCTTCCCGAAGATGGGCAACGGCGGCTATGACGTCACCGACTACCGCCTGTCCCTCGACTACACACCCGACTCCAACCGCCTCGAGGGCACGGCCAGGATCACCGCACGGGCCACCAGCGCCCTGAGCTCCTTCCACCTCGACTTCGCCGGGCTGCACATCCGCAAGGCCACGGTGAACGGGCGGACGGCCAAGGCCGAGCGCCGGGGCACCGAGCTGGTCCTCACCCCCGCCGCCGACCTGCCCAAGGGCCGCACCTTCAGCACCACGGTGGTCTACGACGGCAAGCCCCGGACCATCAAGGACCCGGACGGGTCCAAGGAGGGCTGGATCGAGACGGACGACGGCGCCGTCGGACTGGGCGAACCGACCGGCTCCATGGCCTGGTTCCCGGGCAACCACCACCCCTCCGACAAGGCCCGCTACGACATCACCGTGACCGTCCCCAAGGGGCTGACCGCCGTCTCCGGCGGGGAGTTGAAACAGCGCGAGACCCACGGCCGCCACACCACGTTCCACTGGCGTTCCCAGGAGCCGATGGCGTCCTATCTGGCCACCGTCGCCATCGGCGACTTCGACATCCACACCACGACCACCGACGGTGAACTCCCCCAGTACGTCGCGGTCGACCCCGACCAGGCCGAGGACTCCACCAAGGTCCCCGACCAGGTCACCGGTGTCATCGACTGGGAGAGCCGGACCTTCGGCCGCTACCCCTTCTCCTCCACCGGCGCGATCGTCGACCATCTGCCCGGGCTCGGCTACGCCCTGGAGACCCAGACCAAGCCGTACTTCGCCGACGCGCCGGACGAGATCCTCCTCGTCCATGAACTGGCCCACCAGTGGTTCGGCAACTCGGTCACCCCCCGCGCCTGGAAGGACATGTGGCTCAACGAGGGGTTCGCCACCTACGCCGAGTGGCTGTGGGAGGAGGACCACGACGGCCGCACCGCCGAGCAGACCTTCCGCGACTTCTACGACGGCACCGACGACGAGAGCGGCGGCATCTGGGACTTCGCGCCCGCCGACCCGCCGAACGCCGCGGCCGTCTCCGACCCGCCGGTCTACGGGC
This sequence comes from Streptomyces sp. NPDC048636, assembly GCF_040650655.1. Taxonomy (NCBI): domain Bacteria; kingdom Bacillati; phylum Actinomycetota; class Actinomycetes; order Kitasatosporales; family Streptomycetaceae; genus Streptomyces; species Streptomyces sp. NPDC048636. The sequence continues at coordinate 628,412 of NZ_JBEZHR010000001.1, read as the reverse complement.
GCGGCGCGATGGTGCTGCACAAGCTGCGCCAGGCCGTCGGCGACAAGACCTTCTTCACCATCCTGCGCACCTGGGTCAAGGAGCACCGGCACGGCAACGCCGACACCAAGCAGTTCATCGCGCTGTCCGAGCGGATCTCGGGCAAGGACCTCACCAAGCTCTACGACGTCTGGCTGTTCGGTAAGGACAAGCCCGCGAAGCCGTAGCGGGCAGGGCGTTCAGCGGGCGCGCAGCGCCCCGGCCGTCGCGCCTGTGCGCTCCCGCAGCAGTACCCGCAGGGTGTTGGCGTGCTCATAGCCCACCCTGCGGGCGATGGCGTCCAGGGACAGACCGGTGGTGCGCAGCAGATGCGACGCCCGCTCGACCCGCAGGTCCTGGACGAACCGCACCGGTGAGGTGCCGAGGGTACGGCGGACCGTGCGCTGGAGGGTGCGTTCGCTGACGCCGAGGGAGCGCGCGGCGTCGGCGACACTCACCGGCTCCGCCAGCCGCTGCCGGACCCAGCGCTCGAACCCGGCGACCACCGGATCGCTCTGGGCGAGGGCGCTGGGGATGGTGTACGCCGACTGCGAGGGCCGCTCGTCCACCACCAGATAGCGGGCGACGAGGTCGGCCAGCGCGGGGCTGGTCATCCGGACCACCGCGAGGGCGAGATCGACATGGCCGAAGGCCGCCCCCGCGGTGATCACCCCATCCGAATCGGACACCATCCGGGTCTCGTCGACCGTGACCCCCGGGTACCGCTTACGGAAGACCGGCGCCAGCCACCAGCTGGTGGTCGCCCGCCGCCCCTCCAGCACGCCCGACTCCGCCAGCAGGAACGTCCCCGTACACGCCGAGGCCACCGAGGCGCCCCGCTCCCGGGTCCGGGCGAGAAGGTTCCGCACCGGCGCCGACTCCTGCCCCGAGACATGGGCGAGCAACGCCTCCGGCCGCCGCTCGGCCAGCGCCGGCACCAGCAGCAGATCCGCGTCCGCCGCCTCGGCCACCGGGGCGGTGGGCACCTCCAGCCCTGCCCCGGTGCGCACCCGGCGCCGGAAGCCCACGGTCGTCAGCCGCGAGGCGGGCGGCGGCTGCGGCAGCTCCTCGCGCATCGCGTTGGCGCTCCGGAGCACATCGAGGATGGCCGCGAGTCCGGAGTCGAAGCAGCCGTCATAGGCCAGCACCGCGATATCCATGACGGAAATGGTATCGGAGCCGTCGTTTCCGACACTGGGAGGCGACCGGTCCCGGACTTAGCGTGGGTCCTCGCCCTCGTGTCGGCACCACCCCGGCACCCTCCCGGCACCCCATCGACCAGCGAGAACGGACGCACCACCGATGACGCACTCCCTCACCGCGCGCACCCGCACCCACACCTGGACGGCTCCGGCCCCCGACGCCGAGGACGTCCACCGCTCGGGGCTGGAACTGCTCCAGCGGATCCTGGACGGTCGGCGGTCCGCACCGCCGATCGGCTCCACCCTCGGTTTCCGGCTGGTGGACGCCGCCGAGGGGCGCGCGGTCTTCGAGGGCGAGCCCGGGGAACATCTGCTCAACCCGATGGGCACCGTGCACGGCGGCTATCTGGCCACCCTGCTCGACTCGGCACTCGGCTGCGCCGTGCTGACGACCCTCCCCGCCGGACGCCTCTACACCACCGTCCAACTGGGGGTACATCTGGTGCGCCCGGTCTTCGCCGACACCCCGCTGCTGCGCTGTGAGGGTACGGTCCTGCACACCGGACGGCGGACCGCGACCGCCGAGGCACGGGTCACCGGCGCCGCCGACGGCAAGCTGTACGCCCACGCCACCACCACCTGCGCGGTCCTGGACGCACCGCGGGGCCGCTGACGGAGCCGGAAGGAGCCCGCCCCATGCCCAGGACGACCGTCGTCAACCTCAAGGGCCACCGCGACGACCCGGACTACGCGGACGTGGTCTACGTCGGCCGGGCCATGCACCGCGGCGGCTGGCACCTCGACGCCTCCCCACTGGCCAGCCCGTACCGCCCGGGTCCGGACGGCACCCGCGAAGAGGTCCTCGAGAAGTACCGCGCCCATCTCCTCGGCCGCCCCGACCTGCTGGCCCTCCTCCCGGCCCTCCGCGGCCGCCGCCTCGGCTGCTGGTGCGCCCCTCAGCCCTGCCACGCGGAAGTCGTCGCGGAACTGGCCGACAGGGACTGATCCCTGAGGGCCGGTCTTGCCGTCGGCTCGCCGGGCGTGAACGGACCGCCCGTCACTTGTCACGCCCGTCACTTGTCACGCCTGTCACTTGTAACGTTCGGCGCGCCGGCCGCACTGAGCAGTATGAGCGATGACGACCTGCGTGCGCGGTTCCTCAACTGCACGCTGAAGAAGGGCCCGGAGCGCGGCCATACGCAGGGCCTTGTCGACCTCGGCTCACGGATCACCTGGACGGCACTCCATCAGCGGGTGATGGCCGCCGACACCCTCGTCATCGCCGGACCGATCCGGCTGGGCGATACACCACCCCGCCGCAGGCGGACGCGGGCCGGGCCGGCGAGGCCGGACCGGGCCCCTCCTCTCTCGACCCGGACTCCGGCGGTCCCGCCAACGACTTCACCCAACAGGGACACCACGTTCATGACGTGGAACCTGCTGCATCTCGCCCGGTTGCTCCAGGACGCCGGTGGCATCCCGGCACACGGCAACCAGCGGTCGCAGTGGGAGGCCGGGCGCCGGTTCGACTTCGAGAATCCGGAACATCCCCAACTCAGCATCGAAAGGCCGAGACATGACTGTTCAGACCACCGAGACCGTCCCCACCTGCGCCTACCCCGGCTGCACCAACCCGCCGGAGCCGCCCGCCCCCGGAGCGCAGGGTCCGGCGCCCCGCTACTGTCCGCACCCCGACCACAATGCCCTCAGCGCGTTCCGGAAGTTCCGTGCGAAGCGGCAGCAGCGCAAGGAGGACAAGCGCGCGGCGGCCGAGGCCAGGAAAGCGGCCAAGGTGGACGCGAAGGAAGCCAGGGCTTCGGTCGTCGGGCAGCCCTGGCCCACCGTCTCCGCGCAGCCCCCGGCCGCCGGTGTCGCGCACGGTGCGCCCGGGCACACCTGCGCCCCGGAAGCCGTGCCGCAGTCGCCCGCGGAAGCCGTCAACAGTGAGATAACGGCGATGATGGCAATGGTGGACATGGCGGCGGGCGACAACGCCGGGGCCGCTCGGTCACGCGACGGCCTCGTCACGCTCATGGAGCGGCTGGCCACCGAGCTGCCCTCCTACATCGAGGAGTTGGCGATCATCACGGACTCGGCGGCGGCCGAGGCCCGGATCGAGACGGTCACCCGCGCCTCCGCACAGCGCGTCCTGGCCGCCGAGGAGCGCGCCACCCTCGCCGAGGAGGCGGCCGACATGGCCGTCACCGCGCTCGACACCGCACAGCAGAAGTTCGCCGAGGAGACCGCCGCGATCCGCGAGGAGACGGGCCGTCAGGTGGCGGACGCCGAGTTCGTCCGGGCCGAGCTGGACCGCTACCGCGAGCGCGTCAGCATGCTCGAGGTCCGGCTCGACGCCGTCCGCGACGAGGCCGATGAGCTGCGCCGCGAGAAGGCCACCCGCCCCGCCGAGCGGCCCGCCTGACGTCGGCGCTCCGGTCACGGAAACGGAACGGAAGTTCAGGGCCGGTTCGGTGCGGCAGCCCGGACCGGCCCTCCACATCGACATCGACAGAAACGGAAATCCTCATGTCCTCCCGAACCAAGCGCCCCGTCTTCTGGATCACCACCGCGGTGGTTCTCGTCGCGGCGGCCGTCGCGCTCTACCTCTTCCAGCCCTGGCGGCTGTTCACCACGCACCGCGTGGACGAGGCGGCCCCGGTGGCCACCAACCAGCAGGGGGCCGCGGCCGACCCGTTGGCGACCGGCACCTTCATCTCCCACGAGCACGGAACCAGCGGCTCGGCGGAGATCCTGCCGCTCGGCGACGGGAAGAAGACGCTGCGGCTGACGAACCTGCGCACCTCCGACGGCCCGGCCCTGCACGTATGGCTCAGCGACCAGCCGGTCAAGCCCGGGGGCGGCGGCAACCTCGACGACGGTGACCACGTCGACGTCGGCAGCCTCAAGGGCAACGAAGGCAACCAGAACTACGCGATCCCGGCGGGCACCGACCTCGACACGTTCTCCACCGTGACCATCTGGTGTGAACGCTTCAGCGTGTCGTTCGGCGCGGCCGGGCTGAAGCAGCGCACCTGACGGAACCGGGTCAGTCCCGCTGCCAGCCGCGGAAGGCGGTGAGCAGCTGCTGCCTGGCGTCCGGTGAGATGCTGTCCGGGGTCAACTCGCCCGTCGTGGCGATCGTCTGACGGAACTGATCGAGGTAGCGCTCGCACCCGGAGCATTCCGCCAGGTGCTCGATGAAGCGCCGCTCGTCGTCCTCGGACAAGGCACTCTCGAGGAAGTCGGTCACCAGCTCCACGAAGTCAACGCAGTCCACGGTCGTTCCCTCCCGTCGCGACATCATGAGCACCGGACAAGTAATTCTCCAGCTTACGGCGCAAGAAGGCCCTGGCCCGATGGAGGAGGACACGTTGGTTTCCAGGCGAGATCTCCAGCAGCGAACAGACATCCTCCGAGCTGTGACCCTCGACATCGCGCAGTGTGATCACCGTGCGGAGCCGGGGCGGAAGCTCATCGAGCGCCTCCGCGATCATCTCGCGGACCTCGCCGCGCAGCACCTGGTCCTCGGGGATGTGCCAGTGCCGCGGTTCCTGCCCGACGGCCCAGTGCCCGGCGTAGCGCTCGCCGACGCCGCGGAACCGTGAGGCGTCCACCGTCGGCCCGTCCTCCTCCGGCAGCAGGCTCGCGAACGGAACGGTCCTGCTCTCCTTCGCACCGCGCGCCCTCGCCGTATTGACCAGGATCCGGTACACCCATGTCTTCAGCGCGGAACGGCCTTCGAACTCGCCGATCCCCTTGATGACCGCCAGCCAGGTGTCCTGGACGGCCTCCTCCGCGGATGCCTTGGTCGACACGAAGGACATGGCCAGCCGGAGCATCCCGCTCGACCAGGTGTCCAGCACCAGGGCGAACGTCTCCTCGTCCCCGTCACGCAGCCCCTGGACCAAGATCCCGTCCGGCGGCAGCCCGCGTGCGCCCCCCATTCGCCACTCCCCCTCGCCGACCGTCAACTGGGAGGTCAGCTTAGGACAGCCCGGTGAACGACAACTCCCGCGGATGCCTTCCTTCATGGCGGACGGGCCACACGGGATTCGCGACAAGGGTACGAGATGGCTCAGGGTCGCCACCGCTACACAACAGCGTCGACAAGGGGCCGAGGGGTCTGCGGGGCTCACCGCGGCCAAGGGCTCGCCGGTGAGCGCGGCCCGGTGTCGGTGGAGAGCTGCCAGGTCATGCCGGTCGAAGGGGCACTGCTCCAACCACTTGATGGAGCCGACGAAGAGCAGCTCCTCGGCGATAGGGGCGCGGTCCGCCCCGACGATGTCGATTTCGACGTGGTTGGTTCAGTAGCCGCCCACTGCGGGAGCCGCGGGCAGCCGGTCGTCGGGCAGCGTCCGCCCCAGGGCCTCGCGGACAAAGGGAAACTCCCACAGCCCTGCGCCAGGTGTCCATTCCGCGCAGATCAGCGGCAGCCCGCCGGTGACCAGCGCTGCGTCGAAGGCTTCCGCTGGACCCAGGCCAAGCATCTGCCCCACTTCGGCTGGCCGGGGTCTGGAAGCCGGGCAAATCTTCATGCAGAACACGGTACTGGGCATACGCCAGATCCCGCCGCCCTCAGACCAGGCTTCTCATCCGGCCAGGACGGCTCACCTGGAGACAGCAGGCAGGCCGGGAAAGCGCAGAGGGCTCGCCCTCGCAGGCGAGCCCTCCACACTCCAGAACCAGAGTGGCTGAAGCCTCAACTACACGTTGAAGCGGAACTCCACGACATCGCCGTCACGCATCACATAGTCCTTGCCCTCCATACGCGCCTTGCCCGCCGCGCGGGCGTCGGCGACGGAGCCGGTTTCCACGAGCTCGTCGAAGGAGATGACCTCGGCCTTGATGAAGCCCTTCTGGAAGTCGGTGTGGATCACACCGGCGGCCTCGGGGGCCGTGGCGCCCTTCTTGATGGTCCAGGCGCGGGACTCCTTGGGGCCTGCCGTCAGGTAGGTCTGGAGGCCCAGGGTGGTGAAGCCGACGCGGGCGAGGGTGGTCAGACCCGGCTCGTCCTGGCCGACGGACTGGAGGAGCTCCAGGGCCTCGTCCTCGTCGAGCTCGGCGAGGTCGGCCTCCAGCTTGGCGTTGAGGAAGATCGCCTCGGCCGGGGCGACCAGGGCGCGCTGCTCGGCCTTGAAGGCGTCGTCGGTCAGCTCGTCCTCGTCGACGTTGAAGACGTAGAGGAAGGGCTTCGTGGTCAGCAGGTGGAGCTCGTGGAGGATCGCGGCGCGCTCGCTGCCCTGGACGATGCCCGCGGAGAAGAGGGTGCGGCCCTCCTCCAGGATGGCCTTGGCCTCTTCGACCGCCTTGACCTGCGCCTGCTTGTCCTTCTGGATCCGGGACTCCTTGACCAGGCGGGGCAGCACCTTCTCGACGGTCTGGAGGTCGGCGAGGATCAGCTCGGTGTTGATCGTCTCGATATCGCTCTTGGGCGAGATCTTGCCGTCGACGTGGACGACGTTCTCGTCCTTGAAGGCGCGGATGACCTGGCAGATCGCATCGGACTCACGGATGTTCGCCAGGAACTTGTTGCCCAGGCCCTCCCCCTCGGAGGCGCCCTTCACGATCCCGGCGATATCGACGAAGTCGACGGTGGCGGGCAGTTTGCGGGCGGAGCCGAAGAGCTCGGCGAGCTTGTCGAGCCGGGGGTCCGGGACGCCGACGACACCGACGTTGGGCTCGATGGTGGCGAACGGGTAGTTGGCCGCGAGCACGTCGTTCTTGGTCAGGGCGTTGAACAGGGTCGACTTGCCGACATTGGGCAGACCGACGATTCCGATCGTGAGCGACACGTTGGCGACTTCCCGTAGCTTCCCGTAGGCGGATGTGATGACAGGGACGTGGCCCCTGACGGGGCCGGTCCACCAGTCTACGGGGCCGCTTCCGATCACCCACCCGGGCTGATAATCAGTCGAACACGCTGCCAAGGTCCTGCGAAAGGCGTGTCCAAGAACGGATTACCGCCCTCCGTCGACCTACGTTGGTCCGGTGGAGCACTACAGCACTCGGACGCCGCGCCGGACGGCCGCCCCGCCGCCCCGCCCGGCCGCGGACGACACGTATTCGGGCCGAGGCGGCAGGGGGCCGGGCAAGGGCGGCGCGGACCGGGTGTCACGCCCGGCGCGGGCGCCCGCGCGGCGGGGGCGACCGCTCGGGGCGGCCGTGGCGGCGCTGTCCGGGCTGCGCGGCCGCGGGCTGAGCTGGCCGAACCCCCGGCTCACCGGACTCGGCACCGGGCTGCTGACCACCATGGTCATGCTGGGCTTCGGCTGTCTGGACGCCTTACTCTTCTCCGGCTCACCGGCCGTGTACAGCGGGTTCTTCCTGTTCGCCTGCGCCGCCTGTGCCATGTGGGTGCGCCCGGCCGATCTGCTGGCGGGACCGGTGACGGTCCCGCTCGCCTTCACGGCCGGGCTGCTGCCGATCAACGACGGCGGCGAGGGGTTCGGCGGACAGGCGGTCGGCTTGTTCACCGTGCTCTCGCTGCACGCGGGCTGGCTCTACGCCGGAACGCTGCTGACCGTGCTGATCGTCCTGGTGCGCCGGGCGACCCTGGTCAGCCAGCGCCGTCGGCAGCGGCCGACGCAGCCGACGCGGCCATCGCGGCCCCCACGATCCCCGCGTTGTTCTGGAGCCGGGCAGGCACGATCTCGGCCCTGATCCCCTCGATCAGCGGCAGGAACTTGTCGGCCTTACGGCTCACCCCGCCGCCGATCACGAACAGCTCGGGCGAGAACAGCATCTCCAGATGGGCCAGGTACTTCTGCACCCGGTGCGCCCAGTGCTCCCAGCTGAGGTCGTGGTCCTCCTTGACCTTGGTCGAGGCGCGCTTCTCCGCCTCGTGGCCGTGCAGCTCCAGATGGCCCAGCTCGGTGTTGGGCACCAGGGTGCCGCCGGTGAAGACCGCGCTGCCGATACCGGTGCCCAGGGTGAGCAGGACGACCGTGCCCTTGCGGCCCTTGCCCGCGCCGAAGGTCATCTCCGCGACCCCGGCGGCGTCCGCGTCATTGAGCACGGTGACCGGGCAGCCCAGCCGCTCGTGGAGCAGTGCGGCCAGATCGGTGCCGATCCAGCTCTTGTCGACGTTGGCGGCGGTACGGGTCGTGCCGTCCGTCACCACACCGGGGAAGGTCACCCCCACCGGCCGCCCGGACCAGTCGAAGTGCCGGACGACCTCCACCAACCCGTCCACGACCGCCCCGGGGGTGGCCGGATGCGGGGTGAGCACCTTGTGGCGCTCCTCGGCGAGATCGCCGCGGTCCAGGTCCACCGGCGCGCCCTTGATACCGGACCCGCCGATGTCCACTCCGAACACCGTCGCCGTCGCACCGCCGTCGGCGGTCACCGCTCCGCGCCGCCCGTCGCCGTACCGCCCGTGGAGGTGGCCGCCGCCTCGGCCCGCAGGTCGCGGCGCAGCTCCTTGGGGAGCGAGAAGGTCAGGCTCTCTTGCATCGGCTGGACGACCTCGACCTCACCGAAGCCGCGCTCGGCCAGCCACTCCAGGACGTCCTCGACGAGCACGTCCGGTACGGAGGCGCCCGAGGTGACACCGACCGTGGACACGCCCTCGAGCCACGCCTCGTCGATCTCGCTGGCGAAGTCGACCAGGTGTCCGGCCTTGGCGCCGGCGCCGAGGGCGACCTCGACGAGGCGCACGGAGTTGGAGGAGTTCTTGGAGCCGACGACGATGACGAGGTCGGACTCGGCCGCCACCTGCTTCACCGCGATCTGGCGGTTCTGGGTGGCGTAGCAGATGTCGTCGCTGGGCGGGCTGATCAGCTGGGGGAAGCGCTCCTTGAGCGCGTCCACCGTCTCCATGGTCTCGTCGACGGAGAGGGTGGTCTGGGAGAGCCAGACGACCTTGGACTCGTCGCGGACCTCGACGTTCTTCACATCGTCCGGGCCGTCGACCAGGGTGATGTGGTCGGGCGCCTCACCGCTGGTCCCGATGACCTCCTCATGGCCCTCGTGACCGATCAGGAGGATGTCGTAGTCGTCACCGGCGAACCGGACGGCCTCCTTGTGGACCTTGGTCACCAGGGGGCAGGTGGCGTCGATGGTGGCCAGCTGGCGCTGTTTGGCCTCCTCGTGGACGACCGGCGCGACACCGTGCGCCGAGAAGATCACGATCGACCCCTCGGGCACCTCCTCCGTCTCGTCGACGAAGATCGCGCCCTTCTTCTCCAGGGTCTGGACGACGTATTTGTTGTGGACGATCTCTTTGCGCACGTAGATCGGCGCGCCGTACTGCTCCAGGGCCTTCTCGACGGCGATCACGGCACGGTCGACACCGGCGCAGTAGCCACGCGGGGCGGCGAGCAGGACCCGGCGGGCGGAGGTTGCAGTCATGGCTCCCATGGTAGGGGCGACGGTCCGCCGGTCCTGTCGGCGGTGGCCGATACGCTCGCGGTCATGGCTGTCAACACGTCCGCGGAGGAGCCGATCCCGGTCGGCGAGGTGTCCCGGCTGATCGGGGGATGGATCGACCGGCTGGGGGCGGTGTGGGTGGAGGGGCAGATCACCCAGCTGTCCCGGCGCCCGGGTGCCGGAGTGGTGTTTCTGACGCTGCGCGACCCCAGTTACGACATCTCGCTGACCGTCACCTGCTTCCGTGCCGTATTCGACCGCATCGCGGACACGGTCTCCGAGGGCGCGCGGGTGGTGGTCCACGCCAAGCCGGAGTGGTACGCGCCGCGCGGACAGCTCTCGCTGCGGGCCGCGGAGATCCGGCCGGTGGGGGTCGGGGAGCTGCTGGCGCGTCTGGAGCAGTTGAAGAAGTCGCTGGCGGCCGAGGGGCTGTTCGCCGCCGACCGCAAGAAGCCGCTGCCGTTCCTGCCGCAGCTGATAGGGCTGGTCTGCGGCCGGGCCTCGGCCGCCGAGCGGGATGTCCTGGAGAACGCCCGGCTGCGCTGGCCCGCCGTCCGCTTCGAGGTCCGCAATGTGGCGGTGCAGGGGGTGCACGCGGTCCCGCAGGTGATCGAGGCGGTCAAGGAGCTGGACGCGGCTCCCGAGGTGGACGTGATCGTGGTGGCCCGCGGCGGCGGCAGTGTGGAGGACCTGCTGCCGTTCTCGGACGAACAGCTGGTGCGGGCGGTGGCCGCGTGTCGTACGCCGGTGGTCTCCGCGATCGGCCATGAGCCGGACTCGCCGCTGCTGGACCTGGTGGCCGATCTGCGGGCGTCCACGCCCACCGACGCGGCGAAGAAGATCGTCCCGGATGTGGGCGAGGAGCTGCTGCGGATCCAGCAGCTGCGCGAGCGCGCGCTGCGCAGTGTGCACGGACTGCTGGACCGGGAGGAGCGGGGGCTCGCGGCGGCGCTGGCCCGCCCGTGCCTCCGGCAGCCCCGGCGGATGGTGGACGAGCGCGAGGAGCAGATCGCCGCGGTGCTGGAGCGCGGCCGTCGCTGTCTGGGCCATCTGCTGGACCGGGCCGAGTCCGAGCTGACGCACACCCATGCCCGGGTGGTGGCCCTCTCCCCCGCCGCCACGCTGCGCCGCGGCTATGCGGTGCTCCAGCACGCCGACGGTTCGGTGGTGCGCTCGGCGGACGAGGTGGCGGGGGACGAGGAGCTCAGGGCGCGGGTGGCCGAGGGCGAGTTCGCGGTCCGCGCCGTCGGCGGCTCCGCGGCGACGGGCGGCTGAGCGGACGGCCCCGCGGTGTCGGTGGCTGTGCATAGGGTGTGCGGCATGGCGAAGACGGACGAGAAGGCGAACGACACCTCGGCCCTCGGCTACGAGCAGGCGCGGGACGAGCTGGTCGAGGTCGTGCGTCGGCTGGAGGCGGGCGGCACCAGCCTGGAGGAGTCGCTCGCGCTGTGGGAGCGCGGCGAGGAGCTGGCGCGGGTGTGCCGCCGCTGGCTGGAGGGGGCGCGGGCGCGGCTGGACGCGGCGCTGGCCGAGTCGGGGGCGGCGGACGCCGAGTCCGCGGAGCGCACGGGCGTTGCCGGTGAGCGCACGGGGGACGCCGGGGCCGACGGCTCCTGAACGCGGCGTGGGCACTGTGACGCGGAGCACCCTGCCCCCGTTTTAGTTGAACATTAACCTAAAACGAGTACGGTGGATTTCGACATCACATCCCACCGCTGTGACCCGAAGGTTGTGCCATGACTCTCGCCCTCGACCCCGCCGCCCAGGACCTGCTCTTCCGCGAGGCGCACACCGCCAACACCTTCACCGACGAGCCGGTGTCCGAGGAGCAGGTGCGGGCGATCTACGACCTGATCAAGTACGCCCCGACCGCCTTCAACCAGTCGCCGCTGCGGGTGGTCCTGGTGCGCACCCCGGAGGCCCGCGAGCGTCTGGTGCCGCATATGGCCGAGGGCAACCGGCCCAAGACGGCCACCGCCCCGCTGGTCGCGATCCTCGCCGCGGACAATGAGTTCCATGAGGAACTGCCCACCCTCTTCCCGCACTTCCCGCAGGCCAAGGACGTGTTCTTCGCCGAGCGCGGCGCCCGTGAGCGGGCCGCGGGGCTCAACGCCGCGCTCCAGGCGGGCTACTTCATCCTGGGAATCCGCGCCGCGGGCCTGGCCGCCGGTCCGATGTCCGGCTTCGACGCCGCCGGAGTGCAGAAGGAGTTCCTGGACGACGACCACACCCCGCTGGTCGTCGTGAACATCGGCAAGCCGGGTGCGGACGCCTGGCGTGCGCGCGGCCCGCGCCTAGATTACGACGACGTCGTGACCAGCGTCTGACGCGCTTGCCCCCGCGCAGTGCGCCGGCCGCCGTGCTCAGCCCTTCCGGGCCTCGAGCGCGGCGGCCATCTTCGTCAGATGGGCACGCGACGCGGTCCCGGTGACCACCGTGGTCACACCCCGCTCCCGGCACACCAGGGCGTCGTACTTCGCGCCCTCGTAGCGGACCCACTTCCGGTCGTCGATCCGCTGGACGTCCTTGGTCGCCCGGGCCCGCTGGGTGACGTTCTCGATGAACGCCGTGGGCTTGCCGTCGCTCTGCTCGACGGCCACGTACTCCCGCTCGGCGTCCAGGAAGCCCAGGTGCCAGGCGGCGGTGCCGCCGCCCGCGCCGCCGGTGTTCCCCGGGGTGTAGGTGACCGAGGTCGCGCGCCAGCCCTTGGGCAGGCTGCCGGACCCGGGGGCGGCCACCGGGTACGGCGCGGCACGGCGGGCCGTCCGGAGCTCCACCCGGTAGTCGACCGTCTTGACTCCGCCGTCCTTGTCGCTGTCGTCGTGCGGGATCTGGAAGACATAGATGCCCGCCGCGACGGCGCCGATCGCCGCCATCGACAGCAGCATGTCCCGGACCGTCTCTTTGCCTCGCATACCTGCCACGTCCCCCATCGTCCCTCATCCCGCCCGATGCCCCGGCAACAGGGCCGCGCTCATGCGTGGGGTCCTCTGCTCACTCTCGCAATCAACGGATAAAGTCATGAGCACCCTCCCCTCCTCACCCGCTTGCGGCGAGGAGGGTCCTCCGGCCGTCGCCGTACAGAAAGGTGCGCTCCGATGACCGAGCATCATCTGCCCTCCCAGCTCGAGGTCAGCCCCGAGGCCCCCGACCGCAACCTCGCCCTGGAGCTCGTCCGGGTCACCGAGGCGGGTGCCATGGCCTCCGGCCGCTGGGTGGGCCGCGGCGACAAGAACGGCGCCGACGGCGCCGCCGTCAAGGCCATGCGTTCGCTGGTGCACACCGTCTCCATGAACGGTGTGGTGGTCATCGGCGAGGGCGAGAAGGACGAGGCGCCGATGCTCTTCAACGGGGAGCGGGTCGGCGACGGCACCGGCCCCGAGTGCGATGTGGCCGTGGACCCGGTGGACGGCACCACCCTCACCGCCAAGGGCATGGCCAACGCGGTCTCGGTGCTCGCGGTCGCCGAGCGCGGCACGATGTTCGACCCGTCGGCCGTGTTCTACATGGACAAGCTGGTCACCGGGCCGGAGGCGGCCGAGTTCGTCGACATCACCGCGCCGCCCGGGGTGAACATCCGGCGGATCGCCAAGGCCAAGAGGTCCAGCCCCGAGGACGTCACCGTGGTGGTGCTGGACCGTCCCCGCCACCAGGGCATCGTCAAGGAGATCCGGGAGGCGGGCGCCCGGATCAAGTTCATCTCCGACGGCGATGTGGCCGGAGCGATCATGGCGGTGCGCGAGGGCGCCGGTGTGGATCTGCTGCTGGGCGTGGGCGGCACCCCGGAGGGCATCATCGCGGCCTGTGCGATCAAGTGCCTCGGCGGCACCATCCAGGCCAAGCTGTGGCCCAAGGACGACGAGGAGAAGCAGCGCGCCATCGACGCCGGTCATGACCTGGACCAGGTGCTCCAGACCGACGACCTGGTCAAGGGCGACAACGTGTTCTTCGTCGCCACCGGCATCACCGACGGCGATCTGCTGCGCGGGGTGCGGTACCGCGCGGAGACCGCGACCACCCAGTCGCTGGTGATGCGGTCCAAGTCCGGGACGATCCGGCAGATCGACTCCACCCACCGGCTGTCCAAGCTGCGCGCGTACGCCTCGGTGGACTTCGAGCGCGCCCGCTGAGCGATCCGCGGCACGGGCCGCGCGACGCCGTCAGGCGTCCGCGGCCGCGCGGTGGCCGGTCGCGCCCGCGCACCGCGTTCCAGCGAGGCCGCGGAGAGGCCCCGGCGCCGGTGCGCACGGCGCGTACACCCCCGCACACACCAGCGCCGGGCCCCGCCGCAGCGGCGGGGCCCGGCCCTGTGCGATCGGCGACCGAAGCGCTCAGCCCGCGGCGGCGACCCTCACGGCACGCTGGAGCTCGGCCTCCCGGCGACGGCGGCGGGCCAGCACGACCCGGCGCTCGGCCGCGGTCAGCCCGCCCCACACCCCGTACGGCTCGGGCTGCAACAGCGCGTGCTCCCTGCACTCGACCATGACCGGGCAGCGCGCGCAGACGCGCTTGGCGGCCTCCTCCCGCGACAGCCTCGCAGCCGTCGGCTCCTTGGAAGGAGCGAAGAACAGCCCGGCCTCGTCCCGGCGGCACACCGCCTCCGAGTGCCAGGGGCCGGCCTGATCCCGAGCGGGAATGCGCTGCGGGGGCACGGCGGCGTCCAGCAGAGGCTGATGCGGTTGCAGCACGGTCTACTCCTGACGACGGCTCCGGTGGTCACCCTTGCCCGCCTCGCGGCGTACGGCCCCGTGTGCACCCCCATCAGCCGTACGAGAGACGATGCACCAAGCCTTACCCGCTGTGCGCGCGCTTATGCACACCGTTGTCCCGACCGCAAATTCCCTGCGCCCGCCCCGACTTCACCGGGCTACGACCGCAGGTTCTTCACTCGCTTACCCCGCTTGGGCCGTGCTTCCACCCCACCGAAGAGAGCGAATCCGCCGACGTGCACCACCGGCGCCTCGGGATCGTCCGCCTGACAGGGGGTGACATCGAAGCCGCCGAAGATCCCGGCGCCGGAACCGTGCAGGGTGACGTTCTCCGGGACCTTGATCTCCACCCCGCCGAAGATCGCCGAGACCCGGATCTCGATATCCCGCTGCTCGAAGACCGCCTCGGTCAGATCGATCTCGGCCCCGCCGAACACCACCAGCACATTGGTCCTGCGGCGGATCCGCCAGCGCCCCTTGCGCGACGCCCCGCCGAAGATCGCCACCATGTTCTCGGCGGCGGGTGAGGTACGGGAGCGCGACGGGTCCTCCCCGGCCCGGGCCGCGTCCGCGCCGGCGCCACGCCCCGGCGCCGCGGGCAGATCGCGGATCAGGGGCTCCAGTTCACCGAGGGTCTTGGCGCGGTAGACCGCGTCGATGCGCTCCGCGTGCTCCTCGGGGTCGAGCCGCCCCTCGGCGAGGGCCTCCCGCAGGATGTCCGCGATCCGGTCGCGGTCCGCGTCGGAAGCGCGCAGCGGCGCATGCGCGGGCGCGGCGTGCGCCACGGGCGCGGACGCGGAATCGGAAGGGGACTTGGTCAAGGGCACCGGCTGTCGCTCATCCACGCGAGCAGCGTACCCAGTCGCGATAGATCGCGACTAGGGGTCGCGATGGCTCACCCCGGAAGGCGACTGAGCCCTACCTCACAGGGACCGCCCCGCCGCCCCGTTCTACGCTGGTGGCCGCTGCCGTCGTTGTCAGCACTGTCTGCCGAGTGAGGAATGGCCGGAATGCCTGAGTTTGCCTACACGGATCTGCTGCCTCTGGGCGAGGACACCACGCCGTACCGCCTGGTGACCTCGGAGGGCGTGAGCACCTTCGAGGCCGACGGGCGCACCTTCCTGAAGGTCGAGCCGGAGGCGCTGCGCAAGCTGGCGGCCGAGGCGATGCACGACATCTCGCACTATCTGCGCCCGGCCCACCTCGCCCAGCTGCGCCGGATCCTCGACGACCCCGAGGCCAGCGCCAACGACCGGTTCGTCGCGCTGGATCTGCTGAAGAACGCGAACATCGCGGCGGCGGGTGTGCTGCCGATGTGCCAGGACACCGGCACCGCGATCGTCATGGGCAAGCGCGGCCAGCAGGTGCTGACCGAGGGCGGCGACGAGGAGGCCCTGTCGCGCGGGGTCTTCGACGCCTACACCAAGCTCAATCTGCGCTACTCCCAGATGGCCCCGCTGACCATGTGGGACGAGAAGAACACCGGCTCCAACCTGCCCGCGCAGATCGAGCTGTACGCGACCGACGGCGGCGCCTACAAGTTCCTCTTCATGGCAAAGGGCGGCGGCTCGGCCAACAAGTCCTTCCTCTACCAGGAGACGAAGGCGGTGCTGAACGAGGCGTCGATGATGACATTCCTCGAGCAGAAGATCCGCTCGCTGGGCACCGCCGCCTGCCCGCCGTACCACCTGGCGATCGTGGTCGGCGGCACCAGCGCCGAGTACGCGCTCAAGACCGCCAAGTACGCGTCCGCGCACTACCTCGACGAGCTGCCCACCGAAGGCTCCGCGACCGGCCACGGCTTCCGCGACAAGGAGCTGGAGGAGAAGGTCTTCGAGCTGACCCAGAAGATCGGGATCGGGGCGCAGTTCGGCGGCAAGTACTTCTGCCACGACGTCCGGGTCGTCCGGCTACCCCGGCACGGCGCCTCCTGCCCGGTGGCCATCGCCGTCTCCTGCTCGGCCGACCGCCAGGCGCTCGCGAAGATCACGCCGGAGGGCGTCTTCCTGGAGCAGCTGGAGACCGACCCGGCGCGCTACCTCCCGGACACCACGGACGAGGAGCTGACCCAGGGTGCGGGCCCGGACCTGGACGCGGTCGCCATCGACCTCAACCGGCCGATGGACGACGTCCTGGCCGAGCTGAGCCGGCATCCGGTCAAGACCCGGCTCTCGCTGACCGGCACGCTGGTCGTCGCCCGTGACATCGCGCACGCGAAGATCAAGGAGCGGCTGGACGCGGGCGAGGAGATGCCGGAGTACCTGAAGAACCACCCGGTCTACTACGCGGGCCCGGCCAAGACCCCCGAGGGCTACGCCTCCGGTTCGTTCGGCCCGACGACGGCGGGCCGGATGGACGCGTACGTCGAGCAGTTCCAGGCGGCCGGGGGCTCGAAGGTCATGCTGGCCAAGGGCAACCGCTCGCAGCAGGTCACGGACGCCTGCGCCGCGCACGGCGGCTTCTACCTGGGCTCGATCGGCGGCCCGGCGGCCCGGCTGGCCCAGGACTGCATCAAGAAGGTCGAGGTCCTCGAATACGAGGAGCTGGGCATGGAGGCGGTCTGGAAGATCGAGGTCGAGGACTTCCCGGCGTTCATCGTGGTGGACGACAAGGGCAACGACTTCTTCACCGACCCGGGTCCGGCACAGCCCTTCGTCTCCAGCATCCCGGTGCGCCAGGGCGCCTGACGGGCGGACGGATCCGGGGGCCGGGACGGCGGTGCGCCGTCCCGGCCCCCGGCCGTTGATCCGTACACCCGGGCCCGTGGACCCGGGCCCGTATGCCCGGTCAGCCCCTGAGGACCGCCTCGAAGGCGCCCGGCCGCTGGGTGATTCCACTGCACCGGTTCTCCGGGGCGGTCTCGGGGCGCTCCGACCCGGGAGCCACGGCGGGATCCGAGGCGGCATCGGAGGCGGCATCGGAGGCGGTTCCCTCCTGAGCCTCATCCGCGGCCCCGCCGTCCCTCTCGCCGCCGCACGGCCGGTCGCGTTCGGCGGACCACATCGACAGCCGTCCGATCCCCTTCTCCGCGGCGAACCGCGCCAGTCCGGCCGCGTCCTCCAGCGTGAACACCTCGCCGGAGACATTGTTGAGCCCGATCATCGGCGTCACCCCGAGCGCCTTCCACGCGGCCTCGTCGGAGAGCCCGAGCACCCCCCGGACCCTGGCCTGCGCGGCGGTGGCGGCCCGGATCGCGTAGTCGCCCATATCGCCGGTGTGGCCACCGCTGTAGTTCATCGCCATGATGTTCACCGCCGAGACGGTGACGCCCTCGTCCTTGGCCGCCTCGAGCTGCGCGGTGCTCGCCGCCGTCAGCCCGTCGGGCATCGCGGGCAGGGTGAACGAGACGTCCAGGCCCTCATGGGTGCGCTGGAGCAGGGCGATGGCCTGGGCCCGCCGGGTGGCCGCCGCGGGGTCGGTCAGGCTGTCACCCTCGATGTCGAAGTCGGCCTTGGTCAACTGGTAGCGCTCGATCACCTCGGTGTAGGCCGCGGCGAGTTCGGAGACATCGGTGCACACGGTGCTCAGCTCGGTGCCGTCGGCGCCGCCGAAGGAGACCCGGACCTCACCGCCCGCCCGGCGCACTTCCTCGATCCGGGCGGCCAGCGCCGGGTCGTCCAGGGTGGTGCCGCCGTCCCAGACCGGGGCGCAGCCGTCGCCCGCGACCACGAAGCCGAGGGTGAACTCCTTGACCCCGCGCCCCGCCGCGGCGGTCATGTCGTACCCCGTCTCGGACCAGGCGCTGACGTACGGGACGAAGTCGGCGGGCGGTGGCGGCGCCGGTTGCGGGCTCCGCACCGGCGCGGCCGCCCGCGTCCGCGGCTCCGGCGGCTCCTGCTGTCCGGCCCATACGGCGATGGTGGCGCAGACCACCGCGGCGGCCACGGCGATGGCGCTCATGCGGGGGCTGGCCCTCATGGCTTGGCCCTCATGGCTCTCGCTCCTCTGGTGATGTCCGGTTCGGGGGGTGTGCGGGCACCGGGGAACCTCCGCCCCCGTACCGCTCCACCCCGCCAACCTCGCACATCGGGGAAATGGGATGAACTATGACACACCGCATGTTTGACTGATATGTCTCAAGTCGTATTTCCTGGACTAGCCTCTGGCTCATGGATCCTCAGTCAGATGCGGCCGCGCGAGCGCCTTCGCGGCCCCTCCGCCCCGAAGTGGCCGGGAAAGGGCCGGTGTTCGTCGATCCTTCCGGGCGACGCGGCCGTCTGGTGCGGCATGCGGGGGTGGTCGCGGGGGCCGTCTGCCTCGGCTACTCGGTCGTCCTCGCGGTGGGCTTCGCGGGGGGTACCGCGTTCGCCCCCGAGACCCTGATCCCGGGGCGTCCGATCGCCACGGAGGCGTTCGGCCGGCAGCCGGAGAGCGGTCCGGAGCGGACCCGCCCGGAGCACCGGCGGCCGTCCTCACGGCGGGAGATGACACACCATGGCCCGCGTGGCCACCAGGGCGGCCCGGACACCGGCGGCACCGCGCCGCGGGCGGCGCGTCCGGTGGCCCTCGGCCAGCCGGTCGCGCTGGACGAGTCCGCTCCGGCCCGGCCGCGCCCGGCGTCCGCCGAACCCGCCGCCCGGGCCCGCCCCGAGGGCCGGGAGCGGACCCGGGAGCGGACCGGGAAGAAGGCCCGGCACCACACCCGGGCGCGCCACAAGGCCACCGGCAAGAAGTCCGCCGCGCACCGGGCGCACACCCGCACCCGCCCCGCCGGGCGGAAGCCGGGCCACCGCGCCGAGCGCCCCAAGCCCGCCCGGCACTCCGGCCACCCCGGGGCCGCCAAGCCCGCCAAGCCCGCCAAGCCCGTTCAGCGTCCCAGGCCCGCGCGGCCCGCGATGCCGGGCGGGGCGGCGGCGCACACCCCGGCCAACTGGCCCCCGGCCGCCCAGTCGCCCGCCGCGGGCGGCGGGCTCCCCCAGAACCCCGTGCCCAACGCCCCGCTGAACCCGCAGGTCCCGCAGAACCCGGCCGACGCCGCTCCCGTGGCCCGGCCGCCCGGCGTTCCACAGAACGGGAACGCACCGTCATGACCTTCGGCAGACAGCCGAGACTCCCCCGGCCACGCCGCCGCGCACTCCCCTCCCCCCGGCCGGCCGCCGCGCCCCGCCCGGCGTCCCGGATCCCCGGGGCGGGGCGCGGTGGCGGCGGCCGGTTCCGCGGCCGGGGCCCGTTCGCGCGCAGGGGCCCATTTCGCCGCGGGGGCCCGTCCCGCCGCGGGGCGGCCAGGACCCGCATCCGGACCGTGCTGGCCCTCGCCACACTGCTCGCGGTGGTCTGCGGACTGCTGCTGGACGGCTATCTGCACGCCGAAGTCGGCAATGACGCCCGCGTCCACCGCTCGCACACCTCGCACAGCGTCCCGGACCGGCTCCGCCACGGCGGGCCGGTGCTCACCTTCGACCGGCGCGGCAGGGCGACCGAGCACTCCATCCCCGCCCGGACCGTGGCGCTCACCTTCGACGACGGCCCGGATCCGCGCTGGACGCCGGAGATCCTCGCGGTGCTGCGCAAGCACGATGTGCCCGGAACCTTCTTCGTCCTGGGCCAGATGGTGGTCCGCCATCCCGAGCTGGTGCGCCGGATGCGGCAGGCGGGCCATGAGATCGGGGTGCACACCTTCTCCCATATCGACCTGTCGTACCAGGACACCGGGCGGATCGACCGTGAACTCGCCCAGTCCCAGCTGGCCCTGGCGGGCGCGGCGGCCATCACCAGCTCACTGTTCCGGGCGCCGTACGCCTCCGAGGTCAGGGCGCTGGACGACCGCACCTGGCCGGTCCAGCGGCATATCGGGTCCAAGGGCTACATCAGCGCGTTCGTGGACGCCGACAGCGAGGACTGGCGGCGGCCCCCGGTCCGGGACATCGTCCGGAACGCCGCGCCCCAGGGCACCAAGGGCGCGTCCGTCCTCTTCCACGACGCGGGCGGCAACCGCTCCCGCACCGTCAAGGCCCTGGACCGGTACATCGGCCGGATGAAGGAGAAGGGCTACGCCTTCACCACGGTCACCGGCGCGCTCGGCGCCCGCAGCGCCAACCACCCCGCCGACACCGCCCATATCTGGCAGGGCCGGGCGCTGATCTGGGCCGCGGCGCTGACCCAGGCCGCCGTGCCGTGTCTGGCCGGGCTGCTCGGCCTGGTCGGCGCCGCCGTGATCGGACGGCTGCTGATGATGGTGGGTCTGGCCTCGTGGCACCACCGCACCCGGGCCCGGCGGCGCTACCGGGTGGTGCAGCAGGTGGACGACCCGGTGAGCGTGATCGTGCCCGCGTACAACGAGAAGGAGTGCATCGCCAACACCCTGACGTCGCTGGCCGCCTCCACCCATCCGATCGAGATCGTGGTGGTGGACGACGGCTCCACCGACGGCACCGCCGAGATCGTCGAGGCCATGGCGCTGCCCAACGTCCAGGTGCTGCGCCAGCCCAACGCGGGCAAGCCCGCCGCCCTGAACCACGGCATCGCCCACGCCCGCCACGAGCTGATCGTGATGATGGACGGTGACACCGTCTTCGAGCCGACCACCGTCCGCGAACTGGTCCGCCCCTTCGCCGACCCCCGCGTCGGCGCGGTCGCGGGCAACGCCAAGGTCGGCAACCGCGACCGGCTGATCGGCGCCTGGCAGCACATCGAGTACGTCATGGGGTTCAACCTGGACCGGCGGATGTACGACCTGCTGCGCTGTATGCCGACCATCCCCGGCGCGATCGGGGCCTTCCGCCGCCGGGCGCTGCTGGACGCCGGGGGCATGAGCGCGGACACCCTGGCCGAGGACACCGATATCACCATCGCGCTGCACCGGGCCGGGTGGCGGGTGGTCTACCAGGAGCACGCCCGCGCCTGGACGGAGGCGCCCGGCACCCTCGGCCAGCTGTGGAAGCAGCGCTACCGCTGGAGCTACGGCACCATGCAGGCGCTCTGGAAGCACCGCCGCTCCATCGTCGACCGGGGGCCTTCGGGGCGGTTCGGCCGGGTGGGGATGCCGCTGGTGGTGCTCTTCCAGATCGTCACCCCGCTCTGCGCGCCGCTGATCGACCTGTTCACCCTGTACGGCGTGGTCTTCCTGGACCCGGCGCGTTCGCTGCTGGCCTGGGGGGCGCTGATGCTGGTGCAGCTGCTGGGCGCGGCGTACGCGTTCCGGCTGGACCGGGAGCGCTACCGGGCGCTGCTGGTACTGCCGCTCCAGCAGATCGCCTACCGCCAGCTGATGTACCTGGTGCTGCTGCACTCCTGTGTCACGGCGGCGACCGGCGCGCTGCTGCCGTGGCAGAAGCTCAAGCGCACCGGCGAGGTGGACTCCCAGCGGGCCCGGGCGGCCGTACGGTGACCGGACTCACCCGCCCGCCCCGGTCCTGGCGGGGAACATGCCGGGGCGGGTACGCGCTGTCCAGGGCGGTGAACGGAGCCGGAGAGAGACAGGGGTGCCCACGATGAGCGACGAGAGCCACCGGACCGAGCACGACTCCATGGGTGAGGTGCGGGTCCCCGCGCACGCCAAGTGGCGGGCCCAGACCCAGCGGGCGGTGGAGAACTTCCCCGTCAGCGGCCAGCGCCTGGAGCGGGCGCATATCGAGGCGCTGGCCCGGATCAAGGCCGCGGCGGCCACGGTCAACGCCGAACTGGGCGTGATCGGCGAGGACATCGCCGGGGCGATCGCGGAGGCGGCGGCCGAGGTCGCCGAGGGCCGCTGGGACGACCACTTCCCGGTGGACGTCTTCCAGACCGGCTCCGGCACCTCGTCCAACATGAACACCAACGAGGTGCTGGCCACCCTGGCGAGCGAGCGGCTGGGCGGCGCGGTGCACCCCAACGACCACGTCAACGCCAGCCAGTCGTCCAATGACGTCTTCCCCTCGTCCATCCACATCGCGGCCACCGCCGCCGTCACCGCCGATCTGATCCCGGCGCTGGACCGGCTCGCCGGGGCGCTGGAGGGCAAGGCCGAGGAGTTCGCCGAGGTGGTCAAGGCGGGGCGTACCCACCTGATGGACGCCACCCCCGTGACGCTGGGCCAGGAGTTCGGCGGCTACGCGGCACAGGTCCGCTACGGGATCGAGCGGCTGCGCTCCGCACTGCCCCGGCTGGCCGAGCTGCCGCTGGGCGGTACGGCGGTGGGCACCGGGATCAACACCCCGCCCGGTTTCGCCGCGGCCGTGATCGCCGCGCTGGCGCGGACCACCGGACTGCCGCTCACCGAGGCCCGGAACCACTTCGAGGCACAGGGCGCCCGGGACGCGCTGGTGGAGACCTCCGGACAGCTCCGGACCCTCGCGGTCGGACTGACCAAGATCGCCAACGATCTGCGCTGGATGGCCTCGGGCCCGCGCACCGGACTGGCCGAGATCGCGCTGCCCGACCTCCAGCCCGGTTCGTCGATCATGCCGGGGAAGGTCAATCCGGTGATCCCCGAGGCGGTGCTGATGGTCGCCGCCCAGGTCACCGGCAATGACACCACGGTGGCCACGGCCGGGGCCGCCGGGAACTTCGAGCTCAATGTGATGCTGCCGGTGATGGCGAAGAATCTGCTGGAGTCGATCCGGCTGCTGGCCAATGTCGCCCGGCTGCTGGCCGACCGTACCGTCGACGGGATCACGGCCGACGCCGAACGCGCCCGCGAGTACGCCGAGTCCTCCCCGTCCGTCGTCACCCCGCTCAACCGCTACCTCGGCTACGAGGAGGCGGCGAAGGTCGCCAAGACCTCCCTGGCCGAGCGGAAGACCATCCGCCAGGTCGTGCTGGAGTCCGGCTATGTGGAGCGTGGACTGCTGACCCGGGAACAGCTCGACGAGGCGCTGGACGTGCTGCGTATGACATATCCGTAACCTTGTGTGAGACAACCGTTGCGGCATAGGTCACGGCACCGCGGCCCGCTCACACCTAAGATCTGCTCATGACAGCGGACATCGTGGCGACGACGGGGACGGCGGACACCGCCCGATGGGCGCCGGGGGACCATATCCTCTGGCGCTACCGGGCCAACGCCGCCGACGCCATCCACATCTGCCGTCCCGTGACCGTCGTGGAGGACACCCCGGAGCTGCTCGCCGTCTGGCTCGCCCCGGACACCCCCTGCGTCAAACCGCAGCTGACCGACGGCACCTCGGTGCACCGCGAGCCGCTGTCCACCCGCTACACCAAGCCGCGCACCACCGCGCTGTGCCGGTGGCTGGGCACCGGGGTGCTCAAACTGGCCCGGCCCGGTGAGCCCTGGTCGGTATGGCTGTTCTGGGAGTACGGCTGGCAGTTCAAGAACTGGTACGTGAACCTGGAGGAGCCGCTGGCCCGCTGGGCCGGCGGGGTGGACTCCGAGGACCACTTCCTGGACATCGCGGTCTACCCGGACCGCAGCTGGGAATGGAAGGACGAGGACGAGTTCGCGCAGGCCCAGCGGGCCGGTCTGATGGACGGGGCACAGGCGCGCCGCGTCCGGACCGCCGGCCGGGCGGCCGTGGAGCTCATCGAAGCGTGGGGAGCGCCGTTCCGGGACGGCTGGGAGACCTGGCGGCCCGACCCGGCCTGGCCGGTCCCGGCGCTGCCGGCGGACTGGGACCGTAACGACAGGGGGCATGCGTCCGCGCACTCGAGGTCCTGAACCTCTTGTTGTGCACCGGTGTTTCAAACGTAGGATCGTCGTCCGGAACACCGCGCGCGCGGGAAACCAGACACTGGCGCAACTCACGGGCGATGCGCAAGATCTGACGCAATGTCACAGGAGGGGCGGAGTCGTGAGCAGTGAGGACGACTACGGCGACGGCTACGAGGGGTACCAGGACTTCGACCGTCTGGCGCTGGACCGCAGCGGCCAGGCCGAGGCCTTCGACGCGATAGGCGACCGTTACGACGAAGCCTTTCCGCATAAGGAAGGCCAGGTCAAGGCCGGTCAGTGGCTGGCGGACGCGCTCGCCCCCGGCTCCCGGGTGCTCGATGTCGGCTGTGGCACCGGACTGCCGACAGCCCGTCAGCTGGCCGAGGCCGGACACCGGGTCACCGGGATCGACATCTCCCCGGGGATGCTCAAGCTGGCCCGGGACAATGTGCCCGGTGCCGAGTTCCACCAGGTGGACATCGTCGATCTGCGGACCGGCGGACGGCACGGCCCCGCAGGGGTGCGCGAGCTCGGCCCGTTCGACGGCATCGCCGCCTTCTTCTCGCTGGTGCTGCTGCCCCGCGCGGAGATCCCCTACGCGCTGCGGGCGCTGTACGCGGTGCTCAGACCCGGCGGACTGATGACCCTCGGCATGGTGGAGGCGGACGTGGACGACTTCGCCATCCCTTTCCTGGGCAACTCGGTGCGGGTATCCGGCTATCTGCGGGAGGATCTTCGACAGGTCGTCAGTGACGCGGGCTTCGAGATCACCGGGGAGGACTCGCACGCGTACGCCCCGGCGAGCACCGACGTACCCCCCGAGATCCAGCTCTATCTGCACTGCCGACGACGTGCCTGACACCCGGTGCGCCCCCCACACCAGGGCGCACGGCCCCGGACGGATGGAAACCCACGCGTGACGGAGCACCCGACCTCCCACAACAGGCGACAGGCTGCCACCCCTGCCGCCGCCTCGGGCATGCCCGAGGACGCGCACGGCGCGGTCCCGGACCCGCGGACCGCCGTGCGGCAGGCGGCCGCGCCCGGCCAGGAGCCGGACGGCGGACGCCCGCGACCGGCCTTCCCCGGGGACGGGCCGTCGGCGGCACCGGCCCGGGAGGGCGCACCGGACCGGGACGAGGAGCCCTCCGGCGGGACCGGAGCCGAGGAGCCCGGCGGCGGTGCGGCCCCGCGGGGCCCGGCACGGCCCCGGCGGCGCGGCCCCGGCACCGCGAAGGCCGCCCCGCGCGGCGGCGGAGGTACCGAGCGCCGGAGCACGGCGCACAGCGAGCACCCGGCACAGCCGGAGCACGGCACACCGGAGGGCGAGCCTGTGTGGGACGCGGACCGCAATGCCGCCAGAGGCGCGGCACGCCGACCCGGAGCGCGGGACGGCTCCCCCGACCGGGACCGGCACGCGCCGGACGCCCAGCACCGGGATACCGGCCGCCCCGGCGCCGCCGCGGGCGAACATCCGGCCCAGTCAGGTGAGTCGGCCGACGCGATGGCCACGGCGGCCGGTGAGGTCGCGTACACCGCGTCCGGCGGCGGGCTGCCCGCGGCGCGGCCCGCGGGTGGCGCCGGTACGGCCGAGACGGCCGCCGCGCGGGACCGCGGCGGGGACCGGCTGCGCTTCGTCGGCGCGGCGACCCGGCGGATCGCGCGCGGTATCGACCTCGACGAGATCGTGCTCGGCCTGTGCCGGGCCACCGTGCCCACCTTCGCCGACGCGATCCTGGTCTATCTGCGCGATCCGCTCCCGGTGGGCGACGAGCGCCCGGTGGGCCCGGTGGTGCTGCGGCTGCGCCGTACCGACCGGATTCCGCTGGACCCGGACACCGACAGCGGGCGGCTGCCGCTGATGCCCTCCCAGCCGGATCTGTCGCCCGCCGTGGGCGGCGGCCCGGCGGCCGAGCTGTGCGAGGTGGAGGCGGGCGGTCCGCTGGCCGAAGTGCTGCGCGGGGTACGGCCGGTGTTCGGCGATTCGCTGGCCGCCCGTGCCGCGCTGCCCGAACTGCTCGGCGACAGCACCTCGGTGGCCACCGGTCAGCGCACCGTACTGGCGCCGCTGCGCGGCCGCCGCCGGGTGATCGGCGCGGCGGTGTTCGTCCGCCGCCCGGACCGGCCGCCGTTCGAACCGGACGATCTGCTGGTCGCGGCCCAGCTCGCCACCCACACCGCACTCGGTGTGGACAAGGCGGTGCTCTACGGGCGCGAGGTGTACATCGCGGACGAGCTCCAGCGCACCATGCTGCCCGACTCGCTGCCGCAGCCCACCGGTGTCCGGCTGGCCAGCCGCTATCTGCCCGCCGCGGAGACCGCGCGGGTCGGCGGTGACTGGTACGACGCGATCCCGCTGCCGGGCAACCGGGTGGCGCTGGTCGTCGGCGATGTGATGGGCCACTCCATGACCTCGGCCGCGATCATGGGCCAGCTGCGCACCACCGCGCAGACCCTGGCCGGTCTCGATCTGCCGCCGCAGGAGGTCCTGCACCACCTCGACGAACAGGCCCAGCGGCTGGGCACCGACCGTATGGCCACCTGTCTGTACGCGGTCTACGACCCGGTCGCGCACCGCATCGTGGTGGCCAACGCGGGCCATCCGCCGCCCCTGCTGCTGCACCGGGGCGGCCGGGCGGAGGTGCTGCGGGTGCCGCCGGGCGCGCCGATCGGCGTCGGCGGGGTCGACTTCGAGGCGGTCGAGCTGGACGCCCCGGCCGGGGCCACCCTGATGCTCTACACCGACGGTCTGGTCGAGTCGCGGATACGCGATGTGTGGACCGGGATCGAGCAGTTGCGGGAGCGGCTGACCGCCACCGCACGGCTCACCGGCCCCAACCCGCCGCCGCTGGAGCCGCTCTGCGACGAGGTGCTGGACATGCTCGGGCCCGGCGACCGCGATGACGACGTGGCGCTGCTCGCGGCCCGGTTCGAGGGCATCGCGCCCAGCGATGTCGCGTACTGGTTCCTCGATCCGAAGGCGCAGACCGCCGGGCAGGCGCGTCGGCTGGCCCGCCGCGCCCTGGCCCGCTGGGATCTTGACGATCTGACGGACGCGGTGGAGCTGCTGGTGAGCGAGGTGGTCACCAACGCCGTGCGGTACGCGGAGCGGCCGATCACCCTGCGGCTGCTGCGGACCGACGTACTGCGCTGTGAGGTCGGCGACGATGTGCCGCAGCTGCCGCGGCTGCGGCAGGCCCGGCCGTCCGACGAGGGCGGCCGCGGGCTGTACCTGGTCAACCGGATGGCGCGGCGCTGGGGCGCGACCCGGCTGAGCACCGGCAAGGTGGTCTGGTTCGAGCTCGCCATGCCGTCCTGAACCGCCGCCTCCCGTAACGCGATCGGGCCCCGAGCCGTGGTGAACGGCTCGGGGCCCGATGTCCTCATGGCTCCTGGCGTTTGGCCTCGGAGATCCGAATTGCTTCCGACTCGGCGGAACTTACCGCATCAAGATCAGCACCCCACTGGGAGCGAACCAGGGGCCGTTACCACCTTTACGGCGGGGCCCCACACCTCAAACATCCACCTTTGGCGCCGGAGCCGATTTGCAGTAACAACTCCACTGCGTCACAAGACACTGAACGGCGCCTCAAAGAGCTCGACCTTGATTACGGTGCGAGGGTGTTACTGGAATGCAACTCGACACTAACAACCCTCACAGGAAGGTGCCCCTAACCGCCAGCCCTCTGAGGGCACCTCTTTGAAACCGGCGCAACATAGAAGATGACCGCCTGAAGATCTGGCACAGACCTTTCAAAGCAGACAGCATATCGATCCGCAGACCCCATAGCAGTAGACTTATCTCTTCCATTCACATCACGCACAGAGTAGCCAAGCCCGGACTTAACCACTTCTCGAATGGCTTCCTTTAAACGTGCGCCAACCGCAGAATGCCTCGCAGCTGCCGTCGCTCGGCCTTTCTGTGACGCGCCTGAACCAGGCCCGTCACATGCGGCCAAAAGTAACGCTGCCATCATGGCGCCCCCGATGCATCCCATACCCTGCCTGGTCGCCATTACCTTCTCCATATCAACGAGGGGACACGACTTGGCCGCGCGCACCAACTGCTCCGCGCAGCCCAACGCCCCCATACTTCGTCACATGGCCCCAGCCCTGAAACAAGAGCCGCCACAGTCGGCACCAGCATCCGGTCGCGGGACGGCCACTCAAGGACCGCCCCGCGAGCGAAATTCAGAACACTCGGGCGATTACGACGTGAAGACCTGTTCGGTACTGATCGAAGACGAAATGAGCCCACCAGTAGGCGTTCCCTGATAATCGCCTACCGCAGCGCCGACGGCGATGAGCCTATCCTCGGGAAGGTTGAGGTTGACATACCGAGTCTTCCCTTCACCTTTCCGATTCCAGTAATAGAATTGATTTTGACCCATCTGGAGCAACCCGACGGCAGAATGCCCATCAGCTTCAAGATCGGTTATATCCAAGTGGTCTCCGTACGCACGCCACTTCACCATGGCTCCTGCGCCACCAGAGTATACCGTCGCATTCTCTGCCGAGGCACTCGTGGACATGACAGCTAACAGGAGCGTAGCAAGTGAACCTACAACACCAGCACGAGCAATAGACTTCATAGCCAGAACCCCCTCTTTACACAACAGGCGGAAAATACCATCCTCTTGCGCTTCTCGGATCTTGCAGCAATGAACAGATGCGCTTCTTTTTTCGCGGTGCACAAGCTCAGGAAATGAAGTGACAAGCGATTGCCGCCTCCGCCTCCCCATTTGCCAGACCCATACGGCGACCGACTCAGATGGCGCAGTCTTGCAGGGAGCGCTAAAAGCGTATGCACATACTCGTGATGCCGTCAAGAAGCTTGAAAACCTCATTCCGGGCACGGCCGGGTCCTCAAAGATTGGACATTCGAGCGGAATTCCATCTTCCAGCTCCACGCGGATACAGCGTCCAGTCGAGAGCGGCGCGCCACACCTCACTGTGGCCAACGACACACCTATACAGTTAGTGACTTTTTACTGGCGAGCGGGTGATCCATCCTTCAACACTCACTATGTATCAAGTGGCGCAAACTCAACCCTCAGGCAGCCCTTCATCGGCGCCCCCAAAGGCATCGATCACCTTGCCAACCATCACGCGGTGGTCGCATGGATGGCGCTACGCGATCAAGCTGATCACATAGCCAAGTTTCGACGTCGACATTCAGCAAGAAAAGCTACACATGCACAAAAACAGATTATATCGGACCTCTCCAGGCTTTAGTAATTAAGTTACGCTTAGTGATGCTTGCTCAGCCTGGTACGGCCGTGCCGTGCTCAAGGGCCTTTTCTGGACCACGACGACTGCCTTAGGTTCTGGGTGGCGGTGAGGAGTACCAGGAGCTTCGCGACGTAGGTAGCCACGGATCCAGGGGCGGTATGCGGGCCATCAGCGCGAGCAATTCGCTTTCCTCGGCAGCCGCGACTCTGCCTCAACGGCAACGCGAAGTCGTTTGCTCTGTTCACAGATGCCTTGACGGCCGTCGTCGCATTCGGTACCTCGTGATAGGTGTCGGCGGGGCTACCGTGACAGGGTATCCAGCCTCACAAACTGAGTTTTCTCCGCCCGCACCTCCATTATCCTGCACTCGAAATACTCCGTCGGATTTCCTGCAAAGCCACGA
Source organism: Streptomyces sp. NPDC048636 (assembly GCF_040650655.1). Lineage (NCBI taxonomy): Bacteria > Bacillati > Actinomycetota > Actinomycetes > Kitasatosporales > Streptomycetaceae > Streptomyces > Streptomyces sp. NPDC048636. The sequence continues at coordinate 598,955 of NZ_JBEZHR010000001.1, read as the reverse complement.
GGCATGGCTGCGCAGTCTGAATCAGATGACGGAATGCCCGACGATCGCGCACGATACTGTAGCCACATTACCTTCGGTAGCGCATACCCACTCTCGAATCTCGTGCATACATGAAAGGAAATCAATGGCTGATGAAATGGTGCGCCGCGCCCAGAGATTCATCAATACCACCTACGGAAATGGTGCGGCCCTAGGCATTCCGAAGTTGGACGAGAATGGCCAAACCGGCTGGGCGGTCATGTATGCGCTTACCCGCGCACTCCAGTACGAGATGGGCATCGCCGTACTGTCCAACAGCTTCGGCCCGGGGACCCTTTCAGCGCTCCAGGAGAAATATGGGAAGCTCAACGAGACCACCATTCCGTCGGCGAACTTCTGCCGGGTCATCCAGTCCGCTCTTTACTGTAAGGGCTATGATGGTGGTGACATCGACGGCATATTTAACTCTCGCGTCAAAGACGCGGTGGTGAAGCTGAATCAGAACATGGGCGTAGACGGCACTTACTCGAACAGTTCCTTATGGCCGAAGGTGGTCAAAGGTCTGTTTAACATGGATGCCTATGTTGTCGTCAACGGCGGCTCAGAAAGCGTTCGCTCGATTCAGCAATGGCTGAACGGCCGATACGTCCTTCGAAAGGACTTCTACGTCATTCCCTGCGACGGTCACCACTCCCGTGACGTCGCCAAGTCGATGATCCTTGCCATCCAGTACGAGTTGGGTTTGGCAGATGGGGTCGCGAACGGAGTGTTCGGCCCAGGCACTCAGTCCGGCCTGAAGAATCACACGCTATCCACCGGCTCTTCCGGGGTGTGGGTGCAGCTCTTTACCGCTGCCATGGTCCTCAACAAGCGCCCGGTATCCTTCTCGCCCTCGTTCACCTCTTCGCTGACCACCAGCGTCAGGGTCTTCCAGGAGTTCATGAAGCTCGCCGTCAACGGGCAGGCTGATTTCCGGACCTGGTCTTCTCTACTGGTCTCTTACGGTGACCAGTCCCGCCAAGGCGAAGCGTGTGACGGCGTCACAAAGATCACTCCCGCCCGCGCGCGTGCCCTGAAGGACGCTGGCTACAAGTACATCGGCCGCTACCTGTACAACCCCTCCACCACCGACCTGCCGGAGAAGGAGATCCAGCCGGGTGAGCTCGCGACCATCAAGCAGTACGGGCTGCGCTGTTTCCCGATCTACCAGACGTGGGCGCGCTCGGTCGACTACTACAGCGTGGCTCAGGGCGCCGCGGACTGTATGAACGCCGCGTTCAAGGCGGAGGAGCACGGATTCAAGCCGGGCTCACGCATTTACTTCGCGGTCGACTACGACGCGGTGAACGACGAGGTCACCTCGCACATCCTGCCGTACTTCCGGAGCGTCAAGAAGCAGATGGGCCAGCTGGGCAGCCCCTACAAGATCGGGGTCTACGGCCCGCGCAATGCGTGCTCCCGGATCTCCGAGGAAGGCTACGCGGACACCAGTTTCGTGTCCGACATGTCGTCCGGCTTCTCCGGCAATCTCGGCTACGCGATGCCGGAAAACTGGGCCTTCGACCAGGTCGTCACCAAGGTGGTCGGCTCCGGTGACGGCCGGATCGAGATCGACAACAACATCGCCTCCGGACGCGACACTGGCCAGGACAACTTCTACCCCGCGCCGTCCCAGAAGCTCGACATCGGCTTCGACCTGGACTACTGGGCAGCCTTGCTGAAGGAAACCGACGACTACATGGAGGGGATCAACAGGCCCGGCGGCATCGGCTACGTCTACACTCGGAAGCAGTGCCTCGAAACGATTATGAGCCACGACGCCGCCATCACATCGGCGGCCCGCAGGTACCGCATGCGCAAGGCCCTCATCCAGACGTCGGCCTTCTGGGAGTTCTGCCACTACAGCTACAAGGACGTGGCGGAGGACGCCGGTGTGGTGCTGTACCACACCGGCACCATCCCGGACTGGGGAAAGGACCTGCCAGGGGTCAGCAGGCTGGTCGACAGCAGCACCGGCATCGCCAAGGTCTCGGGGCGCACGTGCATCCTGTCGCGGAACAACTCAATCCGTGCGGGGCTCCTGGAGGGTGAGATCCTCGACCCGGCCTCCGAAGGCGACAGGTGGGCGATGTGGCAGAAGTGCAACCAGGACAACGTGTTCAATCTGAGCACCGTTCCGCACCTGCACATCTGGGCGGCCGACGGAAAGGCGGGCGACCATGACGAGACCCCGATCGACCGTCCCTCACTCGACTACAGCGACACGGAGACCTTCGAGATCCTCCGCCGCTACCAGGGCTTCGGCGGCGAGGCAGAGGCCGACGCGCGGCTACGGATGCCGCTCTACGCGATCTTCGAAAAGTACAACCGCATCATTCGCGAGTCCTGACAGGTCATGATCGCATCCGACCCTTGGCAAGGGCACAACTTCGCGGCGCTGTTCTCCATCTTGCTCACTGGCACGACAACCCTGCTGGGCCTCGCCATATACCTATGCTCACGGTTCACGCGACAGGCCCACCGGCGCTACACCCCGTTCGCCGCATGGCGAGACGTTTCCCTGGCGACGGTAGCTGCGGCGCTCGCCCTCTATCTGTGGGGGTGTCTCCACGTACTCTTCCTCGAAGATCAGGAACAGGCCGAGGAGTGCGAGCGGCAGCGCCCCGAGGGCGTACCGCACCTGGTAGGCCGCAGAGGCGACTTCATCCCACTGCGGCTCGTATGCGAAGCGTCGGATGGCCGTGACTACTCCGTCATTATCCCCGGCTACATCAACCCGACCATCGCTTCCCTACTGCTACTCGCACTCGGCTGCGCCCTCGTCTCCGTCCTTCTCCACCACAAACTGCGCACGACAACACAGAAGAAAGGCTGACCTGTTGAGCCCTACGGACTTAACCCGCAGACGTGCTCTCACCGCTGCTGCCGGTGTCACCGCCACCGCGAGCCTCGCCTTCACCGGTCTCCTCGCCACCCCGGCTGTCGCCGCGCCGCAGCATTTCAGGGCCGACAGACTGAAGGAGGCGTTGCGCCGCGTCGAAGCCCGGCGTCGCCGTCTGCTCACCGGACGGCCGTCCGCCAACCATTGGGAGATGGAGAAGGCCACCGACGACGGTGGTGACATCGCAACCCGTCCCGTGGCGGGCACCGGCCTGAAGGTCACCGTGCGCATGGGAGACCCTGAAACCGTCCTTGTTCATGTGATCCGCCGCTTCCACTACGAGGTCGACGCCCTCGGCCTGCACGGCGAACTAAACCCAGTCGAGGGCTGGGTGGCGCCGTCGGCGGTCCGCGACAGTCGGCTCCCGGAGGCGAACCAAGCGTCCGGCACCGCCGTCGTAATCCGACCGGACTTCTATCCGCCCGGCGTGCGGGGCGGCTTCACCGTGAGCCAACAGCTGATCATCCGCGACATCATCGCCGACACTGAAGGCGTCGTCCGTTGGGGTGGCGAAGACCGCCGCCCCTACGAGGGCCTGTTCTACCTCACCGTACGTCCGAGCGACACGCGCTTGGAGCGGGTCGCGGCCAAGATCCGGGCTTGGTACGAAACTCCAGGGGCGGGTGCTGGGGTGATACCCGACGTGACTGAGCCCTCCCGACGCCGCCGGGCCGCTCGCTATCGCTGAGCGGTCGGGTATCTGACGTGCCCATCTCGGCAAGTCCCACCCTGTCGAGATGCCTAGAGTGAAAGCGCGGTCAGATCCAGATAGATGCCCAAGGGTCGAAACCCCCGTCAAGCGCCATCTCGGTGATGCGAATCTTCGCGTGCGGTTTCTCAATACATCGAACGGACCTCGGTAGACCGCAGCATCCACAGCGACGGCTCCCCAAGAACTCGCAGCAGCGTGCGTCGCATCAAGTCATTTCCCCTTGCCCTGAAATCTGATCAACCGGCTGGGGCGCGACCGGGGCCAGGCAAGGTGGTCTGGTTCGAGCTCGCCATGCCGTGCTGAACCGCCGCCTCCCGTAACGCGATCGGGCCCCGAGCCGTGGTGAACGGCTCGGGGCCCGATGGCGGTTACGGATCCCGGCGCAGATCGGGCCCGTCCTCGCCGGGTGGCGTGGTCGGATCCGTCGGATCGGGCGGTGTCTCCTCGTCGTCGGGCGGGGTGGTCTCCGGGCTGGACGGCGTCGTGGTCGGCGTCGTCTGGGACGGCGTCGGGGACGGCGAGGTGGTCTCCGAATCGCTCGGCGCCGGGGACGTCGACGGGGACTCCGTCTCCTCGGGCGTCGTGGACGGCGAGGTGGTCGGCGGAACGGCCGCGCCCTCGTCGGTTTCCAGGTCGAACTCGGTGTCCTTCGTATCGTCCACCGCCGCGCCCATATAGGACGCCCAGATCGAGGCCGGGTAGCCGGAGCCGTTGACCCGGCCACCGCCTCCGGTGCCCCGGAGGGTGGTCTGCTTGCCGCCCGGAATCTCACCGAACATGCCGACGGAGGTGACCAGACCGGGGGTGTAACCGGTGAACCAGGCCGACTTGTTGTCGTCCGAGGTACCGGTCTTGCCCGCCACGTCCATTCCCTGACGGCGCACCGACTGGCCGGTGCCGTCGGCGACCACACCGGTGAGGACGGAGGTCACCGAGTCGGCGGCGCTGCGGCTGATCGCTTGGCCGTTGGTCGGATCGGGCAGCTCAGCCCTCTCGTCGCCCTTCTCGGCGGACTTCACGATGGTCGGGGTGACCTTCTTGCCGTGGTTGTCGAGGGTCGCGTAGACCCCGGCCATGTCGTACGGGCTGGCGCCCATCACGCCCAGCGACATCGAGGGGTTCTCGCCGAAGCCTCCGGCCTTCCCGTTCATCCCGAGGTCCACGGCGGTCTTCTTGACCTTGGACAGGCCCACGTCCACGGCCATCTGCGCGTAGACGGAGTTGACCGAGTGGTTCATCGCCTTCTGGACGCTGACCGGGCCGTAGGACTCGTTGTCCTCGTTGGGTGGGGCAAAGGCGACTTCGCTGCCCTTGACCGGCCGCCTGCTGGTGCCGTCGTAGATGGTGCCGGAGGTGATCGGGGTGCCGTCCTGGGTGGTGGAGTCGTTCTCCAGTGCGGAGGCGAGGATCAGCGGCTTGAAGGTGGAGGCGGGCTGGTAGTCCTCACGGGTCGCGTTGTTGGTCCAGTGCTTGGTGGCGCCCGCACCGCCGTACATGGCCACCACACCACCGGTCTTGGGGTCCACCGAGACCGCGCCGACCTGGGCGTGCTTATCGACCTTGCGCTTGCTGGGGTCGAGTTTGTCGGTCAGCTGAGTGCGGACCGCCTTCTCCAGCGACTTCTGCTTCTCGCGGTCGATGTTGAGGGTGATGCTCCAGCCGCCGGCCTCGAACTCCCGCTCGTCCACACCGGCCCTGAAGAGCTCCTTCTTGGCGGCGTCGATGAAGTACCCGGTCTGGCCCTCCAGCCCGGGGATCGGACGCGGGTCGACGGGCTTCTTGAACCGCATGTCCTGGCGATCGCTCTTGGACAACCAGTCCTTCTCGACCATGTTGTCGAGGATGTAGTTCCAGCGAGCCTTGACCATCTTCTTGCCGTTGGGGCCCGCGGTGGCCAGGTCGTACTGGCTGGGCGCCTGGAGCAGCGCCGCGAGATAGGCGCCCTCCGCCACGGTGAGCTTCTCGGCGTCCTTGTTGTAGTACGCGCGGGCGGCGGCCTGGATGCCGTACGCGTTCCGGCCGTAGTAGCTGGTGTTGATGTACCCGGCCAGGATGTAGTCCTTGGACTTCTGCTGATCCACCTTGAGGGAGATCACCAGCTCCTTGGCCTTGCGGGTGACGGTCTGCTCCTGGCTGAGGTAGTAGTTCTTCACATACTGCTGGGTGATGGTCGAACCACCCTGCTTGCCCCTGCCCAGCGCGGTGTTGATCAGGCCGCGGGCGGTGCCGGTGAAGGAGACACCGGAGTCAGTGTAGAAGTCCTTGTTCTCGGCGGCGACGAAGGTGTGCTGCACCGCCTTGGGGATCTTGCTGAGCGGTACGGACTCACGGTTGACCTCGCCGTCCTTGGCCATGATCGTGCCGTCACTGTACTTGAAGATGTTGGCTTCTTTCCTGGCCAGGGCGTTGGCGGGAGGGACGTCCACCAGCAGGTAGAGCGCGTAGAACGCTCCGACGAGCAGTGCGCAGAGGGTGACCACATACGCGAGGATCTTCTTCCAGGTGAAGAAGCGGCGTATGCCCCCCTTCTTTCCTCCGGCCTTCTTGGCCTTGCGGGCGCCCTGCTCTCGCGCGCGCCGCTCTTCGGCTCTGCCCATCTCTCCTGCCGTTCCGATCCGTAAGCTCCCCAGCCCAGCTCACGAAGCTAACACCGCAACAACCCGCAAATGCTCATCGATCTCGCTTTTTCGGTGGGTGACAAAGAGCACCTACCTCACGGGAACTGACGGCTGGGAGGTGCGGAGGGTTGTCGTTCAGGCTAATGTGATAGCACTTTGCTAGACGTCGGCGGCTGGATCACAGCGCCGGGCCTTCGAGAGAACACGGGGACCGCCATGTCCGACACCACCACCACAGCCCCCCTCGCCGAACCCCGGATACGGGAGCGGCCCGCCCATGACGTCAGCGGTGGCCTCGCCCTGCTGGGCGGTCTGGCCGGACTGGCGGCCGGGGCCGGGCTGATCTTCGCCGGGGCGGCGGTCGCCTCCGAGCACAAGGGCGCCGGATCGACCGCGCTGATCGTCTCCGGGATCCTGGTGGCCCTCGGCGCCGTGATCGCGATGTGCGGACTGAACACCATCGCGCCGGGCGAGGCCCGGGTCGTCCAGCTCTTCGGCCGCTACCGGGGCACCATCCGCACCGACGGTCTGCGCTGGGTGAACCCGCTCACCAGCCGGGAGAAGCTCTCCACCCGGGTACGCAACCACGAGACCGCGGTGCTCAAGGTCAATGACGCGTACGGCAATCCGATCGAGCTGGCCGCGGTCGTCGTATGGAAGGTCGAGGACACCGCGCAGGCCATGTTCGAGGTGGACGACTTCCTGGAGTTCGTCGCCACCCAGACCGAGGCCGCGGTGCGCCATATCGCCATCGAGTACCCCTATGACGCCCATGACGAGGACGGTCTGTCGTTGCGCGGCAATGCCGAGGAGATCACCGAGAAGCTGGCCGCAGAGCTGCACGCCCGGGTCGAGGCGGCCGGTGTGCGCATTGTCGAGTCGCGCTTCACCCACCTCGCCTACGCTCCGGAGATCGCCTCCGCGATGCTCCAGCGGCAGCAGGCGGGCGCCGTGGTCGCCGCGCGCCGCCAGATCGTGGACGGCGCGGTGGGCATGGTCGAGGCGGCACTCGCCCGGATCACCGAGGACGAGATCGTGGAGCTGGACGGGGAGCGCAAGGCGGCGATGGTCAGCAATCTGATGGTGGTGCTGTGCGGGGACCGCTCGCCGCAGCCCGTCCTCAACACCGGCACCCTCTACCAGTGACGGAGTACGAGCGCCCCGCGGAGCCCGCCGAGCCGGAGGGCCCGCCCGAACGGCAGCCGCGCCGGCCGCGGCAGCAGCGCAAGCAGATGCTGCTGCGGCTCGACCCGGCCGTACACGACGCCCTCGCCCGGTGGGCCAACGACGAGCTGCGCAGCGCCAACGCACAGATCGAATTCCTGCTGCGCAAGGCGCTCTCGGAGGCCGGCCGACTGCCGGGCACGGTGCGGCCGATCCCGCGCCGGGGCCGTCCGGCGCGCGATACGGCGCCCGGCGAGCCCGACTGACCACTGCACCGCAGCCTTACCCTCCATACCGCGCTGACCTGCGCAGATGTCCCATTCACCGTATCTATACACGCGGCGTATACCCATCGTGTAGAGTTCCTGGCATGTCCATTGGCCACACCCTGCTCGGGCTCCTGGAGTCCGGCCCGCGCCACGGCTACGACCTCAAGCGCGCCTTCGACGAACGATTCGGCCATGACCGCCCGCTCCATTACGGGCAGGTCTACTCGACCATGTCCCGTCTGCTGAAGAACGGTCTCGTCGAGGTCGACGGCATCGAGCACGGCGGCGGTCCCGAGCGCAAGCGCTACGCCATCACCGACGCGGGCATCACCGATGTCGAGCAGTGGCTCACCCAGCCCGAGAAGCCCGAGCCCTACCTCCAGTCGGTGCTCTACACCAAGGTCGTCCTCGCCCTGCTCACCGGGCGCGACGCGGGCGATCTGCTCGACGTCCAGCGCGCCGAGCATCTGCGGCTGATGCGCGAGCTGACCCAGCGCAAGCGTGCGGGCGACCTCGGCGACCAACTGATCTGCGATCACGCGCTGTTCCATCTCGAGGCCGATCTGCGCTGGCTGGAGCTGACCGCGGCCCGCCTCGGCCAACTCAGCAAGGCGGTACGTTCATGACCCCCGCGGGCTCCCTCCTCATCGCCGACGGCCTCCACAAGGCGTACGGCCCCACCCCCGCGCTCGACGGCGCGCACTTCTCCATCCACCCCGGCGAGGTCGTCGCCGTCATGGGCCCTTCCGGCTCCGGCAAGTCCACGCTGCTGCACTGCCTGGCCGGGATCGTCAAACCGGACGGGGGCTCGGTCCACTACAGCGGGCGCGATCTGTCCGCGATGTCGGACGCCGAGCGCAGCAGGCTGCGCCGTGGCGAGTTCGGCTTCGTCTTCCAGTTCGGCCAGCTCGTCCCGGAGCTGAACTGCGTGGAGAACGTGGCGCTTCCGCTCCGGCTGAACGGTGTGAAGCGCAAGGAGGCCGAGGCCCGGGCGCTGTCCTGGATGGATCGGCTGGAGGTCGCGGATGTCCGCGACAAGCGCCCCGGTGAGGTCTCCGGCGGTCAGGGGCAGCGCGTCGCCGTCGCCCGCTCGCTGGTCACCAGCCCGCGGGTGCTGTTCGCCGACGAGCCCACCGGCGCGCTGGACTCCCTGAACGGGGAACGGGTGATGGAGCTGCTCACCGAGGCGGCCCGGGAGACCCGCGCCGCCGTGGTCCTGGTCACCCATGAGGCCCGGGTCGCCGCCTACTCCGACCGCGAGGTCGTGGTGCGCGACGGCAAGGCGCGGGACATGGCGGGCGTCCGATGACCGCCCGGGAGACCGTGACCGAACCGTCGGAGCCACCGCTGCGCGGCACCGTCGCCCGCTGGGCCGCCGATCTCACCATGGGCGCCCGCTTCGCGGTCACCGGCGGCCGGGAGAGCTGGGCCAGAACGATCATGACGGCGGTCGGGGTGGGGCTCGGCGTGGTGGTGCTGCTGCTCGCCTCCTCCGTCCCCACCGCCTACGACCTCCGTCAGGGCCGGGACGCGGCCCGCTCGTTCACCGACGATGTGCCGGCAGGGTCGGACACCCTCCGGATCGGCGACGCGAACACCACGTTCCACTCGGACGATATCGACGGCAAGGTGCTGGCGCCGGACGGGAACAGCCCGCCCAAGCCCCCGGGGGTGGACCGGATACCGGCCCCCGGTGAGATGTGGGCCTCCCCCGCGCTGAAGAACCTGCTCGCCGACAACGACCTGCTCCGCCAGCGGCTGCCCTACCGCGTCATCGGCACCATCGGCGACAGCGGACTGTCCGGCCCGGCCGATCTGCGGTACTACGCGGGGATCGACCGCGCGAGGTTCAAGCCCAGCCAGGGGTACCGCATCGACCACTGGGGCGAACCGCGCTCGTCCAGCCCGGTGAATCCCGGGGTGCTGCTGCTGGTCATCGTCGGCTGTGTGGTGCTGTTGCTGCCGGTCATGATCTTCATCGCCACCGCCGCGCGCTTCGGCGGTGAGCGGCGCGACCGACGGCTGGCCGCGCTGCGTCTGGTGGGTGCGGACAGCCATATGACCCGGCGGATCGCCGCCGGGGAATCGCTCTTCGGCTCGCTCCTGGGCCTGGTCACCGGCGGGGCGCTGTTCCTGGTGATACGGGAGCTGGTCAGCACGGTCACCCTGTGGGACGTCAGCTTCTTCGCTTCCGACATCCGCCCCTCCGCGCCGCTGGCGCTGCTGATCGCGGTCATCGTGCCCGCCTCGGCCGTGCTCGTCACGCTGGTCGCGCTGCGCGGGATCGCCATCGAGCCGCTGGGCGTCATGCGCCATGCCACCCCCCGGCGGCGCAGGCTGTGGTGGCGGCTGCTGCTCCCGGTGCTCGGCATGGCTCTGCTGGTGCCGCTCGCGGGCGGTTTCGGCGTCAACAGCAACAGCACCGACGTCAAGGTGTACCAGGCGGCGGCCGGAGCGGTGCTGCTGCTCATCGGCACCACGGCGCTGCTGCCCTGGCTGGTCGAGGCCGTGGTCGAGCGATTCGGCAAGGGCCCGGTGCCCTGGCAGCTGGCCACCCGGCGGCTCCAGCTCAGCAGCGGGACGGCGGCTCGGGCGGTGAGCGGCATCACCGTCGCCGTCGCCGGGGCCATCGCGATCCAGATGCTGTTCGCCACCGTGCAGAACCATCAGACGAAGGTCACCGGTGAGTCCCCCCAGCGCGCCCAGATGGCCGCGAACCTCCAGGTCGAGAACGGCGACGAGGCCAACGCCGCGTTCGCCGAGTACCGCGCCACCAAGGGCGTGCGCCAGGTGCTCGGCAGTACCACGGGATACGTGGGTGAGGGCCACCCCAAGAAGAAGCAGGCGCCCGAGGACAGCCCGCGAGAGGCGGTCACGGTCGCCGACTGCACCACCCTGCGCGAGATGGCCAACCTCGGCCGCTGCTCCGACGGCGATGTCTTCGTGGCCGAGTCCAGCTTCTACAGCCCGGATGAGCCCTCGTTCCTCAAGCCCGGTGCGCAGGTCAATCTGCGGCTGGACAACGACGGCGATCCGGTGGCCAAGAACCCGAGGCTGTGGACCGTCCCGAGCTCGGCCAGGATGGTGAAGACGAAGCTCGACCCGGGAGGCATGGACAACGTCGGCGTCCTGGCCACCCCTGGGGCCTTCGATGTCTCCCGGCTCACCGATCCCAGCGCCCAGGCGATGCTGCGGCTCGACCCGAAGGTGCCGGACGCGCAGGAGTACGCGCGCAACACCAGCGCGGTGGTCTCCCCGACGATGGATGTCTACACGCTGACCAGCACCTCGGAGTCCAACCAGTTCGCGACGCTCCGCAAGGCACTGTTCATCGGCGCCACCGCGACCCTGCTGCTCATCGGCGCCAGCATGATCGTCTCGATGCTGGAGCAACTGCGCGAGCGCAGGCGGCTGCTGTCCGTCCTGGTGGCCTTCGGCACCCGTCGCGCCACGCTCAGCTGGTCGGTGCTGTGGCAGACCGCCGTCCCCGTGGTCCTGGGCCTCGCACTGTCGATCGCGGGCGGACTGGCTCTGGGCACGATGCTGCTGAAGATGGTCAACGAGCCCTGGACCGTGGACTGGACGAGCCTGTCCCTGATGACCGGCGTGGGCGCGGGCGTCATCGTCCTGGTGACCCTGGTCAGCCTGCCGCCGCTGTGGCGCATGATGCGCCCGGAGGGGCTGCGCACCGAATAGCCACGGGAGCCGCACAGGGGCCGGTGCGCATTACGGGGTGATGCGCACCGGGAGCGGGCGCAGGGCGTCGCGCAGAGCTGAGGCGAGCGTTTCGAACTCCTCCGTCCGCGCGGCGCCCGCGCGCATGGCCAGGGCGATCCGCCGGGACGGCGCCGGGTCGGCGAAGTAGCCGGTGGTCAGATGGTCGCCGCGGCCGGTCTCCACCCGTAGCGCGGTACGCGGCAGCAGGGTCACCCCGAGCCCGCCCGCGACCAGCTGCACCAGCGTGGCGAGGCCGGCGGCGCTGGTGGTCACCGGGGCGCCCTCGGTCCGGCCCGCCTCCCGGCAGATGTCCAGCGCCTGGTCGCGCAGGCAGTGGCCCTCGTCAAGCAGCAGCAGATCCAGCTCCTTGAGCGCCTCGCGCGGGATGTCACCGCGTCCGCCCAGCCAGTGGTCCTGCGGCATGACCAGGACGAAGTCCTCGTCGAAGAGCGGCAGCTCGACCACTCCGGGGGCGCCGAGCGGCACCGCGAGCAGCAGCAGATCGAGCCGTCCGTGCGCCAGCCCGTCCAGCAGCGAGGAGGTCTGCTCCTCGTACACCTGGAGATCGAGGCTGGGGTAGTGCTGGTGCACCAGCCGCAGCACGGTCGGCAGCAGATACGGCGCCACGGTCGGGATCACACCGAGCCGCAGCACCCCGGTGAACGGCGCGCGGGCTGCCTCCGCCTCCTCCATCAGCTCGCCGACCGCCTCCAGCACCGTGCGGGCCCGGGCGGCCAGCCGCTCCCCCGCCGGACTGAGCAGCACCTTGCGCGTCGTACGCTCCAGCAGCTGCACCCCGAGCGACTCCTCCAGGGCGGCGACGGCACCCGACAGCGCGGGCTGGCTCATCCCGATGGCGGCCGCGGCATCCCGGAAGTGCAGCTGCTCGGCGACCGCGGCGAAGGCTCTGAGCTGGGACAGGCTGGGCTGTCTCGGCTTGCCAGGAGTGACAGGTACGGCCACTGATAACCACCTCCGATCAACATCACCGAGTCTAGCTATTTCACTGATCAATGCTAGCTGTGCCAGGGTGGGAACCGTCCAACCCCATGGAATCCCAGATCAACAGGGCTTCCTACCCGAAAGCTGCAAGGAGAGCGCGTGCTCACCGTTGGTGACAAGTTCCCCCAGTACGATCTGACCGCCTGTGTCTCGCTGGAGAGCGGTCAGGAGTTCGAGCAGATCAACCACAAGTCCTACGAGGGCAAGTGGCGGGTCGTCTTCGCATGGCCCAAGGACTTCACCTTCGTGTGCCCGACCGAGATCGCCGCCTTCGGCAAGCTGAACGACGAGTTCGCCGACCGTGACGCGCAGATCCTCGGCTTCTCCGGCGACTCCGAGTTCGTCCACCACGCCTGGCGCAAGGACCACGCCGACCTGCGTGACCTGCCCTTCCCGATGCTGGCCGACTCCAAGCACGAGCTGATGCGCGACCTCGGCATCGAGGGCGAGGACGGCTTCGCGCAGCGCGCCGTCTTCATCGTGGACCCGAACAACGAGATCCAGTTCACCATGGTGACGGCCGGTTCCGTGGGCCGGAACCCCAAGGAGGTCCTGCGGGTGCTGGACGCCCTCCAGACCGACGAACTGTGCCCGTGCAACTGGAGCAAGGGCGAGGACACCCTCGACCCGGTCGCGCTCCTCTCCGGCGAGTGATCCGGCCATGGCACTCGACACACTGAAGGCCGCGCTTCCGGACTACGCCAAGGACCTCAAGCTGAACCTCGGTTCGGTGATCGGCAACTCCGAGCTGCCCCAGCAGCAGCTGTGGGGCACCGTGCTCGCCTGCGCGATCGCCTCGCGTTCGCCGCGGGTGCTGGCGGAGCTGGAGCCGGAGGCGAAGGCCAACCTGTCGCCGGAGGCGTACACCGCGGCCAAGTCGGCCGCCGCCATCATGGCGATGAACAACGTCTTCTACCGGACCCGGCATCTGCTGTCCGACCCGGAGTACAACAACCTGCGCGCGGGTCTGCGGATGAATGTCATCGGCAACCCGGGTGTGGAGAAGGTCGACTTCGAGCTGTGGTCGCTGGCCGTATCGGCGATCAACGGCTGCGGTATGTGCCTGGACTCGCATGAGCAGGTGCTCCGCAAGGCGGGCGTGGACCGCGAGACGGTCCAGGAGGCCGTCAAGATCGCCTCTGTGCTCCAGGCCGTCGGCGCCACCGTGGACGCCGAGGCCACGCTCGCCGCGAACGGTTGAGCCGAGCAGCGCGTACGACGAGGGGCGCCCCACCGCCACGGCGGTGGGGCGCCCCTCGTATGTCCTGGGCCGAGCGGACCTACTCCTCGCCCTTGCCCCCGGTGGCCTCCCCGGGCGGCGCGGCCCCGGGCGGCGCGGTGGGCGCCACCCGGACGGCGGTGGCACCGTGTGGTCCGGGCACGGCACGCAGGGCGTTCTCCTTGTTGTACGCGCGCAGATAGCCGACGACCGTATTGGCCACCGCCACCAGCGGCACGGCCACCACCGCGCCACCGATCCCGCCGATCAGCGAACCGCCCGCGACCGAGAGCACCACGGCCAGCGGATGGACCCGCACCGCCCGGCCGAGGATGAACGGCTGGAGGACATGGCCCTCGATCTGCTGTACGGCCAGCACCACCAGCAGCACCATCGCCCCGGTGAACACGCCCTGGGTCACCAGCGCGACCACCACCGCCAGCGCACCGGAGACCACCGCACCCACCAGCGGGATGAAGGCGAACAGGAAGATGAAGACGGCGAGTGGCACCGCCATCGGCACATCGAGGAAGAACAGCCCGACCCCGATGAAGATCGCGTCGATCAGCGCCACCAGCACCGTGCCGCGCACATAGGCGGTCAGGGTGGCCCAGGCCCGGGGCCCCGCGCCCGCCACGCCCTCACGGGCGGCGGACGGGACCAGCTTGAGCGTCCAGTTCCAGATCTTCGGTCCGTCGTAGAGCAGGAACAGGGTGCTGAACATCGTCAGCAGAATGCCGGTCAGCACCTCGACGACGACCGTCACGCCCTCGAGACCGGCCGAGGTGATCTCCTCGGTGTTGGCGCCGACCGCCTCGCGCAGTGACTTGGCGACATGGTTGATCTGAGCCTCGGTCACATGGAACGGGCTGTGCAGCAGCCAGCGGCGCAGATCGTCGATACCGTCCTGGAGCTTGCTGGAGACCTCGTCGATGTTCTCCATCACCTGCCAGACGACGAACCAGACCACAAGCCCCATGACGACGAAGCCACCGATGAAGGTGATGGCCGTCGCCAGACCTCGGGGGACGCCACGGTTGCGGAACCGGGTGACGGTCGGTTCCAGCAGCGCGGTGATGAGCAGGGCCACCGTGAAGGAGAGCACCACCAGTTGGATGGAGCTGATGACCCGCATCAGCACCCAGACCGTGCCGGCGAGCACCAGCAGCCGCCATCCGGCCTCGGCGGCGACCCGCATACCCCAGGGCACGGTGGCCACCGGATCGGGTCTGGCGGTGACGGCGGGCGCGTAGGCGGGCGGCGCGGGAACGCTGACGGCCTGTTCCGCGGGGGCGGTTCCGCCCTCCTCCGTACCGGAGCCGCTCGTACCGGACGATGACGACGCGGCGGCGCTCGCGGAGGTGCCGGACCCCCCGGAGCCGCCCGTACCGGAACCGCTGGTACCGGAGGCGCTCGCGCCACCCTCGTCGGCACCGGAGGCGGCGGCCTGCTGGGTTTCGAGGCGGGTGGCGAGCCGGGTCAGTCCGGCCCCCAGCCTGCCCACCCATTCTGGCAATCTGGACATGTGTCTTTCCCTACCCCCGTCTTGCCTCTGCCGTCTTGCCTCTGCCGTCGTGCAGACGTTACCGGCTGAGGACAGACGAAACCCCCGACCGGGTGCGGCCGGGGGTTTCGCGAAGCGTGATGGTCGGTGTCGGCCATGCGGCCGACTCCGCTCAGTACCAGCTGTTGGCCTGCCAGAACGACCAGGCGCCACACGGGCTGTCGTAGCGCTCGTTCATGTAGTTCAGACCCCACTTGATCTGGGTCGCGGGGTTGGTCTGCCAGTCGGCACCGGCCGAGGACATCTTGGAACCCGGCAGCGCCTGGACCAGACCGTAGGCACCCGACGAGGCGTTGGTGGCCTGGTAGTTCCACCCGCTCTCGTGGTCCACGATGTTGCTGAAGCACTGGAACTGCTCGCCGGGGATCATCTGGCGAGCGATCGCCTTGGTCTCGGCGATGGTGTACGAGGCCTGCTTGGGGATGTCGCCGGCGTCACGCGCCGCCGAACGGCTCGCGACGTCCTGCTTCTTCTCCTCGCGCTCCTTGGCCAGCTTCTCGGCGGCTGCCTTGTCCGCGGCGGCCTTCTTGACCTTCGCGTCCTTGGCCGCCTGCTTGCGGGCGGCTTCCTCGGCGGACTTCTTCGCCTCCGCGTCGGCGGCGGTGGACTGCACGTCAGCCTGCTGCGCCAGGGACGCGCCCTGGGCCACGGCCTGCTGGCCGGCGGGTATGTCCGCGAGGAGCGTCGCGTCAGCGGCGGTCGCCTCGATCGGGTCGGACGAGCCCTGCTGCTGCTCGCCACCCGCGGCGACACCGACAACGGCGCCCACAGTGGTGACCGCGGTGGCCGAGGCCACTGCGAATCCCCGGACCGAAATCCGGCTCACTCGGTTTCCTTCCAGCATCGCCCGCTTAGGTGACCTCGCGGGCGCCAATCGTGCCCCTGGCGCTGGCTTCCCCTTGTTCCGCCCCCTGGTGGTGCTCGGCGGGGTCGGCTGGTCACGGGAGGCACGGGCCCGGTGGATCCTCCCGCGGGAGGATCCGGAGGTGCTCGGGCGGCATACGGCGAACGCTCTTCAGTTCTGGTGCTGCTGTGGTTCGGTACCGCTGGGGGTACCTGAGTGCCGTATGCGGGGCCTGACAGGACCCACACACTGCCGGACGCGGATGCCCGGAGGCAATTCCCCGCTGGGTGTGAAAGCTCACACCTCGTTTACGCCCAGGGATTTCTGGAAATCCCCGCGCAGCAAGACGCCGCGCGGCTAGGCTTCTTGGCCATTGCGCGCGGCGTCCTGTCGCCCCTGCCGGTCCCAACCGGCCGCTATCGACTCAGATGTGGCCGTCCTCCAGCATTTCGGTCACGAGTGCCGCGATCGGCGACCGCTCGGAGCGGGTGAGGGTGACATGCGCGAACAGCGGGTGGCCCTTGAGCTTTTCGACCACCGCCACCACACCGTCGTACCGCCCGACGCGGAGATTGTCCCGCTGTGCCACATCATGGGTGAGAACGACCCGGGAGTTGGCCCCGATGCGGGACAAAACGGTCAGCAGGACGTTCCGTTCGAGGGACTGCGCCTCATCGACGATCACGAAGGCGTCATGGAGCGAACGCCCGCGGATATGGGTGAGCGGCAGCACCTCCAGCATCCCGCGCCCGACGATCTCCTCGATCACCTCGGCACTGGTCACCGCGGACAGCGTGTCGAAGACCGCCTGAGCCCAGGGGCTCATCTTCTCCGCCTCGCTGCCGGGCAGATAGCCCAACTCCTGCCCGCCCACCGCGTACAGCGGACGGAAGATCATCACCTTGCGATGCTGCCGGCGCTCCAGGACCGCCTCCAGACCCGCGCACAGCGCCAGCGCCGACTTGCCCGTACCTGCCCGGCCTCCCATGGAGAGGATGCCGACCTCCGGATCGAGCAGCAGGTCCAGCGCGATGCGCTGCTCGGCGCTGCGGCCGTGGATGCCGAACGCCTCGCGGTCACCGCGGACCAGCCGTACCTGCCCGTCCGGGGTGACCCGGCCCAGCGCCTTGCCGCGCTCGGACTGGAGGACCAGCCCGGTGTGCACGGGCAGTTCGGCGGCCTCGCGGATATACGCGGTCTCCGTGGCGAACAGGTCGTCCACCTGCTCGGCGGAGACGGCGAGCTCCGCCATCCCCGTCCAGCCGGAGTCGGTGATCGCCAGCTCCGCGCGGTACTCCTCGGCGAGCAGGCCCACCGAGGACGCCTTGATGCGCAGTGGGAGGTCCTTGGAGACGACGGTGACGTCATACCCCTCGGCCTGGAGGTTTCTGGCGACCGCGAGGATCCGCGAGTCGTTGTCCCCCACCCGGCCGCCATGGTTCAAGAAGGCGGCCGGCAGGACACCGGGGTCGGAGTGGTTGAGCTCGACACGCAGGGTGCCGCCCAGTTCGCCGATCGGGATCGGAGCGTCCAGGCGGCCGTACCGGATGCGGTACTCGTCCAGCAGGCGCAGTGCCTGCCGGGCGAAATACCCCAGCTCCGGATGGTGCCGCTTGGCCTCCAGCTCCGTGACCACGACAACGGGCAGCACGACTTCGTGCTCCTCGAAGCGGGCCATGGCGCCTGGATCGGCCAGCAGGACGCTGGTGTCGAGGACGTAGGTGCGCCGGTCAAGCTCGCGGCGTTTTGCGCTTGTCACCACGGGTGGACGAACCCCCTCGGGAGAGGTCGGGGTGCGACGGCGTCGCGGGAGTGGGGTCTCCCCGTCACAGACGGGGGACGGACCGGGCTCAGCCCTCCACGGAAGGCCGTGCGCCGGCCCTCCGCGTCATACGCACGATCCGCACAGTCGTCCGTGTGCAAAGGGCCTCCCGGGCGAACGGCCCGATGCCGTCCGCTGGCAATCCGACGATGCCCAGTCCCCGCTGTCCGCCGGGACGGGGCGTCGACCTGCAAGGGATATTCCCTCGAACGTGCGGAGCCATGCAACGGCATATGACGGCACGTATATGAACGTTGTGGAACCGGAGCGTCACACGACGGCCGGGGCCGGACACCCTGCGGCGTCCGGCCCCGGCCGGTGAACTGTGCTGACGGTGAAGGGGACTAGCCGCCGTACCTGCGGTGCCGGGCCGCGTAGTCGCGCAGCGCCCGGAGGAAGTCCACCTTGCGGAAGGCGGGCCAGAAAACCTCGCAGAAGTAATACTCCGAATGAGCGCTCTGCCAGAGCATGAAGCCGGAGAGGCGCTGCTCGCCGCTGGTGCGGATGACGAGGTCCGGGTCGGGCTGACCGCGGGTGTACAGATGTTCGGAGATGAGGTCGATGTCGACGACCTCGGCGAGCTCCTCGAAGCTGGTGCCCCGGCTGGCGTGGTCCAGCAGCAGCGAGCGCACCGCGTCGGCGATCTCCTGCCGACCGCCGTAGCCGATGGCGACGTTGACCAGTATTCCGTCGATGTGCTCGGTGGCCTGCTCGGCCTCCTTCAGCACCGTCTGGGTGCGGGAGGGGAGCAGATCGCGGTTGCCCACGTGGTGCACCCGCCAGCGGCCGTCGGCCGCGAGGTCGCGCACCGCGTCCTCGATGATGGCGAGCAGGGGTACCAGTTCCGCCTCGGGGCGGTCCAGATTGTCGGTGGAGAGCATCCAGAGCGTGACGACTTCCACGTCCGTCTCGTTGCACCAGCCGAGCAGCTCCTGGATCTTGCTGGCACCGGCCTTGTGGCCCTGCTCGGTGGTACCGCCCGCCGCGCGGGCCCAGCGGCGGTTGCCGTCGAGGATGACGCCGATGTGCTTGGGCACCTGGTCATGGTCGAGGCGGCCTTCCACCCGGCGTGCGTAGAGCCCGTACACCAGGTCGCGCAACTTCACGTCTTCCAGCCCCTCAGTGCCTCGCATGGCTCGCCATGGCAGTCCGCCCCAAGGCCGACACACTACTGCGGGGCGGCGGGGCTGGCTAACCCGGGCGCGCGGTGACCGGGAGGGTAAGGCAGCGCACGGACTCGCCTCTCCCGGCCGCCGCGCGCCCCGGACAAGCGGTATAGGGTCACC
Source organism: Streptomyces sp. NPDC048636 (assembly GCF_040650655.1). Lineage (NCBI taxonomy): Bacteria > Bacillati > Actinomycetota > Actinomycetes > Kitasatosporales > Streptomycetaceae > Streptomyces > Streptomyces sp. NPDC048636. The sequence goes on along the minus strand of NZ_JBEZHR010000001.1, from coordinate 579,818 downwards.
TGTTCCCACCCCCGGACCTGGGACGACGCCCTGTGAACGACATCCACGCCCCGTATCGCGCCGCCGAGAGCCGCTATGACGCCATGAGCTACCGGCGCACCGGCCGCAGCGGTCTGCTGCTGCCCGCCCTCTCGCTCGGCCTGTGGCACAACTTCGGCGACGACACCCCGCGCGAGACCCAGCGCGCCATCCTGCGCCGCGCCTTCGACCTCGGGGTGACCCACTTCGACCTGGCCAACAACTACGGTCCGCCCGCCGGGTCCGCGGAGGTGAACTTCGGTGAGATCTTCGCCCGCGACTTCCGCCCGTACCGCGATGAGCTGATCCTCTCCACCAAGGCCGGATACCGGATGCAGCCCGGCCCGTACGGCGAATGGGGCTCCCGTAAGTACCTGCTGTCCTCCCTCGACGCCTCGCTGCGCCGGATGGGCGTCGACTACGTCGACATCTTCTACTCCCACCGCTTCGACGCGCACACCCCGCTCGAAGAGACGATGGGCGCCCTGGCCAGCGCCGTCCAGCAGGGCAAGGCGCTGTACGCGGGCGTCTCCTCCTACAGTGCCGCCCGCACCCGCGAGGCGGCCCGGATCCTGCGCGAGCTGGGGGTGCCCGCCCTGATCCACCAGCCCTCGTACTCGATGATCAACCGCTGGACCGAGGACGACGGGCTGCTGGACACCCTCGAGGACGAGGGCATGGGCTGCATCTGCTTCGCACCGCTCGCCCAGGGGCTGCTGACCGACAAGTACCTGGCGGGCGTCCCCGAGGGGTCGCGTGCCGCCCAGGGCAAGTCGCTCGATCCGGCGCTGCTCACCGAGGACACCGTGCGGCGGCTGCGCGGACTGGACGCGATCGCCCGGCGGCGCGGCCAGACACTGGCCCAGCTCGCCCTCACCTGGGTGCTGAGGGATCCGCGGATGACCTCGGCGCTCGGCGGGGCGTCCAGTGTGCGGCAGTTGGAGGCGAATGTCGCCGCGCTGGAGGGGCCCGCCCTCACCACGGAGGAGCTGGCCGAAATCGATTCCCTCGCACAGACCACCGAGGGCGTGAACATCTGGGCGGCCCGCAGCGATTCGTAACGCTCGGTGATCATCTCTGTCGGTTCGGTGGGGCGGACAACCGCCCGCCGGACCCCGGAGGCCCCGCAATAGAGCGGGCCGGTCCGTGGGGGGGAGTACGGACCGGCCCGAGGGGGGGGCTTCCACCATAACCCTTCGTGAGGGGATGTCCATGCATCGACGGGGGTGACAATCAGCGCGGCGCGGATGTCATCCGGCCCCCAGGGCCCCCAGTACCACCCCGGCGCACGCCCCCAGGATCATGCAGGGGCCGAACGCCATGGCCGTCCCGCGCCGCGCCCGCCGCGTCATCACCAGGGCCGCGGCGGCGAGCGAGCCCAGCAGCAGCCCGGCGAGGGCACCGACCAGCAGCACGTCCCAGCCGTACCAGCCGAGTGCGATCCCCAGCGTCAGCGCCAGCTTGACGTCGCCGAACCCCATCCCGCTCGGGCTGATCAGGAACAGCACCAGATACGCCCCGCCCAGCACCGCCCCGCCCAGCAGCGCCCGCGGCCAGGACCCGGCGCTGTGCGGCAGCAGTGCCGCCGCGCCGAGCAGCGCCGCGGCCCCCGCCGCCATCGGCAGGGTGAGCACGTCCGGCAGCCGGTGCACCGCCAGATCCACTCCGGCCAGCAGCACCCCCAGCGGGGCGAGCAGCAGCCACACCGCCAGCTCCGGCCGGGCGCCGACCGCCGCAGTGAGCGCCGCGCACACGGCCGCGGTGAGGACCACCGCGGCCGCCGTACCACGCCGGCCGCCCCACGCGCCGCCACAGTCCGGACACCGGGCGGGGCCGAGCCAGCCGCGGCCCGGACCCATGAGGGTGTGCCCGCGCGGGCATACCGAGCGCCAGGGCTCGTCGGGTTCGACGGCGAGCCGGTAGAGGGGACGGGGCACCAGCGCCCCGGCGGCCGCGCCGTACACGGCGGCGAGGGCGGTCAGCAGCGGATGCACGGCCCGAGCCTACGGAAGCGCACCTCGGGTGGAACACTGCACGGCAGGGGCGGAAAGGGGCGCGGTATGGGGCACGGACCGCAAGGGGCGGACGCACTGCGGGACGGCACCGGGACCCTGCGGGTGGCCGGGGGCGCCGACGGCGTCCCGCTGCTGATCGCCGCCTCCTGGCGGGCCCGCTCCCGTGGGCTGCTCGGCCGCGACGGGCTGACCGGCGCGATCCTGCTCACCCCGGCGAGCGGGGTGCACTCCTTCCGGATGCGGTTCGCCCTCGACATCGCCTATCTCGACCGGCGGCTGACCGTGCTGGCCGTGCACACCCTGCGCCCCGGCCGACTGGGGCGGCCCCGGCTGCGCGCCCGCCATGTCCTGGAGGCCGAGGCGGGTGCGATGGAGCGCTGGGGACTGCGCCCGGGGGCGCGGGTCACGGTGCTGCCCGGCCCTTCTCCGGCCCACCCGCCTTCGCTACGCTGAGCGCTCGTGTCATGGTGGGGACACATCCCTCGACCAAGATCGAGGGCGACGAGGTAGAGGTACAGGGGTAGGGGTAGCACGTTGACGACGACGGGCAAGATTCTGCGGTTCGACGAGTTTCGCGGCTACGGCTTCATCGCGCCGGACGACGGCGGTGAGGACGTCTTCATGCACGCCAATGACCTCCTGGACGAGAAGCACCTGTTCCAGCCCGGATCCAAGGTGCAGTTCGTCCCGGAGTACGGGGACAAGGGTCCCAAGGCGTCCGAGGTCCGCATCGTCGAGCGCGCCGCCGGACCGTCCGTGGTGCGGGCGCCGGGCCCGGACACCGGTGACGACACCATGTGCGATGTGCTCTCGGCCGCCGAGTTCCGCAGTGAGCTGACCGAGGCCCTGGTCGAGGTGGGCGGCAGCCTGACCGCCGACCAGATCAAGCAGGTCCGTCGGCGGATCGTCGAACTGGCCCAGGCCCACAACTGGATCGAGTCCTGACCGACCGGTCCCACTGAACGGTCCTCACCGACCGGTCCTCACCGACCGGCGGTTCCGCTCGTTGGCGCGGGCGCGCGTCAGCCCGGGTGCGGCGGCAGCGAGTCCAGACCGGGCGCCGGGGCGGGCCACACCAGCAGAACGGCGCAGGGCGCGTGGTCGACCACGAAGCGCGTGGCATGCCCCAGACTGTGCGGCCCCAGGCGGTCGCGGTCCCCGTCCCGGGCGCAGATCAGCAGGTCGGCGCCGTCGGCCGCATGGACCACCTCCTGTTCGACCCGGCCGTGGCGGTGCAGCCGGACGGCGGGGCGGCCCAGCCGGACGGCCGCGGCCTCCAGCAGTTCGGCCGCCGCGGTCCGGCCCAGCTCCTCCATCCGGTCGCCGGGGTCGCGCTCGGGGTGGCCACGGCCGAGCAGCCCGGCGAAGGCGGCGTGGGCGGCGCCCGCGATCTGGTCGTCGGTGACGTACAGCAGCCGGATCTCGGGCTCCCCGGCGGCGCCGCCCGGGGGCAGCTGGGCGCGGGCGGCGTCCACGGTGGACCGCCAGGTCCCCTCGGTGATCCAGATCAGCGCGATCACGGCTCGTTCAGCCTCCGGTGGTCGTCAGCATCGCCCACAGGGCCACGGTCGCGGCAACCACCGTGGCGGGCACGGTGAGCAGCCCGAGACGGGTGAACTCGCCCAGGCCCGAGTCGGCGTCCGCGTCGTGGTGGCGGACGATACGCCGCCACAACAGCGTGGCCAAGGAACCGACATAGGTCAGGTTGGGGCCCAGGTTCACCCCGATCAGCACGGCGAGCACCGGTCCCGGCCCGCTCTCGGCGGCGATCGGCAGCAGCGCCAGTACCGCGGGCAGGTTGTTGATCAGGTTGGCCAGTACGGCCGCGACCGCGGCGACGGCGAGCAGCGCGGGCAGCCCCGTACCGCCGGGCAGCAGCCGGGCCAGCCACTCCTCGAGACCGCCCGCCAGCACGGCCTGCACCACCACCCCGAGCGCGAGGACGAAGAGGCAGAACAGCGGCCCCGCCGCACCGATCACCCCCCGCACCGTGGCCGTACGCCGCCGCAGCGCCCGGACGGCCAGGACGAGCGCGCCCGCCCAGGCCGCCCACGCCGGATCGAGGCCGACGAGGGACGTGCCGACGAACCCGGCCAGGGTCAGCAGCAGCACGGTCAGGGCGAACCGCGGCACCCGCGGCCAGGACTCCGGCGGTGGACGCGAGGTCCCGGCGGCCAGGTCGGCGGCGAAGAACCGGCGGAAGACGAGGTATTCGATGGCGATGGTCAGCAGCCAGGCGGGCGCCATCAGCACCGCGAACCGGGTGAACGACAGCCCGCTGGCCTCCAGGGCCAGCAGATTGGTGAGGTTGGAGACCGGCAGCAGCAGGGACGCGGAGTTCGCCAGATGGGTGCAGGCGTACACATGCGGCCGGGACCGGGCGCCGAGCCGGGTCGCCGTGGCGAACACCACCGGGGTCAGCAGCACCACGGTGGCGTCCAGGCTGAGCACCGCGGTGACCACGGCCGCGACCGCGAACACCCCGCCCAGCAGCCGGTCGGTCCGTCCCGCGCAGGCCCGGGCCACCGCCTGGCCCGCCGCGTCGAACAGCCCCTCGTCCGCGCAGAGCTGGGCCAGCAGCAGCACGGCCGCCAGGAAGCCGACGACGGGCAGCAGATCGCGGGTCTCCGCCCACGCCCGCGACGGCGAGACCGCCCCGACGGCCACCACCAGGGCGGCGGCGGGCACGGCGGCGACGGCCTCGGGCCACCCCCGGGGCCGTACCACGGCGAACGCCAGCACTCCCAGCAGCAGGACGGCGGCGAGGCATGCGGTGACGACGGTGCTCAGGGCGGACTCCCCGCAAGGCTCCTGACGGACCGCGTACGGGCGGCGGCGGACGCCCGCGGGCGGTGCTGGACGCCCCCATCATGCGCTACCGGCGGGCCCCGCGGCCGGGGGCGGTCGGCGGCCCGGTGGCCGGTCAGCCCGTACGGGGGAAGCTCACCTCGACCCGGCGGTTCTTCCGGCGGCCCTCCTCGGTGGAGTTGTCGGCGATCGGATACTGCTCGCCGTAGCCGCGGATCTCGTAGCTGACGGAGGCGTCGAGGGAGTCGGAGAGCTTGCGCTGCACCGCGTTGGCCCGCTTCTTCGACAGCGCGTCGCCATGGGCCGAGGAGCCCAGGTTGTCGGTGAAGCCGAAGACCCGGACGGTCTTCGCCTTCTGTTTCTCGGCCTCCCCGGCGATCTCCCTGATCCGGGAGGTGGCCGCACCGCTCAGCTTGGCGCTGTCCTTGCCGAAGAGCACCTCGGCCTGGAGGGCGAACTTCACCTTGGCGTTGGTGTCCTCGCGCCGCTCGTCACCGTTGTCCGTCTCCACCACCGACTTGATGTCCAGGACCCGTCCGGGCGCCAGCTTGGCCCCCTCCGGCATCCGCAGATCGGGGTCCTTGGCGTCGACCCTGACCGGCGGTGTGGTGTCCGCGGGCGCGCCGGGGCCGGTGTCGGCCCGGGCCTCGGGGACGGGTACGGCGGTCACCCAGAGCGCGGCACAGGCCAGCACGGCGAGGACGGGGCCGTAGCGCGCGGCGGCGGGCCGGGGCGGACGGGTCGTCATGGCGGGGCTCACCCGGAGAGCTCGACGCTGACGGACGGCATCGTGGGGATCTGGAAGTCGACTTCCTTGACGTCCTTGGGCGGGGCGGGGAACTGGGCGAACACCGGGCGGCTCTCATTGGGCTTGATTCCGGAGAGTCCGGTGGTGCACAGACACTGGCCGTCGGTGTCCCGGAGCACCAAGTAGCGCTTCTTGCCCGCCTCGTCGACCAGGGAGGCGCCGGAGAGGGAGGAGCGGGAGGTGGCGAGCTCCGCTTCGGGCGAGCGCCAGTCGACGGGGGTGAACAGCATGTCGCCGTGGTTGGTCACCGTACCGCTCACCGTGACGAAGCCCCCGCCGTCGCGCACCGCGGAGTGCAGGGTGATGACGATGTCCTTCGGCCCCTTCATCTCACCGATGGACTTCGAGGATTCCGCCGCGGGCTCCTGCTCGTCGCGCCCGTCGTCCTTGGCCGCGGTGGACTTCTGGGAGCCGTCGTCGGGCTTCTTCCCGTCGCCGTCGTCACCGCTTCCGCATCCGGCCACGGCGAGGGCCAAGCCCGCGACGAGCACCGCCGCGGCAGCCCCCCTCCGGGCCTTCGTCGTATGCCGCATGCTCATCGCTCGCTGTCCTTCACTCGGCTACTCGGGTACGCGTGGGTCTGCTCGTCAATCGGCCAGGTGCACGGAGAAGAGTTCTTTGGCGTCGGGGAAGAGGTCCGGATGCGCCGGATCGATCGTCAGATCCTCGCCCTCGCACCGGAGATCGGCGACGGGCTTGTCGTCCTCGGGGTCCTCACCGTGCTCATCGCCCTCGTCGTCATCGTCGGGCGGCTCGGTCGTGGGATCGGGGGTGGGCGTCGGCGAGGCGGTGCAGCGCGGGGTGACCACCGCCTTGGCCCTGGCCTTGGCGTACTGGCTCTCGGTGCCGGGGATGACGGTGTCGCCCACGGGCTCGCGCGTCCTGACCGTGACCGTGAAGGAGGTGGGCAGATAGCCGGGGACGCAGCCGGTCACGTCCGCGTCGTTCTTCCCCGCGAACCACCCGGCCTGCTCACAGGCGTCCCCTACGCCTAGCCCCCGGCCGTTCAGGAGGTCGTCCCAGGCGCTGCCGTCCGCGATCGCCTTCAGGAAGGCCTTGCGCAACTGGGTGCGGTAGTCCTGGCCCGCGGCGAGCGCCGCGGCGTCGGCGGCGGTCTGTCCGCCGTTGCGCGTCGCACCCGCCTGGCCCACGGCGAAGAGGGCGAGCGCCAGGAAGAGCAGCCCCGCGACGGCGGTGAGGTAAATGGGGAATGCCTGCCCGGCGTCGCTTCTGAGGTCTCTGCGGGCGGTCATGGGGCCGGTCAGATGCCGACGACCTGAGCGATCTTGTCGGAGATCGCATTCGCGATCACACTGCCGAAGTCCGTGGTCGACAGGACCAGGACGATGGCCACCACCACGGCGATGATTCCCAGGTATTCGATCGAGGTCTGCCCCCGGTCGTTCCCCACAGCACGCTTCCCCATCGTGTTCCCCTCCATGGGTTGCCGTCCCACTCTGGTCCGGCGGCACAACCCCCGTGGCGTCGCTCGCGACAGGAGCAAAGTACGCCGAAACACCGGCCGGAGAACAGTGCCTCACGCTCCGTTGCCTTCCCGATGCCCCGCGTTCGAATCGCGTCCTCGCGCCGCGGCTGCCACGGCTCATCCGTCTCACCCCCTCCCGGCCCGGGGAGCCGTCACCCGACGACTGTCCCACACCCCGTTGCAACCGCGAAGGGCATTGCGGCAATTGGCAGGTCAGTCCCCGGTGACCGATCCGAAATCCGTACCGGAGCCGATGAAGAACCCGGCCACGAGCAGCACCATCGTCCCCGGCACCATAAAGGTGGTGATGACCATGGTCGCCTTCGGCACCGCGCGGGCCGCGCGGCGGCGGGCGTTCTGGGCGTCCGTACGGCGCATGTCGTTCGCGATGGCGATCAGCGTCTCGACGATCGGAGCGCCCAGTTCCTCCCCCTGCTGAAGGGCCGTGACGAACTGTGCGACCTGCTCCGAGTCATTGCGTTTGCGCAGTTCCTCAAATGCCTGACGGCGGCTCACCCCCATGTCCATTTGCCGAAGTGTGATGCGGAGTTCATCCGCCCACGGGCCCTCGTACTTCTCCGCCACCCGGTCCAGCGCCTGACGGAAGCTCAGCCCGGCGCTCACCACGACCGCCAGGACGTCCAGGAAGTCCGGCAGTGTCCGCTCGATCGCGTCCCTGCGCTCGCGGACCGCCGCCCAGATGCCCACCTCGATCCAGAACAGACCGAACGCCACCAGCAGCAGTGCCAGCAGGACCTGCCCCTTCATCAGCATCACCAGCGCGCCGCCGAACCCGAGCCCGCCGTAGACCGCCCGCCGGGCGGCGTAGCGGTCGACCGTCAACCCGCCCGGATTGCCCGCCAGATCGATCCGGCGGCGCACCCGTGCCACCCGCTTCTCGCCCATCAGCCGCAGCACCAGCGGGGCGTAGCGCATGCCCAGCCGGTCGACGGCCGAGCCGACGACCGTGGTGCGTGTCGCGCCGACCTCCAGCGCCACCGCCAGGTCCGCGGGCAGTTTCGCCTCGCTGCGGTACAGCGCGACGCCATAGGCGACGCCCGCCACCGAGAGCCCCGCCGCCAGCGCGAGCAGCAGTGCGATTGCCATCGTCCGCCCTTCTTCCCTTCCGGCCCTCCGGCCCTGGACGCCGGACCCTCAGACGTCGATCTTCGACATACGACGGATGAGGAAGAAGCCGATCCCGTAGAGGACGAAGGCCACGACCACCGCGGCCTGGCCCCAGAAGGACGAGGTCATCCGGTCCAGCGAACCCGCCGAGATCCTGTTCATCAGCAGCAGCGTCCCGATGCCCATCAGCGGGACGACATAGGCGGTGACGGTCACCTGGGAGAGCTGGGTGCGGACCTCACGCCGCGTCTCCTTGCGCTCCTCCAGCGTCTGGGTGAGGTTGCGCAGCGAGGTGACCACCGCACCGCCCGCCCGGTTGGACAGCACCAGTGTGGTGACCAGAACCACCAGCTCCCGGGAGGGCAGCCGCTGCGCCAGCTCCTCCAGCGCGTCGTCGATCGAGTGGCCGACGGCCAGTTTGGCGTCGACCTTGGCGAGTTCCTCTCCGGCCGGGGCCTCCATCTCGTCCGCCGCCATCGCCAGCGCGGTGCGCAGCGCCAGCCCGGCCTGGGTGGCGTTGGCCAGGATCCGGGAGAGTTCCGGCAGTTGGTTGATGAAGCGTTCGATGCGCTTCTGACGCTGCCAGTTGAGGTAGGCGAAGGCGGCCCAGACGGCGATCACCGCGGCGATCGGTCCGAAGAACGCCGCGAGCAGTGACGCCGCCACCACCCACAGCCCGGCCGCCGCCGCGGCCGTGTACATCACGAACTCCCCGGGCGTCAGCTCCAGGCCGGTCGCCGCGAGCCGCAGCGCCAGCCTGTTGCCCGCCGCGGTCGTACGCAGCCGCCGGTCGAGTCCGGTGAAGCGGCGTGCACGGCCGGACACCACCTGCGGGCCGGAGTCCGACAGCCGGTCGATCAGGGCCCGCTGCTGCTCCTTGCCCCGGGTGTACGCGTGCGCCCCCGCGATCCCCAGCGCGCCGCACACCAGCGTCGCGCCGAGCGCCACCGTCGCCAGACGGTCCATGCCCGGCTACCTCCGTTCCCTCGGGTCGTACCCGGACCGGTCGAACACCGCGCCGCGGGTGGCGAGCTGGGCCGGGAAGGCGGCCACCCCGAACGCGGGCGGCACCGGCTCGTTCGCCATCCGCAGCCGCCCGGCGATCCGCTCGGGCAGCGGGAAGTAGCCGAACCGGCCGTGCACCACCCGGTCCGCCGCCATCGGCTCGGCGTCGAACCGGCAGACGGTGGCGATGCGGTACTCCTCATGGCCATGGCTGTCGAGCAGTGCGATCTCGCTGATCCGCCGCGATCCGTCGGCGTGCCGGACCAGCTGGACGATACAGTCCACGGCGCTGTTGATCTGGTCGCGCAGCGCCTCGTACGGAATGGCCACCTCCGACATCGAGGCGAGGGTCTGGAGCCGCATCAGCGCGTCCTCGGCGCTGTTGGCGTGGACGGTGGCGAGCGAGCCGTCGTGACCGGTGGACATGGCCTGGAGCATGTCCAGCGTCTCACCGCCGCGCACCTCGCCGACGATGATCCGGTCCGGGCGCATCCGCAGCGAGTTGCGGACCAGATCGCGGATGGTGATCCGGCCCTTGCCTTCGACGTTCGGCGGCCGGGACTCCAGCCGGATGACATGCGTCTGCTGGAGCTGGAGTTCGGCGGCGTCCTCGACGGTGATGATGCGCTCGCCGTCCGGGATCAGCCCGGAGAGGGCGTTGAGCAGCGTGGTCTTTCCGGAACCGGTGGGTCCGGAGACGACCACATTGCACTTCGCCCGCACCAGCGCGGACAGCAGGAGCAGCATCTGCTCGTCCAGCGTGCCCATGCCGATCAGCTCGTGCAGGGTGTACGCGCGGGGGAAGCGGCGGATGGTGAGGGTCGCGCCGGTCAGCGCGAGCGGCGGAATGATCACGTTGACCCGCTCCCCGGACGGCAGCCGCGCGTCGACCATGGGATTCGACTCGTCCACCCGGCGGTTGACCGTGGAGACGATCCGCTCGATGGTCTGCATCAGCTGCTCTTCGGAGGCGAACCGGACCGGCACCTGCTCCACCCGGCCCGCCCGCTCGACGAAGATCTGGTCCGGTCCGTTGACCATGATCTCGGTGATCGAGGCGTCCTCCAGAAGCGGTTCGAGCACCCCGAGCCCCAGCGCCTCGTCCACCACCCGCCGGATCAGCTGGGACCGTTCGCCGGTGGACAGCACCGGGCCCTCACGGCTGATGATGTGCCCGAGCACCCGCTCCAGCCGGGAGCGGCGCTCGGCGGCGGCGAGCGAGGACATCTCCGCGAGGTCGATCTCCTCGAGCAGCTTGGCGCGGTAGACGGAGACCAGATGTCCGTCCTGGCGCCCCTCTCCCTCACCGGGCCGCTCGGGCGCGGTGATACGGGCCCGCAGGCTCATCGGCCTCCTCCCCCGCCCGACGGTCCGGCCGGGCCGTCGGCACTGTCGGCACCGTCGTCGCAGGGCATCGTGGCGCTCCGCCGGGCGCTGCCGAAGTCGAACCCGGGGATCACCGAGGGGATCTCCACGCTGGCGGTGGCCCGCGCCTGCCCGCCCCCGCAGCCACCGCTGCTGACGTCGGCCCCGTCGGCCAGCCAGCCGCTCATGGCGGCCTGCCCGGCCGCGGCGGGGCTGTTCCGCGGCTCGTCCAGCGAGGCCGTCCGCGCCGCGGCCCGCGCGGCGGTCCCGGCCTGCTGCACGGTGTACGCGGCGAGCCCCAGCTGCACCGCGGCCAACGCGACGATCAGCAGCACCGGCAGAAACCCAAGAAACTCAATGGACGCCGATCCCCTGTCACTGCCGGGCCGCCGTGGCCCGACAGCGGCCCAACCGCCAGGGCGGGGCGGCGGCGTGTGGTCACTCATCGCCGGCCGCCAGGTCGGATTCGTCGGTCGCGCCCGCCGTGCCGGTGACCGTCCAGGGGAAGTCGGCGGCGCCGGGGAAGAGGAGGGGGACCTTCAGGTTGACCGTGGAGGTGAAGACACCGTCGGCACCGGCTCCGCAGGAGATGGAGGAGCTGCCCCGCCACGCGCTCGGGATGTCCTTCTCGGCCGCCGACCGGCAGGCGGCCGGGCCGCCGTTGGCGGCGGCGCCCGCGCGGGCGCCCTTGTCGGCGGAGTTGCCCGCCAGGGAGTAGGTGTAGCCGATGAGGACGAACTGCCAGATCACCGCCAGCACGATGAGGGCGAGCGGAAGGACGCCGAGGAATTCGACCGTGACCTGACCGCGGTCGCCGCGCTTGCGGAGGAAGGAGCCGGTGGAGGACGGCGGGACCTCGCCCAGCGCCTCCGGCCCGGTACCCGCCCCGGCGCCCGCGCCCGAACCGCCCGCGCCGCCGGAACCACCTGAACCGCCCGCGTCCGAACCCCCCGCGCCGCCCGCCCCTATGGCACGGCGCCGCCGCAGCCCCGGCAGGGTGCGCTCACCGGATCCGGCCGCGTGGCCGCCCCGGTGAGCGGCGCGACGGCCACCCGGGCGGCCACCGCCGTTCGCTCCCGCGGACGCCGCGTCGACCAGGCCGAGTTCCCCGGCCAGCCCCCACAGCGCCTGTTTGACGGCCGACTTGGCGTCCAGGTCCTGCATCCGGCCGGAGTCCACGGCGGGCTGGAGCTCCTTGAACCCGGCGGGGATCGCCGTACGGGCCACCGTGGTGCCGGTGGCGCGCGCGACCAGCTGCGGCTGGATCTCCGCCTGCCGGGTGTGGCGGTTGACGACGGTGACCGTGTCCTCCGCCTTGCGCACCTGGAGCCGGTCCCACAGCCGCACCATGCGCTTGGCGGCGCGGACCGCCACCACGTCCGGGGTGGTGACCAGCAGCGCGACATCGGCGGTCTCGACCACGGCCGCGCCCGCCGAGGTCATCTGGGTGCCGCAGTCCACCACGACCAGCTCGAACCGCGACCGCAGCGCGGCGATGACCTGCCGGGCGGTGCGGTCGGTCACCTCCTCGCCGCGTTCGCCCTCGGCGGGCGCCAGCAGCAGCCCCAGACCGGTCTGATGGGTGAAGACCGCGTCCTGGAGGACCCGTGGCGAGATATCGGTGATCTGCGCCAGGTCGGCGATCGAGCGGCGGAACTGGACGTCGAGGTAGGAGGCGATGTCGCCGGACTGGAGGTCGAGGTCGACGAGGGCGACCGTACGGCCCGCGGCCCGCGCGGCGAGTGCGAGCTGTACGGCGGTCACGGTGGTGCCGACACCGCCCTTGGCGCCCGTCACCGCGACCAGCCGTCCGCCGGGGCCGGTGGCCGGGGTGTCCCCGCCGCCGCCGAGATGGCGTCGCACCCCGCCGGCCCACTGCGCGGCACCGTGCACCCGGGCCGCCAACTCGTCGTACGACAGCGGTATCCCGGCGATACCGCGGGCCCCGGCGTCCATCGCTGCCGAGTACAGCGCGGGCCCGGCGTCCGCCGTCACCAGCACCACACCCACCGCCGGGAACCGCAGCGCGATCTCCCGGATCACCTCCAGCGCGGGCGCCGGGCCGATGCGTTCATGGACGAGGACAACCTCCGGCAGCTCCTCCAGGGAGGCGGCGGCCAGTGCGGCGAGGGTGTCGAGCAGCTGGGTCGAGTCGCCCACCGGAGCCGACGGCTCCACGCCGGGCAGCTGACCGAGCAGCCCGTCGAGGGAGCGGGCGGCGTCGGGGTCGCCGACGGCCGGCAGAATTCTGATCGTCACCGCGGCACCTCCTCACTCATTACTCATTTGTCGCCGTCGAGGGTGTAGGTGCGGTCGCCGGGCGCTATCGGGCCGTCCCCGCCGGGGGCGACCAGCGCGAGCCGCACATGCGAGGCGAAGGATTCGGCGTAGGCGACCCGCTGGGCGTTCTTGGTGTCGAGCGCGAAGGTGATCGGTACGGCCTTGTCGACGCGCCGTTCATCGTCCTGGTCCGGCTCCAGGGCGGTGAGCTCGCCGACGTCGATGACCCGGGCGCCCGCGACGATGAGCTTGGAGACCGGTTCGTCGCCCTGCCCCTTGCCCTCGAAGGTCGCGTAGATGTTCACCTTCGCACCGGGGTTGATCTTGCCCGCGACGCCCGTCGCCGCGTCGATCATGATGGCGATCTCCTGCTGTCCGGCCTTGAGCGCGGGCCGGTTCACCACCATGTCGTCCTGGAGCAGCGACCCCTTGCGCAGCGGGGTCACGGCTATCTTGCCGCGGATGTCGTCGAGGTCGGTGACGGCGGTGGACGGCAGCCACCGCTCCGGCATCGAGACCTTCTCGAACTGCCCCGCGTCCAGCGGCTCATAGGCCGGGACGTCCGAGGTGAGCTTGTAGGCGGTGGTCTCGGGGCCGACCTTGGACTCCACGTCGTCGATGACGGAGAGCACCCCGGCGAACGCGCCGACGGCGCACAGGACCGACAGGAGCAACAGGACGACTCCGCGGCGCTGGCGTGAATTCATGGGACGGACAACCTCGTTCGGGGACGCGGGGGGACGTTACCGGCTGGTCAGGGCGGGGCGGTGGGTCGGGGCCGGGGCGGCGATGTCATCGCCGCGCGAGACCGGGGCGGAGCAGAACGCACAGCGGTCCCCGATGAGTTCGAAACCGCACCAGTGGCACTCCTCCCTGCGGACGGACGCCACCAGCTGGTAGAGGACGGACAGGTCCGGGATGGCCGCCGCGAACTCGATCAGCTTGGGCGTGCCCCACCAGCGGGCGGAGTCGGGGGACGGCTCCACCAGCTCCACATCGCGGATCCCCCAGGCGGGGGCGAGCGCCCCGGTGACCCAGTCCTCCCGCCCGGCCACCGAACCGTCCCGGTGGCCATGGCTGTTGAGAGCTCCGGGGGCGACGGTCATCCGGGTGCTGTACGAGGGGGCGGCAAGCACCCCGTCGCCCCCGGCCTTCACCAGCTGCGGTGTGGGGTGGGCGAGCACCGCGAAGTGGGTGCCGGGCAGCCAGGACTTGACGTGCGAGGTGAGCCCGACCGGCACCCGGTCCAGCCGGGCGACGCTGCCGAGCAGCGCACCGGCGTGGATGTAGTGGGCCAGCAGCCGGGCGGCGCAGGCGAGTACCCCGGGACTGAAGTCGGAGAGCGAGAGCTGTCGCAGCTGACGGGCGAGCACGGCGACGGCCAGCGGCGGGAGTTCGAGGGGGACGAGCGCCATCCGGTCGCTCTCCAGCACCGCGCGCAGGGTGTGCAGTCTGCGGACGACGGGCGGCGGGGTCGCGGCGGGATAGAGCACCACCAGATGGCACTGCCGGTCCAGCAGCGCGGCGGCCTCGGCGAGCGCGTCGTCGAGCGGCTGCTCCCGCGGCGGGCGGAGCACAACGGCCGACGGGGTCTGCCCGTCGGGCGGCGGAAGCACCAGCTCACGGCCGGTGACTGCTATCGCGGTGGGCACGTCGGCTACCCCGTCTCACATCGGCACCGAGCGGCCGCGGCCGCAGGTCGTTACTGCCGGTCCTGGTGCATCGTCACTTTATCCACGAAAGCCCCGTGAGAGAACAGTTCCTCTGAGTTACGGCCCCTGGTTCGGTGGTGCGCCGCGCATTCCCTTGACAACCCTATTGGTCTGAACCAACTTGTACGGCACGCCTCAGGGGCCCCTGTACGCGCACTCGCACCACCTCCCCCCATCCCCCACGTATGGAGGCTGTCGTGTATACGCGCAAGGTTCGGGAAAAGGCTGCTCACCGCGGCGGCCGCGCTCGCCCTCGGCACCGGAGGGCTGCTGGCGGCCGGTACCGCCGAGGCGTCCGGGGCGCACCCCGCCGCGGCCGTCCCCGCCCACGCCGTCACCGGCTACTGGCAGAACTTCGACAACGGTGCGACCGTGCAGAAGCTGGCGGACGTGCCCGGCGAGTACGACATCATCGCGGTGGCCTTCGCCGATGCCACCGGCACGCCCGGCGGTGTGGACTTCCGCCTCGACCCGGCCGTCGGCTACGGGAGCGAGCAGGAGTTCAAGGACGACATCAAGGCCGAGCAGGCGGCCGGGAAGTCGGTCGTCATCTCCGTCGGCGGCCAGAACGGCACCGTCTCGGTCAGCGATGACGCCTCGGCGAACACCTTCGCCTCCTCGATCACCGGACTGATGGACGAGTACGGCTTCGACGGCGTCGACATCGACCTGGAGAACGGGCTCGACGCCACCTATATGACCAAGGCGCTCCGGGCGATCCACGACAAGAAGAGCGATGTCGTGGTCACGATGGCGCCCCAGACGATCGATATGCAGTCGCCGTCGAACGGCTACTTCAAGACCGCCCTGGGGATCAAGGACTTCCTCACGGTCGTCAATATGCAGTACTACAACAGCGGTTCGATGCTGGGGTGCGACGGCAAGGTCTACTCCCAGGGCTCGGTCGACTTCCTCACCGCCCTCGCCTGCATCCAGCTGGAGAACGGGCTCGACCCGTCGCAGGTGGGCCTGGGCGTGCCCGCCTCCCCCCGCGGCGCGGGCTCCGGCCATGTGGAACCGGCCGTGGTCAACGCGGCGCTGGACTGTCTCGCCAAGGGCACGGGCTGCGGGAGCTTCAAGCCCTCCCGGACCTACCCGGGCATCCGCGGGGCGATGACCTGGTCCACCAACTGGGACGCGGCCAACGGGAACGCCTGGTCCAAGACGGTCGGCCCGCACGTCCACGGGCTCTAGCCCGTCCGGCCGGGCGGCAGAGCCGTTCGGCCGACACCGGCGTCCCCCGTCCGTGGAGCTGCCGCCGCCGTCCTTCGGCCGCGGGGACCGGGCGCCCCCGGGCACACGCGCGGTGCCCGGGGGCGCACTGGTGTCCGCCCCCGGGCCGGGGTGTTCTCAACACCCCTGTTCGGTCAGGGTTTGGGCAGCTCACACCCCGGCAGTCCGAGGTCGATCTTGTTGCCGGTGGTCAGGCACCGGGTGATGCCGTAGGTCTGCTCGGCGTAGTTGATCCCCTGCCGGACCGTCACCGTGCCGTTCTCGTCGACCTCGCAGGGGTTGTTCAGGGTGCACCGGCCGCCGCTCTCGTTGCCGGTGTTGTTCACGGCCACGACCTTGCCGGACGCGGTGTCCACGACGGGTGAGCCGGAGGTTCCGCCGATCGTGTGACAGGCGGAGGTGTAGCGGACCGAATCCTTCCAGGTCCACTCGCCCTCCTTAAGCCGGTATGCAAATCCGTCGATATTGCAGGCGTAGATCTTCTTCCAGTAGCCGGAGACCACATTGATACTGGTGCCCTGGACCGGGTGGCTGTCGGACAGCTGTAAGGCCTTGATGCCGTACCGCTGTTCGATCTGGGCGTATGTGGAGCTCAGTTCGTACAGCGAGACGTCGGTGTCGGTCATCGTGGCGTACGCGACCTTGGTGGCCCGGAGCGTGCCGGCGCTGGCGCCCGAACTCTTGAGCAGGGTGAAGCTGCGGGTGGACGGCTGGTCCACGATCACCTCGCCCGCGGCCGGGAAGCCGCTGGACAGACAGTGGCCGTTGGAGAGCACCAGCGCGGGGTCGGTGTCGGCGGAGCCCGGAGCCCGGACCACCGAGCCCGAGCAGTTGCTGAGCGCCACCGTGCCCGCGAAGTCCACCGCGCGGGCCGCCGCGGACTCCGGGGCTTCGGCCGTCTTCGGCGCCGACGCGGAGGAGTGGGTGGGGGTCGCGGCCACCGTGGGGGTGGCGCCGGTGCCCAGGACGGCCGCCCCGGCGAGCAACAGGGCCGACAGCGCACCGGCGAGAGGTCTCTTCATGGGGGGTTTCCTTCCCTCGATGAGAAGTTGCTTCCCCGACGACCATTTCCCACCCTTGACCGTGTCATGCACATGGTCGAACACTGGCGACGCAGCAGTCGCTCGCCTTTCACCCCCACAGGAGAACTCACCCCCCAGGAGAACTCATGCGACTACGCATCCGCGGCAGACGGGCACCCGCCCTCGCCGCCCTGCTGGCCCTCGCCCTCGCCGCCCCCGTCGCCGCCCAAGCCGATGACCCGGCGTCCGGCCGCGCACCCCAGGCCAGGGCCGGTGCCGACGCGACGGCCGACGAGCAGGTCACCCAGTACAAGGTCGCGGGTCCGGCCACCGCCAAGGAACGTTCCGCCCTCGCCGCCACCGGCGTCTCCATCGACGAGGCGGACGCCCGCTCCGTCGTGGTCACCGCCGACTCCGCGCAGGCCAAACGGGTGCGCGCGCTCGGATACCGGCTCACCGCACTGGACGGCCCACCCGACCGCACCGAGGGCAGGGCGCGCCAGCCCTTCGACTTCCCCTCCTCCGATGCGCGGTACCACAACTACGCCGAAGCCAATGCCGAGATCGACAAGGCGATCGCCGCGTATCCCACCATTCTGAGCAAGCGCGTCATTGGAAAGTCGTACGAGGGTCGGGACATCATCGCCCTCAAGATCAGCGACAACGTGGCCACCGACGAGGACGAGCCCGAGGTGCTGTTCACCGCCCATCAGCACGCGCGCGAGCACCTCACGGTGGAGATGGCGCTGTACCTGGTGCACGAGCTGACCACCGGCTACGGCGGCGACTCGCGGATCACCAAGGCGGTCGACGGCCGGGAGATCTGGATCGTCCCGGACCTCAATCCGGACGGCGGTGAGTACGACATCGCCACCGGCCGCTACCGGAGCTGGCGCAAGAACCGCCAGCCCAACTCCGGTTCGTCCTCCGTCGGTACCGACCTCAACCGCAACTGGGACTTCAAGTGGGGCTGCTGCGGCGGCTCCTCCGGCTCCCCCGGGTCCGAGACCTACCGCGGCCCCCGCGCCGCGTCGGCCCCCGAGGTCAAGGTGGTCGCGGACTTCGCCCACAGCCGGATCGTCAACGGCAAGCAGCAGCTCAAGGCCGCCATCGACTTCCACACCTACAGTGAGCTGGTGCTGTGGCCGTTCGGCTGGACGTACGACGAGACCACCACCGGGATGACACAGGACGACCACGACGCGTTCGCGACCGTGGGCAAGTCGATGGCCGCGAGCAACGGCTACACCCCCGAGCAGTCCAGCGAGCTCTACATCACGGACGGGGCGATCGACGACTATCTCTGGGGCACCCAGAAGGTGTTCGCGTACACCTTCGAGATGTATCCGTCGTCCTCCGGCGACGGCGGCTTCTACCCGCCCGACGAGGTGATCGACCGCGAGACCCAGCGCAACCGCGACGCGGTGCTCCAGCTCCTGGAGAACGCGGACTGCATGTACCGGTCGATCGGCAAGGAGGACCAGTACTGCACCGGCTGAGCCGCTGATCCGGCCGCGGGCCGTCCCGGCGGTGCACCGGGACGGCCCGCGGCAGGGCGGTCACACGCGTCTCCGGGTCCCCGGCGCGGGGGCCCGGCGGGGCTCAGATCACCAGGCTGAGCAGCCCCGCGACCACGAAGCCCGCCACCGAGAGCACCGACTCCAGCACCGTCCAGGACTTGAGGGTGTCCCGCTCGGATATGCCGAAGTACTTGGCGACCATCCAGAACCCGCCGTCGTTGACATGCGAGGCGAAGATCGAGCCCGCCGATATCGCCATGATGACCAGGGCCAGATGCGCCTGCGAGTAGTCGCCGTCGGCCAGCATCGGGGAGACGATCCCCGCCGTGGTGACGATCGCCACCGTCGCCGAACCCTGCGCGACCCGCAGCACCAGCGCGATCAGCCAGGACAGCAGGATCACCGGCAGCCCCGCGCTGTCGAAGGCGTCCGCCAGCGCCTGAGCCACCCCGCTCCCCTTGAGCACCGCGCCGAACACCCCGCCCGCGCCCACCACCAGCAGGATGTTGCCCACCGGCTTGAGCGAGGCGGTGCACACCGACTCCAGCGAGTTCCGCGACCAACCGCGCCGGATGCCCAGCAGATGGAAGGCGAGGAAGAGCGCGATGGTCAGCGCCACGAAGGGATGGCCGAAGAACTCGATCACCGAGCGTCCGGTGCTCGGGTCCATCGCTATGGAGGAGAAGGTGGCGCAGAGAATGAGGACCAGCGGGGTGCCGATGATCGCCAGGACCGTGCCCACCGGCACCGGCCGCTCCGCCGCGGTGGCGCCCGCGGCCCGCTGTTCGGCCTCGACCGCCGCCCGCGCCTCCTCGGCCGCCTCCACCATGTCCTGCGGTACGGGGACGAAGAGCCGCTTGCCGATCCACGCCGCGTAGCCCCAGGCGGCCAGCACCGACGGCACCCCGACCAGCACGCCCATCAGAATGACCCAGCCCAGGTCGACATGGAGCAGCCCGGCCGCGGCCACCGGCCCCGGGTGCGGCGGCAGGAAGGCGTGGGTCATGGACAGCCCGGCGAGCAGCGGCATCGCGTAGAGCACGATCGACTTCCCGCTGCGCCGGGTGGCCGCGTAGACGATGGGCGCCAGGACGAAGATGCCGACGTCGAAGAAGACGGGTATGCCGAAGATGAGCCCGGTCAGTCCCATCGCCAGCGGTGCCCGGTCGGGTCCGAACAGACCGAGCAGCCGGGTGCTGAGCGCCTCGGCGCCGCCGGAGACCTCCAGTATGGCGCCCAGCATGGTGCCGAGGCCGATGATGATGGCGATATGGCCGAGGATGCCGCCCATCCCGGATTCGATGAGCGAGACGGCGTCGGACTTCTGGACGGTGCCGAAGAGTTCGGTGACCGAAAGACCGGCGGCCAGACCCACCGCGATGGAGACGCCGAGCAGCGCCACGAACGGCTGGAGCCGGACCTTGATGATCAGGTAGAGCAGTAGGGCGATACCGAGGGCGGCGACGGTCAGCAGTCCTGCGGTGCCGTGGATGATCGCGAGCAGCCCACCGGTGTGCGGTGGGGTCTCGGGAGCGGGAGCGGCCGCGAGCAGCATGGGGAACTCCGGAAAACGGGTAGGGGGCGGCGCCGCACGGCGGGGGGCCGCGCGGTCGGGAAGCCGGGATGGGGTTGATCAGAACTCCGTGTCCTGCGGATGTGGGGGGTTGGCCCGGGGTCGGTCGGGGTGGGGGAGCCGCGGTGGGCGGGGCGGGGAGGCCCGGGGGACGTGACGGGGGACGGGCTCCCGCGCGCACCCCGCCCACCGCGGGGCTTGGGGATGTGCGTCAGCCGAGCACGGCGAGCGCGTCGATCTCCACGAGCAGTCCGGCGGGAAGGCCGACATAGATCGTGGTGCGGGCCGACGGCGCCTCCTTCAGGTCCGCGAAGAACTCGTCGTACAGGGCGTTGAATTCGGCGAAGTGGGCGGTGTCGGTGAGGTAGATGCGGATCATCATCACGTCCTCCCAGCTCGCCCCGCCCTCCTCGAGGACGGCCTGCACATTGCGCAGGGTCTGGAGGGACTGCTCGCGCAGGGACGGTCCGACGGGGGCCGGGGCCTGGCCCGGAACCGCCGGGCCGAAGCCGACCTGGCCGGCGACCTGGAGGATGTTGCCCTTCTTCACGCCGTGCGAGAACTTGGCGGGCGGGGTGGTGTGTCCGGCCGGGGTGATCGCGGTCTTCTTCAGCTTCTCGCTCATGACAGGGGTTCCTTGGCTCTCTTCTCGGGTCTGACCGCCTCAACCCCCAGGGGCCGGGGCGTGACTGTCATGCCATCATGCGGCGCCGGTGCGGGGGCGCTTCCGGAGTACTCCCGGCTGATCGCCTCCGCGGTACGGCGCACCAGTGGCAGCAGGGTGAGCAGTTCCTCCGCGGTCACCACGACATTGGGCGCGGACACCGAACACGCCGCCACCACCTTTCCGTCGGCTCCCCGGATGGGCGCCCCGACACAGTTGATCGACTCCTCATGGCCACCGAGGTCGGTGGCCCAGCCCTGTTCGCGCACGGTGGCCAGCTCCCTGAGGAACGCGGTGGCGTTCGGTGTCGAACGGGCCGTGTACGCGGGGTAGGTGAGCCGTTCGGCCACCGCGCGCCGCTCCGGCTCCGGCAGATCGGCCAGCAGCAGCTTGGCGACCGCGGCGACGGTGATCGCGACGGGTTTGCCGATCCGCGAGTACATCCGCACCGGATAGCGGCTCTCCACCTTGTCGATGTAGAGGACCTCGTTCTCCTCGTACACCGCGAGGTGCACGGTGTGGCCGCACCGCTCGTTGAGCGCGACGAGATGGGGATGGGCGATCTCGCGGACGTCCAGGTTCTCCACGGCCTGCTGCGCCAGGGCGAACAGCCGGGCTCCGAGCCGGTAGCGCTGGTCCTGCTGGCGGTAGACCATGCCGTGCTCATGCAGGGTGCGCAGCAGCCGCAGCGCGGTGGACTTGTGCACCCCGAGCCGGGTGGCGACCTGTTCCAGGTTGGCGGGGCCCTCCGCCAGCAGGGGCAGGATGCTCAGCGCTCGGTCGACGGTCTGGCTCATGGGTTGGATACCTCCACCGCAACGGTCTCGGGCCCCGCATACGCCGGATTCGTCCAGCCGGGGCGGACCCGCAGTGTGCCCCACGCGGCGGCATCGAGTGCCACCAGCCGATCGGCCCGCTCACGGGAGGGCGGGGTGGCCAGGTCGCCGGAGACGGTGAGCGCGGCCGCCGCCATCAGGTGGCCGTGGCGCAGCCGTTCGGCGACGGGCAGACCGCGCAGGGTGCCGGAGAGGAATCCGGCGGCGAACGCGTCCCCCGCACCGACGGGCGCCACGACCTCGACGCGCGGGGCGGGTTCGGCGGTGACACTGTCCGCGCCGCCGGGCCCGCGGGCGTAGGCGGTGGCCCCGGCGGAGCCCCGTTTGACGACCAGCACCGCCGGTTCGGGCAGCGCCGCCCGGATCGCGTCGGCGCCGCGCAGCCCCCAGGCGGCCTCGGCCTCGTCCTCGCCGACGAAGACCAGGTCGCAGCCGCGGGCCAGGTCGAGCAGGACGGAGGGGCCGTGGCGCTCGCCCTCCCGCCGATGCTCCCCCTCCCGCCGCACCTCCCACGGCTGCTCCTCCCGCCACAGCGCCAGGCGGTAGTTGACGTCGAAGGAGACCAGCGGACGGCCGGGGGCGGGGGTGGTCAGCTCACGGGTCAGGGCGAGGCAGCCGTCGGAGAGGGCCGGGGTGATCCCGGTCAGATGGAGGATCCGGCCGGACCACAGCTGGTCCCGCTCCATCAGCGCGGGGGACATGGCCGCGGCGGCGGAACCGGCCCGGTAGTAGACGACCTCGGCGAGCGGTTCCCCGGCGGCACGCTCCTCGGCGGCGTGCTCCCTGGCCACGGGGTCCTGGCCGACGGCACGGGCGGGGGCCTGGCCCACGGCCCGCTCCCCGGCCGTGCGGAAGTAGATGCCGGTGGGACGGTGGGGATCGCGCCGCACCCGGCTGACGTCCACCCCGGCGGCCGCGATCTCGGTCAGCAGATGGTCGCCGAACCCGTCCGTACCGACCCTGCTGATCCAGCGCGCGCTGTGCCCGCAGCGGGCCAGTCCACAGGCCACATTGGACTCGGCCCCGCCGATACCGCGTGCGAAGGACGGCACATCGGCGAGGCGGCCCGGCCGGGACGGCACGAAGGTCACCATCGACTCGCCGAGGCACACGACGTCGACGCTCACGGCAGGGGGCACGATCAGTCTCGCTCCTCGCTCGTTTCGGGTACGGCGCACACCGTTGACCGGGTGCTTGGCGGGATGTTAGACAGCGCTGAGCGATATACGCAATGAATGTTGCACATGTTGCAACCGATCCCGATGGAGGCGTCTCCATGGCCACCGACCACAGCGTCCCGCCGTCCCTCGCGGGGCTCGCGGAGGAGCGTGTCGACCACCGCTTCAAGGGGCTGCCGCCGACCGCGGAGGGCCTGACCGTGGGCGAACTGGCCGCCGAGCGCCGCTCCCTGTTCACCGGTGGATTCACCACACCGGTGCTGGCGCTGTCGGCCGAGGCCCTGGAGCACAACCTCCTGGAGATGGAGCGCTACTCCGCCGCCCACCGGCTGGCCTTCGCCCCGCACGGCAAGACCTCACTGGCCCCGCAGCTCTTCGAGCGCCAACTCGCCCATGGCGCCTGGGGGATCACCGCCGCCGTCCCCACCCAGGTACGGATGTACCGGGCCTTCGGCATCCAGCGGATCTTCCTCGCCAACGAGGTCGTGGACGCCGCCGCGCTGCACTGGCTCGCGGCCGAGCTCGACGCCGACCCCGCGTTCCGGTTCATCGCCTATGTGGACTCCACGCGCGGTGTCGAGCTGATGGACACGGCCCTGCGCGCGGCGGGCGCCCGCCGCCCGGTGGACGTGGTGGTCGAGCTGGGCGCGGGCGAGGGCGCGCGGACCGGGGTGCGCACCGAGGCCGAGTGCGCCGAGGTCGCCGACGCGGTGGCGGCCGCCGCCACCCTGCGGCTGGTCGGCGTCGCCGGATACGAGGCCGAGGTGCCGAAGGCGGACGCCGAGCGGGTGCGGACGTGGATGCGCCGGCTCACCGCACTGGCCGCCGGGTTCGACGCGGAGGGCCGCTTCGCGGGGCTCGGCGGAACGGACGAGATCGTGGTGAGCGCGGGCGGCAGCGCGTGGTTCGACGTGGTGGCGGAGGTCCTGGCGGAACTGCCCGAGCTGTCCCGGCCGGTGCTGAAGCTGCTGCGCTCGGGCGCGTACGTCTCCCACGACGACGGCCACTACCGCAGGCAGACCCCGTTCAACCGGATCCCGGAGGAGGGCGGGCTGCACCCGGCCTTCCGGCTGTGGGCACAGGTCGTCTCCCGTCCCGAACCGGGCCAGGCGTTCCTCAACGCGGGCAAGCGGGACGCCGCGTACGACCTGGATCTGCCGGAGCCGCAGGTCATCCGCTCCGCCCGGGACGGCTCCACCCGCCCGGCCACCGGGCTGACCGTCACCGGCCTCTCCGACCAGCACGCCTGGGTCGCGGTCACGGACGGCGCGGAGCTGGAGGTGGGCGACTGGGTGGGGCTCGGCCTCTCCCATCCGTGCACGGTCTTCGACAAGTGGCAGCTGATCCCGCTGGCGGAGGCGGACGGCACGGTCACGGACTACGTCCGCACCTTCTTCTAGCCCACCCACCCGCCCCGGGACCCCCGAGGCGGCCCACGGCCGGGACGGGCGAGTCCCACCGGCCCCGACGGGGCCGGGGTCGAGCCCACGGCATTCCCCCGAACCACGGGCGGGTGGGTGGGAACGGCAGCGCGCCACGGGCACGACGGCAGAAACGAGAGGCACCCGCCATGGACCTGGTCATCCGCGACGCCCATGTCATCGACGGCACCGGCGACCCCGCCTTCCGGGCCGACGTGGCCGTGGACGGCGGCCGGATCGCCGCCGTCGTCCGGGAGGGCGAGGGCCCACGGCCGGGCGGACGGCGGGTGGTGGACGCCGGCGGCCTGGCACTCTCCCCCGGCTTCATCGATATGCACGCGCACAGCGATCTCGCGCTGCTCCGCGACCCCGACCACTCCGCGAAGGCCGCCCAGGGCGTCACCCTGGAGGTCATCGGCCAGGACGGGCTGTCCTACGCACCCGTCGACGACCGCACGCTCCCCCAGATCCGTACCGCCATCACCGGCTGGAACGGCGGTGCGCCCGGAAGTACCGACATCGACTTCGACTGGCGCGATGTGGGCGGCTATCTGGACCGGCTCGACCGTGGCATCGACGGCGAGGGCATCGCGGTCAACGCCGCGTACCTGGTCCCGCAGGGCACCGTGCGGATGCTCGCGCTCGGCTGGGAGGACCGCGCCGCGACCCCCGGCGAACTCGCCCGGATGAAGCGGCTGGTGGCGGAGGGACTGGAACAGGGCGCGGTCGGGATGTCCTCCGGGCTCACCTACACCCCCGGGATGTACGCCTCGGACGCCGAACTCACCGAGCTGTGCCGGGTCCTCGCCGCGTACGACGCCTACTACTGCCCGCACCACCGCTCCTACGGCGCGGGCGCCCTGCGCGCCTACGAGGAGATGGTGGCGCTCACCCGTGAGGCGGGCTGCGCCCTGCATCTGGCCCACGCCACCTTGAACTTCGGGGTGAACGAGGGCCGCGCCCCCGAGCTGATCGCGCTGCTGGACGCGGCGCTCGCCGAGGGCGCCGACATCACCCTGGACACCTATCCCTATCTCCCCGGCTGCACCACGCTCGCCGCGATGATGCCGAGCTGGGCCGCCGAGGGCGGACCGGAGGCGGCGCTCGCCCGGCTGCGGGACGACGCGACGGCCGAGCGGATCCGGCGGGTCATGGAGGTGGACGGGGCGGACGGCTGCCATGGGGTGCCGATCGACTGGGACACCATCGAGATCTCCGGTGTGACCGACCCGGCGCTGAGCGATCACATCGGCCGGACGGTCGCGGAGAGCGCGCGCGAGCGCGGTGAGGCGCCCTGGGCCACCGCGCGCCGGCTGCTGCTGGCGGACCTGCTCGGCCCGACGATCCTGCAACACGTCGGCCATGAGGAGAACGTCCAGGCGATCATGAAGCACCCGGTGCACACCGGCGGCAGCGACGGCATCCTGCACGGCGCCAAACCGCATCCCCGCGCGTACGGCACCTTCCCCCGCTATCTGGGTCACTATGTGCGCGAGCTCGGGGTGCTCCCGCTGGAGGAGTGCGTGGCCCATCTGACCGGCCGCCCGGCCGCCCGGCTGCGGCTGCCGGACCGGGGTCTGGTGCGCGAGGGCCACCGGGCGGACCTGGTGCTCTTCGATCCCCTGACGGTGGCGGCGGGCTCGACCTTCGCGGCGCCGCGCACCCTTCCGGTGGGGATTCCGCACGTCCTGATCGACGGGCGGTTCGTGGTGGAGGACGGCCGCCGGACGAGTGTGCTCGCGGGCCGGTCGGTACGGCGCCACACGGGCTGAACGGGCCGTTCCGGGCGCCTGGGGACCGCCCCGACGGTGGCGTACGCCCCGGCGCCCGCCGCCCCGGAGCGCTCCCGCGCACCGTCCACGTGGTGAAAAACACCGAGCGTCCCCGGTGGCACCGCCGTAAGGTTGCCGACATGCAGGTGATCCAGTCCACGAAGCTCGCCAACGTCTGCTACGAAATCCGTGGCCCGGTGCTCGAGGAGGCGATGCGACTGGAAGCAGCAGGTCACCGCATCCTCAAGCTGAACACCGGCAACCCGGCGACCTTCGGCTTCGAGTGCCCGCCGGAGATCCTCGAGGACATGCTCCGCAACCTCGGCGACGCCCACGGCTACGGCGACGCCAAGGGCCTGCTGACCGCCCGCCGCGCGGTGATGCAGCACTACCAGACCCAGGGGATCGACCTCGACGTCGAGGATGTCTTCCTGGGCAACGGCGTCTCCGAGCTGATCCAGATGTCCATGCAGGCGCTGCTGGACGACGGCGATGAAGTCCTGGTCCCCTCCCCCGACTATCCGCTGTGGACCGCCGCGGTCTCGCTCTCCGGCGGCACCGCCGTGCACTACCGCTGCGATGAGCAGTCGGACTGGCTGCCGGACCTCGCCGATATCGAGCGCAAGGTGACCGATCGCACCAAGGCGATCGTGATCATCAACCCGAACAACCCGACAGGCGCGGTCTACGGCGAAGAGGTGCTGCGCGGGCTCACCGACATCGCCCGCCGCCACCGGCTGATCGTCTGCTCCGACGAGATCTACGACAAGATCCTCTACGACGACGCCACCCACACCCCCACCACCTCGGTCGCCCCCGACCTGCTGACGCTGACCTTCAACGGGCTGTCCAAGGCGTACCGGGTCGCGGGCTACCGCAGCGGCTGGCTCGCGGTCTGCGGTCCGAAGGCCCACGCCGCCAGCTATCTGGAGGGGCTGACCATCCTGGCCAATATGCGGCTGTGCGCCAATATGCCCGCACAGCACGCGGTGGCCACCGCCCTCGGCGGCCGTCAGTCGATCAACGATCTGGTGCTGCCGGGCGGACGGCTGGTGGAGCAGCGCGATGTCGCCTATGAGCTGCTGACCCAGATCCCGGGCGTGACCTGTGTGAAGCCGAAGGGCGCGTTGTACGCGTTCCCCAAGCTGGACCCCAAGGTCTACAAGATCAAGGACGACCGGCAGATGGTGCTCGATCTGCTGCGCGCCGAGAAGATCATGATCGTCCATGGCACGGGCTTCAACTGGCCGGAGCCGGATCACTTCCGCATCGTCACCCTCCCGGCCAAGGAGGACCTGGCCGACGCGGTGACCCGGATCGGCACCTTCCTGGACGGCTACGGCCAGCCCTGAGCCCTTCCCGTTCCGCGCCCGAGCCCTTCCCGTTCCGTGTGCGGCGCCCGGTGCCCCCTGGAAATCGAAGATCCGTTTTAGCGAAGGCTCAACTTTAGACAGAGTCTAAGTTAGGATGGCCTCCTGAGCATTTGGAGGCCATCCATGTACGAGCCGATCCGCGCCAAGTCGGTCCACACCATGGCCGAGCCCGAGCCCGACTTCCCCCATCGCTCCCGCGAGGAGGAGCTGGACATCCGGCTCGCCGGACATCTGACCGCACTGCTGACCATCACCGACGAGCTGCGCGCCCTCGCCCCGGACCCGGCTCTGGACGACGCCGCCGAGCGGATCGCCGCCCAGGTCATACGGCTCGGCGACGGCCGCGGTCCACTGCGGGCGGCCCCGTCGGCGAGCAGCCCCGACCCGGCCCGGATAGCCGCCCTGCACCAGCGTGCGCACACCCTGGCCGGATGGGCCCTGGTCGTGGCCACCTCCCGTGAGGACACCGCGGGCACCGCGCTGGCGGCCGAGCGCCTGGAGATCCACGCGGCCGCGCTGGGGCTCACCGACTGACCGCCCGCCCCGAGGCCGCCGCCGGGGTGGGGCGCACACGAGGCCGGGGCCCGCACCGTGCGGTGCGGGCCCCGGCCTTCGACGTGCGGTGGCTCAGCCCAGACGCTTGACCAGCGCGTGGTACTCGTCCCACATCTCCTTCGGCGTGTGGTCACCGAAGGTGTTGAGGTGGTCGGGAACGAGCGCCGCCTCCTCGCGCCACACGTCCTTGTCGACGGTGAGCAGCAGCTCGAGGTCGGCGTCGGCCATGCCCAGACCGTCGGTGTCCAGCGCCTCGCGGGTCGGCAGCACACCGATGGGGGTCTCCACACCCTCGGCCTTGCCGTCGAGCCGGTCGACGATCCACTTCAGCACACGGCTGTTCTCACCGAAGCCCGGCCACACGAAGCGGCCGTCGGTGTCCTTGCGGAACCAGTTGACGTAGTAGATCTT
This sequence comes from Streptomyces sp. NPDC048636, assembly GCF_040650655.1. Classification (NCBI taxonomy): domain Bacteria; kingdom Bacillati; phylum Actinomycetota; class Actinomycetes; order Kitasatosporales; family Streptomycetaceae; genus Streptomyces; species Streptomyces sp. NPDC048636. Next base: position 551,635 of record NZ_JBEZHR010000001.1, on the reverse strand, counting down.
CGGCAGCTTGGCCGTCGCCTCGGGGTCGTCCTTCTGGCCGACCTTGACCCAATGGGCCATGTAGTCGCCCATGTTGTAACCGCAGAACGGCAGCATGGCGAACGGGTCGCGGCGCAGCTCACCGACCTTGCCCTCGGCCGCGGCGGTCTTCTCGCTGGCCACGTTGGCGCCGAGGAAGACGCCGTGCTGCCAGTCGAAGGACTCGGTCACCAGCGGGACCGCGCTGGCGCGGCGGCCGCCGAAGAGGATCGCCGAGATCGGCACGCCCTTGGGGTCCTCCCACTCGGGCGCGATGATCGGGCACTGACCGGCCGGAACGGTGAACCGGGCGTTGGGGTGGGCGGCGGGGGTCCCGCTGGCCGGGGTCCAGTCGTTGCCCTTCCAGTCGGTCAGATGAGCGGGCTGCTCCTCGGTCATGCCCTCCCACCACACATCGCCGTCGTCGGTGAGCGCGACGTTGGTGAAGACCGAGTTGCCCCACAGGGTCTTCATGGCGTTGGCGTTGGTGTGCTCACCGGTGCCGGGCGCGACGCCGAAGAAACCGGCCTCGGGGTTGATCGCGTAGAGCCTGCCGTCCTCGCCGAACCGCATCCAGGCGATGTCGTCGCCGATGGTCTCGACCGTCCAGCCGGGGATGGTCGGCTCCAGCATCGCGAGATTGGTCTTGCCGCAGGCGCTGGGGAAGGCGGCGGCGACGTACTTGGCCTCCCCGCGCGGCGGGGTGAGCTTGAGGATCAGCATGTGCTCGGCGAGCCAGCCCTCGTCACGCGCCATGACCGAGGCGATACGCAGCGCATAGCACTTCTTGCCGAGCAGGGCGTTTCCGCCGTAGCCGGAGCCGTAGGACCAGATCTCCCGCGCCTCGGGGAAGTGCGAGATGTACTTGGTCGAGTTGCAGGGCCACGCCACATCGGCCTGGCCGGGCTCCAGCGGGGCCCCGAGGGTGTGGACGGCCTTCACGAAGAAGCCCTCCTCGCCGAGGACGTCCAGGACCTCCTGTCCCATGCGGGTCATGGTGCGCATGGAGACGGCGACGTAGGCGGAGTCGGTGATCTCGACGCCGATCGCGGACAGCGGCGAGCCGAGCGGGCCCATACAGAACGGCACCACGTACATCGTGCGGCCGCGCATCGAGCCGCGGAAGATGCCCTGCTCACCTGAGAAGATCTCGCGCATCTCGGCGGGAGCCTTCCAGTGGTTGGTCGGGCCCGCGTCCGCCTCCTTCTCGGAGCAGATGAACGTGCGGTCCTCGACCCGGGCCACATCGCTGGGATCGGAGGCCGCGTAGTACGAGTTCGGGCGCTTGATCGGATCCAGGCGTTTGAAGGTGCCCTTCTCGACCAGCTCACCGGACAACCGGTCGTACTCCGCCTCCGAACCGTCGCACCAGACCACCGCATCGGGCTGGGTGAGGGCGGCGATCTCGCCGACCCAGGCGATGAGCTCCTGGTGGTTGGTGGGGGCCGGGCTGATGAGGGAGGAAGCCACATTGCTGGGCGCCACGATCGCTCCATCCCGCCGGAACGGCATGGTCCGGCGTTGTCGATTGAGGGTTTGTGCGGATATGTGCACGCACATCCGCTTTTATGGAGACAGCTACCCCTTGGGGGCTGCGACCCGGATGCTCAGCTCATCCGGTGCCGACCGCGCTCATTTGATCATCCGACTGTGTGGGCCATCTGTCCAGTGGGCACCTTGGTGACCATCACCACTCGACATGGGTCGGTAACTTACGGTCGCGTAGGTAGCATGAGCGCCATGACTGCCGCCGCGCCCGATGCCGCCGTTGACAATCCCCCAGGGCCCGATGCAGCGCCCGCGCTCCCGCTGAAGCCTGTGCTGCGCGGCTGGCTGCACGCCGGTATGTTCCCGGCCGCGTTGGTCGCCGGGGTGGTGCTCACCGCGCTGGCCGACAGCCCGCGCGGGCGCCTGGCCTGCGCCATCTTCACGCTGACCGCCTGCGCGCTGTTCGGTGTGAGCGCCCTGTACCACCGCGGCAATTGGGGCCCGCGGGCCAACGCGGTGCTGCGGCGGCTGGATCACGCCAATATCTTCCTGATCATCGCGGGCACCTACACGCCCTTCACCCTGCTGCTCCTGCCGGACGGCAAACAGCAGATGCTGCTGTGGCTGGTGTGGGCCGGGGCGCTCGCCGGGATCGCCTTCCGGGTCTTCTGGGTCGGCGCCCCGCGCTGGCTCTACACGCCCTGCTACATAGCGCTGGGTTGGGCGGCGGTCTTCTTCCTGCCCGACTTCATGCGGACCGGCGGGATCGCCGTGATGACGCTGATCATCGTCGGTGGACTGCTCTACAGCGCGGGCGCGGTGATCTACGGCACCAAGCGTCCCAACCCCTCACCGCGCTGGTTCGGCTTCCATGAGGTGTTCCACTCGTTCACGCTGGCGGCGTTCGTGGTGCACTACGTGGGCATCTCGCTGGTGGCCTACCAGCACCCCTGATCGACCGCGCTCCCCCGCCTGAGGTGGAGTCCGCGTGAAGCGGAAGCGGAATCGGCCCCGTCTTATGGCCGATGCCGGACAATGAAAGACATGGCACCCACGACGTCCGCCGCCGAGCGGTCCGCACGGCGGGCCGCTCCCGGACTCCGTGAGCGGAAGAAGATCAAGACTCGGCGGGCGATCCGGCAGGCGGCCTACCGGCTCTTCGTGGAACAGGGCTATGACGCCACCCCGGTGGACCGGATCGCCGAGGCCGCCGAGGTGTCCGTCAGCACCGTCTTCCGCTACTTCCCCACCAAGGAAGACCTCGTCCTCACGGACGAGTACGACGTGATCATCGCGGCCGCGATCCGTGCACGCCCCCTCGACGAATCGCCGGTCGCGGCGCTGCGCCGGGTCATCCTCGATCTGCTGGGGCGGTTCACCGCCGCGGAGCGCAAGGAGCTGCGGACGCGGCTCACCCTCGTCCGCGGTATCCCGGCCCTGCGCGCCCGCATGGGCGAGGGCCTGGCCACGACGGGCGCGGCCCTGGGCGAGGCGATGGCCGACCGGAGCGGCCGCGCACCGGACGACTTCGAGGTGCGCGTCGTGGTCGGAGCGATCCTGGGCGCACTCCAGGAGGCCGTCTTCCACTGCCTGGACCACCGCCGGGTCGAGGACATGGAAGACACCGTCGACCGCGCCCTGGCCCTCCTCTCTCGCGGCCTCCCCCTCTGAGCCCCCAACCCCCTCTCGGCGCGCACCCGGCCGAGCGGCGCCTTACGGGCCGGTGCGGGCCGCCGCGGGCGGCGCCCGCGGGCCGACCGCGCACCCGGGGCCGCCCCGGGGCGCCGAGGTCCCGGGGCGGTCACACGGCCCGGCGCCCCGCAGCAAGCCACACGAGCCACACGAGCCACAGGCCGAGCGATGCCCCACGGGCCAGTGCGGGCCGCCGCGGGCGGCGCCCGCGGGCCGACGGCGCACCCGGGGCCGCCCGGGGCGCCGAGGCCCAGGGGCGCTCACACGGCCCGGCCGGGTGCGCGCCGCTAGGCGGGCGCGGGCTGCGCCAACGGCCGCCTCAGCCGCTCAACTTCGCGGCCAGCGCGTCCGCGTCGGCGGTGGGGGCGTCGCAGGTGAAGTGGCGGCAGACATAGGCGGCCGGGCGCCCCTCGAGCAGCGGCCGGTCCAGCAGCAGCGGGATCTCCTCGGAGCCGGGCTCGCCGACCGCGACCACCGCACCGGGCGCCGTGCCCAGCAGCGCGGCACGGTGCAGGGCGCGGGTCGCCGGGTCGCCGTCGGGGCCGACGACCGCGACCTCACGCGGGCCGTCGAGCGCCGCCTCGGCGACCGCGAGCCCCCAGCCGATGAAGCGGGGGACGCGCCCGCCCAGCGCGCGCACCACCGCGAGCGCCCGCTCGGCGGCCTCGCGGTGGCGGGTGCTGCCCGTGACGGCGGCGTACGACAGCAGGGCGCCCGCGGCCGCCGTCCAGCCCGACGGCGCCGCGTTGTCCGTCGGGTCCTGGGGGCGGCGGATGAGCGCCTCCGCGTCATCGGCGGTGTCGAACAGCGTGCCGTCCTCAGCGGTGAAGTGGCGCAACACCGTGTCCAACAGCAGCCCGGCGAACTCGACCCACACTCCCTCGCCGGTGACGGCGGACAGCGCGAGGAAGCCCTCGGCCACATCCGCGTAGTCCTCGAGCACCGCGGCATGGCTGCCGCGGGTGCCGTCCAGCGAGGTGCGGGCGAGCCGCCCGTGCTGGTCCATATGGACTCGGACGAGCAGATCGGCGGCCTCGGTGGCGGCCTCGACGAGATCGGGCCGGTCGAAGTAGGCACCGGTCTCGGCGAGGGCGGCGACGGCCAGCCCGTTCCAGGCGGCGACGATCTTGTCGTCCCGACCGGGACGGGCCCGCCGCTCCCTCGCGGCGAGCAGCCGCTGCCGCACCGACGCGACCCGCTCGGCCTCCACCGGCCGCGCGCCGTCGGGAAGCTGGAGCACGGAGGCACCCTCTTCGAAGGTGCCGTCCTCGGTCACTCCGAAATACCCGGCGGCGAACTCGGCGTCGGCCTCGCCCAGCACCTCGCGCAGCTGCTCGGGCGTCCAGACGTAGTACGCGCCCTCGACATGCCGTCCGGTGCCGTCGTCGCTGTCGGCGTCCAGCGCGGAGGCGAAACCGCCCTGCTCGGTGCGCATCTCACGGACCAGGAACTCGGCCGTCTCCAGGGCGACACGGCGGGCGAGATCCGAGCCGGTGGCCCGCCACAGATGGGCGTAGACCCGGCCCAGCAGCGCATTGTCGTACAGCATCTTCTCGAAGTGCGGCACGGTCCAGGTGGCATCGACGGCATAGCGCGCGAACCCGCCGCCGAGCTGGTCGTAGATACCACCGCGGGCCATCGCCTCACCGGTGGCCGACACCATCTGGAGGGCGCCCTCGGAGCCGGTGCGGGCGTGATGGCGCAGCAGGAACTCCAGCGCCATGGACGGCGGGAACTTGGGCGCGCCCCCGAACCCCCCGCGCACGGCGTCGAATTCACGGGTCAGCCCCATGAGCGCGGCGTGCAGATCCTCGGTGCCGGGCGGCCGGGGAGCGCCGGACCCCAGCGCGATCCCGGTGCGCGCGGCCAGGTCCTGGACGATCCGCCCGGCGACATCCCGGACCTCCTCGCGCCGGTCCGTCCACGCGGCCCGCACCCCCTCCAGCACCTGCGGGAAGGAGGGCATGCCGTGGCGGGGCGCGGGAGGGAAGTACGTGCCGAAGTAGAAGGGCGCGGCATCGGGGGTGAGGAACACGGTCATCGGCCAGCCGCCCTGACCGGTCGCGGCCTGCACCGCCTCCATATACACCGCGTCGACATCCGGCCGCTCCTCACGGTCGACCTTGACGGAGACGAAGTGCTCGTTGAGATAGGCGGCGGTGTTCTCGTCCTCGAAGGACTCATGCGCCATGACATGGCACCAGTGACAGCTGGAATACCCGACGCTCAGCAACACGGGCACACCGCGGCGGCGCGCCTCCTCGAACGCCTCGTCGGACCAGGGCCGCCAGTCGACCGGGTTGTCGGCGTGCTGGAGGAGGTACGGGGACGTCTCGTGCGCCAGGCGGTTCGGCATGGCTCCATCCTCTCCCAACTCGCGGATTGTGCGAGTTATCCACAGGCGACCCCGGAGGGGGTTATCCACAGGGCTGCCGGATAAGAGCCAGAAACGGAAGACTTGGGAGCAACACGCGGTCGGCGCGTGGCACATGCGCAAGGAGGGGGATCCCATGCCGGGCTCGCTGGAGGTGCTGCGGGACAGCCACCTGACCGAGGTGGAGCGGCTGCTGTCACGCGCCGTGGAGGAGGAGGTGCGCCGCTCGGGCGGGCGCACGGACGGCGGGGTGCTGCTCAGCCGGGCGCGCGGTGCGCTGGAGGGGATGGCGGCCACCGCCGCCGAGGAGTACGGCGCGTATGTGCGCGCCCTGGAGGAGTCGGAGGCGGGCAGCCGTCCGCTGTCCGCGCGGCTGTCCCGCGGGCGGCTCGGCACCCCGGCGCTGGCGGTCGGGGTGGCCGCGGCCGCCGCGTTCGGCGCGGACCTCACCTTCGGTGTCCCGGCGGGCGCGGCGCTGGGCGCGGGTGTGACCGCGGCGGTGGCCGGATCGGCCGCCGCGGTCCTCAAGCTCACCGCGGGCCACTGGCCCGCGGCCCACCGCCAGGCGGCGCTGCGCCATCAGCCCGGCGGGGCCGAGCAGCTGCGGCTCCAGTGGCTCACGGCGGTCGAGGTGCGCGGCATCCGCCCGTTCATCGACCAGCACCGGATGACCACGGCCGCCACCCGCCAGGGCGGTGGCGGGTCGAAGCGGGTCTCGTCCGCCACCGGGCAGCCACCGCGGCTGCGCGGCGCCGACCGCAGCCAGGCGGCCCGCAGACGCACGATGCTGGAGCAGTCGTTCGCCCATCTCCCCGAGGCGGACGGGCCGTTCGCCGGACGCCATGCCCAGATCACCCAGATCGCGCAGTGGGTGCGGCAGGCGCGGGCGAGCACCGAGACCAAGCCCACCGTGGTGCTGCTGGAGGGGCCGCCGGGCTCGGGCCGCACCATGCTGGCCGTGCGGGCGGCGCACCATCTGCGGGACCAGTTCCGCGGCGCCTGCCTGGTGGATCTCCGCGGGGACAGCGCCGAGCAGTCCCCGCTGCCGACCCGTGACGCGCTTCTGCATCTGCTCAACCGGCTGGGCGCGCCCCGGGACCAGTTGCTGTTCCGGGAGCGCTCCGCCCAGGACCAGCACGTCAAGCGGCTCACCGAGCTGTATCACCAGCATCTGACCGGGCTGCCGGTCACCATCGTGCTGGACGACGCCAGCGACGCCGAGCAGGTGCGCACCCTGGTTCCCGAGCGGTCCGACAGCCTGATCCTGGTCACCTCGCGCACCCCGGTCACCCTGCCCGCGGAGCTGGGCGCCTGGGTGCACCGGCTGGAGGTGGGCCCGCTGGACGAGCCGGGCGCCGAGGAGCTGTTGCGGGCCTCAGCCCAGGAGCCCGCGGGAGCCGGGCCCTATGACGTGCGGTCCGTCGAGCGGATCGCGGAGCTGTGCGGCCGACTGCCGCTGGCGCTGCGGATCGCGGGTTCCTCGCTGGGCGTGCGCACCCCCGCCTCCCTGGTCACCGAGCTGGAGGCGTATGGCCCGGTGGGCGCCGTCGAGCGCACCCTGTGGCTGCGCTACACCGACCAGCAGGACGGCGCCCGGCGGCTGCTGCGGCGGCTGGCGCTGGCCGGCCGGGCCAGTCTGGGCACGGCGGCGGCCGCCGCGCTGCTGGCCACCGATGAGCAGGAGGCGGCCCGTCATCTGGAGGCGCTCGGCCGCGCCGGGCTGATCCAGCACGTCCGGGGCAGCCGCTACCGCCTGCATGACGTGGTGCGGACCTTCGCCCAAGGCCGCCTGCTGGACGAGGAGGAGCCGGAGCAGCGCACCGCCGCCCAGGAGCGGCTGATCCGCAGCTACGCCGAGCTGGCGGACTCGGTGATCCGGCTGGTCGACGGCAAGACGTCCACCCGCGCCGACATCTTCGCCAAGGGCGCGGGCCACGGCTTCACCTCACTGGAATCCGCGCTGCGCTGGCTGGACGACGAGTCCAGCTTCATCACGGCGGCCCTGCGCCATGCGGAGGGGGTGGACCAGTCCGCGGTGCTGCATCTGCTGGGCGCCCTGTGCGATTACTGCCTGCTGCGCGGCGACCTCTACCGACTGGGTGAGATCAGCGAGCTGACCCAGGCCGTCGACCAGGGGCTGCTGGTGCGGTCCGTGCAGTGGCGCACCGGTATCGCCGCCCGCCAGCTGGGCGAGCTGGACCAGGCGCGCACCACCCTGTCCTCGGTGGTCGACCTGTATTTCGAGGCCCAGCACGAGGCGGGGGCGGCCCGCGCGCTGTGCAGTCTGGGCATCACCCTGCACCATCAGGGCCAGCTCGCCGAGGCCGCGACGAAGCTGCGCGAGGCGCTGGCGCTCCAGTCCGCCGAGGAGCTGCGCGGTGACCGCGGCTGGACGATGCACGCCCTGGCCGCCGTGGAGCGCGACCGGGGACAGCTCGCCGAGGCGCTGGAGTTGCTGGCCGGGGCCCTGGAGCTGCACCGGGAGAGCGAGAGTCTGCACGGCCAGGCGTGGGCCCACTTCCAGCTGGGCCAGGCCTGTCTGCGGATGGGCGAGGTGGCGCGCGCGGAGGCCGAGCTGCGGGACGCGCTGGACGCGTACAGCACCACCCACGACCAGCGCGGTGAGGCATGGGCGCTGACCCAGCTGGCCCGGGCCCGGCTGGTGGACGGGGAGGCGTCCACCGCCGTCGACCAGCTCCGCCAGGCCCTCTCCCGCCACCGGGAGAACGAGGACGCGCGCGGTGAGGCATGGACGCTGTACTACCTGGGCCAAGCGCTGGAGGAGCGCGGCGACCACGATTCGGCGGTGCGCGAACTGGAGCGGGCGCGCACGATGTTCAGCCGGATGCGGGACGCGTACGGGCTGGCGTGTGCCCGGCACCACTCGGCGCGGGTCACCCGGGATCTGCGGGCGGCGCAGACCGGTTCGCTGCGCAACAGCGGCTTCGCCCGGCAGTTGCTCCAGGACGCGCGGCAGGACTTCCGCCGGGTGGGTGTGGCCCATGGCGAGGCATGGTCCTGTGTGGAGCTGGCCGTGATCGACGCGGGGAACGGCAAGGCGGCCCAGGCGCTGGAGCTGATCGACGAGGCGGCCGCGCTGTTCGCCGGATACGGGGACCGGCGCGGCCGGTCCTGGGCCCGGTTCCTGCGCTGCACCCTGCTGCCGTTCGCCTCGGCGGGCGGATCGGTGATCGGCACCGCGGTGGCCCAGGAGGAGCTGGCGGAGCTCCGCCGCGAGCTGCGGGAGCAGGGCCCGCCCGGGGACGCCCGGCTGGACGGCTGCGTGGACGCGTTCGCGCTGGTGCTGGAGCGCGGTGTGGAGCCGGAGACGGGATGGCAGGCGTGGCAGCTCGGCATGGTCCCGAGCCGCCACTCCCGCGAGGTCATGGCGGTGCTGCCGGATCCGGACAGGGTCTAGGCCCTGTCCGGATGGACCTTTGAGGAGCAGCCCACGCCGCCTCCGGTTGCGGGGGCGGCACCCCACCGCGGTCCCAGCGGTAGCCGGGGACCCCACCGGCCACGGCCCGGCCCGTCCCGACGGGGGCTGTCCCGACGGGGGGTCGGCCCGGCGGTGGGGCAGGCCCGGCAGGGGCCCGATCCGGCAGAGGTCCAGCCCGGCGGGGGCCGTCCCGACCGGGGTCCAGCCCGGCAGCCCGGCCCGGCAAGGGCCCGGCCCGGCGGGTCAGGCCGGGGTCTCACCCTTGGGACGGTCGGCGGGGGCGGCGGCCGCGGCGGGCTCCGGGCCCTCGTCGAAGTCCACCTTCTTCATGTGCTTGTTCATGGACTTCATCAGCAGCCACACCGCGCCGCCGATCAGTGCGAAGACGATGAAACCGAGGACGCCCGGAGTCACCTTGTTCTCGTCCAGCTCCTTGGCGAGCGGGACGAGATGCGTTACGGCGAGGGTGCTGGTCGCGCTCATCATGAGGTCAATTGTTGCGGATGCCCGCGAAGAGGTCGTCCTCGGGGAGGGAAGTGTCCACGAGCGACTTCGCGAGCTCGTACTCCTCCGTCGGCCAGACCTCCCTCTGGACGTCCATCGGGACGCGGAACCAGCCGCCGTCGGGGTCGATCTGCGTACGGTGCGCGATCAGCGCCTTGTCGCGGATCTCGAAGAAGTCGGCACACGGCACATAGGTGGTCAGGGTGCGCTCGGGCCGTCCGAAGTCCTTCCAGCGCTCCAGCCACTCCGCGTACGGCGACTCCAGCCCCCGGGCCAGCAGCGCCTCATGCAGCGCGACCGTGCGCGGCCGGTTGAAGCCCTGGTTGTAGTAGAGCTTCTGCGGCTGCCACGGCTCCCCGGCCCCGGGGTAGCGCTCAGGGTCCCCCGCCGCCTCGAAGGCCACCATCGTGATCTTGTGGGTCATGATGTGGTCGGGGTGCGGATAACCGCCGTTCTCGTCATAGGTGGTGATCACCTGCGGTTTGAAGGCGCGGATCAGCTTCACCAGCTCTCCCGCCGCCTCCTCCACGTCCTGGAGTGCGAAGCAGCCCTCCGGCAGTGGCGGCAGCGGGTCGCCCTCCGGCAGCCCGGAGTCCACGAAGCCCAGCCACTCCTGCTTCACACCGAGGATCTCGCGCGCCTCGTCCATCTCCTTGGCGCGGACCTCGTGGATGTGCTCCTCGATATAGGGGTCCCCCTGGAGCTTGGGGTTGAGGATGGAACCGCGCTCACCGCCGGTGCAGGTCGCGACCAGCACGTCCACCCCCTCGGACACGTACTTGGCCATGGTGGCCGCGCCCTTGCTCGACTCGTCGTCAGGGTGCGCGTGCACCGCCATCAAACGCAGCTGCTCAGTCAAGTTCGATCCTCGTGATTCGTCGCGGAAGACGGCTTCTATAGTGACCCACAGCGGGGTCGAATAATTCCGAGTCCCCCGAGCAGGAGGAAGGATCATGACCCCGGTGCGCGAGGGCCTGCCCGAGGGGCGCTACGGCCGGTCGGCCGACGCACGCGCCGACCGCACGTTGAAGATCGTGGGCGCGGTGCTCGGTGCCGGGCTGCTGGCCCTGGTCTCCTGGTTCGGATACGCGTACATCACCGGTGAGGACGTCAGCGGCCGGGTGCTCGGTTACAAGGTGACCGGGTCCGATGCCGTCGAGGTCCGGCTGGAGGTCATCAAGGACCGGGACACCACCGGTGTCTGCACGGTGCGTACCCTGGCCAAGGACCACGCCGAGGTGGGCCGCAAGGACTTCACCTTCGACCAGCGTGAGGACGAGCTCGTGAAGGTCGTCACCGTGCGTACCACGGGGCGCGCGACCAACGCCGAGCTCGTCGGCTGCGAGTCCGGCCCGGGCCGCTGAGCGGTCCCGGGGAGCCGGGTGGGGCGTCCGCCGACCGGGTGTCCGATGAACGGACGGTACGTGTCGGTCCGCGGAGTGCGATCTGACCAGGGCTGACAGGTTTCCTCCGCATTCCGCCCAGTTCCCTCCTCCCCGTTTGTTGCCGGAATTGTTAGGCTCGTGGTTTCGCCCGGCTTTGAAGGCGCACCCTTCTGAGTAGGGCGTTCATTTGTATTCCCAGTACCGACGAGGAGCACCTGTGACCCAGACCAGCGAGAACGTCACCTGGCTGACCCAGGAGGCGTACGACCAGCTCAAGGCGGAGCTGGAGTACCTGTCGGGTCCCGCACGTGTCGAGATCGCGAAGAAGATCGAGGCTGCCCGGGAGGAGGGTGACCTCCGGGAGAACGGGGGTTATCACGCCGCCAAGGAGGAGCAGGGCAAGCAGGAGCTCCGGGTGCGTCAGCTGACGCAGCTCCTGGAGCAGGCGAAGGTCGGTGAGGCACCCGCGGACACCGGCGTGGTCGCCCCCGGCATGGTGGTCACGATCGCCTTCGACGGCGATCCGGACGACACCCTGACCTTCCTGCTCGCCTCCCGTGAGTACGCGAGCTCGGACATCGAGACCTACTCGCCGCAGTCCCCGCTGGGTTCGGGTGTGACCGGCAAGAAAATCGGCCAGGACGCCGAGTACGAGCTGCCCAACGGCCGCACCGCGTCGGTGCGGATCCTGGAGGCCAAGCCGTACCAGGGCTGAGCGCCCCTCGCCCGTCGGACCCAGGACCTCGCGAGAGCCCCGGCCGTTGTCACGGCCGGGGCTCTCCGCTGTCCGGATTCCGGGGGCCCGGGAGGCTCAGGCAGCTCAGGCGGCCCGGGGGCCCGGGAGGCTCAGGCCGTCGCCGAGCGGTACTTCCGGACCGACAGCGTCCGGAAGACCAGGATGATCACGATCGACCAGAGCACCGACGCCGCCGCGGGGTGCTGCATGGGCCAGGCGTCCGAGACCACGCCCTGTGGGTTGCCGAACAGCACACGGCCCGCCTGCACCGTGGCGCTGAACGGGTTCCAGTCGGCGATGTGCCCCAGGAACGCGGGCATCTGGCTGGACGGCACAAAGGCGTTGGAGATGAAGGTCAGCGGGAACAGCCAGATCAGCCCGCCGGACGTGGCCGCCTCGGGGGTCCGCACCGACAGCCCGATCAGCGCGCCGATCCAGGAGAAGGCGTAGCCGAGCAGAAGCAGCAGGCCGAAGGCGGCGAGCGCGTTCAGGATCCCGTCATGGATCCGCCAGCCCACGAGGAGCGCGACGATCGCCAGTACGACCAGCGTCAGCGCCGTCTGCACCAGATCCGCGAGCGTACGGCCGGTGAGCACCGCGCCGCGCGCCATCGGCAGTGAGCGGAAGCGGTCGATCAGCCCCTTGTGCATATCGTCGGCGATCCCGGCGCCCGCACCCGCGGTGGCGAAGGTCACCGTCTGCGCGAAGATCCCGGCCATCAGGAACTCGCGATATACGGTCGCGTCCGTACTGCTCTGCCCCGGAACCATGATCGCGCCGCCGAAGACATAGCTGAACAGCACCACGAACATGATCGGCTGGATCAGGCCGAAAATCACCACTTCCGGGATGCGCATCATCCGGATCAGATTCCGCTTGGCGACCACCAGGGAGTCGCGGACGGATGCCAGCGGTCCGCCGCGCGGGCGGGGCGCCACCGTGACGGTGGTACCGGTCTCCTCGACGACGGCCATCACTTTCCTCCCTGATCGACGGATGTCCTGTTGCCCGTGGGCGCCTCGCCGGTGGACGCCGCGGCCGCGCCGGTGGACGCGGCGTCCTCGCCCGTCGCCGCCGGGTCCGCGCCGTCCTCCTCGGCCGCGTGGCCGGTGAGGGAGATGAACACATCGTCGAGGGTCGGGCGGCGCAGCCCGATGTCGTCGATCTCCACGCCGCGGTTGTCCAGTTCACGGATGACCTCGGCGAGCAGCTTGGCCCCGCCGACGACCGGGACGGTGACCTTGCGGGTGTGCTCCTGCACCGCGGTCTCGCCCTTGCCCAGGGCGCGCAGCACCTGGTCCGCGACCGCGATGTGGTCCCGCTCGTGCACCACGACCTCCACCCGCTCCCCGCCGGTGCGGGCCTTGAGCTGGTCGGAGGTGCCGCGCGCGATGACCCGGCCGCGGTCGATGACGCAGATGTCATGCGCCAGATGGTCCGCCTCCTCCAGGTACTGCGTGGTCAGCAGGAGCGTCGTACCACCGGCCACCAGCTCCTGGATGACCTCCCACAGCGCCTGCCGGTTGCGCGGGTCGAGACCGGTGGTCGGCTCGTCCATGAACATCACGGGCGGGCTGACCACCAGGGCCGCCGCGAGGTCGAGACGGCGGCGCATCCCGCCGGAGTAGGTCTTGGCGGTGCGGTCGGCGGCGTCGGCGAGGTGGAACCGGTCCAGCAGCTCGACCGCGCGGGCCTTCGACGCCCGCGCGCCCATCTGGTAGAGCTGCCCCACCATCTCGAGGTTCTCGCGGCCGGTCAGATACTCGTCGACGGCCGCGAACTGCCCGGACAGCCCGATCGAGCGGCGCACCTCGTTGGGGTGTTTCAGGACATCCACGCCCGCGACCACCGCCCGCCCGCTGTCCGGGCGGAGCAGCGTGGTGAGGACACGCACCGCCGTGGTCTTTCCGGCGCCGTTGGGGCCGAGCAGTCCGAGCACGGTTCCTTCGGGTACGTCGAGGTCGACGCCGTCCAGAGCCCTTACTTTGCCGAAGGTCTTCACCAGACCCTCGGCATGAATAGCGCCTGGCATGTTTGGCACTCCCAGGAGGTTGGGTCGTTCCACGGAGATCTTCTGACGCCGCGGTGGGCGACTGTTTTTCGCCACGGCGGATGCGCCTCCTCAATAAAGGCATATTTCCGCCAACTTGTGCAGCGTGCGACGACAAGTAGATCTGAAGAATAGCGTAGACGCGATACATCGCGACATACGAACGACGAACTTCACCGTGCCAGATGGCCGACCCCGGGCCAACGGACCGGACCGCCGGAGGTACGCACAGGCCCCGCGAGGCGTCAGGCCATCACGGTGTACCCCGCGGCGCTCAGTGCCTCCCGCACCTCGTCGCAGTGGTCCGGCCCCTTCGTCTCCAGGTGCAGCTCGACCTCCGCCTCGCTGAGTCCCAGCCGCGGATTGGTACGGACATGACTGACGTCGAGGACGTTGGCGTCGACCACCGACAGCGCCCCCAGCAGCGTGGCCAGCGCGCCCGGCCGGTCGGTGAGCCGCAGCCGCAGCGACAGATAGCGCCCCGCCGCGGCCATCCCGTGCCGCAGGATCCGCTGCATCAGCAGCGGGTCGACATTGCCGCCCGAGAGCACCGCCACCACCGGGCCCTCGAACGACTCCGGCGCAGAGAGCAGCGCGGCCACCGGGCTCGCCCCCGCCGGTTCCACCACCAGCTTCGCCCGCTCCAGACAGAGCAGCAGCGCGCTGGACAGCTCGTCCTCGGTGACCGTACGGACCTCGTCGACCAGCTCGTCGATGATCGCGAACGGCACATCGCCCGGCCGCGCGACCTTGATGCCGTCGGCCATGGTCACCGGTGCGTCGATCGATACCGGATGCCCGGCGGCCAGCGACGGCGGATACGCCGCGGCGCCCTCCGCCTGCACCCCCACCACCCGTACGTCCGGGCGCAGCGCCTTCACCGCGATCGCGAGCCCGGCCGCCAGACCGCCGCCGCCGATCCCCACCACCACGGTGCGCACCTCGGGGCACTGCTCCAGGATCTCCAGCCCCAATGTGCCCTGGCCCGCGATGATGTCGGGGTGGTCGAAGGGGTGGATGAAGACCGCGCCGGTCTCCTCGGCGTACTCCTGCGCGGCCCGCATGGTCTCGTCCACGATCTGGCCGCAGAGCCGGACCTCGGCGCCGTAGTCCCGGGTGGCCGCGATCTTCGGCAGCGGCGCGCCCTCCGGCATGAAGACGGTCGACCGCACGCCCAGCAGCGAGGCGGCCAGCGCGACGCCCTGCGCGTGGTTGCCGGCGCTCGCCGCGACCACGCCCGCCGCCCGCTCCTCGGGGCTCAGCCCCGCGATCCGCACATAGCCGCCGCGCAGTTTGAAGGAGCCGGTGCGCTGGAGGTTCTCGCATTTCAGCTGTACCGGTGCGCCGACCAGGGAGGAGAGGTGACGGCTGCCTTCCAGGGCGGTGACCCTGGAGACCCCCGACAGCATCTTCTGTGCCTTGCGCACATCGTCGAGCGTGATCGCGGAGGGCGCGGTGTGCTGGGCGGAATCGTTTCGCCCGTCTTCGTCGCCGGGTCGTGGAGCCATGGCCCCAGTCTTACAGCTCGTCGCCGACACAGCGGGCCGGGGCGGGCCCGACGGCGTCGGCGATCACCGTCACCGCGCCGCGTCCACCGTCGCCGAGCCGCGTCAGGTGTGACCGCATTGCGCCAACGGCAGACACTTCCGGGGGCCGCGGGGCCCAGTGGCAGCACCTGGCGGAAACTCACTGCCACTGGTCCAACCACCGCGTCGCGGACCGGGACCCCCGCGCCACCAGGCATAACCCTCCGTCACGGCGCGGGAGGGCGGCCGAGAGGGATGCATTGAGGTCGGCAGGTTTCTGTAGCTCCCATACGGGCAGGGCCCCGGCCGCGTACTCTGTGCCACATCCCACAGACCACCGCATGAAGTGAGCCCTAGGCCATGCCCACCCAATCGGACATGACGACTCAACTCAACACAGGCGTACTGGATTCCCTCCAGCATCAGGTTGCGGTCTTCGCGCGCCGCGCCGAACAGACCCGCCTCGGCGGCGTCGGACAGGCCCGTAACTCCATGGACCGAGCCGCCTATCTGCTGCTCAACCGGCTTGACCAGGAAGGCCCGATGGGAGTCAAGGCGCTCGCGGGCGGTATGGGCATCGACTCGTCCACCGTGACCCGCCAGGTCGCCCCGCTCGTCGACTCCGGCATGGTCAAGCGCACCTCGCACCCCGAGGACGGCCGCGCGGTCGTCCTCCAGCTCTCGCCCCGCGGCAAGGCCCGGCTGGAGGAGGTCCGTTCCTCCCGGCGCGAGCTGATGGCCCAGGTCACCGCGGGCTGGACGGAGGATGAGCGGGATGTGTTCTGCGAGCTGCTGACCCGTTTCAACGGCGCCCTCTCCGTCGCGCACCACACACTGGTCCAGGACCCGAGCGGCCCGCTGCCGGAGAGCGCGCACGACGCCGTACCGCAGGCCGCGCCCGCCTCGTAGCCCGCCGGCCGCCCCCGCCGCGCGGCGCCCCCGCGCCCGCCCCGTGGACCGACGGGACCCGCCGGACCTCACGGACCGGCGGCAGACCTCTTGACCGCGCACCCGTGCCTGCCGTGTCCTAAGGGGACATGAGGCGGAGGCGCGGTGCGAGAGCGGCGGGCAGCACGGGAGAGCCGCCGGGCCCGGGAGTTCGAGGCATTTGTCGCGGGCGCGGGTGGCAGGCTGCTGCATGCGGCCACGCTGCTCACGGGGGAACCCCCGACAGGGGACACCGCGGCCGCCCAGCGCCTGCTGACCGCCGCGCTCGCCCGTACGTACGCCCGCTGGGACCAGTTGCGCGGTGAGGACCCGTACGACCGCACCCGGCTGGAGCTGGCCGCCCTCTACGCCCGCGGTGGCCACCGCTACCGCCAGCCGCGCGGCGGCATCCTGGACCGGCTCGCCCCACGCGAACGGCTGGTGCTGGTACTGCGGCTCTACGAGGGCGTGGCCGAGGAGCAGACGGCCGCCGCGCTCGGGCTCCCGGTCGAGCGGGTACGGGCGATCTGCACCCGCGCGGTCTCGGTGATGCGCAGCGGGGTGCCGCGGCAGCCGTCACCGCCGCGGCGTGGCGGCACGGCGACCAGCACCCCCGCCGGAGCGGCGGGAGCGGGCCCATGAGCAGCTGGGATCGCAAGGAGGACGAGGTCCGCCGGTTGATGGAGGGCTCGCACCCCCTGTTGCCCCCGGACCTGGCGGACCGGGCGGCCGAGCGGGGGCGGCGGATCCTCCGTCGCCATCGCGCCGTACGGGCCGTCGGCTGGGCGCTGCTGTTCGCCGCCGTCGTCGCGTTCGGCGTCTGGGCGGCGATCGTCGAGCCGTGGACGGCGCCGCCGTCCGACACCACCCCTCCGCTCGAGGGGTGGTGAGACGGCGCGTCGGCTCAGGGCCGGGAGCCGGCTCGGCGCGCGGCCCGGCCCTCAGGGCCGAGAGCCCGGCTCAGCCCAGGGCCTGGGCCAATGCCGGAGCCCGGCTCAGAACCTGACTCGGTCCGGATACCCGGCTCAGCCCAGGGCCTGGGTCAGGTCGGCCACCAGGTCCTCGACCGACTCGATACCGACCGACAGCCGGACCAGGTCGGCGGGGACCTCGAGGGCCGAGCCCGCCGTGGAGGCGTGCGTCATCCGCCCCGGGTGCTCGATCAGCGACTCGACACCGCCCAACGACTCGCCCAGCGTGAAGAGTTGGGCCCGGTTGCAGACCTCGACCGCCGCCTGCTCGCCGCCCGCGACCCGGAACGACACCATGCCGCCGAAGGCCCGCATCTGCTTGGCGGCGACCTCGTGCCCGGCGTGCTCCGGCAGCCCCGGGTAGTAGACCTGGGTCACCTTGGAGTGGGTGGCCAACAGCTCCGCGATCCGCGTGGCGTTGGCGCTGTGCCGGTCCATCCGGACGGCGAGGGTCTTGATGCCTCGCATCACCAGCCAGGAGTCGAAGGGACCGGCGACCGCGCCCATCGCGTTCTGGTGGAAGGTGAGTTCCTCGCCCAGCTCCGGGTCGGAGACGACGAGCGCACCGCCGACCACGTCCGAATGACCGCCCATGTACTTGGTGGTGGAGTGCACCACCACGTCCGCGCCGAGCGCCAGCGGCTGCTGGAGGTAGGGGCTGGCGAAGGTGTTGTCGACGACCAGACGGGCCCCGGCGGTACGGGCGATGTCGGCGACGGCGGCGATATCGGTGATGCCGAGCAGCGGGTTGCTGGGCGTCTCCACCCAGATCACCTTCGTACGGGGGCGCAGCGCGGCCCGTACGGCGGCCGGGTCGGAGGTGTTGGCCACCGACCACTCCACGCCCCAGCGCTCGACGACCTTGGCGAACAGCCGGAACGTACCGCCGTAGGCGTCGTCCGGGATCACCACATGGTCGCCCGGGGCCAGCAGCGTGCGCAGCAGGCAGTCCTCGGCGGCCAGCCCGGAGGCGAAGGCGAGACCGCGGCGGCCGCCTTCGAGCGCCGCCAGGTTCTCCTCCAGCGCGGTACGGGTGGGATTGGCGGAGCGGCTGTACTCGTAACCGTTGCGCAGGCCGCCCACCCCGTCCTGCTTGTAGGTGGAGACCTGGTAGATCGGGGGCACGACGGCCCCGGTGAGCGGGTCCGCCTCCTGGCCGGCGTGGATGGCGAGCGTCTCGAAGCTCTGCGGGTGCTGATGCTGGTCGGTCATGGGGCGAGGGTAACGCCCGGCGGGGCGGTGCCGGGTCCCTCGTCCGGGTGGGCACATAGGCTGGAGTTCAGGCGTTAGCACCGTCGGAACCGTTCGTACCTTCTCACGGGGACACCTCATGGAACTTCTGATCTTCCTCATCGCCATCGTCATGGTGGGCGGGCTGATCATCGTGCCCGCGGTGCGGCGGATGCGCGGCGGCCGCGAGGCCATGCGGGGCGCGCTGCGCGCCTCGGACCCGGAGGAGTACGGCTTCGTACCGCCCGAGCGGCTGGACGTGCGCCTGCCGGGCCCGGACCGCCCGCTCACCGAAGCCCTGGAGGAGGTCCAGGCGGACCAGGACTGGCAGCCCGCCGCCCGGCTGCTCGCGCTCACCGAGGCGGGTTCGGAGCTGCGCTGGCAGCGGGTCCAGACGCTGGCCGGTGCGGCCGCCTACGAGCTGGCGCGGAGCCCGGGCCAGGGCGGGATGTGGCTGCGCACCTGGCGGGTGGCGGCCCCCAAGGACGCGGGCGCGGCCGCGGTGCACGCCGAGTTCCTGGTCCGGCAGGCGCTGCTGAACCCGTCCTCGCCCGACTTCCGCATGATCCTCGAGGAGGCCCGGAGTGTCTGCCAGGAGGCGGCGCTGCTGGCCCCCGGCGACCCGGTGCCGTACATCATCGAGCTGGGCGTCGCCCGCGGTCTGGGCTATCGGCAGGCCGACTTCGAGGAGCTGTGGTCCAAGGTCACCGAGCGCGCCCCGCACCATATGGGCGCCCATCTGGCCGCGCTGCACTACTGGTGCGGCAAGTGGCACGGCTCCCAGGAGCTCGCCGACGCCTTCACCCACGCGGCCGCCGCGTCCGCCCCGCCGAAGAGTCTGCTGCCCGCGCTGCCGCTGTTCGGCGTCTTCGAGCACCTGCCGGACGTCAACCTGGTCCGCGGCCTCTACCAGAGCGAAGTGATCACCAAGGCGATCGAGGGCGCGCTCTACGCGACCCAGCAGGCCCCCGCCGACCACCCGGTCCTCCCCCACGTCCGGCATCTGCTGGTGTGGTTCCTGGTGCGGGCGGAGCGGTACGCGGAGGCCATGGAGCAGCTGCGGCACGTGGACGGCCATGTGGGCGCGGTGCCGTGGTCGTACGGCGCGGACCCGGCGGCCGAGTACACGGTCTACCGGGCGCTGGCGGTGGCGGGCTGGGAGGGCCACGGGGGCTCCCCGGCGACGCTGCCGCGCTGACGGCTCGTACCGGGGGTGGCCGGAATTCTCCCGGGCCGGCATCCGTTGTACGGGTCGCGCCGCGTACCCGAGCGAGGAGCCCAGATGCTGTTCAGCCGCCATAAGAACCACCTCCCGACGCCTGAGGAGGCGCTGAAGGGCCGCCCCGACCCGGCGTTCCCCGTCCCCGACCGCCATACGGTCCTGGGCAATCCGCTGACCGGTCCCTATCCGCCCGGTCTGGTCGTCGCCGACTTCGGGCTGGGCTGCTTCTGGGGCGCCGAGCGGAAGTTCTGGCAGGCCCCGGGGGTGTGGACGACGCTCGTCGGCTACCAGGGCGGCCACACCGAGAACCCCTCCTACGACGAGGTGTGCAGCGGCCTCACCGGCCACACCGAGGCGGTCCGCGTCGTCTTCGACCCGACCGTCACCACCTACGGCGCCCTGCTGAAGCTCTTCTGGGAGTCCCACGACCCCACCCAGGGCTTCCGCCAGGGCAACGACGTCGGCACCCAGTACCGCTCGGCGATCTACACCCACTCCCCCGAGCAGCAGGCCGAGGCCGAGTCCTCCCGGGCCGCCTACCAGTCCGTCCTGAGCGGCTCGGGCTACGGCGACATCACCACCGAGATCCTCCCCGCGGGCCCCTTCTACCCGGCCGAGGCCGGCCACCAGCAGTACCTGGACAAGAACCCGGCGGGGTACTGCGGCATCGGCGGCACGGGGGTCAAGCTAGGTGACCCGTCCGACGGCGGCTCATGCCCCACCGGGATCACGCCCACCGACGGCTGACTCAGCGGCTTCTAGGGCCAGGTGCCACGGATAGTTCTCTGGTCGGCCCTGGCCCGGCTTGTTGGGCACGAAACCGCCTTCTCCGTAGAGCACCCGTACGCCCATCGCGCGGAGCGTGGCAACGCTGGTGTCGAACTGCGTGTGCTGGACGTAGGCGGCGTTGACGCACGGCATGGTCACGGTGGGGATGCCCTTGCCGATCGCCTCGGCCACGAATCCCACGATGAACTTTTCGGTGATGCCCAGGGCCCACTGGTTGATCGTGTTGAAGGTGGCGGGTGCCAGGACGGTGACATCCGCAGGGGGCCAGACGTCGGGCTCCCAGGGCAGCTTGTACTGGCTGCGCACCGGGTGTCCGGTCAGCTCCTCCAACGCTGGCAGCTCGTCGTCAAGCCAGCGTGCGGCCGTAGGGGTCAGCCCAAGGCAGACATCCCAGTCGGCTGCCTGCGCTCGCTCGATGACACCGGCGATGTTCAGCACGGGCGGGGCGGCGCTTCCGAACAGGTAGAGGACGCGGTTCGCAGTCATGTGGGCAGTCCACCGCGTGGGACCCCCAACCCGCAAACCTGCCCGGTCCAGGCTGACATTGCCGTTCATCGTCCTCTGCCATGGCTGGGACGGGTAGCGTTTCCGTGAGTGAGTCACGAAAGGGAGGCATGCATGCCGCTCCCCGGCGACGAACACACGGGTGCTCGGATCGCACATCACCGGAAACGGGCTGGGCTGACTCAGCGCGGCTTGGCTCAGAAAGTCCCCTACTCATACAGCCTGCTCACACAGGTGGAGTCCGGACACAAGCCAGCCAGCCCCGACTTGGTGGCCGCGGTGGCCAAAGCGCTGTGCATCGACGTCACCGCGCTGACCGGACAGCCCTACGTGACCGAGTTGCAGCAGGACCGGTTGGCCGCGCTGGTCCGCCCGATCCGTGAAGCCCTCGACCTCTACGACCTGGGGGCCGATCCGGCGATCAGTCCTCGTCCGACTCCCCAACTCGTTGCAGCTGCCGAGCACCTGTGTCAGCAGGTCCGGGCCACGAAACTCCATGACGCCGCTCTCGACCTTCCCGACACGATCGCGGAGATCACTACGGCCGCATACCGGGCGCCGTCGTCGGAGCTGTGGGCCGCGCTGTCGAGTACGTACCGGACGGCGCACGACCTGGCCGTGAAGTTGGGTTACTACGACCTGTCGACGGTGGCTCTGGACCGGATGGACTGGGCCGCGTCGCGTGCTTCGGATCCGCTGCTCTCCGCGGTGCGTCAGTACATGCGTGCCCTGGTCTACTTCCGAGAGGGCGAATACACGATCGGCAAGCGCCTCGTCGCCTCCGGGCAGGGACTACTGGATCAGTCGCCTCAGACGCGTGCGAGGCAGGCCGTTGCCGGGCAGCTTCACCTCGGGGCGAGCATCATCGCGGCCCGCGCCCATGACGCAGAGGCGGTCCGGAACCATCTCGCGGAGGCGAGGTCTTACGCGGCCCAGGTCGGTGAAGCGACGGACGTCCACTGGCTGTCCTTCGGACCCACGAACGTCACCGTGCACGCAGTGTCCGCCCATGTCGAGATGCGGCACTACGGTGAAGCGCTGAGGGAGGCCGCGAAGGTGCGGATACCGAAGGATTGGGCCGTGTCCCGCGCGGCTCACTTCTACGTCGATCAAGCACGCGCCCAGATGGAAGCGGGACGTTCCGAAGCGGCCTTGAAGTCCATGGTCACCGCGCGAAGGCTGGCGCCCCAACAGACGCGGTACCACTCAGGCGCGCGAGAGACCATCAGGGGTCTGATCCACTTGTCCCGGCGCACGCCGGACACCCTCGACCACCTGGCGGCTTGGGTGGGTCTCTAGGACTTTCACCGCACCAGCCCCCGGCTTTCACTCAACTGTGAAAGTTGGGGGCTTCGTATGTCACCAGCATGAAAGCTCAGGCGGTTTTCACCCACCACAAGACCCCGGCGGCGCGTGCCTGCGCCCCGGGGCGTGGTCAACCTGAGGAAAGCAGGTCGACATGCGGAACTGTATCGGCAGGATCTTCGAATCGGTGAGGAGCGCGTTACAGCCCGGCCAGGGTCGGCATCGGACAGCCGAGACGCGGGCAATGGCGAGCTGCGGAGATGCCCCCCCGCTGCGGCTGCCTCGTGTGCATCAGGTGTTGCATCGGCCGGTGTTGCGGGGTGAGGACGTGGGGCTTGTCCGGCCGTACGTCGTGGCGCATGAGCGTCAGCAGGAGGCGCTTCGGGAGGCTCGCGCTCGCGGCGCGTCGGTGTGTGCCCCGTACGGGGTGGTGGTAACCAGGTGAGTGCGCAACGGCGTCTGCTCCCGTGGTCGGGGCCTACTGGCAAGCCGTGCTACCTGGTGTCCGATGAGGACGGCGAGGGGTTCGTATCGCAGCTTGCGGACGATATGGAAGCGATGCAGCTCCGCATGGGCGCTGAACTCCTTGATCACGCTGGTGCGCTGCTCGGTAATTCGAAGGCTGAGCCCGGCGAGCTGCGCTTCCTCTCCAATCGTCTGGTCGAGGCGCTGCGTGATGCTCTCCGGGTCGCGGAGAGCCGTGGCAAGCGACTGCCGGTGTCCGATGACGATGATTCGGCTGGGGCGAGCGAGGTGGACGAGTGAGCCTGGATCGGCGGATTACGTCTGGGTGGCGGCTGGAGGCTACCCCGGCGGGACTGCGTGTACGGCGTGATCTGGATGGCTGTTTCACGGTGCCGCTCGGGATCGTCCGTCTGGGCAAGCATGTGGCGCTCGCGCCGCTGGTGCTGTCTGTGGATGAGGCGGAACAGCTCCACGCGGGTCTGTGCTTCGCGCTCGCTCCGGAGATTCCGCCCGTGGATGGCCCTGAGTGCCGGAAGTCGGTCCGCTACCCCGGTGGTCGCCAGCAGTACTGAGACGGCTCCGGTCTGGATCACGCGCAACAACCGAAGAAGCAACGCCGGACCACCCCCTTCGCCTGGCAGCTGTCGGGGTGGTCCGGCTGGGGATCATGACGAACCCCGGTGCCGATGGTACCGGGGTCGTCGTCGTGTTCTCGTCGACGCGGCCCGGATGTTCAGAGTCAGGCGGCTTGCGGAGAAAGGGACTTGGGACGATGTGCGGCCCTGGGGACGACGGGTTCGACGGTGAGGCGGCAGACCTGGACGGGGGGATGTGGGTGCGCGGAATGGACTACATGAGCGGCTGACGGGATGCGCGCGAGGCGGCCTCCGAGCTGGACGACGCGCTACGGATCGTCGGAGTGGACACGTCCGGGGCGCGGCTTCGGGCCTCTGCCGGGACAGATGGGGCGGGGGTGGTGCGGCTGCAGTTGTCGGCGGCGACGGCGCGTGAGATAGCGATGCTGGCGCGGGTGGCGGCGGCTGGTCTTGGCAGAGCGAGTTGAGCGGGGCGGCCGGTGGAGGGTCGCGCGGTGCCGTAAGGGTGCAGGTGGGCACCGCCGCCGGCGTCCGAGGCTTTGGGCGGGAGCTGCCACGGGGCGAGAGAACAGGGGGCCTTACGCTGGCCCGGCGAATCGGGCGGGTCTGTGATCCTGCCCGCGTTTGCGACCGATTGGCCCCCTGTTCTTAGAGGCTCGCCCCGTGGTGGCTGCCTAAAGCCTCGGAGGCCGTCGGCCCCAGCCACAACGCACCAGCCCCGACGGCGGTCGGCTTGCCTGCGCACTCATGACGCGGTGGTGTGGGCGGTGGGCGTCCGCCGGGACCGGCGGCCACGCCGCAGCCCGGCGGGGCGGCCAGACCGCCCGGCGCGCCGCACGGCGCGCCCTTGAGTAAGTGAAGACAGGTTTCGACAGCTACGCCGAGTCGTTACTGCGCGAGGAGTGTTGTTCAGGGTGGGTTGGAACGCGCCCGCCGCAGGTTGTTCCGCACGGTGTGGGTCGTGGGGTGGTCTCCTCCGAGGATCCTGATGCTGTCGGTGAGGGTCTGCTCGTACAACGGGATGGCCAGCCCCAAGTCCCCCGCCGCCTCGTAGGCGTAGGCGAGGTTGTTCCGGGATACCAGGGTGTCGAGGTGGTCTTCTCCGAGGATCCTGATGCTGTCGGTGAGGGTCTGCTCGTACAACGGGATGGCCAGCCCCAAGTCCCCCGCCGCCCTGTAGGCATCCGCGAGGTTGTTGCAGGAGGCCAGGGTGTTGGGGTGGTCCTCGCCGAGGATCCTGATGCTGTCGGTGAGGGTCTGCTCGTACAGCGGGATGGCCCGGCCCAGGTCCCCCGCCGACTCGTGGGCACCCGCGAGGTTGTTGCGGGAGGCCAGGGTGTCGGGGTGGTCCTCGCCGAGGACCCGGACCCGGTCGGTGAGGTTCTGCTCGTACAGAGAGGTGGCCCGGCCCAGGTGCCCCGCCGTCTGGTAGGCGGAGGCGAGGTTGTTGCGGGAGGTCAGGGTGCTGGGGTGGTCCTCTCCGAGGATCCGGATGCTGTCGGTGAGGTTCTGCTCGTACAACGGGATGGCCCGGCCCAGGTGCCCCGCCGTCTGGTAGGCGGAGGCGAGGTTGTTGCGGGAGGCCAGGGTGTCGGGGTGCTCCTCGCCGAGGATCCGGACCCGGTTGGTGAGGTTCTGCTCGTGTAGCGGGATGGCCCGGAGGTCCCCCGCCGCCTGGTAGGCACACGCGAGGTTGTTGCGGAAGCTCAGGGTGTTGGGGTGGTCCTCGCCGAGGATCCGGATGCTGTCGGTGAGGTTCTGCTCGTACAACGGGATGGCCCGGCTCAGGTCCCCCGCCGACTCGTGGGCACCCGCGAGGTTGTTGCGGGAGGCCAGGGTTTGGGGGTGGTCCTCGCCGAGGATCCGGACCCGGTTGGTGAGGTTCTGCTCGTGTAGCGGGATGGCCCGGCCCAAGTCCCCCGCCGCCCTGTAGGCATCCGCGAGGTTGTTGCGGGAGGCCAGGGTGTTGGGGTGGTCCTCGCCGAGGAGTCGCGTTGATGTGGTGTCCAAGCGTTGTGCGTACTTGGTGGCTTGGGAGAACTGGCCTTGGCTGCGCAGAAATTGTGATGCGGTGTACAGGATGAGATGGGTGTCGGTGGTGTCTGAGTCGGGAGGGGTGTGGGTGAGGTATGCGTCGATGTGGGGGAGCAGGGTCCGCCAGCGTGGCCATCCGGTGACATTGGTCTCTGGGTTGTTGGGCAGTGCGTCGCAGATCAGGGTTTCTGCGGTGGACTTGGCGTCTTTGATCGCTTGTTCGGTGCGGTGGGGGTCTTCGGGGTCGGGGGTTCGGGCGACGGCTTGTACCAGGCGGTGAGTGGCGGTAGTGGTCTCCGTGAGGGTGATCATGCTGAAGTCGTTGAGGAGGGCGAGGGCGTCGATTTCCGCGCCTGGTTCGTCGGCTGCGCCGTTGAGTAGGTCGCGGGGTATGTCGTGGGGGGCAAACCAGGCCATGACGCGTAGCAGGTGGATGGCGAGGGGGTCGCGGTCGGCGATGGTGTCGAGGGTGACGCGCCAGGTGCGGGCGATGGTGGTGCTGTGGGGGTCGCCGTTGCCAGGGGTGCTGAGCATCCGGGCGGCTTGGGTACGCAAGCGCTGCAGGTAGCTGGAGTAGGTGCCGCGGGTGCGGTGGACGTAGGCACCGGCTTGTTCGAGAGCGAGGGGGAGGTGACCGAGCTCGTCGGCTAGTTCCTCGGCGACGGGATGCTCCGCGGGGTGGTTCACCTTGGCGAGTTGGTGCAGCAGGCTGGTCGCTGCCGATGCGGTCAGGACATCCAGGTGCAGAGGCTGGGCGGCGAGTGCGTCCCAGCCTTGGGTGAGGCGGCTGGTGATGAGGTGGTCACCGCTGGTGAGTCGGGCGAGGTAGGGGGCGAGGTGATCGGGTTTGGTGGCGTTGTCGAAGACCAGGAGCCATCCGGGGTGAGCATCCAGCCAGGCCAGGGCCCATGGGGCCAGGGCGCCGCTGGCAGCGGTGGTGGTGTTGATTTCGGGGTTGACCGCGGCGGTGAGCTCGGCGAGGGAGTCGGTGATGGTCTCAGGGGTCTCGGCGTTGATCCACCAGACGGCGCTGTAGTCGGGACGGTGATCGTGGGCGAAGCGCAACGCCAGGGTGGACTTCCCGACTCCGCCGAGTCCGGACATCGCCTGGGTGACGACTTGCGTGGCCGCCCGTTCGGTCCTGGGCCGCAGCGCCCGGTCCAGGAGGGTCATCTCCGTCTCCCGGCCAACGAACCGATGACCGGCAGGCCATGGGAGATTGTGCAGCCCCCGGGGGCCAGGCACGTCGGCCGGTGGCGGTAGTACCAGGGGAGCCCGGAGAGTGGTGTCACCGGTGATGATGGGACCGTAGTTGTTGCCCACGGCCGGTGACCGGGCTCCCGATGTGGCGGGGCCGGGGCGCTCCGGCTGTGGACCTTCAGGGATTGCTTCAGTCATGCTGCGCGGCCTCAGGCGGTGGAGTCGCCGGTGTTGATGGTGCCGTAGTTGTTGCCCACGGCCGGTGACCTCTCACCCGAGGTGGTGACCGTCATCGTGACGGGCCAGGCGGGTCGTTCCCATCCGGCGATCTCGGCTGCGAGGGCCGGATGTGCCGTAAGGATGCGGCGGATCTGTACCCGCACCGCGTCCTGAGGGGCGTTGGCCAGATCTGCGAGAGTGCCGAGGATGGCTTGTTGTTCGGCGGACGTCTCGGTGTCGGGGGTATCCCGGCCGGTGAGGCGTCGCAGGATGCGCTGGCCGAACGAGACCGTGGCATCGGCGGCGCCGCTCTCGACACGGGCCAGGACCGCGGCCCCGTAGGCGGCGACGGCTGCGGTGGCGTAGGGCGTCAGGTCCTGCGCAAGCTGGACCGGATCCACGGACATAATGCTCCCCCTGAGTGTCACGAGCCGCTGACCTCCCGGCACACAGCGGCACCACGGACAACCCAGCGTAGCTAACTGCGGCGGCACCGAGCCTACGAATACACCGACTTCGGGAAGCCCAGCACGGGGGCAGTCTCCGGAGAGTGCCCGGCCCCAGCGTCAGCGCGCCGCGCTGAGGGGCCTGTCGGCGGTGATGCGGTAGGCGAGTTGCGCGCGGTCGGCGCTGGCGCGGAGCTCTTCGAGGATCAGGGGGCGGTCGTCGTTGCCGAGTGTGACGCGGGCGGTGAGCATGATCGGCGTTGCGTCGGGGACCTGCAGCGTGGCGCGCTCGTCGGGTAGCGGCATGCGGGCAGTCACGGTCTCCTGCCAGGTCAGCTTGTGCCCGGCGGCGGCAAGGATCGCATAGATCTCTTCCGGCTCAGTGTCCGGCGCCTCTCCTAGCTGTTCGGCTTCGTCGGCGGCGGTGGCGAACGGGATGAGCACGCGATGCGCGGCGCGGGTACCGGTCTCTGGGTCGGCCAGCAGCCGGTCAACGCCGAAGAGCGCTTCTCCCTCGCCCAGCCCGAGTAGCGGGCCCGTGGTCGCCGTGGTGGTGGTGCGGTAGATGGCCGGTTCCTCGACCTGCTGCCACGCGTGGTGACCGGTGCGGAAGGTCTTCCCGCTGCGGGTGATGGTCCGCTCGATGGTGACTGCGGGGGCGGGGAGTGCGCGGACGTAGCTGCCCTTGCCGTGGATGACCTCGATGAGCCCCTCGGCGCGGAGTGCGGCGATGGCCTTGCGGACGGTGGGGCGGCTGACCTTGTAGCGCTCGATGAGCTGGGCCTCTGAGGGGAGCGGGGCTCCGGGCTTGTACTCGCCTGCCGCGATGCCGCTGCGGATTTCGGCGGCAACCTGCTGGTACAGCGCTCCGGGTCGCTGGATCTCTCCCATGCCGGGCTCTCCTCGTCACCTGTGGGTCGGCGGTCTGACGTGAGCTGATGTCACTCGTAAGCATAAGTACTTGCCTCCTGCCGTCAAGGCATGCATAGTTGGCCACTCATAAGTACGAGTGACGTCACATGACGTGTGGCGTCTGGACGGCCAAGGAGGCCAACAACCCATGCAGTCCATCCCTGTAGACACCACCCGGCTCGGCGTACTGCGGTGCGCGGTCGGGCCTGAACCGAAGATCGCGGATTTCGAGAGCAAGGAGGTCAAGAAGGACCGGGACGGCAACACGATCTACACCGTCGCCGTGACGGTGCGGCAGGACGGTCGGCGGGTGTCGGTGATCGAAATCGCCGTGCCCGGAGAGCCCAAGGGAGTCGTGGAGGGCTCGGAAGTGCGGGTGACGGGCCTTGAGGCGTTCGCCTGGGCCATGGGCGACCGGCACGGTGTCAGCTTCCGCGCCGCTGCCATCACCCCCGTACCGGCTCCGGCTCCGGCTGCGTCGGCGGGCAAGGGCGGTGGCGCGTGATGGGTTCACTCCTCTTCATCGTCGCGCTGCTGGCAATAGCCTGGCTGGCGGTCATCGGCCCCCACCTGCGAGACCAGCGGCCGGACTGGCACTGGTACCTGACCCGCTACCCGCGCACGGCACTGCGGGTGGTAACCACCTGGCGCAAGGTTGCCCACCTCAATGACCTCACGGTCTCGCACAAGCCGAATCGGCTCCTGCTGGGAGACCTGGCGGTCAAGGGCGAGCCCCTGCGCACCAAAGCGCCGCGCTGCTCCTTCCCCCGCCCGACGCCGAACGGGCTATCACTGCGGGTGCGGTTGCATGCGGGGCAGACTCCGGCCCCTTTCCTCGCGGCGGCTGATGCGTTGGCGCACGCCTGGCGCATGCACGCCGTGCGGGTTGTCTCCCCCGAACGCGGCACCGTGCTCATCACCGCGACGGCCAGTGACCCTCTGGCTCATCCCGACCGGCCCACCGGGGAGGTATCGGCGTCGCTGCTCTCAGCGGTGGTCGGTGCGTTGGAAACCGGGGGCACGTGGGTGATGGATCTCCGGCGCGTGCCGCACTGGCTGATCGTCGGCGCGACACGGTCGGGAAAGTCCACGCTCATTGCGCGGGTGATCACCGAGCTTGCCCCGCAGCCGGTCGCCCTGGTCGGCATCGACTGCAAGGGCGGCATGGAACTGGGCCTGTTCGAACAGCGGCTGTCGGCGCTGGCCACCTGCCGCCGTGAAGCGGTCGCTGTGCTCGGCGCCCTGGTGGCCGACATGCAAGACCGCATGCGCACCTGCCGCGCGGCCGGGGCCCGGTCGATATGGGACCTGCCGGAGAAGGAACGCCCGGTGCCCGTGGTCGTGGTCGTCGATGAGCTGGCAGAGCTGTACCTGACCAACGGCAGCAAGGAACAGCGGGCCGAGGCCGAACAATGCTCGACCTACCTCCTGCGCCTGGCGCAGCTCGGTGCGGCGCTGGGGCTGCATCTGCTGGTGGCCGGTCAGCGGGTCGGCTCCGATCTGGGGCCTGGAGTGACTGCGTTGCGGGCGCAGTTGAGCGGCCGGATCTGCCACCGCGTCAACGACCCCGCCACAGCCGAGATGGCCTTGGGCGACCTGAACAAGGACGCGGTGGCGGTCGCGCAGTCGATCACCGAGGCCGAACAGGGCGTCGCGGTGACCACGGGCGAGCTGGGCAGCTGGATGCGCGGACGGTCTCAGCTGACCACCCCTGCGCAAGCGCAGGTGACGGCGGCCGAGTACGCGGGGCTTGCGCCTCGCCTGCCCGGCGTCGTCCGTGCGCTGGAGGGCCTGGAAGGGGGTGGACGCGCATGAGTGAGGACGCGGCTCTTCCGCTGGTGCTGCTCTTCGGGCTCGCCACCGTGCTCCTGGTCCGCTCCGGTGAAGTGCGCTGGTGGATAGCGGTGGTGATCGGCCTGTTCGGCATGTACCTGGGCCAGACCCCCGTCATCTTCACCGCTGACGGCCTCGTGAACTGGCTGATCTCCAGCTTCGCCCACAACAGCTAGAGACCCCTGGGGAGGCCCACCCATGCCCATGCGCCGTGTCCGCTGCCCCATCTGCAAGGGCGAGCGATACCCCATCTCCCGCACCGGCCGCGCGCGGCGCTGCCGCTGCTGCCGGGGCACCGGAACCATCCGCTAACCACCCAACCCGCCCACGAACCGGGAGTGATCGCCATGGACGACACCCACCCAACCCCAACCCACCGTGCCGCTGCGGCGGCCCACCCCGGGAGGTCCCCACCATCACCGCCGAGACCACCTCGGCTGACAGGCGCGCCCACCTCGACCGCGCGGCGCGCCTGCGTCAGCTCTCCGAAGTTGACCAAGACCTGATCCGCCTCGTCCAAGACTCTGGATTCGGCCGCTGGTTGGACCAGATCACCGCCACCGGCGGCTGCGCCCACCCGATCCACCTCACCGGATCCACCACCACCCGCGATGCGCTCACGGGTGAGGTGCTCCACCACTACGACACCCGCAACGAACCCGGCGAACGGCTCCTGATCCGCTGCCGCAACCGCCGCGCCACCGTCTGCGCCCCCTGCTCCCGCCTCCACGCGGGCGACACCTTCCACCTGGTGCGCGCCGGACTCCTGGGCGGCAAGACCGTCCCCGCCGAGGTGCGAGAGCGACCCCGGCTGTTCCTCACCCTCACAGCCCCGAGCTTCGGCCCCGTCCACCGCACCACCACCGACGGGCAGCGCTGCCGACCGCGACGCGATGCGGGCGACTGCGAACACGGACGCCCCGTGGGGTGCCCGGCCTTCCACGACGTGGCCGAACGGCTCGTTGGACAGCCGCTGTGCCCCGACTGCTACGACTACCCGGCACACATCCTCTGGCACGCACACGCCGGGCGCCTGTGGAAGGCGTTCACCGACAACCTCTACAACCACCTCGCCGCACGCGTCGGCCGCACCCGTACCGGCCTGCGCCACAGCCTCCGCATCTCCTACGCCAAGGTCGCCGAGTACCAAAAGCGCGCGGCCGTCCACATCCACGCTGTGGTGCGTCTCGACGGCGCACACGGACCGGACGATCCACCCCCGGCCTGGGCAACGGCTGACGTGCTCCTGGCCGTGGTCCGCACCGCTGCGGCGGCCGTCCAGCTCCCTACGCCCTACAGTGCGGCCCTGGGGGAACACGCACTGCGCTGGGGCACCGAACTCGACGCCCGGCCACTCCGTGCCTTCAGCGGCGGTGAGGGCCTGGCCGATGACGCGGTAGCCGCGTACGTCGCCAAATACGTCACCAAGGGCGCCACCGACACCGGGGCCGGACTCGACCACCAGCTTGCCAGCCCCGACGACATCGCGGCGGCTCCTGTCTCGGCCCACGTGCGAACCCTCATGCGCACCTGTTGGCGCCTGGGCGGCCTCCGCGAACTGGAACCGCTACGGCTGCGCACCTGGGCTCACACCCTCGGCTACCGGGGACACGTCCTCACCAAGTCACGGCGCTACTCGACTACGTACACCGCACTGCGCACCGAACGGGCCGACCACGAACGCGCCGGGGCCCAACTCGCCGACGACAGCGTCGCGACCACGGTTGCCCATTGGCGCTACGTCGGCTCCGGCCATACCCCCGGCGCCGCGCTCCTGGCTGCCGGGATCGCAGAAGACCGCACCCGGAATCGCGAGATCGCACGCGAAGAAATGGCGGCTGATTCCAGGGGGCCCGTTGGCTCCGGATGACCTTCGTCGGCGCGTAGCCGCCTCTCGGGCCCGGCAGGGGCTTCCGGCAGTCATTGAAGACCTGGCGGTGATCGAACGTGCGGTGCGGGTCTTCGCTCTCGTGGAGTCCGAATCCCGCACCGCACGTCCGCGTGTCAGGCGATCCAATCGATGACGAACCGGTCCGGGTCCCACCTCTTGCGAGGGTTGGCGGGAAGTACCTCGATGGAGCGGACAGCGGCAGTGATCACTGCGCGCCGCTGGGAGTCGTTCATCTTCTCCCAGCGGTTCAACATGTCCTCAAAGCTGCCGACGAAACCAAGCAAGATCGCTTTCCGGGACACCTTTGCGAGCCTGGCCCGGTTGCGCTCCAGTCGCTCCTGGATCGGCGCGCGGGCCACCATCCACTCCTTGCGGCTGATCGCCTGGTTGCCGTAGTCCTCGGCCAGCTCCTCCAGCTCCTCCTCATCAGCCCGAACTTTCTCGTACAGCTCACCGCCATCCTCATCCGGCTCGCGCAGACGCTTCTTGAAGGCAGGCGACTCGAACGCAGCCAAGACCATGTCCCTGATTTGGTCATCGGTCCGCTCTGCGTTCGTCGCCGTACCACCGCATGCATCCGTACCCGGCGTGTTGGGACAGACGTAGCGCGGTACGCCAGACCTGGGGCGGCCGACCATCCCCCACCCGCACGCCTTACCGGGCTCGCCGGTCGGCTTACCGCAGCGAAGGATTCCGGACAGGAGGTAGGTGCGGTTACCGCGGTCGTTGGTCCGGCGCCGGTCGGGGTCACTCAGCACAGCACGCAGGCGGTCTGAATCCTCGTGGCTGAGAATGCCGGGCCATACGGCGTCGCTCACGATCTCTCCCAAGAGGGGGCGAGTGCTCTCCCACGAGCGGCGCGGGGTGTGCTCCCTACGTCCGCTGATCCTTGCCGACGCGAGCATGCGACGCAGTCCGCTCGGCTTCCACGGAATGCCAGCCGCCGTGATGATCTTCCGGCTCTTCCAGTCCCGGCAGATGCTTGCCAGGCTCTCCCCCGCGAGGACACGGCGGGCGCCTTCTCGGATGACCTCGGCCTCGGCTTCTCGGACGGTGATCCGGTCGTCCTCGTATCCGAAAGGCCGCTTGCCACCTCCAGCGATCTTGCCCGACTCGGCCGCTTGGCGCCGTTGCCGCTGCTGCCGTTCGGCCTTGTGCTCCGCCTCGTGCCGGGCGGCGGCTCCCAGCATCCGGGCGATCATGCGACCGGTGGGCGTCGCGAGATCGATCTCGCCGCTGACGGTGGCCAGCTCCAGACCATGCCGATCGGCAAGATCGATCACGTCTTCGAGTTCTCGCGGGGAACGCGTGAGACGGTCCACGTGCCAGCAGACGACGGCGTTGATCACGCCTTCGTGGATGTCGTCCAAGAGCTCCTGCCACTTCGGCCGGGGCGCTCCGGAGTACGCGCTGACGTCGTTGTCCGGGTAGACGTCCACGACGTCCCACCCCTTGCGAGCGCAGAGGGCACGGCAGTCCTCTTCCTGACGCGCGATGCCCAGACCCGCGCCGCCCCGGTCCTGACTGATCCTGACGTAGATCGCTACTCGTATCGCCATAGGTCACATAGCTACACCCTCGTAGGCACGGGGGTGAGCTGCCCGATCGGCGTCGCCCCCGCCGACGGCTGAAGCCCGCGTCTCACTCGTTCGGGCGATGTGGTCGGTACCGCGCTCGATACGCTGCTCCCAGGGATCAGAATCTCGCCCATGGGAGCAGCGATGACCACCTCCAGCGCCGGGCAGCCACTCATCCCTCAGCCGCCTGCCACCGTCACGGCCCTCCGTCAGGCCGTCGCGCAGATCGCGCCTGCCGCCCTGCCCGCCTTCACACGGGAACTGGATCAGGCCGCCGATCAGTCCCGCCAGGCTTTCGATCTCGCCCCCCTTCAGCGGTTCATCGCTCAGTGGGCCGTCCACGTCCACATTCAGCGGCAGCCGGATCTCGCGAAAGAGTTCCGTCACTGGGAGGACACCGCCGAGACCGGTGACGCGACGCAGGCCCGACGCGCCGCGTCCGCCTTGGGCAAGATCCTGGACGACGCACACGCCGCGCTCGGCCTCCCACCGCGGTGAGCACCGACTGGCGCTGGGAGTACGACCCCGATCACGCTCACGTGACAGGCAGCATCCCCGCTCACGTGGTGACGGAAGTGGAACGTCTCGCGGGGCAGTTGACCGACCTGGTTCTTCTTCCTGGTGGCACCGCGAGACCAATTGATCGTGATCGTCCGCATCATGCCGCCGTTCCAGAGCATCTAGACGACGCCCACTGCCGACCCGGCACCGGGTCACATGGCAGCGCTCTCCCGCAGGCACGGGCGGGGCCGCGCCCTACCTGCTGTCTCCGTCCCGGCCACGGTCATCGTCGAAGACGAAGAGCGGTTTGGCGCCGTGCGCGGGTGCTTCGGCGGACGAGATGGCTTCAGTGAAGCGTTCGAGCGGGAACGGCCGGCCTTGGGGGATGCTCAGCACGTCTTCGATGACAAGACCGCGAACCTCGGACAGCGCGCGCAGCGCATCCGCGGGTGGGGCAGCGCCGAACCAGCGGTTCAGCCAGAAGCCACGGACCGCTTTGGTCTCGTAGATGAGCGAGCGTGCCTGTAGCGGGATCGTCAGCGCTGCCGGGGCAGTCTGCCGATGGGTGGAGAGCGCGCCGTAGACCACGACCTCCCCTCCCGGAGCCAGTGCCTGGGATACCTGGGCACCTACATCGCCCGCGACACAGTCGGTGGCCTTGTGTACGCCAGCCGGTCCCGCGAGCTCCGCCACGCGCCGCAACAGGTCCTCGTCCTCGGTGCAGATGACCTCGTCACCACCGAGCGCCTTGATCTCCTCAACGGCAGCGCGCCGCCGCACGACATTCATGGTGCGAATACCGAGGTGCCCGGCCAGCTGAATGACGAGCCGTCCCACGGTGGAGCCCGCTGCCGTCTGAAGCAACCATTCGCCCGGCTGTACGTCGAGTTCGCGCGTCACCAGGAGCAGCGCGGTCAGCGGATTGACGGCGAGTTGACAGGCGCTGGTGTCGCTCAGATCGTCGGGGACCGGCAGGAGTCTCTGTGCGTCGGCGACGAGGTATTCCTGCCACGTACCGGCCACCCGCGGCCCGGGCACCGCCGGGACGGCAACGGCCACCACCCGCTCGCCGATCTTCAGCCCCTCGGTTTCCGGGCCCAGGGCCTCGACACGGCCCACGCATTCCATGTGACCCCCCACCGTGGGAAATTCCGGGGAGAAGCCGTAGCGGCCACGCAGTACATGCAGATCACTGGCGTGAATCGGAGTCGCCTTCACGCGGATCAACGCCTGACCGGCCTCCGGCGTGGGAACGGGCCGGGATTCCAGCCGCAGGACTTCGGCCGGCTCACCAACCCTTCCGGCTACGAGCGCGCGCATGGAGTGTGGTGGCATGAGTGACCTCGTCTCTCAGACATCACGCTAAGCGCCACGGACAGGCCCTGCAATTCAGCTCCTGACCGCCGGGGTGGCCGGGCAGCCGGGGACGCTGCCTTCGGGGAAGCAGTCGTCCGGGGCATTGCGGATGACCTTGCTGGCGTCGAGGGTGAGGGCGCTGGAGTTCTCGTTGAAGATGCCGCCGCCGGCGGTGATCGCCGTGTTGCGCGTGACCTGGCTCCGCACCAGCGCTGCGGTACTGAAGGAATTCCTGAGTCCGCCGCCTGTCACAGCGATGTTGTCTCTGAGAATGGTGGACGTCAGACGCAGGGTGCCCGCGAATTGGTTGATGCCGCCGCCGCGCGGAGCGGTGTTTCCCTTGACCGACACCGAGTTCAGATGCGCGGTACTTCTCAGGTTCTCCAGGCCACCGCCCCCGTCGTTGAGTGCCCGGTTCTTGCGCAAGGACCCACCGCGCATGGTCAACGTGCCGGGGCGGTCCAGGAGCTGGTTGCGCCCGTTGAGGATTCCCCCGCCGTTGAGGGTCGCGGTGTTGTGCTCGACCGTGCTGTCGACGAGTTCGAGCTGCCCACCGGTGTTGTGGATACCACCACTCGTCTCGGCGTGGTTGCCCTTGATGGTCGTGCGATTCAGGTTCAGCGTGCCGCTGTTCCAGATGCCACCGCCGGCGAAGTCGGGAAGGCTGCCGCCGCTGACCGTCAGCGCCTTCAGGCCGAGCGTTCCGCCGAGCGCCACATGGAGGATGCGGAAGTCCTCGGTCGCGTTCGGATCGCGTCGGATGGTGGTGTCGCGGCCGGTGATCGTCACGTTCCCGGTGATCTCCGGTAGCCCGTCATCCGCGTTGTCGGCGGTGGTCAGGGTGTAGGTGCAGTGGGACGCCAGGGTGATGGCGCCACCACTGGTGTTGGCCTGGTTGATCGCGTCGACCAGACCGGTGATGTCGTTGCACCGCACACGGGTCGCTCCTGCGGCATCTGCCGGTCCGGCGGGCAGGACGGTGAGGGACAGTCCCAGGCCGACCATGGCGGTCACCGCACCGGATCGGACGACGTTCTTCATCGCTACGCCTTTCTCAGTGCTGGGAGGGGCACGGCACATCGCGCCGGCGTCCATCGGCAGCGCCGAACCAGCGGGGTGATGAAGCGGGCCTCTCCATTCCTAGCCGTCGGCGCGGGCTGCCTCATCCGATATACCGCCGAACGGTCCTGGCTCCAGCGGCGCGCCCGGAGGAAACCGACCGTCGCGGTACGCCCGAACGGCCGCCCGAGGTGCGCCGTATGCCTGATTCGTATAGGTCTGCGCGATGATCAGGGGCGCTCAGGAGGGCTCGGCCGCCGGGCACCGCCCGGACCGACCCTCCCCCTCCCTCACACTCAAGGGAAGCCGTATGACTGACACGCTCAGACGCGCCACCGTCACCGCCGTCACCGGCCTCGGTCTGTGCCTGACACTTCTGCCCGCCGGACCCGCCCAGGCGCGGGCGGTGACACGCGTCGCCTGTGGCGACGTCGACGCCCTGAAGGCGGCCATCAACAGCGCGAACACCAGCGGCAGCGGCAACATCGCGCTGGCCCCCCGGTGTGTCTACACCCTGAGGTCGGCCGACAACCCGGGTGACGGCCTGCCCGAGATCACCGGCAATGTACGGATCACGGGGGACGGCACCACGGTCGAGCGCAATTCCGGCGACCTCTTCCGCATCTTCCACGTGCGGGCGGGCGGCAGTCTGAGTCTGAAGTCGATCACCGCGCGCTACGGCGAGACGGGCACCGCGGACTCCGACGGCGGCGGGATCCTCAACGCCGGCGGCACCGTCACCCTGACGGACTCGACGGTCCGGAGCAACGAGGCCAGCACCGGCGGCGGCATCTGGAACCAGCTGGGCACGCTCGTCCTCAAGAACAGCACGGTGAGCCACAACCGGGCGGCCTTCGGCGGCGGAGTGGCCACCAACGGCACGATGACGATGGACGGCGGCAGCCTCCACGACAACAGCGGCGCGTTCTGGGGCGGCGGTCTCGCCAACGCGGGGGACACCAAGCTCAACAACGTCTCGGTCGAGAACAACGACTCCGGTGACCTCGGCGGCGGCATCGTCACGCTGGCCATCAACTTCGAAACCGGGCCGCTGCGTCTGAACTCCACCAAGGTCACGGGCAACATCGCCCGGAACGACGGCGGTGGCATCCGCACCGGCGCGGACGAGCCGCTGTCGCTCTACCGCAGCACCGTCGAGCGCAACACCTCCAACGGCGGCCCCACCACCGGCGGCGGTATCTCGAACCCCGGAAGCGGCCTGGGCCTGCACATCGGCACGAGCACGCGCAAGGAGGTCAAGGGGAACTCGACCAAGGTGACGCCCTTCGAGGTGACCCTCATCCGCAGCGCCGTCGTCAAGAACCACCCGACCAACTGCGCCCCGCCCCACAGCGTTCCCGGCTGCGACACCGCGGCCCCCGGCAGGGGCTGACAACCCCGTCCGCGGGGGAACGGGCCCCTCGCCCCCGGCCGACGACGTCGGTCGGGGGCAGTGGGGGCCCGGAGGGGGGCCGACGGCCCGGCGGTACGCCCCGCGTGGAACTCGCCGGGGCGGTGCTCGGTGTTGTCGGGTTCGGCGGGGTGGTCTTCGTCCTCTGGAGGTTCGGCGGCTGAGTCTCAGCGGGTGGACGCGTCGTGGTCCTCGGCGTAGATCACCAGCGTCTGTTCCGACCGCTCCGCCAGATGGAACGCGGTGTACGCGTAGGTGACCACTCCGCGCTCCGGGTGCCGCAGCCGTTTGCGGCCGCCGTGCCGGGCCTGGACGTCGTACCGCGGCCACCAGGCGCGCACTTCGGGACTGGCCGTCTTCAACTCGTCGATCAGCCGGGTGTAGCGGGGGTCGCCGGGGTGGCGGCCGGCCAGGGTGCGGAGGCGGGCGAGCAGACCGCGGGCCTCGAGTTCCCAGTCGACGAGGACATCGCGGGCCGCGGGCTCCAGGAACACCCAGCGGAGGAAGTTGGGCGGACGCTCGGCGGCGTCGATGAGGTGGGGGAAGAGTGCGGCGGCCGCCTGGTTGTGGCTGAGTACGTCGTAGGTGCCGCCGATGATGTACGCCGGGTGCGGCTGGAGCAGCAGGGGGACGGCCGCCGCCTCGGGCGCGAGCGGTTCGGGTTCCTCGGGCGCCTCCGCGAGCGGCTGACCGGCGAGTTGGAAGAGGTGCCCACGCTCGTGGCGGTCCAGGCGCAGCACCGAGGCGAGCGCGTCCAGCACCTGGTCCGAGGCGCGGATGTCCCGGCCCTGCTCCAGGTAGGTGTACCAGGTGGCGCTGATCCCGGCGAGCAGGGCCAGTTCCTCCCGGCGGAGGCCCGGGGTCCGGCGCCGGGCGGACAGTGGCAGGCCGACCTCGCCGGGGGTGATCCGCTCCCTGCGGCTGCGGAGGAACGCCCCCAGCTCACGGCGTTGATCCTGCTGCTTCGACATGATGGCTGGCACCTCTGGTTCCAGGATAAGCGCATTCTGTATACCAGGTTGAGCCGCGCACAGACTGAGGTCCGAGGACAGAGGAGGACATCATGTCGGGAATCGACGGCAAGGTCGTGGCGATCACGGGCGCCAGCAGCGGGATCGGTGAGGCGACCGCGCTGCTGCTCGCCGAGCGGGGCGCGCGCCTCGTCCTGGGGGCGCGCCGGACCGAGCGTCTCGCGGACCTGGCGGCGCGGATCGAGGAGGCGGGTGGCACGGCCGTACAGCTCCGTACGGATGTGACCCGGCGGGACGATATGCACGCCCTGGTCGCCCTGGCCGGTGAGCGGTACGGCCGGCTCGACGTACTGGTCGGCAACGCGGGCATCGGCACCATCTCGCCCCTCGACGATCTGCGCGTCGACGAGTGGGACACCATGGTCGACGTCAACATCAAGGGCGTACTGCACGGGATCGGCGCCGCGTTGCCGGTGTTCCGGGCGCAGGGCTCCGGGCACTTCATCACCACCGCCTCCACGGCCGCGTTCCGCATCGTGCCGGCGATGGCGGTCTACGCGGGTACGAAGTTCGCGGTGCGCGCCATCTGTGAAGGGCTGCGCCAGGAGGCCGGTGACTCGCTGCGGGTGACCACCGTCTCGCCCGGCATGGTGGCGACCGACTTCGTCGACGCGTCGACGAACGAGCGGGCCAGGAGGGAGGTCGCGGAGACCCGCGACCGCATCGCGATCCCGCCGGAGGCGATCGCCAGGGCCATCGCGTACGCGATCGAGCAGCCCGCCGCCGTCGATGTGAATGAGATCGTCGTCCGGCCGACCGCCCAGAGCTGACCCGGCCTGATCCGGCCTGCCGCCGATGAGGTTGTCGACCGGGGCGACGGTGACGGAGCCATGTTCCGTCGGGCCGCGCCGACTAGTCGGTGCGCACCGCCGTGACCGACACCGTCGCGTACGGCATCGTGAAGCCACCGCCCAGGGCGTCGATGGCGGTGCCGACGCCGGACAGCACTTCCCGCAGTTGCTCCGGGGGGAGTCGGGTGAGGGTGCCGTGGGTGGGGAGTTGGTCGAGCCAGGCGTCGCGGGTGTAGGTCCACTCCCAGTCGTGGCGCCACTGCTCGGGTGCGCCGAAGCCGCCCGCCGTCCGGATTCCGTCGGCGACCTTGGTGAAGAGCGGCTGGTAGGTGTCCGGGCCCTGGGGGTTGGCGGCCTGGGGGGTGATCGGGGAGTCGGGCAGTACGCGCCGGTAGACCGTGGCGAAGGCTTCCGCCACCTCGGGCGGGAGCTGGAAGGTGTTCCAGAACGCCGCCAGGAGGCCGCCGGGGCGCAGTACCCGGGCCGCCTGGGCGGCGCCCGCGACCGGGTCGATCCAGTGCCAGGACTGGGCGGCGACGACCGCGTCGTAGGTACGTCCGGTGGGGTCCCAGGATTCGAACGTGGCCACGTCGACGTCGATTCCGAGGCGGCGGGCCAGAGCGGCCATGCGGGGGTCCGGTTCGACGCCGAGGACCGTACAGCCGGCGGCCTGGAACTGGCGGGCGTCGATACCGGTTCCGCAGCCGACGGAGAGGAGGTCGGGGCCGGGGGCTGCGGTGACCACGCGACGCACCAGGGCGTCGGGGTAGCGGGGGCGGGCCCGGTCGTAGCGTTCGGCGTCCGTGCCGAAGGACTCGGCCATACGGCGGTGTCGATGGGGTTCGTCCACGGCGGGACGGTCGCCCGGCGAAGGTATAGTGGGCATGCGCCCACTATGAGTGGGCACATGCCCACTCGTCAACGGGAAGAGGACACGCGGTGCCGACAGGGGTGGCCATGCGCGATGTGCGCGAGCAGCTGTTCGGCGCGGCCGAGCGGATCCTGCTCCGGGCCGGGCCGAGCGCGCTGACCAGCCGCGCGGTCACCGCCGAGGCGGGGTGCGCCAAAGGGGTTCTGCACCGGCACTTCGCCGACTTCGACGCCTTCCTCGCCGCACTCGTCCTGGACCGCATCGCCCGGCTGCACCGCCGGGGCGCCGCCCTGCGCGACTCCGCGGGGACCGGCACGGTGGCCGGTAACCTCACCGGCGCGCTGACGGACCTGTTCGACGCGGTCGCCGTGGCCATCGTCGGGCTTGTCACCTCGCGGGACGAACTCCGCGCCCGGCTGCGCGAGTCCACACCGACGGGCATCCCGCTGCTCACCGAGGCCGCGGCCGTGCTCACCGCCTACCTCACCGCGGAACGCGATCTCGGCCGCCTCGCCGCGGACGCCGACGTCCCCACCCTCGCCCCCACACTGATCGGCGCCGGACATCTGCTCTTCGCCGACCGCGAGGGCACCCCGCCGGACGCGGAAGCCGTCCACAAGGTCGTGATCACGGTCATCGGCGGCGTCACACGAGAACCCACCGCATGAACGGCCGTGCGGCTCAGGCGTACCGCCAGATCTGGGAGAACCAGCCGTCGGGCGGCCGGTGTCGGGGCCTACAGTCGCTGCCATGGACTGGGTCGAGCGAGTGGGCGCCTTGCGGCAGTGGACGGCCAACGGGGTACGGGCACCGCATAAACCACTGCTGATGCTGTACGCCCTGGGGCGGTTCCAGCGGGCGCCCGAAGTGGAGCTGCCGTACACGGAGGTCGAGCGGGATCTCGGGGAGCTGCTGCGCGACTTCGGCCCGCCGCGGCAGACCTCGCCCTCCTATCCGTTCCACCACCTGGCGAGTGACGGGGTGTGGGAGGTGCGCACGGACCGTGGCCCGGGCAGCCCGGGTCCGGGCGTGCGGGCGCTGCGGGAAAGCGGGGCGCGCGGGCGGCTGGTGCCGGAGCTGCGGTCCGCGCTGGACACGGATCCGGTGCTGCTGGAGCGGCTGACCCGGCTGCTGCTGGACACCCACTTCCCGCCCTCGCTGCACGCCGACATCGCCGCCGCCGTGGGGCTCGATCTGGACGCCGTCGAGGAGGCCGCGCGGGTGATGGTCCCGGTGCGCGACCGGCGCCGGGCCGCGGAGCTGCGGCGCGAGGTGCTGAGCGCGTACGCGTTCCGGTGCGCGTTCTGCGGGTTCGACGGGGCGCTCGGCCGGGTGCCCGTCGGGCTGGAGGCGGCCCATGTGCGGTGGTGGGCCTTCCACGGGGCGAACGAGCTGCACAACGCGCTGTGTCTGTGCT
This sequence comes from Streptomyces sp. NPDC048636, assembly GCF_040650655.1. Classification (NCBI taxonomy): domain Bacteria; kingdom Bacillati; phylum Actinomycetota; class Actinomycetes; order Kitasatosporales; family Streptomycetaceae; genus Streptomyces; species Streptomyces sp. NPDC048636. The sequence continues at coordinate 509,865 of NZ_JBEZHR010000001.1, read as the reverse complement.
CCCTGCACCACAGGCTCTTCGACCGCGGGGTGCTGGGCCTGGACCCCGCACGGCGGATCACGGTCTCGGACGCGTTCACCGGGCGCGGTACGGCGGCGCGCGAGCAGGTGCTCGGACTGGCCGACCGCAGGGTCGAGGATCCGCACGGCGGTGCGCCGGTCGCCGCCGCGAACATCGCGTGGCACACCGCGCAGGTGTTCCGCGGCGAGCCCCGGCACACCGCACCCGTCACCGTCGGCTGAGGGCCCGGGAGGCCCCGGCCGTCACGGGAGCGGGAGAAGACCGTCACCTTCGCTGTGCCACCCGGCCGGATGACATACGGCGACGGCATGACGTGGATCACGGTGCCGCACCGATCACTTCGGCTCACCCGCGTAGTCCTCCCCGTGGAGGCCATCACACCGCACGAGGGGACACCACCATGACGCAGACGGTGAAGGGCCCGGCCAGTTACTTCCCTTCCATCGAATAGAAGTACGGGCGGCCGATCGCCGAGTGGCAGGAGCTCATCCGCACCTCGCCGCTGACCAGGCACAGGGAGCTCGTCGGCTGGCTCAAGAGCGAGCACGGTCTCGGTCATGGGCATGCGAACGCGCTGGTCGCGTACGTGCTGGCCGAGGACGGCGGGAAGTAGCGGCGGTCGCTCTGCCGTGAGCGAATCTGCTCGGGGCCGAGAAAGCTGACGGGGCGTCGTCGGGCCGCCGACAGTGGTGGGACCGCGGCACCATCCGCCGCGGTCGACCACGGGAGGTCCGATGTCACCACTCATCACCGGCGGGGGTCCGGCCCTGAGCCCACGGGCCGCGGAGGGCGAGACGCCCGCGACGCGGTTCGACGACCATCTGGCCGCGCAGCTCCTCACCCAGCGCATCGTCGTCCTCGGCACCCAGGTGGACGACGTCTCCGCGAACCGGGTCTGCGCCCAGCTGCTGCTGCTCTCGGCGGAGGACCCGAAGACCGACATCAGCCTGTACGTCAACAGTCCGGGCGGCTCGGTGACGGCCGGGCTGGCCATCTACGACACCATGCAGCTGATCCCCAACGACGTGGCGACGCTCGCCATGGGATTCGCCGCGAGCATGGGGCAGTTCCTGCTCTGCGTCGGGACGGCGGGCAAGCGGTTCGCGCTGCCGAACGCGCGGATCATGATGCATCAGCCGTCGGCCGGGATCGGCGGGACCGCCGCCGATATCGCGATCCAGGCCGAGAACCTGGAGTTCACCAAGAAGGCCATCGAGCGGATCACCGCGGCGCACACCGGCCAGACCGAGGAGACCATCTCCCGCGACGGCGACCGCGACCGGTGGTTCACGGCCGAACAGGCCAAGGAGTACGGCATGGTCGACCGGATCGTCGAATCGCTCGACGACGTACGGCCGGGCGGGGCGCGACGACGGATGGGGATCTGAGATGAGCCAGTACACGATTCCGACGGTGGTCGAGCGCACCACGCAGGGCGAGCGGGCCTACGACATCTACAGCCGGTTGCTGTCCGAGCGCATCATCTTCCTCGGCACCGAGATCGACGACGGCGTCGCCAACGTCGTCATCGCGCAACTGCTGCACCTCGAGTCCGCAGGATCGGAGCAGGAGATCGCGCTCTACCTCAACTCCCCCGGCGGCTCGTACACCTCGCTGATGGCCATCTACGACACGATGACCTTCGTCTCGGCGCCGATCTCGACGTTCTGCGTCGGCCAGGCGGCCTCGACGGCGGCGGTGCTGCTGGCCGGCGGGGAGCCCGGACGGCGGTTCGTCCTGGAGCACTCCCGGGTGCTGCTGGGGCAGCCCGCGAGCGGCGGCCAGCAGGGCACCGTCTCCGATCTCACCCTCCAGGCCAAGGAGATGCTGCGGATCCGCTCGCAGGTGGAGGAGGTGCTGGCTCGGCACACCCCGCACGACATCGCCACCCTGCGCGAGGACATGGACCGCGACAAGGTGTTCACGGCGCAGGAGGCGGTGGCGTACGGGCTGGCCGACCAGGTGCTCAGCCGCCGCGCGGCGTCCGCGGCGTTCGCCGTCTGACGGCGGCCGCCGCAGGCACAGGCCCAGGCTCAGGCGGCGAGGCGCACCTCGCCCTGGTACGAGGAGGTACGCGCGGTGCGGGAGGTGCGCGCGGTACGCAGCTCGGCGAGGGCGGTGGTGCCGGTCGGCTCGGCCGCCCCGGTCTCGTCGCCCCGCGGACGCTCCTCCGCCGCACCCAGCGGCCGCCTGCGGGCGCGCGGGGCGAGGGCACGGGCCAGCTCGTCATGGGAGAGGGCGAGCAGATCGGCCAGCCCGAGCCCCAGGGCGTGCGCGGCGGCGGCGAGCACCTCGGACGAGGCCTCCTTGCGGCCGCGCTCCAGCTCCGAGAGGTACGGCATCGAGATCCGGGCCGCGTCGGCCACGTCCTGGAGGGTGCGCTGCTGGGCACGGCGCTCACGGCGCAGCACACCGCCGACCACATGGCGCCACAGCGGCTCCTTGGGCGCGGGGTCCGGGGACCCCGCCTTCCGCGGGGCGGCGGCCGGCGGCGCGGCGGCCGGACGCAGCGGGATGACGCGGGCCGGGTTCGTCATAGGGCTGCTCACCCCTTCAGGGTAGGAGCGCCGGGCCCGGACGGCAGCCCATGACGTTCTGCCCCCGGCGAAACCGGCCGGGCACCCCGTGTCCGCGGGGCACTCGTCGGCGGTCCTCAGAAGCGGTACGGGGTCAGGTACTCCGGGACCAGGACGCGGGTCCCCGGGCTCGCGGCCTCGACCCGGCGGACGAAGGCGTCCAGGTCCACGTTCGGATCGCGCTGGGCGCCCTTGTCCAGAGGGAGTTCGAAGTTGTCCCAGTGGACCGGGACGACGGTGGCGGGGTGGCCGAGGGTCTTCATCAGCCGCGGGACATAAGCGTGGGTGGCGGCGGTGGAGGCCGTGGCCACCATGGCGACGTCCGGGCGCAGTCCGGAGGCGTCGCGCTCGCTGAAGTCGCTGGCGCCCATGAGGAACGCCGACGGGCCGCCGTCCGGGGTGAGTTGGAACGCCAGGGTGTCGCCCTCCGGGAGATCGGAGATGGTCCGCGGTTTCCCGGTGGGCGGGCGGCCGTGGAGGGTGCCGGGGGCGAAGTAGCCGTACGAGGCGTTGCGGCTGTGGCGGCTGGAGACCACCTCGACCACCAGGCCGTCGAAGTCCAGCACCTCACCGCCCTTGACCACGGAGATCCGGCTCTTGTCCACACCGAACGCCTGGAGCAGGTGGTAGGTGGTCTCGGTGGCGACGATGCGCGCCCCGGGGGCGGCTTCGGCGATGTACGGGACATCGTTGAGGTGGTCCCAGTGGCTGTGGCTGACCAGGATCAGTTCCGGGTCGCCGATATGCCGCCGGACGACCCGCTGATCGGTCGTCAGCGCGGTATCGGGGTGGAAGCCGCCGGTGAACAGACCGGTGGGGAAGCGGGTGAGATACGGGTCGAAGAGGATCGTGCGGCCGCCGGTGTCGATGCGCCAGCCGCTGGTGCCGAACCACCGGAAGGTGGCGGCCCGGGTCCGTGTCGCGGCACGGGTCGCGCCCGCGCCGGTGGCGGTGGCGCGGGCCACAGCCGGGACGACGGGTACGGCCGCCCCGAGGGCGGCTCCTCGCATCAGCAGACGGCGGTCGAAGCGCCGGGCTCGTATGTCGCTCATGGGCACAGCAGAGCAGCCGCCGATCCCCGGCGTCCAAGATCAAAAGGGCTGACGAGCCATATCCGATCGGGTATCACCGCAGCTCGGCCCGGTGATCCCGGAGCGGGTCCCGACGGGTTCTCAGTACGTCCACGGCCAGCCGTGCGGCTCGTCCGATCGCCCGGTCCACCGCGGTGCGCCGCCACGCGGGTCCGGCCGTACGGGCGAACACGGCGACCGCGTACCGCCCTCCGTCGGGCCAGTGGACGACCCCCGCCTCGTTGTGGAGTCCGGGGAGGGTGCCGGTCTTCGCCGCGATCAGCACCTCGTCGGGGAATCCGGTGGCCAGCCGCTGGCGGAAGACCTGCTGGCACATCAGCTCACGCACCCGGGCACAGGCCGCCGGGGACCCCGCCCGGTTCTGCCAGATCAGCCGCAGCAGGGTGGTGAGGTCGCGGGCAGTGCCGGAGGTGGCGCACCGCGGGTCCAGGGCGCGGAAGCGGTGCAGCCGTTCGGCGTCCAGCGCCGGAAAGCGGGCGGCGAACTCCGCCGCGTCCGCGGCGCCCGCGTCCTCGAGCATCGTTTGGAGCTGCTGCCGCGGGCCGCCGGTGATCCGGGTGCGGTCCAGGCCGAGTTCGGCGGCCAGCATCTGTACGGGGCCCAGGCCCACCCGGCGCAGCAGGGCGTCGGCGGCCGCGTTGTCGCTCACCGTCATGGTGAAGTACGCCAGGTCGCGCAGGGACATCTCGACCTCGTCGGCGCAGCCCGCGGTGCCCCAGCCACCCAGCTGGTCGGCGGCGGTGACCACCACGCGCTCGCGGGGGTCGAGCTGGCCCGCGTCGGCCTGACGGGCGAACTCCAGGACGAGCAGGATCTTGAACACCGAGGCGAGGACGACCTGTTCATCCGCGCCGACGCCGAACTCCCGGCGCTCGTCGTCGAGAGCGACGGCGTGCAGCCGGACCTCGGCGCCGACCGCCGCGAAGAGCTCCACCACGCGCCGTTCGGCCGGTGCGTCCAGCGGGCCGTCCGGCGCGGTGTCCGGCGGCTCGTCCGGCTCGGTGTCCAGCGGGCCGTCCACCGTCGTGTCCATCGCTCCCCCTCCGCCGTCGCGGACATCGCATAGGGTCGGCCGGTGGATCTCATCCGCCACCTGCGCCTGTTCATTGTCGTCGCCGAGGAGCTGCACTTCAGCCGGGCGGCCGACCTCCTCGGCATGGCACAGCCACCCCTGAGCCAGGCCGTGCGGCGGCTGGAGCGCGAGATGGGGGTGGCGCTTTTCGACCGCTCGGCCCGTCAGGTGCGGCTCACCGCCGCGGGGGCGCTGCTGGTGGAGGAGGCCCGTGAGCTGCTCGCCCGCGAGGAGCGGTTGCGGGCGGTGCTGGGCCGGGTCCGGGACGGAGAGCTGGGCACCTTGCGGGCGGGCGTACCGCCGCAGACCCCGGCCCGTACGCTGCACGCCCTGCTGTCGGCGTGCGCGGAGGAGTTCCCGGGGCTGCGGATCGACCTCCAGGAGGTGGACTCGGCGGAACAGGTACGGCTACTGGGCTCCGGGCGGCTGGATGTCGGGCTGGTGCACCACCCGGTGGACGGAGCCGACGGACTGGTCCTCGGGCCGTCCGCCGACACCGCGTTGGGCGTGGTGCTGCCGCGCGCCTCCCGGCTCGCCCGGCTGCCCGAGGTCGCGCTCGCCGATCTCGCGGGCCACGACCTGTTTCTCCCGCCGCGGGCGACGGCCCCGGGGTGGTACGACCGGACGCTGGAGATCTGCCGCGCGGGGGGATTTGTGCCGCCCGCGGTCCGGCACGCCCGGAATCCGGAATTCCTGTTGGGGCTGGTGGCGTCGGGGCGGGGAGTCGCTTTCGACGACGGGCGGGTGGCGGGCAAGGAACCGCGAACCGCCTGGCGCCCGTTGACCGGCCGTCCGCTGATACTTCGGGTGTCGGGGGTATGGCCGGAACATTCCGCCCACCCGGCAGCGCACCATTTCGCCCGGATAGCGGTTCGGGCCATTATGGACGACATTCCGCCGCAGCCCGCAGCGCCCGGCGCGGGGGGTGACGACGACCGGTCCAGGCCCTGGTCGGTGGTCTATCCGCCATCGGCCCCGCCCACCGCCCGGTGAATTCCGGGAGCGGTGGAATACGGAAATGATCCGGGGGCCAGCGGCAATGTTCTGGAGATTGTTTCCGGAAAGGATGGAATTTCCGCGAGCGCTGCTGCCAGGATCACTTCCTCATCCCTGCTTCCCGGCAACACAGGAATACTTTCGTGCATAAGAAGACTTCACTCGCCGCCGCCGCTGTCGCGGTGCTGGCGTTCACCCTGACCGGCTGCGGCGACGACGCGAAGGACTCGGCGGCGCCGGCCAAGAAGGACAAGGCGACCGCTGGTTCGGCCACGGGCAAGAACAAGGCCACGTCCTCACCCAGTGCCAGCGCCGATCCCCGGCCCAGCCGTAGCGGCGGCGCCGACAAGAGCCCCACCACCAGCGCCACCCCGCGCCCCACCCGTACCTCCGCCGCTCCGGCGCCCACGCCCAGCCGGACCAGGACCGCGACGGCCGCGCCGACCCGGCCTGCGGGCGCCCCGAGCAGCGTCCAGGGCACCTGGTACTCCACGGTGCGCGACCCGAACGGCAAGCCGGTGGTCATGACCGTCAACGGCGGTTCGCTCAGTGTGGGATACAAGGGCAAGTCCTGCCCCGGAACCATCAGTTCGGCGATGGCGGTCACCATGACCTGCGGAGGCGAGACGATCTCCGGAGGCCACGCCGTGGTCAGCTCGGACGGGCAGCGCCTCACGGTCAACTGGCCCCAGGGCAAACCCGACCAGTACGTGCGCCCGTAGGCAGAGGATCCCGGGTCCGGGTCCGGGGTCCGGGGTCCGGGTCCATGGACCGGTGAAGGTCCCTGCGTCATGCTGGCGGCACAGGCAACACCGCTCTACCGCGCGCCGCACCCGCACCAGGGAGCTCCATGTTCACCACCCGGCCCACCCTCCAGGGCATCCACGGCATGGTGTCCACCACCCACTGGCTGGCCTCGCAGTCCGCCATGGCCGTCCTGGAGGACGGCGGCAACGCCTTCGACGCCGCCGTGGCCGCCGGGTTCGTCCTCCACGTCGTGGAACCGCACCTCAACGGGCCCGCCGGTGAGGTGCCGATCCTGCTCGCCCCGGCGGGCGGGCGCCCCACCGTGCTGTGCGGTCAGGGCCCGGCGCCCGCCGGGGCCACCATCGACCACTACACCGCGCTCGGCCTCGATCTGGTGCCGGGCACCGGACCGCTCGCGGCGGCCGTCCCCGGCGCGTTCGACGCCTGGATGGTGCTGCTGCGCGACCACGGCACCCGGCACCTCGCCGAGGTGCTGCGGTACGCGATCGGCTACGCCGAGCACGGCCATCCCGCGGTCGAGCGGATCGGCGAGACCGTGGAGGCGGTACGGGAGCTGTTCACGGCGGAGTGGACCGATTCGGCCGCGCTCTATCTGCCCGGCGGCCGGTCCCCCGCCGCCGGGCGGCTGCTCACCAACCCGGCGCTGGCCGCCACCTGGCGGCGGCTGATCAGCGAGGCGGAGGCGGCAGGTCCGGGGCGTGCGACGCAGATCGAGGCGGCCCGGCGGGTCTGGCGGGAGGGCTTCATCGCCGAGGAACTGGCGGCCGCCGCGGCCCGGCCCGCCATGGACTCCTCCGGGGAGCGCCACGCGGGCACGCTCACCGGTGACGATCTGGCCGCCTTCGAGGCCACCTATGAGACGCCGGTCCGGTACACCTGGAACGGCTGGACGGTGTGCAAGGCGGGGCCCTGGAGCCAGGGGCCGGTGTTCCTCCAGCAACTCGCCCTGCTGCCGGACGGGTTGACCGAGGGCGACCTCGGCACCCCCGAGCTGGTGCACACCCTCGTCGAGGGCGGCAAGCTGGCCATGGCCGACCGCGAGGCGTGGTACGGGGACGCCGCCGAGGTGCCGCTCCCTGAGCTGCTCTCCGGTCCGTACAACGAGGAGCGGCGCGCGCTGATCGGCGAGCGCGCCTCGTACGCGCTGCGCCCAGGGCGGCCCGGTGGCCGCTCACCCCGGCTGAGCAGACAGGCGCTGGCCGCCGTCGCCCGCGCGGCGGGCGGCACCCCCGGTCCGGCGGCCGGTCCGGGCGGCGGAGAGCCGACGGTCGGCGGCCCCGAGGTAAGGGCCGACGGCACCACCCACGGCGACACCTGCCATCTCGATGTGGTGGACCGCTGGGGCAACATGGTCGCCGCCACCCCCAGCGGCGGCTGGCTCCAGTCCAACCCGGTCATCCCCGCGCTCGGCTTCCCGCTCGGCACCCGGCTCCAGATGGCCTGGTTGGACCCCGGACTGCCCAACTCCCTGACCCCCGGCCGCCGTCCGCGCACCACCCTCACCCCGTCGCTCGCGCTGCGCGGCGACACCCCCGTGCTGGCCTTCGGCACCCCCGGCGGCGACCAACAGGACCAGTGGAGCCTGCACTTCCTGCTCGGTGTCGCGCTGCGCCGACCGGTGCGCGCGGGGCTGGACCTCCAAGGGGCCGTCGACGCGCCCAACTGGCACCAGGAGAGCTTCCCCGGCTCCTTCCACCCGCGCTCGATGGCGGCGGGGAAGGTGGTGGTGGAATCCCGGATCGGCGAGCGCGCGATCCGTGGACTGCGGCGCCGGGGACACGACGTCACGGTCGGCCCCGCCTGGTCGGAGGGACGGCTGTGCGCGGTCGGCCGCGACCCGGAGACGGGCGTCCTGCTGGCGGCGGCCAATCCGCGCGGCGCCCAGGGCTACGCGGTGGGCCGCTGACCCGTGGGCGGGGTCCACCCGGTCCGTCCCGGGCGGCCGGGTCAGTCCTGGGCGGCCCGCGCCCGCAGCTTCGCGGCCGTCGCCGCCGCGTCGTAGTCCGGACCCACCCCGTCCACGAAGACCAGATCACCCGGGATGTGGTCGGTCCGCAGCGGCAGGATCTCCTGGTACGCGGGCGAGGCGTACCAGGCGCGGGCCTCGGCCCCGCTCGGGAACGCGAGCATCACCACATGCCCCGGCCAGCTGCCCTCCACGACCTCCGTCGCGGTCCCGTGGATGAGGAAGCGGCCGCCGAAGGGCTCCATGGTGGCCTGGATCCGCTCCATGTACACGAAGACGTCCGGGTGCGAGCTGCCGGTGCGCAGATGGGCGAGGGCGTAGGCGGTCATGGTTCCTCCAGGACTCCCGGTGGGGTTCCGGGGGCGTCCCCGGAAGATGTCCTCCACCTTGCCGCGCCCCCCGAGCGGGGTCGATTACCCCCGGCGTAAGGCTCCATGGACCCCGGCTTCAGTCGGCGACGCCCAGGTCCTCCCGCATGATCCGCCGCAGCTCCGAGAGCCGGGGCTCGGCGTCCTTCAGCCTGAGCAGCGCGGTGGCGGCGGTCTCGCCCTGCCGGGCCAGCCCCCGGTCGATCCGCTTGGCCACCGCGTCGATATCGGCGAGCACCGTGTTGAGCTCGCGGGAGGCGGCCAGCACCCGTTCGGGGACGATCATCTGCGCCTCGGCGTAGCGGTCCCGGTAGTCGCGCCGGGCCTCCTCGACCTGGACCCGGTCCTCGTCGGCGTAGACACCGTCCCGGATCCGGTGCAGCGCGTCCTTGAGGAGGGTGTGGAACTGCCGGGAGGCCCGGTTCATCCCCGTGTACGCGGCCCGCCGCTCCTCGTACCGCCGCCGCCCCTCCTCGGCCCGGGTCTCGGCCAGTCGCTGGCGCAGGGTGAGCCGCTGGTGGAGCAGGGGTGCGAAGAGGGTGCCGAGCACACCCACCACCGCGGTGATCATCGCTGCTATGACGGCGGACATCCGCCGGATACTAACGGTTGTCGCGGGGTCGGCCTCCGGTACTACTCTGCGGCTCATGCCCCCTTCGCCGTCCGCCGCACGAGCCGATCGCGCCGACGACGTCCTCGTCCTCACCCGGCTCTCCGCCAAGCGCGGCGCGGTCCGGGCGATCCTGGAATGGCTCACCCGGCGCACCGGGGGCCCGGCCGTGCTCGTCGGGGCCGACGGAGCCGTGCTGGCCGCGCCGGGCGGGACACCGGATCCCGGCTCCTCGCCGTCGGCCGTCCGCGCCGCCACCGCCGCCGTCGAACTGCACCGGCGGGGCGCGCCGTCCGCCGTGCTGGGCGGGGACGGGGCGTGTCCGGTCCATCTTGTCGCGCTGGTCGCGCCCGGCTCCGGGACCGGTACGGAGGCGGCGCGGGGCGCGGTGGCCGGGCCCGTGTACCTCGCCGTCGTCCGGCCGGACGATCCGCGCTGCGGGGTGCTGCTCGCCGACGCCGCGCGGACCCTCGCCCTGTGCTGGCGGCTGGAGGAGGCGGAGCGGGGACGCCGCCGGGTGGAGTCGGCCGAGCTGCACAGCCGGGAGGCCGTGCTGCATCTGCTGATGGTCGGCAGTGTGCCCGCGGCGCAGCGGATCGCCGGGGCGCTGCGGCCGGTGCTGCCCGCCGTGACCCAGGTGTATGTGATCGAGTGCCCCAGCGACCGGCGGCGGGAGATAGCCGTCCGGATCGACCGTACGGCGCGGGGGCGGGCCTGGATCGTGCCGTGTCCGGTGCGCCCCAACCACCTCATCGCGCTGGTGCCGGCCGAGGAGTCCGCCGGACAACGGCCCGACCCGGACCCCGGCCCGGACCCCGGGTCCGACCGGCTGGACCGGCTGATCGCCCGGGACGTCCCGGAGTGCCGGGTCGGGGTGAGCGCCGATGTCGCGCTGCGGGACACCCCGGTCGGCTATGAACAGGCTTTCCACGCCCTGGCGGTGGCCCGGGACGCGCCCGAGCGGTGTGCCAGTTTCGGCGGCCACACCGATGTCACCGTGCTGGCCGGTCCCGAGGGCCGCACCTGGGCGGGTGAGCTGCTGGGGCCCTGTCTGCGGTACGCGCCGACCCGCCGGGCCGACCCGGGGCCGCGGGAGCTGCTGGACACCCTCGGCTCCTGGCTGAGCTTCGGCGGCGCCGCCACCCGCCATCTGAAGATCCACCGCAATACGCTCGCCGCCCGGGTGCGCCATCTCGACGAGCTGCTCGGGCTGGACATCGGCCGCTGTCTGGCCGGCCAGTCGGCGGCCTGGCTCGCGCTGCGGCTGCATACCGCGCCCTGGACGGCGGGCGCGGTGAACGCGGCGACGGCGGACCGCGCCGCCACCCTGGACGCCCTGCTGGCCACGCCCGCCGCCGAGATCTGGGCGCGGGCCCAGCTCCGCCCGCTGGAGCAGGCGCGGGTGACGGCGGGGCCCGAGACCGTACGGGCCTGGCTGCGGGCCGACGCCCGGCTGCCCGCGGCAGCCGCCACGCTCGGGATCTCGCTGCCCGGCGCCCGTAAGCGGCTGGCGAAGGCCGAGGACGCGCTCGGGCGGTCGCTGCTGCGCGCGCCGAGCGCGAAATACGAACTGTGGTTGGCGATGCGGGCGTTGGGCACACTGTGAGGGGCGGCCGACCGGCCCCGGCGCGCGGTCACCGTTCGAAGCGGAACCGGCCGCCGGGATCACTGTGCAGTTCGTTCCTCGCCGCCCGCCCCGCCCGCGCCTAGTGTCCTGACCACGACCCGGCGGGCCGCTCCGAGCCCACCTCGAACCATGGGGGGTCGTGTGGGCAAGCCCCCCTTCGCCCACACGTCACCACCTCGGTTCGGACCGCCGGGCGCCACAGGACCCACCCCGCCGCGCACCGCGCGGCCTCGGGACCCCTTCGGGCGTCCCGACCGGATCGGGGCGGTCGACGGCGCGGCCACGGGGGTGTCGCGCGGCGGCAGCCCCTGTCCGTCCGGGCCCAGGGCATGGCACATCCTTGCCCGCCCCCGCCTGCCTGGGCCCGGGCGGCTCCTTCCCGCCGCCGCACCCTGCGGGTGGTGCGGCGGACACGTCAGGGGCGGTGCCCGGACACGTCAGGGCGGTGCTCAGGACCCCAGGATCGTGGTCAGGAACTCACCGGTCCAGGCCAGCAACTCCCGTCCCACCAACGGCTTTCCACCGATCTTCGCCGTCGCGGGCCGGGGCACCAGCACCTGCTTGGTGGCGGGCTTGATCACCGCCCGCTGATACAGCCGCTTGAGCCGCAGCTCCTGGGACTCGCGCAGCTCCACCGGGCTGAAGCGGATGTTGGATCCCTGGAGGGTGATGTCGGTGACCCCGCAGGCGCGCGCCAGCAGCCGCAGCCCGGCGACCAGCAGCAGGTTCTCCACCGGTTCGGGCAGCTTGCCGTAGCGGTCGGTGAGCTCCTCGCGCACGGCGCGGATGTCGTCCTCGCTGTTGGCGGCGGCGATGGCGCGGTACGCCTGGAGCCGCAGCCGCTCGCCCGGCGCGTAGTCGTGCGGGACATGGGCGTCGACCGGCAGCTCGATCTTGACCTCGAGCGGCGCCTCCTCGACCTCGCCGCCGCCCGCCTCCAGGGCCGCGCGGTAGTCGGCGACGGCCTCGCCGACCATCCGTACGTACAGGTCGAAGCCGACGCCCGCGATATGGCCGGACTGTTCACCGCCGAGCAGATTGCCCGCGCCGCGGATCTCCAGGTCCTTCATCGCCACATACATACCGGCGCCCATCTCGGTGTGCTGGGCGATGGTGGCCAGCCGCTCGTGGGCGGTCTCGGTGAGCGGCTTCTCCGGCGGGTAGAGGAAGTAGGCGTAGCCGCGCTCACGGCCCCGGCCGACCCGGCCGCGCAGCTGGTGGAGCTGGGAGAGGCCGAAGTTGTCACCGCGCTCGACGATCAGGGTGTTGGCGTTGGAGATGTCGATACCGGACTCGACGATGGTGGTGGAGACCAGGACGTCGAACTTCTTCTCCCAGAAGTCGACCACCACCTGCTCCAGCGCGGTCTCCGACATCTGGCCGTGGGCGGTGGCGATCCGCGCCTCGGGCACGATCTCACGGAGCTTCGCCGCGGCCCGGTCGATGGACTCCACCCGGTTGTGGATGTAGAAGACCTGGCCCTCGCGCAGCAGTTCACGGCGGATGGCCGCGCCGATCTGCTTCTGCTCGTAGGGGCCGACGAAGGTCAGCACCGGATGGCGCTCCTCCGGCGGGGTGGTGATCGTGGACATCTCGCGGATGCCGGTGACCGCCATCTCCAGGGTGCGCGGGATGGGCGTGGCCGACATGGTCAGCACGTCCACATTGGCCCGCAACTTCTTCAGCTGCTCCTTGTGCTCGACGCCGAAGCGCTGCTCCTCGTCGACGATGACCAGGCCCAGGTCCTTGAACTTGGTTTCGGAGGAGAAGAGCCGGTGGGTGCCGATGACGATGTCGACCGAGCCCTCCCGCAGCCCCTCCAGAACCGTCTTGGCCTCGGTGTCGGTCTGGAAGCGGGAGAGGGCCTTGACGACCACCGGGAACTGGCCGTAGCGGTCGCCGAAGGTGCCGAAGTGCTGCTGGACGAGGAGGGTGGTGGGCACCAGGACGGCGACCTGCTTGCCGTCCTGCACCGCCTTGAACGCCGCCCGCACCGCGATCTCGGTCTTGCCGTAGCCGACGTCGCCGCAGATCAGCCGGTCCATCGGAACCGACTTCTCCATGTCCTCCTTGACCTCGCCGATGGTGGTCAGCTGATCGGGGGTCTCGGCGTACGGGAAGGCGTCCTCCAGCTCCCGCTGCCAGGGGGTGTCCGCGCCGAAGGCGTGGCCGGGGGCGGCCATCCGTGCCGAGTAGAGCTTGATCAGGTCGGCGGCGATCTCCTTGACCGCCTTCTTGGCACGGGCCTTGGTCTTGGTCCAGTCGGCGCCGCCGAGCCGGTGCAGGGTGGGGGCCTCGCCGCCCACGTACTTCGTGATCTGCTCCAGCTGGTCGGTGGGGATGTAGAGCCGGTCGCCGGGCTGGCCGCGCTTGGCCGGGGCGTACTCCACGACCAGATACTCACGGGTGGCGCCCTGGACGGTGCGCTGCACCATCTCGATATAGCGGCCGACGCCGTGCTGTTCGTGCACGATGAAGTCGCCCGCCTCGAGGGTGAGCGGGTCGATGGTCTTACGGCGCCGGGCGGGCATCCGGGCGCCGTCCTTGCCCGCGGCCTTCTGCCCGGAGAGGTCGGTCTCGGTGAGCACCGCCAGCTTGAGTCCGGGGTCGACGAAGCCGTAGTCGATCGAACCGCAGGCCACATGGACCACGGACGGTGAGATCTCGGTGAGGTCCGCCTCCAGCCGGGCCGCGATCCCCTCACCGCCGAGCACCTCGACGGTGCGGGAGGCCGGGCCGTGGCCCTCGGTGACGTACACCGCGCGCCAGCCGTCGGCGAGCCAGCCCTTGGTGTCGGCGAGCGCGCGGGCGGTATCGCCGCGGTAGGTCTCGGGGGCGTGCATACCGAGCTTGAGCGTCGCGTCGTCCAGCTCCTCGTCGGCCGCGAAGGGGCTGACCGACCACCACATCATGTCCAGCTCGCGGGCCCGCTCCCGGACATCCGCGAGCCCCCACAGCGAGGCGGCGCCGACATCGATCGGGGCCTGACCCCCACCGGCCGTGGCCGCCCAGGACGCCTGGAGGAACTCCTGGCTGGTGGCCACCAGGTCGGCCGCCCGGGTGCGCACCCGCTCCGGGTCGCAGACGACGGTCATGCTGCCCGCCGGGAGGACGTCGAGCAGCAGCTCCATCTCGTCGACCAGCACCGGGGCCAGCGACTCCATGCCCTCGACCGCGATCCCTTCGGCGATCTTGCCGAGCAGCTCGCCCAGTTCGGGGTGGTCCTCGGCGAGCGCCGCGGCGCGCCGCCGCACCTCGTCGGTGAGCAGCAGCTCACGGCAGGGCGGGGCCCACAGCCCGTGCTCGGCGACCTCCAGGGACCGCTGGTCGGCGACCTTGAAGTAGCGGATCTCCTCGATGTCGTCGCCCCAGAACTCGACCCGGAGCGGATGCTCCTCGGTGGGCGGGAAGACGTCCAGGATGCCTCCGCGCACGGCGAACTCACCGCGCTTCTCGACCAGTTCGACCCGGGAGTAGGCGGCGGCCGCGAGCCCGTCCACGACCTGCTCCAGATCGGCGGTCCGGCCGGCCCGCAGACTGACCGGCTCCAGCTCGCCGAGCCCCTGGACCTGCGGCTGGAGGACCGACCGGACGGGGGCGACGACGACGGAGACCGGACCGGCCGCCGGGTCGTCCTCGCTGGGGTGGGCGAGCCTGCGCAGCACGGCGAGCCGCCGGCCGACGGTGTCCGAGCGCGGGGACAGCCGCTCATGCGGCAGCGTCTCCCAGGACGGGTACTCCGCGACCCGGTCCGGCGGCAGCAGCGAGCGCAGCGCGGCCGCGAGGTCCTCGGCCTCCCGGCCGGTGGCGGTCACCGCCAGCACGGTGCGGCCGGTCTCGCGCGCCAGCGCGGCGACGGCGAAGGGCCGGGCGGCGGACGGGCCGACCAGATCGACATGGGGGCGGTTCCCGTCGGCGGCGCCGCGCACCGCCTCGGCGAGCGCGGGGTCCCGTACGACGGTGTCGAGCAGACCGGTGAGGCTCATAAAGGGGTATTCCATCCCGGAGGCGCGGACAACGCGAATCACCCGACACGTGACACGGGCCGGGGGTCTTCCAGAGTACGGCCACCCGCGGACACCGGTGGCCCGGTCCGTCCCCGCCCCGTCCCCGCCCCTGCTCCGCGGGCCGCGGTACCCGCGTCCGGCCCAGTCCAGCGCGCGCCCGGGCACGGTGTGTGACCACACTGATGCACATGGCAGAGCGAGAGCGCCGTACATCCACCAAAGAGCCGGGCCGACGTGCGCAGACCGGCCGCCGCTCCCGGGAGACCGGTCCCGAGGAGGCGGCCGGGAACGCCTGCGAACGGCTGGCCGCACTGATCTCCCATCCGCCCGAGGGCGTCTCCGCCGTGAGCCGGTCGGAGGACGGCTGGAAGGTGAGCGTGGACGTCCTGGAGGTGCCCCGGATCCCCGACACCACCAGCCTGCTGGCCACCTACGAGGTGAACCTCGACGGCCACGGCGAGCTCCGCGAGTACCGGAGGGTCCGCCGCTACCGGCGCGGCGCGGCCGACGACTGACCCGCAGCGCGCTCAGCAACCGAAGGGACGTTCCGATCATGGTCGCCACCTATACCGACGAGGTCGTCTGCGTCCCGCGCGCGGGTTCGCTCTACGACGTCCTGGAACTGATCCTCGACCGCGGCATGGTGATCGACGTCTTCATCCGGGTCTCCCTGGTCGGTATCGAGATCCTGAAGGTCGACGTCCGGATCGTGGTCGCGAGCGTGGACACCTACCTGCGCTTCGCCGAAGCCTGCAACCGGCTGGATCTGGAGAACGACCGCAGCAAGACCGTGCCCGAGCTGTTCGGCGGCGGAGGGGGCGGCGGGAGCATGGCCGCGGGCATCGGCAAGCGGAAGGCCAAGAAGGCGGCCGGGTCGCTGGGCGACAAGGCCAAGAGAGCCCTCGGCGGCGGTGATGACGACGAGGAGGAGGAACAGGACGAGGACGAACGCGAGGAGGAGTACGCGGAGTCCCGTCCCGCCAAGCGCTCCACGAGCCGTTCCCGTCGCCGTTCCGCGGAGGACTGACCGATGGCCGCCGCACCACAGCCCGCGCCCACGGCCGCCCCGGGCGGGGTGTACGTCTACGGCGTCGTCCACGCCGGTCATCCGGTGCCGCCCGGCCGCGCCGGGGTCGGTGAGCGGCCCGGCCCGGTCCGTACGCTGCCCGCCGGGGAGCTGGCCGCCGTCGTCAGCGACGCACCCGACCGGCTCCGCGCCAAACGCCGTGATCTGCTGGCCCACCAGGACCTGGCACTGGCCCTGGCGGCGGACGGCCCGGTGCTGCCGATGCGCTTCGGGATGATCGCCCCCGACGAGGACGTGGTGCGGCAGCAGCTGCGGTCCTCGCAGGACGAGTGCCTGGCCGCGCTCCAGCGGGTCGACGGCCGGGTCGAGATGAACGTCAAGGTGATCCCGGCCCAGGGCGATCTGGACTCACTGGTGCGCGAGGACGCGGAGGTGGGCCGGGCCCGGGCCGCCGCCCGCGGCGCCCCGGGCTACGAGGCCAGTGTCCGGCTCGGCGAGGCCGTGGCGCGGGGGCTGACCCGGCGGGCCGCCGCCGTGGCCACCGGGGTGGTGGCCGAGCTGTCCGCGCTCGCGGAGGCGCGGGTGGCCGGGCCCGAGGTGCCCGGCTGTGTGCTCAACGCCTCCTTCCTGATCCCGCGCGCCGCCGCGGGCCGCTTCGGCACGGCCGTGGAGCGGCTGGCCGCCCGGCATGGGACCCGGGTCGAGCTGCGGCTGACCGGCCCGCTGCCCTGCTACAGCTTCGTGGAGGGCACATGGGCCTCCTGACCGAGGTGGCGCTGCTGCCGCTGGCACCGGTACGCGGGGTGGTGTGGGTGGCGGAGCAGCTGCGGGACGCCGCGGAGCGCCAGCTCAACGATCCGGCGGTGGTGCGCGCCCGGCTCGCCGCGCTCAACGAGGCGCTGGAGACCGGCGAGATCGACTCCGAGGAGTTCGAACGGGAGGAGGACCGGCTGCTGAATCTGCTGGAGCGGCCGGAGTCCGCCGGTCCGTCGGCTGCGAGGCGGCCATGACCGAACTCGACACCCGGTGGGAGCGTCCGGAGTCCGCGGGTCCCACCACCTCCAACCTCGCCGACATCCTGGAACGCGTCCTGGACAAGGGCATCGTGATCGCCGGGGACATCAAGATCGACCTGCTGGACATCGAGCTGCTCACCATCCGGCTGCGGTTGTTCGTCTCGTCCGTCGACACCGCGCGCAAGGCCGGGATCGACTGGTGGGAGACCGACCCCGCGCTGTCCTCGCGCGCCGCGCACAACGCCCTCGCCGCGGAGAACGCGGAGCTGCGCGAGCGGCTGCGGGAGATCGAGTCCGGAAGTGCGGACGGGAACGGCGGGAACGGCGACGGGAACGGCGGGAGCGGCACATGACGGCGGAACAGCCCGTGCTCACCTATGTCTTCGCCGTCCGCCGCTCCGGTGGGCCGGAAGCGGAGACCGCGCTCGGCGGGCTCCCCGGGGTCGGCCCGCCCGCCCCCGTCCGCACCCTCGCGGCGGGGCCGCTGACCGCCGTGGTCCAGGACGTCCCGGCCACCGACTACGCCGAAGAGGCCCTGCGGCAGCGGCTGTCCGACCGCGCCGAACTGGAGCGCTGCGCCCGCGCCCACCATGAGGTGATCACGGCGGCCATGGCCGCGGCACCCACCGTCCCGCTGCCGCTGGCCACCCTCTACCGCGGGGACGAACGGGCCCGGGAGGCCCTGTGTGAACGCGCGGACTCCCTGCTCACCGCCCTCGACCGGATCACCGGCCGGGTCGAGTGGGGGGTCAAGGTCTACGCGCTCACCGGCAAGACCGACACCCCCGTGGCCTCCCCGGACGCCGCGGCGGCCACCGGCCGCGCCTATCTGGAACAGCTCCGCAGCCGTCAGCGGGGCCGGGAGGAGCGCCAGGACGCGGCGCTCCGGTCCGCCGAGCGGGTGGACACCGTGGCCCGGAGCCTCGCCGTGGCCGCGCGGCGGCTGCGTCCGCACGGGTCCGAGGTGACGGGCCCGCACCGCACTCATGTGCTCAACGCGGCGTATCTCGTGGACGGCGGGCGGGAGCGGCAGTTGCGCGCGGCGCTCGCCTCGCTCCGCCGGGACGAGACGGCCGTCGAGATCGAGCTGTCCGGCCCCTGGGCCCCGTACTCCTTCGCCGACGGAGGTACCGCGCCATGACCGTCGCCGCCTGGGGATCGGCCCCGGCCGCGGCCTACGGCCCCATCGGGGTGCCGCTGGTGGATCTGCTGGACCGGGTGCTGGCCACCGGGGTGGTGGTCAGCGGTGACCTGGTCATCGCCATCGCCGAAGTGCCCCTCGTACGGCTGTCGCTGCACGCCCTGCTGTCCTCGGTCAACGAGCGTGTCCCCGCGCCGTGGACCGACTCGGGCCCGCTGTGAGCGGCGCCCGCGTCGATATCGACCAGGAGGCGATGGGCCGCGATCTGGTGGCCCTCGTGCTCACCGTCGTGGAACTGCTGCGCCAGTTGATGGAACGCCAGGCGCTGCGCCGGATCGACACCGGTGAACTCAGCGATGAGCAGGTGGAGCGGATCGGCACCACATTGATGATGCTGGACCGGCGGATGGCGGAGCTGCGCGAACAGCACGGGCTGAGACCGGAGGACCTCAATCTCGACCTCGGCCCGCTCGGCACCCTGCTGCCCCGGGACTGACCCTCCCGGGGCTCCTGGCGTCAGGTCCCCGGGCGGTGGGGGTTCGGGGGCGCCCCGGGCGTCAGCCGTCGACGAAGCGCAGGGCGCCGTCGTCGTAGCGGTTCCCGGCGATCTCCTGGACCGGTGCGGCGGCGTCGATCGCGGCCAGCTCCTCGGCGGACAGCTCGACGGCGAGCGCCCCCAGGTTCTCCTCCAGATAGCTCTCCCGGCGGGTGCCCGGGATCGGCACCACATCGTCGCCCCGGTGCTGCACCCAGGCCAGGGCCAGTTGACCGGCGGTGACGCCCTTCTCGGCGGCCAGCTCGCGCAGCCGCTCCACGATGGCCAGGTTCCGGTCCAGGTTGCCGTCGGTGAACCGGGGCTGGCTGCGGCGCATGTCCGTCTCCTCCAGCGTGTCCACCGAAGTGATCCGGCCGGTCAGGAAGCCGCGCCCGAGCGGTGAGAACGGCACCAGACCGATGCCCAGTTCCCGGCAGACCGGCGCGACCTCCGCCTCCACGTCCCGGGTCCACAGCGACCACTCGCTCTGGAGCGCGGAGACGGGGTGGACGGCGTGGGCGCGGCGGAGGGTCGCCGCGCTCGCCTCGGACAGCCCGAGGAAGCGCACCTTGCCCGCCGCGACCAGTTCGGCCATCGCGCCCACGGTCTCCTCGATGGGCACCTCGGGGTCGACACGGTGCAGGTAGTAGAGGTCGATGTGGTCGACGCCGAGACGGCGCAGCGAGGCGTCGCACGCCTGCCGCACGTACTCCGCGTCGCCCCGGATCCGGGTCTTCTCGCCCAGCTTGTTGGCGAAGCCGAACTTGGTGGCGATCACCGCCTGGTCCCGGCGGCCGGTCAGGGCCCGCCCGACCAGTTCCTCGTTGTGGCCGGAGCCGTAGAAGTCGGCGGTGTCCAGCAGGGTGACGCCGAGGTCGAGGGCGCGGTGGATGGTCTTGACCGACTGCTGGTCGTCGGAGGCGCCGTAGGCGTGGCTCATCCCCATGCAGCCGAGCCCCTGGGCGGAGACGGTCAGCGAACCGAGGGTGCGGGTGGGAAGCCGGGTCATGGGTGTACCTCCTGGAAGCGGTGGTCCTCGCGTCGTGCCGATCACGCTATGAGCTGGAGGGCACTCCAAGTCAAAGGCGGCGACACGGCCGTCGGCCCGGCGCGGTGTGCACCCCCGAGAGCACACCGGGCCGGGCCGTGGTCGCCCCTCACCCCCGTTTTGTCGAGGGGCAGGTCCTGGCCGTTCCGTGACGCCGCGTCCTACTCCGTGGCGATGGCGTTCAGCACGTTCATCCGGGCCGCGCGGAAGGCCGGGATCAGCGCCGCCACCAGGCCCACCACGGCGGAGCCGAAGAAGACCGTGATGATGGTCGGCCACGGGATCTCCAGGGTCTTCAGACCCTCGAGCGCCAGCAGCTTCTGCGCCGTCGCACCCCAGGCCATACCGAGCCCGAGGCCCAGCAGGGCGCCGAAGAGCGCGATGACCACCGACTCCAGGCGGATCATGCGGCGCATCTGGCGGCGGGAGAGGCCGATGGCGCGCATCAGGCCGATCTCACGGGTCCGTTCGACGACCGACAGGGCCAGGGTGTTCACCACACCCAGGATGGCGACGATGATCGCCAGGGCGAGCAGACCGTAGACCAGGTTGAGCAGCTGGCCGATCTGGTCCTTCATCATCTTCTTGTAGTCGGTCTGGTCGCGGACCTGGATCTGCGGGTAGTCGGCCATCTCCTTCTTGAGCGAGGCGTACGCCTTGTCCTCCTGGCCGTCCTTGGCCGTGCCGAGGACCATCACGTCCGCCGGGATCCGGTCGGCCGGGAGATTGGCCTGGGCGGTCGCGATGCTGGTGTAGATCGCCCCCTTGTCCAGCGAGGTGTCGTCGGAAGTGATCGCGGCGACGGTGAGCTTCGCCTTGCGGCCGTGCGGGAAGGCGACGGCGACCGTGTCGCCCTTCTTCACCTTGTGGTCCTTGGCGAAGCCCTCGGGCAGCGAGATGCCGTCCTTGCGGTAGGCGTCCGCGAGCGAGCCCTCGACCACCGGGGTCCGCAGGTCCTGCGCGTAGGTCGGGGTGGCGGCGTTCAGGTCCTTGCCGACCGTCTTGCCGTCCGGCAGCGTCAGCCGGGCGTCGTTGATCATCTTGAGATGGCTGATGTGGTCCAGGCCCTTGGCCTTCTTGATCGCCTTCTCGATGTCCTTGGTGAAGGGCTTGCCCGGGCCCTTGGGCTGCATGATGAAGTCCGCGCCGACCGACTTGTCCAGCTCATCGCTGGCCGAGGCGACCATCGAGGAGCCGACCACCGACAGACAGGCGACCAGGGCCAGGCCGATCATCAAGGCCGCGCCGGTGGCGCCGGTGCGCCGCGGGTTGCGCAGCGCGTTGCGCTCGGCCATCCGGCCGACCGGACCGAAGATCCGCAGGATCACGGCGGCGAGCACCCGGATCACCACACCGGCCAGCAGCGGGCCGATCACGATGAAGCCGACGAGGGTCAACAGGACGCCCAGGCCCAGGAACATCGAGCCGTCGGTCGCCTTGTCCGCGCCGCTCGCGGCGAACAGGGCCGCGGCCCCCGCCACGGTCAGCACGGTGCCAATCACCGCACGGATCCGTCCGGCCTTGGCGTCCGCCGGGGTACCGGCGTCGCGCAGCGCCGCCATCGGCGAGATCTTCGACGCCCGGCGGGCCGGGATGTAGGCGGCGATGAGGGTGACGACGATGCCGATGGTGAGACCGACGATGGGCGTGGCGGGCTTCACCGTCAGCTGGTCGGTGCTCAGGTGAAGTCCGGCGCTGCCCATGAGCTTCATCAGCCCGACCGCGAGTCCGACACCGGCGAGCACCCCGAGGACCGAGCCGATGACGCCCAGCAGCAGCGCCTCGATCAGCACCGAGCGGTTGATCTGCTTACGGCTGGACCCGATGGCCCGCATCAGGCCGATCTCCCGGGTGCGCTGGGTGACCAGCATGGAGAAGGTGTTGACGATCAGGAAGATGCCGACCAGGACGGCGATCCCGGCGAAGCCGAGCATCGCGTACTTCATGATGTCGAGGAAGGAGCCGATGTCGTCCTGCGCCTCGTCGCTGGCCTCGGCCTTGGTCTGCACCTTGAAGCCGGTGCCGAGTTCGGCGAGTACGTTCTTCTTCAGCTGTTCGGTGCTGACGCCCGGCTCGGCGGTGAGCGCGAAGCTGGTGAACGCCTCGCTGCGGCCCAGCAGCTGCCGCTGGGCCGAGGGGGTGTCCATGTAGAGGACGGTGGAGCCGGGGTTGGTCACCTGGAAGGTCGCCAGACCGACGACCTTGGCGCGGAACTCGCCGGGGACGGTGATCACCCGCAGCTCGTCACCGATCTTCACCTTCTTGTTCTTGGCGGTGTCGGCGTCGAGCATCACCTCGGTGGGCCCGCGCGGCGCGCGGCCGGAGGTGAGCTTCACCGAGCGGTGCTCGGTGGGGTCCCAGTTGGTGCCGATGGTGGGGGCACCGGAGTTGGGGCCGATGTCCTTCTTCTGCTTGTTGACGACCGTGATCGACATGCTCGTGGTGTCACCGGTCACCGACTTGACGCCCTTGATGCCCTCGATCCGCTTCAGCTGGGCGGCGGGCAGCGTCTCGATCCGGCTGCTGGCCTGCTGGTCGTCGCCGTTGTTGGCGTTCTTCGGGCTGACCGTGACATCGGAGGAGGTGGCCGCGAAGAGCTTGTCGAACGTGGCGTTGGTGGTGTCGGTGAAGACAAGGGTGCCGGAGACGAAGGCCACCGACAGCAGGACGGCGATGGCGGAGAGCGCCATCCGTCCCTTGTGCGCGAGGAAGTTGCGCAGCGAGGTCTTGAGGACGGTCATGACACCCGCCCGCGCGCGTCGAAGTGCTTCATGCGCTCCAGGACCAGCTCGGCGGTCGGGTTGTACATCTCGTCCACGATCCGGCCGTCGGCCAGGTACAGCACGCGGTTGGCGTAGGAGGCGGCGACCGGGTCGTGGGTGACCATCACCATGGTCTGGCCCAGCTCGTCCACCGAGCGCCGCAGGAAGCCCAGGACCTCGGCCCCGGCCCGCGAGTCCAGGTTTCCGGTCGGCTCGTCACCGAAGATGATCTCGGGGCGGGCGGCGAGGGCACGGGCCACGGCGACGCGCTGCTGCTGACCGCCGGAGAGCTGGTTCGGCCGGTGCTTGAGCCGCCCGGCGAGGCCGACGGTCTCCACCACCCGGTCCAGCCAGGCGCGGTCCGGCTTACGGCCCGCTATGTCCATCGGCAGCGTGATGTTCTCGATCGCGTTGAGCGTCGGCAGCAGGTTGAAGGCCTGGAAGATGAAGCCGATGCGGTCCCGGCGCAGCTTGGTGAGCTTCTTGTCCTTGAGCCCGGTGATCTCGGTCTCGTCGATGAAGATCTGACCCGAGGAGACGGTGTCCAGTCCGGCCAGGCAGTGCATCAGGGTGGACTTGCCGGAACCGGAGGGGCCCATGATCGCCGTGAACTGGCCGCGGGCGATGTCCACGTCCACATGGTCCAGCGCGACCACTCGGGTCTCCCCCGAGCCGTACGCCTTCACCACCTGTCGTGCGCGGGCGGCGACGGCCGTATTTCCTCCGCTGCCCCCGGTCTTGGGAATCGATACAGCCGTTGTCACGGTGACTCTCCTCGGTTGTGAATGGCGATTCCGGTCCCCGGTTCGCCCGCGGCACTCAGCTTGCCGGGTGCCGGGGACCGCCGCGATGGGGATTGACTCCGTCTTCGCGGTAGGGGCAGCCCCACCCCCGCGGTCGCGCTGCCCACAGCAACCTTAGAGAGCGGAGGTGCCTTCCCTCCTCCTCCGCCGGAACGAGCCACGGGTAGGAGGAACGGGTGGAGATCCCCTAGGGGTCTAGGCCCTGAGGGGGAGCCGGTCTCCGGGTCGATCCTGCACCCTGACCCTGGGTGAGGCTCAATCCGGCGGTCCAGCAGCCCGTATGCAACCTTCCCCCGTCCGGGCCCGGCATGGAAGGGTGGGTCGTACAAGAATTCCGGACGTCAGCCGGGCGCCGGAGATCGGCCGGACGTGGTCCGGCGGAAGGAGCGCGCCACGGTGGGCGGCACCGCACGACGACCGGCGGACGCGGACCCCACCCCTCCGGCCCCCGGGGCGCCCCCGCCGACGCCCAGCGCCCGCGAGCGCCGTCCGGTCGTCGCGGCCCTGATGCTCGGTATGGCGCTGACCGCCCTGGACTCGACCGTCCTCTCCACCGCCATTCCGCAGATCGTCGGGGACCTCGGCGGCTTCTCCGTCTTCTCCTGGCTGTTCTCCGGCTATCTGCTCGCCGTGACCGTCACCCTCCCCGTCTACGGCAAGCTCTCCGACACCTTCGGCCGCAAACCGGTGCTCCTCGCGGGCATCGTCCTCTTCGTCTCCGGCTCACTGCTGTGCGCCGGTGCCTGGAACATGGCCTCCCTCATCGCCTTCCGGATCGTCCAGGGGCTCGGCGGCGGGGCGCTCCAGGGCACCATCCAGGTGATCGCGGCCGATCTCTATCCGCTCAAGGAACGCCCCAAGATCCAGGCCCGGCTCTCCTCGGTGTGGGCGGCGGCCGCGGTGACGGGCCCGGCGATCGGCGGCGTGCTCGCCGGATACGCCGACTGGCGCTGGATCTTCCTGATCAACCTGCCGGTCGGCGCGCTGGCCTGGACGCTGATCGCCCGCCATCTGCATGAACCGGAGCGGCCCGCGGCGGAGCGGCCCGCGGCGGTCCGGCCGCGGATCGACTGGGCGGGAGCGCTGGCCGTCTTCGCCTCCGGCGGACTGCTGCTGACCGCGCTGGTCCAGGGCGGAGTGGCCTGGGGCTGGCTCTCCGCCCCCTCGCTGGCGCTGCTGGCGGGCAGTGCGGTGTGCGGGGCCGCGACCGTGGTCATCGAACGGCGCGCCGCCGAACCGATCATCCCGGGCTGGGTCTGGCGGCGCCGGTCGATCGCGGCGGTCAATCTGGCGTTCGGCGCGCTCGGCCTGCTGATGATCGCCCCGACGGTCTTCCTGCCGACCTACGCCCAGTCGGTGCTGGGGCTCGGCCCCGTCGCGGCCGGGTTCGTGCTCTCCGTCATGACGCTGAGCTGGCCGATCTCGGCCGCGTGCAGCAACCGCGTCTACAACCGGATCGGCTTCCGGCGCTGTGCGATGACCGGGATCGGGGCGGCCGCGCTGGTCCTGGCCGCCTTCCCGTTCCTCCCCTACCCCGGGGCCGCCTGGCAGCCCGCGCTGATCATGCTGCTGCTGGGGGCGGCCCTCGGGCTGTTCCAACTGCCGCTGATCATCGGGGTGCAGTCGTCCGTCGGCTGGGCCGAACGCGGCACCGCGACCGCCTCGATCCTCTTCTGCCGCCAGGTCGGCCAGAGCGTTGGCGCCGCGCTCTTCGGCGCCGTCGCCAACGCGACGCTCGCCTCCCGGCTCAGCACGGCCCCGCCCGCCATCCGGAACGGGCTCCCGGACGACCTGGACTCGGTCTCCCACGCCCTGGACCACCCGGCAGCCCTCAGCGACCGGGCCGCCGACTATCTGCGCCGGGCCGTGGACACCGCCGTGGACCACGTCTATCTGGGCGCCGCGGCCGCGGCCCTCCTGGCCCTGCTGGTCCTCCTGCTCCTCGCCCCACGCACCTTCCCGCTCCCCCCGGACCCGGAGTCCACACCGCGCCCGGAACCGGAATCAGAACCGGAACGGAAGCCCGCCCCCTGAGACCGGGGGCGGGGGCCCACGACCGCGCCCGGCGGCGCGGCGGACGGCGGACCTGATCCGCCCCCGCCGGAAGGGGCGTGCGGGTTGGGAGGCGGGCCGGGGGCGGGTCAGGAGTCGGGGCTGAGCTCCGGGCGGGAGCCGCTGCCCGTGTCCTCCGCGACCGGCTTGCCCGTCAGGGCCGCCAGGCTGCCGCGCACATGCTCCAGATGCGCCTTCAGCTCCTCGCGGCGCTCGTGGTGGTCGCGCAGGGTGCGCTCCGTCTCGCGGGCCAGACGCTCCTCACGGGCCCGGGCCTGGGCGATGATCTCCGCCGCCTGCGCCTGCGCGTCCTCCTGGCGGAGCCGCGCGGCCTGCTCGGCCATCGTGTACTCCCGCTTGGCGTCGGCCAGCCGGGCCTGCGTGAACTCCTCCAGCTGGGCCAGCCGGGCGGTCATCGCGATATCGCGCTCGGCCAGTTCGCGGCCCGCCGCCTCCCAGCGGTCGCCGTGCTCCCGCTCCTGGTCGGCCAGGACCAGGGCGGTGCGCTGCCGCATGTCCTTGAGCGCCGACAGCGCCTCGCCCCGCCACTCCTTGACGTCCTGCCGCGAGACCGCCCGTACCTCCTCGACCTCGGCCTGGGCGGCCTCCAGCGCGCTGCGCGCCGACGCCTCGGCGGACTCGCGCACCCGCTCGGCCACGTCACGCGCGTCGTCGCGCACCCGGCGGGCGTCGACCTGCGCGACCTCCCACTGCTCCTGCGCCCACGCCTCGGCCTGGGCGCGCAGATGGGTCTCCTCCTCCTCGGCCGCCATGAGGATCAGCTGGGCGCGGTCGCCCAGCGATTCATACGTCTGCGGGGCCAGCTGGGAGACCGTCTCCCGCAGCTGCTCCGCGTCGGCGGACAGCTCGTTCGCGAGCACGGTGAGGCGCGCGGCCCGTTCCCATGCCGCGTCGCGCGCCTGGGACAGCTCCGCCACGCTGCGGTCGACCTGCGCGGGACGGTAGCCGCGCCCCCGTCCGACGAGGCTGAAGCCCTGTGGTGACACCGATGCGCCCATCCTTGGAACCCCTTTTGTCCGGCATGCAACGCGCTTCGGCGCACATCTTGATGGATCGCCCCTGATCGCCCATAACGCGACACTCCGCCCGTCTCGCCCCGCGGCCGGGACCGGGACGCACTCCGGTCCACCCGCCGAACCCCACCGAAACCCCGCCGGAACCCCTCCGGAAACCCGCCGGAATCCGGTGACAACAACGACGAGGCGCCCGCCCCCGTCACGGGGGTCGGGCGCCTCGATCCGTCTGCTCGGGCCGTCCGCGTCAGGTCAGAGCAGGCCGTCCCACATCTGCTCCAGCAGCACCGCCCACCAGTTGTCCGGCGCGGACAGGGCGGCCGGGTCCAGGGCGGCGAGCTGCGCCTGGAAGTCGACCGTCCAGCGGCCCGCCTGCTCGGGCGTCAGCCCGTACCGCAGCCGCCACATCCGACCCAGCAGCGCGATACAGCGGACGAACTCCGGCAGACCGGTGTTCACGAACTGCGGCGGCACCGGCTGCGCCACCGCCTCCAGCGGGATGGCGACGATATGCGCGGTGCCGTACTGCACACACAGCTGGCGGCCGAAGTCATTGCCCATGACCAGGTACGACCCGGCGTCCGCCGCGGGCTGCACCCCACGCTCGGCGGCCAGTTCGGCCAGCGTCGGCACCGGGCGGCCCGGCTGGGCCTGCGCCCAGAAGAACGGCCCGAAGTCCACCGGGAGACCCGCCCAGACCAGCGTCTGCGCGACCACGTCCGGTACGCCCATCCGCGAGACCGCGCGCTGGTCGAAGCGGAAGATACCGGGGCCGAACGCCTGGCCCAGCTCATGGGCGAGCCCCTCGGGCGGAACCGGCGGCACCGGCTGCACCTGGCTGGGGTGCGGCAGCGGCACCCGGTTCGGCGCCGGACGCGCCGGGCCGTCCGCGACCTGGTGCAACTCGCCCTGGTGCTCCAGCAGATGGCGGACGCCCTGCTGGCGGGTGGCGTGGTCACGGCCGTACGGGGCGGTGTGGCTGATCCGCACCTGCGGCCAGGTCTCGTGGATCATCCGGGCGCAGTAACCGCCGGGCAGATCACAGGACTCCAGCTCGGTGTGGAGCTCCAGCACCTGCTGCGGCGGGACGTTCATCGACCGCAGCTCGTGCAGGATCTGCCATTCCGGATGCGGGGTGCCGGGCGCGGAACGGCGGATGAGCTGCTGCTCGGAGCCGTCCTGGGCGCGGTAGCGGAGGACCGCCATATAGCCGGGGCCCACGGTCGGCTGACCGGGCGGCGGCTGCGGATACGCGTATCCGGGCGGGGCCATTCCGGGCGCGGCGGCACCAGGGGGCGGGGTCGCCCCGGGCACCGGAGGGCCGGTGGGCGGGGCCATCCCGGGGGCGCCGGGAGCGCCCGGCGCACCGGGCTGGCCGGGGCCACCGGCCAGCATGGTCGCGGCGGCGTGCACCCCGTTGCCGGGGGCCCCGGGCGCACCGGGAGGACCCGGGGCACCGGGTGCGCCGGGGAACGGAGGAGGTGGCGTCGCGGAACCACCCGCACCGGGGACCCCCGGTGGGCCGGGCGGGTGCGGGCCGGATGGGGCAGCCTGGCCGGGAACGCCCGGCGGACCGGGCGGCGGCGGGAAACCAGGGCCACCCGGACCGGGCGGCGGAGTCTGACCGGGAGCACCGGGGGCACCAGGGGCACCGGGCTGGCCGGGGCCACCGGCGAGCATCGTCGCGGCGGCGTGCACGGCACCGGGCGGCTGGGGCGGCTGCGGAGCGCCGGGCGGCGGGGCCTGACCAGGGGCACCGGGCGCACCTGGCTGACCCGGGCCACCGGCGAGCATCGTCGCGGCGGCGTGCGCATCACCGCCGCCCGGACCGCCGGGCGGCGGGGTCTGCCCGCCGGGCCCCGCGTCGGGGTCGAGCTGTGCGACCAGCTGGGTCGGTACATAGCCCCCGGCCGGAGCGCCCGGGGCGCCGGGCCCGGACGGGGCGGGCGGCGGCGCGGGCGGCGGCGGGGTCTGCCCGCCCGCGCCCGGCCGGGCGCCGGGCGCACCCGGGGCGCCGGGCGGCGGCGGAGGCGTCGGACCGCCGGGGCTCGCCTTACGGGTGGCCTCGTTCGCGATGTCGGCCGCGCCGGGAGCGGCACCGGCCGCCGGACCGGCGGGCGGACCCGCGCCCGGACCGCCCGGGAGGTCGATCTGCGGGGCGATGGCCGTGCGCGGCAGCGCGCTGCCGCCGGACAGCAGCTCGGTCTTGGCGTCGGGCCGTACGCCCGGCACCGGGGTGTCCTCGTCGTCGGAGCCCGCCAGCGGCGGGGCGAAGACCGTCGCGGGCGGCGCGACCGAGCGGTCGCCGTCATCGCCCCCGGAGTTGGTGTCGGCCCACGGCGTACCGCCGGACGGCGCCGACGCCGCGGCGGAACCGGAGGGCGGCGCGGCGGAGGGCGCGCCCTGCGGCTCCCCGCTCCCGGACCCGGACCCGGCCGCGGGTCCGGCCACCGACCGCTGGTCGGGGATGTCCAGCCGCTGGTCCGGCAGGCTCATCGCGTCCGCCGCCTCCTGCAACCACTCCGGCGGAGTGAGCAGGAAGGACGTGGCGTTGAGGTCGATCCGCTGCTGACGGCCGCCGGTGGTCTCCGAGGGTTCGGCACCGGCCGTCGCCCCGTAGCACTCCTCATAGCGGCGGATGACCTCGCCGACCGGCAGTCCGGGCCAGAGCGTGGTGTCACCGCTGTCGCGGGCGATCACCATGCGCGCGCCGTCGGTGGCGGTGTCCGGGACCGGGCCGTCGGGCCGGTCCTCGGACCAGACCACGAAGCCGAGGTCGAACTCCCGGACCCGCACCTCGCGCTGCTGGTAGGCGGGCACATCACCGTTGATCCAGAGTTCCGCGCGCTCCTGCGCCTGTGCGAAGGTCACCATCGCGCTCACTCCTCCACCGGGACGGCGTACGCGAATCCGCCGTCCACCATCAGGTTCGCCACGGTCTCCAGCTCCGGCGGGTTGCCCGCCAGCCGCAGCAGGAAGGCGTCGAAGTCATCGCCGCACGGCAGCATGAGCTCCGTCACCCGGTCCTGGACCGTCCAGCCGTCGCGGTCCCGCGCGTCGTCGTACGCGCAGAACCACACCGAGCCGATCGCGTCGCCCTTCACCTTCACCGCGATCACCCCGCCCTGGACGAAGCCGACGCCCAGATAGTCCTTGGTGAAGTGGTCGCGCAGACACTTGTTCATATAGACGAGGTCGTTGATCGCGGCCTCGTCGCGCACCGTGAAGAGGGGCTGGTCGATCAGCAGCCCGAGCTCCGGGTCGAGTGCCGCGCCGATCGGCGCGCAGCCGCCCGCCGCCTTGAGGAAGGAGCGGTACGCGCCGGGCAGCCGGTAGCCGAGGTCCTCCTCGACGCCGAGCACCTGCTCCTCGGTGACGGCGAGCCCGCGGACCGGCAGCCCGAAGTGGATCGGACGGGTCTCCTGGAGGGGGCGGGTACCGCGCTTCTCCTGGTCGACCTGTGCGGTGGCGAGCCCGCCGTGGTGCCGCAGCAGCGCCTTCACCTCGGCCGGGATCAGCTCCATCCGCCGGGAGCCGGCGACATGGTGCCAGGTCCAGCCGTGCGGGGTGGCGACCGGTGCGGAGTCCTTCCACAGCTCGTGCCCGGCGGCGAACTGCGCCGCGTTCGCCGAGACGTAGTCGGTCAGCCGCAGCTCGTCGACGCCGAACCCCTCGGGGGGTTCGGCGATTTCGGCCGCCGCGCGGGCATAGGGCGAGAAGTCCGGAAAGCCGTTTTCGTCCATCCGGACGCCCTTGGGGTGGCGAGCGGCCCGGACCGGGTCCGGGAAGTGCACGACCTGCCCGGCGTAGGCCGTGTTCGGTGGCGCGGCTTGCTGCCCGAGCCGACCTGTCGTCATGGCGGTTGCCCCCTGCTGATGCTGTCTACTGCACACAGCCTATGCGGTGGCGCAACGAGCGGAACCTGTCGGTCGCCCCGGCCGCCACCGCTCCGGCGCACGCCGCCGGGGCCCGACCCGCCCGCCCACCTGGCGGTACAAGACCGGACTACCGCACCACCCGGCACATTTGGCACTCTGATCACTGCGACCGGGGTATTGGGGCAGGGAGGGACCACCACATGCACACCACGCGGAGCGACGGGAGCGGCAACGACGCCGCCTCCGCGGCCAGCGACCCGCGGCTGGGCTGGAGCAGTGTCGACCCCGGCGCCGGGCCGCCCCCGGTGCACCACCGGCGCGACGGCATCCTGCCCGCCGTGGCCGCCGCGCTCTCCGTCCGCGGTGAAACCCTCACCTGCACGGGTGTAAAGGGCGATCAGCCGCCCACGCTTCACCCTCTCGTCCAGGATTTCCTGGACGCGCTCCCCACCGGCCAGCGCGAGCGCTTCACCGGCCGCTGCGCCGAGGCGGTCCTGATCTCCCGCCATCTGACGGCCATAGAGGCGGCCCGCTCCAAGCGCGCCTCCCGCAAACCGCTCGGTCAGGGCGAGGCCCGCCGCTCCCTCAAGCACGCCAAGCTCACCACCCGCCGGATCCGCGAGGCGGGCGACCCCCGGCACGGCAGCTACGCCCCGCCCTGCCTCTCCTGCATGGCACTGCTGGGCCACTTCGGCGTCCGGGTCGTGGGGGAGACCGCGTGAAACAGGCATACGACCGCAGGGACGTCACCCGCTTCCCCATCGCCGTGGACGCCGCGCTGCGCGAGGCGGGCTGGCAGCCCGGCCGCTGGGACATCCGGCGCGCGGAGGTCTGGGCCGACGCCCTGCGCGCCCACTCCTCCCCCGCCGGACATGAGCACGCGGTCTTTCCGGCGGCCGTCGAGGCGTGGGCGGAGTTCGGCGGGCTCGAGGTGCGGCCGCCGGGCGCGGGGCGGCAGATCGCCCCGACCCCGTTCCGGATCGACCCGCTGCCCGGCCTCCATCTGGCCCGTACCCTCAGCGACTTGGGGCGGGCGCTGGAGACGGAGGTCTGCCCGCTGGGCGAGGAGGCGGACGGGCAGGCGCTGCTGACCGTCGACGCGGAGGGGCGGGTCTACAGCCTGGACCACTGCGGTGACTGGTACCTGGGCGCGAGCGTGGACGCGGCGCTGGCCACCCTGGTCACCGGCACCCTCCCCCCACGACTCCCCCGCGCGTGACCCGGCGCCCCGCCCAGCGCCCCGCGGGGCCTCCCCGCTTCGCCGCGGCTCGCCGCCCACGCGGGTGCGGGCGCGGGCCGGTAGACCCGCCAGCGCCGTCCGGCCAGCCCCCGGCACCCAGCAGCTCACGAGGCCGCGGGTTCGCCCCGGTTCGGTCTCGCCCGTACGCCGCGGCTCGCCGCCACCGGCCGGTACGCCGCGGCTCGCCGCCCACGCGGGCGGGCGCGGGTAGCGGGGCGGTGGGCACGGCAGGGGCGGCCGGGCGGGGGCTACGCGCTCTGGGCGCGCTCCGCGTTCCGGAATTGCTCGGCGCCGGGGTCCACGGGCTCGGGGTCGCCGTCGGCCGCGCGGTCCGGGATGACCGCCGACACGCGGAAGCCACCCGCCTCGGTCGGGCCCGAGACGAAGCCCCCGCCCAGCGTGGCGACCCGCTCGCGCATGCCGACCAGGCCGTTGCCCCCGCTGGGCAGCCCGGCGTCCGCCGCGCCCCGCTCGCTCGGGCCGTTCTCCACGAGCACCGCGACCTCGTCCGCGCGATGGGCGACCCGCACCCGGGCGCTGGCGCCCGGGGCGTGCTTGTGGACGTTGGTGAGCGCTTCCTGCACCACCCGGTACGCGGTCTGCTCCACCCGCGACGCATAGCGCCGCTCCTCGCCCTCCATCGAGAGGTCGACGGTCATGCCGGTCGCGCGCGACTGCCCGACCAGCGCCTCCAGCTCCGCCAGGGTCGGCCCGCCCAGGGCCTCCGCCTCCCGCGCGGCCGCCGCCGACGCCTGCGCGGCGGCCGACGCGGCCACCGCCACCGCGGCCAGCGGCACCCGCCGCTCCTCGGGGGCGGCGGGGGGCGCCGCGGCGCCGACGGACCGCTGACCGTCCTCGGAGCGCAGCACTCCGAGCATCTGCCGCAGCTCGGTGAGCGCCTGCCGTCCCATGTCGCCGACGAGCGCCGCGTTCTTCGACGCCTTCTCGGGGTCCTTCAACGCCACCGCCTGGAGGGCCGCCGCGTGCACCACCATCAGGCTCACCCGGTGGGCCACCACGTCGTGCATCTCGCGGGCGATCCGGGTGCGTTCCTCGTTACGGGCCCACTCGGCCCGTTCCTCCGCGCGGTCCGCGAGCAGCGACAGCTCGCGCTCGAGCCCGTCGGCCCGCTCCCGCAGACTCTCCACCAGCCGGCGCCTGGCCCGTACGTAGAGGCCGAGCAGCACGGGCGGGGCGGTCACCCCCAGCGCCATCACCACCGAGACCAGCGGCACCACCCAGACCCCGGGCTCCCAGCCGTCCTTCTTGATGTCCTGCTGGAAACGGATCATGGTGATGATGAGCGTCCCGGAGCCCGCCATCCCGGCGAGCACCGCCGTGATCCGCCGCGGCACCTCGGAGGCGGCCAGGGTGTAGAGGCCGACCACACCGAGCAGCAGACCCATCTCGGCCGGGGTGATGGCGATCGATATCAGGACGACGGCGATCGCCCACCGGCGCCGCAGCACCAGCGTCGAGCCGACGAGGACCCCCAGCAGCACCCCGAGAAGCGTGGGAATCCCGGCGTCATGGGCGAAACCGACGCCTTCCGCGGCGCACTCCGCCGCCGACGCGGCGGCGAGTCCCACGTCGAGCGCCATGCTCCGCCGCCGCGACCACCACCACGGACCAGCGGGTGCGCCCCGCGCACTCGCCGCCTCGACTACCCCCGTAGCACTCATAGCGACCAGACTACGGCCGCACCGCAAGGCTTTTCCCTGGGACACGACGGGGCGCGGGCCACTCGAACGGCGGATGGCGCCGTACCGCGGAACGGGGCGATGACGCTGATCCATACCGTCGCATCGAGGGCCGCGGGTACGGCATAGTGGTGGGGGCCAAGTCGGCAGCCTGACTGGATGTCCGATTTGATGGCTTTTCTATCCCCTGTGGTGTAATAGGCAACACTACCGGTTTTGGTCCGGTTGTTCCGGGTTCGAGTCCTGGCAGGGGAGCTCCGTATTTGCCGTTCCTCCGGGCTCTGATCGCCTCCTGATCACACCGATCGGGACCCGCACACGTTTCCGCCCGGAAACCTCTCGGTATCCTGCGGGTGTCCACCCCCAAAGCCGAAGGGCACACCCGTGAGCGCCAACCGCCCGGCAGCCGTCGTCGTCCTCGCAGCGGGTGAGGGCACCCGTATGAAGTCGGCGACCCCCAAGGTCCTCCACGCGATCTGCGGCCGATCCCTCGTCGGACATGTGGTCGCCGCCTCCCGCGAGCTCTCCCCCGAGCATCTGGTGGTCGTCGTCGGACACGCTCGTGAGCAGGTCACCGCGCATCTCGCCGAGATCGACGCCGAGGTGCGCACCGCCGTCCAGCACGAGCAGAACGGCACCGGCCACGCCGTCCGCATGGGCCTGGAGGAGCTGTCCGGGAGCGGGGTCGTCCTCGACGGCACGGTGATCGTCGTCTGCGGCGACACCCCGCTGCTCACCGGTGCGACGCTGGAGCGGCTGGCCTCGGCACACGCCGCCGACGGCAACGCGGTGACCGTGCTCACCGCCGAGGTACCCGACTCCACCGGCTACGGCCGGATCGTGCGGGACGCGGCGAGCGGCGCCGTCACCGCGATCGTCGAGCACAAGGACGCCACCGCCGCCCAGCGCGCCATCCGCGAGATCAACTCCGGTGTCTTCGCCTTCGACGCCCAACTGCTCACCGACGCGCTCGGCAAGGTCCGCACCGACAACAGCCAGGGCGAGGAGTACCTCACCGACGTCCTCGGCATCCTGCGCGAGGCCGGGCACCGGGTGGGGGCCGCCGTGGCCGCCGACCACCGCGAGATCCTGGGCATCAACAACCGCGTCCAGCTGGCCGAGGCCCGCCGGCTGCTCAACGACCGGCTGCTCGAGCGGGCCATGCTCAGCGGGGTGACCGTGGTCGACCCCGGCACCACCTGGATCGACGCGACCGTCACCTTCGCACCGGACGCCCTGGTCCACCCCGGCAGCCAGCTGCTGGGCGCCACCCACCTCGCCGCGCACAGCGAGGTCGGCCCGAACTCCCGGCTCACCGACACCACCGTGGGCGAGGGCGCCGTCGCCTCGTTCACCGTGGCCGACAGCGCCGAGATCGGCGCGGGCGCCAGCGTGGGACCGTACGCGTATCTGCGCCCCGGCACCCGGCTGGGCGCCAAGGCCAAGGCCGGTACCTATGTGGAGATGAAGAACGCCACACTGGGTGAGGGCAGCAAGGTGCCGCATCTGTCCTATGTGGGCGACGCGACGATCGGCGACCACACCAACATCGGTGCCGCGAGCGTCTTCGTGAACTACGACGGCGTCAACAAGCACCACACCACCATCGGCAGCCACTGCCGTACCGGAGCCGACAACATGCTTGTGGCTCCAGTCACGATCGGGGACGGCGCCTACACCGCCGCCGGCTCGGTCATCACCAAGGATGTGCCCCCCGGCTCGCTGGCCGTCGCCCGCGGACAGCAGCGCAACATCGAGGGGTGGGTGGCCCGCAAGCGCCCCGGAAGCGCCGCGGCACGGGCCGCGGAGAGCGCTCACCAGGAGAACCCGAGCGATAAGTGACCCGTACACGGGTACGCCGTGCGGGGCGTACCGTGAGAAGCGCACCAAAGTGACATCCAAGGAGACTTGCTGTGACCGGGATCAAGACGACCGGCGAGAAGAAACTGATGTTCTTCTCCGGCCGCGCCCACCCCGAGCTGGCCGAGGAGGTCGCCCACGAGCTGGGCGTCAGCTTGGTCCCGACCAAGGCCTTTGACTTCGCCAACGGCGAGATCTACGTCCGTTTCCAGGAGTCCGCGCGCGGCGCCGACTGCTTTCTGATCCAGAGCCACACCGCTCCGATCAATAAGTGGATCATGGAGCAGCTCATCATGATCGACGCGCTGAAGCGTGCTTCCGCGCGTTCCATCACGGTGATCGTCCCCTTCTACGGCTACGCCCGCCAGGACAAGAAGCACCGCGGCCGCGAGCCCATCTCGGCCCGGATGATCGCGGATCTGCTGAAGACCGCGGGCGCCGACCGCATCCTCACCGTCGATCTGCACACGGACCAGATCCAGGGCTTCTTCGACGGCCCGGTGGACCACCTCTTCGCGCTTCCGGTGCTCGCCGACTACGTGGGCGCCAAGGTGGACCGCACCAAGCTCACCGTGGTCTCCCCGGACGCCGGCCGGGTGCGGGTCGCCGACCGCTGGTGCGACCGGCTGGGCGCCCCGCTGGCGATCGTGCACAAGCGGCGCGACCCGGACGTGGCCAACCAGGTCACCGTCCACGAGGTCGTCGGTGATGTACAGGGCCGGGTCTGTGTCCTGGTCGACGACATGATCGACACCGGTGGCACCATCTGCGCCGCGGCCGACGCGCTGTTCGCCAACGGCGCCGAGGACGTGATCGTGACCGCCACCCACGGTGTGCTGTCCGGTCCGGCCGCCGACCGGCTGAAGAACTCGAAGGTCAGCGAGTTCATCTTCACCAACACGCTGCCCACCCCGAGCGAGGTCGAGCTCGACAAGGTCACCGTGCTGTCGATGGCGCCCACCATCGCCCGCGCGGTGCAGGAGGTCTTCGAGGACGGCTCGGTGACCAGCCTCTTCGAGGAGCAGGGCTGATGGGCTTAGCCACTGAGCGACCCTGCTGAGGCCACCCCGCCACGGGGTGGCCTCAGCCATGTTCCGGCCCTTGGTAGACTCACGGGGTTGCTCGGCGAGGGAGGCTGTGCTCGGCACAGCTGTCCGTTATCGACGCGCTCTTCGTAGCAGGTCTGTCGTGGGCCGGGTGACGCCCACATATCAGGACCCGATCTACGAGGAGTGCCCCATGGCCGAGGTCAAGATCTCCGCTCAGCCCCGTACCGAGTTCGGCAAGGGTGCGGCCCGCCGTACCCGCGTTGCCGGCCGCGTCCCCGGTGTCATCTACGGCCACGGCGCCGAGCCGGTCCACGTGACCCTCCCCGGCCATGACCTGCTGATGGCGCTGAAGACCGCGAACGTGCTGATCCGCCTGGACATCGAGGGCGGCAAGAGCGAGCTGGTCATCCCCAAGGCCGTGCAGCGCCACCCCATCAAGATCGGTGTCCTTGAGCACATCGACCTGCTGCTGGTGAAGAAGGGCGAGAAGGTCACCGTCGAGGTGCCGATCAACACCGAGGGCGAGCTCGCCCCGGGCGGCAACCTGCTCGAGCACGTGCTGAACGCCCTGCCGGTCGAGACCGAGGCCACCCACATCCCCGAGGGTGTCACCATCTCCATCGAGGGCCTGGACGCGGGTGCCACCATCCACGCCAAGGACATCAAGCTGCCGGCCGGCACCACCCTCGCCGTCGAGGACGACGCCCCGGTGCTGCACGTGGTCGCCGCCCAGGCCGAGGCTCCGGCCGAGGAGGCCGCCGAGGGCGAGGAGGAGGGCGAGGAGGCGTAAGCTCCGGCTTCCCCTTCCCTTTCTCCGGCCGCCGTTCCGCCCCGTCGCCCCGTCATCCCGGGTGCGGCGGGCGGGACGGCGGCCGTCCCTCCAGGAGAGACAACACGCATGACGACGGACGATACGAGCCCCTGGCTGGTGGTGGGTCTCGGCAACCCCGGGGGCGAGTACGCCGCCAACCGCCACAACGTCGGCTTCATGGTGGCCGATCTGCTGGCCGAGCGGATGGGCGCCCGGTTCAAGGCGCATAAGTCGCGGGCCCAGGTCGTCGAGGGGCGGATCGGTCCGCCCGGTCCGGGCAGCCGCCGGGTCGTCATCGCCAAACCGATGTCGTTCATGAACCTCTCGGGCGGACCGACCACCGCGCTGCGCGACTTCTACAAGGTGCCGACGGGTCATGTCGTGGCGGTCCATGACGAATTGGACATCGACTACGGGGCGCTCCGGCTGAAGCTCGGCGGTGGTGACAATGGCCACAACGGGCTGAAGTCGATCACCAAGTCGCTGGGCCCCGACTACGCCCGGGTGCGGTTCGGGATCGGCCGTCCGCCCGGCCGGATGGATGTCGCGGCGTTCGTCCTGAAGGACTTCTCCTCTGCTGAGCGCAGGGAGTTGGACTACTTCGTGGACCGCGCGGCCGACGCGGTGGAGACGCTGATCGTGGACGGCCTGGACCGCGCGCAGACCACGTACAACTCCTGACAAACGCCTGTTCGCCCGTTTCTTCACCCGAGGTTGACCCCGGGTCCCGTCATGGCCAGGATCCCGCCATGGCTTCCAGCGGTGTGACCACTGTGACCTCCAAGCGCAGCCGCACCCGGCGTGCGGGCGAGAGCGCGTACGGGCTGCTGCTGCTCGTGAAGAACGCGGTGGTGGCGCTGATCGCGCTGTTCCTGCTGACCGCCGGAGCCTGGTCGTCCTGGAGCGACGCCCGTCCCGCCATGCTCACCAAGGGCCTTGAGCGCGGTGTGGTCACCGTCTCCGACTGCGGCGACGACTGGTGCACCGGCTCCTTCACCCCCGCCCGCGACGGCGGTGAGGACCCCGGCCGGATCCGGATCGACAAGGCGGTCACGGACGGGAAGGGCGACCGGCTGGCGGTGGCGCTCAAGCCGGGGACCGACGAGGGGGTCCGCACCGGACCGGCGGGGGTGCTGCACGCCTGGGTGCCGTTGGGCGGAGCGCTGCTGCTGGCCGCGCTGCTGGTGGCAGGCGGTCTGCGGATGCGGCGGACGGCGTGGCTGCTGGGGTTGCTGGGCGCGGCGCTGCTCGGCGCCTCGTTCGCCGCGCTCACCTTCTGACGCCGAGCCGAGAACCACCACGCGAACACCCCGTACGGCACCGGGCGGTGGCCCCTCCATGAGGGAGCCACCGCCCGGTGCCGTACGGGTGCGACCGCTGTCAGCCGGTGTTGCGCAGACCCGCGGCCACTCCGTTGACGGTGAGCAGCAGCGCGCGGGCGAGCAGCGGGTCGTCCTCCTCACCGCGCTCCCGGGCGGTGCGCTGCCGGTGCAGCAGCGACACCTGGAGGTAGGAGATCGGGTCGAGATAGGCGTCCCGGACATGGAAGGTCTGCTTCAGCACCGGGTTGGTGTCCAGGAGTTCGGTCCCACCGGTGATCCGCAGCACCTCGCGGACGGTCAGCTCGTGCTCGGCCACGATGGTGTCGAAGACATGCTTGAGCTCGTCGGGCACCAGGGTGTCGACGTAGTGGCGGGCGATCCGCAGATCCGTCTTGGCGAGGGTCATCTCCACGTTGGAGAGGAAGTTGCGGAAGAAGTGCCAGTGCTGGCGCATCTCGTCGAGGACCCCGTCGAGACCGGCCTCGCGGGCGGCCTTGAGGCCGGAGCCGACACCGAACCAGCCGGGCACGATCTGCCGGGACTGGGTCCAGCCGAACACCCACGGGATGGCGCGCAGTCCGTCGAGTCCGGCGCCCGAGTCGGGGCGGCGGGAGGGCCGGGAGCCCAGGTGGAGTTCGGCGAGCTGGTCCACGGGGGTGGAGGCGAAGAAGTAGGCGGGCAGATCGGGGTCCTCGACCAGCCTGCGGTAGGTGCCGTGGGCGGCGTCGGAGACGGTGTCCATCGCCGCGTCCCAGCGGGTGAGCGCCTCGTCCGACTGGCGGGGCGCGGTGTGCAGGGCGGACGCCTGGAGGGTGGCCGCGACGGTCAGCTCCAGGTTCTCCCGGGCGAGGGCGGGGACGAGGTACTTGTCGGAGATCACCTCGCCCTGCTCGGTCACCTTGATCTCGCCCTCGAGGGTGCCCCAGGGCTGGGCGAGGATCGCGTCGTGGGTGGGGCCGCCGCCTCGGCCGACGGTGCCGCCGCGGCCGTGGAAGAGCCGCAGCCGTACGCCGTGCCGGTGGGCGACGTCGCGCAGCAGCCGCTGGGCGCGGTGGATCTCCCACTGGGAGGTGGTGATACCGCCGAACTTGGAGGAGTCGGAGTAGCCGAGCATGACCTCCTGGACATCGCCGCGGAGGGCGACGAGCCGCCGGTAGGAGGGGTCGGCGAGCATTTCGTCGAGCAGCTTGTCGGCGATCTTCAGCTCATCGGTGGTCTCCAGCAGCGGCACGATGCCGATCTTGGCCCAGCCGCCGTGCAGATCGATCAGCCCGGCCTCGCGGGCGAGCACGGCGGCGGCGAAGACATCGTCGGAGCCCTGGCACATGGAGATGATGTAGGACTCGACGATCTCCGGGCCGAACCGCTCGAAGGACTCCCGGATGGTGCGGAAGACGCCGAGGGTCTTGGCGCCCGCGGCGTCCAGCGGGGCCGGGGAGGGGGCGAGCGGACGGCGCGAGCGCAGCTCCTTGGCCAGCAGCTTGCGGCGGTACTCGCGCGGCATGTCGGCGTAGCGCCAGGACTCCTCGCCGAGCCGGTCGAAGAGCTGGCCGAGCGCGTGGTGGTGGGCGTCGGCGTGTTCCCGCACGTCCATGGTGGCGAGCTGGAGGCCGAACGCGGCCAGG
Organism: Streptomyces sp. NPDC048636; assembly: GCF_040650655.1. Lineage (NCBI taxonomy): Bacteria > Bacillati > Actinomycetota > Actinomycetes > Kitasatosporales > Streptomycetaceae > Streptomyces > Streptomyces sp. NPDC048636. Next base: position 469,860 of record NZ_JBEZHR010000001.1, on the reverse strand, counting down.
GTGCGGATGGCGCGCTCCAGGCGGCCGTCGGCGATCAGCCGCCCGCGGTGGGCGCGCAGCGAGTCCTGGATGAGGTGGAGGTCGGCCAGCATCTCGGCGGTGCCGAGGTAGTCGCGGCCGGGCTGGTGGGGGGTGTCCGAGGCGAGCCGCTCCCGGGTGTTGACCAGCTTCTGCCGCATGCAGGTGGCCTTGAGCCGGTAGGGCTCCTCGGCGTTGAGCCGCTTGTAGCGGGGGCTGATCTCCGGGAGGAGCTCCAGATCGCGCTGGAGGGAGTCGAGCAGTTCCTCGGAGGCGTCGGAGTTGCGGATGGAGCTGGAGAGGGCGGCCCGCAGCTCGTCGATGATCTCCAGCGCGTCGGTGATGCCGTGCTCGTGCTGGAGGATCAGCACCTCACGGGTGACCTCGGGGGTGACGTTGGGGTTGCCGTCGCGGTCGCCGCCGATCCAGGTGCCGAAGGTGAGCGGACGGGTGGTGGCGGGCAGCTCCAGGCCGACGCGGTCGAGCTCGGCGGTGAGGTCCTCCAGGACGTCGCCGACGGCGTGGGCGTGCAGCTCGTCGAGGTAGTAGATGGCGTTCCGGGCCTCGTCGGCGGGCTCGGGGCGGGCCACCCGCAGCTCATCGGTCTGCCAGAGCAGGTCGATGTTCTCGGCGAGCCGGAGATCGGTGCGGCGCACCTCGCCCCCTGCGGCGAGCGTCTCGAGCAGCTCGGCGATCCGGCGGAGCTTGTTGAGGACGGTACGGCGGGCGGCCTCGGTGGGGTGCGCGGTGAAGACCGGGCGTACGTTCAGCCGCTCGACGGTCTGCCGGACGTGCTCGGCGTCGGCGTCCTTGAGCTGGTCGACGGTGCGGGCGAGGATGCCGCCCTCGGCGTCCCGGCGGGCCCGCAGCTCACGGCCGCGGTGCACCTGCTCGGTGACGTTCGCCAGGTGGAAGTAGGTGGAGAAGGCCCGTACCAGCTTGGCCGCGGTCTGGAGGTCGGTCGAGCCCAGCAGGTCCGCCGCGGCCTCTCCGTCACTGCGGGTGAGGGCGCGGACGCGCTCGACGAGGTCGAGAAGGCCGGGGCCCTCCTGGCGGACGAGGGTCTCGCCGAGCAGATCGCCCAGACGGCGGATGTCGGCACGCAGGGCGGCATTGGTGTGGTCGGCACTGCTCACAGGTGCGGGCTCCTTGCAGTGAACGGGGTTCGTCGAGCGGGGGCGAAGCGCCTGTGCGGCGGGTACCGCGCGCCATGGCCCCCATGCTTTCGGCCAGGTGCGGACCGCGCTGTCCGACGCACCCAGGATATGCGGCGCGTACCTGAGAGGGACCAGAGCCCTCTTGCCCCGCTACGTGGCCCTGCCATACTTACGACGCCGTAGGTTACGGATCCGTAGCCCAGCCCCCGAGCCCCACGAGGGATCCCATGACTGCAAGCCCCGACGTGGTCGACGACGCGCCGAAGGCCCAGGAGACACCGCTTCCCTCCGCCACCCTCGGCGGGGACAGCAAAGGTTCCATCGAACAGATCACCTTGCTGCTGTTCATCGCCGTCCCGTTCGTCGCCCTGCTCGCCGCCGTTCCCCTGGCCTGGGGCTGGGGGGTGAGCTGGCTGGACCTGGCGCTGATGGTGGTCATGTACTACATCGGCTGCCACGGCATCACCATCGGCTTCCACCGCTATTTCACCCATGGCGCCTTCAAGGCCAAGCGCCCGCTCCGGATCGCGCTGGCCGTCGCCGGGTCGCTGGCGGTGGAGGGCCCGCTGGTGCGCTGGGTGGCCGACCACCGAAAGCACCACAAGTTCTCCGACGCCGAGGGGGACCCGCACTCTCCGTGGCGGTTCGGGGAGACCGTCCCGGCCCTGATGAAGGGGTTGTGGTGGGCGCATATCGGCTGGATGTTCGACCAGGAGCAGACCCCGCAGCAGAAGTACGCACCGGACCTGATCAAGGACAGCACCGTCCGTACGATCTCCCGGCAGTTCGTGGTGTGGACCGTGGTCTCGCTGGCGCTGCCCCCGGTGATCGGGGGGCTGGTGACCTGGTCATGGCAGGGCGCGCTGACCGCCTTCTTCTGGGGGTCGCTCGTCCGGGTGGCCTTGCTGCACCACGTCACCTGGTCGATCAACTCGATCTGCCACGCGGTGGGCAAGCGCCCGTTCAAGTCGCGTGACCGCTCCGGCAATGTCTGGTGGCTCGCGGTGCTCTCGTGCGGTGAGTCCTGGCACAACCTGCACCACGCGGACCCGACCTGCGCCCGGCACGGGGTGATGCGGGGGCAGCTGGACTCCAGCGCCCGGCTCATCCGCTGGTTCGAGAAGGCGGGCTGGGCGTATGACGTCCGCTGGCCGACCGAGGCCCGTATCGACTCCCGGCGTAAAGAGGAGTCCGTCGGAGCGGCATGATGGAGCCTGTGGCGACCGATAGTAATACCAGCGGCAACAGGGACCGGCCTGCCAGGGCCGGCCGGCATTCCGGCTCCGGGACCCGGCGTACCCGCCGGGTCCGGATGACCGGTAAGGAACGCCGGGAGCAGCTGCTGGACATCGGTCGCACACTCTTCGCCGAGCGGGGTTTCGGGGGCACGTCGGTGGAGGAGATCGCGGCCAAGGCCGGGGTCTCCAAGCCGGTGGTCTACGAGCACTTCGGCGGCAAGGAGGGGCTCTACGCGGTCGTGGTGGACCGCGAGATGCGCCAGCTGCTGGACATGGTGACCGGGGCGCTGACCGCGGGCCACCCCCGTGAGCTGCTGGAGCAGGCCGCGTTCGCGCTCCTCGACTACATCGAGGCGTACACCGACGGCTTCCGGATCCTGGTGCGCGACTCCCCGGTGGCCCAGTCGACGGGCACCTTCGCCTCACTGATCAGCGATATCGCCACGCAGGTGGAGGACATCCTGGGGCTGGAGTTCAAGGCGCGTGGCTTCGACGCCAAACTGGCCCCGCTGTACGCGCAGGCGCTGGTGGGCATGGTCGCCCTGACCGGCCAGTGGTGGCTGGACGTCCGCAAGCCGAAGAAGGCCGAGGTCGCGGCGCATCTGGTGAATCTGGCCTGGCACGGCCTCGACGGTATGGAGCCCAAGCCGCGGCTGATCGGCCATCGCAAGACCTGACCGACGCCCGGCCGCGCCCCGGAGGCGGGCCGCCGGGGCGGGGGCCGGACCGGCCGTCCGGCCGCATGGGTCAGCCGAGGCGCTCCAGGAACTCCAGCCGATTGCCCACCGGGTCCTCGGAATAGAAGCGGCGGTGGCCGGGAAGGTCGTCGTTCCAGATGACCGGGGCGCCCCGGTCGGTGAGCCGGGCCGCGAACTCCTCGATACCGGTGACGCGCAGCCCCGGATGGGCCTTGCGGGCAGGCCGGAAGTCCCGCTCGACGCCCAGGTGGAGCTGGACGGAGCCGGCCCGGAACCACACCCCGCCGCGCGCGGCCAGCACGGGCGGCTTGGGTATCTCGACCATGCCGAGGACATCGCCGTAGTAGGCCCGCAGGGCGGGTTCACTGCCCGGCTCCGCGGCGAGCTGGACGTGATCGACGGCGGTGATCACTTCCCGCCCTTGCGGGCGACCACGAAGATGCGGCGGAACGGGAAGGGCGTGCCGTACGGTCGGGCCGGGTACGCCTCGCGCAGCAGCTCCCGGTACTCGGCGATGAACTCCTCGCAGGCTCGTGGATCATCCGCGAGCGTGGTGATGACGGGCCGCAGTCCGGTGCCCTTGACCCAGTCCAGTACGGGGTCGGGCCCCTGGAGGATCTGGACGTAGGTGGTCTCCCAGGTCTCGACCTCGCAGCCGAGTCCGGACAGCAGGTCCAGATACCCGACCGGGTCACGGACCGCGTCGCGATGGCGCAGCACTCCGGCCAGCCGGTCGTGCCAGCGCGGCGACTCGGCCAGCTCCCGCATCAGGGTGTGGCTGGCGGCGGTGAAGTTGCCGGGCACCTGGAAGGCGAGGGTGCCGCCGGGGCGCAGCCCGTCCAGCCAGGCCGGGAAGGCGTCGGCGTGGCTGGGCACCCACTGGAAGGTGGCGTTGGAGACGATCAGGTCGTAGGTCTCGTCGGGGACCCAGTGCGCCAGGTCGGCGGAGGCGAATCCCAGATGGCCGCCGCCGGTGGTCGGGCCCGCCAGGGGCCGGGCGGTCTCCAGCATCTCGGCGGAGTTGTCCAGGCCGGTGATCCGGGCGTCCGGCCAGCGGTCGAAGAGGAGCGTGGTGACATTGCCGGGGCCGCAGCCGAGGTCGGCGATCCGGGGCGGGCTGCCGGGTCCGGCAGGCAGCTGGGGGACCCGGGCCAGCAGGTCAAGGAAGGGCCGGGTCCGGTAGCCGGAGTGACGCAGGTACTGCTTCGGATCCCAGTTCGATGCGGTGATCATGGTCGGCAAGCCCCTTGTGAGTACGGTCGGGCCGGGATCTGGTGATCGCGATCACGGACGTCCTTACCGTGCTCCACGATATCTCTTGATGTCAAGAGACTTCATGTCGACAGACCTACTACACTGATCGCCATGGAGGACGAGGTCGATCGGCTGGTCGCGGCGTGGCGGCGGGAGCGCCCCGATCTCGATGTGGAACCGCTGGAAGTGCTCAGCCGGGTCAGCAGACTCGCCCGCCATCTGGACCGGGCGCGGCGGATCGCCTTCGCCGAGCACCAGTTGGAGCCCTGGGAGTTCGATGTCCTGACCTCGCTGCGGCGGGCCGGGGACCCGTATCAGCTCTCCCCCGGGCAGCTGCTCACCCAGACCCTGGTGACCTCGGGCACCATGACCAACCGGATCGACCGGCTCGCCAAGAAGGGCCTGGTGCAGCGGGAGCCCGACCCCAGCGACCGGCGCGGCGTGCTGGTCCGGCTGACCGCCGAGGGGCGGGACCGCGCGGACCAGGCACTCGCCGGACTGCTGGAGCAGGAGCACGCCATCCTGGCCGAGCTCTCCCAGGCTCAGCGCGCACAACTGGCGGCGCTGCTACGCCAGCTGACCGCCCCGTTCGACAATTTCCCCGGCTAGGTCGACCGGGCCGACCCCGGCCCGCCGGGCCAGCGCCACCGCCGCCAGGGTGGAGTGCACCCCCAGCTTGCCCAGCACATTCTGCATATGGGTGCGGACGGTGTGCGGGGAGAGGAACAGCCGTTCGGCGACCGCCTTGCGGCCGAGCCCGGCCACCATGCAGCGCAGCACCTCGCGCTCCCGCGGGGTCAGCGACTCCACCAGGCGCTCGCTCTCGGTGCGGTGCTTGCGCGCGGCCGTCAACTCCCGCAGCACACCGGTGAGCAGAGCGGGCGGCAGATGCGTCTCGTCCCGCAGCACTCCCCGGATCACCGCGAGCAGCCGGACCAGCGAGCAGTCCTTGGCGACCCAGCCGCACGCCCCGGCCTGGAGCGCCGCGGCCGCCCGGCGCGGATCGTCCCGCTCGGCGAGCACCACGGTACGCACCCCCGGCTGGGTGGAGCGGACCCCGCCGACCAGCGAAATCCCGTCCGCCGCGCGGCCGTTGACCGGGCGGGCGAGCGTGCCATGACCCGGTGGCCGCGCCCCGCCGTACGCCGTATCGAGCGGCGCGGGCAGCGGTACGGGCACGGTGTCGCCCACCGCCGTGCCCAGATCGGCGTCCACCAGCAGGACATCGAACCGGCGCCCCTCCGCGGCGCCCCGCTCCAGGCAGCGCAAGGCCGCCGGACCGCTCCCCGCCGCCGCCACGTCCACGTCCTGCTCCGCCGCGAGAGCGGCGGCAAGCGATTCGGCGAAGATGCGATGATCGTCAACCACGAGAACCCGAATACGTGCCACGGACACCCCCCACGTCGCCGGAACTTCCCGGACTGCACCGAGCATCAGTGCGGGTACGGCGCCCGGCAAGGGGTCATCGCGATCCACGCGGCCGCCGCCGCGCCGTCATCGCCACCCCGCCCCGGGCGTCGTACCTGACTGTCTCGCCCCCTGATGAAGCACCGGCCCCCACCGGTGCTGTGCTCAGCGTAAGGCCGGGACCCACGATTCGGAGCCGATTCGCGAAACTGTCCGTCCTCACCCGTTTACTGTGAGTTTTGTGTTCGGACTTGGGGAGTAAGTACGCCCAGAACGGCGAAAACTGATCGGGGTGTGGCCGAGGGCCCGGCGCCAGGGGGTGTCTTGTCGATCAGGCCGGATCAGCGAGCGGCGTCTGGTGCAGGGGGCACCTCCCAGCGGTAGCTGGGGGAGACTCGCAACCCGCGTGAGGAGAGCGCAGCGGCGCTGCGTGCGACGAGCGCGGGGCCGCGAGGTGCCGTGCCAGGCGTCGGGAGCCCGGCATGATCGGCGAGACACCCCCTAGAGCCGTCGTGCCCCCTCGCTCGGCACCGCGGTGAAGATCCTCGGCGCCCCGTGACCGGCCCCGGCGAACGCCTCGGTGACCGCCTTGCCCACGGCCTCCGCGGCGCCCTCCTCGACCAGGACGATCGCCGAACCGCCGAAGCCGCCGCCGGTCATCCGCGCCCCCAGCGCCCCCGCGGCGTTGGCGGTCTCCACCACCAGGTCCAGCTCCGCACAGGAGATCTCGAAGTCATCGCGGCAGGAGGCGTGTCCCTCGGTCAGCACCGGCCCGATGGCGCGGACATCACCCGCGTCGAGCCGTGCGACGACCTCCTCCACCCGGCGGTTCTCCGTCACCACATGGCGGACCCGGCGCCGCACGCTCGGGTCCTGGCCCGCCCCGGCCAGCCGGGTCAGCGCCGCGTCCAGGCCCTCGAAGGTCACCTCGCGCAGCGCCCGCACCCCGAGCTCCCGCGCGGCCGTCTCGCACGCCGCACGCCGGGCGGCGTACGCGCCGTCGCCCAGCTCATGGGTGACCCGGGTGTCCACCACCAGCAGCCGCAGCCCCTCCGCCGCGAGGTCGAACGGCACCTGGCGGCGCGTCAGATCCCGGGCGTCGAGGAAGAGCGCATGGCCCTCGGTGCAGCAGGCGGAGGCGGTCTGGTCCATGATCCCGCAGGGCACGCCCACGAAGTCGTTCTCCGCGCGCTGGCACAGCCGGGCGATCTCCCCCGGCTCGAGACCCAGCTCGTACAGCTCGTTCAGCGCGGTCGCGGTGACCACCTCGAGCGCCGCGGACGAGGACAGCCCGGCGCCGGTGGGCACCGTGCTGGTGAAGTAGAGATCCGCGCCGGCCGGGCCGTCGCCGTCGTCCGGCAGCAGTCCGGCCCCGGCCAGCGCCCAGACCACACCCGCCGGATAGGCCGCCCAGCCTCCCTGGTCACCGCCCGCCCCGCCGCTCCCGGTCGGTGCCAGACCGGGGACGCGGAGCCGGACGGTGCCGCCCGGCACATCCCCGGACGTCACCCGCAGCACCCCGTCGCGGCGTGGCGCGGCGGCGGCCAGGCAGGTGTGCGGCAGCGCGAGGGGCATCACAAAACCGTCGTTGTAATCGGTGTGCTCACCGATCAGATTGACCCGCCCCGGTGCCGCCCACACCCCGGCCGGATCGGTTCCGTAGACCTCGCGGAACCGGTCCGCCGCCTGCCGTGCCCGGTCGCTGTCGGTCACTCGCTCTCCCTTCGCTGCGCGAACTCCCAGGCGTCCGCGACGATTCCGGCCAGATCCGTACGGGACGGGCGCCAGCCCAGCCGCTCCTTGGCGCGCTCGGCGGAGGCCACCAGCACCGCCGGGTCGCCGCCGCGGCGGGGCGCCGCGGTCTCGGGGACGGGGTGGCCGGTGACCCGGCGCACGGTCTCGACGACCTCACGCACGGAGAAGCCGTTGCCGTTGCCGAGGTTGCAGATCAGATGCTCATGGGAGGCGGCGGCGTCCAGCGCCAGCAGATGGGCCTCGGCCAGATCGGCGACATGGATGTAGTCACGCACACAGGTGCCGTCGGGGGTCGGGTAGTCGTCGCCGTAGACGGAGATCGTCTCGCGGCGGCCCTGGGCGACCTGGAGCACCAGCGGGATCAGATGGGACTCGGGGTCATGGCGCTCGCCGTACGCCCCGTAGGCACCCGCGACGTTGAAGTACCGCAGCGAGACGGCGGCCAGGCCATGGGCGGCGCACTCCCCGCTGATCATGTGGTCGACGGCCAGTTTGGTGGCGCCGTAGGGGTTGGTGGGCGCGGTGGCCGCGGTCTCGGTGATCGGCACCTGGTCGGGTTCGCCGTAGGTGGCGGCGGTGGAGGAGAAGACGAGGGTGCGCACCCCCGCGTCCCGCATCGCGGCGAGCAGATCGGTGGTGCCGCCGACATTGTTGGCCCAGTACTTCTCGGGGCGTACGACGGACTCGCCGACCTGCGAGGAGGCGGCGAAGTGCAGTACCGCGGCATAGGAGGGGTCGAGCCACTTGGCCGCGTCCTGGACCCGGCCCTCGATGAACTCCGCGCCCGCGGGGACGCCCGCGCGGTGGCCGGTGGACAGATCGTCCAGGACGGTCACCTGGTGGCCGGCCTCCAGCAGATGCGCCGCGACCACGCTGCCGACATAGCCCGCACCACCGGTGACCAGGTACTTCTTCCGCGTATTGCTCACTTGCTCGCTACCTCTCGCAGTCTTTCGGCCGCGGCCTCGGGCGGCACATCGTTGATGAACACATTCATGCCGGATTCGGAACCCGCGAGAAACTTCAGCTTGCCGGAAGTGCGGCGAATGGTGAAAAGCTCGAGGTGCAGAGCGAAATCCCGCCGGTTCGCCGCGGTGAACGGCGCCTGGTGCCAGGCGGCGATGTACGGCGTGGGCGGCTCCCCCTCCCCGAAAATCCGGTCGAACCGCCGCAAGAGTTCCAGATAGACCTGTGGGAATTCTTTGCGTGCGGCGTCGGCCAGCTCGGTGAGGTCCGGGACCCGCCGCTTCGGGTAGAGGTGGACCTCGTACGGCCAGTGGGCGGCGTAGGGCACGAAGGCGGTCCAGTGCTCGCCGTCGAGCACCACCCGCCGTCCGTCGGCCAGCTCGTCGGCCACCACATCGTCGAACAGATTCCCACCCGTCCGCTCATGGTGGGCGGCAAGGGAGTCCAGCATCCGGCGGGTGCGCGGGGTCACGAAGGGATAGCCGTAGATCTGGCCGTGCGGATGGCCGAGGGTGACGCCGATCTCCCGGCCGCGGTTCTCGAAGCAGTAGACCTGCTCGACGGAGGGGAGTTGGGCCAGTTCGGCGGTGCGGTCCGCCCAGACGTCGAGCACCAGGGCGGCCCGCTCGACGGACAGCTCGGCGAAGGAGGCGTCGTGGTGCGAGGTGAAGCAGACCACTTCGCACCGGCCCGACTCCCCCGCGAGCGACGGAAAGCGGTTCTCGAAGACGGCCACATCGTAGTCGGAGGCGGGGATCTCGGTCCGCCGTCCGTTCCGCGAGGGACACAGCGGACAGGCGTCGGCGGGCGGGTGGTACGTGCGCCCCTGGCGGTGCGAGGCGATGGCCACGTCGTCGCCGAGCAGCGGGTCGTGGCGGATCTCGGAGCGGGTGGTGATGGGGTCGAGCGGCCGCTGGTCGACGGCGTCGCGCACCGCGTCACCGTGCGCGTCGTAGTAGATGAGCTCGCGTCCGTCCGCGAGCCGCGTCGCCGTCTTCTTCACTCCGCCGGCTCCTCACCTTGCCATTCCCACCCAACACAACTAAACATAATGAACCACAAGCGCACAGCCGCGTCAATGGATGGTGAAGCTGGTCGGACAAAGCTGGAGAATTCGGATACCTTCACCGCACGTTTGTGGTGCATTCCGTTCACGCAATGAAGCGAGTCACCTATGCACTATCTGGCCGAAGGGCTACGGCTCCCCACCAACGCACTCGACTACTCGATCCTCATCCTCTACTTCGCCGTGGTGCTCGGCGTCGGCTTCGCCGCCAGACGGAGCGTGAAGACCAGCCTCGACTTCTTCCTCTCCGGGCGGTCACTGCCCGCCTGGGTCACCGGGCTCGCCTTCGTCGCCGCCAACCTCGGCGCCCTGGAGATCCTGGGCATGGCGGCCAACGGCGCGCAGTACGGCGTCTACACCGTGCATTGGTACTGGGTCGGCGCCATCCCGGCCATGGTCTTCCTCGGCCTGGTGATGATGCCCTTCTACTACGGGTCGAAGGTGCGGTCCGTCCCCGAGTTCCTGCTGCACCGCTACGGGCAGTCCTCGCATCTGCTCAGCTCGGTGATCTTCTCCGTGGCGTCCGTGCTGATCGCGGGCGTCAACCTGTACGCGATGGCGATCGTGGTGGAGGCGCTGCTCGGCTGGCCGCAGTGGGTGGCCATCGTCGTCGCGGGCTTCTTCGTCCTGGCCTACATCACCCTGGGCGGTCTCTCCTCGGCGATCTACAACGAGGTGCTCCAGTTCTTCGTCATCCTCGCCGCCCTCATCCCGCTGACCATCGTCGCCCTCAAGCGGGTCGGCGGCTGGGGCGGGCTGAAGGACTCCCTCGAGAGCTCCCACGGCGCCGACTTCACCTCGGCCTGGGGCGGCACCGGTATCGGCTCCGCCAACCCGCTGGGCGCCAACTGGCTGACCATCGTGCTGGGTCTGGGCTTCTGCCTGAGCTTCGGCTACTGGACGACCAACTTCGCCGAGGTACAGCGCGCCCTGTCGGCCAAGAACCTCTCGGCCGCCCAGCGCACCCCGCTGATCGCCGCGTTCCCCAAGATGTTCATCCCGCTGATCGTGGTGGTCCCCGGGCTGATCGCGCTGGTCCTGGAACCGGGCATCGGCAGCGCGAAGAGCGGCTTCCAGTACAACGACGCCATCCCGCTGCTCATGCGCGACCTGCTGCCCAACGGGGTGCTGGGAGTCGCGGTGACCGGTCTGCTGGCCGCCTTCATGGCGGGCATGGCGGCCAATGTCTCCTCGTTCAACACGGTGTTCACCAACGACATCTGGGGCGCCTACATCCGCAAGGGCCGACCGGATACGTACTACCTGCTCACCGGGCGGGTGGTCACCGCCATCGGGGTGCTGTGCGGGATGGGGACGGCCTTCATCGCCTCCTCCTTCAGCAACATCATGAACTACCTCCAGACCCTGTTCTCCTTCTTCAACGTGCCGCTGTTCTGCGTCTTCATCATCGGCATGTTCTGGAAACGGGCCACCGGCGCGGCCGGGTTCTGGGGGCTGCTCAGCGGCACCGTGGCCGCGATGATCAACTACTTCTGGCTCTACAAGGAGAACGTCATCTCCATCCCCAGCGACCAGGGCGCCAACTTCGTCTCCGCGATCGTGGCGTTCGTCGTCGGCGGTGTGGTGATGGTCGGCGTCTCGCTGTTCACCACGCCCAAGCCGGTGGAGTCGCTGGCCGGGCTGGTCTACGGCACCACCTCGCCGGGGATGGCCGAACCGCCGGCCGCGGGCGACGAGGTCTGGTACCGCAAGCCCGCCCTGCTGGGCTGGGGCGCGATCATCCTCGCGGCCCTGTGCTACCTCCCGTTCTCCCTGTGACCCCGGCCGGAAAGGAGATCGTGCCATGAGCGACGAGTACGAGTACCAGCACCAGGTCCAGGAACTCACGGAGCAGTCGGCGACCGCCGCCCGGCTGTTCGACGTCCGGCGGCTCATCGGCGGTCTGTTCGTGGTCTACGGGATCATCGTCACGATCGCCGGGATCACCGCCTCGGACGCGGACCTGAAGAAGGCGCAGAACATCAACATCAACCTCTGGACGGGCCTGTCGATGCTCGTCGTCGGGCTGCTGTTCCTGCTCTGGATGTGGCTGCGGCCCGCGACCGCGCCGGAGCCCGCCCCCGAGCCGCCGGCGGGTCCGGCCCGGCCCGAGGGCGACGAAGCCGCCTGACGCCTAGGCGGGCGGCGACGCCCGGTGATGCGCCGCCGCCCGCTCCAGCAGACCCGTGCGCGCCGCCAGCGCGGCCGCCTCCAGCCGCGATCCGACGCCCAGCTTCATCAGCACCCGCTGCACATGGGTACGTGCGGTACTGGGCGCGATCCCCATCCCGGCCGCGATCAGCCGCGTGTCCTCGCCCTCCGCGACCCGCACCAGCACCTCCACCTCGCGCGGGGTGAGCATCCGCAGCAGCCGGGCGCCCTCGTCGTCGGGCTGGGCCGCCGGGTTCAGCAGCTCCGCGAAGGCTCCCTGGAGCAACTGCGGGGCCACCGCCGCCTCTCCCGCCCGCGCCTTCATCATGGCGCGCTCCACACCCTCGATCCGCTCGTCGTGGCGCACATAGCCGGACGCCCCGGCCGCGAACGCGGACGCTATACCGCGCGGACTCGGCACCGGGCCGAGCACCACCACCGCGACCTGCGGGCGCTCCTTCTTGATCCGCACGACCGGATCGAACGCCCCCGGCTCCGCCGGTGCCGCCGTGCCCAGCAGACACACCTCCGGTGCCCGGCTCACCACCAGTTCCGCCGCTCCCGCGCTCGGCGCGGCCGCCGCGAGCACCCGGTGCCCGCGCAGCTTCAACGCCGAGGCGAGCGCCTCCGCGAGCAGACGGTGATCATCGACCACCATGAGTCGCACGCCCATGAGCTCCCCCCATTCGCCCAGGGGGAAGCTACACGCTTGTTCGACGTCGCGCGCCCCCTACCGGGAAGAAGCCCCCCGGAATGCCGAAATCCCGGCCATTCGTGCCTACTTGACATCCACTCGAGGTCCGAAACCGATCGATGCGAACGGTTCATGAGCCGGAGCGTACGACGGCGGCCCCGCCCGTACGGTGGGTACGGGCGGGGCCGCCGGAGGTGAGGTGTCGGCCGGGCGACGGTCAGCTCGCGCCGAACACGATCGCCAGCGGGTCGTCCTTGTCGTACTCGCCCGAGGGCTTGGTGGCGTAGCGGTCCGACATGTAGAGCCGCCCATTGCCGTAGAGGACCTCGTCGAATTCGACGCTGAAGTCCGACTCGGCCTCGCCGGACTCGGCGCCGTTCTGGAGCAGCTTGCTCTTCTCGTAGGACTTGGGGTCGATCCGCCACACGGCGCCGCCCCGTGAGTAACCGCCGCTCTGGTAGGCGATCACATAGCCGTCCTTGTCGGTGCCGAGCGGCGTCAGCGTGGCGCTGGCGACACCGTCGGTCTTCCCGACCGGCTTGCCGGTCTTCATGCTGAAGGCGACGATCTCGTTGCGCGGGCCGTCGGAGCCGTAGCCACGCTCGTCCGTCGGCATGAACAAGGTGTCCGTCGTCTTGTTGATGGCGATCTTCCGGCAGCCCTCGACATTGGTCGACTCACACCGGGGGTTGTACTTTCCGTCCTCGGTGCCGATCTTGCTGACCACCTTGCCGGTCTTGCCGCTGTCGTCGATCACCAGGAAGTCGGAGACGCCGCCGCTGTGGTCGTCCCCCGCGTCCAGACCGATGACCAGCGGGTCGGTGGAGACGACGTGCACCCACTCGAGACCGCGGGAGACCTTGTAGCTCGACTTCACCGCGCCCGTCTTCGGGTTCAGCGTCTGGACCTGGATGCGCTCGTTGCCGTAGTCACCGCAACTGCGCACGGCGATCAGCTTGTCGACGCCGCCCCCGTAACCGCGGTCCTCGCACTCGTCGTTCTCCTTGGGCTTCCACAGCTGCTTGCCGTCGAGGGACCAGGCGGCCCCGCCGCTGGTGCCGCCCGCGGCCACCGTGCCGCCGCCGACGGTCACCTCGTCGAAGCGCATCTTGTCGTAGTCGCCGTCGACGTCCTTGTGCCAGACCAGCCGGCCCTTCTTGAGGTCGAGCAGACCGACCTGGTTGCAGTCGGGGTACTTGTCCTTCTTGGTGGGCTTGTTCTGCTGGTAGACCACCGGGGCCAGACCGTCCTCGGTGACCTGGGACGAGCCCCAGCACACCGCGCCGGCCAGCGGTATCTTCCACTTCGGGCTGCCGCCGTCCGGCGGATAGCCGACGACCTGGTTGACGCCGACCTTCACGAAGGCGTCGTCGGTCACCCAGCTGCCCTCGACGGTGACCTGCTCCTTGACCTTGGGCATGGGGATCTTGTTGAGCAGCTTGCCGTCGACCGTCTCCGGCGCGGGCTTCTTCTTGAAGCCGCCGGAGGCGCCGCCGTCACTGCCGCTCGAACTGCCCTGGCTGCTCTGCTTGTCGTCGTCGCCCTTGGCCTCGTCTCCGCCCTTGTCCTTGGTGGCGAACCAGATGCCGCCGCCGACGACCAGCGCGACCGCGACCACGGCCGCCACGATGATCATCAGTCGCTGCTTGGACGGGTTGGAGCCGCCGCCGCCGGGACCCGGTGCCGGAGCGCCGGGGTACTGGTACTGCCCCTGGGGCGGGTAGCCGTACTGCTGCTGGCCGGACGGGAAGGGCGAGGCCATGCCCACCTGGGTCGGCTGGGCGTGCACCGGCTGCCCCGGGTAGCCATAGCCGCCGGCGCCCTGCGGGGGCGTCTGCGGCGGGCCGGGCGGAGCCACCGGCGGAGGCGGCGGCGGACCCTGGGGCGGCTGGCCCGGTGTCTGCGGCGCGCCGTGGCCCTGCTGGGGCGCGGCGGGCGGCTGCTGAGGGTAGCCGTAACCGGGGTCCTGCGGCGCGCCAAAGCCGCCCTGCGGCGGCTGGTTGGGCGGCGGAGGCGGCTGTGACATGCGAATTCCTTCTCGCGCGGGGACCCACGATCCGACCGGCCTCCCCCGCGATCCCGGAGGTCAAAGCCCTCCAGGAAGGAGCGAATCGGACATGAGACCCGCCAGTGAACGGCAGGCAGGCGGGAGTTCTTTGTATCACCCGGCACCGACACGGTCCGGGCCGGTCTCCACCTCATCGAACAGCTGAGACCGGCCCGTGACGGGACTGTTGCGGGCGCGCGTCACACGAGGGGCTCGCCAAGGGCCTCGGGTCGCCGGGGCCAGCGGGGAGCCGATCAGACGTCGTCGGCCAGCTCCAGCCAGCGGGTCTCCAGATCCTCGCGCTCCCCGGTCAGCTCCCGCAGCTGGGCGTCGAGTTCGGCGACCTTGGTGAAGTCCGTGGCGTTCTGCGCGATGTTGTGGTGCAGGGTGGACTCCTGCTCGCTGATGCGGTCAAGACGCCGTTCGATCCGCTGGAGCTCCTTCTTGGCGGCGCGCTGCTCGGCGGCGGACGGGCGGGCGCCGGCGGGCTGTTCGGCGGCCTTCTGCCGGACGGGAGCGGCCGGGGCCGCGGCGGCCAGGACGCGCTGCCGCCGCTCCAGGTACTCGTCCACACCGCGCGGCAGCATCCGCAGGGCGGCGTCGCCCAGCAGCGCCAGCACCCGGTCGGTGGTGCGCTCCAGGAAGTACCGGTCGTGGCTGATGACCACCAGCGAACCGGGCCAGCCGTCGAGCAGGTCCTCCAGCTGGGTCAGGGTCTCGATGTCCAGGTCGTTGGTGGGCTCGTCGAGGAAGAGCACATTGGGCTCGTCCATCAGCAGCCGCAGGATCTGGAGGCGGCGCCGCTCACCGCCGGACAGATCGCCGACCGGGGTCCACTGCTTCTCCTTGGTGAAGCCGAACTTCTCGCAGAGCTGGGAGGCGGTCATCTCCCGGCCCTTGCCGAGGTCCACCCGCTGCCGCACCTGCTCGACGGCCTCCAGGACCCGCATCCCCGGGTCCAGTTCGGCCACTTCCTGCGACAGATAGGCCAGTTTGACGGTTTTGCCGACCACGATCCGGCCCGCCTCGGGCTGGGTCTCGCCCTGGGTGCGGGCGGCCTCGGCCAGCGCGCGCAGCAGCGAGGTCTTGCCCGCGCCGTTCACCCCCACCAGGCCGACCCGGTCGCCCGGCCCCAACTGCCAGGTGAGATGGCGGAGCAGCATCTTGGGCCCGGCGGTGACGGTCACGTCCTCCAGGTCGAAGACGGTTTTGCCGAGACGGGAGTTGGCGAACTTCATCAGCTCGGCGCTGTCGCGCGGCGGCGGCACATCGGCGATCAGCGCGTTGGCCGCCTCGATCCGGAAGCGCGGCTTGCTGGTTCGGGCCGGGGCGCCGCGGCGCAGCCAGGCCAGCTCCTTGCGCATCAGGTTCTGCCGCTTGGCCTCCTCGGTGGCGGCGATGCGCTCCCGCTCGGCACGGGCGAAGACGTAATCGCTGTAGCCGCCCTCGTACTCATGGACCACACCGCGCTGGACGTCCCACATCCGGGTGCAGACCTGGTCGAGGAACCAGCGGTCGTGGGTGACGACCACCAACGCCGAGCGGCGCGCCCGCAGATGGGCGGCCAGCCAGGAGATGCCCTCGACGTCGAGGTGGTTGGTGGGCTCGTCCAGGACGATCAGGTCCTGCTCGGCGATGAGGAGCTTGGCCAGCGCGATACGGCGGCGCTCACCGCCGGAGAGCGGGCCGATGACGGTGTCCAGCCCCTGCGGGAAGGCGGGCAGGTCCAGCCCGCCGAACAGCCCGGTGAGCACATCCCGGATCCGGGCGTCGCCCGCCCACTCGTGGTCGGCGAGATCGCCGATCACCTCATGGCGGACGGTGGCCGCCGGGTCGAGCGAGTCATGCTGGGTGAGCACACTGAGCCGCAGGTCCCCGGCCTGGGTGACCCGTCCGGTGTCGGCGGGCTCCAGCTTGGCGAGGATCCGGATGAGCGTGGTCTTGCCGTCGCCGTTACGGCCGACGACTCCGATCCGGTCGCCCTCGTTGACTCCGAGGGAGACGCCGTCGAGCAGTGCACGGGTGCCGTACACCTTGCCGACGGCTTCGACGTTGACCAGATTGGTGGCCATCACACTCCTGTACGCGGATCGATCGACATCCCAGGGTAGTCGCCGCGGGCGACCGCCCGCTCAGTCGGTCAGCACCCTCGCACCGGGCGCGGGTCCGGACGCCGTCCGCACCGCGCGGCAGGTGCCGGAGGCGGCCAGCGCGGCGGCCACGGTCTCCGCGGCCTCGGCGTCCTTGGCGAGGAAGGCACAGGTCGGACCGGAGCCGGAGACGAGGGGGGTGAGGGCCCCGGCGTCCGCCCCGGCGCGCAGGGTCGCGGCGAGCGAGGGGCGCAGCGACAGGGCGGCGGGCTGGAGGTCGTTGCTCACCGCGGCGGCGAGGGCGGCCGGGTCCCCGGTGCGCAGGGCCTCCAGCAGCGCCGGGGAGGGCTCGGGATCGGGGATGTCGGCGACGGTGGCGCCGGTGCCGGACGCCTCGCGGAGCCGGTCGCATTCGCGGTAGACGGCCGGGGTGGACAGACCGCCGTCGGCGATCGCGAACACCCAGTGGAAGGCCGCGCCGGTCTCCAGCGGCTCCAGCAGCTCACCACGGCCCCGGCCCAGCGCGGCGCCGCCGACCAGGCTGAACGGGACATCGCTGCCCAGCCCGGCACAGAGGGCCAGCAGCTCTTCGCGGGAGGTGCCGGTGCCCCACAGGGCGTCGCAGGCGAGCAGCGCCCCGGCGGCGTCCGCGCTGCCGCCCGCCATTCCCCCGGCGACCGGGATGCCCTTGTCGATGTGGAGGTGGACGGCGGGCTCGATGCCGTGCCGCTCGGCGAGGGCGATGGCCGCCCGGGCGGCGAGGTTGTCGTGGTCGCGCGGCACCTGGTCGGCGTCGGCCCCGGAGACGGTGATCCGCAGCGCCTCCGCGGGGGTGGCGGTCACCTCGTCGTAGAGGCCCACGGCGAGGAAGACGTTGGCCAGGTCGTGGAAGCCGTCGGGGCGCAGGCCGCCGACCGCGAGCTGGACGTTGACCTTCGCGGGGACGCGGGCGGTCACGGGGCGGGTCACGGGTGCGGAGCTCCTTGTCGTCCTGGGGCCGGGGTGTCGGTCAGCGGTCGGCGGGGCCGTGCTCGGCGATGGCCGCGAAGTCCTCGACGGTGAGCGCCTCACCGCGGGCCTGGGGCGATATCCCGGCCGCCGTGAGCGCCGCCTCGGCCGCCGCGGCCGAACCCGCCCAGCCCGCGAGCGCCGCCCGCAGCGTCTTGCGGCGCTGCGCGAAGGCCGCGTCCACCACGGCGAAGACCTCTTCCCGGGACGCGGTGGTGCGCGGCGGTTCGGTGCGCCGCTCCAGGGAGACGAGTCCGGAGTCCACATTGGGCGCGGGCCAGAACACATTGCGCCCGATCGCGCCCGCGCGCTTGACCCGGGCGTACCAGGCGGCCTTCACCGAGGGCACGCCGTAGACCTTGGAGCCGGGCGCCGCGGCGAGCCGGTCGGCCACCTCGGACTGCACCATGACGAGCGTCCGCTCGATGCTCGGGAAGCGGGCCAGCATATGCAGCAGCACCGGGACCGCCACGTTGTACGGGAGGTTGGCGACCAGTGCGGTGGGGGCGGGGCCGGGCAGTTCGGTGATCCGCAGCGCGTCCTGGTGCACCAGCGCGAACCGGTCGGCGCGGCCGGGCAGCCGGGTCTCGACGGTGCCGGGCAGGGCGGCGGCCAGTACGTCGTCGATCTCCACGGCGACGACCCGGTCGGCAGCCTCCAGCAGGGCCAGGGTCAGCGAGCCGAGCCCGGGGCCGATCTCGACGACCACGTCATCGGGGCGTACGCCGGCGGTGCGCACGATCCGGCGGACCGTGTTGGCGTCGATGACGAAGTTCTGGCCGCGCTGCTTGGTGGGACGCACGCCGAGCCGGGCCGCGAGGGCGCGGATATCGGCGGGGCCGAGCAGGACATCGGGGTCGGTGGAGCTCACCGGGGAAGTTTAGGCGCATTTTCCGCGGCTCTGTTCGCCCCCGGGATCAGGGGGCGCCCCGTGCGGCGGGGTGCCCCCTGAACCGGCCTCACCGGTGCAGTTGGCGGCCGCAGTTCGGCCAGGGGCTCGAGCCGCGCTGTACGTACAGCTTCTTCGCCCGGTAGGTCTGCTCGGAGGCGGGGGCGTCCTGGGGGTTGCCGCTGCCGCCGACGGACCGCCAGGTCTGCCGGTCCATCTGGTAGAGCCCGCCGTAGCGGCCGCTGCTGTCCACCGCGTCGGCCCGGCCGCCGGATTCGCAGTGCGCCACCGCGTCCCAGTTGAGCCCGTCGGAGCCGCCCTGGGGCGACGCGGGGGGCGGCGGCGCCGTCCCGGTGCCCACCCGCACGATCTTGGACACCGGCTGCTTGACGACCTTCGACTCCAGCTTGTGCGGCCGCTCGCGGACGCCGTTGACCGTCCGCACCTGGTAGACGGTGCGCAGCGAGCCCGGCCGGCCCTGGCGCTCCACCACCTCGGTGCCCTTGAGCACGGTGGGGTCGGCGCGCCGGACGGTGGTGAAGGGCACGGGCGCGTGGCGCACCTCCTTGCCGCGGGTGATCCGCATCACCTTCACGGTCTGGCCGTCGCGCGGGAAGCTGCCGCCGGGCACGGAGGTGGTGTCCTGGCCGCGCAGAGTGAGCCCGGCGGCCTCGAGCGCCTCGCCGACGGTCGCGACATTGGTGCGGACGGTGTGCTCGCGTCCGTCCGCCATGAACGTGACGGTCCGCTCGGTGCGGACGTCCAGCGAGAGGCCGCGCCGGGAGATTCCGGCGGAGCGCGAGGCGGACAGGAAGGCGCCGTCGGCGCGCACCCCGAGCTGGTGCAGCGCTCCGTCGACGGTGCCGGCGGTGGTCCACACCCGGCGGCTCCGGCCGTCGACGGTGAGGGTGACCGGGCGGCCGTAGCGGACGGCCACCTCGTCGCCGCTGTCGAGGCTCTGGCCGGGGGCGGGGGCCACGATGTCGTGCCGGCCGACCGCCACCTTCTCCTCGGCCAGCAGTTCGCCGACATCGTCGGCGTAGGTGTGCAGGGTGCGCTGCTCACCGTCCACGGTGAGCCGCACCGCCTTGTCATGGGCCACGAAGGCGGAGGTGCCTCCGGCGAGTGCGGCGACCACCAGCGCCTGCGGCAGCAGCCGCCGGATGGGGTCGGTGCGGTCGGCTGTGCGTCTGCTCCGGGCGGCTCGGCGCGCTGCGGCGCGGCCGCCCGGGACGGGGTGGCTGTCCTGCTCAGGGCTCACGACAACACTCCACACGTCCGGGGATGGGGCGTTGGGTCCGGGACCTTAGCGGAGCGATGGTGACTCTCCAAAGCCAAACCATCACGCAGGGTTGCCGTGTCGTGGGTGCCGCGGAGGCGGTCAGTAGCCGAAGGCGCGGGAGGTGTTCGCTGCTACGGCGGCCGCGAGCGTGTCCTCGGGGACCCCCTTGACCTCGGCCATGGCCCGCAGGGTGAGCGGAATCAGATAGGGGGCGTTAGGCCGTCCGCGGTACGGGACGGGGGTCAGGAAGGGCGCGTCGGTCTCGACGAGGACGCGGTCGAGCGGGGCGACGGCGAGCGCGTCCCGCAGCGGCTGGGCGTTCCGGAACGTCACATTCCCTGCGAAGGACAGGTAATAGCCCCGTTCGGCGCAGACCTCGGCCATGGCGGCGTCACCCGAGTAGCAGTGGAAGACGACGGTGTCGGGCGCACCCTCTTCCGCGAGAATCCGCAACACGTCGTCATGGGCGTCCCGGTCGTGGATGACCAGGGCCTTGCCGTGCTCCTTGGCGATGCCGATATGGCGGCGGAAGGAGTACTCCTGGGCGGCCATCCCCTCGGGGCCGGTGCGGAAGTAGTCCAGGCCGGTCTCGCCGACACCGCGCACCTGGTCCAGCGCGGCCAGCGCGTCTATCTCGGCGAGGGCGGCGTCCAGGGCCGCCTGGCCGCCGGGCTCCCGCGCGCCCTGCCGGGACCAGCCGTCCGGGTCGCCCAGCACGATGCGGGGTGCCTCGTTGGGGTGCAGGGCGACGGTGGCCCAGACGTTCTCATGGGCGGCGGCCGTCTCCGCCGCCCAGCGGGACCCGGCGATGTCGCAGCCCACCTGGACGACGGTGGTCACCCCGACGGAGGCCGCCTTGGCGAGGGCCTCCTCCACGGTGCCGCTCTGCATGTCCAGGTGGGTGTGGGAGTCGGCGACCGGTACCCGCAGCGGTTCGGGAAGCGGCGGGGGCGCGTCCTTTTCCTTTCGCGCTCCGTTCGCGTTCTCGCTGCCGCCGGGGGCCGGTCCTGTTTTCGCCATGACCGCGATTCTATGAATGCCGGTGAATGCGCGGTGAATCGCGTCCGGCCGCTCAGCTGTCCCGTATCGGGCTCACCTGTCCCGTATCGGACTCATAAGGGCCGGACGATCCGGCTCAGGCGCGGCGGGCCGGCTCAGGCGCGGCGGGCCGACTCAGGCGCGGCGGGCCGACTCAGGCGCGGCGGGCCGGCTCAGGCGCGGCGATGCTGAAAGGGGTGCAGCAGATCCGAGAGGTGCCAGTGGTGCTTACGGCGCCCGGCGCCCTCCTCGCCCCCCGCCGTGTCACCGTTCTCCGCCGGCGCCGACGCCGACGAGACCGTGCGGCGCCGCCCGCGCCGCGCTCCCTCCAGTGCGGACGAGACCTGGCCCGCGCGCATGATGCGCACCAGATGCGCACCGCAGTTGACGCAGTCGGGGCTTGTGAGCGGGGACCGGACGCGCCTGCCGTCCGTGAAGTACACGACGAAGGCCCGGCCCTCGCCGTCCACATGGTGCTCGATGTCGTACGACTGCTCCCAGCCGTGTCCGCACTTCATACAGGCGAAGGCATACGCCTCGTGCGCCACTTCGCCGACCGCCGGGCCGAGGGGGAGGCGGGCCGTCGGCCGAACACCGTTCGGGGTTCCCGCTATATCGCTCATGGCAGCTCCTCTGGTGGCGCGGGACGAGGGGTTCCGGGATGGGCCCCGTCCGCGCCGTCCCCACCAGTGGACGCCTTTCCGCGCGATACCGCAGTAGCTGTTCCCCGGCCTTGAGGCAGATTTGGCGACAGGGTTCCGAAACCGCCCCAACCGCTAACCCCGCCTTTGCTTTCCGCTACCGCCCTTTACCTTCCGGTGGCACGTTTCCTGCCGCGTTCTTTGCCGCCACGACCGCGTCAAAGACCTGCCGTTTGGGCACACCGGCCGCCTGGGCGACCGCCGCGATGGCCTCCTTACGGCGCTCCCCCGCCTCCTCGCGCACCGCGACCCGGCGGGCCAGCTCCGCGGGACCGGCGTCCTCCGGCCCGGGATCGGGCGCCCCCTCGACCACCACGGTGATCTCCCCGCGCACGCCCTCGGCGGCCCAGGCGGCCAGCTCCTCCAGCGGTCCGCGCCGGACCTCCTCGTAGGTCTTGGTCAGCTCCCGGCAGACCGCGGCGCGCCGGTCCGCGCCGAACACCTCGGCCATGGCGGCCAGGGTGTCGTCCAGCCGGTGCGGTGCCTCGAAGTACACCAGGGTGCGGCGCTCGGCCGCGACCTCCCGCAGCCGCCCCAGCCGCTCCCCCGCCTTGCGCGGCAGGAACCCCTCGAAGCAGAAGCGGTCCACCGGCAGCCCGGAGAGCGCCAGCGCGGTGAGGACCGCGGACGGGCCGGGCACCGCGGTGACCGTGATGCCGCGCTCCACGGCGGCGGCCACCAGCCGGTAGCCGGGGTCGGAGACCGAGGGCATCCCGGCGTCGGTCACCAGCAGCACCCGGGCGCCGCCCGCCAGCGCCTCGACCAGCTCGGGCGTACGGGCCGACTCATTGCCCTCGAAGTAGGACACCACCCGGCCGCCCGGCTGGACCTCCAGGGCCTGGGTGAGACGGCGCAGCCGCCGGGTGTCCTCGGCGGCCACCACATCGGCGGCGGCGAGCTCGGCCGCCAGCCGCGGGGGCGCGTCCGCGGTGTCGCCGATGGGGGTCCCTGCCAGTACCAGCGTTCCAGTCACACCCACATCCTCGCAGCCGTGCCGCACCGCCGTGACGGGGACGATTGCCCGGCCCGCCGCATTGGGGCGCCACACTCACCGTCCGCTTCCCTACGATGGGCCGGTGAGCAGTGACACCGCGACCCACGCCCAGCCGGGCCAAGCCGCCGGCCAGCACCCGCCGGCCTGGCAGCGCCGGCTGCGCCGCTTCGGCTACGCGGGCCGACCCCGGTCCGACGTACGCGAGCGGCTGGTCCCGCCGTATGCCCAGCCGGGCACCCGGCTGTGGGAGACGCTCGGGGCGTCCCCCGCCGCGGCGGCCGGAATCGCCCGCTGGACGGGGTGGGCCGGTCCGCTGCTCGTCGCGCTCTGCGCCGGGCTGGTCCGCTTCTGGCGGCTGGGCAGCCCGGACAACGTGATATTCGACGAGACGTACTACGCCAAGGACGCCTGGTCGATCTGGGAGTTCGGCTACGAGGGCAGCTGGCCGAAGAACGCCAACGACCAGATCCTCGACACCCCGCAGCACATCCCGCTCGGCGACGCCGCCGCGTATGTGGTCCACCCGCCGGTCGGCAAGTGGGTCATCGGCGTCGGCGAGCAGATCTTCGGGCTGGACCCGTACGGCTGGCGGTTCATGGTCGCGCTGCTCGGCACGGCCTCGGTGCTGATGCTGTGCCGGATCGGACGGCGGCTGTTCCGCTCGACCTTCCTCGGGTGTCTGGCGGGCGCGCTGCTCGCGGTGGACGGGCTGCACTACGTGATGAGCCGCACCGCACTGCTCGACCTGGTGCTGATGTTCTTCGTGCTGGCCGCCTTCGGCTGTCTGCTGATCGACCGGGACCACGCGCGGGCCCGGCTCGCCGCGGCGCTCCCCCTCGGCGACGACGGCACCGCCCGGCCGGACGCGGCGGTCGCCCGGAGCGCGAAACTGGGGGCGCGGCCCTGGCGGATCGCGGCCGGGGTGCTGCTGGGCCTGGCCATCGGCACCAAGTGGAACGGGCTCTATGTGCTGGCGGCCTTCGGTCTGATGACCGTCCTGTGGGACGTGGGCGCCCGCCGTCTCGCCGGGGCCGAGCGCCCCTACCGCGCGGTGCTCCGGCGCGATCTGGGCTGGGCCTTCCTGTCGACGGTGCCGGTCGCGGTGCTCACGTACATCGCCTCCTGGTCCGGCTGGTTCGCCGCCACCGGCTCGTTCAGCAAGCGCACCGGCTGGCGGGACAGCGGGTACTTCCGCCACTGGGCCGAGACCGACGGCGGCTACGGCGACAGCGGGCCGTTCTCCTGGCTGCTCAACCCGCTGCGCAGCCTGTGGCACTACGAGACCGAGGTCTACCAGTTCCATGTGGGCCTGGACTCACCGCATATCTACCAGTCCAACCCCTGGAGCTGGCTGATCCAGTCCCGTCCGGTCTCCTACTTCTACGAGGCGCCCAAGCCCGGCGAGACCGGCTGCCCCTCGGACACCACCCAGAAGTGCGCCCGCGAGGTGCTGGCCATCGGCACTCCGCTGCTGTGGTGGGCGGCCTGTTTCGCGCTGGTGTACCTGCTCTTCCGCTGGGCGCTGCGGCGCGACTGGCGGGCGGGCGCGATCCTGTGCGGGGTGGCGGGGGGCTATCTGCCCTGGTTCCTCTACCAGGACCGCACGATCTTCTCCTTCTACGCCGTGGTCTTCGTGCCGTTCCTGTGTCTGGCGGTGGCGATGGTGATCGGCGCGCTGCTGGGGCCGCCGGGGGCCTCGGAGAGCCGACGGGTGGTGGGCGTGGTCGGTTCCGGTGCGCTGGTCCTGCTCATTATCTGGAACTTCATCTACTTCTTCCCCCTCTACACCGGCCAGACCATTCCGTTCGACGCCTGGCAGTCCCGGATGTGGCTGGACACCTGGATCTGAGCCCCGGCCCGGAATCCGGCCTCCCGCCGGGTCCCGCCGGGCTTCCGGCCCCCGGGCCGGGGCCCCTCGGCGGCCGCGGCGGGGCCCCTCGGCGGCCGCGGCGGGGCCCCTCGGCGGCCGCGGCGGGGCCCGCCGGGGATGCCGGTAGAGTGCCCTGCACCGCGGCCTCCATCGGACTGATGGGGGCATTCGAGGACTGTGGGGGTTCTGCAATGCGGAGTGGCGCGAGAGCCGCGATCGCCGGTGCGCTGTTCGCCGCCATGATCGGTACGGCCGGTTGCGGCGGGGGCCAGGACGACGCGTCGGGAGGGAGCGGCGGCGCCGGGGGCGACGACAAGCCGTCCCTGAAGAGCGCGAAGACCGGACCGCCCAGCGCGGCCGAAGTCAAGCACACGTCCAAGGAGTTCCTGGCGGCGTGGTCGGCCGGATCGACGGCGAAGGCCGCGGCGCTCACCGACGACAGCAAGGCGGCCACCACGGCGCTCTCCGGGTACCGGAAGAAGGCGCATATCGACAAGGTGGCGCTGACGCCGGGGCGGCCGAGCGGCCGGACCGTACCGTTCTCGGTGAACGCGCGGATCTCGTACGGCAGCCGCAAGGTCCCCTTGACGTACGACTCCTCGCTGACGGTGACCCGTGACAGCGACTCGGGCCAGGCCGTCGTCGACTGGAAGCCGTCGGTGGTGCACCCGAAGCTGGGCACCGGCGACACCCTGAAGACCGGAGAGGCCGACGCCCCGCCGATCAAGGCCGTGGACCGCGAGGGCGTGGAGCTGAGCGCCGCCGACCACCCGACGCTGAAGACCGTGCTGGCCGGGCTGCGCGAGCGTTACGGCAAGAAGGCGGGCGGCACGGCGGGTGTGGAGACGTGGATCGCCCGCGCCAAGGGCTCCAAGTCCCCCGACGAGACGCTGAAGGTGCTCTCCAAGGGCACCCCCGGCACCCTGCGCACCACGATCGACGCGGGGCTCCAGCGCACCGCCGAGCAGGCGGTGAGCAAGCGCTCCAAGGCGTCGGTGGTCGCCGTCAAGCCCAGCACCGGGGAGATCCTCGCGCTGGCCAACTCGCCCGCGAACGGCTTCAACACGGCCCTCCAGGGCTCCTACGCGCCCGGCTCCACGATGAAGGTCATCACCTCGGCCACTCTCATCGACAAGGGCCTGGCCGCGTACGGCAAGCCGCACCCGTGCCCCAAGTACTTCCCCTACGGCGGCTGGAAGTTCCAGAACGACGACAAGTTCGAGATCAAGGGCGGCACCTTCGAGCAGAGCTTCGCCCGCTCCTGCAACACCGCCTTCATCAGCCAGGCCCCGAAGCTGAAGGACGGCGACCTCAGCAAGGAGGCCCGGGACATCTTCGGTATCGGCCTCAACTGGCAGACGGGCGTGCCCTCCTTCGACGGCGCGGTGCCGACGGAGTCCGGCGCCTCCAAGGCCGCCGCGCTGATCGGCCAGGGCGGGGTGCGGATGAACCCGCTCAACATGGCGTCGGTCTCGGCCACCGCCTCCACCGGTGTCTTCCGCCAGCCGTACCTGGTCTCGCCCTCGCTGGACGACCGGACGCTGGCCAAGGCCGCGGGCACCATGAAGTCCGGCACCCGTGAGCAGTTGCGCAAGCTGATGCATCTGACCGCCACCTCGGGCACGGCCGCGGAGGCGATGTCCGGGATGACCGGTGACTTCGGCGCCAAGACCGGTTCGGCGGAGGTCGACGGCCAGAAGCAGCCCAACGGCTGGTTCACCGCGTACCGCGGCGACCTGGCCGCGGCCGGTGTGGTCCCCGAGGGCGGCCACGGCGGTGACACCGCGGGGCCGATAGTGGCCTCGGTGCTGCGCGCGGGCTGACCGCGGGCCGACCGAGCGACGTGGGCCGGGCGGGTGCGGGAACTCCGCGCCCGCCCGGCCCTTTTGAACCCCTTGAGACCGGCCGGGCCGTCATGAGGCCCGTTGAGACCGGCAGGGCGCGGCGCTCAGCGGCGCTCAGCGGTGCTCGGCGGCGCTCGTGGCGCTCGTGGCGCTCGTGGCGCTCGTGGCGCTCGTGGCGCTCAGCGGATCGGGCCCGACAGCTCGCCCAGCAGCCGCCAGGTGCGCCCCCGCTCCTCGTCGGTGCCCATACCGGTCTGGGAGACGATCAGTTCGGTGGCGCCCGCCTCGGTGTAGCGGCGGAGCCCCGCGGCCACGGTCTCCTCGTCGCCGATCACCATCAGCTCCCCGGCCCGTTCCACGCCCGCACGGTCCAGGATGTCGCGGTGGGACGGGATCCCCTCGTAGAAGGCGAACTGTTCCCTGGCCCGCCGCCGTACCGCCGCCACGTCGGCCGTGACCAGCGCGGGCACCATGGCGACCACCCGTGGCGCGGGCCGTCCGGCCGCCCGGGCCGCGGCGCCGATGGTGGGCACGATGTACTCGGCGAGGGCCCTGGGCGCGGCGAGGAAGGGCACGGTGCCGTCGGCCAGTTCCCCGGTGGCGCGCAGCGCCTGCGGGCCCATCGCGGCGACCAGCACCGGCGGCACCGCCGCACCCGCCACCGTGACCGGGCCGAAGACGGTACGGGCGCGCAGCGTCTCGCCCTCGAAGTCGGCCGCGCCGTCGCGCAGCAGACCGCCCAGCACCGTGAGGTACTCGCGCAGATGGCGGATGGGCCGGTCGAAGCGGACCCCGAAGCTCTGCTCCACGAAGGTCTTGCCGGACAGCCCCAGCCCGAGCTGGAACCGCCCGGCCGAGGCCGCCTGGGCGGTGCGCGCCTGCGCGGCCAGGGTGACCGGGTGCCGTGGGTAGATGGGCACCACACTGGTACCGGTCCGGATCCCGGGTACGGCCTGACCGGCGAGCGCCGCCAGCGTCAGCGCGTCGACGTCCTGGCGCTGGGCGAACCACACCGCGCCGATCCCGGCCGCGGCGGCCTCCCGGACCTGGTCCATCAGCTCGGTCACCAGATTGCCGGTGTGGTCGTCACCGGCGGGCAGAGCGATACCCCACGACATCCGTGCGTCTCCTCTTTATCGCCTTTTTTATCGCGCTATAGACCTTTCAGGACGGTATGACGCTTTTGGCGCGATGTGATGTTCATGACGTCGTGGCGCGCCCGGTGCGGGGACAACCCGCCTCGGGGCGCCTGACATTGGGCGGCCCGGCGGCTACGGGTCCCATTCCGGTACTGGGGAAATGCCCTCGCGTGGCCCACCAGCTCCCCGATAGCGTCGAGGCCATGGCCATTCCGGATACCGCCGCCCACCCACGGTTCGCCGACGCCCTGCGGGAGCTCGGCCTGGAGGTGGAGGTACGCGGCTTCCCCGACGCGGTCCGCACCGCGGCCCAGGCCGCCGCCGCCCTCGGCTGCGAGCTCGGCCAGATCGTGAAGTCGCTCGTCTTCGAGGCCGACGGAGAGCCGGTGCTGGTGCTGGTGGACGGCGCCTCGCGGGTCGATGTCGAGCGGGTGCGGAGCGAGCTGGGCGCCGGGTCCGTACGGCGCGCGGACCCGGCGGTGGTACGGGAGACCACCGGCTACGCCATCGGCGGGGTGCCGCCCTTCGGACACCGGGTGCGCACCCGGGTGCTGGCCGACCGCGGACTGCTCGGCCATGAGACGGTGTGGGCCGCCGCGGGCACCCCGCACACCGTGTTCCCGCTGCCCCCGGCCGAGCTGGTCGGCCACGCCGGAGCCACCCTGGCGGACGTGCGCGAGCGCACCTCGTGACCCCGCTCGTCGCGGTCGCGGTGCTCATCGCGGCCATCACCCACGCCAGTTGGAACGCCATCGCGCACGGCATAAGGGACCAGCTGCTCGCCTTCACCCTGGTGGGCGGCGGCGGGGCGGTCTGCGGGCTGGTGCTGGCCGCCTTCACCCCGGTGCCGGACGCCGCCGCCTGGCCGTATCTGGTGGTCTCCGCGGCGGTGCACATCGTCTACTACCTGCTGCTGATGCGCTCGTTCCACCTCGGTGACTTCGGCCAGATGTATCCCATCGCGCGGGGCACCGCACCGCTGGTGGTCACCGTGCTGGCCGCGGTCTTCGTCGGCGAGACACCGGACGGCTGGCAGGCCACCGGTATCGCGCTGGCCTCGACGGGGCTGCTGGGCGTGGCGCTGTGGGGCATCCGCGGCGGCCGCGGCCGGTCCGCCGCCGCCGCGGACAACGGCGGCAACGACAGCGGCGACAACGGTGGGGAGAAGGGAGGCGCGGCGGGCGGCGCACGGCCCTGGCTGGCCCCCCTCGCCGCCGTCGCCACCGGTCTGTCCATCGCCGCGTACACGGTCGTGGACGGCCTGGGGGTCCGTGCCTCCGGCAGCTCGATGGGCTATATCGCCTGGCTGATGGTCCTGGAGGGCTTCGCCATCCCGGTGTACGCCCTGGCGGTCCGCCGCCGCGCGCTGCTCGGCCAGCTGCGCCCGGTCGCGGTGCGCGGACTGCTCGGCGGAGTGCTGTCGGTCTTCGCGTACGGCCTGGTGCTGTGGGCGCAGACACGGGCGCCGCTCGCCCCGATCGCGGCGCTGCGCGAGTCGTCGATCATCGTGGGCGCGGCGTTCGGCGCGCTCTTCTTCAAGGAGCGGTTCGGCGCCCCGAGGATCGCCGCGGCCGGTCTGATGGTGGCGGGCATCGGCCTGATGCTGCACGCCGGTTGAGCCCGCGCGCTGTCCCCGGGGTGGGGCAGAATGAGGGCACCGTCGTCATTCGAGGGGGCCCGGTGCGGATCGACGTGGATGTGAACGGCGATGAGCGGGAGCTGCGGCGGCTGATCGCGCCGCTGGACGGTCAGTCCGCCCAGGCGAACGGACCGGACGCGGGACCGGAACCGGAAGCGGAACCGGAACGGGGCCCGGGGAGCGGCGGCGGTGAAGGGCGATAGCCGTGACGGTCCTGCCCGACCCCGCGGCCTCGCGGGCGGTGCTCATCGGCACCAGCGACTACGCCCATCTGGAATCCATCCCGGCGGTGTCCGCCAATCTGGGCGCGCTGGCCGCCGCGCTGTGCTCACCGCGCTCCTGGGATCTCGCCCCGGAGCACTGCACGGTGATCGAGGATCCGCTGGCCGCGATGGACGTCCTGGAGGCGGTGCGCACCGCCGCCGAGGAGGCCACCGACACCCTGCTGGTGTACTTCGCCGGACACGGTCTGGTCGAACCCCGCCGCGGTGAGCTGTATCTCGGGCTGACCCGCTCGATGCCACAGCGGTCCTACACCGGACTGCCCTACGGCGCCCTGCGCGATGTGGTGCTCGACGGGCGCGCCGGACGCCAGGTGATGCTGCTGGACTGCTGCTTCAGCGGCCGGGCGCTCGGCTTCATGGGGACCGCGTCCTCGGTCATCGACCAGGTGGAGACCGAGGGCACCTATCTGCTGGCCGCCGTACCCGACACCAGCTACGCGCTCGCGCCGCCCGGTGAGCCCCATACGGCGTTCACCGGGGAACTGCTCGGGCTGCTGCGCGACGGGATGCCGGGCGGGCCGGAGTTACTCGACCTGGACACCGTCTACGCCCAGGTCCACGCGGCGCTGCGGGCCAAGGGGCGGCCGCTGCCGCAGAAGCGCGCCCGTAACAGCGCCGGAAAGCTCGCCCTCGCCCGCAATGTGGCCTGGGTACCGCCGGGCTTCGGCCCGCCGCCCCCGCCGTACGAGAGCGAACCGGAGCCGTTGGTCGCCTCCGGTCCCCCATCGGCCGCGCTGTGGACCGCGCCTCCCAAGCCCACCTGGTCCCCGGCGGCCATCACCGGGCACCCACGCCGCCGTCGCCGGATCCGGAACGCGGTGGTGGGCGCGGTGAGCCTCGCGCTGCTGGCCGCGGGCATCCCCCTGGTGCGCGGCTGGATCGCGGACGACCCGCCCGGGGACGAAGGGAAGCCGTCGTCGACGGCGAGCGGACAGCCGAAGGACGGCGTCGTCACCACCGGGTACGGCGCCGCGGCCAAGGGCGTGGTGAACCCCTCGAAACGCCAGGGCGGCGAGTTGCGGTTCATCGCCGAGCGAGAGGACTCCTGGGACCCCCAGCGGATGTACTCCTCCTACGGGTGGAACTTCGCCCGCTACTTCACCCGTCAGCTGGTCACCTGGTCCACCGCACCCGGTGCGAAGAGCACCGAACTGGTCGCGGACCTCGCGAAGTCCACGGCCAAGGTGACGGACGGCGGCCGGACGTATACGTACACGCTGCGCGAGGGCGTCACCTGGGAGGACGGCAAGCCGGTCACCCCCTATGACATCAAGTACGGGATCGAGCGCGCCTGGGCGAGCGATGTCATCATCGGCGGCCCGGACTACCTCCGGCAGGTGCTCGACCCCAAGGGCACATACGAGGGGCCGTACAAGGACAAGGGCAAGGCGGGGCTGAAGGCCATCGTGGCGACCGAAGACACCATCGTCTTCCATCTCCCCAAGCCCGACGCGGACTTCGAGCAGCTGCTGGCGATGCCCGCGGCGTCACCGGTGCCGAAGGACAAGGACAACGGGGAGAAGTACGGCGACGATCCGTTCTCCTCCGGCCCGTATATGTTCGACACCTACACGGCGGGAAAGTCGCTGAGGCTGAAGCGGAATCCCCACTGGAAGCCGAAGTCGGATCCGATCCGCACCGCCCTGCCCCACACGATCCGACTCGATGTGGACGACAACCCGGGGAGCCGGGGCAAGGCACTCTTCTCCGGCAGGTACGACCTCGAGCTCGCTCCGGCCGCTCTGACGCGCGAGTCCTGGGTGATGGCCCTGGCACGAGGTGACCTCAAGGACCAACTGGACAATCCCCACACCGAACTCACCCGCTTTCTGGCCCTCCCCTGGTCCGTCAAACCCCTGGACAACGTCCACTGCCGCAGGGCGATCCAGTTCGCTGTCGACAGAGAGGCCGTGCAAAGCGCCCTCGGCGGACCGGGCGCCGGAGGTGACCTCGCCGCGACGCTGCTTCCCCCGTCCATCCCGGGATCCAGAACCGACGCCGACGGAAAGCCCGATTCCGCCAAGGCCAAGCGGGAGTTGGAGGACTGCGGCCGGAAGAACGGATTCTCGACCACCATCGCGGTCCGGAGAGACCGGCAGCCCGAGAGGGATGCCGCCGAAGCGGTCCACGAGTCCCTGAAGAAGGCCGGTATCACCACCAGGATCGAGGAGATCCCGTTCGGCGAGTTCCCCACCACCACGGGCTCGCCCAACACGGTGAAGAAGAAGGGCTACGGCATCATCATCGCGGCCTGGGGCGCGGACTTCCCGACCGGTCAGGGCTTTCTGCGATCCCTGGCCGACGGCCGCCTCATCCAGCCCACGGGCAACTTCAACCTCGCCCTGGTCAACAGCGGCTCGATCAACGAACGGCTCGACGACGCGATCGCCGACCAGAACACCGAACGGGCCGCCGAGAGCTACGCGCAGATCGACAAGGACCTGGTGAAGGACGCCGCCTACGTACCGCTCGTCTTCTCTCGGGGTTACAGCTGGCGCAGCACCCGGCTCACCAATGTGCACACCAGCCGGGTGTACTCCGGGGGCTATGACTTCGCGACCCTGGGCGTCACGGGCTGACACGTGCTGCCCGACCCGCCGTCGACCGGTGCGCAGCACCTCCACCGCCGCGTCGATCACCGCGCGGGGCGTGCGGACAGGGGGCGTTCGCGCCCTCGCCGCGCGCCCGCCCGCCACGGATCACGCCGGACCGTGCGCCTGAGCCTCGTGCGCCTGCTGCGTTCCTACGCCTTCTGGTCCGCCAGGGCCGCCCGCACCGCGCGCACCAGCGCCTGCGCACGCGGGTCAGCGGTGACGCCGCGCTGCATTCCGTTGGTGACGTAGCCGAAGCCGATCCGGGCCTCGGGATCGGCGAAGGCGAGCGAGCCGCCGCGGCCCGGGTGGCCGAAGGAGCCGGGCCCCAGCAGCGGGGAGGCCGGTCCGTGCAGCATGTAGCCGAGCCCGAACCGGGTGCCCACCACCAGCACCCGGTCCAGCCCCGCGGACTCCTCGGTACGGGCCAGGGTCAGGGTCGCGGGGGCGAAGAGCCGTCCGCCCGCGCGGGCGGTACGGGCCGAGGGCAGCGGGCCGATCAGCGCCGCGTAGAAGCGGGCCAGCGCGTCGGCGGTGGCCACCCCGCCCGAGGCGGGCAGCTCGGCCGCGAGGTAGGCCGGATCGTTCTCGTCCGGCAGCGGGGTGATCGCGCCGAAGGCCCGCCGGGTCAGCGAATCGGGGTCCTGGTACGCCTCGGTGACCGACCGCTTGGGGCGCAGCCGCAGCCCCTGGGCGGCGGGGCCCGCGGGCGCCTCCACCGGCGCGATCCGGCCGACGCGTCCGTGCTGCTCGGCGGGGAGTCCGAGCCACAGGTCGAGGCCGAGCGGAAAACTGATCTCCTCGGCGATCCAGCGTCCGATGGTCCGTCCGGTCACCCTGCGCACCAGCTCGCTCATCAGCCAGCTGTAGGTCTGGGCGTGGTAGCCGTGGTCGGTGCCGGGCTCCCATACGGGCCGCTGGGCGGCGACGGCCCGCGGTCCGGATATCCCGTCCAGCGCCTGGTCCGGGGTGAGCGGGGTGTCGAGCACCGGCACCCCCGTCCGGTGCCCCAGCAGATGCCGTACCAGCACCCGTTCCTTGCCGTTCGTCTTGAACTCCGGCCAGTAGGTGCTGACCCGGCCGTCCAGGTCGAGCTGGCCGCGCTGGTGGAGCAGCAGCGGCACCGCGGCGGCGACGCCCTTGGTGACGGACCGGACGACCTGCGCGGTGTGCTGGGTCCACGGCTCAGCCGTGCCGTCGGCGCCGTCGGCATCGTCGGCGTCCGCCCGCTTCCTTCCGCCCCAGAGGTCGACGACCTTCTCGCCCGCCCGGTAGAGGACCACGGCCGCGCCGCGCTCACCGCGGCGGGCGAAGTTCTCCGCGAACGCGTCCCGGACCGGTTCGAAACCGTCGGCCACCGTGCCCTGGACGTCCACCACTGATCCGACTCCTGCCCTGCCGACCCGACGAGTGCACTGGTCCCCCGCTGTGCCCCCTTATGGTGCAACGGACCACGGCGGCGGCCCGGACCGGCCCCCTCGGCCGGCCCCCGTCAGCCGGGGCCGCTCACCGCGCGGGGACCGTCACCGACCGGGGACCGTCACCGACCTGGGGTCGAAGCCGAACGGCAGCTCCAGCCGGTGGGCGCGCATCAACTCCTCGTCGCACAGCAGCTCCTGGCTGGTGCCGTCGGCGGTGATCACCCCGCCGGAGAGCACCACGGCGCGCGGGCACAGCTCCAGCGCGTACGGCAGATCGTGGGTGACCATCAGCACCGTGACGTCCAGCGAGCGCAGGATGTCGGCCAGTTCACGGCGCGAGGCCGGGTCGAGGTTGGAGGACGGCTCGTCCAGGACCAGGATCTCCGGCTCCATCGCGAGCACCGTCGCCACGGCCACCCGCCGGCGCTGCCCGAAGGAGAGGTGGTGCGGCGGCCGGTCGGCGAACTCCGCCATCCCGACCCGCTCCAGCGCGGTGCGCACCCGCTCCTCCAGCTCCGCGCCGCGCAGTCCGGCGGCGGCCGGGCCGAAGGCCACGTCCTCGCGGACGGTCGGCATGAACAGCTGGTCGTCGGGGTCCTGGAAGACGATCCCCACCCGGCGGCGGATCTCCGGCAGATTCCGCTTGGCCACCGGCAGCCCCGCGACGGTGACCGATCCGGCACCCGCGCCGAGGATCCCGTTGAGATGCAGTACGAGGGTGGTCTTGCCCGCCCCGTTGGGCCCGAGCAGGGCCACCCGCTCACCGCGGGCGACGGTCAGATCGACGCCGAAGAGGGCCTGGTGGCCGTCGGGGTAGGCGTAGGCGAGGCCGGACACCTGGAGCGAGGGCGGCGCCTGTGGCTCCATGGCCGGTGTCTTCGGTGTCTCGGCGGCGGTCATAGGAGCGTCCATCCGGTCAGGCAGACCGCCAACGCGGTCAGCGGAAGTGCTGCGGCGTACGTCCACTGGGCCCGGGATGCCGTCACATCGTCGATCACCGGCATGCTGCCCGTATAGCCGCGGCTGACCATCGCCAGGTGGACCCGCTCACCCCGCTCGTAGGAGCGGATGAACAGCGCCCCGGCCGACTTGGCGAGCACCCCCCAGTGCTGGATCCCCCGCGCCTCGAAACCGCGCGAGCGGCGGGCGATCCGCATCCGGCGCATCTCGTCGGTGATCACATCCCCGTAGCGGATCATGAACGAGGCGATCTGCACCATCAGCGGCGGCATCCGCAGCCGCTGGAGCCCGAGCAGCAGGGAGCGCAGTTCGGTGGTGGCCGCGAGCAACACCGAGGCGGCGACGCCGAGGGTGCCCTTGGCCAGGACGTTCCAGGCGCTCCACAGCCCGGACTGGCTCAGCGACAGCCCCAGCACCTGGACCCGCTCGCCCTCCGCGACGAACGGCATCAGGACCGCGAAGGCCACGAACGGAATCTCGATGAGCAGCCGCCGCAGCAGAAAGCCGGCCGGGATCCGCGCCACCGCCGCCACCCCCGCCAGCAGCAGCGCGTACGCCCCGAAGGCCCAGACCGCCTCGCGCGGAGTGGAGACGACCACCACGACGAAGCAGAACACCGCGGCGATCTTGCAGTGCGGCGGCAGGGCGTGCACGGGAGAGCGGCCCTCCCGGTAGAGCTGGTGGGCGTGGCCCGCGCCCATCTCAGGCCGTTCCGGCGGGCTCGGCCGCCGACCTGCGCTTGCGTACCACCACGAAGACCCCGGTGCCCACGGCGAGGGTGGCGCCGACCCCGATGACCCCGGCGAGGCCGCCGGACAGCCGGGCGTCGGTGATGTCCGCGACGCCGTAGTCGGCGAGTGGGGAGTCCTCGGTGGCGTGGTCCTCGGTCTTCTTGTCGATGCCCTTGTCGGCGGCGACCTTCTCCAGCCCGTCGGGGCTGGCGGAGGCGTAGAAGCTGACCACTCCGGCGCAGAGCAGGGCGGCGGCGAGACCGGCCAGCCAGACCCGCCGCGCGGAGCGGCGCGGGGCGGCGGCCGGTGCCGGGGCCGTGGCCGGAGCGGTGTCCACCGCGGCCGCCGGGGCCGCGGCGGCTTCGGGCTCCTCGGCCGTCCGCGCGGCGGCGGGGGCCGGGGCGGGCGCGCCGGGGGTGGCCACCTGGCCGGTGTTGCGCAACTCCAGGGGGCGGACGGCCAGTCCGCGCGCGCCGTAGACCAGGTCCGGGCGGACGGCCATCACCGCGCCGACGGTGAGCGCGGTGATGGCCGCCTCACCGATGCCGATGAGCACATGCACCCCGAACATGGCCGTGAAGACCTTGCCGATGGCGACGTCGGTGGTGCCGCCCAGCGCGTAGAGCCCGGTGAAGGCGGCCGCCGCGGCCGGTACGGAGACCAGCGCCGCCACGAAGGAGGCGACCGTGACCGTACGGCGGCGGCCCGGGGCCAGCTTCAGCAGCCCGCGGAAGATCGCGTACGCCACGACGGTGGTGACCACCGCCATATCCGTGATGTTGACGCCGAGCGCGGTGAGACCGCCGTCCGCGAACAGCACCCCCTGCATCAGCAGCACCACGGAGACACACAGCACCCCTGTGTAGGGGCCGACGAGTATCGCCGCCAGCGCGCCGCCCAGCAGATGTCCGCTGGTCCCGGCGGCCACCGGGAAGTTCAGCATCTGTACGGCGAAGATGAAGGCGGCGACCAGGCCCGCCAGTGGCGCGGTGCGCTCCCCGCCGCCCGCACCGGCACCACCGGCGGGCCCGCCCGCCGTGTCCAGCAGCTCCCGGCGGGCACCGCGGAGACTGACCGCGACGGCGGCGACAGCGACCACACCGGTCGCCGCCGATACCGGGGCGTTGATGAATCCGTCGGGGACATGCATCCGGGGCTCCGCTCCTGAGCTGCGAGTTCCGCTCGATGGTAGCGCCTACATGCGAATGGCTCGCAAGAGCGGTGACATCGCAAAAAACGCCGATGGCGGCCTTCCGCTCAGGGGAAGGCCGCCAAGGGCGCGGTGGGCGTCCCGTGGACACCCCCGGATCAGACGCGCGTCAGCTCCGCGTCCTTCTCCGCTGCCGAGGCGTCGGCGGTGAGGTGCTTCTGGAGCTGCTCACCTTCCACATCCACGTTGGGCAGCGCCTTGTCCAGCCAGCGCGGCAGCCACCACGCGGACTTGCCGAGCAGGGCGAGCACCGCCGGGACGATCGCCATACGGACGATGAACGCGTCGAAGAGGACCGCGATGGCGAGGCCGAAGCCGATCATCTTCACCATCGACTCGGAGGAGCCGATGAATCCGGCGAAGACGCTGATCATGATGACCGCGGCGGCGGTGACCACCCGGGCACCGTGACGGAAGCCGGTGACCACGGCCTGGCCCGGACGCTCGCCGTGGACATACGCCTCCCGCATCCGGGTCACGAGGAAGACCTCGTAGTCCATCGCGAGACCGAACACCACACCGATCATGAAGATCGGCATCATGCTCATCACAGGGCCGGTCTCCTCCACGTTGAACAGGCTGGACAGCCAGCCCCACTGGAAGACCGCCACGACCGCGCCGAGCGCCGCGATCACGGAGAGCAGGAAGCCGAGCGCCGCCTTGAGCGGGACCAGGATGGACCGGAAGACGACCATCAGCAGCAGGAAGGCCAGGCCGACCACCAGCGCCAGATAGGGCATCAGCGCGTCATTGAGCTTCTGCGAGATATCGATGTTCATCGCGGTCTGCCCGGTGACCAGCATCTCGGCGCCGGTGTCGGACTTGACCGAATCCGCCTTGTCGCGGATATCGGCGACCACATGCTCGGTGTCGATGCTGCTGGGCTTGTACTTCGGCACCACCGACAGCATCGCGGTGTCACCGGCCTTGTTGAAGGTGGCCGGGCTGACCCCGGCGACGCCGTCGATCCCCTTGATGGTCTTGCGGACCTCGTTGGCGGCGCCCTTGGCGTCGTCGCTGTTCTTGGTGTCGACGGTCACCATCAGCGGGCCGTTGAACCCGGGGCCGAAGCCCTCGGACACCATGTCGTACGCCTTGCGCTTGGTGGTGCTGGTCGGCTGCGAGCCATCGTCGGGCAGGCCGAGCTCCAGGCTCGCCGCCGGGACCGCGGCCACACCGAGGCCGAGAACCGCCACCACCAGCACCATCAGCGGGCGGCGCAGTACGAACCGGGCCCAGCGGGTACCGGCGTTTTCCTTCTTCTCGCCCGTGTCGGCGCCCTTCTCGGCGGCCTTGCGGGCCTTGCGGCTGACGACCCGCTTGCCCGCGAAGCCGAGCAGCGCCGGGATGAGGCTGATCGCGATGAGAACGGCGATCACCACGGTGCCCGCGGCGGCGAAGCCCATCTTGGACAGCACGGGGATGTTGACCACCGCGAGGCCGACCAGGGCGATGACCACGGTGAGCCCGGCGAAGACCACCGCAGAACCCGCGGTGCCCACGGCCCGTCCGGCCGCTTCCTCCCGGTCCCGTCCCTCGGCCAGCTCCGCCCGGTAGCGGGAGACGATGAACAGCGCGTAGTCGATACCGACCGCGAGGCCGATCATCATCGCCAGTGTCGAGGTGGTACTGGACAGGCCGAGGGTGGAAGCCAGCGCGGTGATCGAGGAGATACCGATACCGACGCCGATCAACGCGGTCAGCAGCGGCAGTCCGGCCGCGACCAGCGAGCCGAAGGTGATGGCGAGGACCACGGCGGAGATCGCGATACCGATCACCTCGGTGGCACCGGTCTCGGGCATCTCCTGGAGCGCGTCACCGCCGATCTCCACGGTCATCCCGGAGCCACGGGCGTGTTCACCCGCGTCCTCCAGGGCGTCCCGCGTCTTGTCGTCCAGCTCCATGGAGTTGACCTTGTAGGTGGTCAGGATGTACGCCGTGGAGCGGTCCTTGCTGACCCCCTTGGCGGCATAGGGGTCGGCGACCGAAGCGACCTGGTCGGAGCTGGACTTGAGCTCGGCGATGACCTTCTTGACGGCCTTCTTGTTCGCCGGGTCCGTCATCTTCTCGCCGTCCGGCGCGCGGAAGACCACACGCGCGGTGGCGCCGTCGGCGCTACTGCCCGGGAAGCGCTCCTCCAGCAGGTCGAACGCCTTCTGGGCCTCCGTACCCGGGACGGAGAAGTTGTCGTTGGCGGGCGGCGTGGCGGTGGCTGCGCCGACACCGGCGACCACCAGCAGCGCCACCCATATCAGGGCGACGAAACCGCGTCGCCGGAAGGCGAAACGGCCGAGTTTGTACAGGAACGTGGCCACGAGAAGAAGTGCTCCCGTCGAATAGTTGGCACGAACAGGTCGGGATGCCCAGCCGGCGACGAGAGCGGCGCGCCGAGTGGAGCCTATGAGGTTATGAGGGTGGGGAATTCGGGTGGTGCGGGGAGTTTGGGGGGGAAGGTCAGGCGCCGAGAGCGGGGAGGATCACGGCATCGATGAAGTCCCTGAGGTACTCGAGATCGGGCTCTTTCGCCTCGATGAACTGGCGGGAGACATACGCGCCGCACACCATGTGCGGGATGTAGTGCAGGGCGGGCGCGTCGGCGGCGACCTCACCCCGGTCGACTGCACGGCGCAGCAGGGCGTTGAGCGCGTCGATCTCGGGATAGATCAACAACTCGCGCAGGGCTTCCTGGAGATCCTCATGATCATGGGCGGCTTGGGCGAGCCCCCTCATCAGTGCCATGTCCCGCTCCCTCGCGGGCTCCGAACACCGCGCGATCTCATGGAGATCACCGCGCAGCGACCCGGTGTCGACATCCTCCAGCAGGACCGGCTTGGTACACCGCAGAGCGGTGGCCACCAGCTGCGGCTTGCTCTTCCACTGGCGGTAGAGCGTGGCCTTGCTGGAGTGGGTACGGGCCGCGACGGCGTCCATCGTCAGCGCGTCGTACCCGACCTCCTGAAGCATCTCGACGACGGCCTCATGGAGCTCACGCTCACGCTCGGGGGACAGCCGGCTACGGCGCACCCGGGCGGTGGGCTGGTCTTCTGTCTGCTGGTCCACAGCCTGCATGGGGCGCCTCCCTCCGAACGAAACGGTTTCGTACCTCATCAGCATAAGCCCCCGGCCAGCGAAACCGATCCGTTTCGCTGGTGGTGTCCGTCACAGAACCGAGTTGCTCCCGGTCGCCGAGCCCGAAAACATGGGTGGAGTGAGCGACCCACACCGCGAACCACCCGGCCCTGCCAGCGATCATGACCGCGCGTATCTGCGATTTCCCCATCTGCACGGCGAGTTGCTCTGCTTCGCCGCCGAAGACGATCTGTGGGTGGCGCCACTGGCCGCTCCGGGAGAGACTCCGGGGCGCGCCTGGCGGCTGACCGTGGACCGTACCCGGGTGGGCCATCCCCGGTTCTCCCCCGACGGTTCCCAGATCGCCTTCACCACCTGGCGCACCCTGGATCCGGAGATCTATCTCGCCCCGGTGGACGGCGGCCCGTCCCGGCGGCTGAGCTACTGGGGCAGTACGGACGCCCGGGTCTGCGGCTGGACGCCCCCGGACGCCGACGGCCACTCCCAGATCCTCGCCGTCTCCTCCCACGGCCAGCCCTTCTCCTACTTCTCCTGGGCCTACAGCCTGTCCACCGACGGCGGCCCCGGCGGACGGCTGCCGTGGGGTCCGGTGTCCGATATCGCCGTGGCCGATCTGGACGGCGAGCGCCGCACCCTCCTCCTCAACGGCAAACCGCCGCATGAGCCCGCCTCCTGGAAGCGCTATCGGGGCGGGGCGACGGGGCGGCTGTGGCTGCACGGCACCCGGCTGGTGCCCGACCTGGGCGGCCATCTGGACTCGGTGATGTTCGTCGGCGACCGGATCGCCTTCCTCTCCGACCACGAGGGCATCGGCAACCTCTACTCCTGTCTGCCCGACGGCTCCGATCTGCGCCGCCACACCGACCACGAGGACTTCTACGCCCGGCACGCCTCGACCGACGGCTCCCGCGTGATCTACCAGTGCGCGGGCGACCTGTGGCTGGTGGACGACCTCGGCCCGGACTCCGTACCGCGCAGACTGCCCGTACGGCTGGGCGGGCCGCGGGCCGGGCGGCGGCCCTATCAGGTACCGGCCGCCTCCCATGTCGACTCGCTGGCGGTGGACGCCACCGGCCGCGCCAGCGCGGTGTGCGTCCGCGGCAGCCTGTACTGGCTGACCCACCGCGACGGCCCTGCCCGCACCCTCGCCGACACCCCCGGGGTCCGGGTGCGGCTGCCCTCGATCCTGGGCGCCACGGGCCGGGTGGCGTATGTGACGGACGCCGAGGGCGAGGACGCGATCGAGATCGCCTACCTGCCGCGGGCCACCGAGGCGGGCGAATCGCGACGGCTGGCCGCCGGGAAGCTGGGCCGGGTGCACGAGGTGGAGCCCGCCCCCGACGGCGGCCGCCTCGCGGTGGCCTCCCACGACGGGCGGCTGCTGCTGGTGGACACCTCCCCCGAGGGGGACGGCGAGGTCACCGAGCTGGTGCGGTCGCTCAACGGCCCGGTGGGCGATCTCGCCTTCTCCCCCGACTCCGCCTGGCTGGCCTGGTCCCATCCGGGCATCGGACGTTCCCTGCGCTCCATCAAGATCGCCCGGCTGTCGGACCGGACGACCGTCGA
This sequence comes from Streptomyces sp. NPDC048636, assembly GCF_040650655.1. Taxonomy (NCBI): domain Bacteria; kingdom Bacillati; phylum Actinomycetota; class Actinomycetes; order Kitasatosporales; family Streptomycetaceae; genus Streptomyces; species Streptomyces sp. NPDC048636. The sequence continues at coordinate 429,062 of NZ_JBEZHR010000001.1, read as the reverse complement.
TGTGACCAACGGCCGGTTCGAGGACGAGGAGCCGGTCTTCACCAGCGACGGCCGCTATCTCGCCTTCCTCTCCTGGCGCGGTTTCGACCCGGTCTACGACGTGCACACCGGTGACCTCTCCTTCCCCCTCGGCTGCCGCCCCTATCTCGTACCGCTGTCCTCCGCGACCCCCTCCCCCTTCGCGCTGTCCCCCGAGGGGCGCCCGGCGGCGGGCGGGCTCGACCCGGACGAGCGCGCGGCCGAGAGCGACGGGACCGTCGCCGTCGAGGTGGAGGGGCTGCCGAGCCGGGTCACCGTCTTCCCGGTGCCCGCCTCCAAGTACTCCTCGCTGCATCCGGTCAGCGGCGGCGGACTGGTGTGGCTGCGCTGGCCGATCTCCGGCGCGCTCGGCGAGACGTTCGCCAATCCGGCCGACACCTCCGCCCGCCCCACCCTGGAACACTTCGACCTGGCCAAGGCCAAGCGCACCGAACTCACCGAGGAACTGGACTGGTTCGCGGTCAGCGGCGACGGCTCCCGGCTGGTCGTCAACGACGAGGGCGATCTCCAGGCAGTCCCCGCCACCGAGTCCGGCGACAGCGACTCCACGGTCCATATCGATATGCGCAGGCTCCAGCACACCGTCGATCCGGCGGCCGAGTGGCGGCAGGCGTACGAGGAGGCGGGCCGGATCACCCGGGCCTACTTCTGGGAGCCGGGAATGTGCGGTATCGACTGGGACGGGGTGCTCGACCAGTACCGGCCGCTGGTCGAACGGGTCGCCTCCCCCGACGAGTTCGCCGATCTGCTGCGTGAGGTGATGGGTGAGCTGGGCACCTCCCACGCCTATGTCAGCCCCGCCCGCCGCAATGAGGGCCCGGCCCACTACCAGCGCCCCATCGGACTGCTGGGCGCCAACTTCGCCCGCACCAAGGAGGGCGCCTGGATCGTCTCCCGGATCCTGCCCGGGGAGTCCTCCGACTCCCGGGCGCGTTCGCCGCTGGCCGGGGCGGGCATCCGGGAGGGCGCCGCCCTCACCCATGTCGACGGACGTCCGGTGGATCCGCTGGCCGGTCCCCATCCGCTGCTGACCGCGGCGGGCGGCACCACGGTGGAGCTCACCTTCACGTCGGCGGACGGCGAGGGACCGCCGCGCCGGGTCGCGGTCGTCCCGCTGATCGACGACCGGCCGCTGCGCTACCAGGACTGGGTGGCCAAACGCCGCGCGGTGGTCAGGGAGTTGAGCGACGGGAGGTGCGGCTATCTGCACATCCCCGATATGGGCGGTTCGGGCTGGGCCCAGTTCAACCGCGATGTACGCCGGGAGATGTCGCTGCCCGCGCTGATCGTGGACGTCCGGGGCAACGCGGGCGGCAACATCAGTGAGCTGGTGGTCGAGAAGCTCACCCGCACGGTGATGGGCTGGGACCTCACCCGCGACGCCCAGCCCGTGTCGTACACCAGCAACGCGCCGCGTGGGCCGGTCGTGGCCGTCGCCGACGAGATGACCTCCTCCGACGGCGACATGATCGCCGCGGCCATCAAGGTGCAGGGCATCGGCCCGGTGGTGGGGCTGCGTACCTGGGGCGGAGTGGTCGGGATGACCGGGCGCCATCTCCTGGGCGACGGTACGGCGATCACCGTGCCGATGAACGCCGCCTGGTTCGACGCCTATGGCTGGGGCGTCGAGAACCACGGGGTGGAGCCGGATATCGAGGCGCTGCGCTCCCCGCTGGACTGGGCCGAGGGACGCCATCCACAGCTCGGTGTCGCGGTCCGCACGGCGCTGGAACTGCTGGAGCGCCATCCGCCGGCGACCCCGCCCGACTACGCGGATGTGCCGGATCTGCGGCGCCCCGAACTCCCGCCGCGCGCCGGGAGTTGAGCCACCGCCACCGGCAAGACCAAGGGCGGTACGGCCAAGGGCGGTACGGCCAAGGGCGGTACGGCCAAGGGCGGTACGGCCAAGGGCGGTACGGCCAAGGGCGGTACGGCCAAGGGGCGCGTTCCCTCAGGAACGCGCCCCTCGTTGCCCTCCGACTCCGGCCGGGCGGCGCCCCGGCGTCAGCCGCGGGACGTCACATCTCCTCGAAGGGCTCCTGGTCGCGCATCTCCTTCTTGCCCTGACCCATGCCCTCGCCCTTGTCCTTGTCCTGGCGCTCGCCCTCGCCCTTCTGACGGCGCTCCTGGCTCATGCGCTGGGCACGCTCACGGTCCTGCGGCCGGTTGCGCGGCCGGTCCTGCGGAGTGGCACCCATGTCCTGACGGGCACGCTCCTCCATGCGCTCACCGGCCTCCGTGCGCTCACCGGCCTTCTGACCGCGCTGCTGCTGACGGCTCCGTTCGCCCTGCGCCTGGCGTTTGCCCTGCTGAGCCTTCTCGTTGAACTCGTCCATCGTGCCCATGAGTGTCACTCCTCATCGGGTGAAGGGGGGTCGGGCCCGACAAGAGTTACACGCAGCGACACGCTGCGCATTTCGGACCGGAGTTCAGGAGAAAGGCGCAGGTCAGCGCGGGCCACGGAGCGTTACTGGTGACGCTGGGTGGCCGCCGTGCGGGCCTGCTCATCGGCCGCTCCGCCCTCTCCCACCAGACCGCCGCGCTCTTCACGGGTGGCCGCGAGCCGTGGCTCGGCCCGGCGCATCTCGCGTCCGCCCACCGCCCCGATGATCGCGGGCAGATAGCCGCGCACCGACTGCATCCCGCGCAGCCACCACTGCGCGTACACATGCGCCGAGCGGCGCTCGATCCCGGCCACCAGCCGGTCCACGGCCGGGCCCAGCGGATAGGTGCGGTTGGCGGGCCAGGGCAGCCGCTGCCGCAACTCCCGCATCACCTCGTCCCGGTCGGCGCCGCGCACCATATCGGTGTCGGTCCAGCTGAGATAGCCGACCCCGACCCGCACCCCGCGGTGACCCACCTCCGCCCGCAGACAGTGGGCGAACGCCTCGACGCCGGATTTGGACGCGCAGTACGCCGTCATCATGGGCGCCGGGGTGATCGCGGCGAGCGAGGCTATCTGGAGCAGATAGCCACGGCTGGCGAGCAGCGCGGGCAGGAAGGCGCGGGCGGTGGTGGCGCTGCCCAGCAGATTGACCTCGATCACCCGCCGCCAGGACGTCTCGTCCGTGTCCAGGAACGGACCCCCCTGCGCCACCCCGGCGTTGGCACAGACGATGTCCACCGAGCCGAAGCGCTCCACGACCTCCCGCGCGACCCGCGCCATCGCCTCGGAGTCGGTGACATCGGCGCACCAGTGGTCGGACTCGGTCATCAGCCGCTCCGACACCCGCTTGAGCTCGTCCGGTTCCAGCCCCACCAGTGCCACCCGGGCACCACGCGCGGACAGTTTGCGGGCGAGCAGCTCACCGACGCCCCGCGCCGCGCCCGTCACCACCGCGACCTTGCCGTCCAGGCTCCTGCGCGCACTCATGTCGTCTGCTCCTCCGCGTCGGCGGCTGCTTCCGCAACCGGTTCTGCCGGCTGTCCATAGGTGGCGGTCAGGCCACGGATCACCGCGCCGACCGCCGCCGGATCCTCGACCGGGGTCATATGGCCGAGCCCCGGCAGCTCGGTGAGGCCCGTGCACCGCGGCAACCCGGCCACCAGGGCGTGGGCGTGCTCGGGCGGGGTGAGCCGGTCCGCGGTGCCGACGATCACGGCCGCGGGCATGGTGAGCTCGGCGATCCGCGTCTCGAGATCGAGCTCGGCGAGCACCTGGCCCCACGCGGCGCGCACGGTACGGGGGCAGGCGTGTACGATCCGCGCGCACGCCTCCACCATCACGGGCTCCGCACCGCGCCCCATCGTCACGTAGCGCAGCACCCGCTTGCCGAGCGGGGTGACCGGGCCGAGCGGGGCGCGCGAGCCCAGCACCGCCCGCTGCACCCGGCTGCGCAGCCGCCCGGCGCGCAGCGGCACCACCCGCGCCCGGTCCACCAGCCGTGCGGCGCCGGTACTGCACAGCACCACCGCGGCGGCGCGCTCGCGCAGTTGGGGACGTCCGGCGGCGGCCAGCAGCGTCATCCCGCCCAGTGAATGGCCCACCACCACGGCGCGGCGGCCCGGTGGCAGGCTCTGGTCCAGGACGGCCGCCAGATCGTCGGCGAGCGCCTGGGTGCCGTAGCCGCCGGGCCCCGGGGCCGGGCTGCGGCCGTGGCCGCGCTGGTCGTACACCACCACCCGGTGGTCGGCGCCGAGGATGCGCAGCACGGGGGCCCAGAAGGCGGTGGAGCAGGTCCAGCCGTGGGCGAGGACCACCGCGGGGGCGTCCTCGGGGCCGTGCAGCTCGGCGTGGAGCCGACTGCCGTCGGCCGAGACCACGGTCAGCTCACGGTCCGGGACGGGCGGGGCGTACGGGCCGGAGGCGAGGGCCGCGGACCGCCGGCTCACCGGGCTTCCCGCCCCGCGCCGGCGGTGGAGACGGTGGCCTTGGCGGGCACCGCCGCGGGCCGCAGCACCTGGTACTCGGCGAGGTCCACCCGGCGGGTGACCTTCTTGAACTCGCTGGTGGTGCCGGGCCACAGGGTGGTGTTGCGCCCATTGTCCAGATACCAGCTGTCGCAGCCGCCCGAATTCCACACGGTGCGCTCCATCCGCCGCTGGACCATGTCGTTATAGGCGCGCACCGCCGACGGCCGGGCGTCGAGCGCGACCTTGCCGCCCAGCACGTCCAACTGGCGCATGAAGTCCGCCATATAGTTCAGCTGGGCCTCGATCATCAGGATCATCGAGCTGTTCCCGAGGCCGGTGTTGGGCCCGATGATGGTCAGGAAGTTGGGGAATCCGGCGGCGGTGCTGCCGCGCAGCGCCTCCATCCCGCCCTTCCACTCCTCCGCGAGCGTGGTGCCGTTGACCCCGGTCACCCGCTGGGCGATGGGCACATCGGTGACATGGAAGCCGGTGCCGAAGACGATCGCGTCGACCTCGGTCTCGGTGCCGTCGGCGGCCACCAGCGTGGACCCGCGCACCTCCGTCAGCCCCGAGTCGACCACCTCCACATGCGGCTGGGTCAGCGCCGGGTAGTAGTCGTTGGAGAGCAGGATGCGCTTGCAGCCGATGCGGTAGTCGGGGGTCAGCACGGCGCGCAGCCGGGCGTCCTTGACCGCGCGCTTCATATGGGCGGCGGCCATCCGCTCGATCAGCCCCAGCTCGTTCGGCCGCTTGGTGAAGGCACCGACCTGGAGCTCCCGCAGCCCCCACAGCACCCCGCGCCTCAGCGCGCGGGTGGCCGGGACCCTGCCGTGCAGCCAGCGCTCGACACCGCTGATCCGGCGGTCCATCCGGGGCAGCACCCAGGGCGGGGTGCGCTGGAAGAGGGTGAGCCTGCCCACCTGCTCCTGGATGGCGGGGACGATCTGGATGGCCGAGGCGCCGGTGCCGACCATCGCGATCCGCTTGCCGCGCAGTGCGAAGCCGTGGTCCCAGCGGGCGGAGTGGAAGACCTTGCCGGGGAAGCCGTCGAGACCGGGGATGTCCGGGATCTGCGGATCGGACAGCGGTCCGGTGGCGCTGACCACCACATCGGCGGTAAGGCTGCCGCGTACGGTCTCGACCTCCCAGTGCAGCGCGGCGGTGTCCCAGCGCAGGGACCGCACCTCGGCGCCGAAGCGCAGATGCGGGCGGAGCCCGAAGGTGTCCGCGACGCGCTCCAGATAGGCGCGGATATGCGGCTGCCCGGAGAAGTTGCGCGGCCAGTCGGGGTTGGGCGCGAAGGAGAAGGAGTAGAGGTGGGACGGGACATCGCAGGCGCAGCCCGGATAGCTGTTGTCACGCCAGGTCCCGCCGACGGCGTCCGCCCGCTCCAGGACCACGAAGTCGGTGATGCCCGCGCGGCGCAGCCGCACGGCCGCCCCCAGCCCGCCGAACCCGGATCCGATCACCGCCACCCGGACGTGCTCACGCGTCAGCCCAGCCATGCCGCCGCCTCCCGCAACACTCGGAACCGCGCCAGCAATCACTGGCACAATGGGAGCGTAAGGCAGCGGGGTACCTAGCGGTAGGGGCTGTGGACAAGGAAGTTACCGGCGGTCGCATTCCAACGGCGGCCGCATAGGCTGCCCCTGTGGCGACGAGCGGAGCGGACGAGGTGGCCGAGTACCGGATGGGCGAGCTGGCCGACAAGGCCGGTATCACCGTGCGCACCCTGCGTTTCTACCGGGAGCGCAAGCTCATCCCACCGCCCCGTCGGGAAGGCCGGATCGCCTGGTACAACGAACACCATCTGGCCCGGCTGCGGACGATCGGGGCGCTGCTGGAGCGCGGCCACACCCTGGGCGGGATCGCGGAGTTGATCGCCGCGTTCGACAGCGGCCGCCGGGACGTGGGCGAGCTCCTCGGGATGGACGGGACGAGCGGAGCGAGCGGGCTGGCCGGGCTGGACGGGATGCCGTCGTGGTCCGAGGAGACCCCGGTCCGGCTCACCCCCGAGGCACTCGCCGACTACTTCGAGGGCGAGGTCACCCCGGAGAACCTGAGCACCTCACTCGACATCGGCTATGTCCGGGTCGACGGGGATGAGATCGTGCACATCAGCCAGCGGCTGCTGGACGCCTCGCACAGCCTCGTGGAGCAGGGCGTACCGCTGGCCGCCGTGCTCGCCGCCGGACGCGAACTGCGCGTCCATGTGGACGCGATCGCCGGGACCTTCACCGAACTGCTGCGCACCCATGTGCTGGCCGACCTCCTGGCGGAGACGGCGGCCGGGCCGGGGTCGGACGCGGAGTACGCCGCCCGGATCAGCGAGACGGCGGAGCGGCTGCGGCCGCTGGCCAAGGCCGCGGTGGACGCGGAGCTGTCGATGGCCATGGACCGCCGGATACGGGAGGGCGTCGAGGAGTGGCTGCGCGAGCGGGCCGGAAGCGAAGGCCCGGACGGAGCCCGGCCCAAGGATGAGCGAGCCGAGCCCCAGGACACGGATCAGCGAGCCGAGCCCTGGCTCATGGATCAGTGAGCCGAGCCGTAGGTCACGGTCACCGGCGCGTGGTCGCTCCACCGCTGGTCGTACGCGGCGGCGCGCTCCACGACGGCCTTCAGCGCGCGCCCGGCCAGCCCGGCGGTCGCGAGTTGGTAGTCGATGCGCCAGCCCGCGTCGTTGTCGAACGCCCGGCCCCGGTAGGACCACCAGGAGTAGGGACCCGCGACCTCCGGATGCAAGCCGCGCACCACATCCGCGTACTCCGCCTCGTCCAGCACGCGTGACAGCCAGGCGCGCTCCTCCGGCAGGAAGCCCGACTTCTTCTGGTTGGCCTTCCAGTTCTTCAGGTCGGCCTCCTGATGGGCGATGTTCCAGTCGCCGCACACCAGCGCCTCCCGGCCATCGGCCGCCGCCCGCCCGCGGAGCTCCGTCAGATACGGAAGAAACTCCGCCATGAAGCGCTCCTTCTCGTCCTGCCGCTCGGTGCCCACCTCACCCGAGGGCAGATAGAGGCTGCCGACGGTGACACCCGGCAGATCGACCTCCACGTAGCGGCCGCTGCCGTCGAACTCCGCGGACCCGAAGCCGACGCGCACCGCCTCGAGCTCACGCCGCGCGAACACCGACACCCCCGCCCGGCCCTTGGCCGCGGCCGGGGCGTGCACCACATGCCAGCCGTCCGGCTCCCGGACGGAGTCGGGCAGCTCATAAGGTTCGGCCCGGACCTCCTGGAGGCAGACCACATCGGCCGCGGTGCCGTCGAGCCAGGGCACGAAGCCCTTCTTGGCCGCGGCGCGCAGCCCGTTCACATTCACGGTCGTCACGGTGAGCACCACGGCACGATACGACAGAAAAATCCGCTGTCCGCCATCGCCGCATAGACGTACGATCCTCCGCATGAATATCCGGACTGTTGGCTATGACCACCCTGACGCCATCGCGCTCAATCGCCAGGTACAGGCGGAGTACGCGGAGCGCTACGGCGAGGGGGACGTGAGCCCTGTGGACGCCGCCGACTTCGCCCCGCCGCACGGCCTCTACCTGATCGCCTACGACCCCGACGGCACTCCGATCGCCAGTGGCGGCTGGCGGTGCCGGGACCGCGACGAGGAGGGCCACGCGGACGGCGACGCCGAGGTCAAGCGGATGTTTGTGGTCCGGGCGGCGCGCGGCCGCGGTCTGGCCCGGCTGCTGCTCGCCACCCTGGAGGACAGCGCCCGCGCGGCGGGACGGCGACGGATCATCATGGAGACCGGCACCAGACAGCCCGAGGCCATCGCGCTGTACACCTCGTCCGGCTATGCGCCGATTCCGAAGTTCGGTGTCTACCGCTTCCATGAGAGCAGCCGCTGCTTCGGCAAGCTCCTGGCCGCTGACGGCGAGGACGGGGACGCGCACCGTGCGCCGCGCGCCGGTGCCCGCTGACAGCAGGGCCCGCCCCGGCTCCGGAGCGGGCCCTCTTCGGTGTGGTGCGGTGTCTACCGCTTCCCGGCGTACTTCTTGCTGATGGCGTCGAAGACGCCCTTCGCCTCGGTGCCCAGGTGCGGCCCCGCGAGCCAGGTGTGCCCGTAGGAGCTGATGGAGCTGTTGGACACCAGCACCGTCTTGCCGCCGCGGTTCACGAACCAGCCACCGCCGGAGGTGCCGCCGGTCATCGAGCAGCCGATCCGGTACATCGTCGGCGCGGTGGGCGAGAACGACAGCCGGCCCGGGCGGCTCGTGCAGTTGAACATCTTCGCCCCATCGTACGGCGGCGCCGCCGGATAGCCGTACGCCCCGATCGAGCTGACGCGGTTCGCCGAGGGCGCCCCGAACCACACCGGCACCGCGGCCCCGACCGTCTCCTCGAGCGACTTGCCGCCGCCGTTCTCCGGCTTCAGGTGCAGCACCGCGAAGTCGTAAGAGGAGCTGACCCCGCCGGTCTCACCGCCGGTGTCGATCCACTGCGACGAGGTCTGCGACCAGTCGGCCCACCACACGCCGTACGGGCTGACGTCCCGCTGCGCGGCGCTCTGCGCGTTCCGCGCGGAAAGCCCCTTGTCGTTGTACGACGGCACGAACACGATGTTGCGCATCCAGCCGCCCTTCTTACCGGCGTGCACACAGTGGCCCGCGGTCCACACCAGATTGGACTTGCCCGGGTGGGCCGGGTCCTGGACGACCGTGCCGGAGCACACCATCGGCCCCTTGGGGCTGTCGAAGAACACCCTCCCGACGGGCGCCATGTTCTGGTGGTACGGCCGCGAGACCTGCTTGGCCGGAACCGCGGGCGGCTCGGGATCGGTGGCCGCGTCGTTCTGGCCCGTGGTCTGCGCGGCGGCGGTGTGCGGCGCGTCCTCCGCCTTGGCCATCCGGGACGGCTGCCAGAAGTTCTTGATGACGGGATTGGCGAATTCGGACGCCTTGCGCGCCCAGTCGTCCCAGTCCTTCCAGCCGCCCTCCTTCCACTGCTTCAGATCCTCCAGGCTGGTCGGGACGCCGTCGGGCAGCTCGATCCCGTCCTTGGCCTGCTGATCCCCGCTGGATTTCGAGGCGCTGGTATCGGCGCCGGCCTTGTCGTCACCCGGTCCACAGGCCGCGGCGGAGACCGCGAGCAGCGCGGTCACGGCGGCGGCCGCCACGGCCGAGCGTCGTATGAGTGGCATGAAGCCCTATCCCCCTGTGTTGTGCTGCGTTGTGCTGTGTTCTGCTGAGCGTTGCCGTGGTGGTGGTGCGGCGGTTTCCCGCCATGGCCCACCGACTGGAGCAGGCATCTACTATGCCTGGGTCCCCGCCCGGAACCCTCATCTGTCCCACGGCCCGCACACAACAAGAACGCCCTCCGCACGATTTCATGACATCGAACGGCTGAACGGTAAGGCCGAGATCAAGCCACGCCACGACCCCTGGGGGCGCTCCCCCCGAAAGGAGTCGGGGCCCGGTCTCAGGGTCGTTCCAGGGTCCGCCCCGGAGGCACGGTGACCTCAACACCGCGACGCTGGGCGGATGCTGAACGACCGCAACGACAACAGCCCCGAGCACCGGCGGGGCCGCCACCGCGTCCGGCGCACAGCCGCGGCGATGGGCTCCCTGCTCACCGCGGCGGCCACCGCGGTCCTCCTCCCCGCCACCGCTGCGCAGGCCGTCGCGGGCGGGGAGCCGGTCCACGACGACCGTGAGGCGCCATGGACGGCCACCCTCGCGGTCAAGGGCGACGGTCCGCTGCTCCGCCGCGCCTCGTGCGGCGGCGCGTTGATCGCGCCCACCAAGGTGCTCACCGCCGCGCACTGCCTCACCGTCGACGATCTGCCGCGGAGCGGCGAGTACCACATCGGCGCACGGGTGCTCTCGGGGAATCCCGGCCGGGTGGCGGGGATCGCGGAGGTCGACATCCATCCCCGCTACCGGCTGCTGCCCTCCCCACAGGACCCCGGCAACCCCGCGGCCTCCAGCGCGGCGTACGACATCGCGGTGGTCACCCTCGACCGCCCGGTACGCGAGGTGCCCACGCTCCCCGTCGCCCGTACGGCACCGTCCCCCGGCGCCTCCGCGACCCTGTACGGCCACGGCCTCACCAGTCCCGACACCCGCGGTGACGTCCTGCGCCGCGGCACCTACCGGCTCCGGCCGGACGCCTCCTGCGCCCCCGCCACCCCGGCCCCGGTGGACGGCACACCCGTCCTCTGCGGCCGCGGGCACGCCGTGGCCTGTACCGGTGACAGCGGGAGCCCGCTGGTGGCCCGGCGGCACGGCAGACGAGAGGTGGTGGGCGTCTTCAGCTTCGGCATGGAGACCGCGGGCAAGCCCTGCGGTTCCCGGGGCCCGAACTTCTTCACCGACACGGCCGCCGTCCACACCTGGCTCACACCCCGAACAGCCTGACCACCCCGAACACCCCGAACACCCCGGAGAAGCCACTCACCTGACACAGGGTCAGGCGGTCCTCCCTCCGTCAGCCAGCAGGTTGGCGGCGAAGCCGACGAAGGCGACCCCGCTGACCTGCTCCATCCGCCGCCGGAACGCGGGCCGACGAAGCCGGTCCGCCAGCGCGGCGGCGGCACCCGAGACCACCCAGTACCAGATCGCCAACTCGACCATGCCGATGGCCGTGAGCAGCAGCGTCATGGTGAACACGGACTCCCCGTCCGGGGTGAACTGCGGAATCAGGCTCATATAGAACACCCCGGCCTTGGGGTTGAGCAGATTGGTGCCCAGCCCCGCCCGGAACGCGGCCCACCGCCCCCGCGTCTCCACCTCCACCTCAGGCGCGCCCTCGTCCCACCCGCCGCGCCTCGACCGCCACAACGCCGACGCCCCGAGCCACACGAGATACGCGGCACCCGCGATCCGCAGGGCGTCGTACGCCACCCGTGAGGCGGTCAGCAACGCGGTGAGCCCGACGGCGGTCGCGATCCCCCACACCACACATCCGGTGAGGATCCCGAGTGCGGAGACGAGCCCGGCGGAGCGCCCCTGGGACACGGAGGTCCGCAACACCAGCAGGGTGTCCAGACCCGGAGTGATATTGATCAGCGCGGCGACACTGGCGAACGCAAGAGCTGAAGTGAGCATGCCCGCACGCTAGGCCCCTGCCCCTCCGGACAACGACCCTATTTCCCCCGCCCGTCCACACACAAAAATCCCGCCCGGTCACGGAGACCGGGCGGGATTCTGTCAGTTGCGCTGGTGGACCTGAGGGGATTTGAACCCCTGACCCCCTCGATGCGAACGAGGTGCGCTACCAGTCTGCGCCACAGGCCCTTGCAACGAGTGAAACTCTAGCATCCCGCGCGGGGTGCTCGGAAATCCGTTCCGCGCTGGTCAGTGGAGTGCACATCACTCGTTGGCGGCACGGGGCCGGTCCTCGTCCGCGTACTGGTCGAAGAGCGGGGTGCGACCGCTTTCGCGGGGGCGGCGGGAGGGGGACGCCGGGCGCCCGCGGGTGGGGGCGGGCTCCGCGGACGGGGCCGGGGCGGGGTCCTGGGCGGGCTCGACGGTGCTGGAGCGCGCGGAGCTCCAGGCGTCGGGGGCGGCCAGGTCGACGCTGCCGGTGGCGCGCGGGGCGACCGGCGCGGTGACATAGGTCGGCAGCGGCACCGGGACCGGCTCCCAGCCGTCTCCGGCGGCCGGGCCGCGCTCCCGCTCGCGCTCCTGGTCCACCCACTCCGCGTGGTCGGTCTGCTCGACCAGCGCCCGGCGCCCCGCCGCGCGGGCGGAGGCCGCCCGCGGCGCGGCGGGCTCGGCCTCGTCGGGGGCGGGGGGATCGGCGGGCCCGGCCCCGTCGGACGCGGCGGCGTCGGAGGCGTGGGGGCGCGGGCGGCGCTCACGCAGGCGCTGTGCGGCCTGCTCGGCGCGGCGCTGGTCCATGGTGAAGGTGAAGCGGCGGCGCTCCTGGCTGCGCAGGTAGCCGATGTACGCGCTGAGCAGTATGGCCGGGATGGCCGGGGCCCACAGGAAGGCCAGTCCGCCGACCGCCGCCACGATCGCGCCCAGGGTGAAGACGACAAAGAGGATCACGGTGGTGCGGCGGCGGCGCGCGAGCACACGCGCGCGCCGTCCACGGTCGAGGGCGGACTCACCGCGTCCGGCCTTCGCGCCCGACGGGGCGGTGGGCTCGGCGGACGACGCCGCGACGGCCGTGGGAACGGGTGCGCGCAAGGTCACGGGGTCGGCGAAGACCCGGACGTCGATCGCGTCGGTCAGCGCGTCCGGGTCGACCGTGAAGCGCTCCGGCTCGGCCGCGCCGCCCCCGGCCTCGGGGGCGTCCACGTCCTCGGCGGCGCGCTCCGCCGGGTCCTCCGGGCCCCTCCGGCGCTCGTCCTCCAGCCCCTTGGCGTAACGGCGCTCCATGCCCGCCCGTCCGGACAGCAGCCGGATGGCGGTGCTGAAGCGTTCCGTCGGACGGGCCTCATTCAGCTCGTCCTGCCTCCGAAGCCACATCGGCACCAAATAGGCGGCCCAGGCCCCGACGATGACTGCGTAGATGAGGCCACTGCTGCTCACGCTCACACGGTAGAGGGGTCCGCATGAGGCCATCCGCCAATTGGCGCGGTGTGTCGCACGATCTGGCTGATATCTCAAAAGTTTTTTGTGATTGATGAGATGACCGGACCGGAAATGTACGAGCTTAATTCGAACAGATTTTTTATTTCTGTGATGCGCCTGGTCGGGTCCGGTGCCAGCGCGCCAGCAAGCCTTCGGACAGTTCCTCGACGGTGAGGGCGAAGACCAGGTGGTCGCGCCATGCCCCGTCGATGTGGAGATAGCGGGGCCGGAGCCCCTCCTCGCGGAATCCGAGTTTCTCCACCACCCGACGGCTGGGCATGTTCTCCGGGCGGATACAGACCTCGATCCGGTGCAGTCCGATGGTGCGGAAGCAGTGGTCGGCGGCGAGGGCCACGGCCGTCGGCATCACCCCGCGTCCGGCCACCGCCTCGTCGACCCAGTAGCCGACATGGCCCGAGCACATCGAGCCCCAGGTGATCCCTGCGACCGTCAACTGCCCCGCCAGCCGCCCCCGGTGCTCGATGACGAACGGCAGCATCCGCCCGGCGTGCGCCTCGGCGCGCAGATGGCGGACCATCTGCCGGTAGGTGGGCCGGTGGGTGACCGGGCCGCCCGGCGGGGGCGGCGGGATGGTGGCCTCCCAGGGCCGCAGCCACTCCCGGTTGCGCTGATTGACCTCACGCCAGGCGCGCTGGTCGCGCAGTCTTATCGGGCGGAGGACCGTATCGCCGTCGGCCAGCACCACCGGCCAGGGGGCGTTCAGCGCGGGCTCCCGGCGGGACCGGCCTGACCGGTGGACTCGGCGGGACCGGCGGACTCGACGGGTCTGGGGTGGTCACCGCCGTGGATCTGGTCGACGGCGTGCACCAGGACGCGGCCGAGTACCGCGAGCCCGTCGCGCACTCCTCCGGTGGAGCCGGGGAGGTTGACCACCAGCGTCGTCCCGGCGACCCCGGCGAGCCCCCGGGAGAGCGCCGCCGTGGGCACCTTGGCGAGCCCCTCGGCGCGGATCGCCTCCGCGATTCCGGGGACCTCACGGTCCAGTACGGCGCGGGTGGCCTCGGGGGTGCGGTCGGTGGGGGTGAGTCCGGTGCCGCCGGTGGTGACGACCACGTCGTACCCGGCGGCCACCGCCTCCCGCAGCGCCGCCTCCACCGGTTCACCGTCGGGCACCACCCGCGGGCCGTCCACCGCGAACCCCAGCCCGGCCAGCCCCTCGGCGATCAGTGGACCGCCCTTGTCGGCATAGACCCCGGCGGCGGCGCGGTTGGAGGCGGTGACGACCAGGGCGCGGCGGTGCGGCGTGGGCGCGCCGGTCATGTCCGGCTCCAGTCGCCGGACTTGCCACCCGTCTTCTCCTCGACCCGGATGTCGGTGACCACGGCGCCCTTGTCGACGGCCTTGACCATGTCGACCACCGTCAGCGCGGCCACGGAGACGGCCGTAAGGGCCTCCATCTCCACGCCCGTGCGGTCGGTGGTCTTCACCGTGGCGGTGATCTCGACCGCGTCGTCGGCGACCGTGAGGTCCACCGTCACGCCGGACACGGCGAGCGGATGGCAGAGCGGGATGAGGTCGGGGGTGCGCTTGGCGCCCATGATGCCCGCGATCCGGGCCGTCGCGAGGGCGTCGCCCTTGGGTACGCCCTCGCCCCGCAGCAGTTCGACCACGCGGGGCGCCACGAGCACACGGCCACTGGCGCGGGCGGTGCGCGCGGTGACGTCCTTGGCCGAGACGTCGACCATGCGCGCTGCGCCCGCTTGGTCGAGGTGGGTGAGATGGTCCTGGGCGCTGCTCATCGTTCTCCCGGTCCGGGCCGCGCGGCTCCTGTGGGACGACACCGTACCCGCCGTGACGACGTCCTAGGTGAGCAGGAGGACGTCCACTTCGGCGCCGGGGGCCACCGCGGTGGCCTCCTCAGGGACCACGATCAGCGCATTGGCCTGGGCCATGGCCTTGATCAGATGGGATGAAGCACCGCCCACAGGGGTGACGGTGCCCGGCTCCTCCCCCGCCGACGGCTCGTACCAGCCGCGCAGGAACTGACGCCTGCCCTCAGGGGAGGACTCGACGCCCCCGGGGCACACCGCCCGCAGGACGGGCCGGTGGACCCCGCCGCCACCGAGCATGGTGCGGATCACCGGCCGCACGAACAGCTCGAAGGAGACATACGAACTCACCGGATTCCCGGGGAGGGCGAGCAGCGGGGTGGCGTCCGGGCCGACGCGGCCGAAGCCCTGGGGCTTACCGGGCTGCATCGCCAGCTTGCGGAACCGGACCTCGTGCATCGCCTCCTTCACCACGTCGTACGCGCCGACGCTGACGCCGCCGCTGGTGACGACGATGTCGGCGCGCACCAACTGGTCCTCGACGGCGGAGCGGAGGGTGGCCGCGTCATCGGCGACGGCGCCGACCCGGTAGGCGATGGCACCGGCGTCCCGGGCGGCGGCGGTGAGCTGGTAGCTGTTGGAGTCGTGGATACGGCCGGGGCCCACCTCCTCGCCGGGCTGGACCAGCTCGCTGCCGGTGGACAGCACCACGACCCGCGGCCGCGGGCGGACCTTGACGGTGGCGCGGCCGACGGCGGCCAGCAGCCCGATCTGCGGCGGCCCGAGGACGGTGCCGGCGTGCAGCGCCAGCTCGCCCGCGCCCGCGTCGCTGCCCCGGGTGCGCACATGCTGGCCTTCCTCGGCCGGGCGGTAGACCCGCACCCTGCCGCTGCCGCCGTCCGGCCCGTCACCCCGCGCCCGCATAGAGGTGACCGGCCCGTTGTCCAAGCCGCCGTCGGTCCACTCCACGGGGACCACGGCCTGGCCGCCGGGCGGCATGGGAGCGCCGGTCATGATCCGGGCGGCCTCACCGGGACCCACGGCGGGCAGCTCACCGCTGCCCGCCGCGATGTCGCCGATGACGGTGAGCACCGCAGGGTGATCCCTCGTGGCCGCCGCGACATCAGCGGTCCGCACGGCGTAGCCGTCCATGGAGCTGTTGTCGAAGGGCGGGAGGGCGACGGGGACGGTGATGTCCTCGACCAGGACACAGCCCTGGGCGTCGAGCAGTTGCAGCTCGATGGGCTCCAGCGGATGGATGTGCCCGAGGATGTCGTCGAGGTGCTCGGACACCGTCCAGACACGGTCCTCGTCCGGGCGCTGCTCGGTGGCCCGTGCTGCGGTGCTGCTCAAGGTGCTACATCTCCTCGGTGACGTAACTGCGAAGCCAGTCCCGGAAGTCCGGGCCCAGGTCTTCACGTTCGCACGCGAGTCTGACAATGGCACGCAGATAGTCCCCACGGTCTCCTGTGTCGTACCGACGGCCCTTGAAGATCACACCATGGACCGGGCCGCCGAGGTCGGAATCGGCGGCCAGCGCCTGGAGGGCGTCGGTGAGCTGGATCTCGCCACCGCGCCCCGGCTCGGTCCTGCGGAGCACGTCGAAGACGGCCGGGTCCAGCACGTAGCGGCCGATGACGGCGTAGTTGCTGGGCGCGTCGGCGCGGTCCGGCTTCTCCACCAGACCGGTGACCTGGACGACCCCCTCGTCGACGGTCGGCTTGACGGCGGCGCAGCCGTAGAGGTGAATCTGGGCGGGATCCACCTCCATCAGGGCGATGACGCTGCCGCCGTGCTGCTCCTGCACCTCCACCATGCGGGACAGCAGCGGGTCACGGGCATCGATGAGATCGTCGCCGAGGAGGACGGCAAAGGGCTGGTCACCGACGTGCGGAGCGGCACACAGCACCGCGTGGCCAAGACCCCTGGGGTCGCCCTGGCGCACATAGTGCATGGTCGCGAGATCGCTGGACTCCTGGACGCGGGCGAGACGGGTTTCGTCCCCCTTGCGCGTCAGGGTCTCCTCGAGCTCATAGTTGCGGTCGAAGTGGTCCTCCAGCGGCCGCTTGTTACGGCCGGTGATCATGAGGACGTCGGAGAGACCGGCGGTGACGGCTTCCTCGACGACGTACTGGATCGCCGGCTTGTCGACGACCGGCAGCATCTCCTTGGGGGTGGCCTTGGTGGCCGGAAGAAAGCGGGTGCCCAGTCCCGCGGCGGGGATGACAGCCTTGCTGATCCGAGTACGCGATTGAGTCATGTACAGAACCCTATCTGGTGCCTTTGAGGCGGATGATGAGGATTCAGTGAATATGACATGAGACAGGAAGTTTGTGCACTCAGTGATCACGACCGACGGTAGTAAGCGCGAGTTGCGCCGGCGTCTCCTGGCGGTGAGATCCAGGTTGACCGCGGATGACATCGAGGCGGCCGCGGCCGCCCTGGCGTGTCGTGCGCTGGAGCTCCCGGAGCTGGCGGACGCGGGCACGGTGGCCGCCTATGTCTCCCTGGGCAGCGAGCCCGGTACGCACGCCCTGCGCGAGGCGCTGCGCGCCCGGGGCGTACGGGTGCTGCTGCCGGTCCTGCTGGCCGACAACGATCTCGACTGGGGCGAGGACGAGGGGCCGCAGCAGCTGGCGCCCGCCCGGCGCGGACTGCTGGAGCCGGTCGGGCCGCGGCTCGGACCGGAGGCGGTGACCGGAGCGGACGCCGTACTGCTCCCCGGGCTCGCGGTGGACCGGCGCGGCATGCGGCTGGGCCGCGGCGGCGGCTCGTACGACCGGGTGCTGGAGCGGCTGGCGCGCGCGGGGGCGGATCCGGCGCTGGTGGTGCTGCTCCACGACGGCGAGCTGCTGGAGGAGGTCCCCGAGGAGGCCCACGACCGCCCGGTGCACGCGGCGGTGACGCCCTCGGGGCTGCACCGCTTCACACCGCGGCCCCGCTGAGGGACGCCCGGAGGCGTCTCTCGGCGGGGCCGGGAGGGTCGGCGGGGCCGGAGGCCGCGATGACGGCGCGGACGCCGTGAGAGCGGCCACCGGACGCCTCAGGGGGTCAGCGCCAGCTCGTCGTCGGTCTGCTTGTCCACGGCGCTCTTGCTGAACGCCCAGGGCAACAGCTCGCCCTTGGCCCACTTCTCGGTCTGGTCCGTGTAGTGGGCGTGGTAGGCGTGGCCGGAGGCACCGGTGAGGTTGATCCAGCGTGACTTGTCGAGGTTGTCCAGGTTGACGACCATCCGCATCGACGGGACCCAGGTGACGCCGTAGCCGCCCGCCGCGTTCCAGCCGGTGGCGTTGACCGCGGCCTCGCCGCCGCCGAGGTTCCATGGGCCACGGTTGAGCAGCCACTGCACCACGCCGGGGCCCTCGGTGCCGAGGGTCTGGTTCTTCAGCGTCAGCCGGTGCAGCCGGCCCCAGCTCCAGCTGTTGATGTCCTTGCCCAGCTTGGCGGTGAGCTCCGAGCGCGCGTCCTTCATGGCGTTCTTCAGCAGCTCGTCACGGTTGTGCGAACCGGGGTCGAGCCGGGAGCCCGGCGACTTCCACCAATCGTTGCGCGGCTCCTTGAGGAGCTTGCGCACCACCTCGTACCAGCGGTCGCCGCCGTCGGGCTGGGCCATGTCCGGGTCGCGGGTGCCGCACTCGCGCACCAGCCGGGTGTTGCCGTCCAGATCCTCGGCCGGACCGGAGTCGTCGGCCGGGCGCACCCGCATGCACTGTCCCTTGACCCGGAGCTCCTTGGGGAGCTTGTTGCCGAAGGCGAGCATCAGGGTGTTGCGCCAGACGGCGTTGAAGTACGCGGCGGCGGCCGAGTCGGAGTCCTGGGTGTAGTCCCAGCCCTCCAGCAGCTTCTGGGCCTCGCCGACGTACTCGTCCTTGATGTCGATCTTCAGCAGATAGGGAGTCAGCAGCTTGGCGATCTCACTGCTGTCGTCCATCTGCATGGACTGCATGTCCTCGGTGGAGACCTTGCCGCCGTCCTTGATCTTGGACTCGATCAGATCGCTGATGCGCTGGCTGCGCGCGCCGTAACCCCAGTCCTCCGTCAGCAGGTAGGGGTACTTCCTCTTGTCGATGACGGCCTGGTTGGCGGTGACGATATAGCCGCGCTCGGGATTGAGCTCCCAGGGCAGCGCCGACTGCGGAACGTACTTGCTCCACTTGTAGCGCGAGTCCCAGCCGGGCGCCGGGTAGCGGCCGTCGCCCTTGGCGCGCACCGGGATCTTGCCGGGCGCCTGGTAGCCGATATTGCCCTTGGTGTCGGCGTAGATCAGGTTCTGCGAGGGCACCGCGAAGTCACGGGCGGCCTTGCGGAAGTCGGTGAAGTTCCGGGCGGTGTTGAGCCCGAAGACGGCGTCCATACTGTTGGACGGGGACAGCGCGGTCCACTTCAGGGCCACCGCGTAGCCGTCGCCGCGGTCGGGGGCCACACCGTCGCCTCCGCGGCCCACCGGGGCGTTTCTCCCGACCTCGGTGAGCTCGTCGTCGCGGTCGGAGACGATCGGTCCGTTGTTGCTGGTGCGGACGGTGATGGTGCGGCTCTTACCGCCCGCGACCTTGATGGTCTCGTCCCGGGTGGTGAAGGGGACCTGCTTGCCGTCGTAGAGGTAGCTGTCCGACGTGACCTTCTCCAGGTAGAGGTCGCTGACGTCGGCGCCCAGGTTGGTCATGCCCCAGCTGATGTTCTGGTTATGACCTATGACCACGCCCGGCATGCCCGAGAAGGTGAAGCCCGCCGTGTCGTACGGGCAGGCGCTGCTGACCTTCTTGCAGTGCAGGCCCATCTGGTACCAGACGGACGGCAGCTGTGGGGCGAGGTGCGGATCGTTGGCCAGCAGCGGCTTACCGGTGGTCGTGTGCTTGCCGTCGATCACCCAGGAGTTGGAGCCGATACCGGTGCCGTTCGGACCCAGCAGGGCCGGGATCTTGTCCAGGGTCTTGGAGAGCGAGGAGAGCCCGGTCTGGAGGCCCTGCGCGGCGCTCCCGGCGCCGGGCGCTGTGCCGGTACCGCTCCCGGTGGTCTCCGTGGAGGTCGCCTTGGGGTCGAACCTGTCGGTGGCCCGGTCGAGCGCGCCGTCCTGGACGATCGGCTTGTTCCGGTCGTACGGATACGACGGGTACAGGTCCTCTATCTGGTCCGGGTCCAGCCTGCTGGACGCCAGTGCGCGGTCCACCTCGTCCTGCATATTGCCGCGCAGGTCCCAGGCCATCGCCTTGAGCCAGGCGACCGAGTCGACCGGGCTCCACTTCTCCGGCTTGTAGCCCTCGTTCTTGAAGTCCAGGGCCGCGTATTCGACGGACAGTTCCTTGCCCGAGTGGTCCTTGAGGTACGCGTTGACCCCGTCGGAGTAGGACCGCAGATACTTCTTGGTGGCGGGCGACAGCTTGGTGTCGTACTCCTTCTTGGCCACCCGGTGCCAGCCCATGGTGCGCAGGAACGCGTCGGTCTCCACCTGGCCGGAACCGAACATCTCCGAAAGTCTGCCGGAGGTCATATGCCGGCGGACGTCCATCTCCCAGAAGCGGTCCTGGGCCTGGACGAACCCCTGGGCGCGGAACAGATCCTCGGGAGTGCTGGCGTAGATCTGAGGTATCCCGTAGCCGTCCCGTTTGACCTGGACGGGCCCCGAGAGCCCCTTCAGCTGAAGCGACCCCGTGGTCTCCGGGAACGAGGCACGCACGGTACTGATGCTCCAGTACGTGCCATAGCCGACGCCTCCGACGAGCAGCAGCACTACTGCGATCACGATCAGGCGGAGGCGTCGACTCTTCTTCTTTTTGGGAGAAGAGCCGGTCTTGTTGGCGGGCATCGCTGTCCTTCGAGGGGCAGGGTGGTCCTGGAGTGCTGGAGCAACCATAGGCGCAGCGCTGACTCCTCCCCTACGCGGAGTCAGGGCTGAGGCCGAGCACCGGCCGACGGGCCGGGTCATTACCGCCCGGCTCACCACCCGCACGGGAGGCGCGCGTCAAGAACCCGTAAAATGTTAGGTAAGGCAATGAAGTTCCGGTCGGCCGGGCGCCGCTGACGCGACCCCTGCCGCTCCCGCGAGAAAGGTTCGGCCCCTGACTGTTCACCACCTCAATGAACTGCTGCTGGTCTGCTCGCTCGTCCTCCTCATCGCGGTGGCGGCCGTAAGGATCTCCTCCCGCAGCGGCCTGCCCACCCTGCTGATCTATCTCGGGATCGGCGTGGCCATCGGCCAGGACGGTATCGGGATCAAATTCGACGACGCCGAGCTGACGCAGATCCTCGGCTATGCCGCCCTGGTCGTGATCCTTACCGAGGGCGGTCTCGGCACGAAGTGGCGGGAGATCAAGCCCGCCCTGCCGACGGCGGCGGCACTGTCCACCGTCGGCGTCGCGGTGAGCGTGGGGGTCACCGCGGCGGCCGCGCACTACGTAGTGGGACTGGACTGGCGGCAGGCGCTGATCATCGGCGCGGTGGTGTCGTCCACGGACGCGGCGGCGGTCTTCTCGGTACTGCGCAAGGTGCCGCTGCCCAAGAGGCTCACGGGCGCCCTGGAGGCCGAGTCGGGGTTCAACGACGCCCCGGTGGTGATCCTTGTGGTCGCCTTCTCCGCCCACGGCGCCATCGACTCCTGGTACGTCCTGATGGGCGAGATCGCCCTGGAGCTGGCGATCGGGGCGGTGGTCGGGCTCGCGATCGGCTGGCTCGGCGCGTACAGCCTGCGGCACGTGGCACTGCCCGCCTCCGGCCTCTACCCGATCGCGGTGATCGCCATCGCCGTGATCGCCTACGCGGCGGGCGCGCTGGCGCACGGCTCCGGTTTCCTCGCCGTCTATCTCGCCTCGCTCGTCCTGGGCAACGCCCGGCTGCCGCACTGGCCGGCGACGCGCGGCTTCGCCGAGGGGCTGGGCTGGATCGCCCAGATCGGCATGTTCGTCCTGCTCGGCCTGCTGGTGACACCGCACGAGCTGGCCGATGACATCTGGCCGGCGGTGGTCGTGGGGCTGGTGCTGACGGTGGTCGCCCGGCCGGTGTCGGTCCTGGTCAGCACGGCGCCGTTCCGGGTGCCGTGGCGGGAGAAGGCGCTGCTGTCCTGGGCCGGACTGCGCGGCGCGGTGCCCATTGTGCTGGCGACCATCCCGGTGGTCAGCGAGGTGCCCGACAGCCGCCGGATCTTCAACATCGTCTTTGTGCTGGTGATCATCTACACCCTGGTCCAGGGGCCGACGCTGCCCTGGCTGGCCACCCGGCTGCACCTGGGCGGACCGGACGAGGCGTCGGACCTCGGGATCGAGTCGGCGCCGCTGGAGCGGCTGCGCGGCCACCTGCTGTCGGTCACCATCCCCGGGGACTCCAAGATGCACGGGGTCGAGATCGGCGAGCTGCGGCTGCCGCCCGGGGCCGCGGTCACCCTGGTCGTCCGGGACAAGACCAGCTTTGTGCCCCTGCCCTCGACGGCACTGCGGCGCGGCGACGAACTGCTGGTGGTGGCCACGGACCCGGTGCGGGACGCGGCGGAGAAGCGGCTGCGGGCGGTGGGCCGCGGCGGCAAACTGGCGGGCTGGCTGGGGACGGGCGGCTGACGGAAGAGGAATCGGCCGGGGGCGGGGGCGCGTGGGATCGATCACCGTATGGCCCGAGCCAGTGGACTGATGGGCCGGAATACTGCACTATGGAGCGTCGTTAGCACTCATTGAGTGAGAGTGCCAGGAGGAAGTACGTGCCGACCTACCAGTACCAGTGCACCGCGTGCGGCGAGGGCCTCGAGGCGGTGCAGAAGTTCACCGACGACGCGCTCACCGAGTGCCCCAGCTGCCAGGGACGTCTGAAGAAGGTGTTCTCGGCGGTCGGCATTGTCTTCAAGGGCTCCGGCTTCTACCGGAACGACAGCCGCTCCTCCACCAGCAGCGCGAGCGGCGCCGCCACGAAGCCCGCGGCGAAGACCGACAGCGGCAGCTCGTCCTCGGACTCGTCGTCGTCCTCGGACTCGTCGTCCGGGTCGGGCTCGTCGTCCTCGACGTCGACTTCTTCGTCGTCCGGTTCGTCGAGCTCCTCGTCGAGCAGCGCGTCCTCGGCCGCCTGACTCCTTCTTCGCGACACCCCGCCGTCTCCGGGACGGCGGGGTGTCGTGCGTCGGGTCGCACGGGAGACGGCGGGGTGCTGGGCGCGGGGCGGTACGGGAGACGGCGGGGTGTCGTACCGGCGGACGCCGCTGGCTAGGGTGATCGCATGGTCGAGACCAGCAACAGGCAAGCAGACATAGGGGTCATCGGGGGTTCGGGGTTCTACTCGTTCCTCGACGATGTGACCGAGATCACCGTCGAGACTCCCTATGGGGCGCCGAGCGACGCACTCTTCGTCGGCGACGTGGCGGGACGGCAGGTCGCCTTCCTCCCCCGCCACGGCCGCAAGCACCATCTGCCGCCGCACCGGATCAACTACCGCGCCAACCTGTGGGCCCTGCGCTCGCTCGGTGTGCGGCAGGTGTTCGGACCGTGCGCGGTGGGCGGGCTGCGGCCGGAGTACGGACCGGGGACGCTGCTGGTGCCGGACCAGTTGGTGGACCGTACGAAGGGGCGCGTCCAGACCTACTTCGACGGTGAACCGCTTTCGGACGGCCGGATCCCGAACGTGGTGCATACGACCTTCGCCGACCCGTACTGCCCGGTGGGGCGGAAGGCCGCCGTCGAGGCGGCGCGCGCCCGCACCTGGGAGCCGGTGGACGGCGGGACGATGTGCGTGATCGAGGGGCCGCGCTTCTCCACCCGGGCGGAATCACGCTGGCATGCGGCGCAGGGCTGGTCGGTGGTGGGGATGACCGGCCATCCGGAGGCCGTGCTCGCCCGTGAACTGGGGCTCTGCTACACGTCGTTGTCGCTGGTGACCGATCTGGACGCGGGCGTGGAGACGGGTGAGGGGGTCACCCACACCGAGGTGCTGAAGGTGTTCGGCGAGAACGTGGGGCGGCTGCGCGAGGTGCTCTTCGACGCGGTGGCCAAGCTGCCGGAGAGCTCCGAGCGGGACTGTCTGTGCATCCACGCCCATGACGGCTGGGACCTGGGGATCGAACTGCCGTAGGGCGCCGGGCTCGGGTTGGCACGGGGCCTGGTGTGCGCTTGAGGTGGGCTCGGGCGGGCCCGGGGGTGAGCTTGGGCGGGCCTGGAGGTGAGTCGTCGCTCGAACGGGTGGCCGAGTTATGCACAGGCCGCTGGGCCGTCCACAGGCCCGAGCGGGTTCGGGCGAGGGCAGGCATCGTGAGGGGACCGGAAGCTCAGGACCCTTCACGAACGTCACGACAGGCGGTGATGTGCCATGTCCCATCCGTCCCCCGCACTCGCGTTACCCCGCTCCGCTCCCCCGCTGAGCACCGTTCCCCGCTTCGCCCCGGTCCGGGTCGGGCGGGACGGCGGCCATCGGCTGCGGCGGGCGGTGTGGCGACGCAGACGCCCGATGGCGGCGGGTCTGGCGCTGACCGCCGCGGCCCTCGCGGCGGCGGCACCCCCCGGCCAGGGGCACGGGGGCGGGGCACCCACGCCCGCGCCCTCCTCGGAGGACGGTGGGCGGGGCGGTGCCCCGCGGCCCGCCATGGTGGCGGCCCCGGTCCGGATCGCCGACGCCGCGGCGGTGGAGCTGCTGCACCCCGGCGACCGGGTGGATGTGCTGGCCATGCCCCTGCCGACCGCTGCTTCGGCGGCCGGTGGGCGCGGCGCCGCGGCACGGGTGGTCGCGCCCGGGGTGCGGGTCGCCCAGGTGCCCGGGGCCCGCGAGAGCGGAGCTCATGGCGGTCGGGCGGCGGACGCCGCCGGGGCGGACGAGGAGGCGGCTGACGACGGCGGGCTCTACGGGGCTGAGCCGCCGGACGACGGAGGGGCGCTGGTGGTGCTCACCGTGCCGCGCGCGGCGGCCGCGGCGCTGGCCGGTGCGGCGGCCACCTCCCGGCTGGCGGTGACGCTGTGCCCCTCCTGATGGCCCTGCCCGGGCTCTCGCCCCTGGTCCGCACCGGTGTAGGTTGCGGAACCGTCCGCTCCAGGACCGGTGCGGCGAAAGGCAGGACCGGTACGGCGAAAGAGAGGCTGTGGCTTGAGCGAGGAGAAAGTGCCCGAGGAGAAGCAGAGCGTCATAGAGGGCTTCAAGGCCTTCCTGATGCGCGGCAATGTGATCGACCTGGCTGTCGCGGTCGTCATCGGAGCCGCTTTCACCGCCGTGGTGAACTCCATCGTGAAGGGCTTGATCAATCCCATCGTCGGGGCCTTCGGCACAAAGGACCTCGAGAAGTACCGCTCGTGTCTGAAGGCACCCTGCGAGACGAACGCGGCGGGCGAGGTCGTCCACGGCATCCCCATCCTGTGGGGCACCGTGCTCTCGGCCGTGCTCACCTTCCTGATCACCGCGGCGGTGGTGTACTTCCTGATGGTGCTGCCGATGTCGCGCTATCTGGCGCGGAAGGCAGCCCGGGAGGCGAAGGCGGAGGAGGAGCAGGCCGCGGTGGAGGCCGCCGAGATCATCCTGCTGCGCGAGATCCGCGACGAGCTGGTGGCCCAGCGCGGCAGCGGCTCCAGCGCCTAGCTGCGCATCACAGGTGGTGGGGCGGTTTCTCGTCGAGGAACCGCGCCAGATCCGCTGCGCTGTCGGCGCCGTCGCCGCCAGGGGCCCGCTCGCCCCACCCGCGGTCCGTGTCGTCCGACGACTGCTGCGTCAGCGGATCACCGAAGGTCAGCGCGTCTGCCGGATCGCGCGGTCCGGAGGCAGGGGCGGTGCTCATGGTTCAAGAGTACGGCCGGGGCAGCGGTTCGGTGTACCGCCCCAGCTCCTCGTGCCACCACCGGTCCCGGCCGGTCTTCCAGGACACCGGGCGGGCCAGCCGGTGCACCACCAGCACCGACCGCACCTCAGGACAGCCGGCCAGCGCCCGGTCGACGACCTGCTTGAGCGGATTGTGCTCGCCGCAGCGCTGCTCACCGTCCGCGGTGACCACGACCCTGGCGCCCACCTGTTTTATCCGGTCACGCAGTTCATGCGGGCGTAGCCCCACCGGGAGGCTGACGCGGATGACGTCGAGGCGGCCGCAGGCGAGCGTGGCGATCACGGACTCGGGCACCAGGGGCAGATGGACCGCCACCCGGTCACCGGCGCGGACCCCGAGCCGGGTGAGGGCGGCCGCGGCCCTGGCAGCCTGGTCGAGCAGCTCCGCGTGGGTGAGCTCCTCGGTGCAGTCGGGCTCGCTGATCCAGCGGAGGGCCACCCGGGGGGCCTGCCTGGAGTCGGCGGCCAGTGTGGGGAGCACCTCCGTCCGAGAGGTACGGGGCACGTCGGTCTTCTTTCGAGCGGTTACGGACGGGATAGCGCTCAGAATGCTGGTGGGTCATCAACGTCTGATGAACGTCCTGTATATGACGGGGCATCGGCCCCGATCCCGCTCCGTGGCACCGCTGTTGGAGATATCCCCGGCAGCTCGGCGCGCGCCTCACTCTCCGACCATGCCATGGGCCATGCCGTGGCGTCCCGTGCTACGCATACCTTCCATGAATACCGACGGGACAACCCCCGGATCTCCCCGTACCGGACGGGCCGACGCGCTGACGGACGTCCACGGCCTGCGGGTCGGCCATGCCCAGCGCACCGGCGACGGCTGGCTGACCGGCACCACCGTGGTGCTGGCGCCCCCGGCGGGCGCGGTCGCCGCCGTCGATGTGCGGGGCGGCGGCCCCGGCACCCGGGAGACCGACGCCCTCGACCCGCGCAATCTCGTCCAGCGTGTCGATGCCGTGGTGCTGACCGGTGGCAGCGCCTTCGGTCTTGACAGTGCCTCGGGCGTGGCCGAGTGGCTGGAGGAGCAGGGCCGCGGCTTCCGGGTCGGCCCCGACCCGTCACAGGTCGTCCCGGTGGTTCCGGCCGCGGCTCTCTTCGACCTGGGCCGGGGCGGGGACTGGAAGGCCAGGCCGGGAGCGGCGCTGGGCCGGGAGGCGGTCGAGGCCGCGGCGGAATCGGAGCCGGGGGCAGTGGTCGCGCAGGGCGGCGTCGGAGCCGGTACAGGCGCGGTGGCCGGTGGGCTCAAGGGTGGTATCGGCTCGGCCTCCGTGGTGCTGCCGTCCGGGATCACGGTGGCCGCCCTGGCAGCGGTCAACGCGGTGGGCTCGGTGCTCGATCCGCGGACGGGCGCGCTGTACGGAGCGGCTTACGGGCCGTCGGCCGACGGCGGGCCGCACCCGCCGGGCGAGGCGGAGCACGCCGAGGCGCTGCGCAGACTGGAGGCGGCGCGCGCGGAGTCGGAGCGGCGCCAAGCGGCCTCGGTGCGGCCTCCGTTGAACACCACGCTGGCCGTGGTCGCCACCGACGCCGTCCTGACCCGCGCCCAGGCGCAGAAGCTGGCGGGCACCGCGCATGACGGTCTCGCGCGGGGGGTGCGGCCGGTGCATCTGCTCTCCGACGGGGACACCGTGTTCGCCCTGGCCACGGCAGATCGCCCGCTGCTGCCGGAGGGCAGCGAGGAGGGCGCGGATCCGGCGTTCGGGGTGCACCGGGAGAGCGGCGTGCTGAACGAGGTGCTGGCGGCCGGGGCGGATGTGCTGACGCGGGCGGTGGTCAAGGCGGTGCTGGCGGCGGAGGGCGTGGACGGACCGGGTGGTGTCTTCCCCGCGTACCGCGAGCTGTACGGAGCGGAGGGGTGAGCGAGCGATGAGGGAGCGGGTGACCGGGGCATGAGGGGGAGGCGACGGCCATGGATACCGATCTGCTGATCGTCGGGGGCGGGCCCGCGGGCTGCGCGGCCGCGGTGATGGCGGCGAGCGTCGGGATGCGCTCGGTGCTGGTGGAGTCTGGTCAGGCCCTGTGCGGTGGAGTGCGGCGCATCCCCGTGGTGCGCAACGTTCTCGGCTTCAGCTCCGGCCCGGGGCTGGCCGCGGCGATCGAGTCCGATGTGGCGCGCTGCGATCCCTGCCGGGTCGAGCTGGGGCGGCGTGTCGCACGGGTCGAAGCCTTTGACGACCAGGTGGCGATCACACTCGAGCCCACGACGGTCGCGGTGGGCGCCTCCCCGCCGCGGTACACGAGGGTCGATGCGGAGGTGACACGGCTGACGGCCCGCTATGCGGTCGTGGCCACGGGAGTGGGGCCGCTGGGGCCAGGGGACGCCAACTGGCTGAGCGGTGCCGGTGGCCGAGGGCTTCCTCCACTGTGGGAGGCGGATCCGGTGGAGCTGGCCGACCGCACCGTGCTGGTCCTGGGCGCGGACCGGCCGCTGGGCACCTGTGCGCGGGCCCATCCGGAGCTGAACGTCCGCTTCCTGGTCGCCCATCCGCCCGAGGACGCGTACAAGACGGAGGAGGTCGGGCAGGACCCGCGGGTGGAGCTGGTGGCGGTGCGGAGGCTGGAGTTGGCGACCGGGGGCGGGCCGCTCACCGCCGAGGCCCTCACCGTGGCGGGCGAGCGGCGCACCCTCACGGCCGACCGCGGATATCTCAACCTGGGCAGCGCACCGGCTGTCCCGCGAGGGGCCGTTGTCACCGACCGGTCCGGATACTGTCCGCCCGCGCGGCAGCACCCCCGGGTGTTCACCGCCGGTGATCTGAGGTCGGCCCGCTTCCAGCGGATCGCCACCGCCCTGGGGTCGGGCGGCGAGGCCGCGCTCGGCGCCTACTACGCCTCGCGCGGCCTGCCCATGGATCCGGGCGCGGTGGCGCCTGACCGGCCGGGGGGTGACTGAGATGCGGTCAGACCGCGACCGCCACCTTCGACTCATCGTCGGTGGCGCCCGGGACGGAGCCGGCGGCCGAGGCCGTGTCGGACGTCGGCCGTGCGGTCTTCCGGAGCCCCTTGAGGAAGATGACCAGTCCGGCCGAGACCGCCGTGCCCGCCACGATGGCCAGCAGGTAGAGGAAGGGCTGACCGATCAGCGGGACCACGAAGATGCCGCCGTGCGGGGCGCGCAGAGTGCAGTCGAAGGCCATCGACAGCGCGCCGGTGACCGCGCCGCCCACCATGGCCGAGGGGATGACGCGCAGCGGGTCCGCCGCGGCGAAGGGGATCGCGCCCTCGCTGATGAAGGAGGCTCCCAGCACCCAGGCGGCCTTGCCGTTCTCCCGCTCCGCCTTGGTGAACAGCCGTCCGCGCACGGTGGTGGCCAGTGCCATCGCCAGCGGCGGGACCATCCCGGCCGCCATCACCGTGGCCATGATCTTGAGGCTGCCGGTGGTGGGGTCGGAGGCGGCGATACCGCCCGTGGCGAAGGCGTAGGCGACCTTGTTTACCGGGCCGCCCAGGTCGAAGCACATCATCAGGCCCAGGACCACGCCGAGGATCACCGCGTTGGCACCGGAGAGGCTGTTGAGCCAGTCGGTCATGGCCTTCTGCGCGGAGGCGATCGGCTTGCCGATCACCACGAACATCAGGAATCCGACGATCGCCGACGAGATCAGCGGAATCACGACCACCGGCATGATGCCGCGCAGCGCGGCGGGCACCGAGAACCGCTGGATGGCCATCACCACCGCACCCGCGATCAGACCCGCGACGAGGCCGCCGAGGAATCCGGCCTTGATGGTGGTCGCGATGTACCCACCGACGAAGCCGGGGACCAGACCGGGCCGGTCGGCCATGCCGTAGGCGATGTACCCCGCCAGGACCGGCACCAGGAAGGTGAACGCGGCGCCGCCGACCTGGAAGAGCAGCGCCGCCCAGCTGGCCGCCTCGGTCCAGACGAAGTGGTCGGCCACCGATGTGGCGCCGGCGATCTCGTAGCCGCCGATCGCGAAGGCGAGAGCGATCAGCAGTCCGCCCGCGGCCACGAACGGGACCATGTAACTCACGCCGGTCATCAGCCACTTGCGCAGCCGGGTGCCGAAACCGTCACCGGCGGCGGCGCCCGCGTCCATCGGGGCCGAGCCGTCCTCCGTACCGTCGGCCGGTGCGCTCGTCTCGCCGCGCGCGGCCTTCCCACGTGCCTCGGCGACCAGTTCCGCCGGGCGGTTGATGCCCGCCTTCACCCCGACGTCCACGGTCGGCTTCCCTGCGAACCGGCCCTTGTCCCGTACCTCCACGTCATGCGCGAAGATCACCGCGTCGGCGGCGGCGATCGTGGCGGCCGGGAGCTTGTCGAATCCGGCGGAGCCCTGGGTTTCGACCACGAGCTCGACGCCCGCCTCGGCGGCGGCCCGCTCCAGCGACTCGGCGGCCATGTAGGTGTGGGCGATCCCGGTGGGGCACGAGGTGACGGCCACGATCCGGAAGGGGCCCGTCGACGCCAGCGGCGTCGCGGTCGCCTCCGCGATTTCGGCCGCCCGCGCCGCGTCGGTCGCCTCCGCCCGGTCGGTGGACCGCACCGTGGCCGTAGACCGCGCCGCGCCGGACTCCTGTGCCGTATCGGCCTTGGAGCGGCCAGTGTCGGACTTCTGGACCGCGTCACCCACCCGCACCGTATCGGTGGCCCGCACCGCGTCGACCGCCCCCACCGTGTCAGTGGCCCGCGCCGTATCGGCCGCCCGCGCCGCGTCGGTGGCCGCCACCGCGTCGGACTCCTGGGGCGTATCCGCCGTGGCACGGGTCGCGGCCTCGGGGGCCGCCGCCCGCTCGTCGCCGCGGACCAGGGCGGCCACCCGCTCCGGCTCGTCCGCGGAGCGCAGCGCCTCGGTGAACGAGGGGTCCATCAGCGAGCGGGCGAGGCCGGACAGGATGGTCAGATGGTCGCTGTCCGCCCCGGCGGGGGCCGCGATCAGGAAGATCAGATCGGCCGGTCCATCCGCCGCGCCGAAGTCGATTCGGGCGGCGCTGCGCCCGAAGGCGAGCGTGGGCTCGGTGACATGTGCGCTGCGGCAGTGGGGTATGCCGATGCCGCCGTCCAGGCCGGTCGGCATCTGTTCCTCGCGGGCCGCCACATCGGCGAGAAAGCCGTCGAGGTCGGTGACCCGGCCGGCCGCGGCCATCCGTTCGGCGAGCGACCGGGCGGCGGCTTCCTTGGTGTCGGCGGACAGGTCAAGGTCGACCAGATCCGCGGTGATCAGCTCACTCATCTCGCGGCTCCCTTGGGTGCGGTTCCGCCCGGTGTCGGGGAGAGGCGGAACGGGATGGGGACGGGGGGTGGGAGGGGGACGGGCCGGTCACACGGGCTACGTGAGCGCGCGGTCCAGCGGGACGTCCTCCGTGATCATCACGGTGGACGGGTCGAGGTCGGCCGGGACCGGCATGGCACTGCCCGGCAGCTGCACGGCGGCCGCGCCATGGGCCACCGCCGCGGCGAGCGCGGTGGATCCGGCGCCGCCCGCCGCGAGGAATCCGGCGAGCGAGGCATCCCCCGCGCCGACGTTGCTGCGGACGGTGGCGACGCGGGCCGCTCCGAAGTAGGTGCCGGTCTCGTCGACCAGCAGCTGCCCGTCCGCGCCGAGGCTGGCCAGGACGGCGCGGGCGCCGAGACCGCGCAGTTCCTCGGCCGCCTTGACCGCCTCGCCGACCGTGGCCAGCGGGCGGCCCACGGCCTGGGCCAGTTCCTCGGCGTTGGGCTTCACCACGTCCGGGCGTTCGCGCAGCGCCGCGGTCAGCGAGGGACCGGAGGTGTCCAGGGCGATCCGGGCGCCCGCCCGGTGGGCGCGGGCGACGAGTTGGGCGTACCACCCGGGGGCGAGCCCGCGGGGAAGGCTGCCGCAGCAGGCGATCCAGTCGGCGTCGGCGCTCCTGGTCCGGACGGCCTCGAGCACCGCCTCCGCCTCGGTGCCGCTCAGTTCGGGACCACCCGCGTTGACCTTGGTGAGGGTGCCGTCCGGTTCCGCGACGGCGACATTGACCCGGGTCGAGCCCGCCACGGGCACACCCGCCGCCTCGATGCCCAACTCCCCGAGCAGCCGCGCCAGCAGCGCGCCCTCCGGTCCGCCCAGCGGCAGCACGGCGACCGTGCGCCGCCCGGCGGCGGCCACCGCGCGGGAGACGTTCACGCCCTTGCCGCCGGGGTCGACCCGGTCGGTGCCGGCGCGCAGCACGGCGCCGCGCTCCAGCGCCGGGACCTCGTAGGTGCGGTCCAGGCTGGGGTTGGGGGTAACGGTGAGGATCACGCGCGGGCCACTTCCGTGCCCTGGTGCTCGATGGCGAGGGCGTCCTGCGGGCTCAGCCCGGTGTCCGTGATCAGCAGATCGACATGGCCGAGGTCGCCGAAGCGGGCGAAGTGCTCCTGGCCGAACTTGGCGGAGTCCGCCAGCAGGACGACCCGCCGGGCGGCGGCGATCATGGCGCGTTTGACGGCGGCCTCCGCGAGGTCGGGGGTGGTCAGCCCGCCGTCGAGCGTGAAGCCGTTCGTGGCCAGGAAGAGCACATCGGCCTTGATCTCGCCGTAGCCGCGCAGCGCCCAGGCGTCCACGGCGGCGCGGGTGCGGTGCCGGACCCTGCCGCCGACGAGGTGCAGGGCGATTCCGGGGTGGTCGGCGAGGCGGGCCGCGATCGGCAGGGCGTGGGTGACCACGGTGAGTCCGGCCTCCAGCGGAAAGGCGGCGGCGAACCGGGCCGCGGTCGAGCCCGCGTCGATGATCACGCTGCCGTCGGAGGGCAGTTCGGCGAGGGCGGCCCGCGCGATGCGGTCCTTCTCGTCGGCGGCGGTGCCCTCGCGCTCGGCGAGATCGGGCTCGAAGTCGAGGCGTCCGGCCGGGATGGCGCCCCCGTGCACCCGGCGGACGAGCCCCGCCCGGTCCAGCGCCCGCAGATCGCGCCGTACGGTCTCGGCGGTGACCTGGAACTCCTCGGCGAGGGACAGGACATCCACCCGACCGCTCTCGCGGGCGAGCCGGAGGATCTCCTGCTGCCGCTCCGGTGCGTACATGTGGGTTTACGCCCCTTCGATGCCCGAACCTGTGATTTCGCGGCCAGATTACGGTGCCACTTCCGGAAAGTAAACAGACTCGGGCATCAAACAGACTCGCCCGGACACCGCTACTCCACCCCATGGGTTCCGTCCGGACCCGGGCTTCCGCCCCCGGCATCGCGCCCAGCACCGTGTCCGAATGCCGCCGGACTTCTTCCGCACGGACGCCCAGGATCGAGTCATGTCCCCCGGGATCACCTCAAACCGGGGATCTCACCACATTCACGTCCAGATCATTCATGGAGCGGATATGACACTCGACGGCAAGGCGGCCCTGGTCACCGGCGGCAGCCGCGGTATCGGAAGGGCCGTGGCGCTCCGGCTCGCCGAGGACGGCGCCGATGTCGCGCTGACCTATCACTCCCAGGCCGAGCGTGCGGCGGATGTCGTCGACCAGATCAAGGCGCTGGGCCGCCGGGCCTGGGCCGTACGGGCCGACAGCGCCGACGCCGCCGCGGTGCGCGACGCCGTCGCGGGGGCCGCCGCCGCGTTCGGGCGGCTGGACATCCTGGTCAACAACGCGGGCGTCGGGGCCCTCGGCCCGATCGGCGATCTCTCCCTCGAGGACGTCGACCGCGTTCTCGCCGTCAATGTGCGGGCGCCACTCCTCATGGCCCAGGCGGCACTGGAGCGGCTGTCCGACGGCGGGCGGATCATCAACATCGGCAGCTGCTTGGCCGAGCGCTCGGTCTTCGCGGGCGGCAGCCTCTACGCCACCAGCAAGACCGCGCTGACCGGCCTCACCAAGGCGCTGGCCCGTGAGCTCGGCCCCCGCGGCATCACGGTCAACCTGGTGCACCCCGGTCCGATCGACACCGATATGAACCCGGCCGACGGCGAGAGCGCCGCGATGCAGAGCGGTCTGACCTCCCTGGGCCGCTACGGACAGCCGTCGGAGATCGCCGCGACCGTGGCCCATCTCGCGGGCGACGACGGCCACTACATCAGTGGGGCGTCGATCTCCGTGGACGGAGGTTTCGCCGCCTGATCACAAGCGGGGGGCGGGGGGACGGGGGACGGAGTGAGCCCCGGCGCCGGGGGGGGAAGGGCGCCGGGGCTCGGTCTATGGGGTTGAAGGAATCATCCAGCGGATCCCCAGCTGGGATCCGGCGGATCCTCGGCCGCGGCCGACTCACGCCGCGGCGTCGAAACCGGTCTGGCGGGCCATCTTCTTCAGCTCGAGCAGCGCGTGCTTCTCGATCTGACGGATCCGCTCACGCGTCAGCCCGTGCTGCTTGCCGACCTCCGTGAGCGTGCGCTCCCGGCCGTCGTCGATGCCGTAACGCGCCTTGATGATCGAGGCGGTGCGGTCGTCGAGGCGGCCGATGAGGTCCTCCAGCTCCTCGCTCCGCAGCAGCGTCATC
The DNA here is from genome assembly GCF_040650655.1 of Streptomyces sp. NPDC048636. Lineage (NCBI taxonomy): Bacteria > Bacillati > Actinomycetota > Actinomycetes > Kitasatosporales > Streptomycetaceae > Streptomyces > Streptomyces sp. NPDC048636. The sequence continues at coordinate 395,192 of NZ_JBEZHR010000001.1, read as the reverse complement.
ACCGACTGCTCGGGCGAGACCGCGGAGGTGTCCTCCAGCAGATCGCCGAACTGGGTCTCCCCCTCGTCGTCCACCGACATGTTCAGACTGACCGGATCACGGGCCCAGTCGAGCACATCCGAGACCCGCTCCATCGTGGAACCGAGCTCCTTGGCGATCTCCGCGTGCTCCGGCTCCCGGCCGTGCTCACGGTTGAACTCCCGCTGGACCCGGCGGATCCGGCCGAGCTCCTCGACCAGGTGGACGGGCAGCCGGATCGTACGGGACTGGTCCGCGATCGAGCGGGTGATGGCCTGACGGATCCACCAGGTGGCATACGTCGAGAACTTGAAGCCCTTCGTGTAGTCGAACTTCTCCACCGCGCGCACCAGGCCCGCGTTTCCCTCCTGGATCAGATCGAGGAGGGGCAGCCCACTGCGTGGATAGCGGCGGGCCACCGCCACGACCAGGCGCAGGTTGGACCGGATGAAGACGTCCTTGGCGCGGGCACCCTCGGTGGCGATCGCATCCAGCTCCTCACGGCTCGCACCGGCGGCTTCGGCGTCTTCCACCTCCCCGTCCAGAATCTGCTGGGCGTAGACGCCCGCCTCGATGGACTGGGACAGCTCGACCTCCTTCGCCGCGTCCAGCAGCGGAGTGCGAGCGATCTCGTCGAGATACATGCCGACCAGGTCGCGATCGGCGATTTCCCCGCCTGAGGCGCGAACACTGTTGGCCCCATCAGCGCCACCACTGGCGGACTGATGACGGGCGACGGCACGGGTTGCCATGCGTGCTCCCTTACAGATGGATCGGGCGCGGACTATGGACGGACCTGCCCCTGCCGGGTGCCCCGTCCGATGGAAACAACGACTGGAATCCGGACAGAATTCCCAACCTGCGCTCACCTTTTTACGATCATGCAGTATCCTGTCCCGCCACAGACGCGTCAGCGTGGCGTCGGATCACCGGGAAGCGCAGGTCAGGGCCTCGAACGCCGCGTCCGCGGCTGCCCTCCCACCCTTCAGGACGAATTCCACGGGTTTACGGTTGCCCGAAATGGCCGCCGACGGGCCAGGTCGTACACGAACGGGCCGCGGACGATGTGCCAGCGGACCGGAGCGGTGCGCTCCGGGGCCCGAGTTGCCGGTGGTGAGACGCGGGTGTGCGCTGGAAGGGACCGGTCCGGCGGGCGATGAGGAGGTCCTGCCATGAACGCCCCTGCCGCCATCACCGCACGCGAGCAGCGCCACTCCCGGCTCCATCTGCCCATGCACCCCTCCGCCTCCTGGATGGCCCCGGTCATCCTGGGGATCCTGATCGGCGGCTGGGCGATCTTCATCGATCACAACCAGGGCTCCTCCATCCCCGCGGCCTTCGTCCTCGGCATCGTGGCGGCGATCGTCTTCGGGGCGGTCTGCTACGGCGTCGGCAGAGTGCAGTCGAAGGTGCTGCCGGAGGTCCGGGCGGCGCTCTACGGCACGGTCTTCGGCTGCGCGATCGGCTTCCTCTACAACATCAGCGGCGCCTCGAACTACCGGGCCTCGGGGATGGGGCTCGGGGTGGGACTGGCCATGGGGGTCGCGGCGTTCTACGTCTTCCATGTGCACGACGACTGAGCAGTCAGGCGATCGAGCGGTCACCACAGCTCGGCGGTCTCGTGCGGGCCCTGCCCCGGCTCTCCGACGTAGGTCCGCCGTCCCCCGCCCCGTACGTCCACGGCCCGTTCCCGGCACCGCGCCCCCGTTCCTAGCGTGGCCATATGACCGATGACACCTCTGGAACGCTCGACGAGGCGCTGGAGCGGCTGCACGCCGCGGGCCCCGAGCGGGGCGGCTGGCTCAGCAACCACGGACCGATGGCGGTCGAGGCCCTGGTCCGCCACGGCCAGGGCGGTTCCGTCCACCGCTGGCTCGGCCACTACCGAGGCAAGCTGGAGGACATGCCCGGGGCCTACGCTCCGATCACCGAGGAGAACTGGCGGGAGGCGCTCGGCGACCCCCGTCATATCGCCGACTGGACCGCGTACTTCGGCCATGAGCTGGCCGACCGCCCGTGGCGTGACGTACTCGCCCTGTGGTGGCCGCGGCTGCTGCCGGGGATCGCCGGTGGGGCCACCCATCCGGTGATCCGCGTCGGCCACGCCGTACGCACCCTGCTCGACGTGCCCGGTGAACCGCCCGCGCCCCGCACCACCGAGCTGGCCCATGCCCTCGGCTACTGGGCGGCCCGCCACGCACCGCTGCCGCCGCTCGGCCGACTGCCCGGGCCGCCGTCCGGATCAGCGGCCGACGCGCTGGCGGCCGTGCTTCCCGTCGCGGACCAGAGCGGTGGCATACGGGACCGGCTACCGCAGCTCACGGCGTTCCCCGCCTGGCCCGCGCAGCGGAGGGAACCGGCGCAACGGAGGGAACCCACGCAGCGGACGGACCCCGCGCGGCAGGCGGAACCCGACACCAGGGCCATCGGCCCCGACGCCGCCCACGACCGGCTGGCCGAGCTCGTCCGGGCCGCGACCCTCCGCTACCTCACCCATGGTCACGGCGAACCCGTGATGCTGGTCCACGCCGCGACCGCGCCCAACGCCGTCCTGCGCACCCTGCCCGCGCTCCCCCGTGAGCTCTGGGCGCCGAGCCTGGACGCGGCCTGGGCGGCGAGCGCCGCGGTCACGGCGGCCTACGGGCCCTCGGACCCGCTCCCCCGCCCCGCCGCCGCGGCCGACATGGCGCCCGAGGAGGTCTTCGCGCGGGCCGCCGCACACGGCGACGAGCACGCCATCAAGCTGACCGACACCGCGCTCGACGTGGCCCGGGACGCCGCCGCGGCCGACGAGGACCCCCAGCCCGCCCTCGCCGCGGCCCTGCACGGCTGCGCGCTCATCGACCCGCCGCCGACGGCCCCGTAAGCGCACAACCCGCACAGTCACACCAGCCGCGGTCACCTCAGCCGAACTGCACCGACCGCTTCGCCAGTCCGCTCCAGAAGCCGTCGATCACGCTGCGCTGACTGCCGAGTTCCGACTCGGCGGCCCCCAAGGTGACGAACAGCGGCGCGAAGTGCTCGGTGCGGGGATGGGCGAGCCGCCCCGCCGGGGAGGTGTGCTCGAAGTCCAGCAGGGCGTCGATGTCCTGTGCGTCCAGGGCACGCCGCCCCCAGTCGTCGAACTCGGCGGACCAGTTGGGCGGCGTCGGGCCGGTGTCCCGCAGCGCGGCCAGGTTGTGGGTGAAGAAACCGCTGCCGACGATCAGCACGCCCTCGTCCCGCAGCGGTGCCAGCTTCCGCCCGATCTCCATCAGCTTCCGCGGGTCCAGCGTCGGCATCGACACCTGGAGGACCGGGATATCGGCCTCCGGATACATCTCGACCAGCGGGACATACGCACCGTGGTCGAGCCCGCGATCGGGGATGTCCTGTACCGGGGTGCCCGCCGTACGCAGCGTCTTACGGACGCGCTCGGCCAGCTCCGGGGCGCCCGGCGCCGCGTACCGCACCTGGTAGTAGTGCGTGGGGAAACCCCGGAAGTCGTAGACCAGCGGGACCTGTTGGGTGGCGCCGAGGGCCAGCGGCGCTTCCTCCCAGTGGGCGGAAATCATGAGAATGGCCCGGGGCCGGGGCAGCTCCGCCGACCAGGCGGCAAGCTGTCCCGGCCAGACCGGATCGTCGGCGAGAGGTGGCGCACCATGGCTCAGATAGAGGGCGGGCATACGCCCGTCGAGCACGGACATGATGACTCCTCCAGCTAGGCACTTGAAGTCTCAAGTAATACGCCCGACGGTAACATTTAGTTGTTCAAAGTTCAAGGAATGCTCCGTACAATGAACGCGTGGACGCCATGAAGACCCCAGCAGACGGCGAAACGACACACGACGAAGCCACAGACGGCGAAGCGGCCCGCTGGCTGACCGAAGACGAACAGCGCACCTGGCTGGCGTACATCCAGGCGAGCATGCTTCTGGAGGACCACCTCGACCGCCAGTTGCAGCGGGACGCGGGGATGCCGCATGTCTACTACGGCCTGTTGGTGAAGCTCTCCTGGGCGCCGCGCCACAGGATGCGGATGACCGAGCTCGCCGAGGCCGCCAAGATCACCCGCTCCCGGCTGTCGCATGCCATCGCGCGGATGGAGAAGGACGGCTGGGTACGGCGCGAGGACTGCGCCTCCGACAAGCGCGGACAGAACGCGGTTCTCACCGGCAAGGGCTTCGCCGTGCTGAAGGAGACCGCGCCCGGCCATGTCGCCGCCGTACGGACCGCGATCTTCGACCGGCTCACCCCCGAGCAGGTCGAGCAGTTCGGCGACATCTGCCAGATCATCCGTGAGGGACTCCAGCCGGAGGGCGCCGACCTGCCCTGGCTGCGCTGACCCAGCGCATACGGCCGACCCGACGCATACGGCCGACCCGACGCATACGGCCGACCCGGCACATACGGCCGACCCGGCACATACGAGGGCCCCGCTCCCTCGAAGGGGAGCGGGGCCCTCACCGCTGTCCGGCGGGGAACCGCGTGGGACGGGCCCACCGCCGTATCGCGGGACCTGTCAGTGCACCATCACCGGCACGGCGTCCTCGATCGCGCCCTTGCCCTCACCGTCGCCGCTGGCAACCGGACCCCCGCCGTCCTGCCGCCCCGCGTTGACGAAGGTGACGGCGATCAGCGCCGCCAGCACCAGGATGCCGACCGCCCACCAGATGGCGGTGGTGTAGCCGTGCACCATGGCCTGCATCTTCAGCGCCGTGGCCGAGGGGGCGCTGAGCATATGGGACTTGGCGTAGTCGGTGGTGGCGCTGGCCGCGATGGTGTTCAGCAGCGCGGTACCGATGGCGCCGCCCACCTGCTGCGAGGTGTTGACCATGGCCGAGGCGACACCCGCGTCACGCGGCTGGACACCGTGCGTCGCCAGGCTCATCGCGGGCATGAAGGCCGTACCCATGCCCAGGCCGAGCAGGATGAACCCGGGCAGGATCTGCCAGGTGTACGAGGTGTCCAGGTCGATCTGGGTCAGGATCAGCATGCCGACCGCGGCGACCGCGAAGCCCGGACCCATCAGCAGCCGGGCCGGGACCCGGGTCATCAGCCGGGTGCCGATCTGCGTGGAGCCGACGATCATGCCGACGACCATCGGCAGGAAGGCGAAACCGGTCTTGACCGGGCTGTACCCCTTCACGATCTGCATGTAGTAGGTGAGGAACAGGAACAGACCGAACATGCCGATGATGGCGAGGCCCAGCGAGAGGTAGACACCGCCGCGGTTCCGGTCGGTGACCACCCGCAGCGGCAGCAGCGGGGCCTTCACCCGGGTCTCGACGACGGCGAACGCGGCCAGCAGCACGGCCGCCGCGATGAACAGCCCGATGGTCCAGCCCGCGGTCCAGCCGTCGGACTCGGCGCGGGTGAAGCCGTAGACCAGCGCGACCAGACCGGTGGTGGCCAGGATCACGCCGGGGATGTCCAGCCGGGACGGGTTGCGGCTCTCGACCGGCTCACGGATGACCGCGACCGCACCGGCCGCGGCCACGGCCGCGAACGGGATGTTCACGAAGAACGTCCAGCGCCAGTCCATGTACTCGGTGAGCACACCGCCGAGGATCAGACCCACGGCACCGCCACCACCGGCGATGGCACCGAAGATGCCGAACGCCTTGGCGCGCTCCTTGGCATCGGTGAACATCACGGCGAGCAGCGAGAGCGCGGCGGGCGCGAGCAGCGCGCCGAACACACCCTGGAGCGCCCGGGCGCCCATCAGCATCGAGCTGTTGAGCGCGGCGCCGCCCACGGCCGAGGCCGCCGCGAAGCCCACCAGACCGACGATGAAGGTCTGCTTACGGCCCCACAGGTCGGCGATCCGGCCGCCGAACAGCAGCAGTCCGCCGAAGGCGAGGGCGTACGCGGTGATGACCCACTGCCGGTTGCCGTCCGAGATGTCGAGGTCGGTCTGGGCGGAGGGCAGCGCGATGTTCACGATGGTCGCGTCGAGCACGACCATCAGCTGGGCGATGGCGATGAATATCAGCGCTTTCCAGCGCCGGGGATCGACGAATTGTGCCGTTTCAGGCATGAGTGGGCCTACCTAGCGGTGCGGAGAGTGAAAAACGGGACGGAAGGGGCCGGTGGATCACCGGCGTGAAGTCGTTGGGTCTGGCGTCAGGGCAGAGCAGGAGAAAAGCGGAAGTAACGCGAGGCTTGCACGTCCACGGAGAAGACCTGTGAACGAGCGATAAATAAGCGGTGCTCGGCGGTCGGCCGAGTGAGATTCAGATCACTGCCGCTGCTGCAAATCCTCCAAGGTGGCGGCGGAGCCGGGTAGTTCGGAGCGCGCCGGAGCCGCCAGACCGTCCAGGAACAGCTGAAGGTGCCGGTGCACAAAGGTGTCGAAGTCCACACAGCCGCTGCCGGGCAGCGGTCGGGTGAGCTGGGTCAGGGCGACCATCAGATCACCGACGCCGATGTCGGTGCGCAGCTGGCCGGAGGCTCGCGCCGCCCCCATCAGGGCGTCGATACCGCGGTCCAGACGGTCGCGGGCGGCGATGAGATCAGGGTGCTCCTTGTCGATGGTGTCGGAGAGCAGGGGGCACAGGGCTCCGATCCGCTCGTCCGCCGCCGCGTGTACGAAGCGCCGTAGCGCGAGGAACGCGTCCGGCTCCTCGGCCAGGGCCGATTCGACCTGGTCGGCGGTGCGGGACATCACCGAAAGGGTCACGTGGTGGATCAGCTCGCGGCGGTCCGCGAAGTGCCGATAGATGGTGGCATTGCCGACACCCGCACGTCGAGCGATTTCATCGAGCGGGATCTCCGCCCCGTACTCGACGAGGGCTTCCCGGGCGGTGACGAGGATCCGCTCCCGGTTGCGCAGGGCGTCCGCGCGCAGCCGGTGCTGCCCGGACCGGGCCGACTTCGCCGTTTTCGGGGTGGCCGTAGCCGTCTCCGGGGTGACCGGAGCCGTCTTCGGGGTGGCCGTGCGGCCCATGGCAGCGCTCCTCTCTTCGTATCGACGTCCGACGCCCGGCCTCCGGCTTCCGGAGGGTCCGGTTCCGACGTTTCGACGTTCAACTTTTCCGGGGAGTCAGTCCCCGTTTGTGCGATCACAGGGTTAAACGGGGAATCGGTCCCCGGAATTTCACAGTCCGTGGGTGACCTGCCTCACACTCGACCGGCGGTGCGGCCGCCCGGACGGACCAGCGATTTCCCCCGCACGGCCGCACCCCACGGGCGGCGCGCCGCGCGCCGACACACCGTGGTCGGCGATGAGCAAGAGCCGTGAGACCTCCCACCCGCGAATACGCAGGCCCCGCCGAGGCAGCGCGTTCGCCACCGCCGCCGTGCTCACGGTGGCGGTGGTGGCCCCGGCGGCGACCCCTCATCCCTCGGCGCCCGCGTCCCCCGAGCGGGCGCCCGCCCTGTCCGCCCGTCCGGCCACCGGATCGCTCGCACCGTGCACCCTGGCCCCGGGCCACGGTCTCCAGATGTCGGAGGGGATCCCCACCAGCCGCGGCTACAGCCGCAGCACCGGGACGGTCCGCGCCCTCAACCTCATGATCGATTTCCCGGATGTACGGGGCAAGGGCACGGCCCGGGAGCGCTTCGAGGAGTTCTTCCCGCAGACCACGCGCTGGTTCGCGCAGAGTTCGTACGGGCGGCTCCACTACCGTCCGGCGATGCCGATAGGCCGCTGGCTGCGGATGCCGCACTCCTTCAAGTCCTATGGGATAAAGCGCGGCAGCCCGTTCGAGCCCGGCTACCGCAAGCTGGTCGCCGACCTCGCCAAGGCGGCCGACCGCAAGGTCGACTTCAGCCGCTACGACCTGGTCAACGTGCTGGTGACACCGAACGCCGGACCGCCCGCGGCCCATGCCGTGCTCTCGGTGACCTACGCCGACAACCAGCGCGCCCCGATCGCCGACGGAGTCCCGCTGGCCAATGTCTCCTTCGTCTACAGCCGCCAGGACGACGGCTCCGGCTCGCTGCACCGCACCGGCTACCGGGTACTGCCGCATGAGAACGGCCACGTCTTCGGACTGCCCGACCTCTACACCCGCGGCGGCGGGGACAAGGTGGGCCACTGGGATGTGATGTCCGAGGACTGGGGCGCCGGGAACGACCTGCTGGCCTGGCACAAGTGGAAGCTGGGCTGGTTCGGTCCGGGCCAGGTGGCCTGTGCCTCCCGGTCCGGCGTCTCGGCCCACACGCTGGCACCGCTGCACCGGACGGACGGCACCAAGATGGTCTTCGTGCCCGTCTCGGCGTCCACCGGCTACGCCATCGAGGTGCGGACCAACGGCGGCAACGACGAGGCCGTCTGCAAACCCGGCGTACTGGTCTCCTGGGTGGACAGCCGCGTGGACTCCGGCGGCGGTCCGGTCACCGTCATGGACAGCACCCCCGAAGGCCGCGGCTGCACCCGGGAGCGCAATGTCCACCCCGGGCTGAGCGACGCGGCCTTCGGCCCCGGGCAGACCTTCACCGGCAGCGCGGGCGGCACCCGGGTGAAGATCCGGGTGATCGGCCAGGACGCCAGCGGCGCCTACGGCATAGAGGTCACCCGTCGCGCCAGTGGCGGCGCCCGAGGCTGATCAGCAGCAGCTGCTTCCGGGCGGAGTCGGCCACCCGGCGCTCCTCCTCCGGCCGGTCCGGCGGGACCTCCAGGAACGCGGTCGCCGTCATCACCATGTGGTCCACATACATCTGGGCGAGGATCCGGACATCCTCCGCGGACCAGCCCTCCGGGGTCAGCGTCGGGGCGAAGGAGTCGGCCACCTCGTCGGCGAACCGGTCCAGTTCGGCGGCGATCGCCTCCCGCACCGGACGGACTCCACCATGCCGCTCACGTGCGATGAACCGGATGTGCGCCGGGTAGCGGCGCACCTGCTCGGCGACCGCCTCGACGCTGGCCTCGATGCGCTCCTCGTCGCCGACCTGGTCGGCGAGTATGGCGCGGATCAGGGAGTGGAGACTGTCCAGGGACTCCTCGACCAGCGCGACGCCGAGGTCGCTCAGATCCCGGAAGTGCCGGTAGAAGGCGGCCGGTGCCACCCCCACCACCCGGGTCACCTCACGCAGGCCCAGGCTGCTCAGGCTCTGCTCCTCCAGCAGCCGCAGCCCCGCGTCCAGCAGCGCGCGCCGCGTCTTCTCCTTCTGGGCCTGCCGGACCCCGGACGTGTGACTCATATCATTCAGTAAACAGCTGTTTGCTGACTTTGGCCAGGGGTTCGGGGGGTACTCTGGAAGTCAGTGAACAAGTGTGATTCCAACTGTTCACCGAAAGACCACCCGCACGCCAACCGCTTCCGGATCCATCTCTTCGAGAGAGGCTCACATGCTGTTCATCGTCGCGGCTCTCGCCCTGATGGGGATCCTGCTGGGTGCGGCGGCACACACCCCGCTCCCGCTGTTCCTCACCGCCTCCGCCGCCATCGGCGTCTGGCTGATGGTCTTCTTCATCCGCGAACGCACCGGGCACAAGGGGAGCTGACCCATGGCACTGACCGCACCCACCCGCACCTCGCCGGTCCGGGCACGCAAGGACGCCGACGGCATGGCCGTCGCCTCCTTCGTCCTGGGGCTCATCGGCACCCTGCTCTTCAACGCCGTCTTCGGGCCGTGCGCCATCGTCCTCGGGACGCTCGCACTCGCCCGGGGCACCGGCCGCCGGGGCCGGGCACTGCTCGGGATCGCGCTCGGCGTCGTGGACGTGATCCTGCTCGTCGTCCTGGTAACCCTGGACCAGTCCGTCTTCTGGCAGTTCGGCGGCTGACCCACGGCCGTCCCACAACGGCACGCCCCCGCACCCCGCGGCAGCACATCGGATGTGACTGCCGCGGGGTGCCGCGTATGTGATGTCCGTCGCGGTCCGACGGCGAAGCGCCGCTTGCCCAACAGCCGCCCCCGGCCTGCGTATCGGCCGCGCACACGCCTCGGTGCCTCTCGTTCACCGGGCGGCAGGGGACCCCGACCACTGGACAATCCAGTTGGTTAGGCTAACCTAACTACGTCCTCGGGCCGCCGTCCCGGGCCACGTCCCCTGTGCACCATGCAATACGAGAGAAGGCACGCCTCCATGCGCCAGGCCAGAGCACTCCCCCTCTCCCGCCGCGGACTCCTCGCCGCGGGCGGCGCCGTCGGTCTCGGCGCCCTGGTCACCGCCTGTGGCGGCAAGGACGGTTCGGACTCCGGCGACAGCGGCAAGGGCGGCGGCTCCTGGTCGTTCACCGACGACCGCAAGAAGAAGATCAGCCTCAAGGGCCGGCCCCAGCACATCGTGGCGTACATAGCCGCCGCGGCCGCGCTCCACGACTTCGGCGTCGACAAGCAGATCACCGGCGTCTTCGGCCCCAGCAAGCTGAAGAACGGCAAGCCGGACGTCCAGGCGGGCGACTTCCCGGTGGACCGCGCGACCTCCCTGGGCAATGTCTGGGGGCAGTTCAACGTCGAGAAGTACGCCTCGCTCACCCCCGATCTGCTGATCACCAACATGTACGACCCGGGTGCGCTCTTCTACATCCCGGACGACAGCAAGAAGAAGATCCTGGAGCTGGCCCCGAGCGCCGCCATCACCACCGGCCGCGTCTCCATGCTGGAGCCCATCAAGCGCTACGCCGAGCTGGCCGAGGCCCTCGGCGCGGACCTCCAGGCCAAGAAGGTCACCGACGCCAAGAAGCGCTTCGAGAAGGCGGCCGAAGAGCTCCGCAAGACGGTGAAATCCCACCGGATCAAGGTCATGGCCTGCTCCGCGAGCGCCGACCTCTTCTATGTCTCCAACCCCAAGGTCAACGCCGACCTGATCTACTTCAGCGAGCTCGGTGTCGACTTCGTCCAGCCCCGCAAGACCGACAAGGGCGGCTACTTCGAGAGCCTCAGCTGGGAGAACGCCGACAAGTACGACGCGGATGTGCTCTTCCTGGACAACCGCACCGCCACCCTCCAGCCCGAGGCCCTGACCGGCAAGCCGACCTGGTCCAAGCTGCCCGCCGTCAAGGCCGGCCAGATCGCCCCCTGGAGCAGCGAGCCGCGGTTCTCGTACGCGGGCGCGGCCCCGCTCATCGAGTCCCTCACCAAGGCGATCCAGGACGCGAAGAAGGTCAGCTGACCCGCCGCCCCGGCCGATCCACGGCAAGCGAAGGGAAGTCCTCCTCCCATGACCACCGCAGCCACCACCACCCCCACCGCCGTCCCGTTCCGCTTCTTCGCCGCGCGGGTGGTGCGTACCCGTTCGCTCGGACCGTCCATGGCCCGGATCACCTTCGGCGGCGCGTGTCTCAGGGACTTCGCCACCGGGGGCCGGGACCAGCGCTTCAAACTCTTCCTGCCGCACCCGGGGCAGCCCGCCCCCGTCGTGCCCGTCGAACACGGCGAGGGCTGGTTCGCCGCCTGGCGGGCCATGGACCCCGCCGTCCGCGGTGTCATGCGCTCGTACACCGTGCGCGAACAGCGCCAGGAATCCGACGAGATAGACGTGGACTTCGCCCTCCATGAGGACGGCGGCCCGGCCGCGCGCTGGGCCGGCCGCGCCGAGACCGGCGACCGCGTCACCCTGCTCGGCCCCACCGAGGCGGACAACGCGGGAGTCGACTTCCGCCCGCCGCCCGGTACCGACTGGGTCCTCCTCACCGCCGACGAGACGGCACTGCCCGCCGTCGCCGGAAGCCTCCGGTGGCTCCCCGCTGGCACCCGCGCCCGGGTGTGGATCGAGGTCCAGCACGCCGAGGACCTCCAGGAACTGCCCACCGCCGCCGACGCCGAGATCACCTGGCTGGTCAGGGACGGCGCCGCCCCCGGCACCCCGCGCCACGCCCTCGTGCTGGACGCGCTGCGCGCGGCCGAGCTGCCCCGGGGCACCCCGTACGCCTGGATCGCGGGCGAGGCCGGGACGGTGCGCGAGGTGCGCCGCCATCTGGTCCGCGAACGCGGCTTCGACCGCAGGGCCGTGACCTTCACCGGTTACTGGCGCCTGGGCGCCTGTGAGGAACAGCTCGTCGAGGAAGCCGTGTCGGGCGCCGTCCCCCCGGAAGACGACTGACCCCCTCGTCTCCCCTCCCCGAACCCATCCCGCACACCGAACACCACTGGCCGACGGGCAGCTGACCGGCGGCGCGCTCCGGCGCGCCCCGGTCCCGCCGGCCGGGACGTCCGCACGCCCACCCGCCCGCGGAGGCATTACCCCCGCATGCCGCTTCCACGAAGGGACAACCCGTGAGTTTCCTCGCGCAGACCGCTGAGGACCCGTCGCCGGAGTCGATACCCGGGGCGACGGATGGCAGAGCTCACCTCTTCAACGACCGTACGGCCGAGCGCTACCGGCGCTCCGTGACCGACGGCGTCGACCTGGTGGCCGCCACCGTCGCCCGCGCCGACCGCCCGTTCACCGGTGTCACCCCCGCCGAACTGGTCCCCGAGGTCTCCGCCATCGACCTGGAACGCCCGCTGGGCGACGCGGACGCCGCGCTGGAGGAGCTGCGAGGCGTCTACCTCAAGGACGCCGTCTACTTCCACCACCCCCGCTATCTCGCCCACCTCAACTGCCCCGTGGTGATTCCGGCGTTGCTCGGCGAGACGGTCCTGTCCGCCGTCAACTCCTCGCTGGACACCTGGGACCAGAGCGCGGGCGGCACCCTGATCGAGCGCCGTCTGATCGACTGGACCGCCGAGCGCATCGGCCTCGGCGACGCCGCGGACGGCATCTTCACCAGCGGCGGCACCCAGTCCAACCTCCAGGCGATGCTGCTCGCCCGCGACGAGGCCTGCAAGGTGGTGGAGAAGGAGGCGGCGGCCACCGGATCCGGCGAGATCCCGCCCAAGTCCGCGATCCTGCCGCGGCTGCGCATCCTCACCTCCGAGGCCAGCCACTTCTCCATCCAGAAGGCCGCCGCCATCCTCGGACTCGGCTACGAGGCCGTCATCCCCGTCCCGTGCGACCAGGACCGCCGGATGCGCACCGTCGCCCTCGCCCGCGAACTGGACCGCTGCCGCCGGGAGAACCAGGTGGTCATGGCCGTCGTCGCCACCGCCGGGACCACCGACTTCGGCTCCATCGACCCGCTGCCGGAGATCGCCGGACTGTGCGCCCGGTACGGCACCTGGATGCACGTGGACGCCGCGTACGGCTGCGGACTGCTGGCCTCCCCGACCCGCCGCCATCTGCTGAACGGCATCGAGCGCGCCGACTCGGTCACCGTGGACTACCACAAGTCCTTCTTCCAGCCGGTGAGTTCCAGCGCGATGCTGGTCCGCGACCGTGTGACGCTCAGCCACGCCACATACCACGCGGACTACCTCAACCCCGAGCGCAGCGCCAAGAACCTGATCCCCAACCAGGTCGACAAGTCCATCCAGACCACCCGCCGCTTCGACGCCCTCAAACTGTGGCTGACCCTGCGCATCATGGGCGCGGACGCCATCGGGGGGCTCTTCGACGAGGTGGTGGACCGGGCCGCCGAGGGCTGGACGCTGCTGGACACCGACTCCCGCTACGAGGTCGTCACCCGGCCCCAGCTGTCCACGCTGGTGTTCCGCTATGTCCCGCCCGCCGGGGCGAGTTGCGACCCGGCCCTCGTCGACCGGGCCAATCTGCACGCCCGTGAGGCCCTGGCCGCCTCCGGTGAGGCCGTGGTGGCGGGCACCGTCGTCGACGGCCGCCACTACCTGAAGTTCACGCTGCTCAACCCGGAGACATCGCTGAGCGATATCGCGTTCGTCCTCGACCTCCTCGCCGAGCACGCCGGTCAGTACCTGGCCCTCCACATCGAGCCCGAACTCAGCCACTCCCGCGCCAGCTGAGCCGCTGACCGCCCACCCCACTCGGAGACCCCCGTGTCCACCCCACACACCCACGACTTCATCGCGGTCGGACTGGGCCCCTACAACCTGGGCCTCGCCTGCCTCACCGAGCCGATCGACGAACTCGACGGCCTGTTCCTGGAGAGCAAGTCCGACTTCGACTGGCATCCGGGCATGCTGCTGGACGGTGTCACCCTCCAGACCCCGTTCATGGCCGATCTGGTCACCCTGGCCGACCCCACCTCGCCGTACTCCTTCCTCAACTACCTGAAGGAGTCCGGGCGGATGTACTCCTTCTACATCCGCGAGATCTTCTATCCGCTGCGCGCCGAGTACAACGACTACTGCCGCTGGGCCGCCGCCAAGCTCCGCAGCGTCCGCTTCGGCCACGAGGTGACCCGCGTCGAGTACGACGAGGCCGACGGCGTCTACACCGTGCACGCGGTCCGCACCGCCTCCGGCGAGACCACCGCACACCGCGCCCGCCACCTCGTCCTGGGCACCGGCACCCCGCCGTACCTCCCCGAGCCCTGCCGGGACCTGGGCGGCGATCTGCTGCACAACGCGCGGTACCTGGAGCACAAGGAAGCCCTCCAGGCCAAGGAGTCCATCACCGTCGTGGGCAGCGGCCAGAGCGCGGCCGAGATCTACCAGGACCTGCTGGCCGACATCGACACCCATGGCTACCGGCTCAACTGGATCACCCGCTCGCCGCGGTTCTTCCCGCTGGAGTACACCAAGATCACGCTGGAGATGACCTCGCCGGAGTACGTGGACTACTTCCACGCGCTGCCCGAGGACACCCGCTACCGGCTGGAGTCCGAGCAGAAGGGCCTGTTCAAGGGCATCGACGCGGAGCTCATCAACTCCATCTACGACCTGCTGTACCAGAAGAGCGTGAGCGGTCCGGTGCCCACCCGGCTGCTGACCAACACCGCGCTCACCGCCGCCTCGTACGACGAGACCAGCGGGACGTACACCCTCGGGCTGCACCACACCGAGCAGGGCCGGGACTTCTCCCTCACCACCCAGGGGCTCGTCCTCGCCACCGGCTACCGCTACCAGGTGCCCGCCTTCCTGGAGCCGGTGCGCGACCGCATCCGCTGGGACGGCCACGGCCGCTTCGACGTCGCCCGCAACTACAGCGTCGACACCACCGGGCGCGGCATCTTCCTCCAGAACGCCGCCACCCACGCCCACAGCCTCACCTCGCCCGACCTGGGCATGGGCCCCTACCGCAACTCGTGGATCATCCGCGAGCTGCTGGGCCGTGAGCAGTACCCGATCGAGAAGTCCATCGCGTTCCAGGAGTTCGGCGCGCCGGAAGGAGCCGTGTCATGACCCTCTTCACCCGCGACGACGAGCGGCTCGGCGCCTTCGCGCTGCGGCCGCTGGACCCCGCGGCCGACGCGGCGCTGCTGCACGGCTGGGTCACCGACCCCAAGGCCGCCTTCTGGATGATGCAGGACTCCGACCTCACCGAGGTCGAGCAGGAGTACCGGCGAATCCATGAACACCCGCACCACGACGCGTTCATCGGGCTGCACGAGGGCCGTCCCGCGTTCCTCGCCGAAGCCTACGACCCGGCCCATGTGGAGCTGGTGGGGCTCTACGAACCCCAGCAGGGCGACCTCGGTATGCACTTCCTGTGCGCGCCGACCGACACCCCGCTGCACGGCTTCACCCTCGCCGTCATCACGACGGTGATGGAGTTCTGCTTCTCCGACCCGGCCGTCCGGCGCGTGGTCGTCGAACCCGACGTCCGCAACGCGGCGGTGCACGCGCTCAACGCGGCCGTCGGGTTCGAGGTCGTCGAGAAGATCGCCAAACCGGAGAAGGACGCCTGTCTGAGCGTGTGTACGCGTGAGCGGTTCGAGGCCGCGCGTGCCGCCGGTGCCGCCGACGACGGCGCCGCCGCCGAACCCCGTACCGCCCGAGGAGTGACCCGATGAGCCCCCGCGACGCCGTCTCCCACCTCACACCCGGCCTGTGGGAGCGGGCGGGCCGCCTGCTCATCCGCAAGGCCCTCGCCGAGTTCAGCCATGAGCGGCTGCTGACGCCCGTACGCGAGGACGACGGCCGCTACGCCGTACCGAGCGACAACGGCGCCTCGACCTACCGCTTCGCCGCCCGCGTACTGACCCTGGACCACTGGCTGGTCGACGCCGACAGCATCAGCCGCCATGGCCGCGACGGGGCCGAACTCCCCCTCGACGCGCTCGATTTCTTCCTCGAGATGCGCTCCACACTGGGGCTGAGCGAGGAGATCCTGCCGGTCTACCTCGAGGAGATCAGCTCCACCCTCTCCGGCTCCGCGTACAAACTTGCCGCCGAGCCGGTGGGCGCCGCCCAGCTCGCCAAGTCCGGCTTCCAGGAGATCGAGACGGGGATGACCGAGGGCCACCCCTGCTTCGTCGCCAACAACGGCCGTCTCGGCTTCGGCGTCCACGAATACCTCTCGTACGCCCCGGAGACCGCGAGCCCGGTCCAGCTGATCTGGCTGGCCGCCCGCCGCGACCGCGCCACCTTCACCGCCTGCGCCGACCTCGACTACGACGGGCTGGTCCGCTCCGAGCTGGGCGAGGAGACCCTCGCCCGCTTCGCGGACACCATGACCGGCCTGGGCCTGGACCTGGCCGACTACCACCTGCTGCCGGTACACCCCTGGCAGTGGTGGAACAAGCTGTCCGTCTCGTTCGCCGCCGAGGTCGCCCGGCAGCACCTGGTCTACCTCGGCGCGGGCGAGGACGAGTACTTCGCCCAGCAGTCGATCCGCACCTTCTTCAACACCAGCGACCCGTCGAAGCACTATGTGAAGACCGCGCTCTCGGTCCTCAACATGGGCTTCATGCGGGGCCTTTCCGCCGCCTATATGGAGGCCACCCCCGCCATCAACGACTGGCTGGCGGGCGTCATCGAGGCCGACGACGTCTTCCGGGCGGCGCGCTTCTCGATCATCCGCGAGCGGGCGGCCATCGGCTACCACCACCGCCAGTACGAGGCCGCCACCAACCGCTACTCCCCCTACCGCAAGATGCTCGCCGCGCTGTGGCGCGAGAGCCCCGTCCCCTCGCTGGAGCCGGGCCAGCGACTGGCCACCATGGCCTCCCTGCTGCACACCGACACCGACGGCAACTCCTTCGTCAGCGCCCTGATCGAGGAGTCCGGCCTCACCCCGGCCAACTGGCTGCGCCGCTATCTGGACGGGTACCTCACCCCGGTGCTGCACAGCTTCTACGCGTACGACCTCGTCTTCATGCCGCACGGCGAGAACGCCATCCTGGTGATCGAGGACGGCGCGGTCCGGCGGGTGATCTTCAAGGACATCGCCGAGGAGATCGCGGTCATGGACCCGTCCGCGGTGCTGCCCCCGGCCGTCGAGCGCATCCGCGCGGACGTCCCCGAGGATTTGAAGCTGCTGTCGATCTTCACCGATGTCTTCGACTGCTTCCTGCGCTTCCTCAACGGGATCCTGGTCGACGACGGTCTGCTGACGGAGGACGCCTTCTGGCGCACGGTGGCCGACTGCGTCACGGCCTACCAGGAGTCCGCCCCGCAGCTGGCGGACAAGTTCGCCCAGTACGACCTGTTCGCGGAGGACTTCGCGCTGTCCTGCCTCAACCGCCTCCAGCTCCGCAACAACAAGGAGATGGTGGACCTCCAGGACCCGGCCGGAGCGCTCCAGCTGATCGGCACCCTGCGCAACCCGATCGCGCGCTTCCGCCCGGAGGGCTGAGCGGATCGCGCAGGACGGGGCCTCGCCCCAGGAACGGTCTCCTGGGGCGGGGCCCCGTCTGGTCTCTCGTGGAGCCCGGGACCGGTCCCCACGCAGGGGAGCGAGGATATGCCCGTCACCCCGGCACGGGGAGGAACGCCCTTGAGGCGAGCCGCGCCTCGGAGCGTCTCGCCTCGGGACGCGGCGTGCCGGGGCGACACCAGTGGGGGCGCGGAGCCCGGCCCCCGGACCGGAATGGGGGCCGGTCCGGGGGCCGGGCGGGGGATCGGTGTCCGGACCCCGCTGAGGAACGAGGGGGCTCACGCCTCCCGGAAGACCGCCGTCCGCAGGACGGACCGCACCTGGGCGAGCGTGGCGGCGGAAGGCCGGTGGAGACAGGCCGAGGCGAGCACCAGCTCGTCGCCCGCGCGTCCCGCGCCCTCCTCCACCGCGCGCCAGCCGGTCAACTCGCGCGTACCGCCCGCCGCCCGGCAGGACTTCCCCCGTCCGGTGTCCATCAGCCGGGCCTCCGCACCGCCCTCGCCCACATGGCCACGCTGCAAGCGGAAGACGATCAGGCCCTCACCGGCCCGGAGCGTCGACCGGCGTACGCAGTACCGCTGGACGTCCGGGCAGGAAGCCCGTGAACCGGCCACTGACGACCCCGATGCCGACACCGACATGACCGTCGGCCGACTACCGGCCAGCCCCACCGGATCCCGCCCCGGCCGCGCGCGCAGCGCGCGTCCGCTCCAGCCGTCCGGCAGCCGGACCGTCATCTCCGCCAGCGCGGCGAACCGGAACGAGCTGCCCGCCGCCGCGCGCGGAGCGGCGTTCGGCCGGTACACCGCCTCGCCCCCACCCCGGACCGGGGACACCACATTGATCACCATCAGCGCGGCGACCGCTCCCCCGGCCAGCCCGGCGACCCGCCGCCGTCGCCGCCGCAGCACCCGGTCCCGTACCTGCCGCATCCGATCGGCGGGCGGGCCCGGCCGGGGCACGGCCCGTTCGAGAAGCGCCCTCAGCTCCCGCTCATCACGTCCCGGCTCGTCACGCCCCGACTCGTCACGCCCCGGCCGCTCACCACTCACGCCCGTCACCGCCCTCACCCTCCGTCTTCCACCAGTTCGGTCCGCGGCACCAGCGACTGCAAGGTGCGTAACGCCTTCGACGCCTGGCTCTTGACCGTCCCGGCGGTGCACCCCAGCACCTCGGCGGTGTCCTCGACGCTCAGGTCCTCGAAGTACCTGAGCACCACCACCGCCCGCTGCCGCCCCGGCAGCCGCCGTACCGCCGCGGCCAGCGACTGCTCCAGATCGATGCCCTCGAACGCGTCCGGCACGGCCGTCACATCCGGCACCTCGTCATGCGGCACCTCCCCGCGCCAGCGCCGCCGCCACCAGGAGGCGTGCGTATTGACCAGGGCCTTGCGGACGTACGCCTCCGGGTTGTCGGCGGCGATCCGCCGCCACTTCGGCCAGACCTTCGCCAGCACGGTCTGGAGCAGATCCTCGGCCAGGTGGACGTCCCCGGTCAGCAGCCACGCGACGCGCAGCAGCCGCGGTCCGCGCGCGGCCACGAACTCCTCGAAGCCCGGTGTCGCAGCGCTCACCGTGGTCTCCTCGCCTCGTGCCCCCGCCCGGTTCCCGTCCCTCTCCCCCATGGTGAAGGGCGCGGGGCGCGAATCGGGGTGGCCCGGGGCCGGGTGTCCCCCGACCGGCGGTCAAGAAGACCCGGCGCAACCGGTCGGAGGTCAGCCCGCCTCCGCGGCCGCCCACGCCTGCCGTTCGGCCGCCGTGAGCCAGTCGAGGTACCACTCGGCGAAGGTCACCCGCTCCTTGTCCAGCCGCCGCACGGGGAGCACACCCTCACCGACGGCCCGGACGTCGTCCCAGACGGTGCCGCGTTCGGGCCCGGTGACGGCGAGGAGGGTGTAGTAGGCACAGCCCTGTTCGCCGATGTACAGGGCTCCGTCGGTGAGTTGGTCGCGCAGCTCGTCGTCCCGCCGGTCCCAGACGCGGAAGGCCGCCAGATACGCGTCGTCGTCGGGGTACGCGTCCCGGCGCGGCTCGGCCTCCTCGTGGGCGTCGAGGAGCTCCATCACGGTGGCGGGCCGGAAGGCCCGCCGCAGATGCCCCGACCCGGGGGCGACCCGCTCCGGGCCGGGCAGCCGCAACGGGAACAACCCGTAGTCGGGCCCGGCCCCGGACGCCCCGACCTCCAGCAGGAAGCCGCGGTACTCCTCGGGGAGGGTGGCCCCCCACACCCGCTCGGCGGCCACCAGCTCGGCCTCGGCGAGGGGCGGCCGCAGGTCGAAGCCATGCCCGTACTTCCCCCACGACGCCCCGAAGACCTTCGACGCCCCCGGCGCCTCCCGCAGCGAGAGCACCCGCTCGCGCACCCCCGTCCATCTTCCGCGCATGGCAGAGGACCGTATCGCCCACGTCGGGCCGGGTCCGATGATTTTTCACCGCGCCGCGGGTCCTACGTTGGCCCGCGCCCACGCGAAGGAGAAGTCCCGATGTCCACTCTGCGCACCCTCCTGGAGTCCCATGTAGACGACGGACCGCTGCCGGGGGCGGTGGCCCTGGTGGCGCGCGGCGACCAGGTCGAGGTGGCGGCCGTCGGCTCCGCCGATCTCCGGGGCGGCGTCCCGATGGCCCGGGACTCGATCTTCCGGATCGCCTCGATGACCAAGCCGATCATGGCCGCGGCGGTGCTGACGCTGATCGACGAGGGCCGGATCAAGCTGGACGATCCGGTCGCGCAGTGGCTCCCGGAACTGGCGTCCCCGATGGTCGTCCGTACGCCGTCCAGCCCGGTCGACGACGTGGTCCCCGCCGCCCGGCCGATCACCGTGGCCGACCTGCTCACCTCCCGCGCGGGCCACGGCTTCCCCGACGACTTCTCCCTCCCCGCCCTCGCCCCGCTCTTCGGCGAACTGAAGCAGGGCCCGCCGCAGCCCCAGCACATCGCGCCCCCGGACGCCTGGATGGCGACCCTCTCCCGCATCCCCCTGCTGCACCAGCCCGGCGACGCCTGGCTGTACAACACCTCCTCCGATATCCAGGGCGTCCTGATCTCCCGCGTCACGGACCGGCCCCTCCCCGAGTTCCTGGCGGAACGGCTCTTCGAGCCCCTCGCCATGACCGACACCGGCTTCGCGGTCCCGCCCCACAAACTCGACCGCTTCACCGGCTACTACGGCCTCGACGACTCCGGCGCCCCGCAACTCCTCGACGCCCCCGACGGCCAGTGGAGCACCGTCCCGGCCTTCCCGTCCGGCGCCGGCGGCCTGGTCTCCACCGCCGATGACTGGCTCGCCTTCGCCCGTACCCTCCTCGCCGACGGCACCGGCCCCGACGGGCACCGCGTCCTCTCCCCCGCCTCCGTCGCCCGGATGACCACCGACCACCTCACCCCCGCCCAGCGCGAGGCCGGTGCGCTCTTCCTGGAGGGCCAGGGCTGGGGCTACGGCGGTTCGGTCGACATCACGCCCACCGCCCCCTGGAACGTCCCGGGCCGCTACGGCTGGGTCGGCGGCACCGGTACGGCGGGCCACCTCACCCCCTCCACCGGCGCGGTCACGATCCTCCTCACCCAGCTCCAGATGTCCGGCCCCACCCCACCCCCACTGATGCGCGCCTTCTGGCACCACGCCGCCACCGCCTGACCCCACCCGCCCCAACCCCCGGGGCCTACGGATCACCACCCGCTACACTGTCTTGCGGCACCGCGGCCCTCACCGGCCACACCGCCGCAGCACCGTCGGGCCTCCGTAGCTCAGGGGATAGAGCACCGCTCTCCTAAAGCGGGTGTCGCAGGTTCGAATCCTGCCGGGGGCACCAGCCAAAAGAGCACCTACCAGTTTTGGTAGGTGCTCTTTGACATCCAGACCTGCCGTCGAAGGCGGCGATCACCCCGCCGGGCGCCGGACTCCGGGTGATCCGCAGTCCGGCGCTCTCGGCGACCTGTGTCCTAGGCGGTCGGGGCCGAGGAGGTCCGACGTGCGGTCGGCTTCGCGGTACGGGTCGATCCCGCGGCACGGCGGGCCTGGGCGGTCCGGCTGCGGCGGCCGCGTGTGGACGAGCCGCTGCGCTTGGCACGTTCGACGACCGGTGCGGCGATGGTGACCGGGACGCCGGAGGGTGCCTGGGCGCCGGTGATGCGGCTCAGTTCGGCCTCGCCGGAGCGGACCTTGGCGGTCTGCGGGACGATGCCCGCGTCCGCCATCAGGCGGTCCATGGTGCGGCGCTGGTTGGGCAGGACGAGGGTGACGACGCTGCCGGACTCGCCTGCGCGCGCGGTGCGGCCACCACGGTGCAGGTAGTCCTTGTGGTCGCTGGGCGGATCGACGTTGACGACGAGGTCGAGGTTGTCGACGTGGATGCCGCGGGCGGCGACGTTGGTGGCCACCAGGACGGTGACATCGCCGGTCTTGAACTGGGCCAGCGTGCGGGTGCGCTGGGACTGGGACTTGCCACCGTGGAGGGCCGCGGCGCGGACACCGCTCTTCAGCAGATGCTTGGTGAGGTTGTCCACCGCGTGCTTGGTGTCCAGGAACATGATCGACCGGCCTTCACGGGCGGCGATCTCGGTGGTGGTGGCGTGCTTGTCGGCGCTGTGGACGTGCAGTATGTGGTGCTCCATCGTCGTGACCGCGCCCGCCGAAGGGTCGACGGAATGGACCACCGGGTCCGTCAGGTAGCGCCGGACCAGGAGGTCGACGTTGCGGTCCAGGGTGGCCGAGAAGAGCATGCGCTGCCCCTCGGGCCGCACCTGGTCGAGCAGCGCGGTGACCTGGGGCATGAAGCCCATGTCGGCCATCTGGTCGGCCTCGTCCAGGACGGTGATGCCGACCTGGTTCAGTCGGCAGTCACCGCGCTCGATGAGGTCCTTGAGCCGCCCCGGCGTGGCGACGACCACCTCGACCCCGCCGCGCAGTGCGCTGGACTGACGGCCGATCGACACTCCCCCGACGACGGTGGCCACCCGCAGCTTGAGCGGCCGGGCGTAGGGGGTGAGGGCGTCGGTGACCTGCTGGGCCAGTTCCCGGGTGGGGACCAGGACCAGTGCCAGCGGCTGGCGGGGCTCGGCGCGCTGCCCGGCGGTACGGGCCAGCAGGGCCAGGCCGAAGGCCAGCGTCTTGCCCGAGCCGGTGCGACCGCGGCCGAGAACATCGCGTCCGGCCAGCGAGTTCGGCAGCGTGGCGGCCTGGATGGGGAACGGGGTGGACACGCCTTCCGCGGTGAGGGCCGCCAGTAGCGCCGAGGGCATGTCCAGCGCGGCGAAGGTCTCGGCCGGGGGCAGGGCGGGAGTGTGGGTGACGGGCGGGGCGAACTCTCCCTGCGGTGTCACCGGACGCTTCCCGGGGCCCCCGGAACGACCCGTGCCCGAGCGGTTCGGCCTACCGGAGCGTTGGCCGCCGCGGCCCGAACCGGACGAACCGGCGGAGCGGGAGTAGCGGTCATTCGTGCGGGCTGTGCGATTCATGGAAACCTTCCTCGAAGCGGTACGTCGAGGAATTCCCGGCGGCAATGGGCCGCGCACAGAGAATCGCAAGGACGAACCGATGAAATGAGAGAGAACGAAGCGGGTCGGTAATATGTCGACCCTGCGCGCCGAAGCGGAACCGGCAATGCCGCAAAGAAGAGCGACGGGCCGCCCGCACGCCGCGTATGCGGCTGTTACAGGCACACGGGAACACCGAAAAGCAACGAGCTGGGGCCCGCACCCAAGGTGCGGCCCCAGCTACGGTGTTACGCGTGAGCGTCAGGCGGGAACGATGTTCTCGGCCTGCGGGCCCTTCTGGCCCTGCGTGACGTCGAACGTCACCTTCTGGCCTTCTTGCAGCTCGCGGAAGCCCTGGGTGGCAATGTTCGAGTAGTGGGCGAAGACGTCGGCGCCGCCGCCGTCCTGCTCGATGAAGCCGAAGCCCTTTTCCGCGTTGAACCACTTCACGGTGCCAGTAGCCATGTCTTGTCTCCTTCGGGGCAGTGCCCGGAGCCCACACCGTGTGAGCCCCGTGTCGCTGCGTTGATTGCCCGTCCGGAACACCGGAAATACGAAAGCGCTCCGCCATATGTGACGGCGAGCACACATGAAGTCTTGGGAACCACAACTGCAACTGGATCGACGGTAGCACGGCACCGGCGGCCATGCGCGGCACTTGATCCCGAGGCTTTCGAGAGCGTAAAAAATCCTTACCGCACCAGTAGCCATTTCTGTAGTTGCGGCATGAGATATGCGCCGTCGACGCTCGCCCGTATTCGACCGAAATATCCGTCGGCCTCCTCGGCCACCGCCGTGGCCCCGCAGGCACAGGCAGCACGGAGGAAGGCAACCGCCCCATCCCGGGAGACGGGCACGGGAGAAGCCGTGGCTTCGCGGTCGAGGACAACGCGAGCGGCCGGCGGGACGGCAAGCCGCGCTCGGGCCGCAGCCGAAAAACTACACCGGGAACAGTAAACATTCACAGTTCGCGTGGCCAGTTTCCGTGATAGCGACAGACGCCCATCTGCCGCGAGCGCGACGCGGCATGGCAGTGGAGTCGCCGGGCCAAGATGTGCAGGAGGACCCCACAGCCGAGCAGTGCTCGGTTACCGTTTCGACCTCGCGCAGGACGGGGCGTCGATCGATCACCTCGCCTGGTGGCTCCGAAAGTTACGCACGGTCGGCGGCCCAGCCATGGAGGGGCAGTGGCGACCTACTGCGGATGTCGCACCTTCCGCCGCCCCGACCCCCGGGCAGACGTGGCCAGTTGTACTCGAACAGGTACCGGAACCGGGCGTTGTTTCAGGCGTTTTTGCGCCTGTGGCCTGATCCTGTCTCTTGCTCGTGCTTCGTGCGCATGTCACACAGTTGATACGCGGGGAGTGGGGGAGGGATTGCGTATGCCCGTGCAAGGTGGCAACCAAGATGGGCCGTCGGAGTGGGCTATGAAGAAGTTCGGGCGGCACGCCGGAAGGCTCGTCGAGGCGATACCAGCGCAACTGGCCAGGGCTCACGCGAAGGCACACGCCGTGCACCGCACCGCGAGGCTCAAGAAGCGCAGCCCTTACGGCGTGACCTTGGCCGAGGCCGTGCGCGAGCACCTTGCCGACATGGCCCGTGAGCTGGACGAAGCTGTCCGGGACGTACGCGGGTACGAGTACGCCGTCATCAACGACCACGCGCTCTTCCCCCTTAAGTATGCCGACCGTCCCAGGCCCCTCGACCGTGCGCGGTTGGCTGCCAATGCTTCCCCCACGCGCCGACGCATGCTCCTGGGTCACGGGCCGGGACCGGACGAAGGCCTCTTCTCTCTGGGTGACGAGTACACGACCGAGGAATACGCGGATCTGCACGAGACCTTCGAGGCTCTCGGCGCCTCCACCAAACTCGTATGTCTGTTCTTCACCGCGGATCCAGAGGGTGGCATCCACGTCATTTACTGGGGAGACTCCCGCCTGGAACCGGATCGCACCTTCACCTGGCTCCACAGCGAACAGCTGTCGGTGGCGCCAGCTCCGCTTGGATGAGCCGCTCTGGCCTGGCCTTCCCTGGACCGAGCTAGGACGCCCGAGGCCGACCATAGGCGACCGACAGTGACAGCTGCCACAAGCAGATTGATAGCGAGGGCCCGGTCGCAAGTGGCTGCTCTGACAAGCTCATCGAGAGATTGTGAGTTTTCGGCAGACAGAGTACGTTCACGCCCACGGACTGATTGGGCTTACAGGGAGCGGGATGTCTGCATACGGCCGCGAGAGCAGCGAGTGGGACAGGCTGGTAGACGCAGGCCGCGAGTTCCTCATTGAGCGGGCCAAGCTGGGCAAGCTCACCTCATACACAGAACTCAACGTCACCTTGTCCAGACGAACTGGGTATCGTGCCTTCGACTTTGAGCGTGCCGACGAGCGAGCAGCTATGGGGCACCTGCTGGGGCTGATCGTAGAACGCGACCAGCAGATCAATCCCTCTGATCCCCCGCTGATGCTGTCAGCTCTAGTGAACTACTTGACCGCCAACGATGCTGGGCCCGGCTTCTACCAGCTGGCCAAGGACCTTCGACTCCTCCCCCTGAGTGCATCGAAAGACGAGAAGGACAGCTTCTGGATCAGGCAGGTAAGACGCCTCTACGAACAACACGGGCGAGCTCCACGTTGACCTAGGAGACCAGTTCTGCGTGTCTCACCGTCCTAACTAACCTCAGGACGAAGAGGTCGTTGGGTTCAAACCCGATCACTTGTGATCCTTCTTCTCAGGTTCGCCGCAAGGCTGTCCTCATCTCGTCGACTAGCACCTGGCGGGCCTCACGCACGGCCCTCCAGGCATGGACGTACTCCGCAGTGTCCGAGTCACGGCCGACCACCACCACGTCGTGAAAGTCGAGCACACTGAGGGTCGCTCGACTGGCCATGTCGAGGATTGGCTGCTGGGCCACCAATGCCAGTTGCTGCTGTGCTGCGTATACATCGTGCTCAACGATCGCTATGTGGCCCTTGCCAACGCGTTCTGGAGAAGGTTCTGTTCGGGAAAACGCATCCCGGGCCCGAGCAAGCGCTGTGAGGTACGCCGTGAACGCGGCACGCAACGCGTCTCGATCCCGCTCCGAGGCGTCGCGGCGCCACCGAAGGCGGTCAGCGATGAGCGTGCTGACCACACCAAGAATCGTGCCCACAGCTGTTGCCACAATTGTTGACCACTGCATGCGCCGCCCCTATAGGTCGATTGCCCGACTGGCTTCGAAGGACTGCACCAGGGCGCAACCACTGGTGTTGCCCGGGCCACTCCCAGAACCCACTACCAACCCGTGACTCCATCGGACCATGGCGGGAGCGGCATGAGATAGCCCTGTAGAACTCACTGGCTGACATCCATCCTTGACATCAAGTCGAGCGCATTCCGCCATCAAGCCGCAGTCAGCTGCCGGTCGATGCGGCTGATCAGCTCAGCACGGTGAGCGCGCAGTTCAGCCGGGGCACAGGTGACGGCAATGCGGTGGGCCTCGACCAGAGGGCCGAGTTCCGGTGGGGGCTCGACCACCCCGGTGAAGAGCGGTGCCATCCAGGCGGCTGTCGGTGCCTGCACCTCCGGGTCATCCGGCGAAGCAGGTGCCGGGGCAGGCGGCGTGTGGCCAGCCTGACCATGGAGCATACGGGCGTTGAGGATGGCGGCTTCCCAGACACGCATGCTCTCCAACCGCACGTGCGAGGCCAGTTCGTCCCGTAGGGCGCACAGGTCGCTCCAGGCCCGCTCGTGCTCGCGCAGGGCCGCGCCGACTCTCCGTACCAGCAGGGCATAGGTCAGTCGGGCCCGCAGCAGACCACGACGGGCCTCGTCCGCGCTGTCGGCGTAAGGGTTGTGGGCAACGACCTTCATGGCCACGGCGGTGATCGCGAGTACCAACATCAGCACGGCGACCCAGCCCGGCGCATACCGGGCGCCCTCGACTCCCGCCTCCCCCACCGCAGTGTCACGGGCACGTAGCACCGCCCACACGGTGACGGTGATCAGCACGGCGACGAGGTAGAGGACAGGCAGGGCGAGCGAGCTGAGCAGGGCGAGTCCTGGACGGCGTTCGCGGAGGGCATGCAGTTGCTCGCGCACCCGATAGAGGGGGGCCGCGATCGCGTGTCCGGACAACATCAAGGCCAGAGCCAGGACGATCCCGGGAAGGAATGAGACCGTCTGCTCGACCAGCGAAACAGACTCCTCGCTGGTAGTGAGGTACTGGAAGACCCGCATGAAGTACCAGGCGTCGAACACGGCCATGGCAGCGATGACCGGCCAGCGCAGCACCCGTATCCATGTCTCGCGACGACGCCGGTCGTGAGCCCCGTCCTCCGCGTGGCGGGCCTCGACCCCCTCCTGGGCCACGCGCGCCGTCCGTAGTGAGGCGGCCGCTTCGAATCGGGCGAGGGACTGGACTGCTTCCTCGGTCCTGGCATGAGTGCCGATCGTACGCGCGCGGGCGGCGGCGAGCTGCTCGCGGTTGCGGCTGACGAGTTCGGCGACCTCACGGGCCGCGCGCAGCAGCATCCGCATCTCACCGTTGTCGAGACGCTCCGGGTCCCGCTCGGGCCCCTGTTCTGCGCTTTTCACTAAATGCCGAATATCGCATCCACAGCCGTGGTGGCAAGGAATGCCTCGGTGGATCTGGGACATGGACAAAGTCCTTTTCTGCGAGGTGCTTCCCGAACGGTTACGGACTCGGTCACGGGGGTCAGCGATGGACCGTCACGGCCACCTCCACTCGGCGGTTGCAGGCCATCGCCGCGTAGTCCGGAACGCTGTCGCGGTACTCAGGGGTGCACTGGGGCTGGTCGTCGGAGTAGCCATGGGTGGAGGTCACCCTGATCCCGCGCTGGACGAGGGCGGCACGGACAGCCTGTGCGCGGGCCAGAGAGAGCTGCCTTCCGTGCTGTTCGCTCCCCCGGGAGTCGGTGTGTCCGGAGACGGTCACCGAGCTGGGATGAAGCTCGTTGATCCGGCGCACCGCGTCGTCCAGCGTGCTCCGCGCCGTGGGGGAAAGCTCCGCGTGGTCGGTCGCGAACAGGACGGACCCGGGAAGGGTGATGGTGGTGACCTTGCCTGCCGGCCGTTCCGAGACGGCAGGGAAGGTCACCTCGGGTTCGGACTTACCGGCCCCGGTCCCGGGCCCCGCCTCGTGAGAACGCGCTGTCGCCGCCACGTGGCAGTCCGCGGCGCCGGTGGCCTCGCACATCCGGGTCCACAGCGTGGTCAACCAGGCGGTCTGCGAGGAGGACGGCACTTCACGGCGAGCGGCCCGGCCTATGCCGACAAGACTTACCTCGGTACCCGTCAGATTCGGGAGTTCCCCCGCCTTGCGACAGCGCCTCACCATCGTCGTGATCTCCGCGGTACCGTCGAATCCGGCGGAACGCAGGTCCACGCACCCGGTGTTGGTCAACCCGTCGGTCGCCATGATGATCCGACGCCGTCCACTGCCCTGACCGAGCTGGTCGGACGCCGCCGCGAGGGCACCCAGCACATCGGTACGATCGGTGCTCGGCGTTCCGGCGGACAACTGTCGCAACCGCTTCTCCAAGCAGGCGTGTCGGACACTCCGCCGGTCCTTCTTGAGTGTGTCGTTACCTGTTACCGGGGTAACGGTCGCATGGTCCACCTCCCAGTCGACGGTGGCCCGCGTCCCGTCGAACCCGGCGGCGGAGAGGAGTCCGCCCTCTAGTGCCGGCAGCGTGAGCCCGTGGTCAGCCAAGAGAGTGGCCGACCAGTCCGGTACCCGAGTTGTGGGTGCCGTAGTCCTCAGCGGGCGGGTGGAGGAACTGCGGTCGACAAGCACGACGGTGCGCTGCCGGGTGTCGTCGGACGTACGGTCCATCCAGGCACAGGGCCGTGTCTTCGCCGGTTCGAAGGCACCGCAGCCACTGCCTGCCAGAACCGCGGTCAGGACGACGGTTGCAGCGAGGAATCGGATGGGTAACGCTCGCGGCAAGGGGCTCATGGGGGTCTCCAATTGAGTGAAATGCGCATTTGTGACTGTTCTTGAGCAGTGCTACAGGCGTTACTGGGAGCCTTCGACCGCTCGGTACCAGGAGGCTCCCTGTGTCCATCTCCGTCGCCGGAAACACCGCCGGAAGCCGCCCCGTGCGCTCCGCCCCCGAGGGGGACGGAGCCGTCGGCCTCCAGTCGGGTCTGGCCGTCTACACCTCGCTCCAGGCGTCGGCCCAGTTCGCCGACGCGAAGGTCGGTATCCTCTGTGCCATCCAGGTAGGGCTGATAGCCACGGCCGTCCCTCAGGGCGACCTCGTACGCGGGGCATGGGAGCGCGGCGGGCCCGGTGCTTGGATCGCAGTCGGCTTACTGGTGTTGCACGTTGCGGCGTTCCTGCCCGCCGTGTACTGCGTCGTTCAGGCGCTCCGCCCCCGGCTGGGGCCGCCGCCCACCCCTAACCGGTTTAGCCTGCCGCTATTGGCAGCCGCCGATGGCAACCCTCCGCGGCCGGACGCCGGCAGCGAGCGGAAGGAGATCTGGCAGTTGATTCCCTTGCTGGCCCGGGTGACGATGACCAAGCACCGGTACATCACCCGAGGAGTGGCCTGGACGGGCCTGATGGCAGCGGCCGCCGGCCTCTCCTTCCTCGCTGGTCCGCTGCTGGCCTGAAGCACGCCATCTCGCCTCAGCCTTAAGCGGGCTATGGCCGGGGAAGCGGCTCAGCCGGGCCGTCCCCGGTCCCCGACTCGCCGGGCAGCGGGAGGCCAAAGAGGCGCATCGCGTGGCCGAGGTGCCGCTCGTTTGCGACAACAAACTCAAAGATGTCCTGTGACTGGTAGTTCTTCGTCTGCCCCTGCAAAAGCTTGATGAAGTCGGCAACGTGCTCCTGCCGCTGCTGGTACATGACGCTGACCTCAGTGGCCGCCTTGTCCGGCTGCTCGGCCAACAGAACCGCCCATGGCGTAAGCCAGGACAACGAGTCGCCGTCTCGCCGCGCACCGACCAATCCGCTGGCGAGGAACTCTCTCCACTCCTGGGTGGCATTCGCCAACAACCTCACGCGGAGTGCGGACTTCGCGTATCGGTGCTCGATCTCCTGTAATTCCAGGGCCGCTTTGCGCTGCTGCTCCACCACCTCCGGTGCGGGCTGGAGGGAGGCAACGGTACGGCAGCTCACGAGCCCGCCCTCGAAGCACTCTCCCGTCTTGAGAGCGTCGTTGATGGAACGCTCCGCCTCTTCGACGTGGAATGGCTCGTAACGGCGGGCGATGTCGCGGATCCGTTCGGAGAGGCGTTGAGGCATGGCCGCCTGATAACTGTCGATGGCTCCGCGCAGCGTCTCCAGGTCGAGGCGCCCTTCCGCGCACCAATCGCAGCGAATCTCGACGAGGAAGTCGAACCCGCCCCCCTTGGCGGGTGTCTCGAACGTCACCTGGGTACTGCGGTGTATCGTCTCGAGCTCAGCCACATCCACCTGCACGAAGGGGTTCGCCGCAGGTTCCATGTCTCCGCCGAACCAAGCACGTATCCAGGCGAAGGGGCCACGGCGTGGTGTGCTGGTCACATCGACCACCTTTCCCTCACAAGAGATTTGATCCGAGCGGCCACGCCGCTGCCCCGGAGTTGGTAGCTCCACAGCCGCAGATAGAACAGGAATTGCTCACGCAGGTCATTACCCTCGACGCCCGGTTCGGGAAGGTCGGCGATGAAGTGGGCCACCAGTTCGTCGAGGCCTGGCGCGTCCTCGGCACGCTCCACCCACAACCGCATGGCATCCCAGCCCCACCGACGATGCAGACTGGTACGGCTGAGCAGGGTCTGTCGGGTCAGCAGGAGCAGATGTGCTCGCGAACCCGGATTTCCCAGGAAGGGGATGACGGCCCGTTCGCCACGGAATTTGCTGAGTCTATGGAGGCACCTCGCTGCGTCGTCGCGCAGCCGGTAGCGTGGCGAGGCCGACCAGTGAGCCAGCCGTTCCAGGACTTGCTCCCGCGATCCGGCTGCGTAGATCTCCCGAACCGCGGTCCACACGCTCTGCATTCGCGACTCCGCGATTCGCTCCAGATTACTCAAGGACTCGGTAGGGAACATCGCGCCGATGGAGGTCCCGTACGCTGCCTGGGCACAGTCCTTGAACTCGCGCAGTTGAGACCAGCGCGACAGCAGTTGCCGGACCCGGGGGGCCAGTAGTGGGTCGATGACCACAGCCCGTTCCAGTGCCCACGCCGCGGCGAACCGTTTTGATTCCTCGTGCTCCCCCTTTTCGGAGGCCCAGCGTACGAGCAGTTCCTCATGCACATAGGCCCAGTCGAAGGTCGTGAGCAGACCGACGGTCTGTGCTGCCGCTACCCGGATGTCCTCCTCGCTTCGAAGGACTAGGCTGTCCAGCCATTCCAGCAGTGGCCACCGCGCTCCGCTGTGGTCGTGCCACAGCACCTCCATAACCGCTTCGCCAAGGCCGGGTTGACGCATCTGCACCAGGCATTCCGGATGGCGGGGTTCCACCAGCAGCCCAGCGTGATCCGTGAACTCCACTTCGGAATGGTTCAGCCAGTCACTGAGGCTCTCCTCGAACAGCGGCATCTCGGGCACGGAGGACGGTGAACGCACCCCGTACAGCAGCTCCGCGAGCCGGTGAGACTCCCGACTGACCCGGCTCAGCGTCGACCCGTCGAGCACGACGCAGGCCAGCAGGAACGCCCGCGACCACAAGGACATGTCCGGCTTCTTGGAGTCACCGGACCCGAGCTTCGGCAGGCTGAGAAGCCTCTCCGCCTTGGCCCGCAGCTCGGCCCCGAGCCCCTCTACGATCTGGTCGGCGTCGTCGCCGTTGCGCAGGCGCCGAGCCAGTTGCCCGGCCAGTCTGGCGATCTGTGCCATGGACCTGCGTCCACGGAGATCGGCCTTGAGCCGCTCGTGCTCCAACAGCTTGCGGCAGCCCTCTGGATGATCTTCGAGCAAAACCGTCAGGTGTCGATTCAGTACCTGGGAACGCAACTCGTCCGGCGCCTCGTGCTCGACGACATGCCCTTCCAGACCTGTCACCGGAAGCTGGTCGTCAATGATGATCACCAGTGGGGAACGACGATAGGTCGCTTCGCGCAGTCGGGTGAGCAGCTGGGCGGTCAACTCGGCCGCCCACACACTGTCGCCGCCCTCGACAACGTGCCCCCGGGTGGCCTGAAGCCCCTTGCCCTCGTTCACCAGCCGCCGCGCACCCGCCTTCGCGTCCAGGAGGATGACGCCGGTATCCATCACTTCCCGGACAGCCAGCAGCGCCGTGGTAAAACGCCCGGAACCAGGAGCCCCACGCAACACCGCCACCCAGTACTTGCTCAAGTGCGCGACGAGGGCGTCGTGACTGCTGGGTCGCACGTACCTCGCGCGCCGAGAGTCCAGTTCCTCCTCCGGACACCTCCCGTCGATCGCCGGTTCGCCGGTCGGCGCACCGTAGTGGATCTTGTACATCGTCTTAGCCGCGTCGCCGCTGCCGAAGCCGATGGCCCCGCTCTTGAGGGCTCCTTCGACGAGAGTCAGCGGAAGGCCACGTTCACGCAGTTGGCGAATACGGTCGGCCTGCTCGTCTTCCCCGTCCACGCCAGCCGTCGGGAACGCACCAACCTCGTCGCCGCGCGGCTCTGCCGACGGCTCCTCCAGGGGTTCGTTCATGGGATCGGTCACGTCGTCCATGCCTGGCGCGCCGTCACCGGTGGTAGTTCTTGTGCATGGTCTCGGCCGCGTCACCGCTGCCGAAGTGGAAGACGCCGCCCTTGTTGCGCTTCACCACGTTGGTGGCCGCGGGGGCCGCAAGGGCTGTAGGAACCTCCGGCTCCGGGTCGGCGACAAGCGGGCCCAGTTCGTCCCGGCCGTGCTCGGGTACGTGGATCCAGCCGTAGCCGCCGAACTCTTTCTGCTGAACGTGCACCCTGACATACCGAGCGGGGTCGAGGCCTTGCCCTTCACCACGGAGCCTGACGACATCCTGGTAGAGCCGGTCGGAGACGATGACCGCGAGGTCTGTCGAGTCGATGGCTATCAGCACCCGCTTGAGCTGGTCCGCGTTGAGGTAACGAGCAACCGCCACCGGGGCCGGCCCGCTGTGGCCGAGGGCGGCCGTGCGGGCGACGCCGTAGTCGATGGCCAGCCTGAGCCGCATGCGCTGGTGCTCGGCGAGGTTGGCGTTGCGCTCGCCGAGCCGGATGGCCAGATTGCGCACAAAGCCGCCGAGCACCTCCGGTTCCGGGGTGTCGAGCGGCAGTACGGCGAATTCCTGGTCGCCCTGCGGCTGACGGGACCATGTCGTGCGGTCCAGGCCGCTCAGTACGGCCGCCTCTTCCAACACCCGGACCAGATCGTTCTGGAAGATCTCCTGGCTCGGGGTGTCGAGGCGGCTGTACTGCTCCACATCGGCTGCCATGCACAGATGGCGGGTGATGATCTCCTGTGACTGCGATGTCATGGTTCCGGTCACCTGTCTGCCGTGGTTGACGAGTTCGGGCGTCAACTTTGCAGCCGGGGACGGAAAACACCGAGCGAGTCGTAGAAATATGGTTTTCTTCAGCGGTGCCCGTGGCTACCCGACGGTCGGGCCCAACCGGGCGACCCTTCGCAGTCGGTTCAGATCAAGGACCGTGGTCCGCCGATAGCCCGTGGTGATGAGACCGTCCTTGCGTAGTTCGGCAAGAGCCTTGTGAATCGTGACCTCTGCCGCGCCGGTGAGCGCAGCCAGTTCCGGTTGTGTCAGGTCGACGCCTATCACGAGGCCGCGCGGTACCCGATGTCCGTACGAAGCTGCCAATTCAGCAAGTACGCGGGCCAGTCGTACCTTGACCGGATAGCCGCCGAACTCGACCCGTCGGCGGTTCGCCCAGCGCAGCCGTTGGGTGACGATCCCGGCGATGGCAAGCGCCGCCTCCGGATGAGTGGCGAGGAAGTGCCGGAGGTCGGACTCGCGGACGATGCTGGCGGCGATCTCCCCGCATGCGGTGACCGTGGCCGATCTCGGTGCGTCGTCCATGGCGGCCATCTCGCCGACGACATCGCCACCGACCCTGATGGCGAGCAGTGCCTCGTGCCCGTTGTCCAAGCGTGCGGTGACCTTGACGAATCCGGAGCGTAAAAGCACGACGTGATTGGAATGATCGCCCTCACGGATCAAGATCTCTTCGGGGAGGTAGCGGCAGCGGGTACCGAGCCCGAGCAACTCGGTGCGTATGGGTTCGGACAGGCCGCCGAGGAAGCAACGGGCGGGCCAATTCTCCTGACTTCGGGATTCGGGCTGTACCGTCAAGGATGTTCCCTCTCCTTCACCGCTCGCACTCTGGTCCGTCAATGCCCCGGGCAAGTCGTCGGGACCAGGAGAGCAGGTACGGGCGCACTAGGGCAGAGTGCGCGGGGCGGACTTGATGCGCTTATTGCGCGCCGGAGTACGCGTCGGACCGCTGAACGCTCCTGCGCCGAGCCAGCCGCACTTCGCTGACCAGGCCAGATAACACACGGGCCCCACCGCTCGCCGGTGGGGCCCTTCCGGGTGAGCTGCCTAGCGCATCGCGAGGGCCCGCTTATCCCAC
The DNA here is from genome assembly GCF_040650655.1 of Streptomyces sp. NPDC048636. Lineage (NCBI taxonomy): Bacteria > Bacillati > Actinomycetota > Actinomycetes > Kitasatosporales > Streptomycetaceae > Streptomyces > Streptomyces sp. NPDC048636. Next base: position 360,698 of record NZ_JBEZHR010000001.1, on the reverse strand, counting down.
TCGTCGATGCGCGCCATCGCTCGGCTGACCTGCTTCACAGCGGATGAAATGTCCTTGCCCGGTCCGCGCAGCTCTCGGCTCATGCCGATCATCCACTTGAGCACGGTCTCGAACAGCCTGAGGGCCTCCATACCTTCCCTGGTCGCGGCGGAGGTGCCGACCAACTGGTCGAGGAACTGCTGCGTTTCCGCGCCCCGTTCCTCTGGTGGAATCCCTTGGAGGAAGTCCAATGAGGCGAGGACCGCCGCATCCACCTCTGCCATCTGGCCGGCGAACCTCGTCGCGTGTTCCTTGAGTTCGACTGCCGGCGCGCTGATCGAAGCGGCATACTGAGCCATCACCGGGATCCGCGCGCTTACCGGCGCTCCGGGCCTCGAAGCACGCTCCATGGCGGGATTGGCCTCCTCAGTCAAGGAGGCGATGACATTGATCGCACCACCGATCGCGTCCATCGTCTCAGTCATCGCGTCCATCTGGTCCTCAACCTGCGCCAGGCGTTCGATCAGCCCAGGACTCTCATCGTCCTCGGCTCCAACAGCGCCCGGCTCCAGCGCCGGTACCCGCATCCCGCGCAGGACTCGTGCGGGAGTCAGCAGGTCAAACCCCTTGCTGAAGCCGCTTTCCATGACGCTCTCGAGCTCCTTGCGAGCGCCGATGAGTTCGCTCTCGGTCCGCTTGAAGCGGATGGTTCGCACCATAGAGATGTCGAAGGGAAGCTGCCCGTACTCTCCGAGGTGAATGGTGGGCTTGCCCATGGCATGCCTTACGCCCAGTTCCCACATCACGTTGGCATTGCCACCACTGACGTCCGCGATGACGAGGTCCGCCTCGATGAGTTGTCGGCAGATCTGTTCCGTCAGTTCGCCCGCGTGGGCGATTCTGTCCGCGCGGACAGGGGCGATACCAGACTTGGCGCAGGCGGGGAGGATCACCCGCTCGAAGATCTCAAGCGCATCCTCGTACACCTTCAGCTCCAGGCTGTCCGCCGGGGCGCGACAGTCGCCGATGGGTCCGATGACGAAGCATGTCAGCGGCTGTTCGGGCAGAGCCGATGGGTCCGGAGTAGCAATCGCCGTGAGAGCAGTCACGTTTGTTCCTCCACTCATGAAGGGGTCGGGGGGTGTGTGCGCGCATGGGCTGCTCCCGCCTCAACGTCGGCGGCGTAGACGGGCAGTTCCTCGATTCCGAGGGAACGCAGCATCGGCGCCGTGGGAATCCGGTACTGCCAGCCGAGCCGGTGGACCGGAAAGGAGAGGCGGCCCCTGCGGATCTGCCGGTACATGGTGTCCGGGCAGACGCCGAAGACACGGGCCGTCGTACGCACATCCAGGACGAGGGGAAGGTCGAAGAGTTCCGAGAAGGAGAGCGGTCGCCCGCGGGAGGGGGTCATCGCTTGGCCCCCGCCGGGCGAAGGGAGAGCGTTCCGATGGGCTCCCCGTCCCCTGGCCGGCGTGCCCGGAAGATGACATCGCGCAGACCCAGTCGGTCGGCAAGCGACCCGAGGCGCTCTCCCTCGACTCGTGTCCTCGACACGGTGAAACGCAGGGGAGCCGAGAGGCCGTCCGCCCTGGGCGGGGGCGCGACATCCACTTCCCACGCGTCCTCCACAGCGAGTTCTTGAGGAGCCAGCAGCGTGGTGTTGCGCCTTGCCGCGACGGAGGCGAGGTCGGCGACGGGCATCTCTTGTGCGGCCCTGCGAGCGAACCGCCAGGCATGCGTGTATCCCGCCCGCAGGATCAGGTCATCGAGTCCGGGTTCCTCCCCGTCCAGTGTCCCCAGGGAGGCGAGGATGCCCAGAACCGCCTCGGCTTCGACATCCTCCAGGTCCACGTGAAACAGCTCCGAGGCGCGGCGGACCGTACGGTACAGACGCGGCAAGGCGAGCCAGACCACTAGTAGCCGCCAGTGTTCCTCCGCGGCCTGGCTACGCGTCATGCGAACCGAGTGCCGCCAAACGGCCGCACACAGAGCGCTACCGCTGTCGTTGCCGTAGAGGAGCTTCCGGGCCTGCAAAGGGGACAGGGCGATGTGTCGGGGGCCCTCATCCCACTCAAGGCGCACTGCCTCGGCCCACGACGATGTGGACATCCACTCCTCGACCAGGTGAAAGGAGCCCTTGGGCCTCGGCATGCAAGTGGTCAGCGCCATCGTCCTACTCCTCCCGTGCGAGATTCCGGTGCGAGCGCGTCGATGAGACGCCCACACCCGAGTGCGAGCTCATGCAGTCCTCTTCTGAATTCCTGGTGGGCCGCAGGGGAAGGGCTCCTCGACGCGTTTGTTGTGCAGCGTGAGTTGTTCTCGGCGGCGGGCGCCGCCGCATAGAAGTTGAGGTTTCCGTTCACAGATCCGTGGAAGGCCATCCCGTGATCCACTTGCTGCCCGCTCCGCCACGCATCCGACGGGTGCCAAGCGAGCCCCGGGGTGCTCATCGCGATCCAGCAGGCAGGTCGGAGCCGCGTCCCGGGGCGTATCCGAAGGTGACGTCTCCCGTGACGTCACCCCTGAAGGCAACTCCTTCGTTGACGTGTTGCGATTCGTCCCGGGGCCCGGGCGACAGCACAGGAGGGTTTCCCACCGAGCTGGGCCCGTTCAGTAGTGTCAGCAGATCACGCGTAACGTGCCCCGGTACGTGGAGCCAGCCGTAGCCCCGGAACTCCTTCTGACTCACATGCACTCTGAGGTACTGATCCGGGTCGAGGCCCCGGGTCCGTGACCTCACGACGTCCTGGTAGAGCCGGTCGGACACGATTACCGCGAGGGGAGCGGCGTCCAGAGCGGCCAGGACGCTCTTGAGCTCCGGTGCGGACAGGAATCGGGCCACCGCGACCGGGGCGGGGCCGGAATGCCCGAGGGCGGCGGCATGGGCCACCCCCGCGTCAATGGCCAGCCGGAGGCGCATCCGCTCTTCCCACGCGTGGCCCGCATTGCGCTGCCGGAGCCAGGCTGCCAGGTTCCTGACGAAGTCGGCGAGCACCACCGGTTCCAAGGTGCCGGGCGGAAGTACAGCGAACTCCTGGTCTCCCTGCCCCTGACGAGCCCAGTCGAGTCGATCAAGGCCGCTGAGTTCAGCGGCCTCGGTCAAACCCCGGACCAGATCGGCCTGCACACCTCCCTGACCGGGGGTGTCGAGTCGTCCGTACTGCTCAATGTCCGCCGCCATACACAAACGACGCTGATCAGCCTCGCGCTTCTGTGTTCGAACTAGGTCCTTCACGAACTGAGTCACCTGCCTTGAGGTTGCCGACCGGGCTTTCCATCGCCAACTGTGACTCCAGGTCGGAAGAACACCGCCTCCGATCGTAGAAATACGGTTCTGGCGGGATACCGACGCGGTTTAGGAGGCACCCCGTTCTAGTTGTGCCACTCTCCGGAGTCGCTCTTCGTGAACGGTCATGTATTGACACCGGGTCTCGATGACACCGTCCCGACGCAGCTCGGCCAGTGCCTTGTGAACGGTCTCCTTCGTGGAGCCGATCAGCGCGGCCAGTTCCGACTGGCTGAGGTCCACTCCGACGATCACGCCCCGCCAGCCCTTCCGCCCATGCGCAGTGGCCAGCTCTACCAATGCCCGGGCCAGTCGAACCTTGACCGGGAATCCGCCGAATTCGAGTCTCCAGCGGTTCGCGCGACGCAAGCGCCGTGCGCACGTCCGGTAGATCGTCACTGCCGCTTCCGGATGGTGTACGAGGAACAGACGCAACTCGGCACTGGACACCACCCTCACCTCTGTGCCGCTACAGGCAGTGACGGTGGCGGACCTAGGGGTCTCTTCCAACGCCGCCATCTCGCCAACGACATCTCCCGGCACTCGGATACCTAAAAGCGCCTCATGGCCATTGCCCAGACATGACGTAACCTTCACCAGCCCGGAGAGGAGCAAGACAAGGTGGGTGTCCCGCTCGTTCTCACGCATCAGGCGCTCGCCCGGCGCGAAACGGTCTCGGATCCCCAGGTCGAGCATGTTTCTGCGGATCCCCTGCGGCAGCTCTGAAAGAAACGTGCCCGAAGGCCACAGAGGGTCTTCAGAGGTGCACCACCGCGATGTCGCGGGCGTCGACGTCGTCGTCACCACTTGCTCTCCATCCTGGTCCGGATCGCTCGTCGGGTTCCTCCAGAAGAGAACCACCTCACCGGTCGCCATTCGGCGAGACGGACGGAGATTTCACGGAAAGGAGTGCCGGCTCAATCCGCGGTCTGGAGCTGCCGATAGCAGAGGTTGTGTGTTCAGCACACGGCGGGCGGCGCCTCATCCCGCGCCCTCTCCCCGACGGGGCGAAAGGCCCGGGGTTTCGAAGGACTCGGGGCTTCCAGGACGTCCTGGCCGCGGGAGATCTCGGTGCTGATGTCCTCGCGGCGCTGCACCAAGAGGCTTAGCTCCCGCTTGCCCTCGTAGAGCGTGCGCTCGGCCTCGCGTACCGCTTCGGCCCCTCACCGCGGACGGTCTCCGGGAAGAGCTGCCGCCACAGCCGCTCCGCGGTCAGTCCTGCTCCGGCGGAGGCCCGTGCGCGGGCCAGGGCGAGCTCCCGCAGGGCCTGTTCGGTCCAGGCGATCCGCAGTTCGTCGCCGTGGAACTTGTCGTCCTCACCGAAGGACAGCGAGTCGTAGATGTCCGAGCGCAGGAAGAGCAGGAACCGTATGGCACGCCCGTAGCGGCCGGCGGCGTGCTTCGCCGCGAGCAGCAGGCCGATCACCATCGAGTTGCTGTCGGATTCCGCGGACCACACCTGCTCCAGCTGGTCGACCATCAGCAGCAGAGGTCCATGGGCCCCGTCGCAGCCCAGGTCGGTGAGGACCCTCGCCACGCCCTGCTCGACGACCTCCAACTGCCGGGCGGCGCGGGCGCCTTCCGACGGCGACGACGCCAGATCGACGCCCGCCTTGATGCCGAACGCCTCCAGGGACAGGGAGGTCTGGAGGCCCCGGGCCCCGCGCGCCAGCCGGCCGTCCAGCCGTCCGCTGTCGAGTTCGCCGTTCTGCTTCAGGAAGCGGGCCAGCGCCTTGACCGAGCGGGGCTTCTCGGCGTGCGCTTCCCTGCTGTGCGCCACCAGGTGGCGGGCGGCGTGCACCGCGAAGACATACCGCCAGATCAGCGCCTTCGCCGAATCGGCGGGGAGCCCCTGGAGCTCGAACCGGCGGATCTCCTCCCCCGCCGTCTCGTCCGGGGTGACGAGGACCTTCCCGTCGGTGTGGGCGCCGTCGGCCATCAACTGCATACAGATGGCGCTCTTGCCGGAGCCCTTCCGCCCGATGATCAGCATCTTCCGCCCGGTGACCGCCCCGCGGTAGGCGGCCGTGGGCAGAAAGGCCCCGCGTAACAGCAGCCCGTCGGTCACATCCCGTTCGGCGTCCTCGCGCCCGAAGTGCAGGTCCGCGAGGAGCGGGCCGTCAGCCATCCCAACCCCCCTGGTGTCGGCCCGTCGATGAACCCGGGTCCGCATGACCCAGCGTATCCGTACGGGCACACACCAGGCCCGAGAGCGTGGACGACACGGTCGGCCGTCACATGGTTTTGAGCTCGAGGGGGTGTGGGTGGTAAAGGCGCGCTACGCGGCCGGGAGGCAGAGGAGGGGCATACGGCCCGCGGTGGCCGGGGCCGCCGTCAGGCGATCCAGGTGCTCGTCAGCCCCAGCACCGCGGAGCCGTCGCCGTCCGCCAGCTTGGTGGCGGTGAAGGCGCGGGCCCAGTCGGAGGTCTGGAGGCGGAAGGCGGGGGCGTCGGCGGTGAGGGCCTCGAAGACGGTGTGAGCCGCCTCGGCCGGGGTCTGAGCGCCGTTGAGGAACTGGGCGGTGGTGCGCTCCAGGTAGGCGCGCAGGGTGGGGGCGTACGCACCGGCGTTGGCGACCTCGGCGTCGATGTCGAGGTTGATGTTGTTGACGAACTCGGTGGCGACCGCGCCCGGTTCGACGACGGAGACCGTCACACCGAGGGCCTTCGCGACCGGGGCCAGGCTCTCCATGTAGCCCTCGACCGCGAACTTGGCGGCGCAGTACGCCTCGTTGAAGGGCTGGCCGATGACGCCGCCGACGCTGGTCACGGTGATCAGGCGACCACCGGTGGCGCGCAGATGCGGGAGGGCGGCCTTGGAGAGGTGGAGGACGCCGAAGAAGTTGACCTCCATCACCTCGCGGACATCGGCGACGGTCTCGTTCTCGAGGGTGCCCAGGTGACCCGCGCCCGCGTTGTTGACGACGGCGTCCAGGCGGCCGTAGTCGGCGATCACGGCGTCGACCAGGGCGGTGGCGGCGGCCTCGTCGGTGACGTCGAGGCGGCGGACGTCCAGCTCGACACCCGCGTCCGAGGCGGCCTGGCGCAGGGCGTCGGCGCGGGCCGGGTCGCGGAGGGTGGCGACGGTGCGCCAGCCGGCCTCGGCCGCGGCGACGGCGGCGGCCAGGCCGATACCGGACGAGGTGCCGGTGATCACAACGACCTTGGGGTCGATCGCGGAGGGGGCGGTGGAGGCGGCGGGGGCGGTGGCGGACATACGAGGGCCTTTCTTCGGGGCCGCCGAGGCGACCCGTTTATGTGCGTGCACACACACTTTAAGCATTGTGTGCGTGCACACGCAACCCGGGTATGCTCGGGCCATGGCACAGCGCAAACTCACCCAGGCGGAGATGCCCGTCGCCGACCACGCCTTCTACGGGCTGGTCTGGGCCGGGACAGTGCTCACCGAACGTGTGGACCGTGCCCTGATCAAGGCGCACGACCTGCCGGTCTCCTGGTTCGAGGTGATGCTCTGGCTCGCCGCCAGCCCCGATCCGGTCCCCGCGTCCGTGCTCGGCAACAGCACGATGCTCAGCCGCAGCCAGGTCTCCCGGGTGATCGACGCCCTGCGGAACCGCGGACTGGTCACCCGTACGCCCGCCGCGCATGACGCCCGCTCCGTGGAGATCAGCCTCACCGCCGAGGGGCGTCAGCTCTTCGAGGAGGCCGACGCCACCCGCCGGGCATGTCTCGCCCCCGTCTTCACCGACCTCCTCGACGAGGACGACCTCACCGCCCTCAGCCGGGTGTGGACCAAGCTCAAGGAGAAGAAGGAACAGCTCTGAGCGGTGGCCGCGGCGGCCGCGGACGGGGAAAACGCCTGGCGGGGCGGTCCGCGGCGGACCTACGCTCGGCCCCATGCCGTCGGTGAAGACCTCATGGGTCTGCCTTCCCTGCCGGACCTCCTGCAAGCAGCCGCGGGGCACCGGCCTTCCGCAACGGCGCTGTCCGCGCTGCGCGCAGCCGCTGATCCATGTCGGGGCCGCCTTCGCACCGCCCCCGCGCCGGGACACCGAGGGATGGCGGACGCTCTCGCCGCTGCTGCACGCGGGCATCGGGTTCCACATGGGGTGCAGCAGCGGGCCCGGGTACCGGCCGCGCACCTGGGCCGAGGTACGGGAGCGGATCGCGTACGCGCGGGACAGCGGTGAGCCGTTGGCCCGTGCGCTGGTACGGCCCGAGGTGCCGTGGCCCGCGCCGAACGGTAAGCCGGGGCGGGGGCGGAAGCGGTGAGGTGGCGGCGGGAGCCGCGAGCCGTGAGCGGTCGCCCCCGGCGGAACTGATCTTCGAGTCAGTTGAGGTACGAAGGGCCACCGACGTCAATTAGCTGGCATTTCTCTTCCTAGTGGGCATACGCGACACTCATCCATTGCGCTTATCTCAACGCATCCGTACGGTGACGGCCATGCAGGAGCAGTCCGGCACCGAGGTGGCCGCACGCGTGCGCCAGGTGATCGACGAAGTCGGGTGCAGCCAGCGGGAGTTCGCGCGGCGGGTCGTGATGGACCCGTCGAAGCTGTCGCGCTCGCTCGGCGGCAGCCGCCGGTTCACCGTCGCCGAACTGGCCCGGATCGCCGACGCCGGGAACGTGGACGCGGGCTGGCTGCTGGGCACCGCCACAGCCGCCGAACCGGCCGAACCGGCCGAGTCCGCGGTGGCCACCGAGTCCGCTCCGCGGCGCGCCGCCGCCGCGCCCGAGGGCGGGCGGCCGTTGCAGATCGTGCGGGAGACGGTGCGGCTCATCGCCGAGCACGGCTTCCACGCCGTACGCGTCGCCGATATCGCCGCCGCCTGCGACACCAGCACCGCCGCCATCCACTACCACTTCCCCGGCCGCGCCGAACTGTTGGAAGCCGCGGTGCGCTGGTGCATGGACGAGGACACCGCGCGCCGCGCCGCCCGGATCGCGGACGCCGACGACGCGTACGAGGAGCTGCGGCAGCTGATCACGCTCCAGGTGCCGTATACCGCGCAGCAGCGCAGACAGTGGCTGGTGTGGATGGACCTGTGGGCGGAGGCCGCGCGGTCCACGGCGATCGGGCGGCTGCACGCCGACTTCTACCGGCAGTGGCGGCAGACCGTCGCCGAGGTCATCCGGCGCGGGATCGCGCAGGGCGTCTTCCGCGGTGTGGACCCGGAGTCGGGCGCGGTACGGCTGACCGCGCTGATGGACGGGCTCGCGGCGCAGGTGCTGGCCGCCGCCCCCGGCGAGGCCGGGGCGGAGGGCGTCGGGATGAGCGCCGGAGCCATGCACACCGCCTGCGTCGGCTACGTGGACACCGTATTGGCCACCGAACACGGCCGCCGGCGGCCCGCCACCGGGGGCGAAACGTGGTCCGGGGCCACCGGTGCCGCTGGGGCCGATACGCGATCCGGGGCCACGGCCACCGACGGTGGCGATACGCGGACGGGTGCCGCTGGCATCGATAGGGGCGAAACGCGACCCCGTGCCACTCGCGCCGACGGGGGCGAAACGTGGTCCGGGGCCACCGGCGCGGACACCGCCAACGGCCCCGCCACCGGTACGGGCACCGGCGCCGATGACACCGGTCACGGCCACGGCCCCGCCGCCACCGCCGCCGACATATCCGACCCGCCCCACCACCCCGCCGACGGGCCCTAGGTTCCGGTTCCGCAGATTCGGAGTGATAGCCATGCCCATGAACGACAGCGTCATCATCACCTGCGCCCTCACCGGCGCCGGTGACACCGTGGGCCGCAGTCCCCATGTCCCCGTCACGCCCGCCCAGATCGCCCGGTCCGCCGTCGAGGCCGCCGAGGCCGGGGCCGCCGTGGTCCACGTCCACGTCCGGGATCCCGAGACCGGCGCGCCCGCGCGCGATCCGCGGCTGTACCGCGAGGTCGTCGAGCGGGTGAAGGAGACCGGGACCGATGTGGTCATCAACCTCACCGCGGGGATGGGAGGTGACCTGGTCATCGATCCCGAGGAGCCGCTGAAGCAGCTTCCCGGCACGGATCTGGTGAGCGGGCTCGAGCGGCTTCCGCATGTCGAGGAGCTGCTGCCGGACATCTGCACCCTCGACTGCGGATCGCTCAACTTCGGTGACGGCAGCAACCTCTACGTCTCCACCCCCGACATGCTGCGCAGCGGCGCCAAGCGGATCCAGGAGCTGGGCGTACGTCCCGAGCTGGAGATCTTCGACACCGGGCAGCTGTGGTTCGCCAAACAGCTGCTGGCCGAGGGGCTGCTGGACGATCCGACCGTCTTCCAGCTCTGTATGGGCATCCCCTGGGGCGCCCCGGCCGAGCCCGGCGTCCTCAAGGCGATGGTCGATCTGCTGCCGGAGGGCGCGCAGTGGGCCAGCTTCGCGCTGGGCCGGATGCAGATGCCCTGGGTGGCGCAGTCGATCCTGCTCGGCGGCAACGTCCGGGTCGGGCTGGAGGACAACCTCTACCTCAGCCGGGGTGTGAAGGCCACCAACGGTCAGCTCGTCGAACGGGCCGTCCAGATCACCGAGCTGCTGGGCGCCCGGGTCGCCACCCCCGACGAGGCGCGGCAGCGGCTGGGGCTCAAACCCCGCGGCTGACCGCCCCGGGTGAGCCCGCGGAACCCGCGGACCCCGCGCCCGCTCCGCCGGGTGATCCCCGAGCACCCCTCCCCCGCTCCTGTCCCCCACCGTGAGGAACCACGCCCCCATGCCCCTTCCCCCCTGCCCGCCCGAGGGTGTTCGGCGGGTCGCCTGTATCGGCGCCGGAGTCATCGGCGGCGGCTGGGTCGCCCACTTCCTGGCGCGCGGCTATGACGTCACCGCCTGGGATCCGGCCCCCGACGCCGAGGAAAGACTGCGCCGTCTGGTCACGGCCGCCTGGCCCGCGCTGGAGCAGATCGGCCTCGCCGAGGGCGCCTCGCCCGACCGGCTGACCTTCGCCGCGACGCTCGACGCGGCCGTGGCCGAGGCACAGTTCGTCCAGGAGAGCGCTCCCGAGAAACTGGAGCTGAAGCGACGGCTGCTGGCCGAGCTCGACGCCGCGACGCCCGCGGGTGTGGTCATCGCGTCGTCCACCTCCGGCTATCCGATGACGGATATGCAGACCGAGGCCGCCGACCCCGGCCGGCTCCTCGTCGGCCACCCCTTCAACCCGCCCTACCTCATCCCCCTGGTGGAGGTCGTGGGCGGTGAGCGGACGGACGCCGCGGCCGTCGACTGGGCCTCGCGCTTCTACACGGTGGCCGGGAAGTCCGTGATCACCATGGAGCGCGAGCTGCCCGGCTTCATCGCCAACCGCCTCCAGGAGGCACTGTGGCGCGAGGCCCTGCACATGGTCGCCAGCGGTGAGGCGACGGTGCGGGAGATCGACGACTCGATCACCGAAGGGCCGGGGCTGCGGTGGGCGTTCATGGGCCCCTGTCTGACGTTCGCCCTCGCGGGCGGCGAGGGCGGGATGGGCCATATGCTCGACCACTTCGGACCGTCGCTGAAGTCGCCCTGGACCCGTCTGGAGGCGCCGGAGCTGGACGAGGCGCTGCGCACGGCGATGGTAGAGGGCTGCGAGACGGCGGCCGACGGCCGCAGCATCGCCCAGCTCGTCGCCGAACGCGACCAGGGCGTCATCAACGTACTGCGGGCCACCGGACGCCTTCCGGGACAACGCACGGACCCCGACACCGACCCCGACACCACCGACCCCACCGAGAACACCAGCCCGCTGCCGCGGCAACGCACCACCCACGCGCCCCAGGGAGGCGACTCATGAGCACCCCGCTCCCCGACTACCAGCAGACCGTCCGGCCCGAGTGGATCGACTACAACGGCCATATGAGCGAGGCGTTCTACGTCCTTGTCTTCGGCCACAGCACCGACGAGATGATGGTCGAGACCGGGCTCGACTCCAGCTACCGCGCCAGGACCGGCTGCTCGCTCTACACCGTGGAGTCACACCTCCGGTATCTGCGCGAGGTCGCGGAGGGCGCCGAACTCACCATCCGCACGCGGGTGCTGGGGGTGGACGAGAAGAAGGTGCGGTTCTCGCACGAGATGCACGTGGGCCAGCCGGACGGGGCGCCGGTCGCCACGATCGAGCTGCTCGCCCTCCACACCGATCGGAACGAGGGCCGCGCGGCTCCCTTCCCGGACGAGGTCCGTGAGCGGCTGTCCGCCCTGGTCGAGAAGGCGCCGGAGTGGGCGGGGCGGGCCATCGGCCCGGTCCCGAAGGAGTCGGCCTGACCGACTGCCCTCCGGCTCCCCCTCCCGAACGCCCCGGTTCCGGCCCGTCCTCGCCGGAACGGGGCGTTCGACGCTCCGGCAGCCCTTGAGTGGGGTGGATGCGTGGATGAGAGGTTGAATGGAGTGGGAGAACCGCACAGCACCGCGCACGCGACATCCGAGGAGCAGCGCCATGGCGGAGGCAGCGGACGGCGCCGGCAGGGGCCGGAGCGTCGAGCTCAGCGGGGTGCCCGAGACCCTGCTGTGGAACCTCTATATGCGTGCCGCCGAGGCCCGTCGGCCCCGGCCGGTGCTCGACGACCCCAAGGCGGTGGAGCTGGTCGAGCGCGTCGACTACCCCTTTGAGGAGACCTTCGGCCCGCCCGCCCCGCTGCTGGCGCAGGGCCAGGCGCTGCGGGTCCGTACCTTCGACGGTGCCGTGCGGGCCTTCCTCGACGAGCATCCGGAAGGCACGGTCGTCGCACTCGCCGAGGGGCTGGAAACCCAGTACTGGCGGGTGGACAACGGGCGGGCGCACTGGCTGTGCGTGGAGCTGCCGGAGACCGCCGAGGTGCGCCGGGCGCTGCTGCCGGACGAGGACCGGCGGCGCACCCTCGCCCGCTCGGCGCTCGATCTCTCCTGGCGGGACGAGATCGATCCCTCGCGCGGGGTGCTGATCACCGCGCAGGGGCTGCTGATGTATCTGCGGCCGCGCGAGGTACGGGACCTGATCGCCGGGTGCGCCGAGCGCTTCCGGGGCGGGGCGCTGGTCTTCGACGCGGTGCCGCGCTGGTTCAGCGCGCGTACGCTGCGCGGCGGGATGCGCACCGCGCAGGGCTACCGGACGCCGCCCATGCCATGGGGCATGGACGCGGGGGAGCTGCCCAAGGTGCGCACCGCCCATCCGGCCATCACCGAGGTCCGCGAACTGCCCGCGCCACGTGGCCGTGGCCTGTACCACGGGGCGGTGGCCCCGCTGATCCACCGCTTGCCCGTGGTGCGGAACCTGCGGCCGACGATGACGGTGCTCACCCGCTTCGGCTGACATGGCCCGGCCCTCCTCCGCCATGGCGCAGATCGCTCGGGTGGGACGCTGCGGCCAGAATGGACGGGTGAGACCCCCGACAGACCTCGCCGCCCGCTGTCAGCCCCGGCTGCCTTCCCCGTTGCAGGACGTCTACGACGAGCGGCTGGCCGGCCTCGGCCTGGAGCTGCGGCTGAAGCGGGACGACCTCATCCATCCACTGGTACCGGGCAACAAGTGGCGCAAGCTCACCCCGAACCTGCGGGCCGCGCTCGAGCACGGCCACACCCGGCTGCTCACCTTCGGCGGGGCGTACTCCAACCACCTCCGCGCGGTGGCCGCCGCCGGAGCCGCCCACGGGCTCGCCACCGTCGGGGTCGTCCGGGGCGATGAGCTGGCCGACGCGCCGCGCAACTGGTCGCTGGCGCGGGCCGAGGCGCAGGGCATGGAGCTGGCGTTCCTGGACCGTACGGGCTACCGCGAGATCCTGCGCACCCTGGACGACCCTGCCACGCGACGGGCGCTGGAGGAGCGGTGGGGACGCTGCTGGGTGCTGCCGGAAGGCGGCACGAACGTACTGGCCGCGCGGGGCGCCGCGGAGCTTCCCGCCGAACTGCCGGACCTCGGCGCGCGTGACGTCCTGTGCTGCGCGGTGGGCACCGGCGGCACGCTGGCCGGGATCGCCGCCGGGCTCCCGGCCGGGGCACGCGCGCTGGGAGTCGCGGTGGTCCGGGGCGCCCGGTATCTGGACGACGAGGTGGCGCGGCTGCACCGGGAGGGGTGGGGGCGGACGTTCGACGGCTGGTGGATCGACCACGACCACCACGGGGGCGGCTACGGCCGGGTCCCCGCCGAACTCGAAGCCTTCGCGGCGGAGTTCGAGGACCGGCACGGCATCGCGGTGGAGCGGCGGTACGTGGCGAAGATGCTGTGGTGTGTGTACGACCTGGCGGAGCGGGGGGCGCTGCCGCCCGCGACCCGGATCACCGCCGTCATCACCGGCCCCCCGGACCCGGTCACGTCCGGCGCGTAGCCGTCCCCCAGGGGCGGTGCCACGCGGGTACGGCCCTCACGGGGACACGCTGCCGGGCGCGGCAGCGGCTCCGTCACTCCCCGCCCCGCAGTCGGATCACCGTCGTCGCCGCGTGGCGGACCGTGCTCTCCTGGCGGACCTCGACCGTCAGCTCCGGTGGGATGGGGCGGTAGGCGATACGCGTGCCCACCGTGTCGAGCGCGGTGGGCAGGTCCGCGGCCGGGGCCGGAGGTCCGGAGGCCGGAAGGTCTCGCAGGGCGGCGGCGAGCTGGGCGCGGACGGACGGGGACAGCGGGCTGGAGACCACCGGGGCGTCGTCACCCGGCAGCACCAGGGCGAGCGAGCGCGGACGCAGACGCGGGCCGACGACGCCGACGACCACCGCGTCCCGGGTCTCCGCGTGGCGCACCTTCCGCCAGTGGCGGCCCACCCGGTAGGGCGCGTCGAGGCTTTTGACCACCAGTCCCTCGACCCCGATGGCGGTGAGCGCCTCGTACCAGGTGGCGGCCAGCTCCGGGTCGGTGGTCATGGGGACGGCCTGGAGCGGGGGCCCGAGGGGTTCCAGGAGGGCCATCAGCCGGGCGCGGCGCTGTTCGTAGGGCAGCGGCCGCAGGTCCGCACCGGCCAGTGCGAGCAGGTCGAACGCCGCGTAGGAGGCGGGGAGTTCGCGGGCGAGCCGGGCGGCGCGGGCCTCGGTGGCGGCGAAGGCGCGCTTCTGGACGGAGGCGAAGTCGGTGCGGCCGCCCGCCCACACCACCACCTCGCCGTCCAGGACGGTACCGGCCGGCAGGGCCCGGGCGGCGGCCTCCAGGTCGGGGAAGGCGCGGGTGACGATGCGGCCGGAGCGTGCCTGCATCCGTACGGCGTCCTCCAGCCGGAAGATCACCAGCCGATGGCCGTCGAACTTCGGTTCGTACGCCAGCCGTCGCCCCTCGGTGGCGACGGGCAGGGCGGGAACGGAGCGGGCGAGCGCCACCTCCACCGGTGGCAGCAGGGGCGCGGGCGAGGTCATCGGTCGTCACCGGCGGGCAGCGGATGGGCCTCGCCCGGGTCGAGGAGCGGGGCGAGCAGATCTCCGTGGCGCTCGAGGCGGTCGGAGACGTCATCGATCCGGAACACCAGCCGCCCGGCCGCGTCCGCGCCCCGCGCCTGCGCCGTCCGCGCGATCTCGTCCCAGGTGACGGGGGTGGAGACGGTGGGCTCGGGGCGGGCGCGGACCGTATAGGGGGCCGCGGTGGTCTTCGCGGCCGCGTTCTGGCTGAAGTCGACATAGACCTTTCCGGTCCGCAGGGAGCGGGTCATCTTGCGGATGACCAGGTCGGGCAGGGCCTCGGCGGCCCCGGCGGCGAGCCGCCGGGCGTAGGCGGTGGCCTGCCGGGAGGGCGTCGGCTCCAGCGGGACCAGCAGATGCAGCCCCTTGGAGCCGCTGGTCTTGGCGTAGCCGGTGAGCCCGTCGGCGGCCAGCCGCTCCCGCAGCCAGAGGGCGACGGCGCAGCAGTCGACGATCGTCGCGGGCGGGCCGGGATCGAGGTCCAGCACCAGCCGGTCGGCGATGCCCTCGCCCAGTTCGATCCGCCACATGGGGGCGTGGAACTCGACCACCAGATTGGCCGCCCACATCAGCGAGGGCAGGTCCTGGACGAGGACCTGGCTGGCGGTCTCCCCCTCATGGCGGGTGACTTCGGCCGTCGTCACCCAGGAGGGGGTGCCGGGGGGCGGGTTCTTGGTGAAGAACATCTGGCCGTCGGGGCCGTCCGGGTAGCGCAGGAACGCCAGCGGCCGCCCGTGGAGATGGCCGAGGAGGGCAGCGGAGGCGGAGGCCAGGTAGTGCAGCAGCTCACCCTTGGTGGTGCCGGTGGCCGGATGGATGACCTTGTCGAGGTTCTTGAGCGCGATCCGCCGCCCCTCCACCTCCGTGATCGGGGACATAGGATAAGAATCTCACGAAAGGGATCAAGCATGCGATCTATCTGGAATGGGAACATTTCCTTCGGTCTGGTGAGCATCCCGATCAAGATGTACCCGGCGACCGAGGACCACTCCGTCTCGTTCCGGCAGATCCACACCACCGACGGCGGCCGCATCCGGTACCGCAAGGTCTGCGAGCTCGAGGAGAAGCAGGTCGAGGCGGCCGAGATCGGCCGGGCCTACGAGGACGCCGACGGTGCGCTGATCCCGATCACCGAGGAGGACCTGGCGGCCGTTCCGCTGCCCACCACCCGCGCCCTGGAGATCGAGGCGTTCGTCTCCGCCTCGGAGATCGATCCGCTGCAAATGGGTGACGCCTACTACCTGGGGGTCAACGGCACGGCCGCGGCCAAGCCGTACGCGCTGCTGCGGGAGGCGCTCCGGCGCAGCGAGAAGGTGGCCATCGCCAAGTACGTACACCGCGGCCGGGAGCGGCTGGGGATGCTGCGGGTGGTGGGCGACACCCTCGCGTTGCACCGGCTGCTCTGGCCGGACGAGGTACGGGAGTCCGCGGGCGTGGCGCCCAAGGAGAAGGTGAAGGTCAAGCCCGCCGAACTCGACCTGGCCGACACCCTGATGGCGACGCTCGGCGAAGTGGAGATGAGCGAGCTGCACGACGAGTACCACGAGGCGCTGGAATCCCTGGTGGCGGCGAAGGTCTCCGGGGTCACCACCACCGCCGGGCCCGGTGAGGAGCCGAAGGGCGGTCAGGTCGTCGACCTGATGGCCGCCCTGAAGGACAGCGTCCGCACTGCCCGGCAGTCCCGGGGCGAACCGGCCGAGGAGGGGGCGGAGGCCACCGTCACCGAATTGCGCGGACGCAAGAAGACAGAGCAGAAGGCGGGACAGAAGACGGCGAAGAAGGCGGCGAAGAGGGCCCCGGCCAAGCGGAGCGCCTCCTCGACGGGCGGGAAGGCGGCGAAGAAGACCGCCACGTCGGCCGCGAAGACCGCGGAGAAGCGGACGCCCGCCAAGAAGACGGCCGCGAAGAAGACGGCCGCGAGCGCGAAGAAGACGGCTACGAAGAAGACCGCGGCCAAGAAGACGACCGGCAGGCGGGGTTCCAGGACCGCGTCCTGACAGCCACCCGCGCAGACCCCATCAGCTGAAGTCGGCCCGGTGGTCCGCCGCCCACTGGGCGAACGTACGCCCCGGGTGTCCCGTGACGCGCTCGGTCTCCGGGGAGATCTCGGCGGGCTGCCCGACCGCCGCCGCGAACATGTCCAGCAGTGAGTCCGCGATCTCCGGGGTGGCGAAGCCCTTGATCATCCCCTCGCGCACCACCTCGCGCGGAAGCTCCTCGTACCGCAGCGGACGCCCGAGGGCCTCGCCGACGATCCGCGCCTGCTCGGCGAAGGACAGCGACTCCGGTCCGGTGAGCACCGGCGCCCGGCCGACGAGGTCGTCACCGAGCAGCGCCCGGGCGGCGACCTCACCCATGTCGGCCTCATGAATCGGGGCGGTCCGGCACTCCGCGTAGGGGCCATGGACCACGTCGCCGGACCGGATCTCGTCCGCCCACTGGAGCGCGTTCGCCGCGAAGGCCCCCGGCCGGACGAAGGTCCACTCCACATCCAGCGCCTCGATCGCGAGCTCCAGGTCGCGGTGGAGGGTGCCGATGGGGTTGCCGGGGCCGGGGTCGAGGGCGGAGGAGGACGACAGCAGCACGATCCGCCGCACCCCCACCTCCTTGGCCCGCTGGAGCAGCGCGTCCGCGCCGCTCCGCACCACGGCGGGGTTGAGGAAGAGCCCGGTGGCTCCCTCGAAGGGCAGATCCTCGGTACGGGCGGCCCGGACGCCCGCGGGCAGCCGCGCCGTCTCGGGGTTCCGGGTCAGCGCGCGGACCTCGGCGCCCGCCTCGGCCAGCTCCTTCACCACATAGCGGCCGACGTTTCCGGTGGCTCCGGTGACCACGAACATGACGAATCTCCTTGCTTGGAAGCGGTGTTGCGGTGACGCCCTCTTAGATTCATCCAACCGGATGAAGTTGTCAAACATATAGCTGGATGAAGGTGTGGCCGACCCGGTTAGCCTGGTCCGGGCGGTCAGCTGAGATGCCCGGCCGGACAGAGGAGATGAGCGAGATGCAGGGGTCGCCGAAGAAGCCCCGCCGTGCCCCCGCGCCCGAGGAGCGCAAGCTGGACCCGGAGCGCTCCCGGCGGCTGCTGCTGGACGCGGCCATGGACGAGTTCGCCGAGAAGGGGTACGCGGGCGCCCGCGTCCAGGACATCGCGGACCGCGCGGGCGTCAACAAGCAGCTGATCAACTACCACTTCGGCGGCAAGGAGGGTCTCTACGAGGAGCTCGGCCGTCAGTGGCTGCGGCGCGAGGCGGAGTTCAACGACCCCGCTCTCCCCCTCGACGAGCTGGTCCTCCGCTATCTCCGGCAAGCCTTCGCCGACCCCCGGGGCACCCGCCTCAACGCGTGGTGCGGTCTGGCCGGGGCCGTACCGGAGGAGGACCCCGAAGACCTCTCCGATCTGCGGCGCCGCCAGGCGGACGGCGAGCTCGCCGAGGACATCGACCCGGCCATGGCGATGCTGCTCTGCGTCAGCCTGGTCTCCGCGCCCCTCTCGATGCCGCACGCCGTACGCCGGTTCTTCGGCGCCGACCCCGATTCACCGGAGTTCCGCGAGCACTACGCGGAGCAGCTGCGGCGGGTCGTACGCCGCCTGGCGGCCCACGACGCGCCCTGTCGGTCATCGGAGCCGGATATGTGCGGCGATGAGGACGAGGACGAGGCTCCGCGGTAGCGCCCGGTTCAGATCGAACTCGTGGCGCGCTCCCGCTCCTCGGGAGACGGCTGCTCAGGTGACGGCTGCTCGCGGACCGGCTCCTTCAGGCGCTTGCCGAGGAGGACGAAGAGCAGGATGAGCCCGACCGTGAGCAGGATGTGGCCGGCTCCGGCCATGGCGGGCACGGCCTTTGGCACGTCGTCATCGAGCACGGTCAGACAGCCGTGCACACCCATCATGCCGACGGTCACCGCGATACCCGCGTTGTAGAACCAGAAGAAGTTCGTGTACAGCCGCGTCCCCGACAGCTGGAACTGCTTGTCGAGCGCCAGCACGATCAAGAAGCCGAGCATGCCCAGTGCCAGCAAATGGGTGTGGATGACGGCCAGTTGGGTCTCACCGGTGAATTCATTGATCTTGGTGAATTCGCGGTAGAAGAGCCCGGAGACCACTCCCGTGATCATGTACGTGTGCGCTGCGTAATACGACGCCCGCATCGTGACCCGACGAGCACTCATCTCTCGCTACCTCCACCCGGTGTGACGGGCACCCACTCTCACCCCGGGCCGGGTCCGGATCAACGTACGATGCGAACTCCCATCGATAACACGCGCGTTATGACCGCGGGGGGGGGACACCGATGGAGCTGCGGGACATCGAAATATTCCTGACCCTGGCCGAGGAGCTGCACTTCGGCCGGACCGCCGACCGCCTGCACATCTCCCAGGCCCGTGTCAGCCAGGCGATCGGCCAGCAGGAACGTCGCCTCGGCGGGCGGCTGTTCGACCGCTCCAACCGCCGCCGGATCCGTCTCACCCCACTCGGCCAGCAGCTCTACCGGGCCATTCACCCCGCCTACCACCAGATCGTCGACGGCATCGACGCGGTGAAGGCCGCCGCGGCCGACACCGGCCGCACCCTCACCCTCGGCGTCATGGGCCCACAGAGCTGGATGATCCGCGACCTCGTCGACCGCTTCCAGACCCACCATCCGACCGTGCGACTGGTCCACCGCGAACTGAGCGCCGTCGACCCGCTCACACCGCTGAGATCGGGCGATATCGACGTGGCGCACGTATGGCTGCCGGTACACGAACCCGATATCACCACCGGCCCGGTCACCCACACCTCGCCGATCGTGCTGATGATGTCCGCCGGCCACCCCTACGCCGACCGCGACTCGGTCTGCCTGGAGGACTACGGCGATCTGACCTTCGTATCCCACCGCTCGCCGATTCCGGCCTCCATGGAAGAGGTCTTCCAGCCCTTCCGCACCCCCTCGGGACGCCCCGTAGCCCGGGGCCCCGAGATCGCCAACTGGGAGGACCAGCTGAAGACGGCCAGCGTCGGGCAGTCCGTCTCCGCCGCCGCGGCCGAGGCCGCCCGCTTCTACGCCTGGCCCGATCTGGTCTATGTCCCCGTCCGCGACGCGGCACCCGTCCGCTGGGCGTTCGCCTGGCTGACCGGGAGACGCGACCCCCTGATCCGCGCTCTCGCCAGGACGACCGGCGGCGGCCCCTGATTCGGTTGCGCCCCCGCACCGCCCCGCCCAGGATGTCGGCGACCGACACCCGTCAGCCTCGAGTCGGAGGCTCCGGCGGACGCGCTCGCAGCGGTCACCGCCCCTCTCCGCCGCCGAGGCGGACATCGCGGAGGGCGTGGACGGTGACATGGGGTGGCTGATCCGGGGTGAGCTCCCGGCCCGCCGGGTGCACGGCGTCGAGCGGGCCCTGCCCGGTCTGACGCACGGCGCGGGAGTGTGGTGGTCCCGGCCGTGCGCCGACCGCCCCCTGTCCGCCACGCACAAGGGGCCGCCGCCCTAGATACCGGGGCCGTTGACCCTGGTGTAGATGAGGGCGTTACTGGTCCCGCCGGGCGAGGTCACCGTGACGGAGACCGCTCCGGCGGGCCCCGCCGGGGCGGTGGCGGTGACCCAGGTGTCGGAGACGACCGTGAAGGCGACGAGCGTGGAGTCGAAGAGCACCCCGTTCGTCAGCGTCAGACCGGTTCCGAACAGTGTCACCGTCGTCCCCGGGGTGGTCGGCCCCTGGGTGGGGGACAGCGAGGTCAGCACGGGCTGCGGCACATAGGTGAACGGCACGCCGTTGCTGGTACCGCCCGGGGTGGTCACCGTGATCTGGACCGTGCCGCTCCCGGGTGGAGCGGTGGCCGTGATCTGGGTCGCCGACACCACCGTGAATGACGTGGCGGGCGTCGCACCGAACAGCACCGACGTGGCCCCGAGGAGCCCGCTGCCGGTGAGGGTGACCGTCGTACCGCCCGCTGTCGGCCCCTGGTTGGGGACCACACTGGTCAGCGCGGGGGCCGCCAGATAGATATAGGTGACGCTGCCACTGGTGCCACCCAGGGTGGTCACCGTCACCGGCACCGCCCCGGCACTGCCGGGCGGGACGACGGCGGTGATCTGGGTGGACGACACCACGGTGAACGAGACGGCCGGCTGGAAGCCGAACGTCACCGCGGTGGCGCCGGTGAACCCGGAACCGGTCAGGGTCACCGTGTTCCCGCCGTTGACCGAACCCTGGCTGGGCGAGATCGAGGTCAGCACGGGCGCGGAGGTGTAGGTGTAGCTCACCCCGTTGCTCGTACCGCCGGGGGTGATCACGGTGATCTGCACCGTACCGGTGCCCGGGGGCGCGACGGCGCTGATCTGCGTCGGGGACCCCACGGTGAACGACGTGGCGGGCGTGGAACCGAACATCACCGCGGTGGCACCGGTGAACCCGGAACCGGTGAGGATCACCGTGTTCCCGCCGGTGGCCGGGCCCTGCGGGGGGGACACCGACGTCAGCACCGGGGCGGAGGTGTAGGTGTACGGCACCCCATTGCTGGTACCGCCCGGGGTGACCACCGTGATCTGCACCGTACCGGTACCCGCGGGCGCGACCGCCACGATCTGCGTCGCCGACACCACCGTGAACGACGTGGCCGGAGTAGAACCGAACCACACCGACGTCGCACCGGTGAACCCGGAACCCGCCAGCGTCACCGTGTTGCCACCAGCGGTCGGACCCTGATTGGGCACCGCCGACGTCAACACCGGCGCCGAGGTATAGGTGTACGGCACCCCATTGCTCGTACCCCCCGGGGTGACCACCGTGATCTGCACCGCGCCACTGCCCGCCGGAGCCACCGCCGAGATCTGCGTCGGCGACACCACCGTGAACGACGTGGCGGGGGTGGAACCGAACAAGACCGCCGTGGCGCCCGTGAACCCGGAACCGGTCAGCGTCACCGTGTTGCCGCCAGCTGCCGGACCCTGGTTCGGTGTCACCGAGGTCAGCGACGGCGCCACCACATAGCTGTAGGACACTCCGTTGCTCGTACCGCCCGGAGTGATCACCGTGACCTGGACCGTGCCACTGCCCGCCGGGACCACGGCGGTGATCTGGGTCGGTGACACCACCGTGAACGACGTGGCGTTGGTCGCGCCGAACCGCACGGCCGTGGCACCGGACAGTCCGGAGCCCGTGATCGTCACCGTGTTACCACCGGCGGTCGGGCCCTGGTTCGGTGTCACCGAGATCAGCGACGGCGCCACCACATAGGTGTAGGACACTCCGTTGCTCGTACCGCCCGGGGTGACCACGGTGATCTGGACCGTACCGGTGCCCGGGGGCGCGATGGCCACGATCTGGGTCGGGGACACCACGATGAACGACGTGGCGGGGGTGGATCCGAACATCACCGAGGTGGCGCCGGAGAGCCCGGAGCCGGTCAGCGTCACATTGTTGCCGCCACCGGTCGGGCCCTGATTGGGCACCGCCGAGGTCAGTGACGGCACCGAGATATAGGTGTACGACACCCCGTTGCTCGTACCGCCGGGGGTGATCACGGTGACCTGGACCGTACCGCCCCCCGCTGGAGCGACGGCGGTGATCTGCGTCGGCGACACCACGGTGAACGACGTGGCGTTGGTCGAGCCGAACCGCACGGCCGTGGCGCCCGACAGTCCGGAGCCCGTGATCGTCACCGTGTTACCACCGGCGCCCGGGCCCTGGTTCGGTGTCACCGAGATCAGCGACGGCGCCATCACATAGGTGTACGCCAGACCGTTGCTGGTGCCGCCCGCGGTGGTGACCGTGACCTGGACCGTGCCGCTGCCCGCAGGCGCGATGGCCACGATCTGGGTGGCCGAGACGACCAGGAAGGACGTGGCGTTGGTGGCGCCGAACCGCACCGCCGTGGCGCCGGACAGCGCCGTACCCGTGATCGTGACGGCGGTGCCGCCCGCGGCGGGGCCCTGGTTCGGCACCAGGGAGGTCAGCACGGGCGCGGGAGCGCCCACAAAGCTGAACGGCACACCGTTGCTGGTGCCGTTCGGCGTGGTGACGGTGATCTGGACCGAACCGGTCCCCGGCGGGGACACGGCCGTGATCTGGGTCGGCGACACCACCGTGAACGACGTGGCGATCGTGGTGCCGAACCGTACGGCCGTGGCCTGCTGGAAGTTGATCCCGGTCAGAGTGACGAGCGTCCCGCCGCCGGGTGCACCGGCGGCGGGGCTCACGGAGCTGATCACGGGAGGGGATGCCAAGGCCGCCGCGGGGCCGGTGTCCGCACCTGAATAGGGCATGCTCAACGTGCTTCTCCTTCGGCGGTTCGTCCCACTAGTGATCAGATACCGGGGCTGGCGAGGTAGGTGAACGGGGCCGCCGCGGCGGCACTCCCCGCCGCGTTGGTGACGGCGACGGTGGCCGGGCCGGGCTGGCCGTCCGGCGTGGGCGGGGTGACCGCGGACAGGCTGGTGGAGTTGATGACCGTGAACGGCGCCGCGACGCCGCCGAAGGTGACCGACTGGGTGGTGCCGAAGTTGGTGCCGGTGATGGTCACCGCCGTACCGCCGGAGGCCGGGCCCGAGGTCGGGGCGAAGCCGGTGACGGTGGGAACGTCCACATAGGTGTACGTCAGCCCGTTGTTGGTGCCGCCCGCGGTGGTCACGGTGACCGGGACCGAGCCCGCCCCGGTGCCGGCGGGGACCGTGACGGTGAGGGTGCTGTCGGAGACGATGGCGGGCGTGGCGTTGTTGGTGCCGAAGGCCACATTGGTCGCGGTGGACAGACCGGTGCCGTTGATGGTGAGGGTGTTGCCGCCGATCAGCGGGCCCGAACTGGCGCTCAGGGACGACTTGAAGGGCGCGCCCACATAGAAGAACTGGAGCGGGTTGCTGGTACCGCCTGGGGTGGTCACGGTCACGTCGACGACCCCGGTGCCGGAGGGCGAGGTCACGGTGACCGAGGTGGGGGTGTTCGCGGTGATGGTGGCCAGCTTGCTGCCGAAGTGCACGGCGGTGGCTCCGCCGAGGTTGGTGCCGGTGATGGTGACCGTGGTACCACCGCCGGTGGATCCCTGGCTGGGTGAGATGGGCATGACGATGTCTCCTCGATGACGGCGTCCTGGGGACGCGTTCGAAGGGGATGGTGGGCTGTGCCCGCTCGCGGTGCACCTGGCGCCCGGGACCGACGAGGGATGCGACGGCCGTCCCTTCGCCGAAGACACCGACGGGGACCTGCCGCGCACATTCAGTAATCCATCTGACGTAGTTCCCGACAAGAAGACTGACGCCACGTCACCCGAATGGCCGGGCGCGCGGCGCGGGGTGGCCGTCGTACCGGATGCGCCGGGCCCGACACCCCGCCCCGGGGCCAGGTCCGGCACGCCCCTCACCCTTTCCCGTGACCCTCCCGCCGGACGGGGTCCTTCCGCCGATACCGGGCGTATCCTCGTGCCACATGGGGGCGGAAACGGACATTCCCGTCGATGATCCCTTCGGTGGGGGCACCTGGCGGGTGCGGATCCGGAGTGCGTCCGGTGAGGTGCTGGGCGCCGGAATTCTGCTGGGCAGTGACACGGTGCTCACCTGCGCCCATGTGATCCCCGACGACGGAGGCGCCCCGCCCGCCACCCCCGTCCTGGTCGACCTGGTCGGGGTGCGTGACGCCCGCCCGGTGCCCGCACGGGTGCACGACGGCTGCTGGGTGCCCCAACTCCCCGACAGCTGCGGCGATGTGGCGCTGCTGCGGCTGAGCGCACCACAGCCCGCCGAGCACGCGGCGCCGCTCTACCGGCTGCCGCCGCTCCCCCGGCGCCCGGTGTGGATGTTCGGCTTTCCCGACGACAACCCCGCCGGTCTGTGGTTCACCGCGCGGATCGCCGGGCCCGCGGGACCGCGTTCGGAATGGGTGCAGCTCAACCCGGACTCCCCCGGGGACGTGGTGCGGCCCGGCTTCAGCGGCGCCGGGGTGCAGGACGAGACCAGCCGCCACATCATCGGCATGATCGTCAGCCGCTATGACGACTCCTGCCGGGTGCCCAGCGCGGAGCGCCGACGGCTTTCGTACATGATCCCGGTCGAGACGATCGTCCGTCATCTGCCGGGAGTGCGGCGCTGGGTGAGCGGGGACCGCGGGGTGGATCCCCCGCTGGTCTCCCGGCTCGTCGGCGGGGTGCAGGACATCGGCTTCGCGCAGCGGCTGGCGCTGTGGCTGCGGCGCGGCGGGCCGGTGGGCCGTGAGGGCATCGTCGATGTGGAGACCGTGGTGATCGCGGACGGCGACAGCGCTCGCTATGAGGCGCTGAGCCGCGCCGTGACCCTCGCCGACCGGGAGCTGCCCGGTGGCGACGGGGACGCGGTGTCGGCCGCCCCGCACGGCACCGTGCCGCCGATCGGCAGTCTGCATCTGGCCATTGACGTGAGCGGCTGGTCCGCTACCGATGTGGCCCGGCGGGTCGCGGACCGGATGGATCTGCCCGCGGACGGCGACACCTCCCCGTTCAGCCGGATCCGGGCCAACGCGGTGCCGCTGACCATCGTGGCGGTGGGCCTCGACCGGGCGGTGGACCAGGAGGCGCTGGTCCGCTTCATGCGGCTGCTCGCCGAGCGGGGCAGCAGGCTGATGCTGGTCTTCCGGGATCCCGGGGCGCCCGGACTGCTCCTCGCCGAGCGGCTGTTCCGGCCGGATCCGGCCCAGGTGGACGCCTGGCTGGAGGAGTTGGCCGCGAGCGTGGCCCACACCGGGGAGCGCGAGCGGGAAGCGGCCGGGTGCGGCGCCCGGTTCACCTCGGTGCCCGCCCCGCGCGGGCACACCTCCGCGCTGCGCCTCAACCTCCTACGGCTGCGCGCCGATCCCGAGCTGCGCTCCCACCACATCGTCGCCAAACTGGCCGCCTTCGAGCACGCGGTGCGCACCGTGGGCGCGCGGGCCGAGGCCGCGCTGCGCGCGGCGGCCGTCCAGCGGGCGGCGGTGGCGGAGTTACGGGGGCTGCTCGCGGCGTATTCGGCGATGCTCGGGGCGATGGCCGCCTCGGAGCGCGCGGAGCTGTTCCCGCTCCAGCGCGAGGCGCACGCCCGGCTGGACGCGCTGCCCTGCGATGTACCGGAGGCGCGGCGGGCCGTGGACCGCTTCGTCCGCGCCGTGCACACCCCGCCCGGGGAGCCGGAGCCGCCACCGGAGGGAGGGCCGGTATGACGGACCGGATATGCGTCCGCCCGGACTGCGGGGCCGCGGGCGGCGCCCGGATCAACTCCCGCGGCTTCTGCGCGGAGTGCGGCCGCAGGCCCCCGCCGTCTCCCCCGGCCGCGCCTCCCCCGGCCGCGCCGCCTCCGGCCCGGGTGCCCGGATCGCGCTCCCCCGGCTCGGCCGGGAGCCTGTCGTCGGAGGCGACCGCGGACACCGACCGCGCCCGGCGGAGGGACGCCGCGCGGAGGTTCAGGGTGCGCCCGGCGGGCGAGGGGCTGCTCGATCTGCCACGTGTCGAACTGCCCTCGCTGCGCGACCTGATCCTGCGCGATCCGCGTCCCCCGGCCCGCGGCCGGATCTGCGGACGGCCCGGCTGCGGGGCGACGGTGGGCGCGCCGTACGCGGGTCAGCCCGCGCTCCCGGCGGGCTACTGCCCGCGCTGCCGCCATCCGTTCGACTTCACCCCGCGGCTGCGCCCCGGGGATCTGCTGGGTGATCAGTACCGGGTGGTGGGCTGTGTCGCGTACGGCGGTCTGGGCTGGGTCTATCTCGCCGAGGACACCCAACTGGACGATCAGCCCGTCGCCATCAAGGGGCTGATCGACGACGAGGACGAGGCGGCGCTGCGGGCGGCGGTCGAGGAGCGGCGCTATCTGACCATGCTCGACCATCCCGGCATCGTCCGGATCATCAACTACGTCGCGTGGCCCGACCCCCGCAACGGCGACCGGCTGACCGGGCACATCGTGATGGAGTTCGTCGGCGGGATGACACTGGCCCAGATCAGGGACTGTGTGGCGGACGCCGTACCGCATTTCGACGGGCCGCGGCTGTATGAACACCTGCTGGCCTACGGCTGTCTGGCGCTGCGCGCGGTGGGCTATCTGCACGGCGAGAAGCTGCTCTACTGCGATCTGAAGCCCAGCAATGTGATGCACCACGAGGACCGGGTCAAGGTGATCGACCTCGGCGCGGTCCGGCGGCTCGGCCGGGACGACGGCGAACAGCCGGTCATCACCGAGCAGTTCGCCGCCCCCGAGGTCCTGGCGCGGGGGGCCGCGGCCCTCACCGAGCGCCATGACCTCTACGGCGTCGGGATGACCCTCAAGGCGCTCTCGGACAAGGCCGTCCGCGCGGCGCAGCGTCCGCCGGGCCTGGGCGCCGAGTCCTACCGCCGGGTCCTGGCCCGCGCCACCGACCCCGATCCGGCCCGGCGGTTCGGTTCCGCGGCCGAGATGTCCGAGCAGCTGTGGGGGGTGCTGCGGGAGATCCACGCACTGCGGCTGCGGCGTGAACAGCCCGAGCCGTCCACGCTGTTCGCCCCGACCGCGGCGCTGCTGGACGCGGCGCTCGGCCGGGTCCCGGGGCTGGAGCGCTGGCTCGCGGCGGATCCGCGCCCGCCGCTCGACCACGGTCCGCCCCGGCCAGAACAGGTGCCGCCGGGGCTTCCGGTGCCGTTCCCGGACGAGGCGGACCCGGGTGCCGCGCTGCTGAGGACACCGACGGAGAGCGGTCCGCGGCGGCTGATCGAGCAGCTGAGGGCGTTTCCGCGGCCGTCGGCGGAGATACGGTTCCGGATCGGCCGGGCCCATCTCGAGCTGGGCGAGGTGGACCTCGCGGACCGCGAGCTGACGGCCGCCGCGCGGATCGTCGGAGGCGCCGCCCGCCACGACTGGCGGCTGTGGTGGCACCGTGCCCTGGTGCGGCTCGCCGAGGGCCGGGTCGATGCCGCGCGGGCGGCGTTCGACACCGTCTACAGCGCACTGCCCGGGGAGTACGCGCCCAAGCTGGCGCTCGGCTACTGCGCCGAGCACCTGGGCGACCATGACGCCGCCCACCGCTTCTACGAGGCGGTGTGGGAGCGCAACCGCTCCCAGGGCAGTGCCGCCTTCGGGCTGGCCCGGCTGCGGCTCGCCGCGGGCGACCGCGGCGGCGCGGCCGACATCCTCGGCGGGGTGCCGAAGGTCTCGCGCCACCACGACGCCGCGCGGATCGCCACCGTCCGGGTGCTCGCGGGACGGCTCGGCGGCCGGGCCGGGCTGCCCACCGCCGAGGAGCTGGTGGAGGTGCTGACCCGGCTGCCGCGGCTGTATCTGGACGACGGGCGCCCCTCCGGACCCGCCCGGGAGCGGCTGACCGCCGAGGTGCTGGAGACCGCGCTCGACCTGGCGCTCACCACCGCCGGGGCGGACGGCGCCGAGCCCGGTCTGCTCTTCGGCGAGGCGGACGACGAACGGTCGGTGCGCATCCGGCTGGAGCGGACGCTGCGCCGGCTGGCCCGGCAGGCGGACAGCCCCGGGGCGCTGGAGGCGCTGGTCGACCGTGCCAACGCCATACGGCCCATGACCCGTGTCTGACAGGGAGACCGGATGAACGAACAGGCGGAGCGGGACGCGGCGGCGGAGCGGGACGCGGCGGCGGAGCGGGACGCGGCGGCCGCGCGGGACGCCGCCATCACCCTGCGGGTGCACCAGAACCCGTATCTGCCCGCCGCCGCGGGCCCCACCGAGATGCACGCCGTCATCGGCGTCGAGACCCGGGGCCTCGGCCGGGCCGCCGCCCGCGGCACCGCCTCCGAGGTCATCGTGATCGACTGCTCGGGTTCGATGAGCTGGCCGCCCACGAAGATCGCGGCGGCGCGGCGGGCCACCGCCGCCGCCGTCCAACTGCTGCGCGACGGCACCCGCTTCGCGATCGTCCAGGGCACCGAGCGGGCGGATGTGGCCTATCCGCCCGGCGGCGGGATGGCGGTCGCCGGTGCCGACACCCGGGCCGCCGCCGCCCGCGCCGCGGCCGTCCTGCCCGCCGTCGGCGGTACGGCCATCGGCAGCTGGCTCGATCTCGCCCGGCGGTTGCATCTGGAGCGGCCCGCCGCCGTCCGGCACACCCTGCTGCTCACCGACGGCCGCAACGAACACGATCCGCCCGGCCGTCTGGACCAGGTGCTGGGCGCCTGCGCCCGGCACTTCACCTGTGACGCCCGCGGGATCGGCGACGGCTGGGACGCCACCGAGCTGCGAGAGATCGTACGGCGGCTGCACGGCCGGGCGGACGCGGTGCTGGAGGACGCCGCGCTGGGCGCCGCGTTCGAGGAGGTGGTGAGCGCGTCGATGGCCAGGGCGGCGGCCGGGGTGCGGATCCGGGTGCGCACCCGCGCGGGCGGTCGCGTCGGCTTCTTCACACAGGTGCATCCCACCCGGGTGGAGCTCACC
The DNA here is from genome assembly GCF_040650655.1 of Streptomyces sp. NPDC048636. Taxonomy (NCBI): domain Bacteria; kingdom Bacillati; phylum Actinomycetota; class Actinomycetes; order Kitasatosporales; family Streptomycetaceae; genus Streptomyces; species Streptomyces sp. NPDC048636. The sequence continues at coordinate 331,816 of NZ_JBEZHR010000001.1, read as the reverse complement.
GCCGAGGGCACCCGGCCGGACGCGCGCACCTGGGAGTGGCGCGCCGACGCCTGGGGCGACGAGCTCCGCGAGTTCCATCTGTGCGTGCTGGCCGATCCGCGGGGCGATCCGGCGGACGAGGAGGTCGAACTGGCCGTGGTGGAGCTGGCGCTGGACGGCGACACCGGGCTCACCCCGCCCGAGCCCCGGTCCGTACTGGTGCGGTGGACCGACGACGTCCTGCTGTCGTCCCGTGTCGATCCCCGGCTGCTGCACTACGGCGCCGACGCCGATCTGGGCCGGGCCATCACCGCGGGCTGCGACGCCTACGAGGCGGGCGACCGGGAGGAGGCGCGGCGCCAGTGGGGGCTGGCCGTACGGCTGGCGCACCACCTGGGCGGCGGGAAGACGCTGGCGCGGCTGCGCGGTCTGGTCCATATCGACGACGCCGCCACCGGCACCGTACGGATCCGGGAGACCGTCCGCCCGCTCGACCTCAACTCCGCGATGATCGTGACGGATGAGAGCGTCCGCTTCACCGGCGCCGCGCTCCCCGGCCCCGGCGCGCCCGCCGGACCGGATGTGGACTGCCCCGGCTGCGGGCGCACCTCGCCCGGCTCCGCCGCCTTCTGCCAGCGGTGCGACACCCCGCTGCGCCCGGGGCGGCCGGGCGGGGCGCCATGAGCGGCACCCGCGCGTTCCTGGTCCGCAGGCTGACCGCGCTGCTGGTGGTCTCCGCGCTGGCCGTGACGGCGCTGCTCGGCGCGTACTACGGCGTCAGCCGCAACTCCCGGGCGGTGACCGGGCGTTCGACCCCGGCCATACTCCAGGTGGCCGCGGCCGACACCGCCCTCGAGCGCTCGTACCGTGAGGCCGAGGGCAGCCTCACCGGCTCCACGGCCGATGTGGAGGGGCTGGGCGAGGACTACCGCAAGGAGCTGTCGGCGGCCGGGCAGAGCCTGGCGCAGGCGGTGAAGAGCACCACCGGGGGCGAGGTGGCGCGGCAGTCGCTGCTCACCGTCGCCGGACTGGTCTCCTCCTACGGCGACATCATCGAGCAGGCGTATGTGCACCGCGCCAACGAGGATCTGCGCGACGCCTATCTGAGCTACGCCGAGACCATGCTGCGGCGCGCCGACGGCGGCATCCTGGAGCGGCTGGCCGGGGTGCAGCGGACCCAGCGCGCCGTCCTGGACCGGCAGACCTCGTTCGGCTGGCTGCTGTCGTTCGCCTGGTGGGTGCTGGTGCCGGTGCTCTTCCTGACCCTGGCCGGGCTGCTGGTCACCACCCAGCGCTTCGTACGGCGCCGCTTCCGGCGACTGGTCAGCCCCTGGCTGGCCGCGGCCGGCGCACTGCTGCTGGCGGTGGTGCCGCTGGCCCTGTTCACCTGGCAGACGCAGGAGCGGCTGGCCTCCGCGCGCGCCACGCTGAGCCGGGAGGACATCGGCCGCCACAGCGCCCGGACCGCCGAGGAGGTGGCGGACACCATGCGGGACACCCACTGGCGGGCCGGTGCGGTCGGCTGGATCCCGCTGGGCGGTACGGCCCTTGCCGCGTTGATCCTGGTCGGACTCCAGCCGCGGATCGACGAGTACAGGTTCCAGCCCCGATGAGCGCCGCGCCCCGCTCCCGGAGCGTGACCGCGGTCGGCTTGAGCCTGTGGCTGATCGCGCTGGCCGTGCTCGGCGCGGGCGATATGGGCGGCCGTCAGTCCCGCGGCACGGTCAGTGTGCTGGCCACCTGGACCGGGGACGAGGGCGACGCCTTCCGCGGTGTGCTGGACACCTTCAGCCGCACCCACCGGATCCATGTGGACTACCAGGGCACCACGGCGCTGCGCGAGGTGCTCTCCTCCGAGGTGGACGCGGGCACCCCGCCCGATATCGCCGTACTGCCCAGCTCCGGCGAGCTGGCCGCCTACGCCGCCGGCGGGCGGCTGATCCCGCTGGACGACGTGGTTCCGGCCCGGCCGCGGGCGGCGTACGGGCGGCTGTGGACACCCCGGGTGCGGGTGGGCGGAGCGGAGCGCACCTACGGTGTGGCGATCAAGGCGGATCTGAAGAGCATCGTCTGGTACGACACCCGGCGGCGGCCCGGGGAGCTGCCCGCGCTCGCCGCCGACGGCCGCCGCTGGTGCGTCGGGATGGGCGGGGACGCGACCTCCGGCTGGCCGGGCACCGACTGGATCGAGGACCTGCTGCTCCAGCAGCAGGGCGCGGAGGTCTATCAGCGGTGGGCGACGGGACGGCTGGCCTGGGACGATCCGCGGATGGTGCGGGCCTGGGAGAGCTGGGGTGCGCTGTTCGGGGCGGCGGACGCCGAGCGGGCGCTGATCACCGACTTCCGCGCGGCGGGCCGCGGACTGTTCGGCGGCGCCGGGCGGCCGTGCGCGCTGGAGCACCAGGGCTCGTTCATCCGGGGTGGCTACCGCCCGCCCTCCCGGGCGGACTTCGCGTTCTCCGCCGGGCTGCTGCCGGACGCCGACCGGCGGTCGACCGCCCGGGAGGTCTCCGGGGACTTCGCGGCGATGTTCGGTGACTCCCCGGAAGCGCGGGAGCTGATGCGCTATCTCGCCTCGGCCACCGCCCAGCGCGCCTGGGCCGAGCACACCGAACCGGGCCGCACCCGGCCGTTCTTCGCCAACCGCGAGGTGCCGCTCGGCGTCCAGTCCCACGACCCGGTGGCCCGGCGGATCGCCCACGCCCTGCGGGACTCGGGCGCGCTGTGCCTGGACGCCTCGGACGCGATGCCGACCCGGATGCGGCTCGCCTTCCAGCGGGCCGTCCTGGAGTACCTCAGTGACACCGGCGCGGGCCCCGCCCGGCTGCTGCGCAGTCTGGAGCGGGTCCGGGGGGAGATCCGCGGTGAGCCCGGCCGGCCGTGGCTGTCGACCGTATGCGGCTGACCGGGCGCGGCACCGCCCCGGGTCACTTCTTCGACGCGGAGTCCGACGGCTTCGACGGCTTCTTCGAAGGGTCGTCGGACGGCTTCCCAGAAGGCTTTCCGGACGGCTTCTCCGACGGCTTCCCGGACGGGGAGGCCGAGGGGGAGGCACCGGCGTCGCCGTTGGGCCCGTAGGCGTGCAGGAAGCGGTCGCGGAAGGAGCTCATCTTCCACACCGGGGTCTTCGGACCGGGCTTCAGACCGTCGTGCCAGTGCCAGTCGGAGATCCGGTCCAGCACCTTCTTGTCATGGGCGACGATCGCCACCGGTACGTCCCGGCTGGCGTTCTCCCCACTGACCCGGGCGAGCGGCTGGTGGTCGCCGAGGAAGACCAGCACGGTGTTCTTGTTGCCGTACTTCAGTACGTAGTCGATCAGGCTGTTGACCGAGTACTGGACGGAGCGCCCGTACTCGGTGCGCACCTGGGTGGAGTCGGTGAAGACGTCCTTGGGGTCCTTGCCCGCCTCCTCGATGGGCTTGTAGACCGAGCCGTCGCCGACCTTGTTCCAGGGGATCGTCTTGGGGATGGGCGCCCAGGGCTGGTGGCTGGAGGTCAGGATGATCTCCGACATCAGCGGCTTGCTGTGCTTCTTGCCGTGCTCCAGCCGCTCGAAGGCGCTCAGCGCGTACTGGTCGGGCATGGTGGACCAGCTGAACTTCGGCCCCTGGTAGCCCATCTCCCGCGAGTCGTAGACGTTGTCCAGACCGTAGAACTTGGCCTCCGGCCAGCCCTTGGTGACCCCCGGCATGATGCCCACCGTCCGCCAGGCGCCGGTGCGCTTGAAGGCGCGGGTCAGACTCAGATGGTCGCCCGCGGTGACGGTGCGGTAGCGGTTCTGGTTGTCGATCCACAGCCCGGACAGAAAGGTGGAGTGGCCGAGCCAGCTGCTGCCGCCGTAGGTCGCGGAGGTGAGCCAGCCGCTCTTGGCCGCGAAACCGGCCTTGTTCAGCCGCTCGGTCTGCCGGTCGAGCACCTTGCCGACGCCGGGCGCGATCAGCGGGTCCTCGATGGCGGCGCGGCCGTAGCTCTCGATGAAGGTGAACATGACGTCCTTGCCGCGCAGCCCGGTCAGCAGCTGGTCACCCGGAGTGCTGCCATAGGCGTCGATCTTGGCTTCCTTGGCGAACTTCCGCTCGTCCTCCAGGGTCTTGCCCACCCGCTCGGCGCGGTCCTTGACGCGTGCGACGGTGGTGCGGGACGCGAAGGCCTGGCCTCCGGCCGACTGCACCCCGAACGCCGCGCAGACCACCCACACGGTGCCGAGCACCAGGGTGCCCCGGGTCGCCACCGCGCTGTTGCGGGCCATGACATTGCTGAGCCGGACGACCGCCAGCGCCATCAGGACGATCAGCAGCACCGCGAGCACCACCGCACCGATCGAGGCGACGGTGGTGGCCGTCGGACCGAGCGAGTCCTTCATATACGACTGGGCGTCGTCCAGCAGGATCCAGTCGAGCACCACGTTGAACCCGCGGCCGAGGAACTCGTTGAAGCCGATGTCCAGGATGTTCAGGATGGTCAGCGCGCCGAGGACCGCCCCGCCCAGCGCCGCCAGCACCCGCCGGGGCAACGGCGGCAGAAGCAGCAGCAGGGCCGCGCCGAAGATCGCCTCCACGGGTATCCGGAGGAAGGTCTCGAGGGTGAGCCGGGGCAGGGTGCTCGGCATCAGGAGGGCGAAGAACACCAGCCCCGCCGACAGCCCGGTGACCGTCCAGGCCACGGTCCGTGCCAGGGCCGGATACCGCTGCCGCCAGCCGCCGGTATCCGGCCGCCGCGGCCGGGCACCGACGGTGTCCTCCGCGGCGCCGTCCTGGTCGGCGGAGGTGGTCTCGTCAGTCGTGGGCCGCTGACGAGAGCGCGAGAAGAGCGGCAGCATGCCGTAGGTCCTTCCGTGCGGAGCCCGGGGTGGCACGGCGGACCAGGCACGGGAGGTCGGGACCGCCGTTATCCGTTACGGCCCGGCGGCGGTCCGCGTTCAACGTCCCGGGCCTACGGTGCCATCTCTTCCGGACAGGGGGTGCCACGCGGCAGCTGGTACTTGCCCGCTATCCGGTACGTACCGGCGCGCGGGGCGTGCAGCACGGTCCACTCGTCCTCCGGCTGCCCCTCCGCACCGGGCTGGAGCTGCTTGGTCAGACAGCCCTCGCGGTTCACCGGCAGCGTCTCCTCGCTGTCCGCCTTCGGAGCGTGGACGCCGCGCCCCTCCTCGTCCACCAGGCCCAGCCACGGCGAGTACGGGATACGGATCAGCACCGGGCCCCGGGCGCGCACCTTCAGCACCAGCTGCTCGGCGCCCGCGCGCTGCACGGAGGCCGGCGGGTCGGCGATCTGGGTGGGGTCCTTGACCTCGTACAGCTTCCAGTTGGCGTCCGACCAGACCTCCCGCAGATACGGCAGATCGGTGGCGAGCAGCGCCGCCTCCTGCTCGGCCGCGGTGTCCGGGTCGTCGGCGGGCAGCACCACGAAGTGCACCGCCCAGCGCTTGAGCCACCCGTGGTAGCTGTCGGCGGACAGGGTGTCGTCGTAGAACAGCGGATTGCGGTCCAGATCCCGCTGCCGGTTCCAGCCGCGGGCCAGGTTGACGTACGGGGCGAGCGCCGAGGACTCGCGGTGGCTGCGCACCGGGACCACCTCGACCCTGCCCCGGTCGGCCTTCTCCCGCTTCAGGGTGTCGACCAGCGGGGCCAGCTCACGGGCCCAGGACGCGGAGGGGGTGGTGTGGATGACATCGTCACCGGTCTTGATCCCCTGCCATATCGTGACGGTGGCCAGGGCCAGCGCCAGCGCCATCCACCGGCGGCCCGCGCCGGTCGAGCGCAGCTCGGCCCGCGGCGGCTTGCGCAGCGCGGGCAGCACGGCGATCAGCACCACACCGCCGAAGATCATGCCGAGCCGGGAGATGTTGGTGCCGACCTGCGACGGGATCAGCCAGGTGAGGATCACGCCGACGGAGTAGAACCCGGCGCCGACCCGAACGGTCGTCCACGTCTTGGGCGCGCACAGACAGATGGTGGTACCGGTGATCAGCGGCAGGATCACCGAGCCGATCCCCATCGGCTGCTCACCGGAGAACGGGAACAGCCAGGCGGACAGGCCCACCACGATCACCGGGGTGATCCCGAGCGCGTACGCGGCCGGGCGCCGCTTGGTCAGCCACAGCGCGGCGGCCACTATCCCCACGAACAGCCCGGCCACCGGGCTGGACATGGTCGACAGCGCGGCCAGCACGGCGGCCAGCAGGAACCGCCCGGTCCGGTGGTGCCAGCGCCGGGACCGCCACTTCGCGGGCCAGGCGAAGATCACGGCCACCGCGGCGAGTCCGAACATGGCGCCGAGCCCGAAGGTCACCCGGCCCGAGATCGCGTTGCAGGTCAGCGCGAACGCGCCGTACAGGGCGGGCCACAGCGGGCGGCGCACGGCACGGCTGCGCACCAGCAGCAGGGCCAGCAGCCCCGCCGACAGCGTCCCGGCGATCATCATCGTCGAGCGGACGCCGAGGATCGCCATCAGATACGGCGAGATGACGCTGTACGACACCGGGTGCATCCCGCCGTACCAGGCCAGGTTGTACGCCGAGTCCGGGTGCTGGAGCGCGAACTCCGCCCAGGCGTCCTGCGCGGCGAGGTCACCGCCGCTGTTGGCGAGCAGCGCCACCCACAGCAGGTGCAGCAGCGCGGCGACGGCCAGGGCGGCGGGCACCGGATGGCACAGGGCACGCCAGGCCCGTCTGAACGGTCCGCTCGGAGCGGGGCCCCCGCCATCACCTCCCGTCCGCTGCCCGTCCGGTTCGGCTGGCCAGCGCTGCGCGGGTACGCGTATTCGCGCGGCGGTGCTCTCCTCCGAGCTTCCGCCGTTGTCGGCCCGTGTCGGATCCACGGTGGTCACTGTGGCTCTCCCCGTCTTCCCCCGAGGTCTGCCCCCATCGTCTTTCAACCCTGTACCGGCTACCCCGGGTTCGTCACGGCGGGTACGGGCCGGGGACGGAGCGACGCTAGCACGCGCGGCGTGCGGTGAACCGCCTCGGGCCCCCGGCGCGCGTCCCGCGCCGGGGCCGGTCGCCTGCCCCCGGACTACCCCGCCCGTCAGGTGATACGGGTCAGTTTCGAGCCGAACGACGGCTCGGAGAGGTCGCCCTGGAGCGCCACCGGCGCCTTGAGCCGCCCCGGACCGGTGCCGACGGTGAGCTCGCCGACGACCGTGCCCGCCTTGGCCGAGTGCGGAACGCTCTTGCCGCCGTCGGTCAGCTTCAGGTCCACCGTCAGCCCGGACCAGCCGACCGCCGTGAGGTCCTTGGTGGCGACGACCGGTGTCGTGCCGCCGACGCCGTCGTCCACATGACCGACGACATCGCCCTTCTTCACCACCGTGGCCGAGGTGAGGCCGTTCTGCAACGCGGTGATGAGCTTGTAACTGTTGGTCTGCACGAGCTGGAGGCTCTCGTCCAGGGTGCCGCCGCTGCGCTGTTTCAGCACCACACCCAGGATCCGCTGCTTCTTGCCCGCGATGGTCTTCTCGGCGCCCCACATCAGCGCGCCGCCGGCCGGGGTGCTGGAACCGGTCTTGATACCGATCACACCCGGCTTCACCAGCAGATTGTTGTTGTTGTAGATCCGGTCGTCGAGACCGGGGATCTGGGCGTTGGGGGTGGCCACCACGGAGCGGAACGCATCGGACTGCATGGCCGCCTTGGCCAGCTTCAGCTGGTCCTCGGCGGTGCTCTTGGTCGTGGCCTTCAGACCGCTGGGGTCGGTGTAGGTGGTGTTCTTCATGCCCAGGTCCTTGGCCGCATCATTCATCTTCTTGACGAAGGCGTCCAGGGTTTTGGCGTCCCAGCGGGCCAGCAGCCGGGCGATGTTGTTGCTGGAGTTGATCAGCAGCAGCTGGAGCAGCTGGTGCTGGGTGAAGGTCTGCCCCTCCTTGACCGACGCACGCGACTCGTCGGAGGAACCGGACTCATCCGCGGCCGTCTTGTCGATCTTGATGGGCGGGCCCTCCGCGTCGGCCTTCAGCGGATGCTCCTTGAGCACCACGTAGGCCGTCATCACCTTGGTGACACTGGCGATCGGCACCGGCTTCTGCGCACCCGAGGTGCCCAGACTGCCCACGCCCTCGACCTCGACGGCGGACTGGCCCTGGCCGGGCCAGGGCATGGAGAGCTTGCCGCCCTTGAAGGAGTAGGTGGCGTCGGCGGTGAGCTTCAACGCCGGTTCCGGCAGCGGCCGCACGGCCTGGGCCACGCCCACGACGATCACGAGCAGCAGGACCAGCGGCGTCCAGATCTTGACCCGGCGCACCATCGTGCGCATCGGAGTCACGGGCTTGGGCGGCGTATTGGTCAGCTGTGCCAGCAGATCGAGCGGTGCGGGCTGCTTCCCGTCGGGCGTCTGGGGCGGCAGCGGCTGCTGCTTGGTCCGCTCGGCCTCGGGAAGCGCGGGCGCCTTCGAAGAGCCGTCGGCGGGCTTGGCGGACGGCTCTTCGGCGGGCGCGGGCGGGCTCGCGGGCGCGGCGGGCTTGGCGGCCGGTGCGTCGGCCGAGCGGAGCGGTACGAACTTGCTGGTCCGCTCGTTCACGGACTCGGCCGCGGGCTTCTTGGTGCCGGGCTTGTCGGTGCCGGGCCTGTCGGTGCCGGGCCTGTCGGTGCTGAGCGCCTTGAAGGCCGTGGTCGGCTGGTCGACGCGCTTCCCGCCGCCCTCGCCGTCCTTGTCCTTGGCGTCCTTGGCGTCCTTGGCGTCCTTACCCTTGGCGCCCTTGCCCTTGGCCGGGAGTACGCCGAAGGCGGCCGTGGCCCGGTCGACGGGCTGATCCTCGTCGTCCCCGGCCTCGTCCTTGGCCTCGTCCTCGTCCTCGGGGTCCGCCTTGGCCTCGGCCTTGGCGGCGGAGGTGGACTTCAGGGTGCGGAACACCGCGGTCCGCTGGTCGACCGACGGCGCGGAGGGCTTGTCGTCGGCCGCGTCGGCGCTGTCATCGGCATCCGCGCCGGAGTCCCCGTCGGCGTCCGCATCGGACTCCGCGTCCGCATCCGTGTCCGTGTTGGCGACCCAGGCCGCCACCGCTTGACGCAGCCGGGCGTCGCGCTCCTCGGGAGCCGCATCGACGGCAGCCGCTTTGCCGGAATCATCCGATTTGCCGGATTCGCCTTCCGGCTTTGCGCTCTCCTGGTCGGCCGCACCGGCCTTGGGCCGGGTCGGCAGCCCCGAAGCCGTGGCCCCGGCTTCCGCTTCGGGCTCCGGCTCGGACTCCGGCGACGGTTCCTCCGCGGAGCTGTCACCTTCACCGGATTCGCCATCGCGAACGTCGTCCGCCTCGGCGTCATCGGCGTCTTCGCCGTCCGCACCGTCCGCCGAGGCATCCGGCCGCTTGGATTCCGCTTCAGGTTCCGCTTCGGCGTCCGAGGAGTCCTCGGCGCCTTCCGCGCCCTCCGCGCCTTCCGCGTCCGTCGCCGTGCGGAAGACCGCCGTCGCCCGGTCCGCCTCCGGCGAACCGGTCTCCTCGGGAGCCGCCTCGGACTCGGCCTCCGGGCTCCCGGACGCGACGGCGACCGCCGACGCTCCCCCGGCGGCCTCGCCTTCCCGGAAGACCGCGAGCCGCGGATCGCGTTCTCCCCGAGCCGACTCCCCCGACGACTTCTGCTGCTCCGACTTGCCGGGGGACTCGCCCGCCACCGATGCCTCCTCGTACGTCGCGCGGGACGTCCGGCGCCTCCCTGGCGCCGCGTCCCGCGACTCAACCTCTACCAGTGTCCTGTGTGTCCGGCGCGCAGCCGCGCAGCGGCACCGCCGGAGACGGCTTCAGGGGGCCGCCCACCTGCTAGACGAGAACGACATACCTACTGGTTCCCACTTAAATCCCCCAGGCACTCTCGACAGACCAATGTGAGAGGGGTCACCCTGTCATTCATCCACGCGGGGAGGCATGGATGGGCAGGAGCCGCAGAACAATTCCGGAGGAGCTTCTGCTGCTCGCTTTGGACCCGACCACGGGTACCACGGCGCAGCCGCAGTCGCTCGACCTGGGTCTGGCCGGAGCGCAGCTAGTAGAGCTGGCTCTGGCCGGACGGATAGCCCCTGACGGGGATCGTATCGCCGTGGTGCTGCCACGGCCGACCGGAGATCCGACTCTGGACTCCGCACTGGAGCTGTTGCGCCGTCGCGGCAGCCCGGTTCGGGCCGTCCACTGGATCGGCGGGCCCCGACTGGGGCTGCGCCAGACGTACCTCACGCACCTGGAGCGTTGCGGCATGGTGCATGCCGTGGCGGGCCAGATGTGCGGGGTGCTGCCGACCACTCGCTACCAGGCGACGGACACGGCGATCAGCCGGGAGATCAGGAACCGGCTGGACAACGCGATCCGCACCGGCGTACCGCCGGACCCGCGGACCGCCGCGCTTGCCGCCCTGGCCCACGCGGTCGGGCTGGGCAAGCACCTGTACCCCGGGAACGAGGGGCGCTCCTCGCGCTCCAGGCTCCGGGATCTGATCCGGCACGACCCGATGGGCGGGCTCGTGGCGCACGCCGTGATGGACGTGCAGAACGGTGTCGCGGCGCAGCCACGGCGCGCACCGGCCGCGGGCAGGCAGCCCGGGGCACCGGCCGCGGAGCCCGCGGCCGGCGTTCCGGCCCAGCCGTCCCGTCGCGCGGGCATGGCCCGCGTCGGAGCGCGCTGACGCCTCTCGGGGCACCCCGGCGCGCCCGGACCCACCAGCAGGGCGGTGGGCGCCGTTCCCGGCACCACCGGGGCGTTCCCGGCATGTCCGGGGCGTTTCCCGGCACCACCGGGGCGTCGAGTGACAACCGCACGACATCGAGCGACACCGAGCACCACATCCGCTCCACCGACCGCACCGCAGTCCCCACCGACCGGTTCGGGAGCCGCTGAAGCGCGCGGGGTGGTGGGACGGCCGACCCGGACGACGGCCGTCCCACCACCCCGCGCGTGCGTTCGCACGCCCTTGTGAAGCCATTTCCCAGCGCGGCCCCGGCCGGTAGTGGCAGGCTGAGCAGCACAAATCAGCGCTATGAAGCCGGAGGTGCACGTCCCGTGACATCGAACGTCGGCCCCACTGTCAGGCGACGCCGGTTGGGGCAGGAGCTGCGCAGACTCCGCCAGGAGAAGGGCATGACGGCGGAGGAGGTGGCGGAGGAGCTGATGGTCTCCCAGTCGAAGATCAGCAGACTGGAGAACGGACGGCGCAGCATCAGCCAGCGCGATGTGCGCGACCTCTGCCGGACCTACAAGGTCGAGGACAAAGCGCTGGTCGATTCCCTGATGCAAATGGCCAAGGAGTCGCGCCAGCAGGGTTGGTGGAACGCCTTCGGTGACGTTCCGTACAGCGTCTATATCGGATTCGAGACGGACGCGGCCTCGCTGCGGGTCTACGAACCGCAGGTGCTGCCCGGTCTGTTGCAGACGCCGGACTACGCGGAGGCGGTGATCAGCGGCGCGCTGCCGGAGGTGCCGCAGGAGCATGTCGCCCAGCGGGTACAGGTCCGGCTGCGGCGGCAGGAGCGCATCACCGATCCGCTGGCGCCGCTGCGGCTGTGGGTCGTGGTGGACGAGGCGGCGATGCGGCGGGTGGTCGGGAGTCCGAAGGTCATGAGCGACCAGCTGGACTATCTGGTGCGGATGAGCCATGAGCCGCATGTGACCGTGCAGGCGCTGCCGTTCGGAATGGGCTCCCATCCCGGGATGAGCGGGCAGTTCACCATTCTCGAGTTCTCCGACGAGTCGGACACCAGCGTGGTCTATCTCGAGGGGGTGACCAGCGACCTCTATCTGGAGAAACTCAGCGACGTGCAGAGCTACAGCATGATGTACGAGCATCTGCGCGCCCAGGCGCTCAATGTGGAACAGAGCCGTCAGTTCATCAGCGACGTGGCCCGGGATCACGCGCGTCAGCACGGGGAGGGCTGACAACGCGGCTCCGAGCGGTTGAAGCGAGCGGAGGTTACACCTCCGCACCGCACCGAGGAAGGGGCCAGGGGAATATGCCATCCGGTCGAGTGAACGGCCCCCTGCGCCAACGATGTTGCCGAGTAACGTCGGTCTCGCCTCCAAACACGGGGCGCACTTCCTCAACAAAACGCATCGGAGCAACCGTGTCCATTCAGCAGGGCATTCAGCAGGGAAAGACGAGTATGTGGGTGAAGTCCTCGTACTCCGCAGGAAACGGCGCGTGCGTGGAAATCTCCTCCCCGGTCATGGACGAGATCGCCGTGCGCGACTCCAAGGATCCGCAGGGGCCGACGCTCGGCTTCGCCCCCGCGTCATGGTCGGCCTTTGTGTCCGACGTCCGTCGGGGCGCCTTCGACCTCGGCTGACCCCCGTTTCGCACGGCCGCGGTAGAGCGGTCGGCGGTGCGGATCCACGTATTGCCTCCGAGCCCTCTCGACCGGCCGCCGTCCCTGCCGAGAGGGCTCGTGGCATTTCCGGTTTCAGCGGAGCTGTTCGACGAATCGGTCCGTACCGGGGATCGTGGGAATGAACGGCGCCACGAATTCCACCCGGCCGAGCCCGGAGTCCGCGACCTCGCCGTCGAGGCCGGTCAGACAACTCTCCCAGCATTCCCGTGGATCACGTTCCAGGAACCAGAGCAGGGTCAGTCGGGTGTCGACGCCCTCGACCTGTTTCACATACGACATCCGGTCGCCCGGCAGCGGGGTCGGCCGGAACACGATGACCATCGCGGCGGAGGAGCCCGCCAGCCGTCGCGGAAGATGGCGGGAGCCGAGCCAGTCGAGCAGTTCCGCGCGCCGCTCGGGGCCGTCGGTGTCGATGACCTCCAGGACCAGCCCGGCGTAGGGGTGGTCCAGGGCATGGTGATCGCGCGGACCGGCCGCGCCGTCCCGGTAGACGGTGAGCTCATGGTCCTGGAAAGCGGTGAACACATGGGTGCGCTCGCGGTGCACCCGGCCATCGCGGTTCAGCCGTTTGTTGATCGCCACGGTCCACCGCATATGTTCCGCATAGCGCCCCTCGGTGATCCAGTAGACGCTGAGGTAGCAGCCCGCGGTGACGGGCCGGGCCACCGCCGACCGCTCCGGATAGCGCAGCAGCTGGAGATCGCGGGTGGCCACCCAACGGCGCCCGGCGAAGATCCACGGCATCGCCATCGCGCCCGCGATGAAGTGGTCGTCCTCGTACCAGCGGTTGTAGGCGTACTCATGGCCCGGATGCGGTTCGACCAAGGTGATCAGGGCGTGTCCGGGGCGTGTTCCGTACGGGCCGGTGGCGGCCAGTTCCGCGTACCGGTCGGCTTCGGTGCCGGGATCGCTGGCTTCGCTTCTCATCCTCCCAGCTTTAGCTGACGTTACGTCAGTTGGCGAGGGGTGTGGCAGCCGCGTTCCCTTCCGCCGGACTCTGGCCTTCTCCGGACGGCAGCTCTAATCTGACGCACCGTCAGAGCTCGGAGCCATGTCCGGCCCCCCAGGAGGTACGCCATGCTGCTGCGCGGCAAGACCGTGGTCGTCTCCGGAGTCGGCCCGGGCCTCGGACACCAGGTGGCCGCGGCGGCCCTCCGCGACGGCGCCAACGCGGTGCTCGGCGCCCGCACCGAGGAGCGGCTGTCCCGGGCCGCCGCGGAGCTCGACCCGGACGGCGCGCACACCGCCTGGCGGGCCACCGACATCGCGGACGAGGACCAGTGCGAGGCCCTGGCCGCCCTGGCCGTCGAGCGGTTCGGCGGTATCGACGCCGTGGTCCAGGTGGCCGCGCTGGACAGCCACTTCGGCGGTCTGGAGGACGCGGACTTCGCCGCCTGGACCCGGGTCGTGGACATCAATCTGCTCGGCACCCTCCGGATGACCCGGGCCTGTCTGCCCGCGCTCAAACGGCAGGGCGGCGCGGTCGTCCTGATCGGCACCCAGTCGTCGGTCGCGGCCCCCAGCGAGGTGCGCCAGACCGCGTACGCCGCCTCCAAGGGCGCGCTGGTCTCGGCCATGTACGGGCTGGCGCGTGAACTGGGCCCGCACCGGATCAGGGTCAACACCGTCCAGCCGGGCTGGATGTGGGGACCCCCGGTCCAGGGCTATGTCTCCCTCGCGGCGCGCTCCGAGGGCGTGTCCGAGGACGCGGTACGGGACCGGCTCGCACACCGGATGGCCCTTCCCGAACTGGCGACGGACGGCGAGGTGGCGGAGGCCGTGGTGTTTCTGGCCTCCGACCGGGCACGTGCGATCACCGGGCAGTCCTTGCTGGTCAACGCCGGTGAGCTGATGCGTTAGTCGACGCGTCAGGTCTCGGGCCCCACCGCCGGGCGCCCGCCCCCGCCCGGCGCCTGGGCCGCCAGGGCCGCGAGGACCAGTTCGAGGGCGTCCTCGAAGGAACTCTCGGCCAGGATGTCCAGCTCGTCGCGGACCGACGCCAGCACCGGATACTCGGCGGCGTCGACCGACCGGTAGGCCAGGGGTGACGCCCACCGGTCCGTCTCCCGCTGGGCGGCGGGCAGCGCCAGGGTCGCCGCGTCCAGGGCGGCATGGCCGAGCACGGTGTCCACGAAGGCCAGATAGAGCCGCAGGGCGCGGGCTGGGGGAAAGCCCGCTCCCAGCAGGATGCCCACCCCGGTCTCGACCGAGTGGAACTCGTTCTCCCTGCGGGTGACCCGGTACGAGGCCAGCGCGGCGGCCCGCGGATGGGCGAGATAGCCGTCCCGCACCCGCCGTCCCATCTCGCGCAGCGAGGCCACCCAGTCCGGGCCCGGAACGAAGCCCCGCATCGAATCGCCGATGATCCGGTCCGCGACCGCCAGCAGCAGATCATCTGTGTTGCGGAAGTAGCGGTAGACCGCGCTCGGATCACAGCCCAGGGCCGCCCCGAGACGGCGCACGCTCAGCGCCTCGGGGCCGTGCTCACCGATCAGCCGCAGCGCGCAGTCGACGATCAGCTCGGCGGACAGCAGCGTGCCCGACCGGGTGGGCCGACGGCGTCTGCGCTGGTGGGGGACGCGTTCATCCGCTGCGTCGGTCATCGTGGGCCCCTCTCCGCGGTTGCCGCCCCGCTCTCACCTCTGCTGTCGTTCTGGGCAGTGAAAGCCTCCCGACTTCTTATGTCAACACCATTGACGCAACTTGGCGCCCGTTGTTCCATGCGTGGCACCCGTACGGCTCTTCCCCGTTCCCCAGCCCTCCGTGAGGAGCCCGTCATGTCCCGAACTCCCCCCGAGATGCGCCGCTCGCTCGGCGTCATCGACGGCGTCGCCATCGCCGCGTCCAGTACGGCCGCCACCACCAGCATCGCCATCGGTATGGGCACCCTCGCCCTGACCGTCGGTCTCCAGGCCCCGATCCTGCTTCTGCTCGCCTTCCTTCCCGTCCTCGGCATCGCCTGCGCCTACGCCCGGCTCAACAAGTCCGAGCCCAACTGCGGCAGCGGCTATACATGGGTCGGCACCTCACTGGGGCCCTGGCCCGGGTTCCTCACCGGGTGGGTCAATGTCGTCGGGGTGATCATCTTTCTCGCGTACACCAGCGCGGTGACCGGATCGGTGATCCTCCAGTTCGCCAACAAGGCGCATCTCAACAGCGTCGCCGGGATCACCCTGGATCCCAACTCGACCGCCGTGACCACCGTCGTGGGTCTTGTGGTGCTCACCGGGGTCACCGTCATGGCGGTCAGCGGGGTGCGCAGCGCCACCCGTCTCCAGGCGTGGCTGCTGGTCTTCGAATACGCGGTGCTGCTGTTCTTCTGTGGCTGGGCGCTGATCACCGGTGAGCACTCGATATCGCTCTCCTGGTTCAACCCGTTCGCGATCGAGAGCGGTGAGGCGTTCGCCCAGGGTCTGGTGCTGGCCGTGTTCTTCTTCTGGGGCTGGGACGCGGCGTTCAGCATCACCGAGGAGACCAAGGAGGTCGGCCACTCGGCGCGCGGCGGCTTCATCGCGCTCTTCGCCATGCTGGGGCTCTTCATCTTCGCCTCGGTCGCGTTCCAGCGGGAGATGAGCCTGTCCGAGCTGATCGAGAACGGTCCGCAGGGCTTCACCTACCTCGGCGCGAAGCTGGCGGACGAGCCCTGGGCCAGTCTGCCGCTGCTCGCCCTGATGTTCTCGGCCGTGGCCTCCGTCCAGTCCTCCGTGATCCCGACCGCCCGCGGACTGCTGGCCATGGGCCGGGACCGGACGATGGGACAGGTGTGGACCCGGATCCACCCCCGCCACGGCACCCCGGCCGCCGGCACCGTCCTGGTGATGGCCATCTCCACCGGCGTCGCCCTGCTCGCCCTGGCCATCCCCAAGCTCAACGACATGATCCTGGCCGCGGTCAACTCCATCGGCCTGGTCGTCGCCCTCTACTACGGCCTGACGGCGCTCGCCTGCGCCGTGCGCTTCCGCTCCTCGACGCGCCGGGGGATGCGCGAGGCGGTGCTCGCGGTCGGGGTGCCGGCGGCGTCCGGGGCGGCCCTGCTCGGGATCGGCGGCTACCTCGGCTACTCGTATCTGACCAGCGCAGACCATTTCGAACTCGACCCGGACAACGGCTGGTTCATGTTCTCCCTGCCCTGCGCGATCGTGGCCAGCGGACTGGTCATGGCCGCGTGGGCGAAGTACCGGCGGCGCTCGCCGTACTTCGTCACCGGGCGCGGTACCGACGGCGACCTGCTGCGACTGCCGATGGACCAGCCGGCCCGCACCGCGCCCGAGACCCCCGCCCCCTGAGCCCTCTTTCCCGACCCGTCCGACCAACCCCCCTGGAGCTCTTCTGATGTCCGACACCACCGCCGATCTCGTCTTCACCGGTGGCCCGGTGCACACCGGCGATCCGGCACTCGGCCGGGTCACCGCCGTCGGCGTACGCGACGGCCGTATCGAGGCCGTCGGCCAGGACGCGGTGGACGAGCTGATTGGACCGCGTACCGAGGTGGTGGACCTGGCCGGGCGGCTGTTGCTGCCCGGATTCCAGGACGCCCATGTCCATCCGCTGGGCGCCGGTCTCGAGCTGGGACAGTGCCACCTCGCCGACTCCACCGACGCCCACACCTATCTGGCGACGATCGCCGCCTACGCGGAGGCCCATCCGGACGCCGCCTGGATCACCGGCGGCGGCTGGTCCATGGAGGCCTTCCCGGGCGGCACCCCGACCGCCGCGATGCTCGACGCCGTCGTCCCGGACCGGCCGGTCTATCTGCCCAACCGCGACCACCACGGCGCCTGGGCCAACACCCGCGCCCTCGAGCTCGCGGGCATCGACGCCCGCACCCCCGACCCGGTCGACGGCCGGATCGAGCGCGATGAACACGGCAACCCCACCGGGATGCTCCAGGAGGGCGCCGCCGCACTCGTCGGCTCGCTGCTGCCCGAGGCCACGCTCTACGAACAGCTCGCCGGGCTGCTGCGCGCCCAGTCCGTACTGCACTCGCTGGGGATCACCGCCTGGCAGGACGCGATCGTCGGCGCCTACGCCAATATGGCCGACCCGACCCCCGTCTACCACGCGGCCATCGACGGCGGGCTGCTCACCGCCCGGGTGGTCGGCGCGCTGTGGTGGGACCGGGCGCGCGGCGCCGAGCAGATACCGGAGCTGATCGCCCGCCGGGAGTCCACCGGGCGCGGCCGGGCGCTCCGCGCCTCGACCGTGAAGATCATGCAGGACGGGATCGCCGAGAACCACACCGCGGCGATGCTCGGCCCCTATCTCACCCGCTGCGGCTGCGCCTCCGACAACTCCGGGATCAGCTTCGTCGATCCGCGGGAGCTGCGGACGTATGTCTCCGAACTGGACGCGCACGGCTTCCAGGTGCACTTCCACGCGCTGGGCGACCGCGCCGTACGGGAGGCGCTGGACGCGGTCGAGGCCGCGCGGACCGCGAACGGCCACCGCGACAACCGGCACCACCTCGCCCACCTCCAGGTGGTCGACCCGGCCGACGTACCGCGGTTCCGCACACTCGGCGCCACCGCCAACATCCAGCCGCTGTGGGCCGCGCACGAACCGCAGATGGACGAGCTGACGCTGCCCTTCCTCACCCCCGAGCGCGGGGGAAACCAGTACCCGTTCGGCGCGCTGCTCCGGGCCGGGGCCACCCTCGCCGCGGGCAGCGACTGGCCGGTCAGCAGCCCGGATCCGCTGGCGGGCATCCATGTCGCGGTCAACCGGCGGCTGCCCGACGCGGCCCCGGGGACCCCCGCGTTCCTGGCCGGGCAGCGCATCGGCCTGGAGGCGGCCATCGCCGCGTACACGGCGGGCAGCGCGTATGTGAACCACGCGGACGACACGGGCACCATCGCCCCGGGCCAACTCGCCGATCTTGTCGTGCTGGACGGCGACCCCTTCGACGGCCCGCCGGAGGAGATCGCCGAACGGCGGGTGCTCCAGACCTTCGTGGGCGGCGAGCGGGTGTACGCGGCGGCCGACGCCTGATCAGCCGGTGCCGTCCCCGGCCGCCGTACCGGGGACGGCCGCCGTACCGGGACCGGCCGCCGTCAGGTCGCGCTGCATCAGCGTGGTGTCGATCCAGCGGCCGTGTTTATGGCCGACGGCGGCCAGCCGGCCCGCCGGGGTGAAGCCGAAGCGGCGGTGCAGCGCGACCGAGGCGTTGTCGCCGCCGTCGGCGATGACCGCGACGACCTGGCGCACCCCCGCCCGCGCGCAGCGGTCGAGCAGGGGCTCGAGCAGGGCGCGGCCCACACCGGCGCCGGTGTGGCCGGGGGCGAGATAGATGGTGTCCTCGACGGTGTGGCGGTAGGCGGGTTTCGGGCGGAACGGCGCGGCGTACGCGTAACCCGCGAGGGCACCGCCCGGTCCGGACCCGGTGCCGGTGTCCGCGACGAGGAACGGCAGCCCGCGCTCGGTCAGTTCGGCCAGCCGCCGCGCCCAGAAGGCCGTGGTGGGCGGTGTCTCGTCGAACGTGGCCACGGTCTCGGTGACGTAGTGGGCGTAGATCGCCGCCACCGCGTCGAGGTCGGCGGGGGTGGCGTCGCGTATCTCCACGGCGGTCGCGCTCATGGCGCCACCGTAGACGGTGGGCCGTGCCCCGGGCCGCCGGGGTCCGGGCGGCGGGTGCGGGCCGTCCTCGTGGACCCGGTGGCCGCGGGCATGTCGATGACCTCACGGGCCATGGTCAACTTGCCCGCTTCCGGAGCAACCTCTCCCGCTTCCGGGTCATCCTCCGGAGCGTACGAGGGTCTGCCGTCCGCGCCGATCCGCTGGTCCTCCGATCCGCCGACCCGCCGTCCCCACGGCCGCCTCTGGAGCCTCCCCCGTGACCTCGACACAGACGCGCCGCCCTGCCCGGACACATCCGGTCCGCGCCTTCGTCCTCCACCGTCCGACTCTGTGCGCGGCGGTGCTGTGTCTGGTGTCCTTCACGGGGTTCTGGATCGCCCAGCGGGCCGCCCAGGTGTCGATGGTCGATCTGCTGGTCTACCGGGCCGAGGGCTGGACGGTGCGCAACGCCGCGGATCTCTATGACATGCGGGCGACCGTCCACAGTCTGCCCAACACCTATCCGCCCTTCGCCTCGATGCTGTTCACCCCGCTGACCCTGATGGCGACGGGCACGCTGCGCGTCTTCGGCACCGCGTTCAACCTCGCCCTGATGGTCGCGCTCGCCCACCTGTCCCTGCGGCTGACCGGGCTGCCGCGCGCGCTGCCGCGTCCGGCCGCCGTCCTGGCGCTGGCGGCGGTGGCGGTCTGGTGCGAGCCGGTGTGGACGACGCTGCGCTACGGGCAGATCAACCTGCTGGTCACGGTGGCGGTGCTGTGGGATCTCACCCGCCGGGCGGGCCACCGCGGAGCCGGTATCGGCACCGGTATCGCGGCCGGGATCAAGCTGACCCCGGGGCTCTTCGTGGTCTTCCTGGCCCTGGCCGGGCTGGTGACGGGGGTACGGCGGCTGCGGATGTCCCTCGGGCCGCTCGCCGCGTTCCGCAACGACGATCTGCGGCGCGCGGCCGTCGCCACCGCCGTTTTCGCGGCCACGGTCGGGCTCTCGGCGCTCGCGCTGCCGCACGACTCACGGCGGTTCTGGACCGAGGTGGTGTTCTCGGCCGACCGCCCGGGGGAGGTCGAGGGCGCGGGCAACCAGAACCTCCGTGGTGTGCTCGCCCGGCTGCTGCACACCACCGATCCGGGGCCGTGGTGGGTCGCCACCGCGGCGGTGATCGGCTGTGTGGGGCTGGCCGCGGCGGTCGCGGCCCAGGTCACGGATGAACGGCGGCTGCCGTACGCACGCGCGTGGGCCGCCCTCGGCTGCGCGGTCACCGCCCTCATGATCAGCCCGGTCTCCTGGTCGCACCACTGGGTCTGGGCGGTGCCGATGGCGCTGCTGCTCGCCCTGGAGGCGGCGCGGCGGCGCACCGCGGTGTGGATCGCCGGGGCGGTGGTGACCTGGCAGCTGTTCTGCTCCTTCATGATCTGGTACGTGCCGCACGCGCGGCCGACCCGGGTCGAGTTGCACCAGAACCCGGCCCAGATGCTGCTGACCGCGGTCTATCCGCTGATCGGCGTGGTCTTCCTGGCCGTCCTGGCCCGGCTGACCCTGCGCGCCGCCCGCGGCCCCGCCGCCCGGTCCCTCCCCCGCCCGGCCGAGGCCCCGCGCGACTCGTCGTCCTACGCGCGCGGGTAGCGGGTGAGCCAGGCCGGGGACGAGCCCCCCGGGCCGTGCAGGGCGGGGCCCTGTGTCATCTCCATCGCGAAGTCGTCGGCCAGTTCCAGGATGGTGCCGCGCCCCTCGACCTCGGCCAGCCAGGCGGGCGGCAGGGCCGTCTCACCGTGCAGAACGCCCAGCAGGTTGCCGCAGACGGAGCCGGTGGAGTCGCTGTCCCCGCCGTGGTTGACCGCGAGCAGCAGTCCATGGCGTACGTCCTCGGCGACCAGCGCGCAGTACAGGCCCATCGCCAGGGCCTCCTCGGCGGTCCAGCCCTCGCCCAGGGAGGCGACGCGCTCGGCGGTCGGCAGCCCCTGGCGTACGGCGCCGAGCGCCTGCCGGAGGGCCTGGGTGGTCTCCTCGTGGCCGGCCCGGGTGGCCAGGTGGGCGAGGGCCCGCTGGACCGCGCCGTCGAGCCCCTCGCCCCGGGCCAGACCGTGCACGATCAGGGCGAAGGCCCCGGCCGCGAGATAGCCGGTGGGGTGGCCGTGGGTCTGCGCGGCGCATTCGATGGCGAGCTGGAAGACCAGTTGGGGCTCCCAGCCGACCAGCAGTCCGAAGGGCGCGGAGCGCATCACGGCGCCGCAGCCCTTGGAGTCGGGGTTCTTGGGGGCGTCGAGGGTGCCCATGGTCTCGTCGGCGAGCCCGTTCAGACAGGCCCGGCCGGGGGCGCGCTGCGCGTACAGCCACTCCTCGCGGGCCAGCCAGCCGGCGTCCTCACGGCGCTCGTCGGGCCCCCAGTCGCGCTGGGTGGCGTACCAGCGGCGGTGGGCGGCGTGGATGTCGGTGGGCGGGTGCCAGGCGCCGGTGTCCCGGCGCACCTGGGCGCGTATCAGCCCGTCGACGGTGAACAGGGTCATCTGGGTGTCGTCGGTGACCCGGCCGCGCCGCCCGTAGGCGGACAGGAAGTCGGTGACGCCGTCCGTGCCGTGCGCCGCCCTGATGTCGTCCAGGGAGGAGAACTCGACGGCCGCCCCCAACGCGTCCCCGATGGCGCCCCCGAGCAGACAGCCGCGCACCCTGCTGCGGAAATCCTGCTGCTCGGCGCGGCCCCATACGCCGGTCGCTGCGCTGGCGGTTGCGGTCACGACCCTTCCCCATTTCTTTCCCGGTGGTGTCCACTGCACCCGACTGCCATCGCACTGTAATGGACACGGAATGATCGCTTTGAGCCACCGTCCGTGGTGAAACCGAATGTGAAGGCGCTATCACGCGGAAACCGGCGGACCCACCCATTCCGACCCGCCGCGGGCACCGGTAATTCCTCCGCCATATCCGCGCGCTTTCCTCACCGTTGACCGCGCCGCGCACGAGGTGTTCGGAATGCGGAACGGCGTTGCCGCGAATAGCGCCGCCGTCATGCGTTTCGCGTTTCGCCGTCCGTTCCGGCCGGAGCGGGAGAGAGCGGCTCAGCCGGAACAGACCACCAGCCCGGCCCGGGTCGAGACCTGGAACGCGCCCTTCTCCTCGATCTCCTCGCACACCAGCCGCTCCGCGCGGCCCAGCACCTCGTCCGTGGCCACCCCGCGCGCCCGGGCCCAGGTCCCGTAGGACGCCAGATGGGCGAGCACCGGCGCCGGGTCGCGCACCGTCAGCGTCGCGGCCAGCTCCACCGTGCGCACCTCGGCGAAGGCCGCGCGCAGCAGTCCGGCCGCCTCCTCCAGCGGGAACCGCCCGCTGAACGAGGGGCGTTCGGAGCCGCCCGCGCCGCCCGACACCTCCTCCGCGGCCCGCTCCCAGAGCCGGGCCAGCTCGGCCTTGTCCCGGCGGCCGTTGGTGGACACCACGGCCATCCCGTCCGGTGCCAGCACCCGGCGCAGCTCACTGATCGCCCGTGGAATGTCCGGTACGTGGTAGAGCATATGCATCGCCAGCACCCCGCCGCAGACCCCGTCGGCCAGCGGCAGTTCCTGTGCGTCGGCCACCGCGGCCCGGCCCGCCGACCCGGTCAGCATGCCCGCCGACAGATCGAGCCCGAGCACCCTCAGATCGGGCCGCTCCGCGCGCAGCCGGGCGCTGAACACCCCATTGCCACAGCCGACATCCACCACCGCGCCCCGCACCCCGCGCAACGCGGCGGCGGCCAGCCCCGGGAAGTCGTGCCGCGGGCGCTGGTACGCGTACAGCGCCTGACGCGCCGCGAGACGGCTGTCGTCCCGGTACTCCCTCTCGACGAGGGATCTGCGGTCGAGCACGGCACCACACCTCTCTGCCCGGGCCACCGGGCACACCCGGGGCCCGTCGGGACGTTCGGGACGTCGGGCGGAGGCAACAGTTTCGCGGACCGGCGGCGTGGGCGACAGAGGGCCCTCACGGCGGCCGACGGCGCCGTCCCCCGCCATGACCTACGGGGTACGGCGCCGTCCGGGGCGACGGGCGCTCAGTCCCCCAGCACCGGCAGCAGCTCCGGCAGATGGCCGTCCGAGGCCAGCGCCGCGGCCTGGCGCTCCTCGGAGACCGGGCCGTAGCCGGTGGTGCGGGGGCGGGCGGGGCGGCCGGCCAGCTCCGCGATGGCGATCAGGTCCTGGATGGAGCGGTAGGAGCCGTAGGAGGAGCCCGCCATCCGGGAGATGGTCTCCTCCATCAGGGTGCCGCCCAGGTCGTTGGCGCCGGAGCGGAGCATCTCGGCGGCACCCTCGGCGCCGAGTTTGACCCAGCTGGTCTGGATATTGGGGATATGGGGGTGCAGCAGGATCCGGGCCATGGCCGTGACCGCGCGGTTGTCGCGGGTGGTGGGTCCGGGACGGGCGATACCGGCGAGGTAGACCGGGGCGTTGGTGTGGATGAACGGCAGGGTGACGAACTCGGTGAAACCGCCCGTCTCCTGCTGGATGGCGGAGAGCAGCCGGAGGTGGCCCAGCCAGTGGCGCGGCTGGTCCACATGGCCGTACATCATCGTCGAGGAGGAGCGGATACCCAGTTCATGGGCGGTCTTGATGACCTCGACCCAGGTGGCGGTCGGCAGCTTGCCCTTGGTGAGGACCCAGCGCACCTCGTCGTCCAGGATCTCGGCGGCCGTCCCGGGAACGGAGTCCAGCCCGGCCTCCTTCGCCGCCGTCAGCCATTCCCGGATGGACAGCCCGGTGCGGGTGGCGCCGTTGACGACCTCCATCGGGGAGAAGGCGTGGACATGCATCCCGGGCACACGTTCCTTCACCGCGCGGGCGATGTCGAAGTAGGCGGTGCCGGGCAGGTCCGGGTGGATACCGCCCTGCATGCACACCTCCACCGCGCCCACGTCCCACGCCTGCTGGGCGCGGTCGGCGACCTGGCTCAGGGAGAGGGTGTAGGCGTCGGCATCGGTGCGGCGCTGGGCGAACGCGCAGAAGCGGCAGCCGGTGTAGCAGACATTGGTGAAGTTGATGTTGCGGGTGACGATGTAGGTGACCTCGTCGCCGACGGTCGACCGGCGCAGGTCGTCCGCGATCCGGCAGAGCGCGTCCAGCGCCGGACCGTCGGCGTGCAGCAGGGCCAGCGCCTCGGGGTCGGTCAGCCGGGTGGGATCGTCCGCCGCCTTGGCGAGGGCGGACTTGACGTCGGCGTCGATCCGGGAGGGGACCATCCCCGGGGCCGCCGCCTCGCGCAGCGCCTCCCAGTCGCCGTACACCTCGTCGAAGTCCTCACGGCGGTCGCCGGTACGGCCCTCGGTGTCGATGGTGTGGTGCAGATCGGTACGGCCGGTGGAGGTGAACGCCTCCTCGGGTTCCTGCCAGGGCAGCCCGGCCGGGAGGGCGTCCTCACGGGCCAGTCCGGTGTCCGGGTCGGCCAGCGCCCGGACATGGGGCAGCAGCCGCGGATCCAGCCAGGGTTCACCGCGCTGGAGGTACTCGGGGTAGACGCACAGCCGCTCGCGCAGGGCGAATCCCGCGGCGGCGGAGCGCTCGGCGAGCTCGTCCAGCTGGGGCCAGGGGCGCTCGGGGTTGACATGGTCCGGGGTGAGCGGGGAGACGCCGCCCCAGTCGTCGATCCCGGCGCCGATGAGCCGCTCGTACTCCGCGTCGACCAGGTTGGGCGGCGCCTGGATACAGGCGGAGGGGCCCAGGATGTGCCGGGCGACCGCGACCGTGGCCACCAGATCGGCCAGTTCGGCGTCGGGCATACCGCGCATCGCGGTGTCCGGTTTGGCGCGGAAGTTCTGGATGATGACTTCCTGGATGCCGTGGTAGGCGCGGGAGACCCGGCGCAGCGCGAACAGCGAGTCCGCACGCTCCTCATGGGTCTCGCCGATCCCGATCAGCAGTCCGCTGGTGAACGGGACGGAGCTGCGCCCGGCGTCCTCCAGGACGCGCAGCCGTACGGCGGGCTCCTTGTCGGGCGAGCCGTAGTGCGGACCGCCGGGCTCGCTCCACAGCCGCTCGGCGGTGGTCTCCAGCATCATGCCCATGGACGGCGCGACCGGCTTGAGCCGCTGGAAGTCGGTCCAGGTCATCGCGCCGGGGTTGAGGTGGGGCAGCAGCCCGGTCTCCTCCAGGACGCGGATGGCCATGGCCCGCACATAGGCGAGGGTGTCGTCGTAGCCCTCGGCCTCCAGCCACTCGCGCGCCTCGGGCCAGCGGTCCTCGGGGCGGTCGCCCAGGGTGATCAGGGCTTCCTTACAGCCGAGTTCGGCGCCGCGGCGGGCGATGGCGAGGACCTCGTCGGGCGACATGAACATCCCGTGTCCGGCACGGCGCAGCTTTCCGGGCACGGTCGCGAAGGTGCAGTAGTGGCACTTGTCCCGGCAGAGCCGGGTGAGCGGGATGAAGACGCTGCGCGAGTAGGTGATGACGCCGGGGCGGCCCGCGGCCTCGAGGCCCGCGTCACGGACCCGGGCCGCGGAGGCGGTGAGGTCCGCCAGGTCGTCACCGCGCGCCTGGAGCAGCACCGCCGCCTCGGCCGTGTCCAGCGCCACGCCGTCGCGGGCCCGTTTGAGCGCGCGGCGCATCGCGTTGGCGGTGGGGCCGTTCGGGCCGGGCGATGGGGTTCCCTGCGCGCTCGTGGTCATCCTCCGAGGATACGAGTGGCGCCCACCACTACCAGACCGCCCGGGCCTGCGGTTTTGTGGGTCTGGTCACGGCGGTTCGGGGGTGCGGGCGGGAATACGGACCGCGCGGCGGCGGGGGCGCCGTGCGCGGATCGCGACCGCGGATCGTGGGACCGAGGCGCGGGTGGGCGCCGCGCGCGGGTCGCGGGGCGCATGTGCGGACCCGGGTCGCGGGGTGGGTCACAGGTACTGGGCGTAGTCGTCGAGGGTACGCAGGATCTCCGCCCCGACGGCCGCGCCGGTGGCCCCGGGCCCGGGCACCGGGAGTTGGACGACGATCTCCTCGATACCGAGGTCGGCGTAGTGGGCCAGCTTGCCGGGCGAGGGCAGCACCCCGTACGGCACCACCTCCAGCGCCGCCGGGTCCCGGCCCGCCTCCTCCCACACCCGGCGCAGCGCGGGGATCGCCTCCGTCAGACCGCGCCCCCCGGTGGGCATCCAGCCGTCCGCGTAGGCGGCGATGTGGGCGAACAGCTTGGGCCCGGCAGCGCCGCCGACGAGGGTGCGCGGACCGGTGAGCGGATCGGCCGGGGAGCGCCTGCGCACCGGTTTGGGGTGCGCGAGGCTGGCCCGCACCGATCCGAACCGGCCCCGGTAGGCGGTGGGCTCGGGGGTCCACAGGGCCCGCATCAGCGCCATCCGGTCCTGGACGAGATCGCGGCGGTCGGACCAGGAGACGTTGTGGTCGGCGGCCTCCTCGACGTTCCAGCCGTAGCCGATACCGAAGGTGAAACGGCCGTCGGACAGGTGGTCGAGGGTGGCGACGCGCTTCGCGAGGCTGACGGGGTCGTGCTGGGCGACGAGGGCGATACCAGTGCCGACGCCGAGTACTTCGGTGACGGCGGCCGCCTGGGCGAGCGCCACGAACGGGTCGAGGGTGCGGCCGTATTGACGCGGCAGCGGCTCACCCGTCGGGGCGGGGGTGTCGCGGCTGACGGGGATATGGGTGTGCTCGGGCAGATAGAGCCCGGCGAAACCGCGCTGTTCCAGCTCCTGGGCGAGCCGGGCGGGCCGGACGGTCTCATCGGTGAGAAAGACGGTGGTAGCGATGCGCATGGCTGCACCTCCGCGTGGGCCGGGTGGGGCTGCGCGTATGTTCCCCCGTCGCCATGGAGTTATCCACAGGGCTTTCCGTGGAAGTCACCCACGCGTACAACGGTGTCACGCGGGTGTCGTACGGCACCGCACGGCGCGGCACGGCACGGCACAGGGCAGATCCGATGGCGGGCACGTTCGATGGTGGGGGCGACCATGCAGCGACGCGACGTACTCAGGCTCTCCGCGCTCGCGGGCGCGACGGGGGTGTTCACGCTCGACCCCGTGACGTTCGCGCGGGCCGAGGGGCGGGACGACGGCGGTGACAGCGGCAGCGGCGGGCAGCGGGAGAAGACGCGCACCGTCACCGGCCAGCTGCCCACCGGCGCACCGGACTTCGTCTATCTGCCGGTCGAAGTGCCCCCCGGGGTCCGCGAGATCGCCGTGTCGTACGGCTACGACAAGCCGTCGGTCCCGACCGGCACCCAGGGAAACGCCTGTGACATCGGCATCTTCGACGAGCGCGGTATCGATCTCGGCGGGCGCGGCTTCCGCGGCTGGTCGGGCGGGGCGCGTACGGAGTTCGCCATCAGCGCCGAGGAGGCGACACCGGGGTATCTGGCGGGGCCGGTGCGGGCGGGCACCTGGCATGTGGTGCTCGGGCCGTACACCGTCGCCCCGCAGGGGCTGACCTACGAGGTCACCGTGACCGTGCGGTTCGGCGAGCCGGGGCACACCCCGAAGCCGGTCCACCCGCCGCAGCGGGCGAAGGGGCGCGGCCGGGCCTGGTACCGGGGCGACTGCCATCTGCACACCGTGCACTCCGACGGTAAGCGCACCCCCGCCGAGGTGGCCGCCGCGGCCCGCGCCGCCGGGCTCGACTTCCTCACCACCACCGAGCACAACACCACCTCCGGGCACGGTGCCTGGGCCGGGCTGTGGGGCGATGACCTGCTGATCCTCACCGGTGAGGAGGTCACCACCCGCAATGGCCATGTGGTGGCCCTCGGCACCGACCCCGGCGTCTTCATCGACTGGCGCTACCGCGCCCGGGACAACCGCTTCGGCCACTACGCCCGCAAGATCCGGCAGGCGGGCGGACTGGTCGTCCCCGCGCATCCGCACGGCACCTGTGTCGGCTGCAACTGGAAGTTCGGGTTCAACGAGGCCGACGCGGTCGAGGTGTGGAACGCGGACTTCACCCCGGACGACGAGGCCACGGTCGCCGAATGGGACAACACGCTGGTGGCCGCGGCCCGGGGGGACGGCCGCTGGCTCCCGGCGATGGGCAACAGCGACGCCCACCGGGAGCCGCAGGTCGTCGGGTTGCCGCAGACGGTCGTGCTCGCCGACGAGTTGTCCCGCACCGCGATCCAGGAGGGCATCCGCAAGGGCCGCAGCTGGATCGCCGAGTCCTCCTCGATCGACCTGACCTTCGAGGCGGTCGGCGGCCGGGGGAAGCACGCGGGGATCGGCGAGCGGCTGGAGATCGGCCGCGCGGAGGAGGTCACGGTCCGGCTGAAGGTCTCGGGCGCCGGACCGGACTGCTCGGTGCGGTTCCTCACCGACCAGGGCCAGCTGTACGGCACGGCGCTGCCGGGCTCCGGGGCGGGCACGGCGGAGTGGCGCACCACGCCCTCGTACGCCGCCTATGTACGCGCCGAGGTGCGCCACGCCCCGGCCGACGGCGGGGCATCCGGCATCCCCGGCCGCATGGCCGCCATGACCAACCCCATCTGGCTCGGCGAGCGGTAGGGGCTTCCCCCGCCCGCTCCGCCACAGCGGTCGGCCGGTCCACCCCGGTGGACCGGCTGGTGGTCACCCGCGAGCCGAGGGCCTCGGCGGCGCCGCCTGCCCCTCCTCACCCGCGGCCCCACCGGCGGCCAGGGCCAGGGGGGGGTTCCGCGAGGCGCCCCCGACCGGGGCGGTGCGGGGCGAGGGATCAGTCCCTGGTGCTCACCGTCGCGGTGTCGCGGCCCGAACGCAGGACCGTTCCCGGGACGGCGCCGGTGATCGTGTCGTCCCGGACGGTCTCCACCCCGCCCACCCGGACGCTGACCAGGCCCACCGCCCGCGAGTCCAGCCGGGGGCTGTCCCCGGGCAGGTCGTGGACCAGGGTGGCCTGGCCCGCGTCGATCCGCTCGGGATCGAACAACACGAGGTCGGCGTGGTGGCCCTCGGCGATCCGGCCGCGGTCCCGCAGCCCGAACAGCCGTGCCGGGTCGTCGGTCAGCATCCGCACCGCCCGCTCCAGACCGACCAGCTTCCGCCCGCGCAGGCAGTCGCCGAGGAAACGGGTGGTGTACGGGGCGCCGCACATCCGGTCCAGATGGGCCCCGGCGTCCGAGCCGCCGAGCAGAACGTCCTCGTGCTCCCAGGTCTGCCGCCGCAGCTCCCAGCTGGCCGGGTCGTTGTCGGTCGGCATCGGCCACAGCACGGTGCGCAGTTCATCGGCGGCGCAGATCTCCACCAGGGCGGCGAAGGGGTCCTGACCGCGCTCGGCGGCGATATCGCGGACGACCCGGCCGGTGAGCCCGGTGTTGGCCTCGCTGTAGGTGTCGCCGATGACATAGCGCGCGAAGTCGGCCAGCCGCCGGAAGACCCCGGCCTCGGGGCTCTGGGCACGCCGCAGCATCTCCTCCCGTACGGCGGGTTCACGGAGTCGGGCGATCCGCTCGGGGACCGGCAGCGCCAGGACGTCGCCCCAGCCGGGGATGAGGTTGAGCGCGCAGAAGGTGCCGAGGGACATGTTCATGGGGGTGAGGATCGGCATGGTGAGCGCGACGATCCGGCCGCCCGCCTTACGGGCGCGTTCACTGGCCTGGAGCTGGCGCGGCACCCGCTCCGGCACGGCGGCGTCGACGGTCAGCACATTCCAGTTGAGCGGCCGTCCGGCGGCGGCGCTCATCTCCACCAGCAGGTCGATCTCCTCGTCCGCGAACCTGTCCAGACAGCCCGCGACGATCGCCTCGATCTGCGTCCCCTCGTGGTCGGCGACGGCCCGGGACAGCGCGATCAGTTCCTCGGGCCGGGCGTGCCGGGAGGCGACCGGTCGGCCGTCGCCGTCGGCGTGGGTGGCGGACTGGGTGGTGGACAGCCCCCACGCCCCCGCGTCCATCGCCTCGTGGAACAGCCGCAGCATCGCCTCCAGCTGGGCCGCGGTGGGCTGGCCGCCGATGGCGTCGGCGCCCATCACATGGCGGCGCAGTGCGCAGTGGCCCACCATGAAGCCCGCGTTGACGGCGATCCGGCCCTCCAGCGCGTCGAGGTACTCGCCGAAGCCGTGCCAGTTCCAGGGCGCGCCCTCCTCCAGCGCGACCAGCGACATCCCCTCGACCCGGCTCATCATCCGCCGGGTGTAGTCGGCGTCGCCGGGCCGGTCGGGGTGGAGCGGCGCCAGGGTGAAGCCGCAGTTGCCGCCGACCACGGTGGTCACCCCGTGGTTCATGGAGGGGGTGGCGTAGGGGTCCCAGAACAGCTGGGCGTCGTAGTGGGTGTGCGGATCGACGAACCCGGGCGCGAGCACCAGCCCGGTGGCGTCCTCGGTGGACCGGGCGGGCTCGCCGACGGCCCCGGGCTCGGCGACGGCGACGATCCGCCCGTCGCGGAGGCCGACATCGGCGGTGCGGGACGGCGCGCCCGTGCCGTCCGCCACGGTGGCGCCCTGGATGAGGTGGTCGAGCACGGCTGGAAGTCCCTTCGTCTCGGCGGCCGGACAGCGCCTAGCGGCCGGCCGTACCGCGGAAGCGCGTGGTCCGGTGGACGGGATCGGTGTCGATCTTCGGGATCACCTGCTCACCGATGAGCTTGATGGTGTTCATGGTGTCCTCGTAGCCGATGCCGATCGGCAGTCCGAACGACAGCTGGTCGGCCCCGGCCTGCTCCCACCGCTTGCACTGGCGGAACACCTCGTCCGGGTCGCCGCAGATCATCAGCTCCTCGGCGATGAGGAGTTCGATGATCTCCTCGGTGTACTCCGGCAGCAGTTCCGGCCACTCCGGGATGCCCTCGGGCCGGGGGAAGGTGTCGTGGTAGCGGAACAGCAGCGACTGGAGGTGGTTGAGTCCGCCGCCGACCGCGATCTCGACCGCCTTGGCGTGGGTCTCGGCGCAGATCGCGGTCGAGGTCACCATCACGTTGTCGTTGACGAATCCGCCGACCGGTTCGGCCCGTTCGACGGCGGTCTTGTAGGAGTCGAGCACCCACTCCATATCGGAGACCTTCTGGATGGAGAAGCCGAGGACGCCGAGCCCCTTCTCGCCCGCCATCGCGTACGAGGAGGGCGAGCCCGCCGCGTACCACATGGCCGGGTGCCCGGCGCCGTACGGCTTGGGGAGCACCTTGCGCGGCGGCAGCGACCAGTGCCTGCCGTCGAAGCCCGGATACTCGTCCTGGAGCCACATCTTGGCGAACTCGCCGATGGTCTCTTCCCAGATCTCCTTGGTGTAGTTCATATCGGTCACACCCGGGATGAACCCCAGGATCTCGTGGCTGCCCGCGCCGCGCCCGGAGCCGAACTCGAACCGCCCGCCGGAGAGGTGGTCGAGCATCGCGACCTTCTCGGCGACCTTGACCGGGTGGTTGACCTGCGGCAGCGGATTGAAGATCCCGGAGCCGAGGTGGATGCGTTCGGTGGCGTGGGCGAGATAGCCGAGGAAGACGTCGTTGGCGGAGAGGTGGGAGTACTCCTCCAGGAAGTGGTGCTCCGAGGCCCACGCGTACTTGAATCCGGACCGGTCGGCCTGGATGACGTACTCGGTCTCCTCGACCAGTGCGTGGTGCTCGGCCTCGGGGTCGGTGCGGCGTCGTCGCTCCGGTACGTACCCCTGCACGAACAGTCCGAATTCCATGGAGGTTCACCGCCTCTGGCATCGCCCGTTCACGGTTATCTGACTGACCGTCAGATTTTGACTGACTCTGGCACCGCGAGAGTGGAGCGTCAAGACCGGTGCTCCCACCCCGGGGCGGACCACCGGGGGTCAGAACACCGACACCCCGGCCAGCCAGCCGCCGTCCGCCACGAACGGCTGGCCGGTGATGTACGAGGAGTCGTCCGAGGAGAGGAAGAGCGCCAGCCGCGCCACCTCCTCCGGGCGCCCGATCCGCCCCATCGGCACCAGCTTCCGGTACAGCTCGTCCACCGCCGCCGACGCCTCCGCCGGATCCGCCTCGGGGTCGAGCCGGGCGGGGTTGGTCATCGGGGTGTCGATGGCGCCCGGGCACATCGCGTTGACCCGGATCCCCTTGTCCGCCAGCTCCATCGCCGCCACCCGGGTCATCCCCACGACGGCCGCCTTGGTGGCGGCGTACGAGGTGAGGAAGGCCATCCCGGACAGGGCGACATAGGAGGCGGTGTTCACGATCGTGCCGCCGCCCGCGGCCGCCAGCTCCGGGGCGACCGCCCGCATCCCGAGGAACGCACCGACCTGGTTCACCCGTACCACGGTCAGGTACTCCTCCAACGGGGTGCCGGTCAGCTCGTTGAAACGGAGGATTCCGGCATTGTTGACCAGGCCGTTCACCGCGCCGAAGGCGTCCTTGGCGGCGGTGACGGCCGTCGCCCAGTCCTCCTCGCGGCCCACGTCCAGATGGACGTAGCGGGCGCGCTCCTCGCCCAACTCCTTGGCCAGCGCCTCACCCTGTCCGTCCAGCACATCGCCGAGCACGACCCGTGCGCCCTCCGCGGTGAACAGCCGGGCCTCCTGCTCGCCCTGTCCGCGCGCCGCACCGGTGATGATGACGACCCGTCCGTCCAGCTTGCCCACTTCTGCCTCCCGGTCAGCGGTGTCGGTCAGTCGTATCGATCCGTCGTATCGATCAGTCGCATCGATCAGTCGTCGAGGTGCGGAGCGACCTCGGTGGCGAACGCCGCCATCTGGTCGAGGAGTTCGGCGCGGCCGCGGCTGCGGAACCGCACCTGGATCTGGTGCACCCCCATGGCCGCGTACGCGCGCAGCGAGTCGGCGAGCCGGTCCGGGGCGCCGGTCAGCGTCCGCCGCCCGACCTCCCAGCCGGGCTCCCC
Source organism: Streptomyces sp. NPDC048636 (assembly GCF_040650655.1). Classification (NCBI taxonomy): domain Bacteria; kingdom Bacillati; phylum Actinomycetota; class Actinomycetes; order Kitasatosporales; family Streptomycetaceae; genus Streptomyces; species Streptomyces sp. NPDC048636. Next base: position 299,239 of record NZ_JBEZHR010000001.1, on the reverse strand, counting down.
CACGTAGAGCGGTTCGGTGATGGCCCCGATCTCCAGCGGCTGCGCACAGCCGGGGTCCTGCCGGGCGGCCCGCTCGCGCAGCGTGCGCAGCCGCGCGATCTGGGCGGGCAGCAGCTCCCGGGGGTCACCCTGCGGCAGCCAGCCATCGCCCCGGACCGCCGCCCGGCGCACCGCGGCGGGCGAGGAGCCGCCCACCCAGATCGGCGGGCGCGGGGTCTGGACCGGGCGCGGGGCCACCGCGAGCCCGCTGAAGGTGAACCGCTCACCGTGGAACGTGGCGAACTCCTCCGGTCCGAGCAGCACCTTGAGCGCGTCGATCGACTCGTCCAGCAGCGGCCCGCGGGCGGCGAAGTCCACGCCGAGCGCGTCGAACTCCTCCCGCACATGCCCGGCCCCGACGCCGAGGATCAGCCGTCCGCCGGAGAGGTGGTCGAGGGTCGCGTACTGCTTGGCGTTGAGCAGCGGATGGCGCAGCGCGGCCACCGCCACATGGCTGAGCAGCCGGATCCGCTCGGTCGCCGCGGCGAGGGCGCCGAGGGTGGCCACCGGGTCGTACCAGACGGTGCCCATCGCACCGGCCAGCCGCCGCGGGATCGCGACATGGTCGCAGACGGCGAGATAGCCGAAGCCGAGCCGGTCGGCGGCGCGGGCGAGCGCGAGCAGATCGGCCGGGCCCGCCGCCGCCTCCCAGGGCTCGGCGTAGAGGGTGCTCTGCGACTGGACCGGAAGCTGCATTCCGTAACTGAGCCGCCCCGAGGGCAGGACGCGCATGGCGTGCCTCCTTGTCGGTGGACCGCCATCGTCGTATCTGACGGTCCATCAGACAAGGCCCCGCCCGCACCGGAACGGCGGACGGGGCCGGACCGGAGGGTGCCGCCCGCCGGGCACCTCGGAGCGGTGGACACTTCGCGGACGCCTCAGACCGGCGGCCCCGCGCGGGCACTTGAGACCCCCGGACCCGCGGACGCCTCGCGGACGCGTCAGTGCCCCCGGACGCCTCGCGGACGCTTGAGGGCACCCGCACCCGCGGGCGGCTCAGACCCGCGGGCGCACGTCGACGCCGATCCAGTCGTACTTGCCGTACGCGTACCACTCGAGCCCGGAGAAGAGCGTGACCAGGTACCCGCCGCGCTCCCAGCTCAGCGCCCGCTCCGCGCCCAGCGGCTCCGGCGGCTCCACCGCCGACGGCTCGCCCAGCCGCCCGCGCAGCAGCCCCTCGACCCGCCGGTACTCGGCCTCCCAGTCGTCCTCCTCGGCACGCGGCAGCCAGGTGCCGCCGCCCATGGAGTCCAGGTCCCAGTACTCCTCGGGCGGTATCGGGGCCCCGTCGTGGCCGGTGACCCCGAACGCGCTGTAGGCGACGGGCAGCATCACCGAGCAGTCCGTACGGCACTCCGGGTGGTCGCACACCACGGTGGGCACGGCGCGCTCCTCCGCGCAGCCGGGGTACTCGCCGAGCGCGATATGCCAGCCCTCGTCGAAATCCCCGGCCAGCGGCCACATGTCCACCCACCCGACCACGGGCTCGCCGTCCTCGCCCTCCACATGCCAGCCGTTGCGCACGAAGACGTCGTCATGGGCCTGCCGGCTCCAGGGCAGGTCCGCGAACTCCAGGATCCGGTCGAGCCATGCGTCGTCGAGGGGCAGCAGCATCATCGCCATGCCCGGGACGCTACCGGCCACCACCGACAGCGCCCCGGGACGGCCTCACCGGCTCAGGACCCCGGCCCCGCCCACAGCCCGTCGTCCGTCAGCCCCAGCAGGTCGATGGCGTTGCCGCGGACGATCCGCTCGACCACATCCGGTGCCAGATGACCCATCTGCGCCTCACCGACCTCCCGGGACTTGGGCCAGGTGGAGTCGGAGTGCGGATAGTCGGTCTCGTAGAGGACGTTGCCCACTCCGATCGCGTCCAGGTTCCGCAGCCCGAAGGCGTCGTCGAAGAAGCATCCGTACACATGCTCCGCGAACAGCTCCGACGGCGGCCGCAGCACCTTGTCGGCCACCCCGCCCCAGCCGCGGTTCTCCTCCCAGACCACATCGGCGCGCTCCAGGATGTACGGGATCCAGCCGATCTGCCCCTCGGCGTACATGATCCTGAGGTTCGGGAAGCGCTCGAACTTCCCGCTCATCAGCCAGTCGACCATCGAGAAGCAGCAGTTGGCGAAGGTGATAGTGGAGCCGACCGCCGGGGGCGCGTCCGCGGAGGTCGAGGGCATCCGCGAGGACGAGCCGATATGCATGGCGATGACCGTGCCGGTCTCGTCGCAGGCCGCGAGGAACGGATCCCAGTCGTCGGTGTGGACGGAGGGCAGCCCCAGGTTCGGGGGTATCTCCGAGAAGCAGACGGCCCGTACTCCGCGCGCCGCGTTCCGCCGCACCTCGGCGGCGGCCAGCTCCGCGTCCCACAGCGGGATGAGGGTGAGCGGGATCAGCCGTCCGCGCGCCTCGGGGCCGCACCACTCCTCCACCATCCAGTCGTTGTACGCCCGCACCCCCAGCAGCCCCAGCTCGCGGTCCTGGGCCTCGGTGAAGGTCTGCCCGCAGAACCGGGGGAAGGTGGGGAAGCAGAGCGCGGACTGCACATGGTTGACGTCCATGTCCGCCAGCCGGTCGGGCACCGAGTAGGAACCCGGCCGCATCTGCTCGTAGGTGATGGCCTCCAGCCGGACTTCGTCCCGGTCGTAGCCGACCGCCGTGTCCAGCCGGGTCAGCGGCCGCCGCAGCTCCTCGTACACCCACCAGTCCGCGAGCGGCCCGTCGTCCCCGGGCGCGCCCATCTTCGGCGCGAACCGGCCGCCGACGAAGGTCATTTCCTTCAGCGGCGCGCGGACGATCCGCGGGGCGGTGTCGCGGTACTTCGACGGGAGGCGGTCCCGCCAGACGTGAGGGGGTTCGACCGTGTGGTCGTCCACCGAGATGATCTTGGGGAAGCTCTCCATGGGTGTCACGGTAGCGCCGATCTGACGGATCGTCAGCTAGGTGAATCCGCCGAGCCCGCGCTTCGTGCTGACGTACGGCCGCGATGGCGGCAGACTGGCCGTATAGCGAGACGGCACGTGCGGGGGGCACCATGGTCGGCGGCGGCAAGCGACCGGAAGGGCGGGGAACTTCGGCCACGCCCGGTCCGGAACGGGCCTGGCGGGACGAAGAGTTGGGCCTGGCCCTCGATGAAGGACGCATCGAACTGGAGTTGGAGCGCGGTCGCCACGCCGACGTCCTTCCCGAGCTCACCGGCCTGACCACGGCCCATCCGCTGCGCGAGCGAATGTGCGGGCTGCTGATGCTGGCGCTGTACCGCGACGGACGGCGCTCCGAGGCGCTGGCGGTGTACGACGATCTCCGGCAAAGGCTCGCACAGGAGCTGGGGGTGGAACCGGGAGCCACACTCACCGGGCTCCGGCGGCGCATGGAGCGGTCCGACCCCGCCCTCACCCAGATCTCCACCGCGCCCGGGTCGGCACCGACGCGTCCCGCCCAGCTGCCCGCCACTGTCGCCGACTTCACCGGACGCTCGGACTTCCTGGCCGAGCTCAGCGAGCGCGTCGCCGCCGGGGAGCCGGCCGGCACCGTGCTGACGATCACTGGCACCGGTGGCATCGGCAAGACGGCGCTGGCCGTGCACGTCGCCCATGCCACGCGGCACCGCTTCCCCGACGGCCAGCTCTATGCCGATCTTCGTGGGGCCGGCCCGACTCCCGCCGAGCCGGATGGCGTGCTGGGTGGCTTCCTGCGCGCCCTGGGGACGCCTGACTCGGCCGTACCCGACGGCCTGGAGGAGCGCGCGGCGCTCTACCGGTCCGTACTCGTCGGCCGTCGTGTCCTGGTCCTCCTGGACAACGCGCGCGACGCGGCGCAGATCCGCAGGTTGCTGCCCGGCGGGAGCGGCTGCGTCACTCTGGTCACCAGCCGTACCCGCATGACCGGCCTCGCCGGTTCCCACGGGGTGGCACTGGACGTGATGGGGTCGGACGAGGCGTTCGCCCTCTTCGCGCGCATCGTGGGGGAAGAGCGCGCGGAGGTGGAACGGGAAGCGGCCATGGAGGTGGTGAGCGCCTGCGGCCATCTACCGCTCGCGATCCGCATCGCCGCCTCCAGGCTGGCGGCCCGCCGCACCTGGACCGTCTCGGTCCTGGCCCGCAAGCTCGCCGACGAGCGCCGGAGGCTGGATGAACTGCGCGCCGGGGACCTGGCCGTCAAGGCCACCTTCGAGCTCGGTTACGGGCAGCTGGAGCCCCCGCAGGCACGGGCGTTCCGGCTGCTTGGGCTCGCCGAAGGGCCGAACGTCGCGCTCGCCTCCGCCGCGGCGGTCCTCGGCCTGCCCCATGAGGACACCGGGCGGCTCCTCGCCTCGCTGGAGGACATCTCACTCCTGGAGGCCACCGCACCGGGCCGGTACCGCTTCCATGACCTGGTTCGACTCTACGCACGGGCGTGCGCGGAGCGCGGAGCCCAGCAGCCGGGCGAGCAGGACGCCGCGCTCTCCCGTCTGCTGGACTTCTACCTGGCCACCGCCGCCCGGGTGTATGCCCTGGAGCGGCCTGGCGACCGCACCGTGGAGCACTTTGAACCCACCAGCGCCTCCGCCCTGAGCTTCCCCTCCTCACGAGCCGGGCTGAACTGGCTGTTCAGCGAGGCTGACGGGCTGATCAACTGTGTGTCACAGTGCACCGGTCCGGACACCCGCCGCCGCGCTGCCGACCTGCTGATGGCCGCCCTCGACCTCGCCGAGTCCGGTGCGCGCCCGCGCCAGTACGAACGCGCCGCACTGGCCGTCAGCGAAGCAGCGCACGCTGCGGGGGACAGCCACACCGAGGCGCGCGCCCGCTCGGCCCTGGGGCATCTGTACGGCTTCACCGGCCACTTCGAGCAGGCGGCGCGGGAACTACGGCGCGCTCTGACGCTCGCCGCCGAGGACCCGGTCGTCGCGAGCCGTGCCGCGAACCAGCTTGGCATCGTGGTCAGCGGCCAGGGACGGCACGAGGACGCTGAAGGCTTTCTGGAACAGGCACTGGCCGCGTTCCGCGCGGACAGCAACGAGGCGGGCGAGGCAAGCGCGTTGGCCAACCTCTCGCGGCTGCACGTGACGCTCGGGCGCACCGAGTCCGGGGTCACCCTGGCCGAACAGGGGCTGGCGATCTACCGGCGACTCGGAGCGCCCCTTCGGCTGGCCAATGGAATGTACACGCTGGGGATCGCCCTCACCCGGGCCCATCGGCTGGACGAGGCGATCGTCCAGCTCACCCGGGCCCTCGGACTGTTCCGGGACGCCCGCCAGACTCTATGGGAAGGGATGACCCATTTCCGGCTGGCTGAAATCCACCTTGCGGCCGGCCGACCCGCCAAGGCGCTGGCGTATGCCGAGCGGTCGCTGGCCCTGGGGGGCTTCGGCGGCGAGTGGCGCCGCTTCACCTTCCTCACCGTGCGGACAAAGGCCCTGATGGCCCTAGGACAGGAGACACGTGCGCGGGAGTGCTGGCGGGAAGCGCGGGAGCTCCGGGAGCGGCTGGACTCCCCGGAGCCCACCGAGGTGCGCCAATTGCTCGCCGGTGCGCCCGGGATGCCCCTGCCGGACGGGGATTCTTTTCCCGGCCACACCAGCGGGTCCCTGCCGGGAGGCTCCCTGACCGAAAGGCGTCCACCCATCTGACGACCCGTTGACCGACGAAGCGTCGCCAACCGTGTCGGCCCTGTGCAGAGGTTCAGCCCCTACTGACGTAAAGCCCGCCGACAAGGCAAACTGGCCCCTGCAACTGGGAGGCAGAGGCAGGGGGAGACCATGGCCGGCGAGAAGGAGCGAGCGCAGGACCAGCCCTTGCGCTTCACCGTGCTCGGACCGGTACGCGCATGGCGGGGCGAGCAGCAGATCAGTACGGGATCTCCCCAGCAGAGGGCACTGCTCGCCGCTCTGCTGCTGCGGAGCGGACGCACTGCCACCGCACCCGAGCTGGTGGACGCCCTCTGGGGTGAGGAACCGCCGGACGCGGCCATCGCGGCGTTGCGCACCTACGCCTCCCGGCTGCGCAAGGCGTTCGCACCGCACTCGGACGTCCTGGTGAGCGAGTCGGGCGGTTACGCGGTGCGAGCGGGAGCGGGAGCACTGGACCTGGAGATGGCCGAACGGCTGGTGACAGACGCCGAGAAGTCACGGAACTCCGGCGACCGACTCCAGGCCCGTGAGCTCATCACGAAGGCGCTCGACCTGTGGGACGGCGAGTCCCTGGCCAACCTCCCTGGCCCGTACGCGGAGGTGCAGCGGGCGCGGCTGTCAGAATGGCAGCTGGTCCTCACCGAGACCCGGCTCGACCTGGACCTGGAGCTCGGCCACCACACCGATGTCGTCTCCGACCTCACGGCGATGACTGCGGCTCATCCACTGCGAGAGCGGCTGCGCGAGCTTCTGATGCTGGCGCTCTACCGCAGCGGACGCCAGGCCGAGGCCCTGGCCGTCTACAACGACACCCGACGGCTGCTCGCCGAGGACCTCGGGGTGGATCCGTGCCCGGAGCTGTCCGAGCTGCACCAGCGCATCCTCCAAGCGGACGCGGAGCTGGCGGCGCCTCCGGACAGTCGCGCGGCCGCGGGCCCCACATTCGTCCGCCCGGCCCAGCTGCCCGCGACCGTTGCCGACTTCACCGGCCGGGCAGCCTTCGTGACCGAGCTCAGCGATCAACTCGCCTCCGCCGACGGACATGTCATGGCCGTGTCAGCAGTGGCGGGCATCGGCGGAGTCGGCAAGACGACGCTGGCCGTGCACGTGGCCCACGCGGCCCGACACCACTTCCCGGACGGCCAGTTGTACGTGGACCTCCAGGGAGCGGGGCCGGTGCCCGCCGAGCCCGAGGCCGTACTGGGCTCCTTCCTGCGCGCCCTGGGCCTCCCGGAATCCGCCGTCCCCGACGGGGCCGAGGAACGCTCCGCCCTCTACCGCTCCACCCTCGACGGCCGCCGCGTCCTCACCCTGCTCGACAACGCCCGCGACGCCGCCCAGGTGCGGCCCCTGCTCCCCGGTACCGAAGGCTGCGCCGCCCTCATCACCAGCCGCAGCCGCATGGTGGACCTGGAGAGTGCCCACCTCGTCGACCTCGACGTGATGAGCCCCGACGAGGCTCTGGTGCTCTTCACCCGCATCGTCGGCAAGGAACGGGTGACCACCGAGCGCGAGGCAGCCATGGACGTGGTGGCGGCCTGCGGCTTCCTTCCGCTCGCCATCCGGATCGCCGCATCCCGGCTGGCCTCCCGCCGCATGTGGACGGTCTCGACGCTGGCACTCAAACTCGCCAACGAGCGCCGCCGCCTGGACGAACTACGGGTCGGCGACCTGGCGGTGCGGGCCACCTTCGAACTCGGCTACGGCCAGCTCGAACCGGAACAGGCGAAGGCATTCCGGCTGCTGGGGCTGGCGGAAGGGCCGGACATCTCGCTGGCCGCCGCGGCGGTCGCCCTGGATCTGGACCCCTTCGATGCCGAGGAACTGCTCGAATCGCTCGTCGACGCCTCGCTGCTCGAGTCAGCCGCACCGGGCCGCTACCGGTACCACGATCTGGTGCGGCTCTACGCGCGTGACTGCGCGGAGCGTCACCAGCCGACCGCCGACCGCGAGGCGGCTCTGTCGCGGCTGTTGGACTTCTACCTGGCCACCGCGGCCCGGGTGCACGCGATGGAGCGGCCGGGCGACCGGCTGGTGGACCACCTGTCGCCAACCACCCACCCGGGGCTGGACTTCCCTCACCAGGACGCGGCTCTCGACTGGCTGTTCACCGAGGCGGACTGCCTGCTGATGTGCGCCCAGCAGGCCGCCCGCGGGGGTACGCTGCGCCGGGCCGCGGACGTGCTGCTGGCCGCCATCGACCTCGCTGAGTCCGGCGCCAACGCCCCCCGCTACGAGGCACTGGCCCAAGTCATCAGCCGGGCCGCACGCGGGGCGGGCGACACCCGGGCCGAGGGCCGCGCGCGGGTGTGCCTGGCCAAGGTGCACCAACTGGCCGGGCGGCTCGACGAGGCGGACGCGCAGGCCGAGCGTGCCCTGGATCTGGGCACCGCGGCACAGGATTTCGTCATTGTGGGACGCGCCCGTACCGAGCGCGGCATCCTGGCGCACCTCAGCCGTACCCGCTGGGACGACGCGGAACGCCATTTCCTCCAGGCGATCGAGGCGTATCGGGCAGTGGACGACCGGCCCGGCGAGGCCAGCGCGCTGTGCAACCTCTCCCGCGCCTATGTGGAGATGGACCGCATCGACAGCGCGATCGAACTGGCCCGGAAGGGTGTCGAGATCTACGAGAGCCAGGGGCGCACCCTGCGTGTCGCCAACGGTAAGTACGCGCTGGGGATCGCGTTGACCGGGGCCGGACTGCTCGCCCAGGCGCTGGAGCAGCTCAACGAAGCCCGCGACCTGTTCCACGAGCACCGCCAGCCGTTGTGGGAGGGAATGGCCCACCAGCGACTGGCAGAAGCCCATCTGGCCGTCCCCAGCCCGGCCAAGGCCGCCACCCATGCCGAACAGGCCCTGGCATTGCGGGGAATCGGCGGCGACTGGCGTCGGGCCGTGGTGCTGACGCTGCTCGGCAGGGCCCTGCTGGAGCTGGGGCAGGACGGGCGGGCGGAAGCCTGCTGGCGTGAAGCCCTGGCTATCCACGAACGGTTGGGAACCCCGGAGGCGGAGGATGTCCAGAGCCTGCTGGCCCCCGCCGCAGCGCTCTGACCTCCTACGGCGCCCCCGTTCATCAATCGTTTATCGCCGTCCGCGATTCTCTTAACTGTCGATCCGTCCCCGCGGGGGGCAGACGGGTCGGTTGTGAGGTCACACCGTAGTGTGGGCGGCCCTTGCAGGGCTCGTCCGGCGACCCACGGGGGAGTCGCCGGGCGGGCCCGACGGGCCCCCCAACGACCAGCATCCGATGGAGTTCACCGTGACGAACGAAGCCAAGAAGCCCGAGTCCGACGCCTACCGGCCGCTGGAGGCCGACCCGGCTCCCGCCTCCCTCTCCACCAAGGGCGAAGGCCACACCCCGGCTCCGCCACAGCTCTCGACACAGGGGGAGGGCCACACCCCCGCACCACCGCAGCTGTCGACCCAGGGCGAGGGCCACACCCCCGCGCCGCCGCAGCTGTCGACCCAGGGTGAAGGCCACACGCCGCCGCCGCCGAAGCAGGCCGCGGAGGGGGAGGGCCACACCCCGTCGGCGCCCGAGTAGATCGGGCTCCGAAGCCACCCATGAGGTGACCTGAGGAGCCGGTGTCGATGACGCGGAGGGGACGTCATCGGCACCGGCTCCTCTCTATGTCGTGGGCGAGGCACAACGCGCCAAGCTTCGCTCATTTCAGGCCAGATGACTGAACCCATCAGCCCATCCATGGCCAATTTGCATTACAAAAAATCCACCACCCCCGTACCGGAGGAAACTGGAATGTCTCGTACCACAAAAGGTATAGCTACCTTGGCCCTTGCGATAGGAGTCGCGGCCGGCACCGGCCAGTCCGCTTCCTTCGCGCTCGCGAATGACAGCCACACCCCCGTGGTCGTGGCGGACTCGTCCATCAGCAGCGCGACCATGAGTGCCCAGGGCGAAGGCCACTCACCGGCCCCCAGCCCCCGCTGACGCCCCCGGCGTCCGCACGCTCCCTCTCCCGGCCGGCTTGACCCTGACACTGACACCGGTGCCACGGTCTGCGAAGGGCTCATCGAAGCGCCGGATCCGCCGGCCGTGAGAGGAGCCCCGCACGCGACCGCACACCGTCCTTCCCGGCGCGGTCGGCGTCAGCGCGTCCGCAGGGCGGTCTTGAGCACCTTCCCGCTGGCGTTGCGCGGCAGGGCCGCCAGGAACTCCACCTGCCGCGGCACCTTGTAGTTCGCCATCTCCCGCCGTGACCAGGCGATCAGGTCGTCCGCGGTCAGCGTGGAGTCGGGGCGGCGGACGGCGTACGCCTTGGCCACCTCCCCCAGCCGGGGATCCGGGACGCCGATCACGGCCACGTCGGACACCTCCGGGTGGCGGGCGATCAGCCGCTCGATCTCGGCGGGGTAGGCGTTGAAACCGCCGACGATGAACATGTCCTTGACCCGGTCGGTGATCCGGAGGTTGCCGCGCGCGTCCAGCACCCCGATATCGCCGGTGCGCAGCCAGCCGTCCGGGGTGATCGCACGGGCGGTGGCGGCCTCGTCCTCGAAGTAGCCCCGCATCACGTGGTAGCCGCGGACCAGGATCTCGCCCGGGGTGCCCGGCGGCACCGCGGCGCCGCCCGGTCCCACCACCTTGATCTCGGTGTCCGGGATGGCGCGCCCGGAGGAGCCGGAGACCACATCCGGCGGATCGCCGCGGCGGCACATGCTGACCGTTCCGGACGCCTCCGACAGACCGTAGGCGGTCAGCACGGTGGCGATGCGCAGTTCACCGCGCAGCCGGTCCACCAGCTCCAGCGGGACGACGGCGGCACCGGTGACCACCAGGCGCAGCGCGGACAAGTCATGGGCGGCGCGCGCCGGATGGTCCAGGAGCGACTGGTGGAGGGTGGGCGGTCCGGGCAGCACGCTGATGCGTTCGGCCGCGATGTTGGCGAGCGCGGTCTCCACGCCGAACACCGGCTGCGGCACCATCGTCGCGCCCCGCAGCAGACAGGCGATGATCCCGGCCTTGTAGCCGAAGGTATGGAAGAACGGGTTGACGATGAGGTAGCGGTCACCGTGCACCAGTCCGGTGATCTCGCTCCAGGTGCGGTAGACCCGTACGGTCTGGCCGTGGGTGATCACCACGCCCTTGGGGTCGCCGGTGGTGCCCGAGGTGAAGGTGATGTCGGAGGGGTCGTCGGGGCGCACCGCGTCGGCCCGGTCCCGTACCGCCGAATCCGGTACGGCGTCACCGGCGGCCAGGAAATCCTTCCAGGTGCGGAAGTCGTCCGGGGCGTCGGCGGCGAGGACGACCACCTCCCGCAGCCTCGGCAGCCCCGGCAGCGGACCGGAGCCGGGCCCCTCCCCCGCCGCCCTGCGCAGCGAGGCCACGTACGAGGTGCCCAGGAAGGTGCCGGTGATGAACAGATGGGTGGCGCGGGTGCGGCGCAGGACATACGCCGCCTCGGCGCCCTTGAAGCGGGTGTTGACCGGCACCAGCACCCCGCCCGCGGTGACCGCGCCCAGCGCCGCCACGATCCAGTCGGTGGTGTTGGGCGCCCACACCGCGATCCGGTCGCCCGGCGCCACGCCCGAGGCGAGGCAGGCCGCCGCGGCCCGCTCGACCCGCGCGCCCAGCTCCGCGTAGGAGATCCGGGAGCGTCCCTCGACCACGGCCTCGGTCGGGCCGTACCGTTCGACCGCCGCCCGTACCAGCGCCGGAATGGTGTCCTCCGCCATGAGCCGCCTCCCGCCGGGCTCTCGCCCGCCCGCACCTCACCAACCGACCTTCGGTCACCCTCTAGCTGACTGAGCGTCAGATTAGCGGTAGCCTTCCCCGCTGTCAGCACCGGTGACCGCGGGCACCGGGGAACCGCGACCACGGAGGTGGCGATGGCGGCGACCCTCAAAGACGCGACGGCGATAGCCGGAATCGGCCGGACACCCTTCGCCAAACGACTCCCCGAATCCGAGAAGGCCCTCGCCTGCCGGGCGATCCTCGCCGCGCTGGACGACGCCGGGATCGCCCCCTCCGAGGTGGACGCCTTCGCCTCGTACACCATGGAGGAGACCGACGAGGTCGAGGTGGCCAAGGCCATCGGCGCCGGGGATGTGACCTTCTTCGCCAAGGTGGGGTACGGCGGCGGGGGTTCCTGCGCCACCGTCGCCCATCTCGCCGCGGCCATCGCCACCGGACAGGCCGACGTCGGGGTGGCCTGGCGCTCCCGCAAACGCGGCAGCGGTACGCGGCCGTGGACCAACACCCGCGTCCAGCTGCCCACCCCCGCCCAGTGGACCCGGCCGCATGGACTGCTGCGCCCCGCCGACGAGATCGGACTGCTGGCCCGGCGCTATATGCACGAGTACGGCGCCACCCGTGACCACTTCTTCAATGTGGCCCTGGCCTGCCGTAACCGGGCCAACCAGAACCCGGCCGCGATGATGTACGAACGCCCGCTGACCCGCGAGATGTATATGACCGCGCGCTGGATCAGCGAACCGCTGTGCCTCTTCGACAACTGCCTGGAGACGGACGGCGCGCTGGCCTGTGTGGTGGTCTCCGCCGAGCGGGCGCGCGACTGCCGGCAGCGGCCCGTCTATATCCACTCCGCCGCCCAGGGGCTGCCCGCCCAGCACCACGGGATGGTCAACTACTGGAACGACGACCCGCTCTCCGGCCCCTCCTGGACCGCCGCCCGCCAGCTGTGGAAAACCGCCGACTTCGGACCGCAGGACGTGGACGTGGCACAGATCTACGACGCCTTCACCGCCCTGATCCCGCTGTCGCTCGAGGGCTACGGCTTCTGCGCGCGGGGCGAGGGCGCCGCGTTCACCGAGGGCGGCGCGCTGGAGATCGGCGGCCGACTGCCGCTCAACACCAGCGGCGGCGGGCTCAGCGAGGCGTATGTCCACGGCTTCAACCTCATCACCGAGGGGGTCGGCCAGCTGCGCGGCACCAGCACCGCCCAGGTGCCCGGCGCCGCCACCTGCCTGGTCACGGCGGGCGAGGGGGTTCCCACATCCGCTCTGCTGCTGAGGAGTTGAGAGACCGTGACGACCGAGCTGCTCCAGCCCGTTCCCGACGAGGACGGCGCGCCCTTCTTCAGCTACGCGGCCCGAGGCGAACTGCGCGTCCAGACCTGCGCCGCCTGCGCCGTACCGCGCTTTCCGCCGCGGCCCTGCTGTCCGTCCTGCCAGTCCTTCGAGCACCTGTGGACAAGGACCAGCGGCCGTGGCCGGATCTGGTCGTATGTGCTGCCCCATCCACCGCTGCTGCCCGGCTACGCCGCCCAGGCCCCGTACAACGTGGCGCTGGTGGAGCTGGCCGAGCATCCGCGGATCCGGCTGGTGGGCAATGTGGTCGAATCCGCCGACGCCCCGCTCGACTCCGTGGAACCGGGGCGGATCCGGATCGGCGCCCCGGTGAAGGCGGCCTTCCACCGGGCGGCGGACGGACTCACCGTGGTGCGCTGGCTGCTGGAGCGGCCGTGACGGTGCGTGTCGGGACCGAGGAGGGCGGCGTCGCCGTGGTCACCCTGGACCGGCCCGAGCGGCACAACGCCATCGACCTGGAGACCGCGGACGCACTGGTCGCGGTCTGGCGCCGCTTCCGCCGGGACGAGTCGGTGCGGGCCGTGGTCCTCACCGGCGCGGGCGAACGGGCCTTCTGCACCGGCGTCGACCGCTCGGTGGAGGTGCCCCAGCCGCCGTCGCCCTACGCCCTCGACGATCCGCTGCGCACGGTCGGCCCGAAGGCCAACGACCTGTGGAAGCCGGTGGTGGCGGCGGTGGGCGGGATGGCCTGCGGCGGGGCGTTCTATCTGCTGGGCGAGGCGGAGTTCATCGTCGCCGACGAGACCGCGGCCTTCTTCGATCCGCACACCACCTATGGGATGGTCAGCGCCTACGAGGCCGTCTACATGGCGCAGCGGATGCCGTTCGGCGAGGTCGCGCGGATGGCGCTGATGGGCACCGCGGAGCGGGTCTCGGCGCACCGGGCGTATGAGACGGGCCTGGTGAGCGAGGTGGTCCCGGCCGGAGAGGCCACCGCGGCCGCCGTACGCGCCGCCTCCGTCATGGCGTCGTACCCGACGGAGGCGGTCCAGGGGACGGTACGGGCGCTGTGGGCGGCCAAGGAGGCCGCGCTGCACCAGGCGCTCGCCCACGCCCCGCAGTTGATCGCGCTCGGCAATCTGCCGCCGGAGCGCCAGGCCGCGCGGTTCGCGGCCCGGAAGTCCGGCTTCCGGCTCCGCTGAGGCGGCGCCGGTCGGCCCGGGTCGGCCGGGTCAGCTGGTCGTGGACTTGCTGGCCGTGCTGATCTGGCAGGTGTACTGCATCCGCTTGGTGATGGTGTAGCTGGCGGTCGCGGTGACGGTCTCGCTCTGGCCCGGCAGCACGGTCACATACTCGCTGTCGTAGCCGAGCAGCGCGTCCCCCGCGTACTCGTTCCACTTCACGCTGACCGAGTAGCGGAAGCTGCGGCTGGTGTCGGTGTTGGTGACCCTCACGTCGTACTTGAACTGCCCGGTGGACTGGTCGTAGCGGCAGTTGGAGCCGCTGGTCTCGGTCGTGGCGTCCGGGTTGTAGGTGGGCGGTGCGGAGTAGCTGTAGGAGCTGGAGGGCGACGGGTACCCGGGGGTGTACGACGGGACGCCCGACGGCATCCCCGAGGGCAGATCGGTGGGCACACCGCTCGGCAGACCGCTGGGGTCGGACGCCGGGGAGTCGCCGCCGCTGCCGCCCGAGCCGATACCGCCGAAGCCTCCCCCGCCGTGGCTCCTGCCCTTCTTTCCGCATCCGGTGAGCGCCATCAGTCCGATGAGGCCGACGGCAAGCAGGCGTACAGAGCGGCGTTGCATGAAATTCTCCCCCGTTGAAAGACACAAACGAGCCAACCGGCACCCCAATTGACAAGTGCACGCCACCCTAGCAACGGCACTTCCTACCCCAAAGTCACATCGGGGACCCGGCCCGGCTCCTCAGTAGGCGGAGACGACCTCACCCGTCACCGCGGTTCCGGGGGGGGCCGCGCGGTTCCACCGGAGCTGCCACCGAGGAAGGAGGCGGGGCCCCGTCGCGGTGCTCAGGACGGGAACTCCCCGCAAGGGTTCACCGACCTCCCGTACTCCCCCGGGAGGTCGCTGAACGCGCGTCACGGTAACAGGAGTTGTCGGGGGCACCGCCGCCGGGCCCCGGGACGCGCCGGTCGGGCCGTTCGCCCGTCAGGGGCGGTTGGCCGAGGGGCGCGACTGGCCGGTGCCCTTGACCGCGTCCAGGGCGTAGACACAGCGGTCCTTGCTGCACGCGTACACCACACCTCCGGCGGCCACCGGGGAGCCGGTGATCTCACCGCCCGTGGCCAGCTTCCACCGCAGCTGTCCGCCCGCCGCGTCCACCGTGTAGAGACAGTGGTCGGCCGAGCCGAAGTGGACCCGGCCGTCCGCGACGACCGGGGAACCGATGACCTCGCCGCCCGCCGCGAACCGCCACTTGGGGGTGCCGGTGACCGCGTCGAGCGTGTACAGCGCGCTGCCGCTGCCGAGATGCACCGAGCCGTCGGCCACCAGCACCGGTTCGACCGACTGGCGCGACTCGGTGGCGATCCGCCAGCGGTCGCGGCCGTTCGCCGCGTCCAGGGCGTAGACCGTGCCGAGGTAGTCGGCGATGTAGACGCCGCCGCCGGTCACCGCGGGGCCCGGCGCGTACGCGGGCGCGCACAGGAAGACCGCGGGCGCCTCGAAACGCCACCGCACCTCACCGCGCGCGATGTCGATGGCCAGCACCCGGGTCCCGGCGGTGACGTAGACGGCGCCGTCGGGCGCCGACAACAGCCGCATCGGAACGCCGCCGCAGGACGCCGCGTCGCCGATCGGGTACGACCAGCGCTCCGCGCCGGTGCGCGCCTCCAGGGCGCGCAGCCGGGCGTCCGACCAGACATAGACCGTGCCGTCGTGGATGACCGGACCGGACTCGGGCGTCTCGAAGTCGGTCTGGAGGCCCTGCATCTCCCACAGCAGCTCGCCGTTGGCCGCCTCCCACGCCTGGACTCCGCCGCCGCGGGTGCCGGTGACGACCGTGCCGCGGTCCACCCTGAGCGAGTAGACCCAGCCGTCGGTGGACAGCCGCCAGCGCTCTGCGCCGTCCGCCGCGTCCAGCGCGTAGAGCGTCGGGCCGTCGGAGGCGTGGATCCGGCCGTTGGCCACGGCCATCGCCCAGGCCACATCGCGGGTCTTGAACTGCCGCCGCCCGGTGGCCACATCCAGGGCGTGCACCTCGAAGGAGGTGACGTAGAGCAGGTCGTCGGCGACGGCCGGGGTACCCCAGACATCGTTGGACATCCGGAACCGCCAGGGCCGCCAGCGGCCGGAGGCGCCCCCGCCGCCCGGTCCGTCGGCCGCGTCGGCGGAGGCGGCGTGGGACGGCGGCGGCACGGCGCCCGTGGCCGCGGCCTCCCCGCCGTTCACCCCGCCGGTGGTCATACCGCCTGGCGGACGCACCCAGCCCGTGGCGGGGCCCGTGTCCTGCCGCGGCTGCGGATCGCGGGTGTCGGCGGCCCGCAGCCCGGGGCCGATCGGCACCTGCGAACCGGGCAGCCGCACCGGGCCGTCGGCCGCGGCGGGCAGCGGCGCGGACGGTACGGAGGAAGGGGGTCCGGCGGGGGCGGCGTGCCGCCCGGGTCCGATGGAGCCCAGGGCGCTCGGCGGGCTCGCGGCCTCCGGCGCACGCAGACCGCCGCGCGGATCGCCCACACCCACCGGCTCCCAGCCGCTGGCACCTCCGGACTGGACCGCGCCATGGCGGCCGCCGGGGCCGTCCCCGGCAGCGGCTCCGGCGGGCTGCGCGTAGGAGGGCGGCGGTGTGGGCGGACGCTCCGGCGGCAGCGGGGCCGAGCCACGTCCGGCACCGCCGCTGCCCCCGCCCTGGGGCGAGCGGCCGCCACCGGCCGCGGGGCGCGAGCCGGAGGCGCCGCGCACCTGGTTGCGCCCGCTGCGCTTGCGCTCGATGAGCGCGACGGCGCCACCGGGGAGCCAGGCCGAGGCCGTACCGCTGTCGTCGGCGTTGGAGGCGAAGAGGTGCGGGGCCAGTTGCGACTGGAGGTCCGCCGGGGAGGGACGGCGGTCGGCCTCCATCTGCATACACGACTCGATCAGCGGCCGCAGCTCATCGGGCAGCCCGGCCAGGTCCGGGCCCTCGCGCAGCAGCATGAACACGGTCTCCACCGGGTTCGCGCCGTGGAAGGGGGCGTGTCCGGTGGCCGCGAAGGTCAGGGTCGAGCCGAGCGAGAAGATATCGCTCGCGCCCGTCACGCTGCGGGAGTCACGCGCCTGCTCGGGCGACATATAGGCGGGGGTGCCGACGGCGACGTTGGTCATCGTCAGCCGGGTGTTCGAGACACCGGAGGCGATACCGAAGTCGATCACGCGCGGACCGTCCTCGACGACCAGGACGTTCGACGGCTTCAGATCCCGGTGGACCAGACCCGCGCCGTGGATGGACTGGAGCGCCTCGGCGACCCCGGCCGCCAGCCAGCGCACCGCCTGGGCGGGCATCGGCCCGCATTCGTTGATGATCTCCTCGAGGGAGGGCGCGGGGACGTACGCCGTGGCCAGCCAGGGCACCGCCGCCCGCGGATCGGCGTCGACCACCGCGGCCGTGTAGAAGCCGCTGACCGCGCGGGCCGCCTCCACCTCACGGGTGAAGCGGACGCGGAACAGCTGGTCCTCGGCGAGCTCGGTCCGCACCGTCTTGATCGCGACCCGTCGGCCCGATGCCGAGCGGGCCAGATAGACCAGCCCCATGCCGCCCGCGCCGAGTCGACCGAGCACCTCGAAAGGGCCGATCCGCCTCGGATCGTGCTGCGTCAGCTGCTCCACCACTTGCCTGCCACCTCCCCGTGGGGGCTTGAAAAAATACAGCCCCGTGCAGCGTCTCACCGACAAACCGTCCGGCGGCACGCATCCTGCATTCTCTCTGGCGAAGGCGGCGGTTGCGAACCCGGGGGCGAATCGTCGTGTCATCGGGCGATACGGAGCCGGGCACCGTCCGGTTCGACGGTACGGCCGTCACCACGCTCTCAGCCCGGTCCCGCCCTGCTCTCCGCGGGGGAGGGGCCTGTCGCCGAGGGGTCGATGACGGCGAAGACCGCGCCCTGATTGTCCGCAAGGACCGCGAAACGCCCGTACGGCGTATCTTCGGGGTCATTGAGAACTCGCCCGCCCAGCCGGTGGGCCGCGCGCAGCGCTTGTTCACAGTCCGCCACCACAAAGTACGTGAGGAAATGGGCGGGCAGTTCGGTCGGGTACCGCTCGCCGATCACGACCCGTCCGCCGATCGCGTGCCGGGCCCCGGTGGGCTCGCCGCGCGGCGACCAGAGGACAAGATCGGGCGCGGGGGCGCGCCGGGGCTCCGGCGGGGCGGTCTCGTGGGACTCCGGAGCGGCGGCCTCACGGGGTTCCGCGGCGGCGGGGGGCCGGCGCAGGGTGACGGGCTCCATGCCGTATCCGAAGACCGCCCGGTAGAAGGCGTCCACCGGCCGGGGCTGCCGGGTGTGGACCTCGGTCCAGCCGTACGAGCCCGGGGTGCCGCGCCGCGCGAAGCCGGTGTGGCTGCCCGCCTGCCAGAGCCCGAAGACCGCGCCGCCCGGGTCGGCGGCCGTGGCCATGACACAGGAGTCGTCGATCCACACGGGCGGGGCGATCACCCGGCCGCCCGCCTCGCGGATCCGGGCCGCGGTCGCGGCGGCGTCCCTGGTGGCGAAGTAGATGTTCCAGACGGTCGGCATCCGTCCGTCGGGCTTGGGCACGAGCCCCGCGACATCCTTTCCGCCGAGCAGGGCGCGGGTGTACGAGCCGTAGTCCGTGGCCCGCTCGTCGAAGGTCCAGCCGAACAGCTCACCGTAGAAGCGCTTGCCCGCCTCGAGGTCGGGAAGCATCGCGTCCGCCCAGCAGGGCACGCCTTCGGCGAATGCGCCCATGTCCCGGATCCTCCCGCGTCCTCCTGTTGGGGGCGTTCTCCCCTCTTGCCACGCTAACGGGGGATCGCTCCCCGCGCCCGCTCCGGAATTCTCACCTTTCGGCCAATCCTGTACTCCCGCGATGGGGCTCGGCGGCTCACCCACTCTCGTTATCCACAGGCTGTTGATAACACAAATCACTCATGTGGGTGAGCGGCCTCGGAGGGGGTTCCCTGGACCGGTAGCAGCCGGAATAAGCCATTCCGACCTGCTGAAGAGGCCCGACAAACCGTCTCATCCCTCGCTAACCCCATTTGCACGCAGCCGAATCGCGCTCTGATCACCCCTCGGTAAGCTGACGGCATGACAGGACAAGTACGCACCGTCGACGGGCGGGTGGCCGGCCGCCGCGGGCAGGCGACACGGCAGAAGCTGCTCGACTGCCTCAGCGAGATGCTCAGCTCATCCCCGTACCGAGATGTCAAGGTCATCGATGTCGCGCGCAAGGCAGGGACCTCGCCGGCGACGTTCTACCAGTACTTCCCCGATGTCGAGGGCGCCGTCCTCGAGCTCGCGGAGGAGATGGCCAAGGAGGGCGCGGCGCTGACCGATCTGGCCGCCGGGCGCTCCTGGGCCGGGAAGTCCGGCGCGCAGGCGGCGGAGGACCTGGTCGACGGCTTCCTCTCGTTCTGGCGCAAACACGACGCCATCCTGAGGGTGGTCGACCTGGGTGCGGCCGAGGGGGACAAGCGGTTCTACAAGATCCGCATGAAGATCCTCAACGCCGTGACCAACTCCCTGACCGACGCCGTCAAGGACCTCCAGGCCAAGGGCCGGATCGACAAGCACGTCAGCGCCGCGGCGGTGGCGGGGTCGCTCGTCGCGATGCTGGCCGCGGTCGCCGCGCACCAGAAGGGGTTCCAGAGCTGGGGCGTGAAGCAGGCCGAGCTCAAGCCGAGCCTGGCCTACATCGTGCACCTGGGCATCACCGGCCGGAAGCCGGCGAAATAGCCGTCTGAGCACCGCGCGCGCCGGTCCGGCCGACCGGCGGGCCAGCACGTCCTGTCACGCCGCGGCGGACCACTCCACCCGAGTGGTCCGCCGCGGCCGTTTCCCGGAGCGGGGCGGCGGAGCGCGGCGGCGAGCGGTGCGGCGGAGGCGTGCAGCGGCGCGTCAGCGGCGTCAGTCGCCGCGTTCACGCACTTCGCGCGGGGACTCGTGTCGTTCGCGCGGAGACTCGTGGTGGCCGCTCGGGGCCGGTTCCAGGCGGAACAGACGGATCCGGCGCTCCACCCGCGCCTGGTACCCCGCGTACGGCGGCCAGAAGGCCAGCACCGCCGACCACGCCGACTCCCGCTCCGGGCCCTCCAGCAGCCGTGCCCGCACCGCGATGTCCCGGCCCCGCCAGCTGATCTCCGCGTCCGGGTGCCGCAGCAGATTCGCGGTCCACGCCGGATGCCCGGGGCGGCCGAAGTTGCTGCCGACCAGGATCCAGCCGCCGTCCTCCTCCGGCAGGCACGCCAGCGGCGTACGGCGGGGCTGTCCCGTCCGCGCGCCCCGGGCGGTGAGGATCACCCCGGGCAGCATCAGCGCGCTCGGCAGCACCCGGCCGCGGGTCAGCCGGTGGACGGCGCGGTCGAACGCCGGGATGACGTGCGGTGCGACCCTCGCGAAGGCGCGGGTCGACGACACCTTCCGCACCAGCCGCACGCCGTAACCGGCCATCAGACCGCCACCGCCGTCGGAGGAGCCACCGCGTGCGGCCCGGCGCCGAACAGTCCCTCCCGCTCCGCGGCGCGCGCCCGCAGCCGATGGACGGGGCCGAAGAGCAGCTCGTCCGAGGCCGCCCGCTTGAAGGCGAGATGGGCGTCGTGCTCCCAGGTGAAGCCGATGCCGCCGTGGAGCTGTACGGCTTCGGCCGCCGCCGCGCGCTGCGCCTCCAGCGCCTGGGCAAGCGCCAGCCCGCCCGCGACCGCCGCCTCGTTGTCGTCGCTCCGGTCGGACCCGTCCGCCCGGCCCGTCGCCCAGGCCGCGTAGTACGCCGCCGAACGGGCCGCCTGGACCCTGACGTACACATCCGCCAGCCGGTGTTTGACCGCCTGGAAGGAGCCGATCGGACGGCCGAACTGCTCCCGCTCGCATACGTAGGCGACCGTGCTGGTCAGCGCCGCGTCGGCCACGCCCACGGCCTCGGCGGCGAGTTGGGCCGCGGCCGACGTACCCAGCCGCACCAGCCCGTCCACCGCCCGTTCCGCGCCCCCGCCCGCGCCCCGATCCGTATCGCGGCCCGCGTCGCGGCCCGGACCGCCGCCCGCGTCGCCGCCCAGCGGCTCCGCCGCCACGTTCCGCAGCTGGACACGGGCCTGCGGCCGCGTCTCGTCGAGCGCGGTCAGCCGGGTGCGGATGAGCCCGGCCGCGTCGCCCCGGACCACGAACAGCACGGTCCGGCCGCGTGTATAGCCCCCGGTGCGGGCGGCGACCAGCAGCAGCCCGGCGCTGTGCCCGTCGAGCACCTGCTCCACCTGCCCGTACAGCCGCCACCCCGCCTCGCCGTCGTGGCGCGCCTGCACCCCGCCCGCGCGTCCGCCGCCCGCCCAGGCGTCCCGCGCTCCCCCGGCGGCCTCCGCGCCCGCCCCGGTCAGCCCGAGCGCTTCCGGCAGCGCGCCGCCCGGCACCGCGAGCGCCGCCGTCAGCTCGCCCTCCGCGATCCGCGGCAGCAGCTCGGCGCGCTGGGCATCGGTGCCGAGCCGGGCGATCAGCGGCGCGCCGAGCACGGCGGTGGCCAGCAGGGGCGACGGCAGCAGCGCCCGTCCCGCCTCCTCGCAGGCCAGGGCCAGTTCGACGGGGCCGCAGCCGACGCCGCCGTACGTCTCGGGAAGGGCCAGTCCGGGCAGACCCGGACCGCGGGCGAGCAGCCGCCACAGCGATACGTCATGGCCGGGCGCGGTGCGGACCGCCGCCTTGACCGCGTCCGCGTCGCTCCGCTCCCGCAGCAGTTCGCGCAGCGTACGGCGGATCTCTTCCTGTTCCTCGGTGAACGCGGCGTCCATCGGCGAGCCCTCCGTCTTCGACCGGCCGTTTCTGACGGGCCGTCATACTAGAGAGCCGCTCCGCACTTTCCCACCCTGCCGGACTTCCGATACCTGATGTACCGTCAGATTCATGTCCGCAGCGAAGCGCACCCGCAAGGTTGCCGTCGTCGGCGTCTCCCTCTCCGACTGCGGCCGTGTCGACACGGCCACCCCCTACGCGCTGCACGCCCAGGCCGCGCGGCGCGCGCTCGCCGACTCCGGGCTCGACCGCTCCGTCGTGGACGGTTTCGCCTCCGCCGGTCTTGGCACCCTCGCGCCGCTGGAGGTCGCCGAGTACCTGGGGCTGCGCCCCGCGTGGGCCGACTCCACGGCCGTCGGCGGCGCCACCTGGGAGGTGATGGCGGCCCACGCCGTGGACGCGATAGCGGCGGGGCACGCCCGCGCCGTTCTGCTGGTCTACGGCTCGACCGCCCGCGCCGACATCCGGGCGGGCCGCCGCACCGCCAATCTGTCCTTCGGGGCCCGCGGCCCCCTCCAGTTCGAAGTGGCCTACGGCCATACGCTCATCGCCAAGTACGCGATGGCCGCCCGTCGCCATATGGAGGAGTACGGCACCACACTCGAGCAGCTCGCGGACATCGCCGTTCAGACGCGCGCCAACGCCGCGCACAATCCGGATGCGATGTTTCGCGATCCGATCACCGTGGACGACGTACTGAGCGGGCCGATGATCGCCGATCCCTTCACCAAACTGCACTGCTGCATCCGCTCGGACGGCGGCTGCGCGGTGCTGCTGGCGGGCGAGGAGTACGTACCGGACACCGCCGCGCCGCCGGTGTGGGTGCTCGGCTCCGGTACCGCCCTCTCGCACACCACCATGTCCGAGTGGGACGACTTCACGGTCTCCCCCGCGGCCGCCTCGGGGCGCGCGGCCTTCGGGCGGGCGGGGGTGCGCCCGTCGGAGATCGATGTGGCCCAGCTGTACGACGCGTTCACCTATATGACCCTGGTGACCCTCGAGGACCTCGGTTTCTGCGCCAAGGGCGAGGGCGGCGCGTTCGCGGCGAAGGGACGGCTGACGCTCGGCGGCGAGCTGCCGACCAACACCGACGGCGGCGGCCTCTCCGCCTGCCACCCGGGTATGCGCGGGCTGTTCCTGCTGGTCGAGGCGGTACGGCAGTTGCGCGGCGAGGCGGGCGAACGCCAGGTCCGCAAGGCGGGCGGACGGCTGCCGGAGCTGGCCGTGGCCTCGGGGACGGGTGGCTGGTTCTGCTCGTCGGGCACGGTGGTGCTCGGCCGCGGCTGACACGGCCCGCCACGCTTGCCCCGGCCGGTTCCGGGTGATCGGATGGCCGGAAACCGTGGGGCAGTCGAGCGTGCGCGGACGCGCGGGGAGGCGGAGAACGTCCGATGAGCGGAGCCGAGGAGAAGCGGCCGGGAGTGTCCGGGGCGTCCGGCGAGTCCGGGGCGTCCGGCGCGGATGGGACCGGTGCGACGGACGCACCGGCTGAGACCGACGCATCGTTCGAGGAGTTGCTGCGCGGGCTGCGCGTGCGCCACGGCGGCGAACTGCCCGTCTTCGACCCGGAGCAGGCCCCGGACGCTCCGCTTCCGCTGTTCCGGCGCTGGCTGCGCGAGGCCGCCGCGTCGGACGAACCCGCCCCGCACACCATGACGCTGGCCACCGCCGGGGCCGACGGCCGCCCGTCCCAGCGCATCGTGATGCTGCGCGGCGCCGACGCCCGCGGCTGGCACTTCGGCACCCACCGCACCAGCCGCAAGGGCCGGGAGCTGGCCGAGCGCCCGTACGCCTCACTCGCGTTCCACTGGCCGTACACCGGCCGTCAGGTGCGGATCGGCGGCCGGGTGCACGAGGTCGGGGGCGAGCAGAGCGCGGCGGATCTGCGCGGCCGGTCCCCCGCCGCGCTCGCGGCCGCGCTGGCCGGGGCCGGGCGGCAGAGCGAGGTCCTCGGCTCGTACGGGGAGCTGGTGCGCGCCTTCGAGGCGGCGTACGAGCGGGCGGAACGGGAGCCGGACGCCGACGCCCCCAGCTGGACGCTGTACGTCCTGGAGCCGGACGAGGTGGAGTTCTACCAGGAGGAGGCGCGGCGGCGGCATGTACGGCTCCGCTACCGGCACGCCCCGCAGGAGCCCGGTGGCTGGCGACGGGAGCTGCTCTGGCCCTGATGGTCCGGAGGGGTCACGGCGGCCCGTCGACGGCCAGCTGGGCGTGGAGATGGACGTCGCGGGGCGCCCCGCCGAGGTCGAAACGCGCCTGGCGCAGCACGCCCTCGGCTACGTATCCACAGCGGAGGCCGACCCGGCAGGACGCCTCGTTGCCGATGTCGTGCCGGAGTTCCAGGCGGTGCAGACCGAGGTCGCGGAAGGCCCAGCCGGTGACGGCCCCCAGGGCGCGGGAGGCGATCCGGCGGTCGCGGGCCTCGGGCAGCACCCAGTAGCCGACCCGCGCGCTGCGCGCTCCATAGTCGATCACGCCGAGGGAGACATGGCCGCGGACCTCGGTGTCCTCCAGGACGGCGAACGACGCCATATCGCCGCGCCGCCAGCCGTCGGCCCGGCCGTGGGTCCAGGCGCCGACGTCCTCCTCGTCGTCGACGAGGGCCACCGGGGTGTTCCAGCGGCGGAAGTCGGGGTCGGTCAGTCCGCGCAGGGCGGCCCGGCGGTCGCCCGGGGTGTTCTCCCACGGGCGCAGCCGCAGCCCAGGGGCCTGGAGCTCCACCGGTTTCAGCACCCGGTCATTCAAGCAGCGGGCGGAAGACGGGAACAGTCGGTGTGACGTCGTCGCGGGGAGCGCGGAAGGCGGCGCGGAGCGGCATCCCGATGCGCAGTCCGGTCCCGCGGTGCGGTTCGCCGGTGGCGCCGTCGACCAGTTCGGTCATCATCCGCGGCCCTTCGGTGAGATCGACGACGGCGGCGGTGTACGGGACGCGTTCGCCGAACGGAGGCAGGTCGTTCCGGTGCACCACGGACCAGGTGTAGAGGGTGGCGTCACCGCTCGCCTCCTCCCAGACGACGTTCTCGCTCCAGCAGTGCGGGCAGAACTCGCGGGGGTAGTGGTGGGCGCGCCCGCAGGCCGCGCAGCGGCGGATCAGCAACCGGCCCTCGGCGGCGGCGTCCCAGTAGGGGCGGGTGAACGCGTCGGGCTCGGGCAGATCGAACCGCGGAGCCGCCGCGCGGGCTGGGGACCCGTCGGCGCCGGCCTCACCGGGGCTTGACCCGGCGCTCACAGGAACAGCCCCCACGCCTCGTCGAGCGACCAGGTCTGCCAGCTCATCCCCGCCAGCCCGACCAGGGAGATCAGCATCATCATGCTGTTCTGCCCCTGTTCGGCCCAGTCGTGGATCATGAGCAGGAGGTAGAGCAGGTTGAGGAGCAGTCCGCCGATCAGGGCGATCGGGGTCAGCAGACCGAGGATCAGCCCGAGACCGAGGGCCAGTTCGGCATATACCACCACATACGCCATGGCCTTGGGTCTCGGTGCGACCACCGCGTCGAAACCGCGCCGGACGAACGCCCAGCGGTGCTCGTCCGCCACCCCCTTCGCCCAGGCGATACCGCTGCCGCGCCGGAACCAGCTCTCCTTGTCCTTGTGCCGCCAGCTCTCCAGCCACCACAGCCCGAGTCCGATGCGCAGCACGGCGAGCCATTCGGGGCCGCTGATCCAGATCGTCCGCATGGTGCCCCCACCTCCTGACCGGCTGATCTCCTTCGTTTCTGACGGTACGTCAGTTTCAACGGACGGGCGAGGCGTGCGCAAGGGGTAGGGGTGGCGGTACATGCCGTGACCCTTCCGCAATCGATTCGGAATCACTTTGACCGAAACCCGTCAAATTACCCGACTACGCTCGCGCGCATGGCAGTCGACAGTTCCTCTCCGAAGTCCTCACCCGTGTATGTGATCGGCGGCGGACCAGGTGGACTCGCCACCGCCGCCACGCTGCGCGAGCGCGGGATCCACGCCGTGGTCCTGGAGAAGTCCGAGGCGGTCGCCGCCTCCTGGCGCACCCACTACGACCGGCTGCATCTGCACACCACCCGTCGGCTGTCCGCCCTGCCCGGGCTCACCATGCCGCGGTCGTTCGGGCGGTGGGTCGCCCGGGACAACGTCGTCCGGTACCTGGAGCGGTACGCCGAACACCACCGGCTGGAGGTCGTCACCGGGGTGGAGGTCTCCCGGATCGAACGGACGGCGGACAATACGGAGTGGATGCTGCGGGCCACCGGTGGACGGGTGCTGACCTCGCCCGTCGTCGTGATCGCCACCGGCTTCAACCACACCCCGCGGGTGCCGGACTGGCCGGGCCGTGACACCTACACCGGTGAGCTGCTGCACGCCGGCCACTACCGCGACGCCCGCCCCTACGCGGGCAAGGACGTGCTGGTGGTCGGGGTCGGCAACACGGGCGCGGAGATCGCCGTCGACCTGGTCGAGGGCGGGGCGGAGCGGGTGCGGCTCGCGGTCCGCACCCCACCGCACATCCTGCGCCGCTCGACCGCGGGCTGGCCCGCGCAGCGCACCGGCATCCTGGTACGGCGGCTGCCGCGGCCCCTGGTGGACCGGGCGGCGCGGCTGATGTGCCGGATGAGCATGCCGGATCTGACCGAACGCGGGCTGCCCTGGCCGGAGACCGGGCTGTACACCCGGGTGCGGCAGGGCGCCATCCCGGTGCAGGACGTGGGGCTCGTCGACGCGGTACGGACGGGCAGGATCGAGGTGGTCGCGGCGGTGGACTCGTTCGACCAGGACAAGGTGGTACTGGCGGACGGCACCCGGATCAGCCCCGAGGTGGTCGTGGCGGCGACCGGCTACCGGCGCGGACTGGAGGAACTGGTCGGCCATCTGGGCGTGCTCGACGCCCGCGGCCGCCCCCGCACCCACGGCCGGCGCACCCTGAAGTCCGCCCCGGGACTGCATTTCACCGGCTACACCAACCCGATCAGCGGCATGCTGCGCGAACTGGCCATCGACGCCCGCAAGATCGCGAAAACCATCGCCCGCACCACCTCCTGACCACCCCCGTCTTCCGCACCGGGCACCCCGCACCAGCTCCCGACCGCCCGTGGTCGCGCACGGCCCGGCCACCCCCGGGCCGTCACGGTGCGTGTTATCCGCGCCTTGAGCATTCCTGACACGCCATCGCTTGAGTAACCTGACTTGGCAGTAATTTGACTGGGCGTCAGTTATTCGACTATTGGCCATCGAGCAGGAGTGGCGGACACCGATGCTTGGATCGACTCACGGCACCCTCACCACCAACTCCCGTCACGCCCGAGCCGTCGCCTGCGGACGGGCCCCCGGCCCCACCGTCCACGTCCACACCGGCACCGCGGGTGCCGGGAGCGCGGAGGAGGCGGTGGACCGGGACGTCAGCGGGCGTCCGCTGCACGCCGAGGTCCCCGATCTGGACCGCTTCTTCCGTCCCGAGTCGATGGCGCTCATCGGCGCCTCCGACACCGAGGGCCGTCCCAACACCGGTATCACCCGGCAGCTCGTGGCCTGGGCCGAGCGCGTCAACGCCCGGCTGCACCCCGTCCATCCCTCCCGTCCGTCCGTCTTCGGCCTCCCCTGTGTCCCGTCCGTGGCCGAGCTGCCCGAACCGGTCGACCTCGCCGTCCTGCTGGTCCGCGATCCGCTCCCGGTCATCGAGGAACTGGCCGCGGCCAAGGTGAAGTTCGCCGTCGTCTTCGCCTCCGGCTTCGCCGAGACCGGGCCCGAGGGCGCCGCCGCCCAGGAGCAGCTGGTGGCCGCGGCCCGCCGCGCCGGGGTGCGGCTGCTGGGCCCCAACACCAACCTCAACGCCTTCGAGGAGTTCCGCGAAGACCTCGAAGGGCCCGCCATCGCCCTGATCACCCAGTCCGGCCACCAGGGCCGCCCCGTCTTCACCCTCCAGGAACTCGGCATCCGGCTCAGCCACTGGGCCCCGACCGGCAATGAAGCAGACCTGGAGACGGCCGACTTCATCTCCTACTTCGCCACCCAACCCGATATCGGTGCCATCGCCCTGTACGCGGAGGGGCTCAAGGACGGACGCGGCTTCCTGCTGGCCGTCGACCGGGCCGCCCGCGCCAAGGTGCCCGTCGTGGCCGTGAAGGTGGGCCGGACCGAGACCGGAGCCCGCACCGCCGCCTCCCACACCGGAAAGCTGACCGGCACGGACACGGTGGTGGACGCGGCCATGCGGCAGTTCGGCGTGATCCGGGTGGACGGCCTGGACGAGCTTCAGGACACCGCCGCGCTACTGGCCCGCGCCCGGCCCCCGCGCGCCGAGGGCGTGGTGGTGTATTCGATCTCCGGGGGCACCGGGGCCCACTTCGCCGACCTCGCCACCGCGGCCGGACTCCCGCTGCCCGCCCTCTCCGCCGAGAAGCAGACCGAACTCCACCAGTGGATACCCGGCGACCTCAGCGTGGCCAACCCGGTGGACAACGGCGGCCATCCGGTCGGCGACTGGCGCGGCCGGAAGATCATCGACGCGATCCTCGCCGATCCGGCCGTGGGCGTGCTGATCTGCCCGATCACCGGCCCCTTCCCGCCCATGAGCGACCGCCTCGCCCAGGACCTGGTGGACGCGGCCGAGCAGACCGACAAGCTGGTGTGTGTGGTGTGGGGCTCCCCGGTGGGCACCGAGGACGCCTATCGCACCACCCTGCTCGGCTCCTCCCGGGTGGCGACCTTCCGCACCTTCGCCAACTGCATCACCGCCGTCCGCGCCTATCTGGACCACCACCGCTTCACCACCGGCTACCGCTCCCCCTTCGACGACGCCCCGCGCACCCCCTCGCCCGCGGTGCGCAAGGTGCGCGGACTGATGCGGCCCGGCCAGCAGCTGAGCGAGTACGCGGCCAAACAGCTGCTGCGCGCCTATGGCATCCGTGTGCCCCGCGAGCAGCTGGTGACCAGCGCCGCCGCCGCGGTCCGCGCCGCCGGGCTGGTCGGCTACCCGGTCGTGATGAAGGCGTCCGCCCCGCAGCTCGCCCATAAGACCGAACTCGGCCTGGTCAGGCTGGGGCTGACCTCCGCGAGCCAGGTCCGCGACACCTACCGCGAGCTGACCGACATCGCCCGCTACGAAGGCGTCGAACTCGACGGCGTACTGGTCTGTCAGATGGTCGAGCGCGGGGTGGAGATGGTCGTCGGCCTCAGCCACGACCCGCTCTTCGGCCCCACGGTGACCGTCGGTGTAGGGGGTGTGCTCGTCGAGGTCCTCAACGACACCGCCGTACGCGTCCCCCCGTTCGGCGAGGACCACGCCCGCGCGATGCTCGACGAACTGCGTGGCCGCGGCCTCCTGGACGGTGTCCGCGGGGCTCCCCCGTCCGATGTGGACGCCTTGGTCGAGGTGGTGCTGCGGGTCCAGCGCATGGCGCTGGAACTCGGCGACGATCTCGCCGAACTCGACGTCAACCCCCTGATGGTGCTGGAGCGCGGGCAGGGCGCGGTGGCGCTGGACGCGCTCGCGATCTGCCGCTGACCCCACCGGCCCCGCCCCCCCCACACGGCCGACCCCGCCGGTCCGGCGGCTCCGATCCGCACCCCCGGCGCGAAAGGGACGGTCCGCCCCGCCTGTCCGGTGGGCGCGGTCCGGCCCGCCGTACTCGTCCACCCCGCCGAGCACACCGATGTCCGGAGCTTCCCCATGATGTCTCCCTCCCCCGAGGACTCCCTCGACTCCGTTGTACGGCACGCCACTGACAACGGCGTCTCGTGGATCACCCTCAACCGCCCGGCCGCGCTGAACGCCCTCACCCCCGACCAGCGCGAACGGCTGATTTCCCTGCTCGACGCCGCCTCCGCCGACCCGGCGGTCCGGGCGGTGGTGCTCACCGCCACCGGCAAGGGGTTCTGCGCGGGCGCCGATCTGCGCGGTCCGTCGGCGAACGGACGGCCGGGCGGCGCCGCACAGCCGGACGAGAGGATTCCCGGCGATGTGGCGCGGCTGATCCAGGCCGGGGCACAGCGGCTGATCGCCGCCGTGCTCGACTGCGAGAAACCGGTCATCGCCGCGGTGAACGGCACGGCGGCCGGGCTCGGCGCCCATCTGGCGCTCGCCTGCGATCTGGTGCTCGCCGCCGAATCGGCCACCTTCATCGAGGTGTTCATCCGCCGGGGTCTGGTGCCGGACGGCGGTGGCGCCTATCTGCTGCCCCGGCTGACCGGACCGCAGCGGGCGAAGGAGCTGATGTTCTTCGGCGACCGGCTGCCCGCCGCCGAGGCCGAACGGCTCGGCCTGGTCAACCGGGTCGTCCCGGACACCGAACTGACCGCGACCGCGCGCACCTGGGCCGAGCGCCTGGCCACCGGGCCCACCCGGGCCATCGCCCTCACCAAGGCGCTGGTGAACTCCTCGCTCGAGTCGGGCCGGGCCGCCGCGTTCGCCGCCGAGGCGACCGCCCAGGAGATCAACATGACCACGGCCGACGCGGCGGAGGGCCTCCGCGCGTTCGCCGAACGCCGCACCCCCGAGTACCGGGGCCGCTGAGGGGCCGGGTCCCCGTGTCACCGCCCTTCCTATCTGACGATCCATCAGATTCAATGGAACCCATGATGGGACATGCCGGTATGGCCGCCACCGCCGTCCGCTATCTGCGCGCGGTCGGCTCACCGACGTCCGCCCCGCGCGCGGTGGACCCGCTGCCCCCGCCCGAGCTGCGCTGCGTCCGGGCCGACGAGCGCGTTCCGTTCGGCCCGGCCGAATTCCGCCGGGTGCTGGGGCACTTCGCGAGCGGCGTCACCGTGATCACGACTACGGACGAGGAGGGCCCGGCGGGCTTCGCCTGCCAGTCGTTCACCTCACTGTCCCTGGTCCCGCCGCTGATCGCCTTCATGGTCGCCCGTACGTCCACCACCTGGCCGCGGATCGCCCGCGCCGGGGTCTTCTGCGTCAACGTCCTCGGCGCGGACCAGGGCGAGCTGTGCCGGGGCTTCGCGGTGAGCTCCTCCGTAAGGCCGGACAAGTTCGCGGGCGTCGCCCACCAGCCGACCCCGGCCACCGGATCCCCCCGGCTCACCGGCGCTCCGGCGTGGATCGACTGCGCCGTGCACACCGTGCATACCGGTGGCGACCACCTGGTCGTCGTCGGCCGGGTGCGCGCGCTGGGCACGGACGAGTCGGCGGCGGGAGCGGGACCGCTGCTCTTCCACCGGGGCGGGTTCGGCGCCTTCACACCCGCCTCGTAGCGCCCCGGCGCCCCGGACGGCGGCCCTCAGACCGCGGGGGCCACCGGCTCGGCCGTGACCGGTGCGGACCGCCGGATCACCAGCGCCATCAGGGCCGCCACCGCGCACAGCGCCCCGGAGGCGTACCAGACGAGGTCGTAGGAGCCGAAGGCGTCGCGCGCGGCGCCGCCCAGGAAGGCCACCAGC
Source organism: Streptomyces sp. NPDC048636 (assembly GCF_040650655.1). NCBI lineage: Bacteria > Bacillati > Actinomycetota > Actinomycetes > Kitasatosporales > Streptomycetaceae > Streptomyces > Streptomyces sp. NPDC048636. Next base: position 268,262 of record NZ_JBEZHR010000001.1, on the reverse strand, counting down.
CCCGCCCCGACCTGGTGGGAGGCCAGCACCCAGCCGAAGACGATCGCGCTGTCCTCGCCGTAGCGCTCCCGGCACAGCGCCATGGTCGGCGGCACGGTGGCGACCCAGTCGAGGCCGTAGAAGACGATGAAGAAGATCATCGGCGGATGTACCGCGTCGGCCAGCAGGATCGGCAGGAACATCAGCGAGATCCCGCGCAGCGCGTAGTAGACGGCCAGCAGCCGCCGCGCGTCGAAGCGGTCGGTGAACCAGCCGGACGCCACCGTTCCCAGGATGTCGAAGACCCCGACCACGGCGAGCAGGCTCGCGGCCGCCGTCACCGGCATCCCGTGGTCGTGCGCCGCGGGGACGAAATGGGTCTTGATCAGACCGTTGGTGGAGGCGCCGCAGATCGCGAAGGTCCCGGCGAGCAGCCAGAAGGTGCCGCCGCGGGCCGCGGAGGTGAGCGCGGAGACCGCGCGGCGGGCCGCTCCCCGCCGTGGCGCGGGGCGCGGGGCGGGCGGGCCGTCGACACCGTAAGGAGCGAGCCCCACGTCCGAGGGATAGTCGCGCAGAAGCAGCCAGACCAACGGCACGATGGCGAGCGCGGCCAGCGCGACCGTCACGGCGGCGGGCCGCCAGTCGTGGTGTTCGACGATCCAGGAGAGCAGCGGCAGGAAGACCAGTTGTCCGGAGGCCCCTCCCGCGGTGAGGAGGCCGGTCACCAGCCCGCGTCGGGCGGTGAACCACCGGTTGGTGACGGTCGCGGCGAACGCGAGCGCCATGGAGCCGCTGCCGAGCCCCACGAGCACGCCCCAGCAGAGGACGAGCTGCCATGCGGCGGTCATGAAGACCGTCAGCCCACCGCCCGCGGCGATCACGATCAGGGCGGCGGCGACAACCTTACGGATGCCGAAGCGATCCATAAGGGCCGCCGCGAACGGCGCGGTGAGCCCGTAGAGGGCGAGATTGACGGAGACCGCCAGCCCGATCGTGCCGCGTGACCAGCCGAACTCCTCATGGAGCGGATCGATCAGCAGACCGGGCAGCGAGGCGAAGCCTGCCGCCCCGATGATCGTCACGAAGGTGACGGCGGCGACCAGCCACGCGCGGTGCGGGGTACGGCGGGGCAGGCGCACGCGGGGCGCCCGCCGCGAGGTCGTTCCGGGCGGCCGCCCATCCTGTTCTGAGGCTCCGGGGAGTCCGGCTGTCTGCGTCACCGGACCAGCATCGGCGCAGTGGCCGGGACGAGCGAGTGGCCCGTGGGACAGCATTCGCTAGAATCGGGCCAGCCCCTGTCCCGGTGGCGGTTTCGTTCTGGAGGTGGCGGATGTCCCGGCGGGAGACGACCACAGCGCGCCACCGTGTGGTGGTGCTCGTCCTGCACGGCGTGATCCCCTTCGAACTCGGCATCCCCTACCGGATCTTCGGCAAGGCCCGCTCGTCCGAGGGTCACCCCCTCTACGACGTGGTGACCTGCACCCCCGAGCCCGGTGCGGTACGCACCGACGCCGACTTCCCGATCACCGTGGAGCGCGGTCCGGAGGCGCTGGCCGAGGCCGACACCATCGTGGTGCCCGCCTCGTTCGAACTCGGGCCGGTCTTCGAGGAGGGCGTACTGCCCCCGTCGCTCGCCGCCGCGCTCGCCCATGCCCGCCCCGGCATCCGCTGGGTGTCGATCTGCACCGGCTCGTACGTGCTCGCGGCGGCCGGTCTGCTCGACGGCCGCCCGGCCACCACCCACTGGCACGAGGCCGACCACTTCCAGCGGCTCTTCCCGTCCATCAAGGTCGACCCGGACGTGCTCTTCGTGGACGACGGCGATGTCCTCACCTCGGCCGGTGCCGCCGCCGGTCTCGATCTGTGTCTGCATATCGTGCGGCGCGACCACGGCACGGCCGTGGCCAACGAGGTCGCCCGGCGCAGTGTGGTGCCACCGCACCGCGACGGCGGCCAGGCGCAGTACATCCGCCGTCCGCTCCCCGAACCGCAGCAGGCCACCACGACGGCGGCGCGCGCCTGGGCCCTGGGCCGTCTGGACCGCCCCGTCTCGCTGCGCGAGCTGGCCGCCCGGGAGTCGATGAGCGTACGGACCTTCACCCGGCGCTTCCGTGAGGAGACCGGTGCCAGCCCGGGCCAGTGGCTGGCGACGCAGCGGATCGAGCGCGCGCGACAGCTGCTGGAGGACACCGATCTGTCCGTGGACCGGATCGCGCGGGACGCGGGCTTCGGCACCCCCGCGTCGATGCGCCAGCACCTCCAGGCGGCGCTCGGTGTCTCGCCGACGGTCTACCGGCGCACCTTCCGCACCGGGAGCGCGGCTTCCTCCTCCGCCGACGGTCGGGTCAGAAGGTGAGTACGGCCCGCGCCACCCGCCCGTGGTGGGCGTCGTCGGCGGCCTTGGCGAAGTCCTCCACGGGATAGCTGCGGGTGATCAGTTCATCCAGCAGAAGTCTGCCCCGCCGGTAGAGAGCGGCGTAGAGGGCGATATCTCGCTGGGGGCGGGAGGAGCCGTAACGGCAGCCCAGGATGGACTTGTCCAGATAGAGCGAGGAGACCTGGAAGGACGCCTCGGCGTCGGCGGGCGGGACGCCGAGCAGCACCGCCTGACCGTGCCGGTCGAGCAAATCGACGGCCTGGCGGATGAGGGGGGTGGAGCCGACGCATTCGAAGACATGGTCCGCGCCGGTCGGCAGGATCTCCCGGGCTGCCTCGGCGGACGGGACGAAGTGGGTCGCGCCGAAGTGTCTGGCCAGGGGCTCCTTGGCGGGGTTGGAGTCGATGGCCACCACGGTGGAGGCGGCGGCGATCCGGGCCCCTTGGAGCACATTGAGCCCGATCCCCCCGGCTCCGATGACCACGACGGACTCGCCGCGGTCCACCCGGGCGCGGTTGAGCACGGCGCCGACACCGGTGAGGACGCCGCAGCCGATGAGGGCGGCCGAGGTGAGCGGGATCTGTTCGGGGATCTTCACCGCCTGAACGGCCTTGACCAGAGTGCGTTCGGCGAAGGCCGAGTTCGAGGCGAAGTTGAACAGCCGCTCCCCGCCCGGGCGTGAGAACGGCCGGGACGGCCGGCCGATCGCCGCACGGCACATGGTGGGGCGGCCTCGGTCGCAGTCCGGGCAGGTCCCGCAGTTGGCCAGGGTGGACAGCGCGACGTGGTCGCCGGGGGTCACATGGCCGACGCCGGGGCCCACCGCCTCGACCACGCCCGCCCCTTCGTGGCCGAGGACGACGGGGACGGGAAAGGGGATGGTGCCGTCGATGACCGACAGATCGCTGTGGCAGAGCCCGGCGGCGGCGACGCGCACCAGGACCTCGCCCGGGCCGGGGTCCCGGACCTCCAGATCGTCGACGACCCGCGGTTCCGTGCCGTCGAAGACGACGCCTCGCATCCTCATCACACTCCCTCTGACCGCTCTCATGAGGCCCAGACGACCGACTGGAGTTCGCTGTACGCGTGCAGGCCGAACGAGCCGCCGTCGCGGCCCACTCCGCTGTCCTTGAACCCGCCGAAGGGGGTCTCGGGGTGGCGCTGTGCGGTGTTGATGCCGACGTTGCCGCTGCGCAGACGGGCGGCGAGGGACCAGGCGCGGCCCGGGTCGGCGCTGAAGACGTAGTCGTAGAGGCCGTACGGGGTGCCGTTGGCGATCCGCACCGCCTCGTCCTCGTCGTCGAACGGCAGGGCCACGACGACCGGGCCGAACACCTCCTCCTGCGCGATGGTCATCGCGGGGGTGGCGTCGGCGACGAGGGCGGGGGCGGCGTAGAAACCGGGTTTGAGGGAAGGGCGTTCACCGCCCACGACGACGCGGGCGCCCTGCTCACGGGCTCCGGCGAGATACGCCTCGACGCGGTCGCGCTGGGCCGCGGAGATCAACGGGCCGACGATCGTGGAGTTATCCACAGGGTCACCGATCTTGAGTGACCGTGCGTAATGTGTGAGTGCGGCGGTGACCTTCTCGTACAGCGATCGATGGACGAGCACGCGGGTCGGCGCCGTGCAGATCTGCCCGCTGTGGAAGGAGAAGGTCGAACCGACCGCCCCGACCGCCGACGCGATCACTCGCTCGTCGGCGTCCCCCAGGACGATGGCCGCGCCCTTGCCCCCGAGCTCCATCAGGGTGCGCTTCATCGACCGCCCCGCGGATTCGGCGATCTTCCTCCCCACCGTGGTGGATCCGGTGAAGCTGACCATGTCGACACCGGGGTGGGCGACCAGTGCCTCGCCCACCACCGGGCCCGATCCGGTGACGACGTTGAAGACACCGTCCGGGAGCCCGGCCTCCGTCAGCAGCGGGCCGAGTTCAAGACAGCACAGCGGATCCTGCGGGGCCGGTTTGGCCACGACGGTATTGCCCATGGCCAGCGCCGGGGCGACCTTGCCCGCGAGATTCGCGAGAGGGAAGTTGTAGGAGGTGATACAGGCGACGACACCCAGGGGGCGGCGGACCGCGGCCGCCCCGATGAGCCCACCGGGCGCCAGCGGGGTGGCGGCCATGGGCAGCGGGGCGAGCGGCAGGGTGTCCGGTTCGACGGCACCGCGCGCATAGCGGCGGAAGCGGTCGACGGCCGGGGGCACTTGCAGCGCCGAGGTGACGCGCAGCGTCGCGCCGGTCTCCGCCTGGAGCAGGGGCACCAGGTCCGGAGCACGCTCGGCCAGCAGGGCGGCCACGCGGTCGAGTACGGCGGCGCGCTCCCTCGGGGCGGTGCGCGACCAGCCGTCGTACGCGGCGCGGGCTGCCCGGACCGCGGCGTCGACATCCGCCTCGGCCGCCTCGGGGGCGTGGCCGACGGTCTCCTCGGTGGCGGGGTTGAGCACGGGGTAGTGCCCCTGGCCGGGCGCCCGCCAGGCGCCATCGATCCAATGTCCGTACGCACGCTGCCGGTCTGTGGTCATCGGCGTGATTCCTTGGGGAGGTGAAGTACCCGCTCGGCGATGATGTTGCGCTGGATCTCGTCCGAGCCGCCGTAGATGGTGTCGGCGCGGGAGAAGAGGAAGAGACGCTGGGAAGCGTCGAGTTCATAGGGGTGCCCCGCGGTCCAGCACATCGGGCCCAGTGCCGCCGCCGCACCCCTGACCTGGACGGCCAGCTCGCCGAGGCGCTGGTGCCAGCCACCCCACAGCAGCTTGGCGACGCTGGGCGCGCCCGGGTCCCGCACGGCGCCGAGGGTGCGCAGGGCGTTCCAGCGCATCACCTTCAGCTCGGCCCACTGCCGCACCAGCCGGTCGCGGAGCACGGGTTCCTGGGCGGCCCCGCTCTCCAGGGCCTGGCGCACGACCCGGCTCAGCTCCTGGGCGAAGCCGATCTGCTGGACGAGGGTGGAGACCCCGCGCTCCACCGCGAGCAGGCCCATGGCCACCTGCCAGCCGTGGCCCGCGCCGCCGACGAGGTGTTCGGCGCGGGCCACGGCCCCGTCGAAGAACACCTCGTTGAAGTCGGCGGTCCCGGTCAGCTGCCGGATCGGCCGCACCTCGATCCGGCCCGGCTGGTCCATCGGCACCAGCAGAAAGGAGAGTCCATGGTGGCGCTGTGAGTCCCGTTCGGTGCGCGCCAGCACAAAGCACCAGTCCGCCTCATGGGCGAGGGAGGTCCAGATCTTCTGCCCGGTGATGCGGTAGCCGCCCTCGCGCGGGTCGCGGACGGCGCGGGTCCGCACCCCCGCGAGGTCCGAGCCGGCGCCCGGTTCGCTGTAGCCCTGGCACCACAGCTCCTCGCCGTGCGCGATGGCGGGCAGGAAACGGGTGCGCTGGGCGGTGTCGCCGAAGGCGAGCAGGGTGGGTGCGAGGAGGTTCTCGCCGATATGCCCGAGCCGGGCGGGTGCCCCGGCGCGGGCGTACTCCTCGGCCCAGACCACCTGTTGGGGCAGGGTGGCGGCCCGGTTTCCGTAGCTCCCGTGCGTACGGTCCCAGCCGAGGCCGATCCAGCCGTCCCCACCGAGCGCGCGCTCCCACTCCCGGTGGGCGGCCGCCCGGCCGTCCTGCCCGGGTGGCTGCTCACGCAGGGCGGCGAACCGGCCGACGACATGCTCATCGAGCCAGGCCCGCGCCTCACCGCGGAACCGCTCGTCCTCCGCCCCGAAAGCGAAGTCCACGACCTCTCCCCTCTCCGATCTGGCCGTTTGTGGCCGTTCCCGACGGCGGAGTGGTTCCCGGTCGGTCAGGCATTGGGCCGTTCGTCGCCGGCGGCCGCCCGGGCCATCGCCTCCAACTGCGCCAGCATCGGCATCGGGTCGGCGCCGACGGTGCCCGGGAGGAAGTCGGCGATCTTCTCGGGGGTCCAGGCGCCTTCCGCGTATCCGGCGCGCAGTTCCCGTGGCTGGGCCCAGACCGCGATCTTGGGGCCCGCGATCGTGTAGACCTGCCCGGTGATCTGCTCCGCGCGGGCCCGCTCGCTCAGCAGATAGACCACGAGTGCCGCCACATCCTCCGGTTCGCCGATCTCCTTGAGCTCCATGGGGACGTTGGCGGACATCCGGGTGCGGGCGACCGGGGCCACACAGTTGGCGGTGACTCCGTACTTGTGCAGGCCCAGAGCGGCGCTGCGGACCAGCGAGATGATCCCGCCCTTGGCCGAGGCGTAGTTGGCCTGGGCGACGCTGCCCTGGTGGTTGCCGCTGGTGAAGCCGATCAGCGTGCCGGAGCGCTGCCCCCGCATCACGGCCGCGGCGGCGCGGAAGACGGTGAAGGTTCCCTTGAGGTGGGTGGCGACGACCGGGTCCCACTCCTCCTCGGTCATGTTGAAGAGCATCCGCTCACGCAGGATCCCGGCGACGCAGACGACACCGTCGAGGCTGCCGAACCGTGCGAGCGCGGTGTCCACGACGCGCTGGCCCCCGGCCATGGTCGAGACATCGTCGGCGACGGCGACCGCCTCACCGCCGGTGCCCGCCACCGCCATGGCCTCGATCTCCTTGACCACGGCCTCGGCGACCTCGCTGCTGGGCTCGGCGCCCTCGACCGAGACCCCGTAGTCGTTGACGACGACCTTCGCTCCCTCGGCCGCGCAGGCGAGGGCCACGGCCCGGCCGATGCCGCGCCCGGCCCCGGTAACGGCGATCACCTTGCCGTCCAAGAAGTTGCCCACGTCGCGTCCCCTCCCGGAGTTTCTGACGGTCCGTTAGATTTTTGAGCAGAGGCGGCCCGAGTACAAGCCCTCGAACGAAACCACCAAGGAGATGCCATGACGCTGCCGGCCGAGTTCCACGAGATCGCGAAGCGCGTCAACAACTGGGGCCGCTGGGGGGCCGCGGACGAGATCGGCACCCTCAACCTGATCACCGACGAGGTGGTCCGGGAGGCCGCGACGACCATACGGACCGGCCGGCGCGTACCTCTCGCGGTCCCGCTGCGCCAGGACGGGGTCCAGACCGGGATGATCCCCGGGCGGGTCAACCCCCTGCACACCATGGTCGCGGTCAATATGGAGATCTTCGGCCCGGACACCGTGGCCACCAGCGACGACGCCGTGACCATGGGCCTCCAGGCGGGCACCCACTGGGACGGGCTCGCCCATGTCTCGCACTCGGGCAGGATCTACAACGGCCGCCCCGCCGACTCCATCACCGCCCACACCCGCGCCGCGTTCAGCGGTATCGACACGGCGCGCCACCTCGTCTCCCGCGGCGTCCTCCTCGATGTCGCCCGCGCCCGTGGCATGGACCGGCTGCCGGAGGGACACCCGGTCACCCCCGAAGATCTCGACGCCGCCGAGGAGCTGGCCGGAGTGACGGTGCGCTCCGGCGACATCGCGCTCATCCGGACCGGTCAGATCCAGCGCTGTCTGGCGGGCGAGAGGGAGGCATACGCGTACCCCTCACCCGGGCTGTCGATCCGCACTCCGGAGTGGTTCCACGCGCGTGAGGTGGCCGCGGTCGCCAATGACACGCTGACCTTCGAGATCTTCCCGCCGGAGATCGAGGACCTCTGGCTGCCCGTACACGCCCTCGATCTCGTCGAGATGGGAATGATGCAGGGCCAGAACTGGAATCTGGAGGAGCTGGCGGCGGTCTGCGCCGACGAGGGCCGCTTCGCGTTTCTGCTGTCGGCCACACCCGAGCCGTTCACCGGCGGAACGGGCTCCCCCGTCGCCCCGGTGGCGATCCTCTGACCACCCCGCGGCCGACCGACCCGCGGCCGACCGACCCGCTTACCGACCGCGGTCAGGAGCACCATGCCCCCGCCTCACCGGCGTCGCGCCCGCAGGGCGCCGAACGGCGCGAGGGGACGAGCGGGTCAACGGGCGGCGGTGCGCCGATGCACACCCCGAGCACGGCACCGCGCACCGCCACCCGGCTCCGGAGCTGAGCCCTGTTCAGCCACCGGGCCGCGACCCGCACTCGCCGAGGAACGACTCCCTGACCACAGAGCTCACAGAGTCATCAACGCCCTCGGCGTCCCCTCGCGACGAATCGCTGATCCTAGAGTGATCACCCGACCACGTCACGTCAACACCTGGTCTGGACTTTGTCGAGTTCGCCCTATTTGTGATGACGGATGGGCGGTGCTGTGTGCGGCCAGATAAGGATCTTCACCCTTGCCGCGGTCGATCTCGCACCAAATGCTCTTGCCCGCACCCTCCGGCTGCCAGCCCCAGCGGTCGGCGAGACCGTCGACCAGTTCCAGACCGCGGCCGTTGGTGGCCTCTTCATCGGCGCAGCGCTGCCGCGGCGCACGGGTGCTGGTATCCGCGACCTCGACCCGGACGGTCCCGAGGCCCGCGCCCCTACTCGCGAACGGACCACCGCCACCGGCCGCGCCACCGCCGCCACTACCGGAGCCGCCACCGCTCCCGGCACCTCCGCCCGTGGCGGACTGCGCGGGGAAGAGCATCCGCAGCACCGCGGGACAGCCCGTGTGCACCACGGCGTTGGTGACAAGCTCGGAAATCAGCAGCACCAACGTATCGGCGAGCGCCTCGTCGGCCGCGATCCCGGAACCGGCGAGACGTGAGCGCGCCCATCGACGGGCTCGGCTCACCTCCGCGGGGTCTGGTTTGACCTCCATCTGCATCTGAAGCACCTGCACCGCTCACACCATCCGAACCGGCGGACACATCGCCTCGTACCTCCAAGAGGTCACGGACCGTGACTCCCTTGCAAGACAGCATGGTTGACGTACAGTCACCCCAACAAGCGCTTCGGTCATATTCCAGCGCCAAGGAGTATGCGTGGGGCATACTGTGCGACGCGCGGTACGCGGACTCGAACACCGAGCCCGAACCGCCGCACACCCCGCGCGACCGGGGCACATTGTCATGCCCGGAGTCGCCCCACGGGCAACACCGGACTCTTCGTACCCCAAAAGAGCTCGCACCCAACGGAGAGTACCCGAGCTCGGGCCCGACTCCCCCCTGTGACGAGTCACGCCTAGGAAACAACCCGGTATCAACGCTCGGTCACCTCTAAGCCCAGGGGACTTCCCCAGAGATCGCGACATCCCAACAATTCAGGCGTATCCCCTGAGCTCGGCTACAAACATCGTGCACCGGTCGACACCAGACCAGTGGCGAGCTCCTCCTCGGCCGCCGCGGCGGTCTGCCACTGCTCGGCCCTCACCCAGGCCCGCTTCAGGTGCAGATGGACATCAGCCTCCCAGGTGAACCCCATTCCACCGTGGACTTGCAGACAATCGCGGGCATTACGGACAGCCGCCTCATCCGCCAGCAGCGTGGCCGCGGCGATGTCACCCGGGTCTTCTGTGACCGCGGCCGCGTACACCACACTTCTGGCTGTTTCCGCACGTACCAACATGGACGCGCAGAGATGCTGAACCGCCTGGAAAGTACCGATCGCCCGGCCGAACTGCTCCCGTTCCCGGGCGTGGGCGACCGCCATCTCCACCGTCCGCGCCGCACTGCCGAGCTGTTGCGCGGCGGTCAGCAGCGCGGCCTCCCGCCGCAGCCGGGCCGCGATCCCGCGCCCCGGAGATGACCGCGCCCCGCCATCCGACCCACCACGAGCCCGGCCGCGCACCCGGTGCAGCGGGGTGGCCGGGTCCACGGAGCGGATGGCCTCGGCCGTGGACATGATCTCCTTCGCCGGGCGCACCTCGGCGTCCTCATCGCCGAGCACCAGGACCACGTCGGCCGACGCCAGATGCTCGACCAGCACCCCACCCGAGCCACCCGACGCACGTACCTCATCCGCCGCGTCCAGCCCCGTCACCACGGCCTCCCCCTCGGCCGCGCCGGCCACCGGGAGGCCCACCGCCGACAGCCCCGCCGCCAGCTGCGTGATGGCCAACGGGCCCGGCAGCAGTGCCCGGCCCGCCTCCTCGAAGGCCAGTACCGCTTCGGGCAGTCCGAGCCCCACCCCGCCCGCCGCCTCCGGCAGCCGTAGCGCGAAGAACCCGGCCACGCCCAGCTCCCGCCATACGGACCGGTCGACCGCACCGTCCGCGCCGTCCGCGCCGTCCCCCTCCGCCGCCACCGCGTCCACCACCGCCCGCAGCTCCGCGCGCGGATAGCGCCGTTCCATCAGCTCGCGCATCCCCGCCCGCAGCGCCCGCTGGTCCTCGGTGAGCGAGAAGTCCACGGTTCCGGTCACCGCCCCTTCGGCAGGCCGAGGATCCGCTCGGCCACGATGTTCCGCTGGATCTGCGAGGTCCCGGCCGCGATCGTGTACGACAGCGAGGAGAGCCGGTCCACGACCCACTCCCGCCCCGCGTCCAGCGCGTCCGGCCCCAGCACCTCGGCGGCCGCGTCGTAGAGCTCCTGCCGCACCTGTGAGAAGCGCAGTTTGAAGACCGAGCCGCCGACGCCCGGCACTCCGCCCGTACGCTGCGCCTCGCTCACGTTCCACTGGGTGAGCCGCCACAGCGCGGCGCAGTCGGCCGCGAGCCGCCCCAGCCGCCGCCGTAGCCCCGGGTCGTCCCAGCGGCCGTTGGCCTTCGCCGTCCGGGCCAGCGACTCCAGCACCCGGCGGCAGGCGATGACCTCGCCCACGAACGCGGTGCCGCGCTCGAAGGAGAGCGTCACCATGGTCACCCGCCAGCCGTCGTTCTCCGCGCCGACCCTGTGGGTGACCGGCACCCGCACCTCGTCCAGGAACACTTCGGCGAACTCCGCGGTTCCGGCGAGCGTACGCAGCGGCCGTACGGTCACCCCCGGCGCGTCCATCGGCAGGGCCAGCCAGGAGATGCCCCGGTGCTTCGGGGTGTCCTCGCTCACCGGCGCCGTACGCACCAGGAGTTCGCACCAGTCGGCGACCTCGGCGTGCGAGGTCCAGATCTTGCTGCCGCTGACGACATACGCGTCGCCGTCCCGTACCGCCCTGGTGCGCAGCGCCGCCAGGTCGGATCCGGCCCCGGGTTCGGAGAAGCCCTGACACCAGACCTCGTCGCCGCGCAGGATCGGTGGCAGCCAGCGCGCCCGCTGCCCGGCCGTGCCCTCGGCGGCGATGGTGGGGCCCGCGTGCAGCAGTCCGACGAAGTTGGCGCCCACGTAGGGCGCGCCCGCGCGCTCCGTCTCCTCCAGGAAGATCAGATGCTGGGTGGGGGTGGCGCCCCGGCCCCCGGCCTCCTCCGGCCAGTGCAGCCCGGCGTATCCGGCGTCGTACAGCCTGCGCTGCCAGCCGCAGTCGTAGGCCCGGCGGCCGGGCCAGTCGGCCGGGTCCGGGCGGGGCGGCAGCGTGGGCAGGACCGTGCCGAGCCAGCCGCGCAGCCGGTGCCGGAAGTCCTCCTCTTCCTCGGTGCAGGAGAGATCCATCGGCCACCGCCCGCCCTTCGATTCCGCTGACTCTGATGGACGTTTCTGATGGAGCGTCAGAACAGCGTGACACCGGAAGGCTAGCCCGCACCCTCTGGACCGACAAGGCCCGGAGCCCTACGCTTCCCCGCACGATCTGACTGACCGTCAGCTACGGCGAGCGCGTGCCACGGGAGGCCGGGATGACCGACACCGCGCGTGAACTCGGACGATCGGCGACGCTGTGGGAGCTGCTGGAGCGGCGCGCCGCCCTCACCCCCGACGCCCCCGCCCTGCTCCAGGCCGCCGACAACCCCCGTCACGACCGGCGGCTCACCTTCGGCGCCCTGCTCCGGCGCGCGGAGCGGACCGCGGCCGGTCTGCACGAGCTGGGCGTACGCCCCGGCAGCCGGGTCGCCTGGCAGCTGCCCACCCGTATCGAGACGGTCGTCCTGACGATGGCGCTGGCCCGCCTCGGCGCCGTCCAGTCACCGCTGATCCCCTCCTACCGCGACCGCGAAGTGGGGTTCGCGCTGCGCGAGTCCGGGGCGCGCTTCTTCGCCGTCCCCGGGCGCTGGCGCGGCTTCGACCACACGGCGCTGGCCCACCGCCTCGCCGCCGGGATGCCCGAACCACCGCTGGTCCTGGAGGCGTACGACACCCTGCCGGAGGCCGACCCCGCGACCGTACGGCTGCCGCCGCCCCCGGCCGACGGGACCGCGGTGCGCTGGATCTACTGGACCTCGGGCACCACCTCCGACCCCAAGGGCGTACTGCACACCGACCGCAGCCTCATCGCCGCGGGCGCCTGTCTCGGCCACGCCCTCCGGCTCGGCCCGGACGACATCGGCTCCATGGCCTTCCCCTACGCCCATGTCGCCGGGCCCGACTACACCGTGATGCTGCTGCTCTACGGCTTCCCCGCCATGCTGCTCGAGCATTTCGCACTGCCCGGCTCGCTCACCGCGTACCGGCGGCACGGGGTCACGACCGCGGGCGGCAGCACCGCCTTCTACGCGATGTTCCTGGCCGAACAGCGCAAGGACCCGGCGCGGCCGCTCATCCCCACCCTGCGGCTGCTCGCGGGCGGCGGCGCCCCCAAGCCGCCCGAGCTGTACTACGAGGTCACCCGGGAGCTGGGCTGCGCGCTCACCCACGGCTACGGGATGACCGAGGCCCCCATGATCACCATGGGGGACCCGGACGACACCGACGAACTGCTCGCGACGACCGAGGGACGTCCCCCGGCGGACATGGAGATCCGCGTGGTGGACGGGGAGGTGCGGTTGCGCGGTGAGGCGGTCTGCGCCGGATATCTGGACGAGGCCCAGACCCGGGAGACGTTCGACGAGGACGGCTTCTTCCGCACCGGCGACCTCGGCCACCTCACCGGAAGCGGCCATCTCGTCCTCACCGGGCGGGCCAAGGACATCATCATCCGCAAGGGCGAGAACATCTCCGCCAAGGAGATCGAACAATTGCTGTACCAGCACCCGGACGTGGGCGACGTGGCCGTGGTCGGACTGCCGGACCCGGCACGCGGCGAGCTGGTGTGCGCCGTCGTCGAACAGCCCGCGGGCGCCCGGCCGCTGACGCTCGACACCGTGACCGCGCATCTGCGGAAGGCGGGACTCAGCGTGCACAAGCTCCCGGAGCGGCTGGAGGTGGTGGAGGCGCTGCCGCGCAACCCGACGCTGGGGAAGGTGCTGAAGTACCGGCTGCGCGGGCGCTTCGGCGGCGACGGCCAGGACGCGCCGGGCTAACCCGTGGTGCTGTACGTGGCCGTGGCCTGCTCGAAGTAGCGTGTGACCGCGCGGCGTTCATCGGCCGGGCCGATCACCAGCACCACGTGGTACCGGCCGTCGATCAGCATCGCGAGGTTCCGGGCGTAGACATCGCGCCCGCTGCTGTCCCGCCAGCTGAACTCGCCCTCCGCCATCGCCGTACGGCCGACGTCGATCCGCCGCAGCCCCGACGACGAGGCCCAGGAGGAGCCGCGGAAGGCGGCGAGCTCCGCCTCCCGGTTCTGCTGGTACGCCATCGGATCGCCGCCGAACTCCGACGAGGTGTCCCGCCCGGCCACCACCAGCAGCTCGAAGTCACCGCCGAGGTAACGGATCTGACCGCGCTGGTTCTCGCCCCGGCGCGTCCAGTCCTCGTCCACCGCGACCTTGAAGCCCTTGGGGTCGTTGCGGACGACGAAGCCCTTCGCCACCCCGGCCGGGTGGGTGGACTGCGGCTCCGGTGAGTCGGAGTCCCCCTTGCCGCCGGAGGAGGCGGACCCGGCCGGGTCATGCGGGGTGCTGGGCGCGGCGCTCTGCGCACCCGCAGACCCCGTACGGTCCTGGCCGCCGGTCTCCTTGTCGCGCGGCATGAACATCACCGCGTACAGCACGGCCGCCACCAGCGCGAGCAGTATCAGCAGCAACAGCAGCCGCCCCAGTCTGCGCGGCTCACGCCGCTCCTCGGCCGCGGTCCGTGACGGCTGCCGCGCCGCCGTACGGTCCTCGCGCGGCGGGGCGGCCGCGCGGGGCTGGCGCGGCTGCTTGGCCCTCTTGTGCCGTCCGTGCGCGGCGGCGGCCGACGAGGCGGTGGGGCGGCCGCGGCCCCTGCGCACCAGCCAGCCGCGGCGGCGCACCACCGGCAGCCGCCGGGGGTCGGACGTCCCCCCAGGACCGATCGACGGCACGGTGACCGTACGGCTGCCCACGTCCGGCTCGGGCGCGGACCGGATCAGCGACCGCAGCCAGCCGCGCAGCTCCTCGAAGTCCGGCCGCTCGGTGGGGTCCTGGCGCAGCAGCGACTCGACGACGGGGCGCAGCGGACCGCACTCCTCCGCGTACGCGGGTGCCTCCGCGCAGACGAGCTGGACCAGCTCGGCGGCGCTGTCCTCGGGGTACGGGGCATGGCCCTGGACGACGCGGAACAGCAGCACACCGAGCGCCCACAGATCGGCGGCCGGCCCGACGGGCGGTGCGAGCCGCCAATGCGTATGGACCGGGACGGCCTGCTCGGGCGCCCACCGCTCGGTGACCGCGCCGACCACCACGATCCGTGCCTGCCGGGCCCGTTCGGCGGCCAGCGCGGTGCCGGGGCCCCGGCCGGAGGTGGCGCCGCCGGGAGCGCCGTCGGTGTCCCAGGAACCGCCGCCGGCGCGGGGGTGGGCATCCCGCGCCCCGGGCCAGGACGCCCCACTGGTGACCAGGTCCTGGCCGGGGTCCTGGGCCTGCTCGTCGTTCGGGTCCGGTGCGTCGTAGAGGTCCTGCTCGGGGTGCTCGCCCCGCGTCGCCTCGTACGGATGCTGCTCGTCGTACGCGTCCTGCGCGTCCTGCTCGTCGTACGGGTCCTGCGCGTCGTCCGCGTCCTGCGCGTCGTACGGGCCCGCGTACGCGTCCGGGGAGCGGTCGGCGCCCGTACGGGCGGCGGCGCGGGCGCCCGCCGCGTACGCGGCGATGGCGCTGGCCCGCGCCGCACGCGCGGCCGCGCCCTGCGGATCGGCCCCACCGCCCGCCGGTTCGCCCTCCCGCGCGCCGGGCACCCAGGGCATACCGGGCTCCCGTTCCACCCCGGCAGGCCCATCAGGCCCGCCCGCCGCGCTCGTTCCACCGTTACTTCCCACCGCACCCGTCTCGGGCGCCGTACGCGGGCCGGGGAAGCCGCCGGCCGTGCCCTGATCGCGGTAGACCGGCCCGGCGCCCCGTTCCGTGGCAGCGGGCGCCGGAGGCGGAACCGGCGCCGGGGGCGGGGCGTCGGCCGGGGCGTCGTCCTCATCCGCCCCGGAGGGCGACGGCACCGGGTCGTAGCCGCACAGCGCCTCTTCGGCGGCACCGGCCGCCAGGCCGGTCAGCATCGCGCGGCCGTCCTCGCACAACAGGACCGTGCGGGTGGTGATGTTGCGATGGGTCCAGCCGTGGGCGTGCAGGGCGCGCAGCGCGGTCAGGACGTCATTGGCGATCTCGGCGGCGCGGTGCGGGGAGAGCGTCCCCTCCGCCAGCAGTGCGGCGAGCGGCCGTCCCGCGACCAGTTCGCTGACGATCCACAGACTTCCGGACTCGGCGAAGACGTGGAAGACCTGTCCAAGGCGCGGGTGGTCGGGGAGTTGGGCGGCGGCTGTCGCCGCGACGATCGCGCGCCGTACGGCCGGGTCGCCGCTCCCGGCCGTGCCGTCGGACATGCCCCCGCTCGGCCACCCCGGGCCGCCGGAGCGGCCATTGCCCAAACGGGCGCCCTCGTCGACGACTTCGGCGTCCACGACCTCCGGAAGCGGTATCTGCCGCAGATGGACTTCCTGCCCGCTGTAGGTGTCGAAGGCGCGGGTCTCGACGAACTCGTACTCGTCAGCGGGTGGCAGGGGCAGGCGATAGCGGTCGGCCAGCACCCGACCGGCGTACTCGTCCACGACGCCTCCCCGAGCGCACGTTCCACACGCTCATCAGCACAGCCGGAAACCGTCAAGTACGGTCATTTTGCCGGTCGATACGGCTGCGCACGGTCCACGGCCTCTCACGATACGTGCCCGCGCGGCGCTTCGCCGACAGGAGTGCTCAGTCCGTGACGTCGAAGGTCCTGAAGGCCGTCTCGCGGAGGGTCTTGCACTCCTTGTCGTCCCACTTGGACGCCTCGCAGGTGACCACTATGGCGAAGCCGTGGCTGCCGTCGACCTTGAACCCGCGGTTGATCGCCCGGACCCGCTTGCCCCCGGTGTTGTACTCGAACTGCCAGTCCGCGACGGTCGGGTAGCCGTGCCAGTCGATCGCCTTGATGCCCAACCCCTGGTAGTTGGTCATCCGGCCCGGTGCGCTCTTCTCGCTCGCGCGCCAGTCCGCCGCCGCGTCGTCCTTGGGCGAGTCGGTGAAGTCGACCTGGATGCGCGGAATGGTGGAACCGCCGTAGTATCTGCGGCTTCCGTCGTAGCTCCCACGGTGGCCCCGCCAGTCCTCCGGCATCCCCATGGTGAAGGGGAAACGGTCGTCCTTGACCATCTGGTACCCGTCCGGGAGCGAACCGTCCTCCTTCCCGCCGCCCTTGCCGCTGGAGTCCTCGCCCTTGCCGCCGTCGTCGTCCGAACCCTCGCCGCCGCCCTTACCGGAGTGGTCGTCCTCCTGCCCCGGCTTGCCACCGGAGCCATCCGGGCCCGAAGCCCTTCCCGTCGACCCCCCGGTCTTCTTCGCGTCGTCCTTCTCGGTCTTCGCATCGCCCCCCGCCCCGGCCGAAGCGGTCTTGTCGCCGCCGGACGTGCCCTTGGCGCCGTCACTGCCGTCACCGCCGTTGAGGGCGACGACAAGAACGACCGCGAGGACGGCGAGGGCCAAGGCCACCGCGATGATGATCAGCGTGCGCTTGGGCACCACATCGGTGAGCGAGGCACGGGGCGGTGCGGGCGGTTCCGGGTTGACCGGGGACCGGGACGACGACGCCGAAGCGGACGCGGCCGTCTTCTTCGCAGGGCTGGTCTTCTTCGCGGTGCCCTTCTTCTTCGCGGCGGCGGGCCCGGAAGCCGCATCCGCGCCGGAGTCGGAAGCGGAACCGGACGTCGAGCCCGCGGACTTCGCCGTGGACCCGGAGCCCGCGGATGTGGAGCCCGAACCCCCGGCAGCCTTCGCCCCGGAACCGGAACCCGACGAACCCGAACCCGCTCCCGAGCCCGACTTCCGCGCGTTCTCCGACCGCTTCGCGGCCGTGGCCGCCGCCGCGTTGCGCACCGAGCGCAGCGCGCCCCGCCTGCGCTCCGATACGGCCGACTCCTTGGCCTTGGCCGCGGCCTCCTCCTCCGCCGACGGCGCGGGCGGCAGGCTCATCGTGCGGGTGGCGTCGGCGGGCGGCGGGGTGGCGGTGCCCTCCGGGGCGCTCAGCGCGTCCTCCAGCAGCGCCCGCGCACCGGCGTCGTCGAGCCGTCGCTCGGGGTCCTTGTCGAGCAGGCCGTAGATGACCTCCTCCAGCGGGCCCGCGTTCTTCGGCGGCTCCACCGGCTCGGTCATCACGGCCGTGAGCGTCGCTATGGCCGTGCTCTTGTCGTAGGGCGGTACGCCCTCCACCGACGCGTACAGCAGACCGCCCAGGGACCACAGGTCGGCGGGCGGGCCCGGCTTATGGCCGCGGGCGCGCTCGGGCGAGATGTAGGAGGGCGCGCCGACGAGCATGCCGGTGGAGGTGACCGACGGGTCGCCCTCGACCTGGGCGATACCGAAGTCGGTGAGCACCACCCGGCCGTCGTCGGAGATCAGGACGTTGGACGGCTTGACGTCGCGGTGCAGGATGCCCGCCTGGTGCGCGGCGCGCAGCACATCGAGGACGGCGAGCCCGACCTCGGCGGCGCGGCGCGGGGTGAGCGGGCCGTCGTCACGGACCACATCGGCCAGCGAGCTGCCCTCGATGAGCTCCATGACGATCCAGGGGCGGTCGTCCTCGTCGACGACGTCATAGACGGTGACGGCCCCGTTGCTGCGGATGCGGGCGATCGCCTTCGCCTCGCGCAGCGTGCGGGTGATGAGCCGTCTCTTCTCGTCCTCGTCGACGCTGGACGGGAAGCGCAGCTCCTTGACCGCGACCGTACGGCCGAGGGTCTCGTCGCTCGCGCGCCAGACCGTTCCCATACCGCCCGCACCGAGAATCTCCCCGAGCCGGTACCGCCCGGCGAGGAGGCGCCCAGTCGAGCCCTGCGTCTGCTCCGCCTCCGACATGCGACCCCTCTGCAAATCAACCCACCCTGAACCCACCCTGGGAGAGCGACCATTGTCTCTCATCCGCGGACCCGCGGAAGTCCGGGGTCCACGGCGTGGCGCGCCACCCTCCGCGACACCTGCGAACATCGGTGAGTACGCAGCTGAGGAAGGCCGGTGTCATGCCCATCTCCGCCCTACGATGGCACAGGCGGCGCCGTATGCCGACCGCGCCCGTACGGCTGGCCGCGGCGACGGCCGCGCTGGCGGTCGTCCTCTCCGGCTGCGGCCAGGGCGCGAACGGCGGGGCGCGCGGGGAGACACGGGCGAGTGCGGCGGCGTCGCGTGACGCGGCGGTGCGTACGGCACTCCGCGCGCTGGTGGCGGACGGCGACGCGCCGGGCGCGGCGGTGCTCGTCCGGGACGGGCGCGGAACCCGGTTCACCGCGGCGGGGGCGGCCGATATCCGCACCGGGCGGCCGATCCACCGGAACGACCACTTCCGCGCGGGGAGCCTCACCAAGACCGTCCTCGCGGCGGCCACGCTGCGGCTGGCCGCCCAGGGGCGGCTGCGGCTCGACGACAGCGTCGAGCGCCATCTGCCGGGGCTGGTGCGGGGTCAGGGCAACGACGGGCGGCGCATCACCCTCCGTCAGCTGCTCCGCCACACCAGCGGTCTGTACGACTACACGGCCGACCCGGAGCTGTCCCGGCGGCTGTCCCGGCGGCTGTCCGCCGCCGACACCCGCACCCGCACCCCGGCCTCGCTGGTGCGTACCGCCGTCTCCCACCGCCCGTACTTCCGGCCCGGGTCCGGCTGGCGCTACTCCAACACCAACTACGTCCTGCTGGGCATGGTGATCCAGCGGGTCACCGGACGCCCCTACGCCGACGTCTCGCGGCGGCTGGTGCTGCGTCCGCTCGCCCTGGACGCCACGTCCTTCCCCGGCGCCCGCACCACCCTTCCGGCCCCGCACGGCCGCGCGTACGCGGGCGAGGACGGCGCCCGACGGGATGTCACCGACCTCAACCCCTCGGCGGCGGGGGCCGCGGGCGAGATGGTCTCCACCCTCGACGACCTGGCCCGGCTGGTCTCCGCGCTCCAGCGCGGCCGGGTGGTGGACCGCACCGGGCTGCGCACCCTGCGGGACACCTCGGGCTCCCACGGCCGGTACGGCATGGGGCTGTTCCCGGTGCGGCTGCCCTGCGGGGTGACGCTCTGGGGGCACAACGGGGAGATCCCCGGCTCCTACGCGCTGGCGGTCTCCACCGCCGATGGCCGCCGCAGCCTCGCCTACCGCCTCAACAGCGGTGCGCGGCCCTCCCCCGCCGATGAGTCGACCCTGCTCAAGGCCGCGTTCTGCGCGCGCTCCGAGTGACCGGCGGCCGGGCGTTCCACCGCCCGGCCGCGGGACCCACGCGCGCGCCGCGCGCCGCGCTCACAACGGGATGATGTCCGGCGCGCCCAGCCGGGCGGCGTCCGCCGTCAGATCGTCCGGCTGCCGCTGCGACTCGCGTTCGGCCTCCACCCGCTTCTCGTAGTGCTCGACCTCCTTGTCGGTCTGCTCCTGGCCCCAGCCCAGTACCCCGGCCATCAGCTCGGCCACCTCACGCGCGCTGCGCGTACCGCGGTCGAAGGTCTCGATGGAGATGCGGGTGCGGCGGGTGAGCACATCGTCGAGATGGCGGGCGCCCTCGTGGGAGGTGGCGTAGACGGCCTCGGCGCGCAGATAGTCGTCGGCCGCCTGGAGCGGTTCGCCGAGGGTGGGGTCCTGGGCGATCAGCTCCAGCACCTCTTCGGCCAGCGCGCCGTAGCGGTTCAGCAGATGCTCCACCCGGGCCACATGGAGACCGGAGCGCCGGGCGATCCGGGCCCGCGCGTTCCACAGGGCCTTGTAGCCCACGGCCCCGACGAGCGGCACCTCTTCGGTGACGCACGGCCCGACCCGGCGGTCCAGGCCGTGCACCGCCTCGTCCACCGCGTCCTTGGCCATCACCCGGTAGGTGGTGTACTTGCCGCCCGCGACCACCACCATGCCCGGTACGGGGTGGGCCACCGTGTGCTCGCGGGAGAGCTTGCTGGTCGCGTCCGACTCCCCGGCCAGCAGCGGGCGCAGCCCGGCGTAGACCCCCTCCACGTCGTCACGGGTGAGCGGCACCGCGAGCACCTCGTTGACATGCTCCAGCAGATAGTCGATATCGGCGCTGGAGGCGGCCGGATGGGCCTTGTCGAGATCCCAGTCGGTGTCGGTGGTGCCGACGATCCAGTGACGGCCCCAGGGGATGACGAACAGCACGCTCTTCTCGGTGCGCAGGATCAGCCCGCTCGTGGAGTGGATCCGGTCCCGGGGCACCACGAGGTGGATGCCCTTGGACGCGCGGACGTGGAACTGGCCGCGCTCGCCGATCAACGCCTGTGTCTCGTCCGTCCACACCCCGCTGGCGTTCACCACCTGGCGGGCGCGGACCTCGAACTCCCCGCCCTGCTCCAGATCGTGCACCCGGGCGCCGACGACCCGCGCCCCCTCCCGCAGAAAGCCGACCACCCGCGCCCGGTTGGCGACATGGGCGCCGTAGCGGGCGGCGGTACGGACCAGGGCGGTGACGAAGCGCGCGTCGTCCACCTGGGCGTCGTAGTACTGCAACGCCCCGACCAGGGCGTCCTTACGGAGGCAGGGGGCCACCCGCAGCGCCTTGGTGCGGCTCAGATGGCGGTGGACGGGCAGCCCGCGGCCGTGTCCCGAGGAGACGGACATCGCGTCGTAGAGCGCCACCCCCGCCCCCGCGTACAGCCGCTCCCAGCCCCGGTGCTTGAGCGGATAGAGGAACGGCACCGGCTTCACCAGGTGCGGAGCGATCCGCTCCAGCAGCAGTCCGCGCTCCTTCAGCGCCTCTCTGACGAGGGCGAAGTCCAGCATCTCCAGATAGCGCAACCCCCCGTGGACCAGTTTGCTGGACCGGCTGGAGGTGCCCGAGGCCCAGTCACGCGCCTCGACCAGACCGGTTTCCAGGCCGCGGGTCGCGGCGTCCAGCGCGGTGCCCGCGCCGACCACCCCGCTGCCCACGACCAGCACATCCAGCTCACGGTCCGCCATCCGGGCCAACGCCTCGCCGCGCTCGGCCGGTCCCAGTGCCGGTGTCCTCACCGCTGCCTCCCGTTGTGATCGACATCACGTCGCACGTTCAGAGATTTTCCTGGCTTTCTCCTCGCTGTGCCATGGCGCTGCTCCGTCCACTGCCGCAACACCGGACCAACATCACCCACCAATACTGAATACGAGTCATATTTCCGCTTAGTCTGCCTTTGCGCCATCCGGAATCACCTCGGGAAGGACGGCATGCAGTCATGCCCGCAGATCTCGCCGTCATCGGACTCGGCCATCTCGGTCTCCCCCTCGCCCAGGCCGCCACCTCCGCGGCCATCCGCACCGTCGGCTACGACCCCGATCCACGCGTCACCGGCGATCTGCGGGCCGGACGGCTGCCCTCCGGGACCGGTGACGGCCGGCTGTCCGCCGCCGATCTGCGCCGGATGGTCGCCGGCGGCTTCCAGGTCACCGGCGACCCCGCCGAGCTGGGCCGTGTCCGTACCGCCGTGATCTGCGCCCCGACCCCGCCGGGCGAGGACCGGAAGCTCGATCTGTCGGCGGTCGCCGAGGCGGCCCGTACGCTCGCGGCGCGGCTGCGGCCGCACACCACTGTCCTGCTGGAATCCACCGTGTACCCCGGCACCACCGAGGAATTCCTGCGTCCGGTTCTGGAGCAGGGCTCCGGACTGCGGGCCGGACGCGACTTCCACCTCGCCTACTCCCCCTGCCGCCTCGACCCCGGCAACCGCGCCTACGGGCCCGCCAACACCCCCAAGGTGATCGGCGGACTCACCCCCGCCTGCACCGAGGCGGCCGCCGCCTTCTACGGCCGGTTCACCGAGAAGGTGGTGCGCGCCCGCGGCCCCCGCGAGGCCGAGGCCGTGAAGGTCCTGGAGACCAACTACCGCCACGTCAACATCGCCCTGGTGAACGAGATGGCGGTGTACTGCCACGACCTGGGCGTGGACCTGTGGGACGTGGTCCGCTGTGCCGAGACCAAGCCCTTCGGCTTCCAGTCCTTCCGGCCGGGCCCCGGCGTCGGCGGCCATGGGGCGGCCGTCGACCACGACCACATGGCCTACCAGCAGCGCGGCCTCGGCCTGCCGCTGCGGATGGTCGAGCTGGCACAGCAGGTCAACGGGCGGATGCCGCGCTATGTCACCCAGCGGTGCACCGCCCTGCTCAACGAGTACGGCAAGTCCGCGCGCGGTGCGCGCGTGCTGCTCCTGGGCGTCGGCTACAAACCCGATATCGCCGACGAGGAGGGGTCGCCCGCCCGGGAGGTCGCGTCCCGGCTGATGGACCTGGGCGCCGAGATCAGCTACCACGACCCGTACGTACCGCAGTGGCGGGTGCGGGGGCGGCGGGTGGAGCGCGCGGACGCGCTGTACGAGGCCGCCGCCGACGCGGACCTCACCGTGCTGCTGCAACACCACCGGGCGTACGACCTGCAAGGGCTCGCGGTCAAGGCCCAACTGCTGCTGGACACCAGGGGGGCGAGCCCGGCGGGCACCGCCCACCGGCTCTGACGGCGGGGCGGGCCACCGGCTCCGGCCACGGGCGGGCCACCGGAACGGTCCGGCGGCCCGCCCGCCCCCTGGAGCACCCCGGGGTTACGCCACGCCCGGCAGCTCCTCCGTCAGATACCGCTGGACCGTGGCCCCGACCGTCCCCACCACCACCTCCCGGTCGAGCGAGGCCAGCGGCGGTATCTCCAGGACATAGCGGGTGAGGGCCAGCCCGACGAGATGGGAGCCGACCAGCCCGGCCCGTATCTCCGGACGCCGCCCGCCCGCCACCTCGGCCACCCGGCCCAGCACCTCACGGGCGAGGAAACCGCGCACGGTCCGCGCGGACGGCGGATGGGAGACCGCCGAGCGCAGCAGCGACAGCAGCTTGTCGCGGGTGGGCTCCTCCTCCCATAACCGCAGGAAGGCACGGACCAGCCGTTCCCCCAGCCCCTCCACCCCGCCGTCCAGGACCGGGCCGAGCAGCAGCTCCGGGCGCAGCGCGTCCCGCATACAGGCGGCGAACAGCCCCTCCTTGGAGACGAAGAAGTGGTGGACCAGCGCGGCGTCGACCCCCGCGGCCTTGGCGATCGACCGCACCGAGGCGCCGTCGAAGCCGCCCTCCGCGAACATCTCCTGGGCCACCCCCAGGATGGTGTCGCGGCTCTCCGTCGCGCCTGGTCTCCGGCCGGTGCGCTTGCGGACCTCGATAGTCATGGCGGCAACCTCCACGGCTTCACGGCTTTCACGGCTCATTGCTGCTGTTCACGGCAGTCACGCCGGACGACGCAGATGACGGCATGCGGCGTGTCGGAAACCGCCCCACTGTACGGCGCTGACCGCATACCGCCAGGGGGCCTGAGGCCCGGCCGTGGTTCACCGCCCGCGCACCCGGCCGTGGTTCACCGCCCGCGCGCGCGGCGCAGCCGGACCGTGGCGGCCAGCACGATCAGCAGCACCCCGCCGCCGACGAACGCGATCGCCCCCGAGGGCACCGACCGCACATCCGCGGTGAACATCATCGGCTCGCCCCACGGCCTGCCGTCCGCGGTGGTGTAGAGCCGGGCGGTCAGCCGCACCGGGCCGTTGGCGTACGCGCTCACCCGCACCCGTACCGTCCGGCTCACCGCCCGGGACGCCCGCACCTCCACCGAACGGTCCAGGGTGCTCAGCCGCTCGGGGCGGCTGGAGAACACCCGCAGCTCGACCCCGGTGAGGTCCTGCTGGAGCCCGTTGTCGACGGTGACCGGGATGATGGCCCTGCCCCCGGCCACCACCACCCGCGACTTGGGCACCAGCCGCACCGACTCCGTCGAGGCGGTCAGATAGCGCGCCACGGCCCGCTGGTACGCCCCGGCGCCCGCCGCGTCGCCGCGCCAGGCGGTCGACAGGGAGCGCGCCATCGCGGCCCGTACGGACGCGGCGGTGGCCCGCGCGTCCGACAGCACCTTGGCCAGCGACCGCAGCCGCCGCCGGTCCCGGGCGACCGCCGCGAGCCGGGCGGGCGGCAGCTCCGAGGCGCGCAGCGCGACCGGATAGCCGTCGAAGCTGCCCACCTCCCCCGGCTCCGGCTCGCGCAGGGCCACCTCGAACCGGGCGGGCTCCAGCCAGCCCGCCTTCTGGCCGTCGGCCAGCGACCCCAGCAGCACATCCGCCACCGCGGCGGGCATCCGGCGCGGCGGCACCACCACCAGGTCGCGGTGGGCGTACGGCAGTTCCCGCACGGCCGTCAGGGTCTCGGCGAGCAGCCGCTGCCGCAGCCGCAGCCGGGCCCCCGCCCCGGAGGCGGGTTCGCCGTGGGGGCCCTGGAGGCCCTGGGAGAGGAGGGCGGCGAGCGTGGTGTCGTAGGTCAGCGCGGTCGTCCCGCCGCCGAGCGACACCGCGCCGTCGTCCGTCGCTCCCCCCGCGACCAGCTCGGCCGAGGGACCGGCGGTCCCGCCCGAGGCCAGCACCGTGCCGAGGCCCAGCCGCCGGGTGTACGCGGCGATGGCGCCGTCCACGGCGCCGCCCGCGGGCCAGGCCACATCGGCGCGGGCGCGGGTGTCCAGCGCCCGGTCCAGCACCGTCCGGCCCGCCCTGGACGACCGGCGCAACAGCCCGGCCAGGGCCTCGTCTCCGCCGCGGGCGAGCGAGGCCAGGTCCGGATCCGCGTACGGCAGCGCGATGACATCCCGGCCGTGGACGGCCTTGCGCAGCGCGGCCAGCCAGTCCGCCGCCGCGTCACCGCCCGTACCGGCGGTGGCGTTCTGCGGATCGGTGCCGCCGGGGGTCCTGGCGACCCGGTAGCCGTCGGCCATGGCCTGCGCCTGGACGATGAGGTCGGGGTCGATCACCCAGGTCACCGGCTGGTCCTCGCCCGCCTCGACCAGCCGCCGCAGCCGTCCGCCGGGGCCGAAGGCGGCCTTCAGGGCGTCATCGCGGAACACCGGCAGTACCTGGTCGGTGGTGCGCTGGGTGAGCGCCTCCATATGCGGCACATCGGTGATAGGCCACAGCACGGTGGTGCGCAGCGGCTCCATTTCGGTGCCGTCGGGGTAGGCGCACACATGATCACGGGTCAGTCCGAGGACGGTGCCGTCCTCTCGGGCGACGTCGACGGTCAGCGCGAACGCCCCGGGCCCGTCCAGGCCCAGGTCCGGTACGTCCACGGTGAGCCGGAAGCGGTGGGTGGCGCCGGGCGCGAGCGCGGCGACGCCGGCGTCACGGCCCGGCACCGGGGGGCCGTCGGCGCGGCCCAGGGAGGTGCGTACGGCCACGGCGGCGAGCCCGCCGCGGGTGTCGATGGCGCCCCGCTTCCCGATCCGGACCTCGAGGCGGCTGGCGCCGATCCGGCGGCCGGAGGTGTTGGTGACGGTTCCGCCGATGACCAGTTGCCCGCCCTGCCGCACCACCGAGGGGTTCAGCGACTTCAGTTCGACGGAGGTGGGGTACGACGTCCGGCTGACGGACCGTGGCCGGGTGGGCCGATCAGGGGCGTTGCCGGGGCCGTACGCGGACGGCGGGTGGGCGGTGGGGCGCGCTGTACGCGGGGCGGCGGGCAGGGCCGCGGCGGAGGGCAGCACGCAGGGCAGGACGGCGGTGATCGTGGTCAGGACGGCGAGGGTCAGGACGACCGCCCGCCTGTGTGCCCCGCGCACGACTGCCGTCACGTCGACGCCCGCACCTCCCGTCCGCCCGCGCCGCTCGGGACGCGGTGCCACCAGCCCACCACGGGCACCGCACCGCCGCACGCCCGGACACCCCGGCCGGGGGGCGGCCGTGGGGACCGCGTGCCGAGACGCGGCCGTACGGAGGCGGGGGCACCCCGGTGGACGGGGCACCCCGGCGGACAGGGCGCCCGGGGCCGGACGGCGGACGGGGCGCCCGGGCCCGGCGGCCGAGCGAGCGTCCGGGGGCCGGTGGTGGCCGGGTCGCCCGGGGCCCTTCCGCGCCGTCGGGCCGTCAGACCCGGACGGTGTCGAGGCGGCGGGGGCGGGCGTGCATCGCGGTCCGCAGGGACTCGAAGTCCTCGACACAGCGGCCGGTGCCGATGGCCACACAGTCCAGCGGGTCATCGGCCACCAGCACCGGGATGTCCAACTCACGGCCCAGCCGGACGTCCAGCCCGCGCAGCAGCGCACCGCCGCCGGTCAGCACGATGCCGCGGTCCATGATGTCGCCCGCCAGCTCCGGCGGGGTCTCGTCCAGCGTGGAGCGGACCGCGGCCACGATGCTGTCCACCGGTTCGCCCAGCGCGTGCCGCACCTCCTCCGCGGTCAGTTCGAGCACCTTGGGCAGTCCGGTGACCTGGTCTCGGCCCCGGATGGTGCAGCGGTCCGGCGGCAACAGCGCCTGGGTGTCCTCCGGATCGCCGCTGTCACCCTCGAGGACGACCTCCACGTTCCGCTCCGACTGCCGGACGGGGACACCGAGCCGCGGTGTCGAGAGCGAACCGCCCGCCGCCGCCGAGCCGATGCTCACCTTGATCTCCTCGGCGGTCCGTTCACCGATCGCGAGCGCGTAGTGCTTCTTCACATACGCGCTGATCGCGGTGTCCATCGCATCGCCCGCCACCCGCACCGAACGGGCGGTGACGATGCCGCCCAGCGAGACGACCGCGACCTCGGTCGTACCGCCGCCGACGTCCACCACCATGCAGCCGGTCGGTTCGCTCACCGGCAGCCCCGCGCCGATCGCCGCCGCGATCGGCTCCTCGACCAGGTGCACTTGACGGGCCCCGGCCTGGGTGGCGGCCTCCATCACCGCGCGCCGCTCGACGCCGGTGATACCGGAGGGCACACAGACCACCACGCGGGGGCGGGCGAGACGACGGCTGCCCGTGACCTTCTTGATGAAGTACCTGAGCATCCGCTCCGCGATCTCGAAATCGGCGATCACGCCATCGCGCAGCGGTCGGACGGCGACGATGTTCGTCGGGGTCCGCCCCATGGTCTCCTTCGCCGCCGAACCCACCGACAGCACATTGCCGTCGACCGTGTTGACGGCCACGACCGACGGCTCGTTGAGCACGATTCCCTTGCCCCGGACGTACACCAGCGTGTTCGCGGTGCCCAGGTCGATGCCCATGTCTCGTCCTGTGAACGACTTGTTCTGCGCCATAAGTTGACATTATTGCTTATGCCGGATTCTGTCCTCCCCCCGGTGTCATGCGCACTTCCGGGCGGAGCCACCGCTGCTACCTTGCCGTCATGATCGCGTCCGCTTCCTCCGCCGCCGCCCGGGCACGACCCGGCCGCGGCCGCGCGCGGGCGTCGCGGCCGGACCGCTCGGCGCGCCGGTCTTCGCGGAGGCACAGGGCAAAATCGGCCATGGCGGCCAGGAGGTCGGCTACGGGGTCCTGGGCACCGGGCTGTTGACCGGCGGCCGCACTCGGCGGACTGGGCGGCCGGACGCCGTCGCTCGCCCCGATCGGCATACCGCCTGCCCTGGTCGGCGTCTTCTTCACGCAACTGATCGGTATCGCGGCACAGATGGGGGGACCAGACTTCCCGGGCCACCGCGGATACCCTGGTCGACCACTTCGACCGGGTGGCCGAATACCGGCGCGAAGAGGTCCCGGGCCGGAGCGAGATCACGTTCTACGCCCTGGCGGGGGGCCGGAAGTTATCTCGTAGCGAAACGGATCACCGAATAGCACCGGGGATATCCACATATGACGGGGCACCGTGTCTCCGTCCGGTCCCAGCCATGTCACGGACGCCGGACACGACTTGTCCCGTTGTCATGCCCTGCTGTTAATTTAATGGCGCGAACCATTCGTCCGCGTTCCCAGCTCACTGCACCGCAGCTCAGGGCTGTCCCCGGAACGCGGGTTTCCGCCTTCATCCCCGGGGGATCTCCATGAGCCAGAACTGGCAGCAGCCACAGCAGCCGCACCAGCCCCAGCAGCCACAGCAGCCCGCCGGATACGGCTACCCGCAGCAGCAGCCGCCGGCGCCGCAGTACGGCGCTCCGCAGCCGCAGTTCGGCGGCGGCTTCCCGCCGCCCGCACCGCAGGGCAGCCAGGGCAACGCGCTCCTCGCCGTCGGTGCCGCCGTTGTCGCCGCGCTCGTGGGCGCCTTCCTCTACGCGTTCCTGCTGAGCGCGATGGCGGACACGGACGGCGCGGAGCCGAAGGTGACGCAGTTCGCCTACGCCGGTGTCGCGCTCGGCGGTCTGATCGGCTTCGTCATCGCCAAGCTCGGCGGCCGCAACCCGGGTCTGTGGGTCGTCGGCGCGGTGCTCGCACTGGCCGCCGTGTTCATCGGTGAGCTCTTCGGCTACGCCATGATCACGGCCGACCTGCTGGACAAGGTGCCGGCCTCGCAGTTGCAGGCAGCCGGGATCGAGCACACGTCCGCAATGGAGATCTTCTTCAACCACCTCACCGAGCCCCTGGCGCCGGGCGCTTCGGGCACCGGCCTGATCGACGCGTGGAAGGAAGACTCGGACGCGCTGACCTACATCTTCATGGCGCTCGCCCCGATCGCCGCCGTCGGCTCCGCCTACCGTCTCAGCAACCGCTGACGCCCACGGCACACCGAGCACACGGGAAGGCCCCGACCGCACCGCGGTCGGGGCCTTCCCCATGCTGGGGAGCCGCTGGAAACCTCAGGGCTTGTCGTGCTGTGACGGCGCGACCGTGACCTCGACCCGCTGGAACTCCTTGAGCTCCGAGTAACCGGTGGTGGCCATCGCCCGGCGCAGCGCTCCGAAGAAGTTCATCGAACCGTCCGGGGTGTGCGAGGGACCGAGCAGGATCTCCTCGGTGGTGCCCACCGCGCCCAGATTCATCCGCTTTCCGCGCGGCACCTCGTCATGGACGGCCTCCATGCCCCAGTGGTGGCCACGGCCGGGCGCGTCGGTGGCGCGGGCCAGCGGCGAGCCCATCATCACGGAGTCCGCACCGCAGGCGATGGCCTTCGGCAGATCTCCGCTCCAGCCCACACCGCCGTCGGCGATCACATGCACATAGCGGCCGCCGGACTCGTCCATATAGTCCCGGCGGGCGGCGGCGACATCGGCCACCGCGGTGGCCATCGGCACCTGGATGCCCAGCACATTGCGGGTGGTGTGGGCGGCGCCGCCGCCGAAGCCGACCAGCACACCGGCCGCGCCGGTGCGCATCAGATGCAGCGCGGCGGTGTAGGTGGCACAGCCGCCCACGATCACCGGCACATCGAGCTCATAGATGAACTGCTTGAGGTTCAGCGGCTCGGCGGCGCCCGACACATGCTCGGCGGAGACCGTCGTACCGCGGATCACGAAGATGTCGACCCCGGCGTCCACCACGGCCTTGGAGAACTGCGCGGTGCGCTGCGGCGACAGGGCGGCGGCGGTCACCACGCCCGCGTCACGCACCTCCTTGAGGCGCTGGCCGATCAGCTCTTCCTTGATCGGCTCGGCGTAGATCTCCTGCAAGCGGCGGGTGGCGGCGCGCTCGTCCAGCTCGGCGATCTCCGCAAGCAGCGGCTCGGGATCCTCGTAACGGGTCCACAGTCCCTCGAGATTGAGGACGCCCAGACCGCCCAGCTCACCGATGCGGATCGCGGTCCGCGGGGAGACCACCGAGTCCATCGGGGCGGCGAGGAACGGCAGCTCGAAGCGGTAGGCGTCGATCTGCCAGGCGATCGAGACCTCCTTGGGGTCCCGGGTACGACGACTGGGCACAACGGCGATGTCGTCGAACGCGTACGCCCTGCGGCCGCGCTTACCGCGCCCGATCTCGATCTCAGTCACGTGGGTGCCTTTCGCTGCCTGAATCTGCCGTACCAGTATCCCTGTCCCCCGCACGGGCCCCATGGCCCGGGGTCGCGCGGGGGCGGGGCGGTCAACGGCCGGAGTAGTTCGGCGCCTCGGTGGTCATCTGGATGTCGTGCGGGTGGCTCTCCTTGAGACCGGCCGCGGTGATCCGCACGAAGCGGCCCTTCTCCTTCAGCTCCGCCACATCGGCCGAGCCGACATAGCCCATGGACGCCCGCAGACCGCCCACCAGCTGATGGGCGACGGAGCCCAGCGGGCCGCGGTAGGGCACCTGGCCCTCGATGCCCTCGGGGACCAGCTTGTCCTCGGAGAGGACATTGTCCTGGAAGTAGCGGTCCTTGGAGTAGGAACGGCCCCGGCCGCGCGACTGCATCGCGCCCAGCGAGCCCATGCCCCGGTAGGACTTGAACTGCTTGCCGTTGATGAAGACCATCTCGCCCGGCGACTCCTCGCACCCGGCCAGCAGGCTGCCCAGCATCACCGTGTCGGCACCGGCCGCGATGGCCTTGGCGATATCACCGGAGAACTGGAGCCCGCCGTCACCGATCAGCGGCACACCCGCCGCGTGGCAGGCCCGCGCCGCCTCGTAGATCGCGGTCACCTGGGGCACACCGATCCCCGCGACCACGCGGGTGGTGCAGATGGAGCCCGGGCCGACGCCGACCTTCACTCCGTCCACCCCGGCGTCGATCAGCGCCTGGGCGCCGTCCCGGGTGGCGACATTGCCGCCCACCACATCGACCGCGACATTGGACTTCACCTTGGCGATCATGTCGAGGATGCCCCGGCTGTGGCCATGCGCGCTGTCCACCACCAGGAAGTCGGCCCCGGCCTCGACCAGCGCCTGGGCCCGGTCGTACGCCTCGTCGCCGACGCCCACGGCCGCGCCCACGACCAGCCGGCCCTCGGCGTCCTTGGCCGCGTTCGGATACTTCTCGGCCTTGACGAAGTCCTTGACGGTGATCAGGCCCTTGAGCGCCCCGGCGTCGTCGACCAGCGGCAGCTTCTCGATCTTGTGGCGGCGCAGCAGCTGCATCGCGTCCTCGCCGGAGATCCCCACCTTGCCGGTGACCAGCGGCATCGGGGTCATCACCTCGCGGACCTGACGGCCGCGGTCCACCTCGAAGGCCATGTCCCGGTTGGTGACGATGCCGAGCAGCTTGCCCGCCGCGTCCGTCACCGGGACACCGCTGATGCGGAACTTCGCGCACAGCGCGTCCGCCTCGTGGAGCGTGGCGTCCGGGCGGACGGTGATCGGGTCGGTCACCATGCCGGACTCGGAACGCTTGACCAGGTCCACCTGGTTCGCCTGGTCCTCGATGGACAGATTGCGGTGCAGCACGCCCGCGCCGCCCTGCCGGGCCATGGCGATGGCCATCCGGGACTCGGTGACCTTGTCCATCGCGGCGGACAGCAGCGGGATGTTCACCCGGACGTGCCGCGAGACCCTGGACGAGGTGTCGACCGCGTTCGGCAGCACCTCGGAGGCGCCCGGCAGCAGCAGCACGTCGTCGTACGTCAGCCCGAGCATCGCGAACTTCTCAGGCACTCCGTCGACGTTGTCAGTCATGACACCCTTCCAATGGTCTTGCCCCAGCGCGGACTCCCATGCTAACGGCCTTCCCGGGTGCCCCATCCCGCCCTGTGGACAACTGTGCGCTCCCGCACGATGCCGCTGCTCAGACCGGGTTCGCGGCTACTGCTCGGCGAGCGCGCGCAGCCTGCTGAGGGCCCGGTGCTGCGCGACCCGTACCGCTCCGGGCGACATCCCGAGCATCTGTCCGGTCTCCTCGGCGGTCAGCCCGACCGCGACCCGGAGCAGCACCAGCTCGCGCTGGTTCTCCGGGAGATTGGCGAGCAGCTTCTTGGCCCACTCCGCGTCGCTGCTGAGCAGCGCCCGCTCCTCGGGCCCCAGGGAGTCGTCCGGCTGCTCCGGCATCTCGTCCGAGGGCACGGCGGTGCTCCCCGGGTGCCGCATGGCGGCCCGCTGGAGATCGGCGACCTTGTGCGCGGCGATGGCCACGACGAACGCCTCGAAGGGCTTTCCGGTGTCGCGGTAGCGCGGCAGCGCGCACAACACCGCGAGACAGACCTCCTGCGCGAGGTCGTCGACGAAGTGCCGGGCGTCCCCGGGCAGCCTGGACAGCCGCGTGCGGCAGTAGCGCAGGGCCAGCGGATGCACATGGGCCAGCAGGTCATGGGTGGCCTGCTCATCACCTTCGACGGCGCGCCCGACCAGGGCACCGATCGGCCCCGTGGCCGCCGGGGCACCGCCCGTGGGGGCCCCTGGCCTCTCGTCGTCGCGCATCCGTCCATGGTGCCTTGGGCCCGGCGGCTCCGTGGCACCGCGTCCTTCGTTGTGCGCTGAAGCGTTATGAGCAGGTGCGCCGGCTGTTGTCACGTCCTGCGCCCTCCCCTCACGCCCGACCGACTCGTCCCCGAGGAACTCCACACCATCAAGGATGCGGCATCGCGCGGGGAACTGATACAAGCCGCCGTCACCGCGCCCGCCGGACACGCTCTCGCCCCGCCCGCCAACCGGCGGGCGGGGACCGTCGCGCCCCCGCTGCGCAGCACGTCGATGAGGGACCGGTCCGCTAGCGGACCAGCCCCCAGCGGAATCCGAGGGCCACCGCATGCGCCCGGTCCGAGGCACCGAGCTTCTTGAACAGCCGGCGGGCGTGCGTCTTGACCGTGTCCTCGGAGAGGAACAGCTCACGGCCGATCTCCGCGTTGGACCGGCCGTGGCTCATGCCCTCCAGCACCTGGATCTCCCGGGCGGTGAGGGTGGGGGCCGCGCCCATCTCGGCGGACCGCAGCCGCCTCGGCGCCAGCCGCCACGTGGGGTCGGCCAGCGCCTGGGTCACGGTGGCCCGCAACTCGGCGCGCGAGGCGTCCTTGTGCAGATAGCCACGCGCGCCGGCGGCCACCGCCAGCGCCACTCCATCGAGATCCTCGGCCACCGTGAGCATGATGATCCGGGCGCCGGGGTCGGCGGACAGCAGCCGCCGCACGGTCTCGACACCGCCGAGACCGGGCATCCGTACGTCCATCAGAATCAGATCCGAGCGATCGGCACCCCAGCGGCGGAGGACTTCCTCGCCGTTGGCCGCTGTCGTCACACGCTCGACACCGGGCACGGTCGCCACCGCGCGGCGGAGCGCCTCTCGGGCAAGCGGGGAGTCGTCGCAGACGAGGACGGATGTCATGGCCGTCCTCCGCAGCTGATGCGCGTCACCTTGAGCCTCCAGGCTGGTACATATCGTCACCTGAGCGATTGACAGCCCCGGATATCTGTCCGAGAGCTTTACCCATCAACCGCCTCCGCACTCTCAACGACGGTCACCCGAAAGAGTTACGGGGTTCGGCGGCCACCTTCGACACTCTACGTGAGGGCCCGAATACGGAGCCGCTTCGTCGCGCCGGTCGCGCGCCAGCGCCTCTCCCCCATAGGTCTCCCCCAGGTCATCCCCTTCGGTGGCATTTGGCGACCTTGCTTCCAATTTGCCGACCTGTGTGGCTAGATTCGCAATGAGTCATATTTACATCTACTTACACCGTAGGTGTGCGACCCAGGACACAGCGTCCGCACCGATCGCTTCGAGGAGATAAGGCAATGGCAGATTTCTCCCGTCTTCCCGGTCCGAACGCCGACCTGTGGGACTGGCAGCTTCTGGCCGCGTGTCGCGGGGTCGACAGCTCGCTCTTCTTCCACCCCGAGGGGGAGCGCGGCGCCGCCCGCAGCGCGCGGGAGATGTCGGCGAAAGAGGTGTGCATGCGCTGCCCGGTACGGGCGCAGTGCGCGGCTCACGCACTCGCCGTACGCGAGCCGTACGGCGTGTGGGGCGGACTGACCGAGGACGAGCGCGAGGAGCTCATGGGGCGGGCGCGGCACCGCGCGGTGGCCACCTCGTCAGGGCATCCCGGATCCTGACCGGATTCCGGACCCGGCCCATTGAAGAAACGTTCCATCACCCACCCGGCCCCACATCGGCGCGGCCAACGGCCGATTTCCGTGTGCACGGCGGGGATTCTCACGCCCCTTCACCCGCGGGCCCCCGGGCCCGACGCGATCCTCAGCGGCGCGCCGCCCGCTCCAGCCGGTCCAGCGTGGCCGCCACCGCGGGAACCCGGGCCAGGTCCGGCAGCGTCAGCGCCACCACCTCGCGCCGCACCGCGGGCTTGACCTCCAGCGTCACCGCCCCCTTGGCGCGCACCGACTCCAGCGCCAGCTCCGGCAGCACCGCGACCCCGAGCCCGGCCGCCACCAGGCCGACCACCGCCGGATAGTCATCCGTCGCGAAGTCGATCCGCGGGGTGAAGCCCTCGGACTCGCACACCTCCACCAGATGACGGCGGCAGCGCGGGCAGCCCGCGATCCACGGCTCCTCCGCCAGCTCCGCCATCCCCACCGTCCCGGCTCCCGCCAGCCGGTGCTCGCGCGGGACCATGACCACCAGCCGGTCGCTCAGCAGCGGCCGGGCCACCAGGTCCTCCCAGCCCGGACCCGCCTCGGCCGCGGCGTCGGCCTGCGGATAGCGGAAGGCCACGGCGATCTCGCAGTCGCCCGCCCGGAGCATCTCCACCGAACGCGGTGGTTCCGCCTCCACCAGCGAGGCCCGGGTCCCGGGGTGGGCGGCGCGCATCTCGGCCAGCGCGGTCGGCACCAGGGTCGAACTGCCGCTGGGAAACGACACCAGCCGCACCCGGCCCGCCCGCAGCCCGGCGATCGCCGCGACCTCCTCCTCGGCGGCGGTCAGCCCGGCCAGGATGCCCGCGGCGTGGCGTACCAGGGCCTCGCCCGCCTCCGTCAGCCGCATCTCCCGGCCGGTGCGGATCAGCAGCGGGGTGCCCGCGGCGCCCTCCAGGGCCTTCATCTGCTGGCTGACGGCGGGCTGGGTGCAGCCCAGCTCACGCGCCGCCGCGGAGAAGGAACCGGTGGCGGCCACCGCGCGCAGCACCCTGAGATGACGGGCCTCGATCATGTTTCGAGCATAAGCGACCCTTGGACACCGACGGAGATATCCCGTCGACGCTTTGGTCTCGGTCGATTACGGTTTTGACCATGCTGCACTCCGCGGGATCCGTGCTCACCGTGAACGTCGGGCGCGCGACGATCACCGATTACACCGAATGCCCCTCCGGCACAGGTATCGACAAGCGGCCGGTCGACGGCCCGGTACGGGTCACGGCCCCGGGTCCGAAGGGCGTCGGCGGCAGCGGTCTGGCCGGGGACGATGTCTGCAACACCCGCTTCCACGGCGGCGACCACCAGGCCGTCTACGTCTACGCCCGCGAGGATCTCGACGTCTGGGAGCGCGAGTTGGGCCGTGAGCTGCCCAACGGCGCCTTCGGCGAGAACCTCACCACCCGCGGGCTCGACATCACCGGGACCCTGGTCGGCGAGCGCTGGCGGATCGGCCGCGAGCTGCTGGTCCAGGTGACCGCGCCGCGCATCCCGTGCCTGACGTTCGCGGGCTGGCTGGACCAGCGCGGCTGGCTGAAGCGGTTCACCCAGGCGGCCGTCCCCGGCGCCTATCTGCGGGTGCTCGAACCGGGCGAGATCCGCTCCGGTGACCGGATCGAGGTGGTGCACCGGCCCGACCACGAGGTGACGGTCGCCTTCCAGTTCCGCGCCGTGACCACCGAACGGACGCTGCTGCCGCGGGTGCTGGCGGCGGGCGACGCCCTGCACCCCGAGGCGCGCGCCAAGGCACTCGACTACGTGGCGAAGGCCGAGCGGCGGCGCACCGCGGCCGCCGACCGCTGAGGCGGGTAACCGACGCGGGCAGCCCACTCGGGCAGCCGACGCGGGTATGCGTTCCGGCCGAGTCCGCGCGAGATCGCCGCACGGCCCGCCCGGTCACTCCCGGGCCGATAACGTGCGCCTATGACGACTGCACTGATCACCGGATCCACCGCGGGCATCGGCGCCTCCTTCGCGAGCCGGCTCGCCGCCGACGGGCACAACCTGGTGCTCGTCGCCCGTGACGAGAAGCGGCTGCACGAGCAGGCGGCGGATCTCCACGACCGGCACGGGGTGGAGGCCGAGGTCCTGCGGGCCGATCTGTCCGAGGAGGACGGCATCGCGGCGGTCGAGGACCGGCTGGGCGACCGTACCCATCCGGTCGATCTGCTCGTCAACAACGCCGGGTTCGGCCATCGCGGCCGCTATCTGGAGGTGCCGCTCACCGATGAGCTGCGGATGCTCAGGCTCCACTGCGAGGCGGTGCTCCGGCTCACCGGCGCGGCGTGCGAGACGATGCGCACCCGGGGCCGCGGCGGAGTGATCAATGTGTCGTCGATCGCGGCGTTCTTCCCGCGCGGGACGTACGGCGCGAGCAAGGCGTGGGTCGTGCAGTTCACCCAGGGCGCCGCGAAGGACCTGGCGAGCTCGGGCGTACGGCTGATGGCGCTGTGCCCCGGCTTCGTACGGACGGAGTTCCACGCCCGGGCGGGGATCAAGCCGGACAGCGTGCCGAGCTGGATGTGGCTGGACGCCGACCGGCTGGTCGCGTCGGCGCTGAAGGACTTCGCGCGCGGTAAGTCGCTGTCCATCCCGGACCCGCGCTACAAGACGATGACGGGGCTGGCGAAGCTGGTCCCGAGGGCGGCGGTGTCCGCGGTCTCCTCCCGGGTCGGCCGTAAATACGCCCACCGGTGATCGACCCGTCGGCGGTCGCCACGCCACGCGAACCGTCAGCGGTCGCCGCGCGACGCGAAGGCGCGGCCGCCCCGTCCGGGGTGGCCGCGCCTTCGTGGCGTACGGCTCGGGTCAGTGCGCGTGACCGTGGCCGTGGCCACCGGCCTCGGCCTCTTCCTCGGCCGGCTTCTCGACCACCAGGGTCTCGGTGGTGAGCAGCAGCGAGGCGATCGACGCCGCGTTCTCCAGCGCGGAGCGGGTGACCTTGACCGGGTCGATGACGCCGGCCTTCACCAGGTCGCCGTACTCCTCGGTGGCCGCGTTGTAGCCGTGGCCCTTCTCGAGCTCGGACACCTTCGCGGTGATCACGTAGCCCTCGAGACCGGCGTTCTCGGCGATCCAGCGCAGCGGCTCGACGGAGGCGCGGCGGACCACGGCGACACCGGTGGCCTCGTCGCCCGCCAGGCCGAGGTTGCCCTCGAGCACCTTGGCGGCGTGGACCAGGGCGGAGCCACCACCGGAGACGATGCCCTCCTCGACCGCGGCGCGGGTCGCGGAGATGGCGTCCTCCAGACGGTGCTTCTTCTCCTTGAGCTCGACCTCGGTGGCCGCGCCCACACGGATCACGCACACACCGCCGGCCAGCTTCGCCAGACGCTCCTGGAGCTTCTCGCGGTCCCAGTCGGAGTCGGTGGTGTCGATCTCGGCCTTGATCTGGGCGATCCGGCCGGCGACGTCCTCGCTGTTGCCGCCGCCGTCGACGATGGTGGTGTCGTCCTTGGTGACGGTGACGCGGCGGGCGGTGCCCAGCACGTCCAGACCGGCCTGGTCCAGCTTGAGGCCGACCTCCTCGGCGATGACGGTGGCGCCGGTGAGGGTCGCCATGTCGCCGAGCATCGCCTTACGGCGGTCGCCGAAGCCCGGGGCCTTCACCGCGACGGCGTTGAAGGTGCCACGGATCTTGTTGACGACGAGGGTGGACAGGGCCTCGCCCTCCACGTCCTCGGCGATGATCAGCAGCGGCTTGCTGGCACCGGCCTGGATGATCTTCTCCAGCAGCGGCAGCAGGTCCTGGATCGAGGCGATCTTGCCCTGGTGGATCAGGATGTACGGGTCGTCGAGGACGGCCTCCATACGCTCCTGGTCGGTCACCATGTAGGGCGAGAGGTAGCCCTTGTCGAAGGCCATGCCCTCGGTGAAGTCGAGCTCCAGGCCGAAGGTGTTGGACTCCTCGACGGTGATGACACCGTCCTTGCCGACCTTGTCCATCGCCTCGGCGATCAGCTCGCCGACCTGCTTGTCCTGGGCGGACAGCGCGGCCACGGCGGCGATGTCGGACTTGGAGTCGATCGGACGGGCGCTGGCCAGCAGGTCGTCGGAGACGGCCTTGACCGCGGCGTCGATGCCCTTCTTCAGGGCGGCCGGGGAGGCACCGGCGGCCACATTGCGCAGGCCCTCCCGGACCAGCGCCTGGGCCAGCACGGTGGCGGTGGTGGTGCCGTCACCCGCGATGTCGTTGGTCTTGGTCGCCACCTCCTTGACGAGCTGGGCGCCAAGGTTCTCGTACGGGTCCTCGACCTCGACCTCACGGGCGATGGTGACGCCGTCGTTGGTGATGGTCGGGGCGCCGAACTTCTTGTCGATGACCACATTGCGGCCACGGGGGCCGATGGTCACCTTGACGGTGTCCGCCAGCTTGTTGACGCCGCGCTCCAGGGCGCGACGGGCGTCCTCGTCGAACTTCAGGATCTTCGCCATGAGTTGCGTATGTCCTCTCGAACGAACCGCGCCCCGACCCCGGGTATCTGTGACACGGGCACCGGGGCGCGGCTCATAGGCAAAACTTCGGTGATTACTTCTCGACGATCGCGAGGACGTCGCGAGCCGAGAGGACGAGGTACTCCTCGCCGCTGTACTTCACCTCGGTGCCGCCGTACTTGCTGTAGAGCACGACGTCACCGACGGAGACGTCGAGCGGAAGACGATTGCCGTCCTCGAAGCGGCCCGGGCCCACGGCCAGGACGACGCCCTCCTGGGGCTTCTCCTTGGCGGTGTCCGGGATGACCAGACCGGAAGCCGTGGTCTGCTCGGCGTCGAGCGGCTGGACCACGATGCGGTCCTCGAGCGGCTTGATGGCAACCTTGGAGCTGGTGGTCGTCACGATCCGACCTCCCCCTTCGGAGATCTCACGGGGTTAACTGTCTGAGGTGGCGACCAGGTGGATCCGTCGTCGCGGGTGCCGGACCTGCCCGTCGCTGTGTGGCTGGCACTCCGTACTGCCGAGTGCCAGCCTCGACATTATGACGCGGTTAGCACTCAGTCAACTAGAGTGCCAGGCGATGCGGGGACGAGCTCCGGCCGCCGCCCTGTCACCGGCCCGTCCCGGCGCCCTCGAGGACCACGTCAGCAGGCCACGTCAGCAGGCCGGCCTCACACGTAGTCCTCCAGCCGCGCGACCGTGAAGCCCTGCTCCTGGATCGCCCGCACCAGCGACGTGATCATGTCGGTCATGGACTTCCCCTCCAGCTGCTCCGGGCCGCGGAAGTGCGCGAGCACGATGTCCCCCGGCTGGAGACCGCCGCCGGACCGGTACACCAGCCCGCCCGGCTCCATCTCGGCGCGCCACAGCACCACCGTCTCCGCGCCGCAGTCGGCCGCCGCGCGCAGCGTCGTCTCGTCGTACTCACCGTAGGGCGGGCGGAACAGCCTCGGCTGGCGGCCGAGGCGGTCGCGGAGGTTCTCCTGCTGACCGCAGATCTCCTGCCGCTGGCCGTCGTAGTCGAGTCCGGCCAGGCTGGGATGGGTGAGGGTGTGGTTCTCCATCGGGTTGCCGAGCCGCTGGAGCTGGTCGAAGTAGTCGTAGTGGTCGCCGATCACGTTGTCGGTGAGGAAGCCGGTGAACGGCAGCCCGAGATCGCGGGCCTGCTCCACGAAGCGCGGATCCTTCTCGATGCCGTCGTCGATCGTCAGGAAGACCACCCGATCGGTGGTCTGCACCCGGCGGATGACCGACGGCAGCCCCTCGACGGGCGGCTCCTCGGGCGCGAGCGGCGGTTTGGTGGCGGGCGGGGGCGGCGGCTGGTCGAGCGGCCGGTCCAGGCCCCACATGCGGTACGCCTCGGGGTCGCCCGCGCGGGCCGGGCGCGTCCGCGACGGACCGGGCGCGCCGGAGTCGCCGGACGGACCGGAGTCATCTGACGGACCGGACGCGTCCGGGGCCGGGGGAACCGGTGGCCGGGAGTGCTCCGGGGGTGCGGACGGCTGTGGGGAACGCCCCTCCGGGGGCGAGGCGGTGGAGGAACGCCCCGCGGTGCGCGGTGCGGAGGACGCCGTCGCCGGGTCGCCTTCCACGGTGGTCCGGGCGAGCGGACCGGGGCCCTCGAGGCTTCCACAGCCCGCGAGCACGACCGCCGCGGCGGCGAGAACCAGACACCTCGAAAACCCATTCTTGATCACCATCACATAAGTGATCTTCAGTCGGAAGGCGTGGAAGCGCGCGCCGCGCGGGTGCGAATTCGCCCGCCGGAGCGGGGAGAATGGGCCATGTGGACGTTGACGCCTTCGACTCACTGCTCGGCGACGAGGGACAGGAGCTGCTCACCGCGCTCCGGGACCACGACCCGGCGGACGAACTCACCACCGCGACCCGGCTGCGCCGCGACCATCCGGCCGCGCTGGTCTCGGCGGCGCTGACACAGGCCCAGTTGCGTCAGCGGGCGGTCGCCAAATTCGGCGCTGACGCCCACCGGATGTACTTCACGCCGCACGGTGTCGAGCAGTCCACCCGCACCTCCGTGGCCGCCTACCGCGCCGAGCGGTTCGCCGGGTTCGGCGTACGCGGCGTGGCCGATCTGTGCTGCGGGATCGGCGGCGACGCCATCGCGCTCGCGCGCGCCGGGATCTCCGTACTGGCCGTCGACCGGGATCCGCTGACATGTGCGGTGGCCCGGGCCAACGCCGGGTCGCTGGGCCTGACCGATCTCATCGAGGTCCGCTGCGCGGATGTCGCCGAGATCGACACCGCCCCGTTCGACGCGGTCTTCGTCGACCCCGCCCGGCGCGGCGGCCGGGGCCGGATCTTCGACCCGGAGGCGTACTCCCCGCCGCTCTCCTGGGCCGTCGAGGCCGCCCGCACCGCGCCGCGCGCCGCCCTCAAGATCGCCCCGGGTATTCCCCACGAGGCGGTCCCGGAGGACACCGAGGCTGAGTGGATCTCGGACCACGGACAGGTGAAGGAGGCCGTGCTCTGGTTCGGTACGGCCCGCCCCGGGATGCGCCGCGCCACCCTGCTCCCGGCGGCCCATTCACTGCTGGGCACCCGGCTGCTGCCCGACCCGCCGACCGGTCCGGTGGGCCGCTGGCTGTACGAACCGGACGGCGCCGTGATCCGCGCCCATCTGGTGGCCGATGTCGCGGCCCGTATCGGCGGCCGGCTGATCGACCCGACGATCGCCTACATCACGGCGGACGAGCTGCGGCCGACGCCGTACGCCACGGCGTACGAGATCACCGACGCGCTGCCGTTCAATCTGAAGAAGCTCAAGGCGCTGCTGCGGGAGCGGGAGGTCGGCATCGCCACGATCAAGAAGCGCGGTTCGGCGGTGGAGCCGGAGACACTGCGCAAGAAGCTGCGGCTGGCGGGGCCCAACTCCTGCACCATCCTGCTCACCCGCACCGACGGCGCTCCGACGATGCTGCTGGGGCATCCGGCCGAGGAGACCGCTCCGGTCAGTCCGTGAGCACCGCCCGCCCGGCCTCTCCGGTGTTCCACAGCTCGAACCAGACCCCCTTGGCGTATCCGCCCGTCGGATCGCCCGCCGCCGTCCCCCACGCGTCGGCCAGCGCGCCGACCACGCGCAGCCCCCGGCCGCGCAGCTGGTCGCCGGCCGGGAGGCGTGAGGGCACCGGGAGCGCGGCGCAGCCGTCGTAGAGCAGCACACGCAGCCGCGGGGGCTCGATCACCACGCGCAGCAGCAGCGCGTCGCCCTCGGCGTGCAGATAGGCGTTGGTGGCCAGTTCCGAGGTGCAGACGGTCGCGGAGTCCACCAGGCCCTGCTGGCCGGTGGAGTTCAGCACACAGGCGACGAAGTCCCGCAGGATCTTGGGCGATGCGGGGCCGCGGCAGCCGCGCAGGGTGTAGACGCACGGGTCGTCGGAGGCTTCGGCGGCGCGAGGGCCGGACGGGGCGGACGGGCCGGACGGGGCAGCCGGGACGGACGGGGGCGGCGAGGAGGGCGCGGACGGCGGGAGGTCCTCGGGCTCGTGGTCGGTTCCCATGGGTCAACTCCCTGCGAGGGGGCCGATGGTGGGCGCACCGTTGCGGCGATCGACGCGTGGTAGCGGTTCCGCCACCCACGGTAGGGCAGATGGGGAAACATCGGCATCCATACTCCGCGCAGGGGAGGGCAGTTCCTGTGTGAGGCTCGCCTCCCTACCCGGCGGCGGGTCGCCCCGCGCGAGAGCGATGACCTCGACATCGTCCCGGCCACCGCTCCCGCGCGGCCGCGGGCCCCGCTCGACGCCGTCACGGCAGGCGCGTTCGACCACCTCGCGGCGCCGTGACGACGGATGACGCGGCGGGTGCCGCCGCCTCCCGGCCCGTCGACTCCGGCCCTACCGCCTGCTGGTCCGCCGCCTCCTCGTCCGCCGGGTCCGGGCCCGCCGCCATCGGTGCGGTACGTCCCGGCAGCAGCAGCGCCGCGCTCAGGGCCGCCACCGCCAGCAGCGCGCCCGCCACCCCGAAGGCCGTGGCGTAGCCGGAGACGAGGGCGGACGGGCCCTCGCCCCCGTCGGCGTCCGTGGCGTGCGAGGCCACCGTCGCGAGGACCGCGAGCCCCAGTGAACCCCCGATCTGCCGTGAGCTGTTGACCAGTCCGGAGGCCATACCGGCCTCCCGCGCCGCCACGCCCGTCGTCGCGGCCGTACCCATCGGGACGACACACAGCCCGATGCCGACGCTCGCCACGAGCGAGGGACCGAGGATCGAGTCCGCGAATCCGCCGTCCACCCCGACCGTCAGCCAGAACCATCCGAACCCGGCGGCGCCCAGCAGCCCGCCCGCGACCAGCAGGGTCCGCACCCCGAACCGGGCCACCGTGCGCGTCGCCGTCAGCGAGCCGATCACGATGCCCACGCAGAAGGGCAGAAAGGCGATCCCGGCCCGGATCGGTCCGTAGCCGAGGATCTGCTGCGTATAGAGCGAGGTGAAGTAGAAGGCCGCGAACTGGCCGGAGAACAGCAGCAGTACGAAGAGGTTGGCGACCAGCACCGAACGCTGCCGCAGCAGTCCGATCCGCAACAGCGGCTGTGCCACCCGCCGTTCCACCACGACGAACGCGATCAGCAGCGCGGCCGCGACGGTGAGCGTGGTCAGGGTGGTCGCCGATCCCCAGGGGTGGGTCCCGGTCCGCACCAGCGCCAGCACCAGGGCCGTCATTCCGCCGGTGACCAGCAGCGCACCGGCCGCGTCCAACCGGGCGGGCGGGCCCTCGCGCCGATCCGGCGCCACCGAGAAGCGGGCCGCGGCCAGCGCGGCGAGCACGATCGGTACATTGATGAGCAACACGGCGCGCCAGCCCGCCCATTCGGTGAGCAGCCCTCCGGCCAGCACCCCGACCGCGCCGCCCGCCGCCGCGGCCATCCCCCACAGCCCCAGCGCCCGGGCCCGCGCGGGCCCGGCCGGGAAGGTGACGGCGATCAGCGTGAACGCCACCGGCGCGAGCGCCGCCGCACCCACCCCCTGCGCCGCCCGCGCGGCGATCAGCCAGCCCGGCGACCCCACCAGCCCGCCGCCGAGGCTGGCGGCGCCGAAGACCGCCAGCCCGGCCATCAGGGTGGTGCGACGGCCCACGATGTCCGCGAGCCGACCACCCAGCATCAGCAGCCCGCCGAAGGCGAGGGCGTAGGCGTTGACGACCCAGAGCAGACCGCCGGGGTCGAAGCCGAGGTCGTCACGGATGTCGGGCAGCGCGACATTCACCACGGACATGTCCAGCGCGACGACGAACTGCACGGTGAGCGCGACGGCCAGCAGCCAACCCGCCCTTTCCCGTTGGTCTTTCATGGTCCTCCTCCATCGGATCCCCCGGGCCAGGGAAGTTAGTATACGCGTATACTTAACGCGT
This sequence comes from Streptomyces sp. NPDC048636, assembly GCF_040650655.1. NCBI lineage: Bacteria > Bacillati > Actinomycetota > Actinomycetes > Kitasatosporales > Streptomycetaceae > Streptomyces > Streptomyces sp. NPDC048636. The sequence goes on along the minus strand of NZ_JBEZHR010000001.1, from coordinate 224,328 downwards.
ACGCCAACCCCGCGCATGGACAATGGGCCGGTGACGAACGAGATGGAGAGCGGGACCGGAGCCAGCGACGCGGAAGCGACGGGGGCGGCCTCGGCGAAGGACCGGCCGGTCCGGCGGGCCGGTGGGCGCCCCCGCCGGCTGGAGCTGGAGACGATCGTCGCCACCGCGCGCCGCATCCTCGAGGAGGAGGGCACGGGCGCCTTGAGCATGCGGCGCCTGGCCAAGGAGGTCGGCTCCACACCGATGGCCCTCTACCGCCACGTCCGCGACAAGGACGAGCTGCTCCAGCTGGTCCTGTCCGGGATGGCGCGGACCCGGCCCCGCCCCGAACTGCCCGGGGACCCGCGCGAGCGGGTGTACGCGGCGGCCCTGCATATGCACCGCACCCTCCAGGAGCTGCCGTGGGTGGTCGAGGTGCTGAGCCTCGGTGAACTCACCGACCGGGATGCCCTGTGGATGGTCGAGGAGATCATCGACTCGGCCATGGCCTGCGGGCAGAGCGAGCGCCGGGCCGTGCACACGTACCGCTCGATCTGGCACTACGTCCTCGGCACGCTCGTCTTCCGGGCGGCCCTCGCCCGCCGTGCGGAGGACCCGGGCCGCCGGGCGGCGTTCCCCGCGCTGCTGACCGACGCGGACCCCTCCGAACTGCCCCGGCTGGCCGCGCTGGCGGACCGCTGGGACGGCATCACCGGGGCGTACGACGTGGCGGAGGAGCTGCGGGCGGTGGTGGACGGGCTGCTCGGCCGGACCGGGAGCGACTGATCACCGCGAAACCCCCGCGCCGGGACCGACATCGAGAACCGCCCGATCGCCCCGAAGCCCCCTTGCCCATGACCGACCGATCGTCACGAGTCCTCGGCCGAAGGGAGGATCCGAGTCAGCCCTTGAGCAGGAGGACCACGGCCCCATACGGCGTTACCGTCGGGCATATGACCGACGCACCGACTGAGGCCACGCCCCAGCTGGACCTCGAGACCTATCTGACCCGGATCGGCTGGACCGGGGCCCGTCCCCCGGCCCCCACCGCGGAGACCCTGCGCGCGGTGCATCTGGCGCATGTGAGCTCCATCCCCTTCGAGAACCTCCAGCCCCTCCTCGGCTCGGCGCCCTCCCTCGCCCTCCCCGACCTGGAGGCCAAGCTGGTCCGCAGTCGGCGCGGCGGCTACTGCTACGAACAGAACACCCTGCTCTCCGCCGCCCTCGGCGCCCTCGGCTTCGGTGTCACCGGCCTCGCCGCCCGTGTCCGCGCGGGCGCCGCCCCGGGCGTCGTCCGTCCGCGCACCCATATGGTCCTGCTGGTCGAGATCCCCGGTGAAGCGCAGCGCTGGATAGCCGATGTGGGCTTCGGTGCCATCGGGGGCCTGCTGGAGGCCGTCCCGTTCATCACCGACACCGAGCTGCGCGACGGCACCCGCCGCCACCGCTATATCCGTGAGCCCCACCCCGGCGGCCTTGAGGACCTGTGGGTCTTCCAGGCGCTCCACGACGGTGTCTGGGAGGACCAGTACGCGTTCAACCGCGAGCCCTTCGACGCGGCGGACTACGGGGTCATCAACTGGCATACGGCCACCAACCCGCGCTCGCCCTTCCAGCACACCCTCCGCGCCCAGCGCAACAGCCTCGATCTCCATCTCGAGCTCATCGCCCGCACCCTCACCGAGACCCACCCGGACGGCACCCGTAAGCAGCGCCGGCTGAGCGGCAACGACGAGGTCCTGCGCGTCCTCGCCGCCGACTTCGGCATCGACCTGCCGTCGGACACGGTGCTGCCCGGCTGAGCCGCCCGCGCCCGCGCCACCCTCCGCCGGACCGCACCGCACGGCACCGCACACGACGGATTCCGTCGATTCCCCGGGTGCCGCACCGTGCCGTCCGGTCGCATGGCACGATCAAGCCCCCAGGAGGCCGATCGGAGGGTGGCAGGGACGGGCACATGAGCCAAGACAAACTGTCCGTGTCGGATCAGGAACTGTCCGATCTCATCAAGGACCTCGAGGAGATGATCAGTTACCTCGAGCGGAAGATCGAGCGCCTCGAGCACCTGGTCCCCTCGCTCGACGCCGACCGGAAGGGCCCCGCCGCCACGGCCTACAAGAAGCTCCAGCGCGACGCCTATATGGACGGCGCCCGGATCAGGCAGATGATGACCCGTGTCGAGGACGCCACCAAGCGCCACGGCGACAGTCTGAGCCAGGACTACCTGGACCTGCGCCACCGCTTCATCTCCCTCCAGCGGTCCTCGGCGCGGGACGGGGAGGACGGGGCGGACGGGCAGGACGCGGTGAGGGCCGACGGCGACTGAGCTAACGGCCCTCCGGCCCCGGCCCGGGGGTGAGTTCGCGGCTGACGAGGCGGTAGTAGGCGATCGCCTTGGCCAGCCCCAGTCCACCGGCGGCCGCGAAGACCACGGAGATGCCCAGCAGCGTCCCGAAGCTCTCCGGGCTCAGCTCGGAGAAGACCGTGGACGCCCCCAGCGCCAGCCCGAGGCTGGACAGCAGGACCGAGGGCAGCAGCCACAGCAGCGCGCTGCCCGGGACGCGCCAGAGCGGAAGGGTCCGGGGGTCGTGTGCCAGCCGGGCCCAGTCGCGGAGCCGCCCGCCCACGGAGACATCGCGCCGGATACCGGCGGCCACGCCCAGGCTCGACGGAATCGTCGCGCCCAGCGCCAGGCCCAGGAACATCACGCCCAGGAGGTGTTCGACGAGCTGGCCCGTCACCAGGAACTGGAAACCGGACACCGCCAGCACCCATCCCAGCGCGAAGACCATCGTCGCCAGCCACAGCAGCAGCGCCCGGTGCGGCGCCAGATACCAGCGCGCCAACGCCCCCATCGCCCGCGCCCGTTCCTCCAGCAACCCCGCCCGGTCGGCCCACGCCCCCTCCTCCGGCGCGGGCGGGGACGGCGGAAGGGCGGTGGAGGGAAGCATGGCGTCCTTTCGCCTGGCGGGGCACACGGCCCGTAGGGACATGGCACAACGTCACGGGCGGCCAAGTCTTCCAGTCAGGCGTCCATGGCGTCGGGAACGAGTCGCGCACCCCTGGTGCCCGGGGTGTCAGCTCCCGTCCGCCACCTTTTCGAAGCGCCAGCGGTGGACCGCTCGGCGGGTCATGTCCTCGGGGGGTTCGGGGAGTTCGGGCAGGCCGGGGGTGTCGTAGTCGGCGGACCACCAGGTGATGACGAGGACCCGGTCCTCGGGGGAGCGGAAGGTCTCGCGGCGGAGTGGGGGCGGGTCGAGGGGCTGTCGGGCGGCCCAGGCGAGCAGATCGGCTCCACGGCCCTCGGCGGCCCGGGCCTCCCACATCAGGGCGACGGTCATGCGTAGAGGTTCTTCCGGCTCAGCTCGTGCACATGGTCGTGGTCGTGCGCGTGGGAGTGCGCGTGCGCGTGCGTATGGGAGTGGGAGTGCCCCTCGGGGTCCGGGACATGGGGGTCCGTCACCGGGAGCGAGGAGTCGGCGGACAGGTCCCAGGCGGAAGCCGAGCGGCCGCGGGTGACCATCTCCGCGCCCAGGGCCGCGACCATCGCGCCGTTGTCCGTGCACAGCTTGGGGCGCGGGACGCGCAGGGTGATGCCCGCGTCCTCGCAGCGGCGCTCGGCCAGGGCGCGCAGCCGGGAGTTGGCGGCGACACCGCCGCCGATCATCAGATGCTCGACGCCCTCGTCCTTGCAGGCGCGGACCGCCTTGCGGGTCAGGACGTCGGCGACCGCCTCCTGGAAGGAGGCCGAGACATCGGCGACCGGGACCTCCTCGCCCGCCGCCCGCTTGGCCTCGATCCAGCGGGCCACGGCGGTCTTGAGGCCGGAGAAGGAGAAGTCGTAGGCGGCGTCGCGCGGGCCGGTGAGGCCGCGGGGGAAGGCGATGGCCTCGGGGTCGCCGTCGCGCGCGATGCGGTCGATGACCGGGCCGCCGGGGAAGCCGAGGTTCAGCACCCGGGCGATCTTGTCGAACGCCTCGCCCGCCGCGTCGTCGATGGTCGAGCCGAGCGGGCGGACGTCGGAGGTGATGTCGGGGGCGAGCAGCAGCGAGGAGTGGCCGCCGCTGACCAGGAGGGCCATGGTCGGCTCGGGCAGCGGACCGTGCTCCAGCTGGTCGACGCAGATATGCGAGGCGAGGTGGTTGACGCCGTAGAGCGGCTTGCCGAGGGCGTAGGCGTACGCCTTGGCCGCGGAGACACCCACGAGCAGGGCGCCCGCGAGTCCGGGACCGGCGGTGACGGCGATGCCGTCGAGGTCGGAGGCGGCGACCCCGGCGTCCTTCAGGGCGCGCTGGATGGTGGGGACCATCGCCTCCAGATGGGCGCGGCTGGCGACCTCGGGGACCACTCCGCCGAACCGGGCGTGCTCGTCCACACTGGAGGCGACCGCGTCGGCGAGCAGGGTGTGGCCGCGGACGATCCCGACGCCGGTCTCGTCGCAGGAGGTCTCGATGCCGAGGACGAGCGGTTCGTCAGCCATGGGTCTTCGTTCCTTGTACTGAGGAGGGCGGCACGGCCGCGGCCGCGGAGGGGGTCGTGGGGGCGGCCGGATCGGACAGCCGCATGACGAGGGCGTCCACAGGGCCCGGCTGGTAGTAGCCCTTGCGGACACCGATGGGCTCGAAGCCGAAGCGCTCGTACAGGCGCTGTGCGCGGGTGTTGTCGACCCGCACCTCCAGGAGCACCTCACGGCATTCGAAGGCGGTGGCGGCGCCGAGGAGATCGGTGAGCAGCCGGGCGCCGAGCCCGGTGCCCCAGTGGTCACGCGCGGTGGCGATGGTCTGGACGTCGCCGGTGTGGTCGAAGACCGCGAGCCCGGCGTAGCCGGCTATCCCGCCCGGCGCCGCCCCGGGCTCCGCCGTCTCCGCGACCACGTAGTGGCGGGTGACGTCCCGGCCCCGGGCGTGGGCCAGTTCGGACCAGAACATCCCGCGCGACCACGCGTCGTCGGGGAACAGGTCCTCCTCGAGGGCCAGCACCGGGTCGATGTCCCACCAGCGCATCTCGCGCAACGTCACGGTCGGGCCGGTCACTTGGGGGTGACCACCTTGTAGTTCGCGGGCACCTTGGCGTCGGGGCGGCGCAGATACAGCGGCCGGGGCGGCAGCAGCTCCTCGCCGCGCGCCAGTTTCTCGGCGGCGAGCGAGGCCAGCGCGCCGGCCGACTGGTGCTCGGGCATCCCGGCCGGCACCTCGGCGAAGGCGGCCGGGTAGAGGAGGGCACCCGCGCCGACGGCGGGCACCCCGGCGACCCGCGGGGCCTCGGTGAGATCGGCGGGGAGGTCCACGGCGGGCTCGGTCACCCGGGTCCGCGGATCGTCGTAGCGGGCCCAGTAGACCTCCTTGCGGCGCGCGTCGGTGGCCACCACGAAGGATCCGGTGAGACCGGCCCGACCGGCGGCGTACGCGATCCCGTCCAGCGTGCACAGTCCGTGCACGGGGATGCCGAGCGCGGCGCCGAAGGTCGCGGCCGTCACCAGCCCGACCCGCAGCCCGGTGTAGGGGCCGGGGCCGACCCCGACGACGATCTCCGTCACCGCGGCCAGCTCGGTGCCCGCGACCCGCAGGGTCCGGTGGACGGCGGGGAGCAGCAGCTCGCCGTGGCGCCGGGCGTCGATGTCGGCGGACTCGGCGAGGACTTCGGAGCCGTCGTGCAGGGCGACCGTGACGGCGGGGGTGGCGGTATCAAGCGCGAGCAACAGCACGAGGACAGCCTACGGCGCCCCCGGAAGATCGTTCTTCGGAGTACGGCGGCGTCCACCGGAGCACCCGGAACGGCCGTCGGCGCGTCCTACGTACCAGTACTCCGTACCAAGGGGGCAACAGGGCGACGGTGGGGCGCGGTGAGCGCGCACCCGTGCCGGGCCCCGGTGCTACCGTCGCCGTAAGTGTGTACGGGCCGTGAGCGCGTACTGACCGCAGGAGAGGATGTCCGCCGTGCCGAGGAGCCGCACCGGGCCCGCCGTCGCCGTTCTCACCGCCGCAGCGCTCGGCGCCGTCGCCTACTTCGGTTACCAGGCCGCGGCGACCGCGCCCGACCATCCCACCCAGGCCCGGCCCGGTTCACACTCCAGCGAGTCGAAGGACCAGGCGAAGAAGGCCAAGAAGAAGTCCACGGCCCTGCCGAAGGGCTCGGGGACGGGCACCCGGATCGTCTACGCGCTCGGCGACCGGCGGGTCTGGCTGGTCGGCGCGGACGGCCGGGCCACCCGCACCTACCCGGTCGGCCCCAGCTCGGCCAGCCCGGCCCCGGGCACGTACAAGGTCACCTCGCGGAACCAGGGCGGGGTGGGCTCGGACGGGGTGCAGGTCGAGCACGTCGTCGTCTTCCACTCGGAAGGGGGCGTGGTGTTCGGTTTCAGTGCGGCCATGGACGGCACGATGCCGGACCCGGACGCGCGCAAGCGGACGGGCGCGGTGCGGGAGGCGCGGGCGGACGGCTCGGCCATGTGGAAGTTCGCCCAGGTCGGCACGGCGGTAGTGGTCATCAAGTAGCGCGCTCCGGCCCCCCTGCTGGGTGGCACCCCTACGCGGCGTCGCGTGGACCCCGCGCCCGCCGCCCGGCCGCGCCGGCGGTGATCAAGCGGCGCGGTCCGGCCGGTGACCGCCGACGCTCCTACGCGACGTCGCGCCGCCCCGGTCTCGTCCGCCGGGGCGTGGACCCTGTGCTCGCCGCCGCCCAGCGGCTCCGCACCGCGCCGGGGGCACTCAAACGCGACGCTCCGGCGGGCAACCTCTGGCACCCCTACGCGGCAGCGCGCCGCCCCACGCCCGCCGCTCGGCCGCGCCGGACCCCGGCCTCGTCCGCCGCAGGCGTGTACACCGCGCTGGTCGCCGCGCAAGCGGGTCGGGTATCGCGCCGGCGGTGATCAAGCAGGGCGGTCCGGCCTGCCGCCGGTGGCACCCTACGCGGCGTCGCGCCGCTCGCGCACCGGCTCGTCCCGCTCGGGCGCCTGCCGCTCGGCGGCGGCGGATCCGGCCTCGTCGGCCGGGGGTGTGGACACCGCGCTGGCCGCCGCGCAGGCCGCCAGCAGGTCCCTCATCGACGGCGAACGGCCATCGTCGCGCCGGGCTGTCCCGGCAACGGATTCCTGGGCCGACATGGATGCCTCCTGAGGGTCCTGGGGCACTCGGACGAACAGGGAAAATCCGAAGGTGGTTAGGCACGCCTAACCACGCTCCCCCTCCCATGTGACCACGGCCGATGCCCACAGCGCAACATCATGCCGACGGCTTGTCGGAACGTACCCCGTCAGCCGCCCGTCATCCCCCTCCGCGGGGCCGTGTCATCCGGCCAGCGACGCCAGGTCCTCGTCGGCCCACCGCGGGCCGACCCCGGTGACCACCACGCCGCGGGTGTCGTCCGGGTCACCGGCCGCGCCGTCGCCCACCGCGCGCTCGATCACCACATGCAGCCGGTCCTCGGAGAGCTCCTCGACCTTGCCCTCGCCCCATTCGACCGCGATCACCGACTCCGGCAGCGACACGTCGAGGTCGAGGTCCTCCATCTCGTCCAGACCGCCGCCCAGGCGATAGGCGTCCACATGGACCAGGGGCGGGCCGGAGCCGAGGGACGGGTGGACACGGGCGATCACGAACGTCGGCGAGGTGACCGCGCCGCGTACGCCCAGGCCCTCCCCCAGGCCCCGGGTCAGCGTGGTCTTGCCCGCGCCCAGCTCACCGGTGAGCAGCACCAGATCGCCGGGGCGCAGCAGCTTGGCGAGTCTGCGGCCCAGGTCCCGCATCTGCTCGGGGGAGGTGACGGTGATGCGTGTCGCTACGTCCATACCGGCCGATGGTACTCAGCCGGACACCCCTCGCCGGGCTCGTCCGTCGACCCCCTCGACCACTCTGGCCAGCAGTTCGGTCAGATGTCCGTTGACCACCTCGGGGTGCTCGAGGATCACCAGGTGGCCCGCCTCCTCGACGATCACCAGCTCGGCGCCGGGCAGCAGCTCCGCGATGGCCTCGCTGTGCTCCATGGGCGTGATCAGGTCCTTGTCGCCCGCCAGCACCAGCACCGGCACCCCGTCGAAATGCGGCAGCGCCTCGGCCTTGTCGTGGGCGAGGAAGGCCGGATAGAACTCCGCGACCACATCGATCGGAGTGGCCTCGATCAGCCGCTCCGCGAACCGCGCGACCCCGGGGTCCACATCCTTCGAGCCGAACGAATAGCGCTTGATCAGCCCGGCGAAGAGATCGGCGGTGGCCCGGCGGCCCCGCTCGACCAGTTCCACCTGCCAGCCCAGCGCCTTCAGCAGGCCGGGGAGCACCCTGCGCACCGCGTTCACCCCGACGACCGGCAGGCCGAAGCTGACCTCGCCGAGCCGCCCCGCCGAGGTGCCGAGGAACGCCACCCCGACCACCCGGTCCCGGATCAGCTCCGGGAACTGCGCGGCCAGCGCCATCATCGTCATGCCGCCCATGGAGTGGCCGACCAGCACCAGTGGCCCGTCCGGCGCCGCGGCGTCGATGACCGCCTTCAGATCGCGGCCGAGCTGGTCGATGGTGAGCGCGTCACCGTCGGCCTGGGCGCAGCCGCGCGCCGAGCGGCCGTGGCAGCGCTGGTCCCAGTAGACGGTGCGGACCACCTCGCGCAGCGCGGAGCGCTGGAAGTGCCAGGAGTCCTGGGCCAGGCAGTATCCATGGCTGAAGATCATGGTGACGGGGGCGGCCGCGGACTTGCGGCTGAACCGCCGCTTGCGCCGGGACGACGCGGGCGCGCCGCTCTCCCGGACCTCTTCGATCTCGTAGTACAGCTCGGTGCCGTCGTCGGCCAGCGCTCTGCCGGGGGTGCCGCGCAGCGTGCCGTACGGGCCCTCGGCGTCCAGTGCGAGCCGGGCCTTGCGCCGTACGCCGCGGCCGACCGTGAGGCGCTCCAGTGCGACACCCGCCGCGGCCCCGGCCGCGAGGACGCCGATCGCGGCGCCCGCGAACCCGGCTCCCCGCCTCCAGCTCACGGCCGTGGCCCCCGCCGCGACCCGTGTCGCCATCTCTGCCGTGCTGTCGTCGCCCATGGTCAGATCCCTGTGCCCCCCGAATGACCTACATAAACGCGTGGCACCCGGGAACCCACACGGGTGACGATCTCGTAGGCGATGGTGCCCACGGCACGTGCCCAGTCCTCGGCCGTGGGCTCGCCCCGGTCGCCGGGACCGAAGAGCACCGCCTCCTCGCCCTCGACCGCGGTGTCGCCGCCGAGGTCCACCACGAACTGGTCCATGGCCACGGTGCCCGCGACCGTCCGCCACTTCCCGGCGACCAGCACCGGGCCCGTCCCCGAGGCATGGCGCGGGATGCCGTCCGCGTAGCCGACCGGCACCAGGGCGAGGGTGGTGGCTCCCGGGGTGACGTAGCGGTGGCCGTAGGAGACGCCGTGTCCGCCCGGCACCCGTTTCACCGAGGCGAGCGAGGCGGACAGCGTCATCACCGGCCGCAGTCCGAAGTCGGCGGGCACGCCGACCTCGGGGCTCGGCGAGATGCCGTAGGTGGCGATGCCGGTCCGGACGAGGTCGAAGTGGGACTCCGGGAGGGTCAGCGTCGCCGGGGAGTTGGCCAGATGGCGTACCTCCGGCCGCAGTCCGGCCCGCTCGGCGTGCGCGAGCACCTCGCGGAAGACGGTCAGCTGGGCCTCGATGGAGGGGTGGCCCGGCTCGTCGGCGCAGGCGAAGTGGGACCAGACACCGGTCACCCGTACGCTGCCCGCCGCCTCGGCGGCGCGGGCCTCGGCGACCAGCGCGGGCCAGTCGGCGGGCTGACAGCCGCTGCGGCCGAGCCCGGTGTCGGCCTTGAGCTGGATCCTGGCTGTCCGGCCGCTGGCGCGGGCCGCGGCGACGGCCTCCCGCAGTGCCCACAGCCCGCTGGCCGAGACGTCGATGTCCGCCTCGATCGCCTCCCGCCAGGGCCCGCCGGGCGTCCACAGCCAGCACATCAGCCGGCCGGTGTCCCCCGCCGCGCGCAGCGCGAGCGCCTCCTCCGGCGTGGCGGTGCCCAGCCAGCTCGCACCGGCCTCGCGGGCGGCGCGCGCGCAGGGCAGCGCGCCGTGGCCGTAGCCGTCCGCCTTCACGACGGTCATCAGCTCGGCGGTGGGCGCCGCGGCACGCAGCGCCCGAACGTTGTCCCGCAGGGCGGCCAGATCGACCACGGCGCGGGCACGCATCGGTGTCTCGTCCATCCCCGTCAGTCTCTCAGGCCCGTACGCCACCCGGAGTGTGTGCTTCCCCGCACGGAGCACCCTCCGTTGGGGAGACTGTGACCATGAGGACTGCCTACAGCGTCGAGACCGTACGGGCCGCGGAACGGGAGCTTATGGCGCGGCTGCCGGACGGCGCGCTCATGCGGCGCGCGGCCGCCGGACTGGCCGCGGCCTGCGCCGATCTACTGCGCCGGGTGTCCGGGGCCCGGGTGGCCGTACTGGCCGGAAGCGGGGACAACGGGGGTGACGCGCTGTACGCGGGCGCCCTGCTGGCCCGGCGCGGCGCCGGGGTCACGGCGGTGCTGCTGGCCCCGGACCGGGCCCATCCGGGCGGACTGCGCGCGCTGCTGGCGGCGGGCGGACGGGCGGTACCCGCCGATGACGAACGGGCCGAACCGGCCGTGGCCCGCGCCGGACTGGTGCTGGACGGCGTCGTGGGCATCGGCGGCAAGGGCGGGCTGCGGGCCGAGGCCGAACGGCTGACGCGGGCGGTGCGCGGCACGGTCGTCGCGGTGGATCTGCCGAGCGGGGTGGACGCCGACACCGGCGAGGTGAGGGGCGCGGCCGTGCGCGCCGACGCCACGGTCACCTTCGGCACGTACAAACCGGGGCTGCTGATCGACCCGGCCCGTGGCCACGCGGGGGCGCTGCGGCTGATCGGCATCGGCCTGGAGCCGTATCTGCCGCCGGTGCCGGACGCGGAGGCGCTCCAGCACGAGGATGTGGCGGCGCTGCTGCCCCGGCCCTCGGCGGAGAGCGACAAGTACCGGCGCGGGGTGGTCGGGGTGGTGGCGGGCTCCGCCCGCTATCCGGGCGCCGCGGTGCTGGCCGTCGCGGGCGCGCTGCGGGGCGGCGCGGGAGCGGTGCGCTATGTGGGCCCGGCGGCCGACGCGGTCATCGCCCGCTTCCCCGAGACGCTGGTGCACGCCGGTCCCCCGGCGAAGGCGGGCCGGGTCCAGGCGTGGGCGGTCGGCCCCGGCCTGGGCGACGGCGCGGCCGCCCGGCACTCGCTGGAGGACGTGCTCGCCTCGGATGTCCCCGTCCTGGTCGACGCCGACGGGCTGCGCCTCCTGCCGCCCGGCGATCTGCGCGAGCGCGCGGCGCCCACGGTGCTGACCCCGCACGCGGGCGAGGCCGCGGCCCTGCTCGGCGTCTCCCGCGAGGAGGTGGAGTCGGGGCGGCTGGCTGCGGTGCGGGAGCTGGCCGGGCGCTACGGCGCCACGGTGCTCCTGAAGGGGTCCACCACCCTGGTGACGGACGAGGCGGGTCCGGTACGGGTCAACCCCACCGGCACCGGCTGGCTCGCCACGGCGGGCAGCGGGGACGTGCTGTCCGGGCTGACGGGCTCACTGCTCGCGGCGGGCCTCACCGCCGCCGACGCGGCCTCCGCCGGTGCCTACCTCCACGGTCTGGCGGCCCGCCGCGCGTCGGGCCCGCACGGTGCGCCGATCGCGGCGGACGACGTGGCGACGGCGCTGCCGGAGGCGTGGCGGGACGTCATGGCGTGACGGTACGCGGCGCCATGACCCGGATCACCGGGGCGGCCGGGTTGGAGGCGGCGCTCCGACGGGGTGGCCGGTGGCCGACCGGACAAAACCGGTGGCAGTCCGCGCGGCGGTCCGTAGCGTAGGCCGTATGACCGCCCTGAGCCTGGACCGCTACGCCGCCGAAATCGTCGCGCAGACCGAGCACTTGAGGCAGTGCGCCCGGGACGCCGATCTGAACGCCCCGGTGCCCAGCTGCCCGGAGTGGACCCTCGGCCAGCTGCTGCGCCATGTGAACGGTGCGCACCGCTGGGCCGAGGAAGCCGTCCGCAGCCGGTCGACGGAACCGGTCTCCGACGAGCTGGTCAACGACGTCCCGCGGCTCGCCGACGAGAAGAACGGGGAGGCGCTGGACGCCCGTCTCGCCGACGGGGCCGCCCGGTTGGCGGACACCCTGCGCGCGGCCGGGCCCGACCTGCCGGTGTGGACGCCGGGACCCGGCGGCACCTCGATGTTCTGGGCCCGCCGGATGGCCCATGAGACCGCCCTGCACCGAGCGGACGCCGCCCTGACCGTGGGCGCGGAGTACACCCTCGACGAGGAGTTGGCGGACGACGCGCTCGACGAGTGGATGGACTTCGGCACGTTGCCGGAAGCGTACGAATCCGAGCCGCCGCTGCTCGGCCCCGGCCGGACCCTCCAGTTCCATGCCACGGACACCGGGGCGCACCGGCTGGTCGACCTCACCGGGACCGCCCCGGTCTGGCGCCGTACGGAGGAGGCGGCGGCGGTGACCGTACACGGTCCGCTGACCGAACTCCTGCTGCTGGTCTACCGGCGGCCCGCGCCGCGCACCGAAGTCCTCGGCGACACCGCCCTGCTGGAGCAGTGGCTGACGCGGACCGGCTTCTGGCTGGAGTGACAGAGGAGGGACGGCCCCGGGACGGCGGTCAGAGCTGCCGGAGGTGGTCCCGCAGAGTGCGGGCGACGTGGGACATCAGGGCCTCGGCGCCGGGCTGGCGGCTGGCCGGCACCACCGACTCGGTCAGTACGGCGATGGCGAAGCTCTGGCCGTCCGCGTGCTCCACCACACCGATCTCATGGCGGAGGTTGAGGAGGGTGCCGGTTTTGGAGGACCACGTGGTGGCGTCCGAGCCGAAGTCCGGGGCGAGGCGGTGCCGCATCAGGTTGTGGGCCATCAGACCGCGGACCCGCTCGGCCACCTCCGGGTGGATCGCCGACGGTGTCCACAGGGCTTGCAGCAGATCGGCCCAGGCGCGGGCGCTGCCGGTGTTGGCGCGGGTGGTGTCGAGCTGCGGCACCCGGTGGCCGCGGCCGGAGGTGCCCGCGTCGATGGCGAGGGCGTGGGCGAGATGGGCCTGTGTGCTGTCGAAGCGTTCCTCCGGGGTGTCGGACAGCTCCCGCATGGTGTGCCGGACGGTGATGCCGTGCAGCCCGAGCTCCTGGAGGATCCGTCCGACGTGGTCGGGCGGGGTGAGCGCGAACAGCGCGTCGGCGGCGGTTCCGTCGCTGACGCAGGTGCTCAGATAGACCAGGTCGTCGAGGGCGATCCGGGCGGGGTGGCGGAACCGGCTCAGCCCGGTCGGGCCGGGGGTGGTGATCCGGCCGGGCCGCACCTCCAGCGGGGTCGCCCCGTCGAGTTCTCCGCGCCGGACGCGCTCGGCCGTGGCCAGCGCGAGCGGGACCTTCACCAGGGAGGCGGACGGCAGTTGGGCATCGGGTTCGATGCCCAGCTCCTCACCGGTGCGCAGATCCCGGACCAGCAGATAGCCGCGCAGACCGCCGTCGCGCAGCTGGTCGCGCATCTCGCGCAGCAGCGCCTCGGTCATGTCACGACTCCCTCGGTGGACGGTGCGGCGCCCAGGCAGCGCGCCAGCGCGTCGCCCAGACGGTCCTGGATGTGCTGGGGGTTACCGGCCGCGGCGGCGGTGACGGCGTAGCCCCGGGTGAGCGCGAGTTCGCCGATGGGCCGCCAGTGCAGGGCGAGTTCCCGGGCCTGTACGGGTGAGCAGAGCAGCAGGTCGGCCGAGCACAGGACATCCGCCGCCGCGGTGGTGAGGTCATCGGCGACCACGAGCTGGGCGGGCCGCAGCCCGACGGCGTCCCGTAGCCGGGTCAGCGGATCGCGGATGTGCGGAACGTCGTCCTCCGGCTGGATCCGGATCCGGCGGGGCGGTTCGGGGGCGCCCCGGCCCACCCGCAGGGTCTCCAGGTAGACACGCCTGACGCCGGGGTCCCCGGCCCCGGCCAGTCCGAGCGGCACCGACCACAGCGCCTCGTCCGGCGGCACCGGCAGCAGGGCGGCCCGTACCTGCTGGGAGCGGACCAGCTCCTCGCGAAGGCGCGGTGGCGCGAACCGGAGGTCGAGGGTGACCCCGTGCCCCCGCGCGTCGGCCACCAGCCGGGCGAGGTCGACGGTGGAGCAGATACCGGGCATCGCCAGCCGCCACGGTTTGCGCTTGGCGGCCTCCGCCTCGTGGTGCAGCACATCGGCCGCCAGCACGAGCTGCCGGGCCGCCGGGAGCAGATCCCGGCCGAACGGGGTGAGGACCGCCCGCCGTGAGGTGCGCTCGAACAGCCGCTCACCGAAGTGGGCTTCCAGTGCGGCGATGCGGCGGCTGGCCACCGGCTGGGACATCCGGGCGGCGGCCGCCCCGACGGTGAAACTGCCGCGCTCGCTCACGCTCACGAAGGCACGGCACGCTCCCACCAGATCCACAGCCGCCACTCTAGGCCCGCCGTCATGTCATTTCCTCATGGAAACCCGCAAAAGCGTATTGGACCGTATGACCGCGGCCGACAAGGGTGATCAGGACGCCATCCCCGTCGTTCCACCCACCGTGTGCCCCGTACGACGGGGCCGGTCAGGAGGTCCCGGACCATGCGCCAGACCCGCTTCCGGCGCGCCCTTCGCGGCGCGCTCGCCACCCTCGTCCTCGTCCCGCTGGCGGCCTGCGGCCAGGACGACTCCCCGAAGTCCACCTCGAAGGCGTCCTCGAAGGCGGCGGAGCCCGCCTCCGCCCGCGCGTCCACCGATGAGTTCAAGAAGCTGGAGAAGAAGTTCGACGCACGGCTCGGGGTCTACGCCATCGACACCGGGACCGGGCGCGAGGTGGCCTACCACGACGGCGCGCGCTTCCCCTTCGCCTCCACCTTCAAGGCCATGGCCGCCGGAACCGTCCTGCGCGAACGCTCGCTCAAGGGGATGGACAAGAAGATCAGGTACACCAAGGACGATCTGGCCGCCTACTCCCCGATCACCGAGAAGCACCTCGGCACCGGGATGACCCTGGGCGAGTTGTGCGACGCCGCCGTCCGCTACAGCGACAACACCGCGGCCAATCTGATCCTCGCCGAACTCGGCGGCCCCAAGGCCCTCGACGCCGCACTGGAGAAGATGGGCGACCACACCACCCGGATGGAGCGGCGCGAACCGGAGCTGAACGACTGGGACCCGAAGAACACCCGGGACACCACCACCCCGCGGGCGTTCGCCAAGGACCTGCGCGCCTTCGTCCTCGGCGATGTACTCGGCAAGCCCGAGCGCGCCCGGCTCACCACCTGGCTGCGGAAGAACACCACGGGCGCGACGACCATCCGGGCGGGCGTGCCGAAGACATGGACGGTCGGCGACAAGACCGGCACCGGCAGCACCTACGGCTCCCGCAACGACATCGCGGTGGTGTGGCGGCCGGGCGCGGCCCCGATCGTCGTGGCGATCATGTCCAACCGCACCGCGAAGGACGCCGAGCCCGACGACAAGCTGCTGGCGCGGGCGGCCGGGGTGGTGGCCGACACCCTCGGATAGCGGTCCGGCCCCGTCCGGCAGGGCCGGGAGGTCAGCCCTCGGCGATCACCACCGCGGAGGCGACCCCCGCGTCATGGCTCAGCGAGATATGCCAGCCGCGTACGCCCAGCTCCGCGGCGCGCGCCGCGACCGTGCCACGGACGGTGAGCCGCGGCCGGCCGGAGTCCTCGGTCACCACCTCGGCGTCCGTCCAGCGCAGTCCGCCCGGCGCGCCCAGCGACTTGGCCAGCGCCTCCTTGGCGGCGAACCGGGCGGCGAGCGACGCGATCCCGCGCCGCTCGCCGCTCGGCAGCGTCAGCTCGTCCGCCACGAACAGCCGCTCCGCCAGCCCCGGCGTACGCCGCAGGGCATCGGCGAAACGGTCGATCTCGGCCACGTCGATACCGACACCGATGATCACGGGATCACGATCACTCGACGGTCACCGACTTGGCCAGGTTGCGCGGCTGGTCGACCTCGTTGCCGCGGGCGGTCGCCAGTTCACAGGCGAAGACCTGGAGCGGCACGGTGGCCACCAGCGGCTGGAGCAGGGTCGGGGTCCGGGGGATCTCGATCAGATGGTCGGCGTAGGGCGCCACCGCCTCGTCACCGCGCTCGGCGATCACGATCGTGCGGGCACCGCGCGCCCGGATCTCCTGGATATTGGAGACGATCTTGTCGTGGAGCAGCGACCGCCCTCGCGGCGACGGCACCACGACCACCACCGGCACGTCCTGCTCGATCAGCGCGATCGGACCGTGCTTCAGCTCACCGGCGGCGAACCCCTCGGCGTGCATATACGCCAGCTCCTTGAGCTTGAGCGCACCCTCCAGCGCCACCGGGAAGCCCACATGACGCCCGAGGAAGAGCACCGTGTTCTTGTTCGCGAGGGTGCGGGCCAGCTCGCGCACCGGCTCCATCGTCTCCAGGACCTCTTCCACCTGGGTGGCGATCTCCGAGAGCTCACGGATCACCGAGAGGATCTCGTCGCCCCATTTGGTGCCGCGCACCTGGCCCAGATAGAGCGCCACCAGGTAGCAGGCCACCAGCTGGGTGAGGAACGCCTTGGTCGAGGCGACCGCGACCTCGGGCCCGGCGTGGGTGTAGAGCACCGCGTCGGACTCGCGCGGGATGGTCGAACCGTTGGTGTTGCAGATCGCCAGCACCTTGGCGCCCTGTTCGCGGGCGTGCCGCAGCGCCATCAGGGTGTCCATGGTCTCGCCGGACTGCGAGATGGCGATGACCAGGGTGCGCTGGTCCAGGATCGGGTCCCGGTAGCGGAACTCGCTCGCCAGCTCCGTCTCACAGGGGATCCGCGTCCAGTGCTCGATGGCGTACTTCGCGATCATCCCGGCGTGGTAAGCGGTCCCGCACGCGACGATCACGACCTTGCTCACCTCGCGCAGCACGGACGCGGGGATCCGCACCTCGTCCAGGCAGAGGCTGCCGGACAGATCGATCCGGCCGAGCAGGGTGTCCGCGACGGCCTTCGGCTGCTCGGCGATCTCCTTGAGCATGAAGTAGTCGTAGCCGCCCTTCTCGGCGGCGGAGGCGTCCCAGTCCACGTGGTACGGGCGGACCTCGGCGGGCTGCCCGTGGAAGTCGGTGACCGTCACCCCGTCCCGGCGGGCCTCGACCACCTGGTCCTGGCCCAGCTCGATGGCCTCGCGGGTGTGCGCGATGAACGCGGCCACATCGGAGGCGAGGAACGCCTCGTCCTCGCCGACCCCGACCACCAGCGGCGAGTTCCGCCGCGCCCCGACCACCACATCGGGCGCGTCCGCGTGCACCGCGACCAGGGTGAAGGCGCCCTCCAGCTGACGGCACACCTGGCGCATCGCCTCGGCCAGGTCACCGCAGGAGGAGAAGGACTCGGCGAGCAGATGCGCCACGACCTCGGTATCGGTCTCCGAGGTGAGCTCATGACCGCGCTCGGCCAACTCGGCGCGCAGCACCGCGAAGTTCTCGATGATGCCGTTGTGGACCACGGAGACCCGGCCCGCGTTGTCCAGGTGCGGATGGGCGTTGGCGTCGGTCGGACCGCCGTGGGTCGCCCACCGGGTGTGGCCGATCCCGGTGCTGCCGCTGGGCAGCGGCCGGTCGGCCAGCTCCTTCTCCAGATTGGCGAGCTTGCCCGCCTTCTTGGCGGAGGCAAGCCCCCCGTCGGCGAGCACGGCCACCCCGGCCGAGTCATAGCCGCGGTACTCGAGCCGCTTGAGACCGGCCAGGACGACATCGAGGGCGGACTGCCCTCCCACATAACCAACGATTCCGCACATGAAGGCAGCGTACGACCCACCCCTACGGGGACGGACGACGGCCCGCGCATCAGCCACCGGCCACGCGGCGGAGAAGCCCTGACAGAGGCGCCCGGGACTGCCCGGGGTGACCGACCCCACGCCTCCTCCCGCCCCACAGTTCCGGGCCCAGCCCCGACAATGAAGGTGTGATCACGTCAACCGCGCGCGATGCGCGCACCGTGCGCGCGCCGCAGCGGCGGGGCGAGGCCAGCCCGTACGTGGATCTCTCACGCTCGGAGTGGAGCGCGCTGCGGGACAAGACACCGCTGCCGCTGACCGCCGAGGAGGTCGAGCGGCTTCGGGGGCTGGGCGACGTCATCGACCTCGATGAGGTGCGGGATGTCTATCTGCCGCTGTCCCGGCTGCTCAACCTCTATGTCGCGGCCACCGGACGGCTGCGCGGCGCGCTCAACACCTTCCTCGGCGACACCAAGAAGGGCAGTGGCACCCAGCCCGGCACCCCCTTCGTCATCGGGGTGGCGGGCAGTGTCGCGGTCGGCAAGTCCACCACCGCCCGGCTGCTCCAGGCGCTGCTGGCCCGCTGGCCGGAGCATCCGCGGGTGGAGCTGATCACCACCGACGGTTTCCTCTATCCCAACGCCGAGCTGCACCGGCGCGGGCTGATGTCCCGCAAGGGGTTCCCCGAGTCCTACGACCGCAGGGCGCTGACCCGCTTCGTCGCCGATGTGAAGGCGGGCCGGGCGGAGGTCACCGCGCCGGTCTACTCGCATCTGATCTACGACATCGTCCCGGACGAGCGGCTGACCGTGCACCGCCCCGACATCCTGATCGTCGAGGGGCTCAATGTGCTGCAACCGGCCCTGCCGGGGACGGACGGGCGGACCCGGGTCGGGCTCGCCGACTTCTTCGACTTCAGCGTCTACGTGGACGCGCGGACCTCGGATATCGAGAGCTGGTACCTCGGCCGCTTCCGGAAGCTGCGCGAGACCGCCTTCCAGGACCCGTCCTCGTACTTCCGCAAGTACACCCAGGTCTCCGAGGAGGAGGCGCTGGACTACGGCCGGATGATCTGGCGGACCATCAATAAGCCCAACCTCCAGCAGAACGTGCAGCCCACCCGCGGGCGTGCCACGCTCGTGCTCCGCAAGGGGCCCGACCACAAGGTGCAGCGGCTTTCCCTGCGCAAACTCTGAGGAGCCCGCCCGTGCTGCATCTGCGGCTGATCGTCCCGGCCGACCGCACCGACGCGGTGGTGCGCACCGTGGAGGACACCGTCGGCACCACCCATCTGGTGGTGCTGCCCGGCGCCGCGCGCGAGCCCGCGGGGGACCTCGTGATGTGCGACGTGGCGCGGGAGTCGGCCGACCCGCTGATCGACGAACTGCGCGGTCTGGGGCTCGACGAGGACGGGGCGATCACCGCCGAGAACATCGATCTGTCGCTGTCCAGACGCGCCGACGCCGCCGAGGACGAGGCGCCGGGCGAGGGCGCGGACGCGGTGGTGTGGGAACAGCTCGCGGAGGCCACCCACGAGGAGTCCACGCTCTCCATCACCTATCTCGCCTTCCTCGTCCTGGCGACGATGATCGCGGCCTGCGGCGTGGTGCTGGACAACGCGATCCTGATCGTGGGCGCGATGGCGGTCGGCCCGGAGTTCGGCCCGCTGGCCGGGCTGTGCACGGCGCTGGTCCAGCGGGCCCCCCGGCTGGCCGCCCGTTCGGCGGTCGCGCTGCTGGTGGGGTTCGCGGCGGCGATGGCGCTGACCACGGCGTTCAGCATGGTGATGGACGCGGTCGGGCTGTTCGACCGGGAGATGCTGGAGGGGGACCGCCCGAACACCGACTTCATCTGGAACCCGGACCTGTTCTCGCTCGTGGTGGCCGTGCTCGCGGGGATCGCCGGAACGCTCTCGCTGACGTCGGCGAAGTCGGGGGCGCTGGTGGGGGTGGCGATCTCGGTGACCACGGTCCCGGCGGCGGCCAACGCGGCGGTGGCGCTGGGGTACGGCGACATCGACCAGATGACGGGGTCGAGCGAACAGCTGTTGGTGAACCTGGCGGGGATCGTGGCGGCGGGCACGCTGACGCTGCTGGCGCAGAAGGCGCTCTGGGGCAGACAGCACCGGCGGACCCCGCGCCGGGGGTAGCCGAGAGGCGCCGGGAGCGGAACGCGCGGAGGGGTCGCCGTACCGGCGGCCCCTCCGGGGTGTGCGGCGTACGGACTAGCCCAGGGCCGACTTCACGGCGTCGGCGAGGCGGCCGGCCACGGAGCGGGCCTGGTCGATATCGGCGGCCTCGACCATCACGCGGACCAGCGGCTCGGTGCCGGAGGGGCGCAGCAGGACCCGGCCGGTCTCACCGAGCTCGCGCTCGGCCTCGGCGACCGCGGCGGCCAGGTCGCCGCTGGAGGCGACGCGGGACTTGTCCACGTCCGGAACGTTGATCAGTACCTGCGGCAACCGCTCCATGACGCCCGCGAGATCGGCCAGGGTGCGGCCGGTGGCGGCGACGCGGGCGGCCAGCAGCAGCCCGGTGAGGGTGCCGTCACCGGTCGTGGCGTGGTCCAGGACGATCACATGGCCGGACTGCTCGCCGCCCAGCGCGTAGTCATGGCGCTTCATCTCCTCCAGCACATAGCGGTCGCCGACCGCCGTCTGGACGAGCTGGAGCCCCTCCCTCCGCATGGCCAGCTTGAAGCCGAGGTTGGACATCACGGTGCCGACCACCGTGTCGTGGCGCAGGGTTCCCGCCTCGCGCATGGCGAGGGCGAGGACGGCGAGGATCTGATCGCCGTCGATCTCACGGCCCGTGGCGTCCACGGCCAGGCAGCGGTCGGCGTCGCCGTCGTGGGCCACGCCGAGGTCGGCGTGGTGCTCGACCACGGCGGCCTGGAGCTCGGCCAGGTGGGTGGAGCCGTGGCCGTCGTTGATGTTGAGCCCGTCCGGTTCGGCGCCGATGGTGACGACCTCGGCCCCGGCCTGGGCGAACGCCTCCGGGGAGACCCGGGAGGCGGCACCGTGGGCGCCGTCGATGACGACCTTGAGCCCGTCGAGCCGGTTGGGCAGCACGCTGACGAGGTGGGCGACGTAGTTGTCGAAGCCCTCCTCGTAGTCCCGGACCCGGCCCACTCCGGCGCCGGTCGGCCGGTCCCACGGCTCACCGGAGGCATGGGCGCGGTAGGTGGCCTCGATCCGGTCCTCCAGCTCGTCGGCCAGTTTGCGACCGCCGCGGGCGAAGAACTTGATGCCGTTGTCGGGCATCGGGTTGTGGCTGGCGGAGAGCATCACCCCGAGGTCCGCGTCGAGCGCACCGGTGAGATGCGCGACGGCGGGCGTCGGCAGCACGCCCACCCGCAGGACGTCCACCCCGGCACTGGCCAGCCCCGCCACCATGGCGGCCTCCAGGAACTCCCCGGACGCGCGCGGATCCCGCCCGACCACGGCCACCGGCCGATGGCCCTCGAAGGTTCCCGCTTCGGCGAGCACGTGCGCCGCCGCGACCGACAGGCCGAGCGCCATCTCAGCCGTCAGGCCGGCGTTCGCGACACCGCGTACACCATCCGTACCGAAGAGTCGTCCCACTGGTGTCCTCCGAGATTACGAGCTGGGGGGCAGGAGCTTGCTTGTAGGTATACGCCCCCTGCTGGCGATAGCCGAACGCCCCGGGGCACGGGTGGTGCCGCCGGGGCGTTCGAATGAACAGCGATTCCGCTGGGCCGATGGGCTCGGGCGGATTAGCGCTTGCTGTACTGCGGCGCCTTGCGGGCCTTCTTCAGACCGGCCTTCTTGCGCTCGGTGGCGCGGTCGTCACGGGTCAGGAAGCCGGCCTTCTTCAGCGGGCCGCGGTTGTTGTCCACGTCCGCCTCGTTCAGCGCGCGGGCGATGCCCAGGCGCAGCGCACCGGCCTGACCGGAGACGCCGCCACCCGAGATACGGGCGACAACGTCGTAGCGGTCGTCCAGCTCGAGCACCTTGAAGGGCTCGTTGACTTCCTGCTGGTGCACCTTGTTGGGGAAGTACTCCTCAAGAGTACGACCGTTGATCTTCCACTGCCCGCTGCCCGGCACGATGCGGACGCGCGCGACGGCGTTCTTGCGGCGCCCGGTGCCGGCGGCCGGCTGCGGGTCACCGAAACGGGAGGCGAGCGACTCGGAGGTGTACTCCGACTCGACCGTCTCGACGCTCTCGGTGGTGTACTCCTCGACCTCGACGGGGGTCTCGGCGGTGGTCTCGGCCACGATGCTCCTCAGATTCTTTTCGTCTTAGGGGGTGGCCGGGACTACTGCGCGACCTGGGTGATGTCGAACGGGACCGGCTGCTGAGCGGTGTGCGGGTGCTGGTCACCCGAGTACACCTTCAGCTTCGAGAGCATCTGACGGCCCAGGGTGTTCTTGGGGAGCATGCCCTTGATGGCCTTCTCGACGGCCTTCTCCGGGTTCTTCGACAGCAGCTCGTCGTAGCGGACGGAACGCAGACCACCCGGGTATCCGGAGTGGCGGTACGCCAGCTTCTGGGTCCGCTTGTTGCCGGAGAGGTGCACCTTGTCGGCGTTGATGATGATGACGAAGTCACCAGTGTCGACATGCGGCGCGTATACGGGCTTGTGCTTGCCCCGCAGGAGGGTGGCAGCCTGGGTTGCCAGGCGGCCCAGGACGACGTCGGCGGCGTCGATGACGTGCCACTGACGCTGAACGTCGCCGGGCTTGGGGCTGTACGTACGCACGGTCGTAGCCTTCGCTTCTTCAGTGAGTGGGGTCTCCCCGGATCCGCGAGGACCGAGGGGACGGGTCCGGACAAGGCCACCCGGACGATCACGACAGCCTTGGCCGCACCTCGGTGACGCATACCGGGTGCTTGCCGCTGGTCATCGGCCCGGTGGACCGGCGTAACGGCCTCTCACGTGAGAACGAGCAAGCCAATACGCATAACGAACTGGCAGAATACCGGCCCGCACCCGGACGGGTCAAAACACCCCCCGTACCGCGCGGGCACACCCCGGCCACTCAGCGTTTACGCGCCACCCGCGCCTCGTCCCAGACCGGCTCCGGGACCTCGCGGACCCGCCCGTCCGCGCCGAAGACCAGGAAGCGGTCGAAGGAGCGGGCGAACCAGCGGTCGTGGGTGACGGACAGCACCGTGCCGTCATAGCGCTCCAGTCCCTCCTGGAGCGCCTCGGCGCTCTCCAGGTCCAGATTGTCCGTCGGCTCGTCCAGCAGCAGGGCGGTGGTCCCGGCCAGCTCCAGCAGCAGGATCTGGAAGCGGGCCTGCTGTCCGCCGGAGAGCTTGTCGAAGGGCTGGTCGCCCTGGCGCTCCAGCTCGTAGCGGCGCAGCGCGCTCATGGCGGCGCCCCGGTCCCGGGCGTGCTCGGTCCACAGGATGTCCACCAGGGTGCGCCCGACCAGCTCCGGGTGGGCGTGGGTCTGCGCGAAGTGGCCGGGGACCACCCGGGCGCCCAGCTTCCACGCACCGGTGTGCGCCACGTCCTCGCCCGCCAGCAGCCGCAGGAAGTGCGACTTCCCGGAGCCGTTGCTGCCCAGCACCGCGACCCGCTCGCCGTAGAAGACCTCCAGGTCGAAGGGGTGCATCAGCCCGGTGAGCTCCAGCCCCCGGCAGGTGACCGCGCGCACTCCGGTGCGGCCGCCCTTGAGCCGCATCCGGATGTCCTGCTCACGCGGCGGCTCCTGCGGCGGGCCCGCCTCCTCGAACTTCCGCAGCCGGGTCTTGGCGGCCTGGTAGCGCCCGGCCATGTCCGAGTTGTACGCGGCCTTCTGCTTCAAGGTGAGCATCAGGCGGCGCAGCTTGGCGTGCTCCTCGTCCCAGCGGCGGCGCAGCTCCTCGAAGCGGGCGAAGCGCTCCTTGCGGGCCTGGTGGTAGCTGCCGAAGCCGCCACCGTGCACCCAGACGTCACTGCCCGCCGGGCTGGGCTCGACGCTGATGATCTTCTCGGCGGCGCGGACCAGCAGCTCCCGGTCGTGGGAGACGAACAACACGGTCTTCTTGGTCTCCCGCAGCCGCTCCTCCAGCCAGCGCTTGCCCGGGACGTCCAGATAGTTGTCCGGCTCGTCCAGCAGCAGCACCTCGTCGGTGCCGCGCAGCAGCGACTCCAGGACCAGCCGCTTCTGCTCCCCGCCGGAGAGGGTGCGCACCTCACGCCACTGGGCGCGTTCGTAGGGGACGCCGAGGGCGGCCGCGGTGCACATGTCCCACACCGTCTCGGTCTCATAGCCACCGGCCTCCGCCCAGTCGCTGAGCGCCTGGGCGTATGCCATCTGGGCGGGCTCGTCGTCCCGCGTCATGATCGCGTACTCGGCGTCGTCCACGGCCTTCGCGGCCTGGCGGATCCGCGGCCGGGCGACGGACACCAGCAGGTCGCGCACGGTCCGCTCGTCCCGTACGGACCCCACGAACTGCGGCATCACCCCGAGGCCACCGCTGGCGGTCACCGCCCCGCCGTGCGGCTGGAGCTCTCCGGCGATCAGCCGCAGCAGGGTGGTCTTGCCCGCGCCGTTGGCCCCGACGAGCGCGACCGCGGCGCCCTCGCCGACCCGGAAGGAGACATCGCCGAGCAGCACCCGTCCGTCGGGCAGGTAGTACTCCAGGTGTGCCGCTTCCAGATGTCCCATGCCCGGATTGTGACCTCGGGGCCCTCGACCGGCCAACCGGTTTATGAGCTGCGCGGATTAAGATGCGCGCCATGAGCTTTGGGCAAGGGGGACCGTACGGGCCCAGGGGTGGGGCGCCTCAGCCGCCGACGCCGGACTGGAACGCGCTGGCGGACAACACCGCCGCGCGCGGCAGACGCCGCAAATGGCTGCTGGCCGGTGGTGGAGTGCTGGCCACGGGCGCCGTGGCGGCGATCGTGGCGATCGCGGTGACCAGCGGCGACGACAAGGGTTCGGGCTCCGGCAGCTCGGCGAGCCGGCTGCCCACACCGCAGGATCTGCCCAGCGAGTCACCGACACCGGAACCCAGCTTCTCCGATGTGGCGCCGCCGGCACCGCCGAAGCCGCTGGACATCATCTCCAGTGCGAAGCGGGACAAGGCGCCGCTCAGCGCGGGGACCCTGTTCCCGGACAAGAAGGCCGTCACCCAGGGGCGCGGCTATACGAGGGCGGCCACCTCGGCCACCTCCGCCTGCGCCTCGGTGGCCCAGAGCGGGCTCGGCCCGGCGCTCACCGGCAACGGCTGCCGCAAGCTCTTCCGCGCGAGCTACTCCCGGGACGGGGTCGCGGTCACCGTCGGCATCGCCGTCTTCGACACCAAGGACGCGGCGGAGAAGGCGAAGAAGCAGGCCGAGGGAGGGGTCGCGGCGCTGTCCGGGGGCGGTGTGAACCACTGCCACGGACCGGTGTGCCGCAGGTCCACCAACGCCATCGGCCGCTATGCCTACTTCACGATATCCGGCTACACCTCGGGCAAGTCGGTGACCAATGCGGACACCAAGGCGCTGGGGGCCGGGCGCGATCTCGCCGACTACGCGTTCCGCCGCATCCTGGCCCGGGGCAACGCACAGGCGTCGGCGGCGGCCTCGGCCACCGGCTGAACGCCCGCGCCGCCCCGGACCGGACCGGAGGGCGCGGCGCGGGAGGGACGGGTCAGCGGGCCCGGCTCAGGAGGCGTTCGCCTTCCCGATCTTGGTGACCTGTGCCTTCAACAGCTCCACGGGAACATCGGACTTGCTGGGGTCCGTCAGGTTCACCCCGAAGAACACGCTCAGCTGGGAACCGGTGCGCGCCACGGCGAACTTCACCACGGCCTTCTCCCGGCTCGCGTCGACCAGGCTGAAGGACAGCGACTCGTCGCCCACCTTCGGGTCGGTCTCCGGGGTCACCTTGGCGACGTCGGACTTCTTCCCGGAGCCGTCCTTGGCCGCGAATCCGCCCTGGCAGGCCGAGACGGCGGCGCGCAGATCCTTGACCGTGGTCCGCGCGTCGTCGCCGCCGTAGGCGGAGAGCCGGATCATGCCGGAGCCGCCCAGCTTGTCGCCCTGGGACTGGGCGTAGGTCCGGTAGACGGAGGCCTTCGGGGCGGGGTCGAAGGAGGCGCCCATCAGCGAGGCGATCGGCTGGCAGGCGGACTTCTCCGCCTTGGCCGCGCCGCCGTCGGAGAACTCCTTCTCCGACAGCTTCTGGATCTGGAAGCCCTTGATGTCGGCCTTGGTCACGGCGGCCTTCTCCAGCTGCGCCGCGGACAGCGGCTTACCCGCCGCGGACTGGCCTTCCTTGACGCCGCCCCCCTTGGCGCCCCCGTCGCCACTGTCGTCGTCGCCGCACCCC
This sequence comes from Streptomyces sp. NPDC048636, assembly GCF_040650655.1. NCBI lineage: Bacteria > Bacillati > Actinomycetota > Actinomycetes > Kitasatosporales > Streptomycetaceae > Streptomyces > Streptomyces sp. NPDC048636. The sequence continues at coordinate 198,328 of NZ_JBEZHR010000001.1, read as the reverse complement.
GTCACCAGACCGAGTGCCGCGACCATCGCCGCGGCCGCGACAACAACACGCGTACCAGACTTCATCACGATTTTGTCCATCCTTGATTGACGCCCCCGCCCACTTACTTCGGGTCATCCAACAACGGACGGGCGCGCAGACCAAGGGAATTCCCTCACGATCCGGTATCGCCCGTTCCTGCGCGGACCTCCGGGACCGTCCGACAGTTGTATGGTGCGTCCGCATTGTGGTGTATGCCCCTTCACGCCTGGCAGGAGCAACTTCTCCGGCCACCACCGGTCTTACCGACCGACCACCGGGCTCATCCGGAAAGGGGGCACGCCGCGGCAGCCGCACCGGGCCGCGCGGACATCACCATGAAGATTTCTTTTCTGCTGCACAACGCCTATGGGATCGGCGGCACCATCCGGTCGACCTTCAACGTGGCCGGGGCGCTCGCCGCCCGGCACAGCGTGGAGATCGTCTCCGTCATCCGCACCGTCGACACCCCGAGCCTCCCCCTCCACCCGGCCGTCCGGCTCAGACCCCTGATCGACCAACGCCCGGCGCCCGACGGCGGATCGACCGATCTCGGCCATCCGCTGCTCACTCGGCCCAGCGCCCATGTCCCCGCCGCCGAGGCGAACGGCACGGTCAACTTCAACGCGCTCACCGACGAGCGCCTCGCCGCCCATCTCCACGGCACCGACGCGGACGTGGTCATCGCCACCCGCCCCGGCCTCGTCATCTGCCTCGCCGCCCTGGGGCGGGAAGGGCGCTATCTGCGGATCGGCCAGGAGCACCGGCTCTACGGCACCCACCGGGCCGAGATCCGCGCCGCCTGCGACACCGCGATCGCCCGGCTCGACGCGCACACCGCCGTCTCCGAGGCCGACGCCGCCACCCACCGCGCCCGGCTGCCCGGGATCGCCACCCGGCTGACCGCCCTGCCCAACGCCGTACCCGCCACCGGTGTCGAACCCTCCGACGGCCGGGCCAAACTGGTCGTCGCCGCCGGGCGGCTGATCCCGGTCAAACGCTATGACCTGCTGGTCGACGCCTGGGCCACGGTCGCCGCCGAACACCCCGACTGGCGGCTGCGGATCTACGGCCGCGGCCCCCAACAGCCCGCGCTGCGCCGCCGGATCGACGGCCTCGGCCTGACCGGGCGGATCACCCTGATGGGCGCCCACTCCCCCATCGAGACCGAATGGGCCAAGGGCGCGATCGCCGCCGTCACCTCCCGCGAGGAGTCCTTCGGCATGACGATCGTGGAGGCCATGCACTGCGGAGTGCCCGTCGTCGCCACCGACTGCCCGCACGGCCCCGGCGAGATCATCACCGACGGCCGGGACGGGCTGCTGGTCCCGCCCGGTGACGCCGACGGCATCGCCAAGGGGCTGCTCACCCTGATCGAGGACGACGCGCTGCGCCGCGCCATGGCCGGCGCGGCCCGTGAGTCCGCCCGGCGGTACGCGCCGGAACGGGTGGCCGCCGCATACGAGGAACTCTTCGCCGAACTCCGCGCCGCACGCGGCACACCGGCCCCCGCGACCGCCGCCACCCGGTATACCACCGGCGCCTTCCTACCGGGCGCCGCGGGCGCGGGACGCCCGGCCGGTACCCCGCTGGCCTCCCTCAAGGGCGCGGTCAGAGCGCTGATCCGCAAACCGCTGCGCCCCGTCGCGGGCTGCCGGGTCACCCCCGACGGACGGCTGGTGTTACGCGTCGAGCCCGACGGCGTCCACGGCAGCGGTCTCGCGCTCACCCTCACCCGCCGCGCCACCGACGACGGCGGCGGCGGCGAACCGGTCCGGGTGCCCCTTCTCCCCCCGGCCGCGCCCGCCGAGCCGTGGACGGCGACCCTCGACCGCGGCGCCCTGGACCTCGCCGAGGGCCGCTGGGACCTCCATGTCGTACGCCCCTCCGACGGTGCCCGCCGCCGCGTCCGGTGCGCCTACGCGGAAGGGCGCGGGCTGCTCGGCCTGGAGCCGCTGCCCGGCTCGCCGTTCTGCTGGTGGATCCCCTATCCGACCGTCGACGGCCATCTCGCGCTGCGCGCCTGGCGCCGCCCGTGCCACGCCGAAGCACGGGAGATCCAGGCCGGGCCGGACGGACTCACCGTCGAAGGCACGCTGCACGGTGTGCTCTTCGGCCCCGGCGCCGCCCCGCGGGCCGTCGCCACCCCCCGCGGCGGCTGCCGCGCCCTGTACGCGGACGTCACCGTCCTGGACCGCGGACGGTTCCGCTTCACCCTCCCCTACGCACACGTCCACGCCGCCCGCGACGACGGCACCGGATCCGCGGAGTGGGGGCTGACGCTGCGTAAGTCCCCCGACTCCACCGTGCCGATCTCCCTCGGCCGGATCACCGGTGATGTGCTCGACCGCGACCGGACCGACCTGTACCCGGCGGCACACGGGGTGCGCCCCTATCTCACCCGGGCCGGTGACCTGGCCATCGCATGCCCCGCCACGGTGAATTGAGGCAGCCAACCGAACGGAGTTTGTTTGGCCCGGCCCACCCCGGTAACACTCGGTGATATCAGCCTCGAGCGAGGAAACCTCTGCGGAAGGCATAACGATGTCAACAGTTACGCTCGTCATCCTGGTGGCGGCCCTGGGAGCCATGGCGGCGCTGGCGTTCGCCCCCGCGGTCCGCCAGAGCGGCCGCAGCGGTCTGATGAACCGGTTCGGCCCCGAATACGCCCGGGCCGTCTCCCGGCACAACGGCGATGAGAAAGCTGCCCAGTGGGAGCTGAGCGAGCGGGTCCGGCACTACGGCAATCTGCCGATACAGCGCCTGTCACCGGAGGCCCGTGAGCAGTACGCGGCACGGTGGGCGGGTCTTCAGGAGCAGTTCGTCGACGCCCCCGCCCACGCGCTGCGGGAAGCCGACCGGCTGCTCGGTGAGTTGGCCGTCGAGCGCGGTTACGGCTCGGAGTCCCACGAGGAGCAGGTGGACGCGATGTCCGTCCGCCACGCCCATGTTGTCGACGGCTACCGTCAGCTGCATCTGATGGCCGCGCGGACGCGTGGCGGCGGACAGGTCGAGACGGAGCGGATGCGGGAGGCCCTGGTCTCCGCCCGCGCCCTGTTCGAGGAGCTGGTCCGCTCCCAGCCCCATGACAAGGGTCCGCGCCGCCGGTACCCGTCGCGGCGGCCGGTGCTGCCGCGGCAGAGCCGGGGCGGTCAGCGCACCGGCCGGATCCCGGGGCAGCGGCTGGGCCCGGCCCGGTGATCACCCGGCCGCCGGCGGCTGATCGGGTGATCAGCCGCCGGTGAGCCGGACGGCCAGGGCGAGGGTGTCGTCCGGATGGAGGATCACGGTGTGCATATCCCCGGCGATCGCGCCGGGGATATCCGCCGTCGGACGGTCCCGATGGCTTCGCGCCGCCTCGATCAGCCGCTTCTCGCCCTCGATCGGGTCCCTCCGGCTCTCGGTGAGCCCGTCGGTGTAGAGCAGCAGGAGGTCGCCCGGGGCCAGCCGCTCGCTGAGCAACCGGTCGCTGCCGGGCAGCGGAAAACCGATTCCGCGCCCACGGGCCTCCAGATAACGGGCCGTTCCGTCCTCCCGCAGCAGCAGCGCGGGGGGATGGCTGCCGTTGGCCACCCGTAGCTCACCGGTGGCCGGATTCACCCGGGCCAGCAGCACGGTGGCCATCACACTCCGGTCGAAGGGCAGCAGGATCTCATCGGTCCGCGCCACGATCGACTGGAGGTGGTGGCCCTCCAGGGCCAGGGTGCGCACCGCGTGGGTGACATTGAGCGCGCTGCGCGTACTGGTCACCCCGTGGCCGAGGGCGTCCACGATGGTGATGTGGACGGTGCCGTCGGGCAGGACGAACCAGTCGTAGAGGTCCCCGCCGGTGGGGGCGTCGGTGCCCGCGGGCGCGTAGTGGACGGCGAGTTCGAGCCCCTCGACCTCCAGCGGGGAGGGGCGCAGCGCGTCCTCGAGCTCGCGCAGGGTCTGGCCGTGGGCGGTGCGCAACTGCTCGTCGCGCTCGTCGAGCTGGACGTAGAGCGCGAGAACCCCGCTGTTGGTCTCCTCCAGTTCGTCCTTCAGCCTGCGGTGCTCGGCGGTGAGTCCGTCGGCGCGGGCCATCACCGCCCGCAGTTCCTCGTCGGCGAGCGCGGCGTCGTCGGCCGGACCGCTGCCGTTGGCGGAGCCGCCCGCGGGGCCGGCGCCGGAAGGGCCGCCCTTGGGTGCGGGTGCCGCCGCGCGGGCCGGAACCCGCCACACCACGTCCAGGCCGTGCACCGCGTCGGCGGGCAGCGGCAGCTCGGTCACCGAGCGCGGGGCCGGGGGGCGGGTGGTGCGCAGGGTGACCGTGAGCAGGCCGAGCCCGCTGCCGCGCGCGTTCCGGTCCGGTTCGAACGACCAGGTCACGCTGGTGCCCTCGGCCGTCCGTACGGCCTCCGCCGCGACCTCGGTGGCCGACAGCACCAGCCGCCCCCGCAGCACGGGGTCCAGGCCGTGCTCCCGGGCCAGCCGCCGTATGGCCCGGCTCAGCTCCGCCTTGGTGGCGCATCCGGCGGTCCGGGTCGTCATGGAAGCCTCGGTGTCTGTGGGGACCGGGTCGCGAGGACGGTCGCGTCATCGCGCAGCCGGCGATGGCCATGGGCGAGCGCCGCGGACAGCAGGGGCGGCGGAAGGCGGAGCAGGGAGGGCGACGGCTCGCGTGCCCAGCCGCAGTCGATGCCGTCGCTGTACAGCACCACCGTGGCGCCCGGTGGCACCGCGAAGCCGTGGGCCCGCGGCGTCGGCATGCTCCAGCCGACCACCCCGGGCTGTCCGGTCAGCCGGTTGCGCACCCCCTCATGGGAGAGGGTCAGCGCGCGGACGTTGCCGATCCCGCAGTAGTCGGCGCCCTCCGGGCGCAGCCGCAGCAGCCCGACGGCCGCGCCGCGGGTACGGCGCAGCGCGCGGTTCATGGCGGTGAGCAGCTCGGGCAGCGGCCGTCCGGGGTCGGCGAGGAACGACCGCAGCGCCGCCTGGGACGCCTCGGCCGCCTGCGGGCCGTGGCCCAGCCCGTCCACGACGACCGCGGTGCGGGTCTCCCCGGTCTGGACGGCGGCGCGGGCGTCACCGCACTCCTCCTCGCCGTCCACCGCCAGACACACCGAGCCCACGTCCTGGAACCCGGTCTCGCGCTCGCCGGGCGGGGTGAGCCGGGCGCAGGCCCAGGTCCCCCCGCCACCACCGGTCCCGGTGCGGATGAGGAAGTGCGTGGCCAGCCTGCTCACCGCGCCCAGCCCCACCCCCAGCGTTCCCGCCGTGGTGTAGCCGTCGGACAGACAGCGCTCCAGCTCCGGCATCCCCGGGCCGCGGTCGGCGGCCAGTATCTCCACCCCGGCGCCGAACGGGGTCGGCTGGATGTAGAGCGTGCCGTCGCTGGCGTGCTTGTCGAGGTTGCTCGCCAGCTCCGACGCGATCACCGCCGCCTGGTCGGGCAGCGCACCCGGCAGCCCGCGCTCCCGCGCCACATCGCGCGCGGTCGCCGCGGCCAGGTGCACCGCGCTGTGGTGGTCGATCCGTACGGCGGCGGTGGGCGAGGTGCTGGTGCGGATCACCGGGCCGTCCAGCGGGTGACGGTCACCACGGTGCCCTCGCCGGGGCCGGTCCGCACCGTGAAGTCGTCCATCAGCCGCCGGGCGCCGCCCAGTCCGTGACCCAGACCCGAGCCCGTGGTGAAGCCGTCGGTCAGCGCCGCGTCCAGATCCGCGATACCCGGTCCGTCGTCCTGGACCACCAGCCGCAGTCCCCGGGCGCCCGGACGCCGCGGATACTCGAGGGTGACGGTGCCACCGCCGCCGTGGACATACGCGTTACGGGCCAGCTCGCTCGCCGCGGTGACCACCCGGGTCTGGTCCACAAGACCGAAGCCGACCTCCACGGTGGCCGCGCGTACCGCGTGCCGGACCGTCAGCAGGTCCTCCTCGGTCCGCACCACATGGGTGGTCGGCGCGGGCGCCCCCTCCTCCGCGACCGTGGGCACCGCCGTCACCCACGACGCCAGGGCGGACTCACCGGGCGGCGCCACGCCGGGACCCTTCCACGGACTCTCCGGCCTGACGCCACCCCAGCGCGGCCAGTCCCTGCTCCGGGTTGAGCGCGGTCTCCACACCGACGAGCTCGATGCCCAGCTCGACCAGGGTGATCGCCACCGGTGGCCGCATCCCCGCCACGATGACCCGCGCTCCCAGCAGCCTGGCCACGGTGGTCAGCTCCATCAGGGTGCGTGCCACGAAGGAGTCGATGATCTCCAGCCGTGAGATGTCGATGAGCACCCCGCGGGCGCCCTCCGCCGAGATGCGCTCGGTCAGCTCCTCGGTGAAGGCGATGGCGGCCGAGTCGTCCAGCTCATTGAGCAACCCGGTGACCAGCACATCACCCAGCCGCAGAATCGGCACGCCCGCCGGGCGGGGACCGGTCACCGGCGCTCGCCCTCTTCCCCGTCCGGACCCGGGCCGTCGATCAGCTTGATCGCGGCCGCCAGCGCGTCGGCCAGCGTCGCCCGGGTGAGGATGGCGGACAGATCGATGCCGAGCTGGGCGATGGTCTGCGCGATCGACGGGCGGACCCCGCTGATCACACAGTCCGCGCCCATCAGCCGTACCGCGTTGACCGTCTGCATCAGATGCTGGGCGACCGCGGTGTCCACCGTGGGCACACCGGTGATGTCCACGATCGCGACCAGCGCCTCGTGATCCTGTATGGCCTGGAGCAGGTTCTCCATCACCACCTGCGTCCGGGCGGTGTCCAGCGTGCCGATCAACGGCACCGCCAGCACCTGCCGCCACAGCCGCACCACCGGCGTCGACAGCTCCATCAACTGCTGGCTCTGCCGCCGGATGATCTCCTCGCGGCCCTCGACATAGGTCTCGAAGGACAGCGCTCCGGCCACATCCAGCAGCCGGTTGATGAACACCGCCGACGCGAACAGCTCCTCCGCGTCCCGGGTGTCCCGCTGCACCGCCTTGAGCAGCGCCTCCTTGAGCGCGAGCACCGCGAGCGAGGTCGCCGTCGGGGTGGCCCCGCCGCGCGCCCGGCGCATCGACAGCCGCACCACCGCTTCCTGGAGTCCCGGGTTGGAGGTGACCACGCGGTCCACCGGCGTTCCGCTCTCCAGCCCGGGGAGGAGCGCGTCGATCAACGCGTCGGCCTCTTCGCGGAGTTCGGCCTCGCTGATGTCCGTGCCCAGCAGCGCCTGCTCCAGCTGCAACTCCACCCAGCGGTCCGCGATTTCCGCGTCCCGCTCCCGCACCGCCCTGGTCAGGCGTTCCCGTGCGGCGGCCTCACTGGTACTCACGCGCGCCCCTTCCGCGGCAGCCTGCGCTCCGTTGCCGGACGGCAAATGCTATCGATCTTCCAGATGCCCCGGAAGACGGTTCCCGTCCCTCCCGCCATACCCATACCTCCGCCTTCCTCTGTGTTCAGTCGACTTCCGACACCATGCGCGGCGCCGAGTACCCCCGTCCGCACACCTCACACCTGCCCGGTGTGGAACGGACCTCAGCAGCACCCCGCGGCCAGATCCTCCGCGGAGGCCGCACCCGGCAGCGTGCGCTTGTTGCGGGACGCGCGGTTACGGGCGGCGAGTTGGTCGTCGGCAGGGTAGCCGACCTCTTCCAGGGTCAGCCCGTGGGGGCGGACGACATGGACGGCGGAGTCGCGCACACCGGCGGCCAGCACCGCACCGGGCCAGTCCGCCCGGCGGTGCCCGTCCCCGACGAAGAGCAGCGCACCGACCAGCGAGCGGACCATGTTGTGGCAGAAGGCGTCCGCGCGCACGGTGGCGGTGATGATGCCGTCCGGGCCGCGCTCCCAGCTCAGCCGCTGAAGGGTGCGGATGGTGGTGGCCCCCTCGCGGCGCTTGCAGTAGGCCGCGAAGTCGTGTTCGCCCAGCAGCCGCTCGGACGCGGCGTTCATCGCGTCCACGTCCAGCGGCCAGTCGTGCCACAGCACATGGCCGCGCAGCAGCGGATCCACACCGCCGGGGTGGTCGGAGACGCGGTAGGCGTAGCGGCGCCAGATCGCGGAGAAGCGGGCGTTGAAACCGGCGGGCGCCTCGCCGACCCGCCGGACGCGGACGTCATGCGGCAGCCGTCCGGCGAGACGGCGCAGCAGCTTGTCCCGGTGCTCGGCCCACAGCGGCTCCGGCAGATCGACATGGGCGACCTGGCCACGGGCGTGCACCCCCGCGTCGGTACGGCCCGCGACGGTCAGCTCATAGCTCTCGGACGCACGGGTGACCGTGCGCAGGGCGGACTCCAGCTCGCCCTGTACGGTGCGCCGCTCGCGCTGTTTCGCCCAGCCCGAGAAGTCCGCGCCGTCGTAGCTCAGGTCCAGCCGGACCCGTACGAAGCCGGGCGCCGCCTCGTCACTCACCACAGTTCCTCTCGATACACGGGACATACGGAAGGGCCCGCCCCTGTGCTTGGGGCGGGCCCTCCGTGCGGCCGTCAGACGGCTCAGGCGTCCGGCTCACCCCCGCTCGCGCGGGGAGTGGGCTCAGGCGTCCTTCGACTCCTCGGCCGGAGCCTCGGTGGCCTCGTCCTTCTTCAGGTCCGCGACGGCCTGGTCACCGGCGACGTCCTTGGCGGAACGCTTGGTGGCGGCCTCGGCCTCGCCGACGGCCTCCTGCTGCACGGTCAGCGCCTCGACCAGCTCGATGACCGCCATCGGGGCGTTGTCGCCACGACGGTTACCGATCTTGGTGATACGGGTGTAGCCACCCGGCCGGTTGTCGTAGCGCGGCCCGATCTCGGTGAAGAGGGTGTGCACGACGCTCTTGTCACGGATGGTCTGGAGCACCAGACGGCGGTTGTGAAGGTCGCCCTTCTTCGCCTTGGTGACCAGCTTCTCCGCGACCGGGCGCAGGCGGCGGGCCTTGGCCTCGGTGGTGGTGATCCGGCCGTGCTCGAACAGCGCGGTGGCGAGGTTCGCCAGCATGAGCCGCTCGTGCGCGGCGCTGCCGCCCAGACGGGCGCCCTTGGTGGGCTTCGGCATGGTGTTTCTCCTCGATGTCTGCACCGGCCGTATGAGGTACCGGTGTCAGTTACCGGCGAGCGGCCGCCCGCCGGAAATCTTTGTCGCCCGCCGCACGGACTCGATCAAGCTCAGCGAAATCGAGCCCGTCCGGCGATTGAGGACAGCGCCTCAGCCCCAGCGTCGGGGCAGCGATCAGTACTGCTCGGTCTCGACGAAACCGGCGTCCGCGTCGTCGTCGGCGCCGAAGGCGTCGGCGGCGGCGGTCGGGTCGAATCCGGGCGGGCTGTCCTTGAGCGCCAGGCCCATCCCGGCCAGCTTCGCCTTGACCTCGTCGATCGACTTGGCGCCGAAGTTGCGGATGTCCAGCAGGTCCGCCTCGGAGCGGGCCACCAGCTCGCCCACCGAGTGGATGCCCTCACGCTTGAGGCAGTTGTACGAGCGGACGGTGAGCTCGAGCTCCTCGATCGGCAGCGCCAGATCGGCGGCCAGGGCGGCGTCCGTCGGGGACGGGCCCATGTCGATGCCCTCGGCGTCCACATTGAGCTCGCGGGCCAGGCCGAACAGCTCGACCAGGGTCTTACCGGCCGACGCCATGGCGTCGCGCGGGCGCATGGCCTGCTTGGTCTCGACGTCGACGATCAGCTTGTCGAAGTCGGTGCGCTGCTCGACACGGGTCGCCTCGACCTTGTACGTGACCTTGAGCACCGGCGAGTAGATCGAGTCGACCGGGATCCGGCCGATCTCCTGGCCGACCTGCTTGTTCTGGACGGCGGAGACATAGCCGCGACCGCGCTCGACGGTCAGCTCCATCTCCAGCTTGCCCTTGCCGTTGAGCGTGGCCAGGACCAGGTCCGGGTTGTGCACCTCGACACCGGCCGGCGGGGCGATGTCCGCGGCGGTGACCAGGCCGGGGCCCTGCTTGCGCAGGTACATCACGACCGGCTCGTCGTGCTCCGAGGAGACGACGAGCTGCTTGATGTTGAGGATGAGGTCGGTGACGTCCTCCTTGACGCCCGGCACGGTGGTGAACTCGTGCAGGACCCCGTCGATCCGGATGCTGGTGACCGCGGCACCGGGGATCGAGGAGAGGAGCGTACGACGCAGGGAGTTTCCGAGGGTGTAGCCGAAGCCCGGCTCCAGCGGCTCGATCACGAACCGGGAGCGGAACTCGTCGACGACCTCTTCGGTCAACGAGGGACGCTGAGCGATCAGCATGGGTTTTGCCTCCAGTCTCCGGCGCCCGCTATTTGACGCCGAACCCTTCAATGGTACGGGCGGTACGTGCCGATCGGCCCCGTACCGCCCGTCTCGCCGCAGCTACTACCTGGCGTAGTGCTCGACGATCAGCTGTTGCTGCCCGCCGCGACGGTCAGACGCGCCGGCGCTTCGGCGGACGGCAGCCGTTGTGCGGGGTCGGGGTGACGTCCTGGATCGAGCCCACCTCCAGGCCGGTGGCCTGGAGCGAGCGGATCGCGGTCTCACGGCCGGAGCCGGGACCCTTGACGAACACATCGACCTTGCGCATGCCGTGCTCCTGGGCGCGACGGGCGGCCGACTCGGCGGCCATCTGCGCGGCGAACGGAGTGGACTTGCGCGAGCCCTTGAAGCCGACGTGGCCGGCCGAGGCCCAAGAGATCACGTTCCCGGTCGGGTCGGTGATCGAGACGATGGTGTTGTTGAACGTGCTCTTGATGTGAGCGTGCCCGTGGGCGACGTTCTTCTTTTCCTTGCGGCGCACCTTCTTGGCGCCGGCCGTCCTGCTCTTCGGAGGCATTCCTGAATTCTCCCGTGGAGGTGGTCGGTCCTACAGCTCGGACCGCTTGGCAGCGTCCGGTGAGGACTACTTCTTGCCCGGCTTCTTCTTACCGGCGATCGCGCGACGCGGGCCCTTGCGGGTGCGGGCGTTGGTGCTGGTGCGCTGGCCGTGGACGGGCAGGCCACGGCGGTGACGCAGACCCTGGTAGCAGCCGATCTCGACCTTGCGGCGGATGTCGGCCTGGATCTCGCGACGGAGGTCACCCTCGGTCTTGAAGTTGTTGTCCACGTACTCGCGGAGCTTGACCAGGTCCTCTTCGGCCAGGTCGCGAACGCGGGTGTCCGGGTTCACACCGGTGTTGGCGAGCGTCTGCTGGGCAAGGGTGCGACCGATGCCGAAGACGTAGGTGAGGGCGACCTCGACGCGCTTTTCGCGCGGGAGATCAACGCCTGCGAGGCGTGCCATGAATCTGGCTCCAGATGTTTGTCGGAGGTCTTCCGCAGCACCGCTCCCGGCTCTGGAGCCGGGTCCCCGGCCTCCGACCGGGGGTGTCGTCCCCGAGGGAACGGGAACGGGTGACTGCGTATGTACGTATCGTTACGTCGCGCGAAGATTGCTGCGAGAGGTGCAGGTCTGCGGCCGGCGTGCGTCAGCCCTGGCGCTGCTTGTGGCGCAGGTTGTCGCAGATGACCATGACCCGGCCGTGGCGGCGGATCACCTTGCACTTGTCGCAGATCTTCTTGACGCTCGGCTTGACCTTCATGGGATGTGAGGTTCTCCGGGTCGTGAGATCTACTTGTAGCGGTAGACGATCCGTCCGCGCGTCAGGTCGTAAGGAGACAGCTCCACCACGACCCGGTCATCGGGCAGGATGCGGATGTAGTGCATCCGCATCTTGCCGCTGATGTGCGCGAGGACCTTGTGACCGTTCTGGAGCTCCACCTTGAACATCGCGTTCGGCAGAGACTCGATCACGGTGCCCTCGATTTCGATGGCGCCTTGCTTCTTGGCCATGTCCTGCTTTCGGGATCGGCTACCTTGATCGGCTCGCGACATGCGGGAGGGCATGCGTGAGCCGACGTGTCAGTCTACGTCAGCGCATCCCGAAACACGAATCAGGGCAGCATGCCCGGAACCTGAGATCTTTATGCCACGATTCACGCCCACGGGTAGGGCGCGCGGAGCGCACTTCACGCCAGCGGGTCGGGGGCGGTCTCGATGCCCAGCTCGGCCAGCTTGGCCTTGCCGCCGTCCACGGCGGTCAGCACCAGCGGCCCCTCCTCGGTCAGCGCGACCGAGTGCTCCCAGTGGCTGGACCAGGTCCCGTCGTCGGTCTTGACGGTCCAGTCGTCGGCCAGGACATGGGTCTTCGCGGTGCCCAGGCTCACCATGGGCTCGATCGCGATGCAGAAGCCGGGCACCAGCTTCGGCCCCTTGCCGCGCTTACGGGAGACATAGTTCAGCAGATGCGGGTCCATATGCATCTGGCTGCCGATGCCATGGCCGCCGTAGTCCTCGATGATCCCGTACTTGCCGGAGGCGGGACGCGGCTGGCGGCGGATGTAGCCCTCGATCGCCTTGGAGATGTCGACCAGCCGGTTGCCCTTGCGGACCGCGGCGATCCCGGCCCACATCGACTCCTCGGTGACCCGGCTCAGCTCGTGCAACTCCGGGTCGTGGCCCTCGCCGACGAAGACGGTGAAGGCGGCGTCGCCGTGCCAGCCGTCGATGATCGCGCCCGCGTCGATGGAGATGATGTCGCCGTCCTTGAGCACGGTCTCCCGGTCCGGGATGCCATGCACCACGACCTCGTTCACCGAGGTGCAGATGGTGGCCGGGAAGCCGCCGTAGCCCAGGAAGTTCGACTTGGCACCGTGGTCGGCGATCACCTTGCGGGCGACGTCGTCGAGGTCCTTGGTGGAGGCACCCGGGACGGCGGCCCCCCGCGTCGCCTCGTGGATGGCGGCGACGACCAGCCCCGCCTCGCGCATCTTCGCGATCTGCTCGGGGGTCTTGATCTCCACCATCGTCCTGCCTTCCGCGTTTCCGCTGTCTCTGCAACAGTACGGCCGCGACGCCCTGGCGGGCGTCGCGGCCGTGACCGGCACCGCTTGCTCAGGCCGCCTTGGCGGCCAGGGCGTCCATGGCCCGCTGGGTGACCTCGTTCACCTTGCCGAGCGCCGAGATCGTCACGACCAGGCCCTTGGACTTGTAGTAGTCGATGATCGGCTCCGTCTCGCGGTGGTAGACCTCCAACCGCTTGCGGACCGTCTCCTCGCTGTCGTCCTCGCGCTGGTACAGCTCACCGCCGCACTCGTCGCACACGCCCTCGGTCCGCGGCTGCTTGTACTCCACGTGGAAGGTGTGCGCGCTGTCGTTACGGCAGGTCCGGCGGCCGGCGATGCGCTTGACCACCTCGGCCTCGGGGACCTCGAGGTCCAGCACCGCGTCCAGCGAGAGGTCGTGCTCGCCGAGGTAGCGGTCCAGGGCCTCGGCCTGGACCAGGTTCCGGGGGAAGCCGTCGAGCAGGAAGCCCCCGGCGGCGTCCGACTGGTTCATCCGGTCCTCGGCCATGCCGATGGTGACCTCGTCCGGGACCAGCTGACCGGCCCGCATGTACTCCTGCGCCTGCTTGCCGAGCGGTGTGCCCTGGCTGATGTTGGCGCGGAACAGGTCGCCCGTGGAGATGTGCGGGATCGACAGATTCTCGGCGAGGTACGCGGCCTGCGTACCCTTGCCGGCTCCAGGAGGCCCGACGAGGACGATTCGCATCAGCGGAGGAACCCTTCGTAGTGTCGCTGCTGAAGCTGGCTCTCGATCTGCTTCACGGTCTCCAGGCCGACACCCACGATGATCAGGATGCTCGTGCCGCCGAACGGGAAGTTCTGATTGGCGTTGAGCGTCACCAGTGCCACCGTGGGCACGAGGGCGATCAACCCCAGATAGAGCGCGCCGGGCCACGTGATGCGATTCAGCACGTAGCTCAGATACTCCGCAGTGGGACGACCAGCCCGAATACCCGGGATGAACCCACCATACTTCTTCATGTTGTCGGCAACTTCTTCGGGGTTGAAGCTGATGGCGACGTAGAAGAAGGCGAAGAAGACGATCAGCAGGAAGTACGTGGCGATGTAAATGGGGTGGTCGCCCTTGACGAAGTTCTGCGAGATCCAGTTCGCCCAGCCCGCTTTGGACTGACTGAACTGGACGATCAGCGCCGGAATGTAGAGCAGCGATGAGGCGAAGATCACGGGGACCACACCCGCCTGGTTGACCTTCACCGGGATGTAGGTGGACGTACCGCCGTACGAGCGACGGCCGATCATGCGCTTGGCGTACTGCACCGGGATCCGGCGCTGTGCCTGCTCGACGAAGACCACGAGGCCGACCATGGCCAGACCACAGGCGATGACGAGGCTGAACTCCAGCCAGCCGCCGAGGATCTTGCCCTGCTGCCGGATGCTCCACATGGAACCGGGGAAGGCGGCGGCGATCGAGATGAACATCAGGATCGACATGCCGTTGCCGATGCCGCGGTCGGTGATCAGCTCTCCGAGCCACATGATCAGCGCGGTACCGGCGGTCATCGTGATGACCATCACCGCGGTGGTGAAGATCGTGTCGTCACGGACGATCTGATTGCCGACCGGGCAGCTCTGGAAGAGCTGGCCGCTGCGGGCGGTGGCCACCAGCCCGGTGCCCTGGAGAACCGCGAGGGCCACGGTCAGATACCGGGTGTACTGCGTGATCTTCGCCTGACCGGCCTGGCCCTCCTTCTTGAGGGCTTCGAGGCGCGGGATCACCACGGTCAGCAGCTGGAGGATGATGCTCGCCGTGATGTACGGCATGATCCCCAGTGCGAAGATGGTGATCTGAAGGAGCGCGCCGCCGCTGAGCATGTTGACCAGGCCGAAGAGGCCCTGCTGGCCCTTTGCCAGATCCATGCACGTCTGGACGTTCTTATATTCGATGCCCGGCAGCGGGACATGTTGTCCGAGCCGGAAGAGCACGATGATGCCCAGCGTGAACAGCAGCTTCTTGCGCAGGTCGGGCGTCTTGAACGCTCGGGCGAACGCGGTGAGCACGGTGCCTCCTGCGCCCCCCGCGTGCATGCGCGAGAGGTGACGGTCTTGAGGATCGACGAATACTTATCAGCCAGGACCCGCACGAAGACGTACCGCGCGGACGGTAACAACGCACGCCACCTTACCGGCGACCTGGCTCCCCTTGGAACGACCAACCGGGGATGCCCCAGAACTGGGGCATCCCCGGCCAGTTGTGCACCGTGCTCAGACGAGCTCGGTGACAGTGCCACCGGCAGCGGTGATCTTCTCCTTGGCGGAACCGGAGACGGCGTCGACCGTCACCTGGAGCGCCACCGAGAGCTCACCGGTGCCCAGCACCTTGACGAGCTGGTTCTTGCGAACCGCACCCTTGGCGACCAGATCGGCCACCGTGACCTCGCCACCCTGCGGGTAGAGCGCGGCCAGCTTGTCCAGGTTCACGACCTGGTACTCGGTGCGGAAGGGGTTCTTGAAGCCCTTGAGCTTCGGGAGACGCATGTGGAGGGGCATCTGCCCGCCCTCGAAGCGCTCCGGAACCTGGTAGCGGGCCTTGGTGCCCTTGGTGCCACGACCAGCGGTCTTACCCTTGGACGCCTCACCACGACCGACACGGGTCTTGGCGGTCTTGGCGCCCGGGGCGGGCCGGAGGTTGTGGACCTTCAGCGGGTTGTTCTCCGCCATGTCAGTCGACCTCCTCGACCGTCACGAGGTGCCGCACGGTGGTCGCCATGCCGCGGAACTCGGGGCGGTCCTCCTTGACAACCACGTCGCCGAGCTTCTTCAGCCCGAGCGAACGCAGAGTGTCGCGGTGGTTCTGCTTGCTGCCGATGTACGACTTCGTCTGCGTGATCTTGAGGCGGGCCATGCTCACACACCCACCCCGGCACGCGCCCGCAGCAGAGCGGCGGGGGCGACGTCCTCGAGCGGCAGACCACGACGGGCGGCGATCTCTTCGGGGCGCTGAAGGCCCTGGAGAGCGGCCACCGTGGCATGCACGATGTTGATCGGGTTCGACGAGCCGAGCGACTTGCTGAGCACGTCGTGGATGCCCGCGCACTCCAGCACGGCACGCACCGGGCCACCGGCGATCACACCGGTACCGGGCGACGCCGGCTTGAGCAGCACGACACCCGCGGCCTTCTCGCCCTGAATCGGGTGCGGGATGGTGCCCTGGATCCGGGGGACCTTGAAGAAGTGCTTCTTGGCCTCCTCCACACCCTTGGCGATGGCGGCCGGCACCTCCTTGGCCTTGCCGTAACCGACACCCACGGTGCCGTCACCGTCGCCCACCACGACCAGCGCGGTGAAGCTGAAGCGACGACCACCCTTCACAACCTTGGCGACGCGGTTGATCGCGACAACGCGCTCGACGTAAGCGGTCTTCTCGGCAGCTGCGCCGCCGTCCCGCCGGTCCTTCCGGTCCCGCCGCTCGCCGCCACCGGCGCCGCCACCGCGGCGCTGGGGTCCAGCCATTGGATTTACCTCTCTCGTTTCCGTTTCGCGTTGGAACCGGGGCTCAGAACTTCAGCCCGGCCTCGCGGGCCGCGTCCGCCAGAGCGGCGATCCGCCCGGCGTACTGGTTGCCACCGCGGTCGAACACGACGGCCTCGACACCCGCGGCCTTCGCACGCTCGGCCACCAGCGCGCCGACCTGCTTCGCCTGGGAGCTCTTGTCGCCCTCGCCGCCACGGATGGTGGTGTCCAGGGTCGACGCCGAGGCCAGGGTGTGGCCCGCGATGTCGTCGATGACCTGAGCCACGATGTGACGGTTGGAGCGCGTCACGACCAGGCGGGGACGGACCGGCGTACCGGAAATCCGCTTCCGCACGCGGATGTGACGGCGCTTGACGGCAGCGGCCTTGCGGGCGTTGCCCTTAGCGATCTTCACACCGTATGTCATGGCTTACTTACCAGCCTTTCCGACCTTGCGGCGGATGACCTCGCCCGCGTACTTGACGCCCTTGGCCTTGTACGGGTCGGGCTTGCGCAGCTTGCGGATGTTCGCGGCGACCTCGCCGACCTTCTGCTTGTCGATGCCCTCGACGCTCAGCTTGGTCGGGGATTCCACCTTGAAGGTGATGCCTTCCGGGGCCTCAACCAGGATCGGGTGGCTGTAGCCCAGCGCGAACTCCAGGTTGGAGCCCTTCGCCTGGACTCGGTAGCCGACACCGCTGATCTCGAGCGCCTTGCTGTAGCCCTGGGTCACGCCGGTGATCATGTTCGCCACCAGCGTGCGGGACAGGCCGTGCAGGGCCTTGTTCTGACGCTCGTCGTTCGGGCGGGTGACAACGAGGTTGTTGTCCTCACCCCGGGCGACCTCGATCGGCGCGGCAACGGTGTGCGAGAGAGAGCCCTTGGGGCCCTTCACGGCGACCGTCCGGCCATCGATGGTGACGTCCACACCAGCGGGAACCTGGATGGGCAGCTTGCCAATGCGCGACATTGACCTGTTCCTCCGTTCCCTGTTACCAGACGTAGGCGAGGACTTCCCCACCCACGCCCTTCTTGCCGGCCTGCTTGTCGGTGAGGAGCCCGTGCGACGTGGAGATGATCGCCACGCCCAGGCCGCCGAGCACCTTCGGCAGGTTGGTGGACTTTGCGTAGACCCGCAGGCCCGGCTTCGAAATCCGCTTGATACCGGCGATCGAGCGCTCACGGTTCGGGCCGAACTTCAGCTCGAGGGTGAGGTTCTTGCCGACCTCGGCGTCCTCGACCTTCCAGCCGGTGATGTAGCCCTCCTGCTGGAGGATCTCCGCGATGTGCGACTTGATCTTGCTGTGCGGCATCACGACGGAGTCGTGGTAAGCCGAGTTCGCGTTTCGCAGACGGGTCAGCATGTCTGCGATCGGATCGGTCATGGTCATGATGGCCTTCGGCCTCTCTCGCCGGGGTTTCCTATCTGCGCCATCCCTCTCACCCACTCACGGTGGGCACGGGTGCGGCGCGGGGACCTACGGCGTAGTAAGGATTCAGGGCGGCGAGCGCCCAACCCTTCCACTCTACGGGAGTGGAAGGGCGGGGCTCGCCATCCTTATTGCTTACCGAGAGTCCGGTACCAGCCCGTAAGGGCTGTTACCAGGAGCTCTTGGTCACGCCCGGCAGCTCGCCACGGTGAGCCATCTCACGAAGGCACACGCGGCACAGGCCGAACTTGCGGTACACGGAGTGCGGACGGCCGCAGCGCTGGCAGCGGGTGTAGCCCCGCACGCCGAACTTGGGCTTGCGGGCGGCCTTGGCAATAAGAGCCTTCTTCGCCACGGCTCACGCCTCCTTGAACGGGAAGCCGAGGTGACGCAGCAGGGCCCGGCCCTCTTCGTCGTTGGTCGCCGTGGTGACCACGGTGATGTCCATACCCCGGACGCGGTCGATCTTGTCCTGGTCGATCTCGTGGAACATGACCTGCTCCGTGAGACCGAAGGTGTAGTTGCCCCGGCCGTCGAACTGCTTCGGCGACAGACCACGGAAGTCGCGGATGCGCGGAAGCGCGAGCGAGACCAGGCGGTCCAGGAACTCCCACATGCGGTCACCGCGGAGGGTGACGTGGGCGCCGATCGGCTGGCCCTCACGCAGCTTGAACTGCGCGATGGACTTACGGGCCTTGGTCACGGCCGGCTTCTGGCCGGTGATCGTGGTGAGGTCGCGGATGGCGCCCTCGATCAGCTTGGAGTCGCGGGCGGCGTCGCCCACACCCATGTTGACCACGACCTTGGTCAGACCCGGGATCTGCATGACGTTCTCGTAGGAGAACTGCTCACGCAGCTTGCCCTGGATCTCTTCGCGGTAGCGCGTCTTGAGACGCGGTGCAGTGGTGGTGGCAGTCATCAGATGTCCTCACCGGTCCGCTTGGCAACGCGGATCTTGTTGCCCTCGTCGTCGAAGCGGTACCCGACGCGGGTGACGACCTTGTTGCCGTCCTTCTCCACCACGAGCTGCACATTGCTCACGTGGATCGGGGCCTCGGTCGTCACAATGCCGCCGGTCTTCGACCCACGAGCGGTCTGTCCGGCCTTGGTGTGCTTCTTGACCCGGTTGACACCCTCGACCAGGACCCGGTCCTCGCGGGGGAAGGCCGCGATGACCTTGCCCTGCTTGCCCTTGTCCTTACCGGTGATGACCTGGACCAGGTCGCCCTTCTTGATCTTCATCGGTTACAGCACCTCCGGCGCGAGCGAGATGATCTTCATGAACTTCTTCTCGCGCAGCTCACGGCCCACGGGGCCGAAGATACGGGTGCCGCGGGGGTCGCCATCGTTCTTGAGGATGACGGCCGCGTTCTCGTCGAAGCGGATGTACGAGCCGTCCGGGCGGCGGCGCTCCTTGACGGTGCGCACGATGACCGCCTTGACGACGTCACCCTTCTTCACGTTGCCACCGGGGATCGCGTCCTTGACGGTGGCGACGATGACGTCACCGATGCCCGCGTAGCGGCGACCGGAGCCACCGAGAACACGGATGCAAAGGATTTCCTTCGCGCCCGTGTTGTCGGCGACGCGCAGTCGCGACTCCTGCTGGATCACGTCTATCTCCTGATCGTCTGCCGGTTCCCGGCAGGGGCTCGATATATCGAGCCCCTGCCGAGCCTGGCGGAACTGCCCTGCGGACTATTGCCCGCAGGCTGTGTTACTTGGCATTCCCTTGCGGGAATTGCCTACTTGGCCTTCTCGAGGATCTCGACGATGCGCCAGCGCTTGGTCGCGGACAGCGGCCGGGTCTCCATCAGGAGGACACGGTCGCCGACACCCGCGGCGTTCTGCTCGTCGTGCGCCTTGAGCTTGTTGGTACGGCGGATGACCTTGCCGTACAGCGCGTGCTTCACACGGTCCTCAACGGCGACGACGACGGTCTTGTCCATCTTGTCGCTGACGACCAGACCCTCACGGGTCTTGCGGAAGCCACGGTTCTGCGTTGCCTTCTCAGTCACATTCGTCTCGCTCATCAGGCGCTCTCCACCGTCTCGATACCGAGCTCGCGCTCGCGCATCAGGGTGTAGATCCGGGCGATGTCCTTCCGGACGGCCTTCAGCCGGCCGTGGTTTTCAAGCTGTCCGGTCGCCGCCTGGAAGCGGAGGTTGAACAGCTCTTCCTTGGCCTCACGCAGCTTGGCAACGAGGTCCTCGTTGTTCAGCTCACGCAGCTCGGACGCCTTGGTACCGGCCGCCATCACGACTCACCTGCCTCGCGCCGCACGATCCGGCACTTCATCGGGAGCTTGTGAGCAGCGCGGGTGAGCGCCTCACGCGCAGTCTTCTCGTTCGGGTAGGAAAGCTCGAACATCACCCGACCGGGCTTGACGTTCGCGATCCACCACTCCGGCGAACCCTTACCGGAACCCATACGGGTCTCAGCAGGCTTCTTCGTCAGCGGACGGTCCGGGTAGATGTTGATCCAGACCTTGCCGCCACGCTTGATGTGGCGGGTCATCGCGATACGAGCGGCCTCGATCTGCCGGTTGGTGACGTACGCCGGGGTGACGGCCTGGATGCCGTACTCGCCGAACGCCAGCTCCGTGCCGCCCTTGGCCATACCGGACCGCTTGGGGTGGTGCTGCTTGCGGTGCTTGACCCTGCGAGGGATCAGCATGTCGGTCAGGCCTCCGTTCCGGTGCTCTCAGCAGCCGGAGCGGCGGCGGCCTCGGCCTTGGGGGCCTCGGCGGCGGGGGCGCTCTGCTGCTGCTGCGGCTTGCGACCGCGGCCACCGCGCTCGCCTCCACGGCGCTGCGGGCGGTCGCTGCCACCACGCGACGGGCGGTTGCCGGCGCGGGCGGCGGCGTTCTCGGCGCGGACCTCGGCGATGTTCTTCACATCACCCTTGTAGATCCACACCTTCACGCCGATGCGGCCGAAGGTGGTCTTGGCCTCGAAGAAGCCGTAGTCGACGTTGGCGCGGAGCGTGTGCAGGGGCACGCGGCCCTCGCGGTAGAACTCCGAGCGCGACATCTCGGCGCCGCCGAGACGGCCACCACACTGGATCTTGATGCCCTTGGCACCGGCCTTCATCGAGCTCTGCATCGACTTGCGCATCGCACGACGGAAGGAGACGCGGGAGGACAGCTGCTCGGCGACGGCCTGGGCCACCAGCTGAGCATCCACCTCGGGGTTCTTGACCTCGAGGATGTTGAGCTGCACCTGCTTGCCGGTGAGCTTCTCCAGCTCGCCGCGGATACGGTCGGCCTCCGCGCCTCGGCGGCCGATGACGATGCCCGGCCGGGCGGTGTGGATGTCGACGCGGACGCGGTCACGGGTGCGCTCGATCTCCACCTTGGAGATACCGGCGCGCTCCATGCCCTTCGTCATCATCCGGCGGATGGCGACGTCTTCCTTGACGTAGTCCTTGTACAGCTTGTCGGCGTACCAGCGGGACTTGAAGTCCGTGGTGATGCCGAGCCGGAACCCGTGCGGGTTAACCTTCTGGCCCATTACCGGGTTCCTTCCTTGCTGCTGACGACCACGGTGATGTGGCTGGTCCGCTTGCGGATCCGGTAGGCGCGGCCCTGGGCACGCGGCCGGAACCGCTTCAGGGTCGGGCCCTCGTCGACGTAGGCCTCGGAGATGACGAGGCTGTCGGCGTCGGTGTGGTCGTAGTTGTGCGCGGCGTTGGCGATGGCGCTGTCAAGCACCTTGCCGACCGGCACGCTCGCGGCCTGCGGGGCGAAA
The DNA here is from genome assembly GCF_040650655.1 of Streptomyces sp. NPDC048636. Taxonomy (NCBI): domain Bacteria; kingdom Bacillati; phylum Actinomycetota; class Actinomycetes; order Kitasatosporales; family Streptomycetaceae; genus Streptomyces; species Streptomyces sp. NPDC048636. Next base: position 176,883 of record NZ_JBEZHR010000001.1, on the reverse strand, counting down.
CGCAGGACCGCCTGAGCCTCCGTGGCGCTCATGCCACGGATGAGGTCCACCACGCGGCGGGCCTTCATGGGCGTGACGCGGATGTACCGCGCCTGGGCCCTGGCTTCCATGGTTGTCCCTTCGGTGTCAGTCATAGGTCTTCGCTCTCCGCAGATCAGCGACGACGCGACTTGCGGTCGTCCTTCTCATGGCCGCGGAAGGTGCGGGTCGGCGCGAACTCGCCGAGCTTGTGGCCGACCATCGACTCGGTGACGAACACCGGGACGTGCTTGCGGCCGTCGTGCACCGCGATCGTGTGGCCGAGCATGGCCGGGACGATCATCGAGCGGCGGGACCAGGTCTTGATGACGTTCTTGGTGCCGGCTTCGTTCTGGACATCCACCTTCTTGATCAGGTGGTCGTCGACGAAGGGCCCCTTCTTGAGACTGCGCGGCATCTAAACCCGCTCCTAGCGCTTCTTGTTCGTCTTGCGGCGGCGGACGATGTACTTGTTGCTGGCCTTCTTCGGCGAGCGCGTACGGCCCTCCTTCTGACCCCACGGCGAGACCGGGTGGCGACCACCGGAGGTCTTGCCCTCACCACCACCGTGCGGGTGGTCGACGGGGTTCATGACCACACCACGAACGGTCGGGCGGACGCCCTTCCAGCGCATACGGCCGGCCTTGCCCCAGTTGATGTTCGACTGCTCGGCGTTGCCGACCTCGCCGACAGTGGCGCGGCAGCGGACGTCGACCAGGCGGATCTCACCGGACGGCATACGAAGGTGGGCCATGGAGCCCTCCTTCGCCAGCAGCTGCACGGAGGCACCCGCGGAGCGGGCGAACTTCGCGCCGCCGCCGGGCCGCAGCTCGATGGCGTGGATCGTGGTACCGACCGGGATGTTGCGCAGCGCCAGGTTGTTACCGGGCTTGATGTCGGCACCGGGGCCGTTCTCGATCCGGTCGCCCTGCGACAGGCCGCGCGGCGCGATGATGTAGCGCTTCTCGCCGTCGGCGTAGTGCAGCAGCGCGATGCGCGCGGTGCGGTTGGGGTCGTACTCGATGTGTGCGACCTTCGCCGGGACGCCGTCCTTGTCGTGACGGCGGAAGTCGATGACGCGGTACGCACGCTTGTGACCGCCACCCTGGTGACGGACCGTGATGCGGCCGGCGTTGTTACGACCACCCTTGCTGTGCAGCGGGCGGACCAGCGACTTCTCCGGCGTGGACCGCGTGATCTCGACGAAGTCGGCGACGCTGGAGCCACGACGGCCCGGGGTCGTCGGCTTGTACTTGCGGATACCCATTTCTCAGTCCTCGGAATATTCCGGACTTCTGGACGCTCCGATCTCCGTTAGGAGACCGGGCCGCCGAAGATGTCGATACGGTCGCCCTCGGCGAGGGTCACGATGGCGCGCTTGGTGTCCTTGCGCTTGCCGTAGCCGGTCTTGGTCCGCTTGCGCTTCCCCTGCCGGTTGATCGTGTTGACCCCGGTGACCTTGACCGAGAAGACCGCCTCGACGGCCTGCTTGATCTGGGTCTTGTTGGCGCCGGGCGCAACGATGAACGTGTACTTGTTCTCGTCGAGCAGCGCGTAGCTCTTCTCCGAGACCACCGGCTTGACGAGAACGTCGCGGGGGTCCGTGAAGGTCTTGCTGGTGACAGCGGTCGCCTCACTCATCAGGCGGCGCTCCCTTCGGTCTTCTCGGTGGCCTTGGGACCAGCGACGAAGGACTCGAAGGCGGCCTTGGTGAAGACCACGTCGTCGGAGACGAGCACGTCGTACGTGTTCAGCTGGCCCGGCTCCAGGATGTGCACCTGGGGCAGGTTGCGGGCGGACAGCCACGCGGCCTCGTCGCTCCGCTCGGCGACCAGGAGCACGTTCTTGCGCTCGCTGATCTTGCTGAGCAGGGCCTTCGCGGCCTTGGTGGAGACGTCACCGTCGACCACACCGCTCACCACGTGGATGCGGCTGTGGCGCGCCCGGTCGGAGAGGGCACCGCGCAGGGCGGCGGCCTTCATCTTCTTCGGGGTGCGCTGGCTGTAGTCGCGCGGCACGGGGCCGTGCACGACGCCACCACCGGCGAACTGCGGCGCGCGGGTCGAGCCCTGACGGGCGCGGCCGGTGCCCTTCTGGCGGTAAGGCTTCTTGCCACCGCCACGGACCTCGCCGCGGGTCTTGGTCTTGTGCGTGCCCTGGCGGGCAGCGGCCAGCTGTGCGACGACGACCTGGTGGATCAGCGGAACGCTGACCTGCGTGTCGAAGATCTCCGCGGGGAGCTCGACGGTCCCGGCCTTGTCGCCAGCCGGCGAAAGGATGTCAATGGTGCTCATCGGTTACCTCAGGCCCCCTTGGCCGCGGTACGGACCAGGACGAGGCCGCCGTTCGGACCAGGAACCGCTCCCTTGATCAGGAGCAGGCCCTTCTCCGCGTCAACGGCGTGGACGGTCAGGTTCTGGGTGGTGACCCGCTCGTTGCCCATGCGGCCGGCCATGCGCAGGCCCTTGAACACGCGGCCCGGGGTGGCGCAGCCACCGATGGAGCCCGGCGAGCGGTGCTTGCGCTGGGTGCCGTGGCCGGCGCCGAGGCCCTTGAAGCCATGGCGCTTCATGACACCGGCGGTGCCCTTGCCCTTGCTGGTGCCGGTCACATCGACCTTCACACCGGAGTCGAACACCTCGGCGGTGACCTCCTGGCCGAGCGTGTACTCGCTGGCGTCAGCGGTACGCAGCTCCACCAGGTGGCGGCGCGGGGTGACGTCGGCCTTGGCGAAGTGGCCCTTGAGGGGCTTGTTCACCTTGCGCGGGTCGATCTCGCCGAAGGCGATCTGGACGGCGTCGTAGCCGTCCGCGTCGTTGGTGCGGACCTGGGTCACGACACAGGGCCCGGCCTTGACGACGGTGACCGGGACGACGCGGTTGTTCTCGTCCCACACCTGCGTCATGCCGAGCTTCTCGCCCAGGACGCCCTTGATCTGCTTAGCCATCTCGCGCGTCACCTCAGAGCTTGATCTCGATGTCGACGCCAGCCGGCAGGTCGAGACGCATGAGCGAGTCGACGGTCTTCGGCGTGGGGTCGAGGATGTCGATGAGGCGCTTGTGTGTACGCATCTCGAAGTGCTCGCGCGAGTCCTTGTACTTGTGCGGCGACTTGATGACGCAGTACACGTTCTTCTCTGTGGGCAGCGGCACCGGGCCCGCGACCGACGCACCAGTGCGGGTCACCGTCTCGACGATCTTCTTCGCCGAGGAGTCGATGACCTCGTGGTCGTAGGCCTTGAGCCGGATGCGGATCTTCTGTCCCGCCATGGCTACTTCGTAGTCCTGTCTCTCGTAACGCTCTGGGACCCGGCGGAGTACGCGGCTCCGTCCACCCCACCCCCGACCCACGCGGTCGGGCGTGTCGCGCCCCTTCTCGTAGATCTCCACAGGAGAAATCCCTGATGAAGGGGTTGGCTGGGGGAGAAAGTCACCCACCGGGCGCCTGGCTGGGGCCCCGCTGACACTTCCCGGAAGATTCCCGTACTTCCGTCCCTGAGCAGGGACGACGAGTACTGCGGGACTCGCTTCCAGTCCTCCCGGCGGGAGGCGCGCAGCATCGGCACTCAACCGAGCAACCTGGCTAGTGTGCCATAGCGGCTACTCCGGACGCCAATCAGGAGCCGGAGAGCATACCCCTTGCGTGGGAACGCCCAAACCCAGCGCCCCATACCCCTGTCACGACCCCTCTCACGCCGGGTGTTTCCACCACCAGCGCCAGTCCTTCAGGGGATGCGACGGCCCACGGTACGCGGTCGATGGCCGCGGACGCGGCGGCCGGGCCGGGATCGCGGCCTCCTCGGCACAGCCCAGCTTCCCGGCCAGGGCGCGGGCCACCGACCGCAGGACGGCCATCCCGGCCCGGCCCTGTTCGGCCGCGGGCAGCTCCGAGCGGCCGCCGGCCCCCTCCGTGCGGTGGAAGCCCGGCAGGGACAGGGCGGCCATCAGGAACGGCGGACCGTTCCGGGGCAGCCCCTCGGCGCAGCGAAAGACGATCTCCGCGCCGCGCCCGCTCGAGGCGCCGTACACGCCCACGCGAGAGGAGTCCGTGTCCGCGGGCAGCCGGTCCGGCCAGTCCATCAGCGGGTCGAGGCGGGCGAACTCCACGGTGAACAGGGCGTCGGCCGCGCTGTCCGCCGGGCGGTACACCCGGCAGAGCTCGGTACGGGTCGTCGGCACATCGGCCCGGCGACGCAGCCGCGAGGCGGCCCGGTCCCAGGGCACGCCCCTCCGCTCCAGCAGGGCCGACTTCCCGCTCAGCCGCGCGACGGCCCGCCGGGCGTCCGCGTCGAGGGAGGAACCGCACAGCGCGGTGGCGGGAACGGCCCCGGCCTTCCGCTCCTCGGTCCCCGCCGTCCCCGCCGTGCAGGAAGCGGCGGCCAGGGCCATGGCCAGGGCGGGACCGAGCAGTGCCGCCCGGCGGTAGCGGAGCGGGCGCTCAGCCCGCATAGGGCGGCCGCCCCAGATGAGTCGCCTCGCCCGCGCCGGTTCCGTGGTACTTCTCCTTGAGGTCATCGGCGAGATTCCCCTCGGCGTCCGGCTCGTTCCCGTGCCCCGTGAAGTACCGCGCCGCCACCTCACCGAACTGGCTCTCCCCCCGCCGGTAGAACGCGGACGAGTCCTGCGGGGGCTCGGGCAGGTCCGGCCCCCCGAAGACCGCGTCGTTGTGGAAGACCTTCGCGAACTCCTGGCCCGCGCTGACGGCGACGGGCACCACCAGCCCCCACGGGCCCGCCTTGCCCACGATGCTGACGATGCCCTGACTCACCGCGGGCGTACTGGCGTTGAAGCCGACCCTCGTCCAGTTCGAGGAGTCCTGGAACGCCTTCTGCGCCTCCGCGCTGTCATGCGCGTAGGTCGCCTCGATCTGGGCGGCGCGGGACTGGTCGAGGACTCCGCGCACCTCGGCCTCGGTGAGCAGCGCCCGGCGGCCGGTCGCGTAGCTCTCCGCCCCGTCGGCCGGAGGGTGCGCGGCGAGCTGGCCGAGGGTGTGGAGGTGTTCGGCCTGGTTCATGATCCCGTGCGAGGTCTCGTTCTGGCCGAGGACGCTGAGGAAGTCGAGAGCGCCGTCGCGGCCGAAGTCGGCCCGGCCCCGGTACGCCGGCGGGAAGGCGCCACCGTTCTTGCTGTGCTCGCCCACACCGGAGATGTGGTAGTTGATGTCGTCCACATACGCCCCGCCCATCCGCCCCAGGCTCGCCGCCATGCCCGGCTGGTCGTGCAGCAGCCGGGGACCGTCCTCGCCCCCGTAGACGGCGACGACCTGCTCCATCACATCCGCCGTCGCCGCGGTCCGCTTGTCGCCGCCGGACCCGAAGATCTCCGGGTCCTTGCCCGCGGCCTGCTCGGCGTCCCAGGCGTAGCCCGTCGTCGCCGCGGTCAGCGCGTGCCCGAGGGCCTCATGGCCGGGGAGGTCGCGGGGGCCGCCCCGGGTGTTGCCGTCGAAGATCCAGTTACGGTCCTGGGCGAGGTACTCGAAACGGGGACTGAGCCCGCCGTCGGCGGGTTTCCGGAAGAACTCGGTGGACGCCCGCGGGTTGTGGCCGAGCCCTTCCAGGAAGCCGGTCATCGCGTCCTGGCCACCGTCGCCGCGGCGGCCGAGGAGACTGAGGGTGTCGGGCTCGCCGGTGTTCGACCAATAGGCGTACCCGTCACGGGTGTTGTGCTTCTTGTCCCAGGCCACCAGCTTGTCGCCGTAGCCGTTCAGGAAGTCCCCGTCGTAGCTCCCGACCCGCATCAGATTGCTCATGACCTGGAAGCCGTAGGGGTGGGTGCGCCCGCCCGAGTCCTCCAGCCGCCGCGGGCCCAGCCGGATCATCTCGTCCTTCCAGGCCGCCATGGCGGGGGTGTCCGCGTGGGAGGCGGTGGCCAGGGTCATGCCCAGGCTCTCCTGGAGGCTCTTGGCCGACCTCCACCACGCCTTCTCGTCGATAGGGGTATCGGGGTGCAGCGGGTTGTGCGGATGGGTCGCGTTGTACCAGAGCTTCAGGGCGCGCTCCGGGCCCAGTGAGGTGGCGAACCGCTCGGCGAACTCGGGGTCCTGGCTGTGCCGGGCCATCAGCACCGCCAGCTGGGCCAGCTGCGTGGAGGACATCCGGCCGTTCTCGGCCCCGGCCAGCTCGATGGCCTTCTTCAGGTCCTTCGCGGCCGCCTCACGGGCTTGGTCCAGGCTGTTGTAGGCGTGGTCGTTGAAGCCGCGCCGCTCGCCGTTGACATCCGCGGTCAGGGCCTGGACCAGGGCGCTGTCCGCCTCCGCCGCCAGCTCCAGCGCCTTACGGGTGCGCTCGCGGTAGGCGGCGAAGGTCTCCTGGTAGGACTTGTTCAGCGCCGCCCGGTGATCCTCCTGGTCGTCGGGCAGCTCGAGATAGACCGAGCCGTCGTGCTTGTTCAGCCGCAGATGCTCATGGCCCTCGAGTTCCTTCTCGATGGCGTCCAGGGCGCTCTTGGCCGAGGTGAACTTCTCCAGCCCCTGCCGCATGACGCCGTGCACCCGGCGGGCCTCCTCGGCCGCCGCCAGGATCTGCTGCCGCACCCCGCGCAGCGTGCGCCAGGCCGCGTCGGCCGACTCGCCCTCCCAGTCGGAGTGGGCGAGACCCTTGGTGACATCGGTGCCGAAGTTGGTGTCGACCTGCTGGAACTTCCCCGGCGCCTGGCCCCATTTGGTGACGGCCTCACGGAGCGGGGTGAGGTTCGCGTTCTTCACATCGGCGTAGGCGAGCCACTCGGTCACGGTTGCTTCCCCCTGTCCACGCGGTAGCCCTGGGCCTGCCTCCGGTCCTCGTGGGTGAAGGCGTCGGCGGCGGTGCGCAAGGCGGACGCGGTACTGCCGAACCGCCCCTTCACATAGGCCATCTGGTCCTTCCAGCGCGCCATGAAGGTGTCGAGGGCACGGTCGGTGGCGAACCCCTTGAGGGTGCCGCTGACCCGGCCGGTCTCGGTCATGACCTCATCGTCCGCGGTGAGGAACTGACCCCGTACCGTCTCGGCCCGGCCCGCGCGCCCGCGCAGCACCGAGGCCGTCACATGGAGCTTCGGCCTGGCCCCCGGCACGCCGCAGCCCCCGGACGAGTCCAGCCGTGTCCCCGTCGCCGCCGACGGCGTGTGGGCGGCCGCTTTGAGCTGCGCCCACTCCTCCTCGAACGTCATCCGTCCCCCAGTGTCTCGATGACGAGCCCCCCGTATCGGGCGGCAAGAAACTAATGCGGCGAGGCGAACGCGAGATGACGGCGGCCGGGGAGACAACTGAACGCCCGGGCACGGGCGTTGTCCGATCTGTGACCAACATCTTCCGCTCAGCGGTCAACCTCGGAACGTCCTCCGCCGTCACGGTCTACGGGAGAGCAGCCGGAAATTACGCGCTGCCAAAGTGACAGGGTCACCAAATTGAACAGTCGATGGATTCCGTCCGGCGCGACGCGCAGGCAGACACTGGCCGCGCTGGCGGCCCTCACCGCCGCCACCGCCGTCACCACCGCGGGATGCGTGGGCCGGTCCGGCGCGCCGTCCGCCGGGTCCGCCGCGCCCCACCCGACCAAGCCGGGCGCCGCCGAGCCGTTCCACTCGGCATCGGGCCACAAGGACGCGCTGCTGCTCCAGGTCATGGCCCATCCCGATGACGACCTGTACTTCATGAACCCGGACGCCGAACAGGTGCTGACCGCCGGGGTCCCCGTGGTCAGCGTCTATGTCACCGCGGGCGAGGCGCGCGGTATCAACTACGTGGCCGGACGGCCGGTCCCGGCCCCGGACAAGTCCGACTACTCCGCCGCCCGCCACCAGGGGCTGCGCCAGGCGTACGCGCGGATGCTGGGGCTGCACCGGTTCGCCGCCTGGAAGCGCTCGGTGCTGCGGCTGCCCGGCGGTGTCACCGCGGAGACCAACGTCCTCACCAACGGCGCCCGCAGGGTCCGGCTGATCTTCCTCAACATCGCGATGCTTTCGGAGGGCGGCGTCCGGATCCCGGCCCTGTGGGACACCCCCGGCATCGTCATGCGCACCCTGCTGGCCACCGGCTCACCCGTCGCCCACCCCAGCTCCTACGTCCACCAGACGCTGATCGACGTGCTCGCCGAGATCATGCACCGCTACCGGCCCACCCTGATCCACACCCTCGACCCGGACCCCGACTTCCAGGTCCACGACGGGCTGCACCCCAAGGACAACGACCAGGCCGGCTGCTCCGACCACCGCGACCACACCCCGGTGGCCCTGTTCACCTGGAAGGCGATCACCCAGTGGGTCGCGGACGCCACCCGCCGCGACCGGCACGCGCCGCGCTTCGCCACCACCGCGTTCCGCGGGTACTACAACCAGCGCTGGCCGCACAATCTGCCGCCCGCCGTACTGGCCGACAAGGCGCGCCCGCTCAAGTCCTACGGCGGTTCACCCGAGTGGGACTGCGGCAACGCGGCGGGCTGCGGCGACTACGCCCAGGGCGGCAAGCGCCCGCTGAAGAACCGCAAGGGCTGGATCCGCTCCACCCACCACCGCTACCCCGGCGCCCTGCCCGCCCCGACCACCGACCGCGAGGGCCGTCTCGTCGCCTACGGCGTCCTGGCCACCCAGGCCGTGTGCTGGCGCGAGACCTCGGCCGGGAGCGGACGGTTCGGCGCGCCGCGGGGGCTCGGCGGCGGTCCGCTGGCCCCGGCGCTGTGCGCGGTGCGCGACGCCGCGGGCCGACAGCTGCTCATCGCGCTGCGGTTCGCGTCGCTGGGCGGCCAGGGCGGGACCGGGCAGCGGGAGCTCGTGGTACTGGAGCAGAGCCGTCCCGACGGGCCGTTCCGCGCCTGGACCGGGCTCGGCACCCCCGACTCCGACCCCGAGCGCGGCCGCCGCACCGGCTGCCCGGTGGCCGTCGCCGCCCCGGACGGGCGGATCCACCTGTTCGTACGCGGCGCGGACAAGGGCCTGGCGACCCGGGTACGGGACGCGAAGGGCCACTGGAGTCCCTGGCAGCGGCTCGGCGGCGGGGAGGTCCAGGACGGGCTCACCGCCGTCCTGGACGGCGAGGGACGCGTCCACGTCCTCGCCGCGGGCCGCGACACCGTGCACCACTGGGGCCAGCGGCGGGCCGACGGGCCGGTGGCGCTTCTGCCGCCGACCGGACTGCCGCGTCCGGGCGACCAGCCGGGCGCCGCGCCGGCCGCGGACGGCTCGCTCTCGCTGGTCTACCGCACCCCCGCGACCACCCTGCCCGAGGTACACCGCCTCGGCGGCGGGCCAGGGACCACCGTGCCGCGTTTCGAGGGCTACGGGCCGGTCGCCGCGCACACCGTGGCCACGCCCGGCGGCCGCCGCGGGGCCAGGACGACGGTGCTGCTCGGCCGCGACCTCGACGGCAGGGTCCAGATCCAGTACGGCACGGGGCCGCGCAGCCGTCCGGTGCGGGCGCCCGCGCGGTTGGTGCCGGTGGGCACCCCGGCCCTGCTGCCGGAGGGGCGCGCGGGAGTGGCCGTGGTCGGGATCGCGCCCGACGCCACCCCGTGGATCTGGCGCCCGCGCCCCACCTCGCGGGCGTAGCGCCGGGCACCGGCGCTCCCCGGGGCCCGCGCGACGCGGGGCCCGGGGAGCGGGCGGGTGATCAGCGGCGAGCGGGCTCCAGCTCCTCGTCCTCCGCCTCGTCCTCCTCGTACGTGCCGTCCTCCTCGTCGACGGGCTCCTGCTCCTCCTCGTCGACAGGCTCGTCGTCCTCGTACTCTTCCTCGGGTTCGAGCTCCTCCTCGTCCTCGTCGACGGGCTCGTCGTCGTCCTCGGCCTCGTCGACGGGCTCCTCCTCAGGCTCCTCATCGGCCTCTCCCCCGGCCTCCGCGCGCTCTTCCTCCTCCATGGCGGTCTCGTGGTCCATGACCACCTCGCCGTCCTGGATCTCGCCGCGCCAGCCGTCCGTGGCCTCGCCGCGCATCATGATGAACTTCCGGTAGAGCTTCAGGTCGAGCCGGGCCCGGCGGCCCTGGGCGCGCCAGATGTTGCCGGTCTTCTCGAACAGCCCCTTCGGGAAGTACTCCAGGACCAGCAGCACCTTGGTGAGGTTGTCGGCGAGCGCGTGGAAGGTCACCACGCCCTTGACGGTGCCCTTGGCGCCCTCCGTGGTCCAGGTGATCCGCTCGTCCGGCACCTGCTCGGTGACGTTCGCCCGCCAGCTGCGGGTGGACTTGGCGACCTTCACCTTCCAGTTGCTGTTCAGCTCGTCGGTCTGCTCGACGCTCACGACGCCCTTGGCGAAGCTGCTGAACTCCTGGAACTGCGTCCACTGGTCGTACGCCTCGCGCACCGGCACCCCGACGTCGATGTCCTCGACGATCGTCACGCTCTTCGACTTGCCGCCGCCGCTCTTGCCGCGGCCCTTGCCGAACAGCCCGGAGATCTTGTCCTTGAGCGAACCCTTGAGAGTCTCCTTGAGCTGCGCGGTCCCGGCCTTGACCACGGCCTGGCCCGGCGACTTGCCCTCGGCCAGGGCCTGGGTCCCCTTGGCGAGGCCGGAGCCCATACCACCGCTCAGCCCGGTGAGCGCATGGGTGGCCCGGGCCCGGAGATAGCTCGTGAGCTCGTCCTTGAGGCGGTCGGTGGCCGGGTTCTTGGCGATCTCGTCCTTCAGCTTGCCCAGCGTGTCAGCCACGGCGGCCTCCCGCGGTCTTCTTGGCCTTGGCGGCGGAGGAGGCGGCGGTCTTCCGGGTCCGGGCCGGAGCCTTCGACGCCGCCTTGGACGCGGTCTTCCCGGCCGGGGCCTTGGCCGCCGCCTTCTTGGCGGGGGCCTTCCTGGCAGCGGCCTTCTTGGCGGGGGCCGAGCGGCGTGCCTTCGGGGCCCGCTCCTCCTCGGCGTCGTCCTCCGCCTCGTCCTCCGCCTCGTCCTCGAGTTCGTCCTCGGCGTCCGCGTCCGTCTCGTCGTCGGCGTCGTCGTCGGACGCTTCCTCGCTCTCGCCGCGCAGGCTCAGCGTGCGGTCGTGGAGGGAGTCGGCCAGGTTGTTGGCCCGGTTGCTCACGGCCTTGGTCGCGGCCGTCTTCGCGGCGTCGAGCAGCTCCTTGCGCGCCTGCTCGTTCAATCCGCTGAGCAGCGGGGAGTCCGCGAGGAGCTTCCCCAACTGCTGTGGATCGAGCGAGATCTTCTTTCCGGCCAGCAGCATTCCGAGCCCGAAGGCCAGCTTCGCCTTCTTCGTGCGCCCGAGGAGATAGCCTCCCGCAACCGCTATAGCGATCTTGCCGTTCTTGGTCATCTGTTCGCTCCCGAGGGTCGAACTCAGCTTCGATGTGGGTGCCGGGTACCCACATACGACCAAGCCCCACATACGACCGAGCCCCACATACGACGGAGCCCCACCCGCCGTTTCCGGCGAATGGGGCTCCGCATGCTCCGGGGAGCGTCAGATCACTTGTTGATCTTGGTGACCTGACCGGCGCCGACGGTCCGGCCACCCTCACGGATGGCGAACTTCAGGCCCTCCTCCATGGCGACCGGCTGGATCAGCGAGACGGACATCTCGGTGTTGTCGCCCGGCATGACCATCTCGGTGCCCTCGGGGAGGGTCACCACGCCCGTCACGTCCGTGGTACGGAAGTAGAACTGCGGGCGGTAGTTGTTGAAGAACGGCGTGTGACGGCCACCCTCGTCCTTGGACAGGATGTACGCCTGAGCCTCGAACTCGGTGTGCGGGGTGACCGAACCCGGCTTGATGATGACCTGGCCGCGCTCGACGTCCTCGCGCTTGATGCCGCGGAGCAGCAGACCGACGTTCTCACCGGCCTGGCCCTCATCGAGCAGCTTGCGGAACATCTCGATGCCGGTGACCGTGGTGGAGGTCTTCTCCTGCTTGATGCCCACGATGTCGACGTTCTCGTTGACCTTCAGCACACCGCGCTCGATACGGCCGGTGACGACCGTACCGCGACCGGTGATGGTGAAGACGTCCTCGATCGGCATCAGGAACGGCTTGTCGACGTCGCGCTCGGGCTGCGGGATCGACTCGTCGACGGCCTTCATCAGGTCGAGGACGGTCTTGCCCCACTCGGCGTCGCCCTCGAGCGCCTTGAGCGCCGAGACCTTGACGACCGGCAGGTCGTCGCCCGGGAAGTCGTACTCGGAGAGCAGCTCACGGACCTCGAGCTCGACGAGCTCCATGATCTCCTCGTCGTCCACCATGTCGGCCTTGTTCAGGGCGACAACGATGTACGGCACGCCGACCTGGCGGGCCAGGAGCACGTGCTCCTTGGTCTGCGGCATCGGGCCGTCGGTGGCGGCGACCACGAGGATCGCGCCGTCCATCTGCGCGGCACCGGTGATCATGTTCTTGATGTAGTCCGCGTGACCGGGGCAGTCAACGTGCGCGTAGTGACGCGACTCGGTCTGGTACTCGACGTGCGCGATGGAGATGGTGATACCGCGCTGGCGCTCCTCAGGAGCCTTGTCGATCTGGTCGAAGGCCGAGGCCTCGTTCAGGTCCGGGTACGCGTCGTGCAGCACCTTGGTGATCGCCGCGGTAAGAGTCGTCTTACCGTGGTCGATGTGACCGATGGTGCCGATGTTGACGTGCGGCTTAGTCCGCTCGAACTTCGCCTTCGCCACTGGGGTCCTCCTGTGGAGTGGTTCTGTACGCATCCACACTTTGCGGATGGTTCAGGTGGTCTTACCGAACCGGCCAGGACCCCGAGGGGGATGCCCTTCGCCGTATTCGAATGGGGGGCCGGCGGCCGGGGCCCCACCATGGACCGCCCGGGACGGACGATCTATGGCGGAGAACCCCGATGCCTTTTGCTCCAGCCTAAAGGGTGAGGAATCGGGATGAACCCGACTTACTCGCCCTTGGCCTTCGCGATGATCTCCTCGGCGACGTTCTTCGGAACCTCGGCGTAGGAGTCGAACTGCATGGAGTAGCTGGCGCGACCAGAGGTCTTGCTGCGCAGGTCGCCCACGTAGCCGAACATCTCCGACAGCGGGACCAGGCCGGTGACCAGCTTGGCGCCACTCCGGTCCTCCATGGACTGGATCTGTCCACGGCGGGAGTTGATGTCGCCGATCACATCGCCCATGTAGTCCTCGGGCGTGGTGACCTCGACCTTCATCATCGGCTCGAGCAGGGCCGGGCTGGCCTTGCGGGCGGCCTCCTTGAAGGCCATCGAACCGGCGATCTTGAAGGCCATCTCGGACGAGTCGACCTCGTGGTACCCACCGTCGAGGAGGGTGACCTTGACGCCGGTCAGCGGGTAGCCGGCGAGCACGCCGAACTCCATCGCCTCCTGGCAGCCCGCGTCCACGGACGGGATGTACTCCCGCGGGATGCGGCCACCGGTGACCTTGTTCTCGAACTCGTAGCCATCGCCCTCGAGCGGTGCGAGCGCGATCTGCACCTTCGCGAACTGGCCGGAGCCACCCGTCTGCTTCTTGTGGGTGTAGTCGTACCGCTCGACCGTCTTGCGCAGGGTCTCGCGGTAGGCCACCTGCGGCTTACCGACGTTGGCCTCGACCTTGAACTCCCGGCGCATACGGTCGACCAGCACGTCCAGGTGCAGCTCGCCCATACCGGAGATGATCGTCTGGCCGGTCTCCTCGTCGGTCTTGACGCGGAAGGACGGGTCCTCCTCGGCAAGCCGCTGGATCGCGACGGCCAGCTTCTCCTGGTCGCCCTTGGACTTCGGCTCGATGGCCACCTCGATGACCGGGGCCGGGAAGTCCATGGACTCCAGGATCACCGGGTTCGACGCGTCGGAGAGGGTCTCACCGGTGGTGGTCTGCTTGAGACCCATGACGGCGACGATGTCGCCGGCACCCACCGACTCGATCTCCTCACGCTTGTTCGCGTGCATCCGGTAGATCTTGCCGATGCGCTCCTTCTTGCCCTTCACGGAGTTCAGCACCTGGGTGCCGGCGTCCATGCGGCCGGAGTACACGCGGATGAAGGTGAGCTTGCCGAGGTGCGGGTCGCTCGCGATCTTGAACGCCAGTGCCGAGAGGGGCTCCTCCTCGGACGGACGACGCTTGATGACCTCGTCCGGGTCCTTGACCGAGTGCCCCTCGATCGCCTCGATGTCGATCGGCGACGGGAGGTACCGGACCACGGCGTCGAGCAGGGGCTGCACGCCCTTGTTCTTGAACGCGGTGCCACAGAACACCGGGGTGACGGTGGTGCCGCCGCCCTTGCCGGAGGCGATGGTGATACGGCGGATCGCCGCGTACAGCTGCTCCACGGTGGGCTCCTGGCCCTCCAGGTACAGCTCCATCATCTCTTCGTCGTTCTCGGCGACGCCCTCGAGCAGCTTGCCGCGCCACTCGTCGGCGGCCTCGGTGTGGGTGTCCGGGATGTCGACGGTGTCGTACATCTCGCCCTTGGTCGCCTCGGCGGACCAGACCAGCGCCTTCATGGTGACGAGGTCGACGACACCCTTGAAGTCGGCCTCGGTGCCGATCGGCAACTGCATGACCAGCGGCACCGCGCCCAGGCGGTCCGTGATCATGTCGACGCAGCGGTGGAACTCGGCACCGGTACGGTCCAGCTTGTTCACGAAGCAGATACGCGGAACGCCGTAGCGGTCCGCCTGACGCCACACCGTCTCGGACTGCGGCTCCACACCGGCGACCCCGTCGAACACCGTGACGGCACCGTCGAGGACGCGCAGCGAGCGCTCCACCTCGACCGTGAAGTCGACGTGGCCCGGGGTGTCGATGATGTTGATGGTGTGGTCGACGTTCTCAAGCGGCCAGTGACAGGTCGTCGCGGCCGACGTGATGGTGATGCCGCGCTCCTGCTCCTGCTCCATCCAGTCCATGGTGGCAGCGCCGTCGTGGACTTCACCGATCTTGTAGCTCACGCCGGTGTAGAACAGGATCCGCTCGGTGGTGGTCGTCTTGCCCGCGTCGATGTGGGCCATGATCCCAATGTTGCGGACCTTGGCCAGGTCAAGTGAAGTGGTGGCCATATGGCTCAGTCTTCTCTCGGTTCTCGATGGGGTAGCGACTACCAGCGGTAGTGCGCGAAGGCCTTGTTGGACTCGGCCATCTTGTGGGTGTCCTCGCGGCGCTTCACGGAGGCGCCCAGACCATTGCTGGCGTCCAGCAGCTCGTTCATCAGCCGCTCGGTCATGGTCTTCTCACGACGAGCGCGCGAGTAGCCCACGAGCCAGCGCAGCGCGAGGGTGGAGGAGCGGCCGGGGCGGACCTCGACCGGAACCTGGTAGGTGGCGCCACCAACACGACGGGAGCGGACCTCAAGGGTCGGCTTCACGTTCTCCAGGGCTCGCTTGAGCGTGATGACCGGGTCGTTGCCGGACTTCTCGCGCAGGCCCTCCATGGCGCCGTAGACGATGCGCTCGGCGGTGGAGCGCTTGCCGTTCAGCAGCACCTTGTTGATGAGGGACGTCACCAGAGGAGAGTTGTAAACCGGGTCGATGATGACCGGGCGCTTCGGGGCGGGACCCTTACGAGGCATTCTTACTTCTCCTTCTTGGCGCCGTAGCGGCTGCGAGCCTGCTTGCGGTTCTTGACGCCCTGCGTGTCGAGGGAGCCGCGGATGATCTTGTAACGAACACCCGGCAGGTCCTTCACACGACCGCCACGCACGAGCACGATGGAGTGCTCCTGCAAGTTGTGCCCCTCACCCGGGACGTAGGCGGTGACCTCGATCCCACTGCTCAGCCGGACACGCGCGACCTTGCGGAGCGCCGAGTTCGGCTTCTTCGGCGTCGTGGTGAACACGCGGGTGCATGTACCACGGCGCTGCGGCGACCCCGCGAGGGCGGGGGTCTTGTTCTTCTCGACCTTGTCCTGGCGGCCCTTGCGGACCAGCTGCTGGATCGTAGGCACCGTTTCTCCGGTTTCTGTGTGCCGTCTCGGTAAAGCTAACCTGGGATTTCTCCGACCCACGCGGTCGGGTGTGTCGCGCACCGCAGACCCCTGCGAATGTCAGGAGAGTGCGAATTGTTGGTGTCGACACCTCGAGCCCCCGCACGGTCTAGGAGCGCGCACAGGAGCCCAGGGACACCCCAGGCACAAGGTCAGAGCGTACCTACCGCATCGGCTCCGGTCAAAACAAATGCACACGCGCTGGACACACCAACCCGGAGCATAGCCGCAGGGCGGCCACCCCCGCCATGGGGTGACCGCCCTGTGAGCGTCTACCAGCCGTCGGGCCGGGCCTACTGGTTGTACGGACCGTAGTCGTAGTCCTCCAGCGGAACCGCCTGGCCGGAGCCCGTGCCGAAGGGCGAGTAGTCGATGTCGTCGTAACCGACGGCCGAGTACATCGCGGCCTTCGCCTCCTCGGTCGGCTCGACCCGGATGTTGCGGTAGCGGGACAGACCCGTACCGGCCGGGATGAGCTTACCGATGATCACGTTCTCCTTGAGGCCGATCAGGGAGTCCGACTTGGCGTTGATCGCCGCGTCGGTGAGCACCCGGGTCGTCTCCTGGAAGGACGCCGCCGACAGCCAGGACTCGGTCGCCAGCGAGGCCTTGGTGATACCCATCAGCTGCGGACGGCCGGAGGCCGGGTGGCCGCCTTCCTGGACCACACGACGGTTCTCACCCTCGAAGCGCGAACGCTCCACGAGCTCGCCCGGCAGCAGCTCCGCGTCGCCGGACTCGATGATCGTCACCCGGCGCAGCATCTGCCGGATGATGATCTCGATGTGCTTGTCGTGGATCGACACACCCTGCGAGTTGTAGACCTTCTGGACCTCGCCCACCAGGTGCACCTGGACGGCGCGCTGGCCGAGGATCCGCAGCACATCGTGCGGGTTGACCGCACCGACGGTCAGCGGCTGGCCGACGTCGACCCGGTCGCCCTCGCCCACCAGCAGACGGGCCCGCTTCGAGACGCCGAAAGCGGTCTCGTCGGAACCGTCGTCCGGGGTGACGACGAGCTTCTTGGTCTTCTCGGTCTCCTCGATCCGGACCCGGCCGGCCGACTCCGAGATCGGGGCGACACCCTTGGGCGTACGGGCCTCGAAGAGCTCGACCACACGCGGCAGACCCTGGGTGATGTCGTCACCGGCCACACCACCGGTGTGGAAGGTACGCATCGTCAGCTGGGTGCCGGGCTCACCGATGGACTGGGCGGCGATGATGCCGACCGCCTCACCGATGTCCACCAGCTTGCCGGTGGCCAGCGAGCGGCCGTAGCACATGGCGCAGGTGCCGACGGCGGACTCGCAGGTGAGCACCGAGCGGGTCTTGACCGTCTCCACGCCGTGCCGGACGAGCTCGTCGATGAGCACATCGCCCAGGTCGGTACCGGCCGGGGCCAGCACCTTCCCGTCCACGACGATGTCCTCGGCGAGGCAGCGCGCGTACACGCTGGTCTCGACGTCCTCGGCCTTGCGCAGCACACCGTCGGCGCCCCGGGAGGCGATCCCCAGCTTGAGGCCGCGGTCGGTGCCGCAGTCCTCCTCGCGGATGATCACGTCCTGGGAGACGTCCACCAGACGACGGGTCAGGTAACCCGAGTCGGCGGTCCGCAGCGCGGTGTCCGCGAGACCCTTACGGGCACCGTGGGTGGAGATGAAGTACTCCAGCACGGAGAGACCCTCACGGAACGACGCCTTGATGGGCCGCGGGATGGTCTCGTTCTTCGCGTTGGACACCAGACCACGCATACCGGCGATCTGACGCATCTGCATCATGTTTCCGCGCGCGCCCGAGTCGACCATCATGAAGATCGGGTTGGTCTTCGGGAAGTTCGCGTTCATCGCCTCGGCAACCTCGTTGGTCGCCTTGGTCCAGATCGCGATGAGCTCCTGGGTGCGCTCGTCCTTGGTGATCAGACCGCGCTCGTACTGCTTCTGGACCTTCTCGTCCTGCGCCTCGTAGCCCTCGACGATGGCCTTCTTGGCCTCGGGGACGACGATGTCCGACACCGCGACGGTGACACCGGAACGGGTGGCCCAGTGGAAACCGGCCGCCTTCAGGTTGTCCAGCGTCGCCGCGACGATGACCTTGGGGTAGCGCTCGGCGAGGTCGTTGACGATCTCGGAGAGCTGCTTCTTGCCCACCGAGTAGTCGACGAACGGGTAGTCCTCGGGCAGCAGCTCGTTGAAGAGCGCGCGGCCCAGCGTGGTGCGCAGCCGGAAGCTGTCGCCCTGCTGCCAGACTCCGGCGCCGATGGCGTCGTCCCCTTCCTCGGGGACGGGCGGGGTCCAGCCGCGGGGCGGCACCGTGCCGATCGGGAAGCGGACGTCGATCTTCGCCTGGAGCGAGAGCTCCCGGGCGTCGAACGCCATGATCGCCTCGGCGGTCGAGCCGAAGGACCGGCCCTCGCCGATGACCTTGCGCTGCTCCTCGTCGGTGGTGAGGAAGAACAGACCCAGCACCATGTCCTGGGTCGGCATGGTCACCGGCCGGCCGTCGGCCGGCTTGAGGATGTTGTTCGAGGACAGCATCAGGATGCGGGCCTCGGCCTGCGCCTCCGCGGACAGCGGCAGGTGCACGGCCATCTGGTCACCGTCGAAGTCCGCGTTGAACGCGGTGCAGACGAGCGGGTGGATCTGAATGGCCTTGCCCTCGACCAGCTGCGGCTCGAAGGCCTGGATACCGAGGCGGTGCAGGGTCGGCGCACGGTTCAGCAGCACCGGGTGCTCGGCGATGACCTCTTCGAGCACGTCGTACACGACCGTGCGGCCGCGCTCGACCATGCGCTTGGCCGACTTGATGTTCTGCGCGTGGTTCAGGTCCACCAGGCGCTTCATCACGAACGGCTTGAAGAGCTCCAGCGCCATGGCCTTGGGCAGACCGCACTGGTGCAGCTTGAGCTGCGGGCCGACGACGATGACCGAACGGGCCGAGTAGTCGACTCGCTTACCGAGCAGGTTCTGACGGAACCGGCCCTGCTTACCCTTCAGCATGTCGCTGAGGGACTTCAGCGGACGGTTACCGGGACCGGTGACCGGGCGACCGCGGCGGCCGTTGTCGAACAGCGCGTCGACGGCCTCCTGGAGCATCCGCTTCTCGTTGTTCACGATGATCTCGGGGGCACCGAGGTCGAGCAGACGCTTGAGGCGGTTGTTCCGGTTGATCACACGGCGGTACAGGTCGTTCAGGTCGGAGGTCGCGAAGCGGCCACCGTCCAGCTGCACCATCGGACGCAGGTCCGGCGGGATCACCGGGATGCAGTCCAGCACCATGCCGTTGGGGCTGTTGCGGGTCTGGAGGAAGGCGGAGACGACCTTGAGGCGCTTGAGCGCACGGGTCTTCTTCTGGCCCTTACCCGTCCGGATGATCTCGCGGAGCTTCTCGGCCTCCTCGTCGAGGTCGAAGGACTCCAGGCGCTTCTGGAGGGCAGCGGCGCCCATCCCGCCCATGAAGTACGTGCCGAAGCGGTCACGCAGCTCGCGGTAGAGCAGCTCGTCGCCCTCGAGGTCCTGGACCTTGAGGTTCTTGAAGCGGTTCCACACCTCGTCGAGACGGTCGATCTCGCGCTGCGCGCGGTCGCGCAGCTGCTTCATCTCACGCTCGGCGCCCTCGCGCACCTTGCGGCGCACATCGGCCTTGGCGCCCTCGGCCTCCAGCTCGGCGAGGTCCGCCTCGAGCTTCTTGGCACGGGCCTCGAGGTCGGCGTCGCGGCGCTGCTCGATCTGCTGGCGCTCGACGGAGACATGGGCCTCCAGCGAGGGCAGATCGCGCGTGCGGCGCTCCTCGTCCACCCACGTGATCATGTAGGCGGCGAAGTAGATGACCTTCTCGAGGTCCTTCGGGGCGAGGTCGAGCAGGTAGCCCAGACGGCTGGGCACGCCCTTGAAGTACCAGATGTGGGTAACGGGAGCGGCCAGCTCGATATGGCCCATCCGCTCACGGCGCACCTTGGCGCGGGTGACCTCGACACCGCAGCGCTCACAGATGATGCCCTTGAAGCGGACGCGCTTGTACTTGCCGCAGTAGCACTCCCAGTCCCGGGTCGGACCGAAGATCTTCTCGCAGAAGAGTCCGTCCTTTTCGGGCTTCAGGGTGCGGTAGTTGATGGTTTCCGGCTTCTTGACCTCACCGTGGGACCACTGACGGATGTCGTCAGCAGTGGCGAGGCCGATCCGCAGCTCGTCGAAGAAGTTGACGTCGAGCACTTGTCGTCAATCCCTCTTTCAGGGTCGTGTCTTCGGGTCTGACTGGGGGTCCGGGGAGAGGCCGGGGCGGAGGTGGGACAGCCGCCCCGGCCAGACCCGTCAGACCTCTTCGACGCTGCTCGGCTCGCGCCGGGACAGGTCGATACCGAGCTCCTCCGCAGCGCGGAAGACGTCCTCGTCGGTGTCGCGCATCTCGATGGACATGCCGTCCGAGGACAGCACCTCCACGTTGAGGCACAGGGACTGCATCTCCTTGATGAGCACCTTGAAGGACTCGGGGATGCCGGGCTCGGGAATGTTCTCGCCCTTGACGATGGCCTCGTAGACCTTCACTCGGCCGGTGACGTCGTCGGACTTGATGGTCAGCAGCTCCTGGAGGGCGTAGGCGGCGCCGTACGCCTCGAGCGCCCACACCTCCATCTCACCGAAGCGCTGGCCACCGAACTGAGCCTTACCGCCCAGCGGCTGCTGGGTGATCATCGAGTACGGACCGGTGGAGCGGGCGTGCAGCTTGTCGTCCACCAGGTGGTGCAGCTTGAGGATGTACATGTAGCCGATGGAGATCGGGTCCGGGAACGGCTCGCCGGAGCGGCCGTCGAAGAGCCGGGCCTTACCGGACGGCAGCACCATGCGCTCACCGTCGCGGTTGGGGACCGTGGACTCGAAGAGACCGGCGATCTCGTCCTCGCGGGCGCCGTCGAAGACCGGGGTGGCGACATTGGTGCCGGGCTGGACCTCGTCCGCGCCGATCACCTTCAGCCGCTTCATCCAGTCCGCGTCACCGTCGACCTTCCAGCCCTGGGAGGCCAGCCAGCCGAGGTGGATCTCCAGCACCTGTCCCGGGTTCATCCGGGACGGGACACCCAGCGGGTTGAGGATGATGTCGACCGGGGTGCCGTCCTCCAGGAACGGCATGTCCTCGACCGGCAGGATCTTGGAGATGACGCCCTTGTTGCCGTGTCGGCCGGCCAGCTTGTCACCGTCGGTGATCTTGCGCTTCTGCGCCACGTAGACGCGGACCAGCTGGTTCACGCCCGGGGGCAGCTCGTCGCCCTCTTCGCGGTCGAAGACGCGGACGCCGATGACCTTGCCGGTCTCGCCGTGCGGCACCTTCAGCGAGGTGTCACGGACCTCACGGGCCTTCTCACCGAAGATCGCGCGCAGCAGGCGCTCCTCCGGGGTCAGCTCGGTCTCGCCCTTCGGGGTGACCTTGCCGACCAGGATGTCCCCGGCGATGACCTCGGCGCCGATGCGGATGATGCCGCGCTCGTCGAGGTCGGCCAGGACCTCCTCGGAGACGTTCGGGATGTCCCGGGTGATCTCCTCGGGGCCCAGCTTGGTGTCACGGGCGTCGACCTCGTGCTCCTCGATGTGGATCGAGGAGAGGACGTCGTCCTGCACCAGACGCTGGCTGAGGATGATCGCGTCCTCGTAGTTGTGGCCCTCCCACGGCATGAACGCCACGAGCAGGTTCTTGCCGAGCGCCATCTCGCCGTCCTCGGTGGACGGGCCGTCGGCCAGCACCTGACCGGCGATGACGCGGGCGCCCTCGTCCACGACCACCTTCTGGTTGAAGGAGGTGCCCTGGTTGGAGCGGGAGAACTTGGCCACCCGGTAGGTGGTGTAGGTGCCGTCGTCGTTGGCCACCGTGACGTAGTCGGCGGAGACCTCCTGGACGACACCGTCCTTGTCGGCCTTGATGACATCGCCGGCGTCGACCGCGCAGCGGTACTCCATACCGGTGCCGACCAGCGGGGACTCCGCCTTGATCAGCGGCACGGCCTGGCGCATCATGTTCGATCCCATGAGCGCGCGGTTGGCGTCGTCGTGCTCGAGGAAGGGGATCATGGCGGTCGCGACCGACACCATCTGGCGCGGCGAGACGTCCATGTAGTCGACCTCGGTGCCCGGGATGTAGTCGACCTCGCCGCCACGGCGGCGGACCAGGACCCGGGACTCGGCGAAGTGGAGGTCGTCCGTCAGCGGGGCGTTGGCCTGCGCGATGACGAAGCGGTCCTCCTCGTCGGCGGTCAGGTAGTCGACCTCGTCGGTGACGATACCGTCGGTGACCCGGCGGTACGGGGTCTCGACGAAGCCGAAGGCGTTGACCCGGCCGTAGGAGGCGAGCGAGCCGATCAGACCGATGTTCGGCCCTTCCGGCGTCTCGATCGGGCACATCCGGCCGTAGTGCGAGGGGTGCACGTCACGGACCTCGAAGCCGGCCCGCTCACGGGACAGACCACCGGGGCCCAGCGCCGACAGACGGCGCTTGTGGGTCAGACCCGACAGCGGGTTGGTCTGGTCCATGAACTGGGACAGCTGGCTGGTGCCGAAGAACTCCTTGATGGAGGCGACGACCGGCCGGATGTTGATCAGGGTCTGCGGCGTGATCGCCTCGACGTCCTGGGTGGTCATGCGCTCACGGACGACGCGCTCCATCCGGGCCAGACCGGTGCGGACCTGGTTCTGGATGAGCTCGCCGACGTTACGCAGACGGCGGTTGCCGAAGTGGTCGATGTCGTCGGTCTCGACGACGATCGTGCTGCCGTTCTCCCCGGCCGTCTCGATCTCGCCCGCGTGCAGCTTGACCAGGTACTTGATGGTCGCGATGACGTCATCGGTGGTCAGCACACCGGCGTCGAGCGGGGCGTCCGCGCCGAGCTTCTTGTTGACCTTGTAGCGGCCGACCTTGGCCAGGTCGTAGCGCTTGGGGTTGAAGTACAGGTTCTCCAGCAGCGTCTGCGCGGCCTCACGGGTCGGCGGCTCGCCCGGACGCAGCTTGCGGTAGATGTCGAGCAGCGCGTCGTCCTGGCCCTGGGTGTGGTCCTTCTCCAGGGTGGCGCGCATGGACTCGTACTCGCCGAACTCCTCGAGGATCTGCTCGGTGGTCCAGCCGAGCGCCTTGAGCAGGACGGTGACGGACTGCTTGCGCTTGCGGTCGATACGGACACCGACCATGTCGCGCTTGTCGATCTCCATCTCCAGCCAGGCACCCCGGGACGGGATGATCTTGGCCGAGAAGATGTCCTTGTCGGACGTCTTGTCGATGGAGGAGTCGAAGTAGACACCGGGGGAACGGACCAGCTGCGAGACGACGACGCGCTCGGTGCCGTTGATGCAGAAGGTGCCCTTCGGGGTCATGAGCGGGAAGTCGCCCATGAAGACCGTCTGGGACTTGATCTCACCGGTCTCGTTATTGGTGAACTCGGCGGTGACGAAGAGCGGAGCCGCGTACGTGAAGTCGCGCTCCTTGCACTCGTCGATCGAGTTCTTCGGCGGCTCGAAGCGGTGATCACGGAAGGTCAGGGACATCGACCCGGAGAAGTCCTCGATCGGGGAGATCTCCTCGAAGATCTCTTCCAGACCGGACTTGGTGGGGACGTCCTGACCGCTGTCCAGCGCAGCCTCGACGCGAGCCTTCCAGGCGGCATTGCCGAGCAGCCAATCGAAGCTCTCGGTCTGCAGTGCAAGGAGGTTCGGAACCTCGAGAGGCTCCTTGATCTTCGCAAAGGAGATGCGCAGCGGGGCGGTGCTGGCGCCGTTGTTCGTATTGGCAGTCGAGGCGTTGCGCGAGGCGGCCAAGAGGGGGTCCTTCCGAGGGCTCGGACTCACTACGCGCGTACCGGTCCCACCGAGAGCCCATGGATGAAATCCCTGGTCAGGGCGTCTTCATCGGCTGTGCTCGAAGGTGGGCATGCCCCTGGTGACGGGCAGGGAGCAGCTAACAGGCAGCGCAAAGGGTCAGTGTAGCCACTTGGCACACTGATGTCCAGCGCCGAGTTTGTGAGACCGGCAGTGCCAATCTCTCCCTCCGGTGAGGGGCTCGCCCCTCGTTGTCTTCACAGCCCTTGCCGGCGGCCACCCGCCGGGAGCGCATATCGATACTGCCCGCTTCGCCGACGATCCATGCCTCGGAGTTTGGATCGCTGTGCCGTCGCGTCCTGAGAATTGCGCGCCGCGTGCCGTTCGTCAAGGCCCCCCACTCCGGCGAGATCGTCACAGGGCGTGGCGACGGGCAACGAAGATCACCATACCTGTCGCGACCGACAAGACAACGTAGCCGTCACGGGTACGCCGAAGGGCGACCACCCGAACGGGTGATCGCCCTTACGGAGCCCGGCCGCACCGCCGTGCGCCAGCGGCGCGCGGCGGTGGGCCGATAGGTCACTTGACCTCGACGGAGGCGCCGGCGCCCTTGAGGGACTCGGCGGCCTTCTCCGCGGCCTCCTTGTTGACCTTCTCGAGGACCGGCTTCGGGGTGCCGTCGACGAGGTCCTTGGCCTCCTTCAGACCCAGCGAGGTCAGCTCACGCACGACCTTGATGACCTGGATCTTCTTGTCGCCGGCGCCGGTGAGGATGACGTCGAACTCGTCCTTCTCCTCCGGGGCCTCGGCGCCCGCGCCCGGGGCACCCGGGGCGGCGGCGACGACGGCGGCCGGGGCGGCGGCGGTGACGTCGAACTTCTCCTCGAACGCCTTCACGAACTCGGAGAGCTCGATGAGGGTCAGGGACTCGAACTGCTCGAGGAGCTCTTCCTGGCTGAGCTTCGCCATGATGGCGGTCCTTCCACTAAGTCGGCAGGTGCCGGATGTATATGTCGGCGGGCTTACGGGCCCGCTGCGACCGGGGCCTGATTACTCGGCGGCCTCGGCCTCGGCGGGAGCCGGGGTGTCGGCACCGCCCTGCTCGGCCTGCTTCTGCCGGAGCGCCTCCGCGGTGCGGATGAACTTCGACAGCGGGGCCTGGAAGAGGGCCGCAGCCTGGGACTGCTTGGCCTTCATCGCACCCGCCAGCTTGGCGAGCAGCACCTCGCGGGACTCGAGGTCCGCGAGCTTCTTGATCTCGTCGGCAGACAGGGCCTTGCCGTCGAGCACACCGCCCTTGATGACGAGAGCGGGGTTTTCCTTGGCGAAGTCACGGAGACCCTTCGCCGCCTCGACCGGGTCACCGGTCACGAAGGCGACGGCCGACGAACCCACGAACAGGTCGTCGAGCTGGTTGATCCCGACCTCGTTGGCCGCGATCTTGGTCAGCGTGTTCTTCACCACACGGTACTGGGCGTTCTCACCGAGCGAACGGCGCAGCTCCTTGAGCTGAGCGACGGTGAGACCGGTGTACGCGGTCACGACGGCAGCGTGGGAACTGCGGAACTTCTCCCGCATCTCCTCGACGGCTTCGACCTTGTCAGGACTCGCCATGAGATTCGGCCTCCTTCCGGGTGATGAGGACCGCTTCGGTCTGAAGGAAGGAGACTGAACAACACGAAAACGCCCCGGCGCAGGCGCACGGGGCGTGACTCGACCTCGCGGACCCAGCGGGCCCGTTCGGGAGTTCAACCACAGTCACCTACGCAGGCCGTCCGCAGCTAGCGGATCCTTCAGCCACCATGTCCCCTTACGGAGGCACAGCGACAACCAGCGGTCTTTGGCTTCTACAGAAGATTACGCGAACGGGCCTCGGCCAGGCAAATCCACTCCGCGGCGGCCCTACTGGCCGCTGATGTCCTCGAAGTTCATGGTGTCCGAGGAGACCGGCTCGTCGACGGTGACCTTGGTGCCGTAGTCCGAGTAGTAGACGGTGGAGTCGTAGGCGCCGTTGTTGCTCTTGGCCTGCTCGCGCTTCTTGACCAGCAGGTCGTCACCGTCGATCCACAGGTCGATGGTCTCGGTCTCCATACCGGACTGCTCGAGCTGCTTCTGGAGCGCCGTGAGGTCGGACTCGCTGAGGTCCTTGGACTGCATCTTGGCCAGCTCGGAGACCTTGACCTTGCCCGTGTAGTGGGTGGCCTCGGCCCCCTTCACCTTCTCCGTGCCGACGCTCTTGACCTTGCCGGTGGCGATCAGCAGCTGCACCGAGCGCGCCGGGTCGGTGTTCTGCATCTGGTCCTTCAGGAAGGCGCCGGACGGACCCGCCTTCTGGGCCAGCACGTCGTAGTCGTACTTGACCCAGTGCTTGCCGCCGCCCGCCTGCGCGGCGAACTGGTCGCCCAGGTTCATGAACATCGCGTCGGGCGTGTAGCGGGCCGGCATCGGCTTGCCGGCCAGCGGCGAGGAGGCCGCGGCGCCCCCGTTCTGCGTGATGGTCATGTTGGCCCGCATACCGTCGGCCCAGTCCATCTCACCCTTCATGGACGAATTGGCCTCGCCCATCGTGGTGGTGCCCTCGACCTTGGCCGAGTGCTGCTGGTCGGTCTGCTGTGAAGCCTTCTTCAGCGCCGCCAGCGGGCTGCCGACGTGCTCCTGGGCCTTGTCACCGGACTTCTTGCCGCCCTCGTCGGACTTGTCGCTCCCGCACGCGGTGAGCCCGACCATCAGGACGACGCTCCCGGCCGCTATCACGGCTCGCATAGCAAACTGAGTACCGCGCACAGGGTCCCCCTCTTTAACCAACTCTTATGACTGGCTGAGACTTTAGCTCAGGGAACCGACAGCGAACGCCGCCGGGCCCCCGCATCTCTGACGTGATGCGGGGGCCCGGCGGTTGCACGGAACGCGCTGGATCAGACGGTCTCGTCCTCGACCAGCAGGTTGCGGGTGCGGTTGGCGTCCAGCGGGATGCCGGGGCCCATGGTGGTCGTCAGGGTCGCCTTCTTGATGTAGCGGCCCTTCGCGGCGGACGGCTTGAGACGGTTGATCTCCTCGAGCGCCGCGGCGTAGTTCTCCACCAGCTGCGTCTCACCGAACGACGCCTTGCCGATGATGAAGTGCAGGTTGGAGTGCTTGTCGACGCGGAACTCGATCTTGCCGCCCTTGATGTCCGTGACGGCCTTGGCCACGTCCGGGGTGACGGTGCCGGTCTTCGGGTTCGGCATCAGACCACGCGGACCGAGCACCCGGCCCAGACGGCCGACCTTGCCCATGAGGTCCGGGGTGGCGACGACGGCGTCGAAGTCCAGACGTCCCTTGGACACCTCGTCGATGAGCTCGTCGGAGCCGACGATGTCGGCGCCGGCGGCCTCCGCGGCTGCGGCACGGTCACCGGTCGCGAAGACCAGGACCCGGGCGGTCTTACCGGTGCCGTGCGGCAGGTTCACGGTGCCGCGGACCATCTGGTCGGCCTTGCGCGGGTCGACGCCCAGGCGCATGGCGACCTCGACGGTCGCGTCGAACTTCTTGCTGGCGGTGTCCTTGGCGAGACGGACGGCCTCGAGCGGGGCGTAGGGGCGCTCCCGGTCGATCTTGGCGTCCGCAGCGCGGAGGGTCTTGCTGCGCTTGCTCACTGCTGCTCCTGATGTCTGCGTTCGGAGTCGTGGTGCGGACCAGCGCTTGGCCCTGCCACGGTGGTGCTACGGGTGTGTCAGCCCTCGACCGTGATGCCCATGGAACGGGCGGTGCCGGCGATGATCTTCTCGGCGGCGTCCAGGTCGTTGGCGTTGAGGTCGGGCATCTTGGTGGTGGCGATGTCACGGACCTGGTCGCGGGTGATCTTGGCGACCTTGGTCTTGTGCGGCTCGCCGGAGCCCTTCTCGACACCCGCGGCCTTCAGGATCAGCTTGGCGGCCGGCGGAGTCTTGGTGATGAAGGTGAAGGAACGGTCCTCGTAGACCGTGATCTCCACCGGCACGACCATGCCACGCTGCGACTCGGTCGCGGCGTTGTAGGCCTTGCAGAACTCCATGATGTTGACGCCGTGCTGGCCCAGCGCGGGGCCGACCGGCGGAGCCGGGTTGGCCGCGCCGGCCTGGATCTGGAGCTTGATCAGCCCCGTGACCTTCTTCTTCTTGGGAGGCATGCTCTCTCCGGGTCTTAGTGAGAGGTAGTTCGCCTCCGAACCGGATCATCCGGATGGAGGCATACCGCACAACGATAACGGGTATAGCCGTGCGCCTTAAAACCGAGCAGGTCAGACCGGCCGCAAGGGCCCGTCTGACCTGTTCGGAAGCGGGTGGACGCCGGGGTGCGCCGGTGTCAGTTCTTCTGGATCTGGTCGAAGCTCAGCTCGACCGGGGTCTCCCGGCCGAAGATCTCCACCAGGCCCTTGACCTTCTTCGAATCGGCGTTGATCTCGTTGATCGTCGCCTGGAGGGTCGCGAACGGGCCGTCGGTGACCGTGACCGAGTCGCCCACCTCGAAGTCCAGCACCTGGACCTCGACCTTGCGGCTGGGGGCCGGCAGCCCGCCCTCCTCGGCGGCGGCCTTGGCGGCCTTCTCCTCGGCCTCCGGGGCGAGCATCTTGACGATCTCGTCCAGGGTCAGCGGGTACGGGTCGTAGGCGTTGCCCACGAAGCCGGTGACGCCCGGGGTGTTACGGACGACGCCCCACGACTCGTTCGTCAGGTCCATGCGCACCAGCACATAGCCGGGCAGCTTGTTCTGACGGACGGTGCGGCGGTCGCCGTTCTTGATCTGGACGACCTCTTCCTGCGGCACCTCGGCCTGGAAGATGTAGTCCTCCACGTTCAGCGAGACGGCCCGCTGCTCGAGGTTGGTCTTCACGCGGTTCTCGTAACCCGCGTAGGTGTGGATCACGTACCACTCACCGGGGAGGGTGCGCAGCTCCTCGCGCAGGGCCTCGACCGGGTCGACCGCCTCTTCCTCGGTCTCACCCTCGGCACCCGCGGCCTCGTCCTCGACGGTCTCGGCGGCCTCGAGCTCGGCCTCGTCCTCGACGTGGAGCGCTGCCTCCTCGGCTGGCTCACCGGCCGCGGTGTCGGCTGCTTCAGCCTGGTCGGAATCCGCCGCCTCGACGATGTCGAGCTCGTCCTCACGGGACTCGACGGGCTCGGCGGCGTCGTTCAGGTTCGGGTCAGACACGGTGGCTGCTTCTTCCTGGCTTCAAGGGGTGGAACGTGCGAAGAGGCGACACCAGACAGTGGTCGCCTTCCGCGGGTCATCAGCCAAAGACGTACTTGATGGCGTGGTTGAACCCATAGTCAATCACGGTCACGATGCCGATCATGATGATGACGAAGACGATCACCACAGTGGTGTACGTCGACAGCTGGTTGCGGGTGGGCCAGACGACCTTGCGCAGCTCAGCGACGATCTGCCGGTAGAACAGCGCGAGGCGGCCCAGGGGCCCCTTCTTCCCGCGCTTGCCACCGCGGCGGCCCTTCTTGGTCGCCACCTCGTCCTCGGGACGACCGCTCTCAGGCGTCGCGGTGGAGCCAAGGGCTTCCGTCACTACGTCCTCACCTGAATCCGGGTCGTGGCCGTGCCGCGTCCGGCCGGGCCGCACAGCGGTGCATTGTCCTTGCGTACGCATGCACGCACCCTGATTGCGGTGCGTGTAGCAGGGCCGGAGGGACTTGAACCCCCAACCGCTGGTTTTGGAGACCAGTGCTCTACCAATTGAGCTACGACCCTTTGCGGCTCTCCCAACCTACCGCATCCACCCGGCTGCACGGAGTGTGCGGGGCGGAACGGCCGTTGAGTGGCCAACGACGCCTGAGTGTACGTGCTTGACGCCCGGTCGTCGAACGAGAAGCCGCCCAGGGGGTGTCCGGGGCATGCGCCGCGCCCCGTGCCGCCTCCGGCGCCGCCCCTCGGCCGCCGTCCACCGGGGCCCGCCCGGAACGGGCCGTAAACCCCCGTGTCGGCCGACGCGCGGGTCTGCGACGATGCAGGTATGACCGCTGCTACTCCCCCAGTACAGTCCCCGACCGACCGGCGGGTGTCAGCCCGCGTCGGCTCCATCTCCGAGTCGGCCACCCTCGCCGTGGACGCCAAGGCGAAGGCCCTCAAGGCCGCCGGGCGCCCGGTGATCGGCTTCGGCGCGGGCGAGCCGGACTTCCCGACGCCCGACTACATCGTCGAGGCGGCCGCCGCCGCGTGCCGCGACCCCAAGTACCACCGCTACACCCCGGCCGGCGGCCTGCCCGAGCTCAAGGCCGCGATCGCCGCGAAGACGCTGCGCGACAGCGGCTACGAGGTCGAGGCGGCGCAGGTCCTGGTGACCAACGGCGGCAAGCAGGCGATCTACGAGGCGTTCGCCGCGATCCTCGACCCGGGCGACGAGGTCATCGTGCCCGCGCCGTACTGGACCACCTACCCGGAGTCGATCCGGCTGGCCGGCGGTGTCCCGGTGGATGTCGTCGCGGACGAGACGACCGGCTACCGCGTCTCCGTCGAGCAGCTGGAGGCCGCCCGGACCGAGCACACCAAGGTGCTGCTCTTCGTCTCGCCCTCCAACCCGACCGGCGCGGTCTACAGCCGTGAGCAGATCGAGGAGATCGGCCGCTGGGCCGCCGAGCACGGGCTGTGGGTGCTCACCGACGAGATCTACGAGCACCTGGTCTACGGCGACGCCGAGTTCCACTCGCTGCCGGTGGTGGTGCCCGAGCTGCGCGACAAGTGCATCGTGGTCAACGGTGTCGCCAAGACCTACGCCATGACCGGCTGGCGGGTGGGGTGGGTCATCGGCCCCAAGGACGTGGTGAAGGCCGCGACCAACCTCCAGTCGCACGCCACCTCGAATGTGAGCAATGTCGCTCAGGCCGCCGCCCTGGCCGCCGTCTCGGCCGATCTCGACGCGGTCGCCGCGATGCGCGAGGCGTTCGACCGGCGCCGCCGCACCATCGTGCGGATGCTCAACGAGATCGACGGTGTGGAGTGCCCGGAGCCGGAGGGCGCGTTCTACGCCTACCCGTCGGTGAAGGGGCTGCTCGGCAGGGAGATCCGCGGCAAGCGCCCTCAGAACACCGTGGAGCTGGCCGCGCTGATCCTGGAGGAGGTCGAGGTCGCCGTGGTGCCGGGTGAGGCGTTCGGCACCCCGGGCTATCTGCGGCTGTCCTACGCCCTGGGCGACGAGGACCTCGTCGAGGGCATCTCGCGGATGCAGAAGCTGCTGGGCGAGGCGCGGGCCTGATCGCGCCCGTCGCCCGTCGCCGACCGGCCCCCGTCCTGACGCCCCCGCGGGCGGAGGGCGGGGGCCGTCGTCATGGGCGGGGGTTCCCGCGGGCCCCCGGCCGGGAGGGGGCGCAGGTCGGACAGGCCCGGACACCTCTGTTCGGACAGCCCCCGTTCGGTGAAAGCGGTACCGATGGCCACCGCCGTGCGGCAGGATCACCAGATGGCACGTGATGTACATCTGCTCCCCAAGGCGCATCTGCATCTGCACTTCACCGGCTCCATGCGCCCTTCCACCCTGATGGAACTCGCCGACAAATACGGCGTCCACCTGCCCGAGGCGCTGAGCGGCGGCGAACCGCCGAGGCTGCGCGCGACCGATGAGCGCGGCTGGTTCCGCTTCCAGCGGCTGTACGACATCGCGCGGTCGTGTCTGCGTACTCCGGAGGACATCCAGCGGCTGGTGCGCGAGGCGGCCGAGGAGGATGTGCGGGACGGGGCCGGATGGCTGGAGATCCAGGTCGACCCCACGTCGTACGCCCCCCGGCTCGGCGGGCTGATCCCGGCGCTGGAGATCATCCTGGACGCGGCCGAGAGCGCCTCCCGGCGGACCGGGCTCGGGATCCGGGTGCTGGTCGCCGCCAACCGCACCAAGCACCCGCTGGAGGCCCGCACCCTGGCCCGGCTCGCGGTGCGCTACGCCGACCGCGGTGTCGTCGGGTTCGGCCTCTCCAACGACGAGCGGCGTGGTTTCGCCCGGGACTTCGACCGCGCCTTCGCCATCGCCCGGGACGGCGGTCTGCTGGCCGCCCCGCACGGCGGTGAGCTCTCCGGTCCGAGCAGTGTGCGCGACTGCCTGGACGATCTCGGCGCGGGGCGGGTGGGCCACGGGGTGCGCGCCGCGGAGGACCCACGGCTGCTGACCCGGCTGGCCGAGCGCGGGGTGACCTGCGAGGTGTGCCCGTCGTCGAACGTGGCGCTCGGGGTCTACGAGAAGCCGGAGGACGTACCGCTGCGCACGCTCTTCGACGCCGGTGTGCCGATGGCGCTGGGCGCCGACGACCCCCTGCTCTTCGGCTCCCGTCTGGCGGCCCAGTACGAACTGGTCCGTGAGCACCACGGGTTCACCGACGCCGAACTCGCCGAACTGGCCCGCCAGTCCATCCGCGCCTCCGCCGCCCCGGAACCGGAGCGCACCCGCCTGCTGACAGCCATCGACACCTGGCTGACCACCTGACCCATCCCCGGGCGCGGGGCGTCAGAGGCTGACGCCCACCGTCACCGGCTCGTTGACCAGGCGGACGCCGAACGCGGCTTCGACGCCGGTGACCACTTCGCGGGCGAGGGCCAGCAGGTCTTCGGTGGTGGCTTCGCCGCGGTTGGTGAGGGCGAGGGTGTGCTTGGTGGAGATACGGGCCGGGCCGGAGCCATAGCCCTTGGTGAAGCCCGCCTTGTCGATCAGCCAGGCGGCCGAGGTCTTGAGGTGGCCGTCGCCCACCGGGAAGGCGGGGGGCGCGGTGTCGGGGCCGAGACGTTCGGCGACGCGGGCCAGGAAGGCGGTGTACGCGGCCTCGTCCAGCACCGGGTTGGTGAAGAAGGACCCGGCGGACCAGGTGTCGTGGTCCTCGGGGTCGAGCACCATCCCCTTGCCCGCGCGCAGGCCGAGCACGGTCTCGCGGGCGATGGCGGCGGGGACCCGGTCCCCCACCTCGACGCCCAGCACCCGCGCGGTCTCCGCGTAGCGGACCGGGGCGGACAGCCCGTCCGCGTCCTCCAGCGCGAAGCGCACCCGCAGTACGACATGGCGGTCGGGATCGGCCTTGAAGCGGCTGTGGCGGTAGGAGAAGGCGCAGTCGGCGTTCGGGATGGTCACCACCTCGTCGGCGCGCCGGTCGTAGGCGATCACCTCGGTGATGGTGGCGGAGACCTCCTGGCCGTACGCCCCGACGTTCTGGATCGGCGTGGCACCGGCGGAGCCGGGGATTCCGGCCAGACACTCGATGCCGGCCAGCCCTGCCTCGACGGTACGGGCGACCGCGTCCGACCAGTTCTCACCCGCGGCCAGCTCCAGGCTGGTGCCGTCGAGCGTGCAGCCGCGGGTGGCGATGCGCAGGGCGGTGCCGTCGAAGCCCTTGTCGGAGATGACCAGATTGCTGCCGCCGCCGATCAGCAGCAGCGGGGTACCGGTCGCGTCGGCCTCGCGGACCGCGGCGATCACCTCGTCGTCGGTGGTGGCCGTGATCAGCCGGGTCGCCGGTCCGCCCAGGCGGAAGGTGGTCAGCGGGGCGAGGGGGGCGTCGTGGAGTTCCTGCACGCGCTCAAGAGTACGGGGGCGGCCACCGGGGCCCCTCGGGCGGCCGCCCCCGGTACGAGGACCGGGGGCCGGCAGCGGCTCATCGGTTCGGCGGATCGATGTCTCAGGCGAGGCGGACCACGGCCCGGGCCCGGCCCAGCACCTTCTGTCCGCCGCTGGTCGCCGTGATGTCCAGGCGCACCGTACGGGCCTCGTCGTCCAGCTTGGCGGCGACCTTGGCGCCGATCTCGATGACCGCGCCCTTGTCGTCGTTGGGGACCACGACCGGCTTGGTGAAGCGCACGCCGTACTCGACGAGGGCTCCGGGGTCGCCGGTCCAGTCGGTCACCACGCGCGCCGCCTCGGCCATGGTGAACATGCCGTGGGCGATGACGTCCGGCAGCCCGACGTCCTTGGCGAACTTCTCGTTCCAGTGGATGGGGTTGAAGTCGCCGGAGGCCCCCGCGTAGCGGACCAGATGGGCGCGGTCCACGCGGAACTCGCGCAGCGGCACCTCGGTGCCGACCTCCACGTCGTCGTAACGCACCTTGGCCGTCATCTGCCCTCCTCCGCCTCGGCCGCGCGGGCCACCAGCGTCGTGAACGAGGTCACCACGTGCTCGCCCGCCTCGTCATGGACCTCACCGCGCACGGACAGCACATCGTTGCCGGCGAGCGACTTGATCGAGTCGATGGTCGAGGTGACCCGCAGCCGGTCACCGGCCCGGACCGGGCGGGTGTACGCGAACTGCTGGTCGCCGTGGACGACGCGGCTGTAGTCCAGCCCCAGCGCCGGGTCCTCGACCACCTGGCGCCCCGCGGCCTTGAAGGTGATCGCGAAGACGAAGGTGGGCGGGGCGATCACATCGGGATGGCCGAGCGCCCGGGCCGCCTCGGGGTCGGTGTAGACCGGATTGCCGTCACCGATGGCCTCGGCGAATTCGCGGATCTTCTCCCGGCCGACCTCATACGGGGCGGTGGGCGGATAGGTCCGCCCGACGAAGGACTGGTCGAGCGCCATCGGCTCGCACCTCCTGCGATTGATTACCAACGAAACGAGGCCACCCCCCGCGTGTGGGGGCGGCCTCGTCAAGAAAGCTGATTGTTCAGCGCGTCTCGCGGTGCGCGGTGTGCGCGTTGCAGCGCGGGCAGTGCTTCTTGATCTCAAGACGATCCGGGTCGTTGCGCCGGTTCTTCTTGGTGATGTAGTTCCGCTCCTTGCACTCCACGCAGGCCAGCGTGATCTTCGGGCGGACGTCGGTGGCAGCCACGTGAGTGCTCCTTGACGGACGGATGGATGAACGCAGAAAGAGTAGCCGATCGAAGGACCGACCCCACAATCGGCTACTGTCAGTAGCGGTGACCGGACTTGAACCGGTGACACAGCGATTATGAGCCGCTTGCTCTACCGACTGAGCTACACCGCTGCGATGTGAGGGATACCCCGCCCGACCGGAGTCGAACGGGAGATCTGACACATCAGAGCCCCAATACGGAATCGAACCGTAGACCTTCTCCTTACCATGGAGACGCTCTGCCGACTGAGCTATTGGGGCGAGCGATGAAGACATTACACGCTCGGCCGCCGAAGGTGAAATCCGTATCGGCGCACCGTCACGGGGTCCTGGGCACCACACCGGTACGACTATTCGGCTCCTCCGCGAAGCCGCCACCCCCGCGTCCTAGGCTCGGATCCAGGCCGAGTGATCTTGGCTGCTCATGCGCCCGTCACGCGCCCTCTTTGCGCCCTCACACGCCCCGCGGAGTGCGATGCCCGACAGCCAGCCGCAGCAGCCTCAGCAGCCCCCCAGGAACGACGCGGCACCCGGGCCCGGCGGCGCGCTGGTGCTCGGCGGCGCCCGGCTCGCCGACGGCCGCACGGTGGACGTCCGGCTCAGTGGCGGGCGTATCGAGGCGGTCGGCACGGCGGGCAGTCTCGTCCCCGGCCCGCGGCTGGACCTCGGCGGCTATCTGCTGCTGCCCGCCCCCGCCGAACCACACGCCCACTGCGACACCGCGCTCACCGGTGAGACCGCGGGCCCGGTCCCGTACACGCCCGAGGACGTCCGGCGGCGCGCCACCGAGGCCGCCCTGCTCCACCTCGGCCACGGGGCGACGGCGCTGCGCACCCATGTACGGGTCGGCGGGGTGCACGGTCTGCGGTGTCTGGAGGCCGTCCTCCAGGTGGGCCAGACCCTGCGCGGACTCACCGACCTCGGCGCGGTGGCCGTGCCGAGGGTGCTGACCGGCGCGGCCGGGGCGGACGGGCTGGCGATGCTGCGGGACGCGGTGAAGATGGGCGCGGCGGTGATCGGCGGCTGTCCTGATCTCGACCCCGACCCCACCGGCCACGCGGAGGCCGTGCTCGACCTCGCCGCGCGCCATGGCTGCGCGGTCGATCTGCACACCGACGGTGACGACCCGGCCCGGCTCGCCCGGTTCGCGGCGATGGCCGGCGGGCTGCGGCCGGGGGTGACCATCGGCCCGTGCGCGGGACTCGCCCGGCTGCCCCGGGAGGTGGCCGCGCGCCTCGCCGACCGGCTGGCGGCGGCCGGTGTCACCGTCGTCTGTCTGCCGCAGGGCGACTGCGGCGGGCTGGAGGACCGGGGTGCGCGGGCGGCGTCGGCGCTGCCCGGCCCGGCGGGTCCGGCCGCCCCCGGCTGCGCCCCGGTGCGGCTGTTGCGGGCGGCGGGCGTGCGGGTGGCCGCGGGCAGCGGCGCGCTCCGGGACGCCGCCAATCCGGTGGGCCGCGGCGACCCCCTGGAGGCCGCCTTCCTGCTGGCGTCCCGGGAGGGGCAGAGCCCGGCGGAGGCGTACGAGGCGGTGTGCGGACGGGCCCGTGCGGCGCTCGGCCTGCCCGAGGTGCGGGTGGAGGCCGGATTCCCGGCCGAACTGCTCGCGGTGCGCGGGGAGGGTCTCGCGGGTGTGCTCTCGCTGGCGTACAGCCGGGTGGTGGTGCATCAGGGGCGGGTGGTGGCCCGGACCAGCGCGGTGCGGGAGTACTGCGACTCGGCCGCGGCGGTCGCGCTGGACCTGCCGCGGCAGACGCGGGCGCAGAACCAGGACGGCGAGCAGGCGTAGGGCGACGCGGCACGCGGGCCGCGGGCGAGCGGCCCGGGGACGCACGGCGTACGGTCGGGATCATGCGCATTGTCATCGCTGGTGGACATGGACAGATCGCGCTGCGGATGGAGCGGCTGCTCTCCGCGCGCGGGGACGAGGTGGCGGGCATCGTCCGCAGGCCCGAACAGGCGGGTGACCTGCTGGCGGCGGGTGCCGAACCGGTCGTCTGCGACCTGGAGTCGGCCTCCGTGGAAGACGTGGCGAAGTATCTGGAGGGCGCGGACGCGGCGGTGTTCGCCGCCGGTGCGGGCCCCGGCAGCGGTACGGCCCGCAAGGAGTCGGTCGACCACGAGGCCGCGGTGCTCTTCGCCGACGCGTCCGAGGCGGCGGGGGTCCGGCGGTTCCTCGTCGTCTCCTCGATGGGCGCGGAGGGCGAGATCCCGGAGGGCACGGACCCGGTCTTCGCCGCGTACCTGCGTGCCAAGGGCGCGGCGGACGCGAACGTACGGGCGCGCGGCGGCCTGGACTGGACGGTGCTGCGGCCCGGCATGCTGACGAACGACCCGGGCACCGGCCTGGTCGAGTTGGCGGAGCGGACCGAGCGCGGCCCGATCACCCGGGACGATGTGGCCGCGGTCCTGGTCGCCCTCCTCGACGAGCCGCGCACGGTGGGCCGCACCCTGCACCTGATCAACGGCTCGGCGCCGGTGGCGGAGGCGGTGCGGGCCGTCGTCGACCGGGCGTAGCCGCCCGCCGCGGGGCCATGGGGGCTTTGTGGACAGCATGGCCTTCATGGGCTTCGTGGGCTTCGTGGGTCTCAAGGGCTTCGTGCGGGCTTCAGAAGTCGACGCGGGCCGGGGCGTCGGCGCGGGCCACGGACTCCTGGGCGTACTTCCGTTCGTAGGCCGTCCGGATGTGCTCGATCCGCGGATCGTGGGTGCGCGCCTCGGCGACCGGGTAGAGCAGGACCACCTCGTACGAGCGCTCCCGCTCGATCGCCCCGCTCCGGTCCCGCCACTGGCCGCGTGCGTCCCGGATCGTCAGCCCGGCCGGGAAGCGCGGGGTGACGGTCCGGTCCACGAAGGCGAGGAACTGCTTCTCGGTGACGGGCGGCCCGCCGTCGGGCCGCCCGGTCCCGAAGAAGAGCCGGGTCTCGACATAGGCCGCTCCCCTGGCCGGGGCGGAGACGGCGGTCTCCGGGCCGGTGCCGGTGCGATACGTGGCGTGGGCGACGACGGGCGTGGCGGCGGCGAGCGCGACCGCCGCCCCGGCGGCGGCGATCCTGGTGTACGAGGTCATGCCCGGCATGCTCCCGGCGGCCCGCAGCGGACCGGAAGACCGCCACGGCCGGAGTCGACCGGCCCCCGAGCGCCGCTC
The DNA here is from genome assembly GCF_040650655.1 of Streptomyces sp. NPDC048636. Lineage (NCBI taxonomy): Bacteria > Bacillati > Actinomycetota > Actinomycetes > Kitasatosporales > Streptomycetaceae > Streptomyces > Streptomyces sp. NPDC048636. The sequence continues at coordinate 139,312 of NZ_JBEZHR010000001.1, read as the reverse complement.
GTCCGCCGCTCAGGGACCGATCCGGGTCAGACGCGGCGCCAGCGGGCCATCGCGAAGGAGAAGACGCCGAACAGGGCCAGGCCCACCGCGACCGCGACCAGCAGCCAGGGGCCCGCCGCCGTGTCGGCGAAGGTGCGGAGGGTGTCGTCGAGCCCCTTGGCCTTGTCCGGGTCGTAGCGCCTGGCGGCGGTGATCGCGAAGCCGCCCGCCACCGCGAACACCACCCCGCGCGCGGCGCCGCCGCACACACCCAGCGCGTACACGGTCTGCTTCACCCGCCGCGGCGTCCCGGCCATCTTGAGGTGCTTGCGGAAGGAGCGCCGGACGGCGCGTACGGCGATCCAGACACCGGCCACGGTCACCACCACCCCGGCCGCGCCGACCAGCCAGCGGCCGTACGGCAGGTCGAGGGCGCGTGCCGTGACGTCCTGGGACTGCTTGTCGCTGGAGCCGCTGCCCTGCTCCCCGGCCGCGAAGGAGAGCACGGAGTAGGCCACGACGCCGTAGAAGACCGCGCGGGCCGCCGAGGCCAGCCGCTTCTTCGCCTTGCGCCCGTCCGGCCCCGCCGCGCCGAAGACCGCCTCGGACAGTCGCCACAGCGCCATCCCGGCGAGCCCCACACCGACCGCCCAGACCAGGAACGAGCCGAAGGGCTGCCCGGCCAGTACCTCCAGGGCCCCGCCGCGGTCGGCCTGTTCGCCGCCGTCGCCGAAGGCGATCCGCGCCGCCAGCAGCCCGACCAGCAGGTAGATGACACCGCGGGCGATCAGCCCGCAGCGGGCCGCCGTCTCGATGGCGCGGTTGCCCGCCTCGCCCGGGTCGTGCGGGCGTGCGCGCGCCGCCGAGCCGAGTCCGCGTGCGATCGACGATGCGTTCACCGCTGCCTCCCGGGCGTTGGCCGTGTGCACTGCGTGTGCATGGCGTGTGCACTGCGTTTGCCCTGCGCACGCGGCCGAAAACAAGGGATGCGGAGCGGGTCTCCGGTCGCCGGGGAGCACGTCCCTTGTTGCTTGGAGCGGTGCCGCCTACCCTGCGCATATCTGACGGTCCGTCAGATGCATGCGTCGGATTCATGCGGCGGATTCGGGCCCCGGCGGTCCGTGTGACCGCCGGGCGAGAAGGGGAGTTGGCGGGATGACGGGCACAGCGGTGAGCGGATCGGCGGACGGGGCGGGCGGGACGGACGATGGAGCGGGGCTGCCCATGGTCATCAGCGTGGACGACCATGTGATCGAGCCCGCGCACCTCTTCGAGAGCTGGCTTCCGGCCAAGTACCGGGACCGTGGCCCCAAGCCGCTCACGGCCGGTATCGGGGAGCTGGCGTACATCGGCGGCAAGTACCGGATCACCACCGATCCGGACGGTCCGCCCACCGACTGGTGGGAGTACGAGGGCGGCCTGTTCCCGTACAAGCGCATCATCGCGGCCGTCGGCTTCTCCCGGGACGAGATGACGCTCGAGGGCATCACCCGCGACCAGATGCGCCGTGGCTGCTGGGACCCCAAGGCCCGGCTCGCCGATATGGACATGAACCACGTCGAGGCGTCCCTGTGCTTCCCGACCTTCCCCCGTTTCTGCGGCCAGACCTTCGCCGAGGCGGACGACAAGGAGGTCGGCCTGGCCTGTGTGCGCGCGTACAACGACTGGATGGTCGAGGAGTGGTGCGGTGACAGCGGCGGACGGCTGATCCCGCTGTGCCTGATCCCGCTGTGGGACGTGGAGCTGGCCGTCCAGGAGATCCGCCGGAACGCGGCGCGCGGGGTGCGGGCGGTGACCTTCAGCGAGATCCCCACCCACCTGGGCCTGCCCAGCATCCACAGCGGCTACTGGGACCCCTTCTTCGCCGAGTGCGAGGCCACCGGCACGGTGGTGTGCATGCACATCGGCTCGTCCTCGCAGATGCCCGCCGCCTCCCCGGACGCGCCGCCCGCCGTCCAGGCGTCGCTGAGCTTCAACAACGCCATGGCCTCGATGATGGACTTCCTCTTCAGCGGCGTCCTGGTGAAGTTCCCGCGACTCAAACTCGCCTACGCGGAGGGCCAGATGGGGTGGATCCCGTACGCCCTGGAGCGCGCGGACGACGTCTGGGAGGAGCACCGGGCCTGGGGCGGGGTGCGCGATCTGATCCCCGAACCGCCGTCCACCTACTACTACCGGCAGATCTACTGCTGCTTCTTCCGCGACAAGCACGGGGTCGCCTCGCTGGAGACGGTCGGGGAGAACAACGCGACGTTCGAGACGGACTATCCGCACGTCGACTCGACCTGGCCGCACACCCGGCGGATCGCGGCCGAGCATGTGGCCGGACTGTCGGCCGAGACGACGTACAAGATCCTCCGGGGCAACGCGATCCGGATGCTGGAGCTGGACTTCGACCGGGGGCGGGTGCGCTAGGCCCCGCGTCGACCGTGGGGCCGGACGTCAGCGCTGCACTTCGCGCACCCAGGCAGTGAGCCCGGCCAGGAACCCCTCCCGCTCGGTCGCGGACAGCCCGTCCAGGGCGCGCAGCAGGGGTTCACCGCGCCGCGCGACGAACGTTTCGAGCGCGGGCCGGTGGCGTTCGGCCAGGGACACCAGGATCCGTCGACGGTTCGCGGGGTCTTCCGCGCGTTCGACGATCCCCGCCCGGCTCAGCCCGCCGATCAGTTCGCTGGCGGTCGACAGGGAGACCTGGAGCCGCTGGGCGATCTCACTGACGGTGAGCGGCCGTCCGGCCAGCAGATGGGGCAGCACGGCTCCATGACGCGGCGTCAGCCCGTTGCCCTCCATGGCCTCGCGCAACGGATCCGGCATCAGCGCACGGACCGCTCCGCCACGGAAGTACGGCTCCAGCAGCGGTACAAGACCGACGACACGGACCTCCTCGGGGGTCGGCGTACGGGGCGCTTCCTGCTGCTCACGGGCGTGGTGCATACTGCGAGTCTAGGACACTTCGGATTTCCAAACTATTGGAAGTGCCGAAGGATTGCCGTATGCCGTATGCCGTATGCCACGACGCCCGTGCCATGACGCCGTACTCGTACCTCAAGGGGGATTCCCATGCCATCGATCAGCTACCACGACGCCGTCAATGACGCCCTGGAACGGATGGACGACCTCGGTTACGAGCGCGGGGTCGGGGTGGACCTGGCCAACCACGGCCCGATGGGCGCCGAGGCGCTGGCCCTGCTCGGCCAGGAGGACGAGGTGGCCCGCTGGGTCAGCCGCTACCGGCGGGCCATGGAGCACCACGAACCACCGGCCTCGCGCTTCACCATCGACCCCGCGGACGAGTTCTCCTGGCGCCCGGCACTCGGCACCTTCCAGCGGGCCGGGGACTGGGAGCGGCTGTTCGTCCGGGAGCTCGACGGTGCCCACTGGCGTGAGGTCCTGGTCCGCTGGTGGCCGCGGCTGCTCCCGGGTCTGTTCGCCGGGCTGACCCACGGGCTGATCCGCACCGCCCACGCCGTACGCGGACTGTACGCCGCCGGGGACAGGCCGACCCCCATCCAACTGCGCGAGCTGGCACGGGGACTGGCGTACTGGGCGGCCCGCTACACCGCACTGCCCGGTGAACCGCGTCTCGACGGCCGCCGCCCGCTCGCCACCGCCGTCGCCGCGCTCCCCCGCCCACCGCAGGAGGGCGGCCTCGGCCCGGACACCGCCCGCCACCGCCTGGACACCCTCCCCCGGCTCCCCGGCTACGGCCAGGCACTGGTGTGCCTCACCCCCGAGCAGGCGCCCCGGCTTCTGAGCGAGATGACGGCGCAGTTCGCCGATGTCTACCTCGGTCACCCGGAGGTCTACCCGGTCCCGCTGATCCACGGCGTCACCGCCCCGGCCGCCGCCCGCCTGGTGCTCCCGCACCTGCCGCAGGAACTGCACGCCCCGACGGTGGCCCGGCTCTGGCAGGTCCAGACGGCCTTCCTGCTGGCGTTCACCGTCGACCGGCGCCACGAGGAGACGGCCGCCTGGCGCTCCGAGATCCCGGACCCGCCGCCACTGGCCGAGTTGGGCGCGCACGCCGCGGCCCACGGCGACGAGCACGTGGTGAAGTTCACCGAGGCGTGCCTGCGTGAGTACGCCCTGCGCCCCGACCCCCGCTACCCGGCCGCCATAGTGGCCGCGCTGCGGAGGATCACACCGCTGGACGAGGGCGGCGGGGTCGGCGGCATACGCCCGGACACGCCTTAGGCGTCCGCCCGGGACCCGCCTGCGGCGTAGGGCCCGGAGCCCGGCCGAGAACGCGCCGCCGCACCGGCGCTAACGGCTCTGGCGCCGCAGTTTCGCGACTGCCCGGGCGAAGGCCGAGTCGTGGGTGCCCGCTTCGATCTCCCGGAGAAAGTCTCCCGTGCGGATGCCGGGAGGGATTCCCTCGCCGTCGAAGGTGGTGCCGGACGGGGTGAGGTACTCCTCGTTCGGCAGACCGAAGTGCCAGCCGTTCGGAAGCGCACGCTCCATGACGTCCGAGAAGACGCCCTGCGTGTTCCGGCCGATCCGGGTGGTCTTCGCCGGACGCTGCATCAGGGCCTGGGTGAGGGTCTCACCGGCGCTGTAGGTCTCACCACCGGTGAGCACCGCGAGCGGGCCGGTGTACCGGGATCGGTGCGGTGTGGGCTGGACGTCCCACCGCTGCGGGCGGGTGAACCGGCTCGGGTCGCCCGGGTGGTTACGAGCCCGCTTGGCGTAGGCGAAGTAGGGGCGGTCGGTGAGGCGTTCGGCGATCCTCAGCGCCAGCGCGTCGGATCCGCCTCCGTTGATCCGCAGGTCGAGGACGAGTCCGCGCAGTCCCGGCTTGATCACCTGGGTCAGGGTCTGATCCAGAACAGCGCTGTTGCGGTCATAGGTGGGACTGTCCCCGTCGTACCCGCCGAAGCCGGAGATCCGCAGGTAACCGATGCCGTCCGGGAGTCGCGCGTACCCGATCCGGCCGTTCGCGAAGCTCCGCAGCCGCTTGCCGCCGAGGTCCGTCCGCTCGACGAAGCGCTGGGCCCGCCCGTCGAGGCCAGGGCCCGGGGCCACGGTGCCGGGGCGGCTCTGAGCGAAGTCCCCGGTCTCGCCCGCATCGATGTTCACATGCGCGTCGTAGAGCGGCCGCACCATCTCGCGCAGCAGCGCGAAGAGCTCGGCATCCGGCATTCCGTCGTGCACCTTGGGCCGGTACCGGTCCCGGACCGCCCGCCAGTCGATCCCCTTGGCGGCGAAGAAGGGATAGTTCTCCTCGAAGGTCTGCCAGAAGACGTCGAAGGTCCTCAGCGCACCCGTCGACGTGGCCTTCGCGCACCGGTCGGGCAGCGCCGGAAGCCGCCGCAGCGCGCGGTCACCGACCGAGCCGTCGAAGTGCAGGTTCGCGCCGGTCCCGTCCGCTTCCGGCCGTATCCGGTACACCGTCGCGTCGCCACCGGTGTAGATCACCGAGCCGTCGCCTCCGTGGCCGGTGCGTCGTGCGGCGCCGCCGGGCAGACAACTCACGCCTGTCGTCTGGTACTCCCGCAACCGCCCGTCCCGGATGGCCAGCACGGTGCCGTAGCCGTCGGTGCGCCATACGCCGTCCATCCCGTCCACGCCTTCGGCCGTGGGTGGTGCGGCGGCGACGGGACCGGCGGCGAGTGCCGTGCCGGCCACCACGGCGAGCAGGACGGCAGCCGCGACGCCCCTGCTCGTGGTCCGGTTCCTCGGCTCCCTGGCCCTCCTGGCCGATGAGTTCCCCATGCGCACGGTCGCCCCTTCTCTCCTCCGTCAGCTCCTGCCATTCATGATCTTCGGCAAGGGCTGGGGGCGGTATCCGGCTGACCGGTCCATCGGGACGGGGGAAGACCCCACCTCGGGCGAGTTGGGGACGGACGGCCGGGCTCGAGGGTTACGCCGCCGGGGGCGCCGGAGGCGCTGGCGGCGCTGGCGGCGCGCACTCGCGGGGAAGTGTGACCCTTCCGGGCTTGTGCGCGAACGTGTCCATCACGGCCCACTCGTCCAACTCGGGGTCGTAGAGGTTCTGGATGCCGAATTGCAGCACCTGCCAGAACGTACCCCGGTCGCGCTGGTCGACGTAGATGTCACCGAGGGCGAGCGGCAACCGCGGGAACGCCCCCGGCGGCAGGGTCGGCCGGACGACGCCGACCCTCCAGTGGTTCACATGGCGGTACGGCTTCCGCTGGAGGATCTCCCGGCCGACGAACCGCGCGTCCCTGAGCCCCTCGTTCAACTGCTCCAGATTGAATCCCGGGAACCGTGAGCACGGATGCTCCGTCACACCGGGCCACTTGTAGGTCAGCGTGTAGAGCGTGTCGCGGTAGATCAGGTTGGTGAACCAGATCGGGTACTGCGGCCCTCCCGCGATCATCTGGCTGTCGCCGTCGCGGCCCTCCCAGCTGAACGGGACCGTGATGCCCAGGTCCCGGACGACCCACTTGCCCTTACCCCGGAAGTTCCGCGGCAGGCGAGGCGGTGGTGGTGTGGGCGAACCGGCGCGTTCCGCGGCCATGGTCCCGAGCGACGGCGCGGCCCCGGCGGGCGCTGCGGCGCCGACCGGCGGCAGCCCCGCCGAGACGATGGCGATCATTGCGGCGAGGGCCGCCGATGTCGCCGTCCGTCGTGTGAGTCTCCAACCCATGGTCTCCCTCGGCTGTCGCGTCATGCGCCATGCGCCATCTACAGGGACAAAGTGCAACAAGTGGAATACTTCGTATCAGATGGCAGGAGGGATCGAGGGCACGGCGGGCCGCTCGCCCCGTCGCGGCCCCGCTCTTTCCCCTGTACGGCGGGGTGGGCCCGGGGTCGCCACAGCGAAGGCAGGTACGAGAAAGCCCCGGCCGCGCACGCGCGACCGGGGCTTTCCGCCAGCTGAGGTATTCAGCGGGGCACTTGCTGCCAGCTCTCGTCGGATGAGCTGTTGCAGGTGTACTGGATCAGTTGCGTGCCCTTGGTGGCCGCGGCTCCGAGGGCGAGGCATTTCCCGGAGTAGACATTCCGCAGGGTTTTATCGCCTTCGTCGTACCACCACTTCTCGTCGACCGCGCCGTTGCAGGTGTACTGGATCACCTTGGCGCTGTTGCCGAGTTTGCTCCCGACTCCCATGCACTTTCCTGAGTACTCGTTCCGCACGAAGTACGCGACATTGCCGTTCGAGTCCTTGGTGGGCTCGTATATCCAGCGCTCATCGCGGGCGTCGGTGCACCCCCACTGGATGACGGGAGCGCCGTTCCCCGTCTTGCTGGCACCGGCGGCGCACAGCGCGCTGTAGGAGTTGCGCAGATAGACGCTGCGATCGGCCGCTCGGGGCTTGAGCGAGAAGACGACGTTGTTCCCGATGTCTTCGTTGATGCCCCACAGCCTGCCGGAGGAGGGCGCGTACGAGAGGTTCTGCGTCAGGCTGGGCGAGCGGGTCAGCACCGTCGGGACGGCGCCGGGCTTCGCCCGGTAGATACAGGAGTAGGAGTGCTTGTCGGTGGGATCGGCGTCGCCCATATAGCCGTTGGGGCACTGGGCGGACAGGTAGTAGTACGTGCCGTCCGTGGCGACGCCCTGCAACTGACGGACCGGTGCCTGGAAGGCCGCGGTCGCGGTGGACGAACCGATGGTGTCGCCGTTGTCCGCGCGGGGAAGGGCGGTTGCCGGGTTCAGCGGCCAGCGCACCACCCGGGCGACCGGGCCGGTCTCTCCCTTGTAGTACTCGCCGGATACGAGGTGGTCCACCGAACCGCTGCGGTCCAGACTCAGCGACCCGAGGCATGAGCGCTTCGTACTGGGCTCGGCCGGGCAGTACCGCGCGTTCTTACCGGGTTCGATGGTGTAGTGGCCCACCATGGGCAGGGCCCAGTTGTGCCAGCGGGCGGAGGAGACGCCGTCCTTGACGCCCACCCCCTCCGAGCTGGTCTTCATCTTCCACATGTGCTGGAAGTCGTAGACCTGCAATTCGCCGCCGTTGGCCACGAAGAGCTTGTTTCCGTACCAGACCATGCCGTCGCCGTGGACATTGGTGACCGCTTCGAAATTGGCGTGCGACTCATCACCCGTCGGCTTCACCAGCAGCACATGACCGTACGTCCGCTCGCTTCCGTTGGAATCGAGGATGGAGACACGGCCGAACTGGTCCTGCGCCGTGTTGTCGCCGTAGAGCCAGCTCGCCAGATAGAGATGGCGGCCGTCGACGGTGCCACCGGGCTGGGCGTCATGCGAGGCGGTCAGCCCCTGCGGGCGCCAACCGCCCTTGTCGGAATAGGAGTTGCTGTTCGAGTCCTGCTCGTCCCAGCAGAAGCCGTTGTACTGGAACGATCCGTTGAGTCCCGTGGTGTGACACAGCGGGCGCCCGGTGTGCTGCCGGGACAGGGCGACATCCGCGGGCGACACCTTGGTGACGGCTCCCGAACTCTCCACGCCTCGGATCGCGGCGCCATTGGCGTCGTAGTCCGCATTGCGGTCGATGAGCATGCGGAAGTTCGAGACCACATCCTGACCGAGCGGCTTCAGCGGCCCCTCCGCCTCGTCCCCGCCGCCCGCGGCGGCGTGTCCCGGAACCAGAAATGCCAGTGTCACGAGTGCCGCGAGAGCGGACAGTAAGTATCCGAAGGGTTTTTTCGATTTCATCTCACTCAATTCCTTGGCCGAACAGAGCCCGCCGTACGGAGGTGCGGAACGCGATGGCGCCGGTGCTCTCGGGTACGGGCCCGGCCCGGAGTCTTCAGTGGGGCGCGTGCCGCCCGCTCCGGCCGGAGCAAGGCGCGCCGGGGCGTTCGACCAGCCCGAGACCTTCGTGCCTCATGCCGAACGGCGGTCGTGGACCTCGTCGTTCAGGTCGTCCGACCACTCTTCGGCGTCCTCGTCCGCCTCCGCGTTCTCTTCCTCGGCCGCGTTCTCTTCCGCGTCACGACGAGCCGCGTTTTCCCTGAGGGCCGCCCGCGCGTTCTCGATCACTTCGCGGGGCACCGGACCGAGAGCGTCGGACAGACGTCCCAACAATTCCGCCTGCTCGTCATCCATGGCTACGGCTCCCAACTGCGCGACGGTGGGCACCCCCGGCAGCGGCCTCACGGCGTCACGCGGACTCACTCTGCGAGTGCCTCACCCAGGCTTGTGCAATGTGGCCGGAAAGTCGTGAGCGCCGAGTGAACAACTGGCTTGGCAATGCGTCCACTCACGGGGTGGGGGACTCGCTCCCCGCACGACAACGGCCCCCGGGCCGCGTTTCCGCGGCCCGGGGGCCGTCAACTCCGCCCGGATCCGGCTAACTTCAGACCGGCGTACCCGGGATGGCGCTGAACCCGGGAGCGCACGCCGTCGCGATGTTCGCCGGAGTGAGGGGAGCCGCGCTGGAGGTTTCGCACTGGGCCTCGTAGAGGACCCCGTCGCTACCCAGCAGGGTGATGTAGAGGAGACCGGGGTCCTCCTCGGTCACGGAGACGGCCGTGTCCTCCGTACAGGTCGGAGCCCCGGGGACGAGGTTGAGGTTGATCCAGACCCCCGGACCCCGGCTGTCGTTCAGGAAGGCGCGCCCCCAGCGGTCCGTCGTCGAACGGAACACCGTCTCGAACAGATCGCTGCCCGAATAGTCCACGACAGCGGAGCTGACATCGCGCTCCCACGACGAACACTTTCCACCCGAGGAAGCGGTGGCCGCGGCCGACGGATCATCCGCGACCGCGGGCACGGCGACGAGGGATCCGACGAGCAGAGCTCCCGACGCCGCCGCGAGCCCCCTGGCCGCCCAAGCGAACTTCTTCATTGCTCCTGCCTTTCTTGGCCGTGAATTCAAAGGTTCACCGGCGGCCGAGCGGAAGGCATCTGATCGAGGCTGCATTGCGCGTATCCATCCAGAACGCCGAAACGAACCATGGCGAGGAGCGATATCCCACTGGAATCGCGCATTCTTGCATATTATTGGGCAAATCACCTTCGAGGAGTACACCTCATACCCCGATGGAGCACGGAAGGGACGCCGTCGCGGCGGCGGCCCCTTCCGGGCGCGGTCCACGCCCGCGAACGACAACGGCCCCCGGCCGCGTTTCCGCAGCTCGGGGGCCGTTTCCCAGTGTGGCGGCGCCAGGATTCGAACCTGGGTAGGCTAAGCCGACGGATTTACAGTCCGCTCCCATTGGCCACTCGGGCACACCGCCTGGGATGTGGCCAGGTGCTCCGCTCGCGCGTCGCTGCTCCCTGGCAACGACGTAAACAATACCTGATGCGGAGGGGTGGTTCGCCACCCGGTTGATCGCCTCTGGATCATGGCCGAGATCGCTAGGCTGACTGGTGCGGTCCGCTGGGCCGTGCCACTGACGGATCTACGTACGAGGAGCCAACTCAAGATGGCCGACTCCAGTTTCGACATCGTCTCGAAGGTCGAGCGGCAGGAGGTCGACAACGCTCTCAACCAGGCGAGCCGCGAGATCTCCCAGCGCTACGACTTCAAGAACGTCGGTGCCTCGATCGAGTGGTCGGGCGAGAAGATCGAGATGCGCGCCAACTCCGAGGAGCGGGTGAAGGCGATCCTCGATGTCTTCCAGTCCAAGCTGGTGAAGCGCGGGATCTCACTGAAGTCGCTGGACGCGGGCGAGCCGCAGGCGTCGGGCAAGGAGTACAAGATCTTCGCCTCGTTGCAGGAGGGGATCACTCAGGAGAACGCGAAGAAGGTCGCCAAGATCATCCGCGATGAGGGGCCCAAGGGCGTCAAGGCGCAGGTGCAGGGCGAGGAGCTGCGGGTGACGTCCAAGAGCCGGGACGATCTCCAGTCGGTGATCTCACTGCTCAAGGGCAAGGACTTCGACTTCGCGCTCCAGTTCGTGAACTACCGCTAGCCCCGTCTGACCTGTCTGAACCGTCTGACCTGCGCGAACATCACCGCAGAGGCTTCACGGGGCACAACGGGGACCCGTCCTCGTTGTGCCTCCCGCCCCGCCCGACGGGCCGCTCGAACGGGCCGACGGCACAAGCCCGGTCGGGCGCCGCCCAGGCGTCTCAGCGGCCCGCGAAGGGCTGGTCCGTGGGGACGATCTCGTGGCCCAGGGGGGTCAGGGAGATCGGGATGAGCTTGAAGTTGGCCAGGCCCAGGGGGATGCCGATGATCGTCAGGCACATCAGGACGCCGGTGATGATGTGGCCGAGGGCGAGCCACCAGCCCGCGAGGACGAGCCAGAGGACATTGCCCACGCAGGAGGGGGCGCCCGCGTCGCGGCGGGGGACTGCCATCCGGCCGAAGGGCCAGAGGGCGAACCCCGCTATGCGGAAGGAGGCGATACCGAAGGGGATGCCGATGATGGTGACGCAGAGCAGCAACCCGGCCAGCACATAGCCGCAGGCCATCCAGAAGCCGGCGAGGACCAGCCAGATGAGGTTCATGATCGTCTTCATCGCTGGTTCCCTGCCATCCGTTCGAGCCGTGCGATGCGCTCCCGCATGGGCGGGTGCGTGGAGAAGAGCTTGGACATCCCGCCACCGGCGCCGAAGGGGTTGGCGATCATCATATGGCTGGCGGTCTCCAGCCGGGGCTCCGGTGGCAGCGGAAGCTGCTTGGTCCCGGTCTCCAGCTTACGGAGGGCGCTGGCGAGTGCGAGGGGGTCGCCGGTGAGCTGGGCACCGGAGGCGTCCGCCTCGTACTCGCGGGAGCGGCTGACGGCGAGCTGGATCAGGGAGGCCGCCAGCGGGCCCAGGATCATGATCAGCAGCATGCCGAGGAAGCCGGGGCCCTCGTCGTCGTCGGACCGGCCGACGGGGATCAGCCAGGCGAAGTTGACCAGGAACATCACCACGCTGGCGAGGGCGCCCGCGATGGACGAGATGAGGATGTCGCGGTTGTAGACATGGCTCAGCTCATGGCCGATCACACCGCGCAGCTCGCGCTCGTCGAGCAGCCGCAGGATGCCGTCGGTGCAGCACACCGCCGCGTTCCTCGGGTTGCGGCCGGTGGCGAAGGCGTTGGGCGCCTCGGTCGGGGAGATGTAGAGGCGGGGCATGGGCTGGCGGGCGGCGGTGGAGAGCTCGCGGACCATGCGGTAGAGCTCGGGGGCCTCGAACTCGCTCACGGGACGTGCGCGCATGGCGCGCAGGGCCAGCTTGTCACTGTTCCAGTAGGCGTAGGCGTTGGTCGCGAGGGCGACGAAGACCGCGATGATCAGCCCCATCCGGCCGAAGAGACTGCCGATGACGATGATGAGCGCGGACAGTCCCCCGAGGAGTACGGCGGTCTTCAGCCCGTTGTGCCGGCGGTGCACGGTACGCCCTCCCAAGAGTGCCGCGGGGGAACCTTCGGTGGGGGTCTCCACCTTCCAGTGGACCCTCCCGAACTGGTCAACGCCAGGTGAGGGCCTCTGGTTCCCTTGTGCACACGGCTGGCGGCCGCGACCGGTGAGGATCAGATCACAGCAGCGAGCCCGAGGCGAACCGGAGCACGAGCTGGGGGGCGCCGGACAGGACGACGCCCAGGACGGCGGCGAGGCCGATGGCGGCGGTGAGCGGGCGGCTCCCCGTCCGGGTGAGCGCCGCCTCCCCCGTCGGGGCCGTGGCCGTCTCCCCGGCCGGGGCGCGGAAGAGCGCCGCGGTCCACTGGAGGTAGTAGTAGAGCGCGATCACCACGTTCACCGCCATCACCACGGCCAGCCAGCCCAGCCCCGCGTCCACGGCCGCGGAGAAGACGGTCACCTTGGCGAAGAGCCCGATGACGCCCGGTGGCAGCCCGGCCAGGCAGAGCAGGAAGAAGCCGAGGGCGAGGGCGGCGGCCGGGCGGGTGGCGTACAGACCGCGGTAGTCGGTGAGCCGGTTGCCCGGGCTGGTGCGGGCCACCAAGGCGGCCACGGCGAACGCGCCGAGGTTCACGGCCGCGTACATCAGGGCGTAGGCGACGGTGGAACCCACCGCGTGGGAGACGTCCTTCGCGCTGTCCCCGTACCCGGCGGCGGCGATCGGCACCAGCAGGTAGCCCGCCTGGGCGACCGAGGACCAGGCGAGCAGCCGGACGGCGCTGAAGGCGCGCTCGGGGCGCTGGCGCAGCGCGGCGGCGTTGCCCGCGGTCATGGTCAGCGCGGCGAGCACCGCGATCACCGGGCCCCACACCTCGGCGTAGGACGGGAAGGCGAGGACGGTCACCAGGATGAGACCGGAGAACCCGACCGCCTTACCGACGACGGAGAGGTAGGCGGCCACCGGGACCGGTGCGCCCACATAGGTGTCCGGCACCCAGAAGTGGAAGGGGACGGCCGCGGTCTTGAAGGCGAAGCCGACCAGGGTGAGCACGACGCCCGCCTGGGCGAGCGTGTCGAGCCGGGGGTCGACATGGGTGAGGCCCCCGGCGATCCGGGACAGGTGGAGGCTGCCGGTGGCGGCGTAGACGAAGCTGACGCCGAGCAGCATCACGGCGGTCGCGGTGACCGAGGAGAGGAAGAACTTCAGCGCGGCCTCGGAGGAGAGGCGGTCGCCGCGGCGCAGCCCGACCAGGGCGAAGGCCGGGAGGGAGGCCACCTCCAGGGCGATGACGAGGGTCGCCAGATCGCGGGAGGCGGGCAGCAGGGCCGCCCCGGCGGCGGAGGACAGCAGCAGGAACCAGAACTCTCCCGCGGGGAGTTTGAGATCCGCGACGTTGCTGATGGACAGCAGCGCGGTGAGCAGCGCTCCGCCGAGCACCAGGAACTGGATGACAAGCGCGAAGCTGTCCGCCGTGTAGCTGCACACGTCGGCGTCGGCGGTCAGACAGAAGGTGGCGCGGTCGCCGTCCAGCAGCGGCAGCAGACTGAGCGCGGCCAGGGCGAGGCCCCCGACGGCCAGCCAGCCCAGCAGCGGCTTGCGGCGCTCGGGCAGGAAGAGGTCGGCGACGAGGCAGACCAGGGCGGCCACGGCGGCGATGGTGGGCGGGGCGATGGCGAGCCAGTCGACCGACTGGACCAGGCTCCCGGCGAGCGCCGTGGAGTCCGCGGCGAGCCCGGTGGGGCCCGGGGCGATCGGGGTCATCACTTGCCTCCCGCGAGGAGCTGCTGCACGGCCGGGTCGCTGAGGCCGAGGAGGGCCGCGGGCCAGAGTCCGGTGAGGACGGTGAGGGCCACCAGGGGGCTCCAGGCGGCTGCCTCATGGCCCCGGACGTCGGCCAGGGCGGGCCGTGCCGCGCCGGGTTCGGCGGGGTGCTGTCCGGGCTCGGCGGGGTGGTCGCCCATGCAGACGCGGCGTACGACGATGAGCATGTAGGCGGCGGTCAGCAGGGTGCCGAGACCCGCGAGCGCCATGAAGGTGAGATACGCCGGGCGGCTCAGCCCCTCGGCGGGCCGGAACGCGCCGAACATGGCGAGCATCTCGCCCCAGAATCCGGCGAGTCCGGGCAGCCCCAGGGAGGCGACGGCGCCGAAGGCGAGCAGTCCGCCCAGGCGTGGCGCCCGCCCGTAGAGGGCCGCGCCGCTGGTGCCGGAGAGCTGGTCGAGGTCGCTGGTGCCGGTGCGGTCCTTGACCGCGCCGACGAGGAAGAACAGCAGCCCGGTGATCAGACCGTGGGCGATGTTGGCGAACAGCGCGCCGTTGACCCCGGTGGGCGTGAGGGTCGCGATGCCCAGCAGCACGAAGCCCATATGGCCGACGGAGGAGTACGCGATCAGCCGCTTGAGGTCGCCCTTGGCCCCGGTACGGGCGAGCGCCAGACAGGCGAGCGATCCGTAGAGGATGCCGACGACGGCGAACGCGGCGAGGTAGGGCGCGTAGGTGTGGGCACCGTCGGGGGTCATCGGCAGCACGATGCGGACCAGCCCGTAGGTGCCCATCTTGAGCAGGACGCCCGCCAGGAGGACGGAGCCGACGGTGGGGGCGGCGGTGTGGGCGTCGGGCAGCCAGCTGTGCAGCGGCCACATCGGGGCCTTGACGGCCAGTCCGGCGATGATGGCCAGGGCGGCGATCAGCTGGGTGGTGTGGCCGAGCCCGGAGCCGTTGTCGGCGGCGAGGGCCACCATGTCGAAGGTGCCGCCCTCGATCCCGACGAGGAGCAGGCCGAGCAGCATGATGACGGAGCCGAGCAGCGTGTAGAGGATGAACCGCCAGGCGGCGCGCTCCCGTTCGGCGCCTCCCCATCGGTTGATGAGGAAGTACATCGGGATGAGCACCGTCTCGAACGCCAGGAAGAACAGCATCAGGTCGAGGACCGCGAAGCTGGCGAGGGTGCCGCCCTCCAGGAGCAGCAGCAGCGAGACGAACCCCTTGGGGGACGGCCCGGCGGGCTGGTTGAAGTAGCCGTAGAGCGCGCAGAGGAAGGTCAGCAGCGCGGTCAGCACCAGCAGCGGCAGCGAGACGCCGTCCACCCCGAGGTGGAACCGGATGTCCAGCGCCGGGATCCAGTCGACATCGGTCTGCGCCTGCATCCGGGCCGGGCGGTCGTGGTCGAACCCGGCGGCCAGGGCGACGGTCGCGGCCAGCACCACGCCGGTGACGGTCACACCATGCCGGAGCACGGCCTGTTCGGGGCCGCGGCCCCGCAGCCCGGGCGGGGCCGGGAGCAGGGCGGCGACGGAGCCGAGCAGCGGCAGCGCGACGACGGCCAGGAGGAGGACTTGCAGGGCGGTGTGGTTCACGGGTCAGGCTCCCGCTGCGACGAGGACGGCGGCGACGGCCAGGACGAGGGAGCCCGCGAGCAGTGCGCCGAGGTAGGTCTGCACATTGCCGTTCTGGGCGCGGCGGACGGCCGCGCCGAACAGGCCGGGCGCACCGGCCGCGGCGCGTACGTAGGTCTCGATGACCTCGCGGTCGAGGAAGCGGACCAGACCGGCGGCGGCGCGCACCGGGCGGACGAACAGCGCGCTGTAGACGGCGTCGAGGTGGAAGCCGGTGGCGGCGTGGCGGTGCAGCGGGCCGAGCAGGAGGCGGCCGGGGTCGGCCGGGTCGGCCGCCGCCGCGACGGATCCGTAGGCGGCCTCGTGGGTGGCGATGGCCTCGGCCTCGGAGACGGCGTCGGCGGCGTCCGGGTGGGCGGCCACCGCGCCGAGCGGGACGCGGGCGGCGAGGGCGGAGGTGTGCCGCCAGGCGCCGTACATCACCAGGGCTCCGGCGAGGGCCATCCCGGTGCCCAGGACGGAGGTGGTGAGGGTCGGGGTGAGGCTCTCGCCGTCGAACCAGTCGGGCAGTGCGCCGTAGGTCAGGCCGAGCGCGGCGGTGGGCAGGAACAGCACCCACAGCACGGCGTTCATGGCGACCGGCTGCTTCCCGTGGTCCGGGGCGGGCTCGCCCGTGCCGCGGAAGGCCATCAGCCACAGCCGGGCGGCGTACCCGGCGGTGAGCAGGGCGGTGAGCAGTCCGGCGACGAGGACGGTCCAGCCGACGCCCTCGGGGATGTCGGTGGTGTGGCCGGTGGCGGCGTGCTCGGCGGCACCGAGGACGGCCTCCTTGGAGAAGAAGCCCGCGAAGGGCGGGATCGCGGCGAGCGCGAGCAGCGCGACCGTCACGGTCCAGAAGGCGTCGGGGATCCGCTTGGTGAGGCCGCTCATCCGGGACATGGCGGCGAGCGAGTTGGTCCCGGCGGCGTGGATGATCACGCCCGCGCCGAGGAAGAGGAGCGCCTTGAACGCACCGTGCGCGATGAGGTGGAAGACGGCGGCGCCGCGGTCGCCCACGGCCAGCGCGCCCGTCATATAGCCGAGCTGGCCGACGGTCGAGTAGGCCAGCACCCGCTTGATGTCGTCCTGGGCGAGCGCGGCGAGCGCCGAGCCGACCATGGTGACGGCCGCCATGGCGGCGAGCACGGCGAGCGCGGCGGCGGAGGAGACGAAGACGGGGAGCAGCCGGGCGATGAAGTAGACACCGGCGGCGACCATGGTCGCGGCGTGGATGAGCGCGGAGACCGGGGTGGGACCGGCCATCGCGTCGGGCAGCCAGGTGTGCAGCGGGAACTGCGCGGACTTGCCCGCGACCCCGGCGAGCAGCAGCAGCGCGATCAGCGTCGGATGGTCCAGCGGGGCGCCGGTGTCGGAGGTGAGCCGGTGGACGATGCCGCTGATGCTGAAGGTGCCGGTGTCGCCCGCGAGCGCGAAGAGGCCGATCAGGAACGGGACATCGCCCAGCTTGGTGACCAGGAACGCCTTCAGGGAGGCGGACCGGGCGGCCGCGGTCTCCCAGTAGTGGCCGACCAGGAAGTACGAGCAGATGCCCATGATCTCCCAGCCGACCAGCAGCACGATGAGGTCGTCGGAGTAGACGACGAGCATCATCGCGGAGGTGAAGAGGGAGACCAGCGCGGCGTAGGAGGGGTAGCGCGGGTCGTCGCGCAGATAGCCGGTCGAGTAGATCTGGACGCAGCAGGCCACGACGCCGACCAGGACCGCGACCAGGGCGGCGAAGCCGTCGATGTTCAGGGCGAGGTCGATGGGGACCGAGCCGGTGTCGGCGAGCCGGGTCGAGGCGTGCAGCGGCGCCGTTCCGGAGCCCTCTCCCCCGCCCTGGCGTACGGCGACGAGGACGGCGAGCGCGGCCGCGGCCAGCGTGGGCAGCACGGCGAGCGGGCGGACGAAGCCGGGGGCGCGGCGGCCCGCGGCGAGGCCCGCGAGGGCGCCGAGGAAGGGCAGCAGGGGGACGAGAACGGCGGCGGTCGTGGTCGTCACGCGGTCTGCCTCCGGACGGGAGTTGCCTCGTCGGCGCCGTTGTCGGTGGGGGCTGTCACGCTGTTGTCAGCGGCGGGGGTGCCGGCCGGAGGGGGGTCGGCGAGGTCCCGGAGCCGGTCGACGTCGGCGGTGCCGCGGTTGCGGTGGACGAGGAGGACGATGGCGAGACCGATGCCGATCTCGGCGGCGGCGATGGCGATGGTGAACAGGGTGAGCGCCTGGCCCGCGTGCAGGGTGTCGCGGAGCCAGACGTCGAAGGCGACGAGGTTGAGGTTGACGGCGTTGAGCATCAGCTCGACCGACATCAGCACCAGGATCGCGTTGCGGCGGGCGAGCACGCCGTAGAGGCCGGTGCAGAAGAGGAGGACGGCGAGGACGGCGGGGTAGGCGAGGTGCATCAGCGCGTCTCCTTGCCGTTGTCGGGTCCGCCGGTGCCGGGGGCGTTCGTGCCGGGGGCGTTCGTGTCGGGCTCGGCGTTCCTGCCGGTGGCCCGGTCGCTCTTGTCGCCGTCCTTGCGGGACAGCACGATCGCGCCGACGAGCGCGGCGAGCAGCAGCACCGACAGCGCCTCGAACGGCAGCACCCAGTGCCGGAAGAGGCTCTCGCCGGAGACCGCGGTGGAGCCCTGTACGCCCTTGTCGAGGTCGATCCAGGTGGTCCGGAAGGCGTCCACGACCACCCAGACCAGCGCGGCCGCGGCGGCGACGGCCACCGCGAGCGCGGCCGGGCGGTTGCCCGAATCGGCGTCCGGTGAGCGGCCGATGGGCGCCTTGGTGAGCATCAGCCCGAAGAGGAGGAGGACCACGACGGAGCCGACGTAGATCAGCACCTGCACCCAGGCGATGAACTCCGCCGTCAGCAGCAGGTACTCCACGGCGAGACCGCCGAGCGTGACCACCAGCCAGAGGGCGGCGTGCACCAGCTGTTTGGTGGTGACGGTGACGAGGGCCGCGCCGAAGGTGGCGAGACCGACGAGGAGGAACGCGATCTCGACACCGGTGGGCGACAGAAAGCCGTGGCCCGCGGCGGCGAGACCGTGACCGGCGAACTCACGGCCGGTGGCTGCCGCGAGCTGGACTGCGGAACTCACGAGGCGGCTCCGTTCCCGCGGGAGGTGTCACCGGGGGTGCCGTCGTCGGTGCCGTTCGGCCCAGCGGCATCGGCGGCTTCGGCGGCCGCGGCCGCCTCCGCGGCGGCCAGCTTGTCGGCGGCCTTACGGGCGGCGGCGATCTCCTTGGGCTCCTCCGCGGCCGGGTCGAGCGCGGGCGGTGCGGGCACCGTCCACATCCAGTCGCGGAGCTTGTCCCGCTCATGGGTGAGCTCGCGGATATCGGTCTCGGCGTACTCGAACTCCGGCGACCAGAACAGCGCGTCGAACGGACACACCTCGATGCAGATGCCGCAGTACATGCACAGCGCGAAGTCGATGGCGAACCGGTCCAGCACGTTCCGGCTGCGCTCCCGCCCGCCGGGGGCGGCCGGGGGCACCGTCTCCTTGTGGGAGTCGATGTAGATGCACCAGTCCGGGCACTCCCGGGCGCAGAGCATGCAGACCGTGCAGTTCTCCTCGAACAGCCCGATCACCCCGCGGGTGCGGGGCGGCAGTTCGGGCTGTGCGTCCGGATACTGCGCGGTGTGCGACTTCCGGGTCATCGTGCGCAGGGTGACGGCCAGACCCTTGGCCAGGCCGGAACCGGGGATGCCCATCAGGAGATCACCACCTTGACGACGCCGGTGAGGGCGATCTGGGCCAGGGAGAGCGGGATGAGGCAGGTCCAGGCGAACCGCTGGAGCTGGTCCTCGCGCAGCCGGGGATAGGTCACCCGCAGCCAGATCACCACGAAGGCGAGGACCGCGGTCTTCAGCAGGGTCCACAGCCAGCCGAGGTCATCGGCGAGCGGACCGTGCCAGCCGCCGAGGAAGAGCACGGTGGTCAGCGCGCAGAGGATGACGATGCCCGCGTACTCGGCGAGCAGGAAGAGCGCGAAGCGCAGCCCGGTGTACTCGGTGTACGCACCGAAGATGATCTCGGAGTCGGCCACCGGGGCGTCGAACGGCGGACGTTGCAGCTCGGCCAGGCCCGCGGTGAAGAACACCACGCCGCCGACGATCTGCCACGGCACCCACCACCAGGCGAAGGCGTCGAGGATGCCGGGCAGCGAGACGGTGCCCGCGGCCATCGCCACGGACGCGGCGGTGAGCAGCATCGGCAGCTCGTAGGCCATCAGCTGGGCGGCCGTGCGCAACCCGCCGAGGAGCGAGAACTTGTTGGCCGAGGCCCAGCCCGCCATCAGCGAGCCCAGGACGCCGACGCCCATCACGGCGAGCACGAAGAAGATCCCGGCGTCCACGAACTGGCCGACGGCGCCCTCGGCGGGGCCGATCGGGATCGCGACGAGCACCAGGAGGTACGGGAGCAGCGCGACGGCCGGTGCGAGCTGGAAGATCCGCCGGTCGGCCCCGGCCGGGACGACGTCCTCCTTCTGCGCGAACTTCACGCCGTCCGCGACGAGCTGGGCCCAGCCGTGGAAGCCGCCCGCGTACATCGGTCCGAGGCGGCCCTGCATATGGGCCATCACCTTGTGCTCGGTCTGTCCGACGACCAGCGGCAGGACCAGGAAGGCGAGCAGCAGGGCGAGCAGTCGCAGTGCGACGTCGAGGACGTCGTTCACCCGGTGCCTCCTGGCTGGTCGTCGTTGCGGGGCGGTTGCTCTTCGGCTTCCGGTTCCGCGGCGTCCGGCGCCGCCTCCTGGTCGCCCGTGGATTCGTCGTCGTGCGCCGGGCGGGCGTGGTGCCAGGGGGCATCGGAGGACCGCGTCCGCCGTGCGGGCGGCGTCTGCGAGGGTTCCGCAGACGCCGGGCCTTCGGTGGTCTCCGCGCGCTGGCTGGCCGAGCCCTCACCAACGCCGCGCGGCCGCCGCGCGGGCCGCTCACCCGGAGCCGCCGCGTCCGGCGCCGGAGCCGCCGTCTCGGGAGCGGGGGCCGCCGCGTCGGGCTCTGCGGGCGTCGGGCTTTCGGTGGTCTCCGCGCGCTGGCTGGCCGAGCCCTCACCAACGCCGCGCGGCCGCCGTGCGGGGCGCTCGGTCGGGGTGGGGGGCGCCGCGTCGCGTTGGGTGGCCGAGCCGGCGCCCGCGGTGCGGGTGCGCCGTGCCGGGCGCTCGCCCGCCGTACGGGCGCCACGGGCCGGGGCGGGCGGCAACTGGCCCTTGAGCGGGCCCCATTCGTTGGGGTCGGGAACGCCCGGCGGCAGCATCTGCCGCCGCTTGGGGCCGCCGTGGTCGGACTCCCCCGGCTCCTTCGCGCCCGGCCACGCCTTGGCGACCCGGGCCGCCAGGACGAAGTCCTTGCGCAGCGGATGGCCCTCGAAGCCGTCGGGGAGCAGCAGCGGCGCCAGATGGGGGTGGCCGGTGAAGCCGATCCCGAACATCTCGTGGGTCTCGCGCTCGTGCCAGCCCGCACCGGCGTAGACGCCGGTGGCGGTCGGCAGCGCGGGCGCGTCGTGCGGCACCGTGGTGCGGACCAGCAGGGTGCGCACCGCGGGGCCCGGGGCCGTGGGCCCGCCGAGCGCGACGACGTACGCGGCGACGCGGAATCCCGTGCCCGGTTCGTCGACCGCGCTCAGCCAGTCGAAGTAGGTGCAGCCGAGGGTGTCGCGGACCGTCTCCAGCGCCGCGATCCAGGAGTCGGCGGGGACGTCCACGGTGAGCAGACCGTACGCCTCCTCGGCCGTGGCACCCTCGCCGAAAAGCTCGGCGGCGGACCGCGGCAGCCAGCCCACGGGCGGCGCGGCGGCCGGGGCCGGGACGGCGTCCGGCGCCGTCTCCTGTGAGGGCTCGGTCGGTTCGGGTCGCTGCTCGGTCATCGGGTGTCTTCCTGCGCCGGAGGCTGCTGCGGAGGCGTGACCAGACCGCTGCGGAGGGCGGCCGTGGAGGGACGGCCCGCGGCGGCGTCCGGTCCGTAGCGCTCGCCCAGCGATTCGCGGGCGATCTTCTCCTGGAGCTTGAGGATGCCCTGGAGCAGGGCCTCCGGCCGGGGCGGGCAGCCGGGGACGTACACATCGACCGGGAGGATCTGGTCGACACCCTTGGTCACCGAGTACGAGTCCCAGTACGGGCCGCCGCAGTTGGAGCAGGCCCCGAAGGAGATCACATACTTCGGCTCCGGCATCTGCTCGTACAGCCGCTTCACCGCGGGTGCCATCTTGTCCGTGACCGTGCCGGACACGACCATCAGGTCGGCCTGGCGCGGCCCCGGCGCGAAGGGGATCACGCCGAGCCGGATGAAGTCATGGCGGGCCATGGACGCCGCGATGAACTCGATGGCGCAACAGGCCAGGCCGAAGTTGAAGACCCACAGGCTGTAGCGGCGGCCCCAGTTCAGGACCACCTTCATCGGCTCGGGGGCCAGCCGGGCGAGCGCGCCGAGGCGGCGGGGCTCCGGGAGATCCACCGGGGTCGGCGCCGGAGTCGGCGTCGGTGTCACGTCCATTCCAGGACGCCCTTCTTCCATGCGTACAGCAGACCTACGGCGAGGAACCCGAGGAAGATGAACATCTCCACCAGCGTGGCGGCACCGAAGCCGGGCGCGGCGAAGACCGTCGCCCACGGGAACAGGAAGATCGAGTCCACCGCGAAAATCACGTACAAGAAAGCGTAGACGTAGTAGCGGACCTGGGTGTGTGCCCAGCCCTCGCCCACCGGGTCCACACCGCATTCGTACGTCAGCAGCTTCTCGGGCGTCGGCACCACGGGGCGCAGCAGCCGCCCGGCCCCGAAGGCCACCGCGACGAAGATCACCCCGACCGCTCCGAGCAGACCGACCACCGCGTAACCGTGGAAGTAGTCGGCCGCGAGCTGGACGCTGGTGGTGGTGCGCACGGTCGTCGCCTCCGGCACGTCCGCCCCTCGCTCCCTGTCCTGGCTTGTCTGGCCCGCTCCTCGTCGACCTCGTGTGTTCGACGATCCGTACGGACGGGAGTCTAGGCCCTGACGGTCCCCCGCTGATCCGCCCGTCCGGCATGCGGCGGGGACGGACCCGGCCCGGGTGCGCCCCGCGCCGCGCGGGCTGTGGTGATACGTCCCGCATCAGGTGGGGTTAGCCCTACGTCCCGTCCGGCGACGGACCCCATGGCGCCGGGGCTCCGCGCCCGGCACTCTTGGCTGCTATGACCTCCCGTTCCTCCGGTTCTTCCGGTTCCGTCGGCTCGGTCGGCCCCGTCGGCGCTGTCGGCTCTGCCGCCCCCGCCGCGGAAGGCGCCGATGAGCGCCTGCCCCCGCCGCCCGCCTTCGCCTTTCCCGCGCAGACGTGGAAGGAGATCGTCCATCTGCTGCTGAATCTGCCGCTGGGCATCGTCGGCTTCGCCTACGCCGTCACCTGGGTCTGTGTGGGCGCGGGGCTGTCGGTCACGGTGGTGGGACTGCCGGTGCTGGCCGCCGGACTGATCGGCGGGCGGATGTTCGGCCGGTTCGAGCGGTCCCGGGCCAGGGCGCTGCTGGCGCTGCGTATGGACGAGCCCAGCCGACTGCCGCATACGCGGGACCAGAGCTTCTTCGCCCGGCTGTGGACGAGTCTGCGGGACCCGGTGGGCTGGCGGAGCGCCCTGTACGCCTTCATCCGGCTGCCGTGGGGCGTGCTCACCTTCGCCATCGCGCTGACCTCGCTGTTCGTCGCCTGGCCGGTGCTGCCCTGGATCGCCCGCGCGCTCACCAACGTGGACCGGGCGATGGTGCGCGCGCTGCTGGCGCCCTCGGACGAGCTGGAGCGGCGGATCGCGGAGCTGGAGTCGGACCGGGGCACGGTGGTGGACACCGCCGCCGCCGATCTGCGCCGTATCGAACGCGATCTGCACGACGGAGCGCAGGCCCGGCTGGTCGCCCTCGCCATGGGCCTCGGTCTGGCCAAGGAGAAGCTCGAGGAGGACCCGGAAGCGGCGGCCAAGATGGTCGACGAGGCCCACGGCGAGGTGAAACTCGCCCTCCAGGAGCTACGGGACCTCGCCCGAGGCATCCACCCCGCCATCCTCACCGACCGCGGACTCGGCCCCGCGCTCTCCGCGCTCGCCGCCCGCTGCACGGTGCCGGTCACCGTGACCGTCGACCTGCCGGACCGGCCCGCGCCCGCCATCGAGGGCATCGCCTACTTCACCGTCTCCGAACTCCTCCAGAACATCAGCAAGCACAGCGGCGCCCGGACGGCGGCGGTGGAGATGTGGCACGCGGACCGCAGACTGCTGTTCCAGGTGCGGGACGACGGACGCGGCGGGGCGACCACGACCGGCGGCAGCGGACTGGCGGGCCTGGCCGAACGGCTGGGTTCGGTCGACGGGCTGTTCAGGGTGGACTCCCCGGCGGGCGGGCCGACGACGGTCACCGCCGAGCTGCCCTGGCGGGACCGCGTCGCGACGGCCCGCTGAGGGCGGTCGAAGGTACGGCCCGGGTGAACCGCGGGAGGTGGGGCTAACCCCCGGGTGAAGACGCCCACCTCCCCGATGGTCCGGCCCACCGCCCTCGGGGAGCCTTGAGCCACACGGACGACGCACCCACTTCAGACCCCGCGCCGGAGCACCCGGCGCCCGGAGGACGGACACCACGATGGCCACCGCATACGGACCGTACGGGCCTGGGGCCAGGCCGCACGGCAGTCTCGTCGCGGCGCTGCGGGCCCCGTTCGAGGGCCGCGTCTGGCGCGAACTCCTCTATCTGCTGATCAGCCTGCCGATGGCCGTCATCTCCTTCGCCTACACGGTCACGATGGTCACGCTGGGTGCCGGGCTGCTGATCACCTTCCTGGGGATACCGGTGCTCGGGCTCGCCCTCGCGGGCTGCCGGGCGCTGGGCTTCGTGGAGCGGGCGCGGGCCCGGGGGCTGCTCGGTCTCGCGGTGGCCGACCCCGAACCGGTCCGTCCCAGGAGCGGCAAGGACGACCGCCGCGGGACCGGGCCGCTGGCCTGGGTGGGGGCGGTCCTCAAGAGCGGCACCTCCTGGCGCCATGTGCTCTACGCGCTGCTCCATCTGCCGTGGGCCATCTTCGCGTTCGTCGTCGCGACCGTGCTCTTCAGCTTCGGCTGGGGCTTCGTGACCTATCCGCTGTGGCACTGGGTCCAACCCACCTACGGCGACCAGCCGGGCATTCAGCTGTGGGGCGACCACGACGGGAACGCCTTCTATCTGGACTCCCCGCTGGAGATCGCCGCGACCTGTGTGGTCGGGGCGGTGGTGCTGCTGCTGATGCCGCCGACGATCCACGGTCTGACCTCGGTCGACCGGCTGATGGTGGCGGGGCTGCTGGGTCCGTCCCGGCTGGCCACCCGGGTCTGGGAGCTGGAGTCGGACCGGGGCACGGTGGTGGACACCGCCGCCGCCGATCTGCGCCGTATCGAACGCGATCTGCACGACGGAGCGCAGGCCCGGCTGGTCGCCCTCGCCATGGATCTGGGCCTGGCGAAGGAGAAGCTCGAGGAGGACCCGGAAGCGGCGGCCAAGATGGTCGACGAGGCCCACGGCGAGGTGAAACTCGCTCTCCAGGAGCTACGGGACCTCGCCCGAGGCATCCACCCCGCCATCCTCACCGACCGCGGACTCGGCCCCGCGCTCTCCGCGCTCGCCGCCCGCTGCTCCGTGCCCGTCACCGTGACGGTGGACCTTCCCTACCGGCCCGCGCCCGCCATCGAGGGCATCGCCTACTTCACCGTCTCCGAACTCCTCCAGAACATCAGCAAGCACAGCGGCGCCCGGACCGCCGAGGTCGATGTGTGGCGGGCGGAGGACCGGGTGATGCTCCAGGTCACCGATGACGGCCGGGGCGGAGCCAACACCTCCGTCGGATCCGGGCTCGCCGGTCTCGCCGAACGGCTCGACGCGGTGGACGGCATCCTCGTCGTCCACTCCCCGTCCGGCGGCCCGACCGCGGTCACCGCCGAGCTGCCCTGGCGCTGACGGACCGGGCCGCCGACGGACCCGGTGCCCCTGCCCCCTCTCCCGCCGGGTCCGCGCGACGTCGGCGTCCGAATCCTGGGATGCTGGTCCCGACAATCCGAACGAACGGGGGCCGTGCATCGTGGAGGACAGAGTGCGGGTGGTCATCGCCGAGGATTCGGTGCTGCTGCGGGAGGGGCTGACCCGGCTGCTGACCGACCGTGGGCATGAGGTGGTCGCGGGGGTGGGCGACGCCGACGCGCTGATCAAGTCGATCCGCGAGCTGGCGGACGAGGGCGCGCTGCCGGATGTGGTGGTGGCCGATGTGCGGATGCCGCCGACCCACACCGACGAGGGGGTGCGGGCGGCCGTCCGGCTGCGCCGCGACCACCCGGGACTGGGTGTGCTGGTGCTGTCACAGTACGTGGAGGAGCAGTACGCGACGGAGCTGCTGGCGGGCAGCAGCCGCGGGGTGGGCTATCTGCTGAAGGACCGGGTGGCCGAGGTCCGCGAGTTCGTGGACGCCGTGGTGCGGGTCGCCGAGGGCGGTACCGCACTCGACCCGGAGGTGGTCGCCCAGCTGCTGGGCCGCAGCCGTAAGCAGGACGTACTGGCCGGGCTCACCCCGCGGGAGCGCGAGGTGCTGGGGCTGATGGCCGAGGGCCGGACGAACTCGGCGATCGCCCGGCAGCTGGTGGTGAGCGACGGGGCGGTCGAGAAGCACGTCAGCAACATCTTCCTGAAGCTGGGACTGTCGCCGAGTGACGGGGATCACCGTCGGGTCCTCGCGGTGCTCACGTATCTCAACTCCTGACCGGCCGATCAGAACCGTGACCGCCGGTGTGACCTGTCGTCAGGGCCCAGGTCCGGACGGGGGCGTACAGGGCCGTCCCGGCGCCAAAGCGGGGCCAAAGGCTGAACGGGGGATCAGCGGAGATGACAACACGGGGGAGGGTACACGTCATGTCAAACCGTGACATAAAGGGTCAAGGTGGCGACGTCCACCATGTGATCCAGCCAAGGAAGGCGACCCTTACCGACGTACGATGGTCATGGGACAACCGGTCGGCACCGACTGTCCAGGAGCGCCGCCTCGAGGGAGGTCCGAAGCAGTGACCAGCCAGGTCAGTAGCCCGGCCGAGCAGGCCGAACCAGCCGATCAGCAGGGCGGGCCCGGGTCCGCCGGGGAGCGGCGGACATCGGACGGCACCAAGGAGATCCGCCGCCTGGACCGCGTGATCATCCGGTTCGCGGGTGACTCGGGCGACGGTATGCAGCTCACCGGTGACCGGTTCACCTCGGAGACGGCGTCGTTCGGCAACGACCTGTCCACCCTGCCGAACTTCCCGGCGGAGATCCGCGCCCCCGCCGGCACACTGCCGGGAGTCTCCAGCTTCCAGCTGCACTTCGCCGATCACGACATCCTCACCCCCGGCGACGCCCCCAATGTGCTGGTGGCGATGAACCCGGCCGCGCTGAAGGCCAATCTGGGCGATGTGCCGCGCGGGGCCGAAATCATCGTCAACACCGATGAGTTCACCAAGCGTCCGATGGCGAAGGTGGGCTATGAGACCAGCCCGCTGGAGGACGGCTCGCTGGACGGTTACCACGTCCACCCGGTGCCGCTGACGACCCTGACCATCGAGGCCCTGAAGGAGTTCGGGCTGTCCCGCAAGGAGGCGGAGCGCAGCAAGAACATGTTCGCGCTCGGCCTGCTGTCGTGGATGTACCACCGGCCCACCGAGGGCACCGAGAAGTTCCTGCGCCAGAAGTTCGCGAAGAAGCCGGAGATCGCGGAGGCCAACGTCGCGGCGTTCCGGGCGGGCTGGAACTTCGGCGAGACCACCGAGGACTTCGCCGTCTCCTACGAGGTGGCACCGGCGACCACCGCCTTCCCGGCGGGCACGTACCGCAATATCTCCGGGAACCTGGCGCTGTCCTACGGGCTGATCGCCGCCTCCCGCCAGGCCGATCTGCCGCTGTTCCTCGGCTCGTACCCGATCACCCCGGCCTCCGACATCCTGCATGAGCTGTCGCGCCACAAGAACTTCGGCGTGCGCACCTTCCAGGCCGAGGACGAGATCGCGGGCATCGGCGCCGCGCTGGGCGCCGCCTTCGGCGGGGCGCTGGCCGTGACCACCACCTCCGGCCCGGGGGTGGCGCTGAAGTCCGAGACCATCGGGCTCGCGGTGTCGCTGGAGCTGCCGCTGCTGGTGATCGACATCCAGCGCGGCGGGCCCTCCACGGGGCTGCCCACCAAGACCGAACAGGCCGATCTGCTCCAGGCCATGTACGGGCGGAACGGCGAGGCGCCGGTGCCGATCGTGGCCCCGCGGACCCCGGCCGACTGCTTCGACGCCACGCTGGACGCGGCCCGGATCGCACTGGCCTACCGCACCCCGGTCTTCCTGCTCTCCGACGGCTACCTGGCCAACGGCTCGGAGCCCTGGCGGATCCCGGAGATCGACGATCTGCCCGATCTGCGGACGCAGTTCGCCACCGGGCCCAACCATGTGCAGGCCGACGGCACCGAGGTGTTCTGGCCGTACAAGCGCGACCCCGAGACCCTGGCCCGCCCCTGGGCCGTACCCGGCACACCCGGTCTCGAGCACCGCATCGGCGGGATCGAGAAGCAGGACGGCACGGGCAACATCTCCTATGACCCGGCCAACCACGACCATATGGTCCGTACCCGGCAGGCCAAGGTGGACGGTGTCCAGGTGCCGGACCTCGAGGTGGACGACCCCACCGGCGACGCCCGCACCCTGGTGCTGGGCTGGGGTTCGACCTACGGACCCATCACCGCGGCGGTCCGCCGGGTGCGCGGCGCGGGCGACCGGATCGCCCAGGCCCATCTGCGTCATCTCAACCCCTTCCCGGCCAACCTCGGGAAGGTGCTGGAGGGTTACGACAAGGTGGTGGTGCCGGAGATGAACCTGGGCCAGCTCGCCACCCTGATCCGTGCCCGCTATCTCGTCGACGCCCGCTCCTTCACCCAGGTAAGGGGGCTGCCGTTCAAGGCCGAGCAGCTCGCCACGGCCCTTAAGGAGGCCATCGATGACTGAGACCGTCGCGCACGGGGTGCCCGGCATCGAGGCGCTCTCACTGGTCCCCAAGGCCGAGGCCAAGCAGTCCATGAAGGACTTCAAGTCCGATCAGGAAGTGCGCTGGTGCCCCGGCTGCGGTGACTACGCGATCCTGGCCGCCGTCCAGGGGTTCATGCCGGAACTGGGCCTGGCCAAGGAGAACATCGTCTTCGTCTCCGGTATCGGCTGCTCCTCCCGCTTCCCGTACTACATGAACACCTACGGGATGCACTCCATCCACGGCCGCGCCCCCGCCATCGCCACCGGTCTCGCCGCCTCGCGCCGCGATCTGTCGGTGTGGGTGGTCACCGGTGACGGCGACGCGCTGTCCATCGGCGGCAACCATCTGATCCACGCCCTGCGGCGCAACGTCAACCTGAAGATCCTGCTGTTCAACAACCGCATCTACGGGCTGACCAAGGGGCAGTACAGCCCGACCTCCGAGGTCGGCAAGATCACCAAGTCCACGCCGATGGGCTCGCTGGACGCGCCCTTCAACCCGGTGTCGCTGGCGCTGGGCGCCGAGGCCAGCTTTGTCGCCCGCACCGTGGACTCCGACCGCAAGCACCTCACCGAGGTGCTGCGACAGGCCGCCGCCCACCCGGGCACCGCGCTGGTGGAGATCTACCAGAACTGCAATATCTTCAACGACGGCGCCTTCGAGGTCCTCAAGGACAAGCAGCAGGCCGAGGAGGCCGTCATCCGGCTGGAGCACGGCCGGCCGATCCGCTTCGGCGCCGACGGGGCCAAGGGCGTGGTCCGCGACCAGGCCACCGGCGATCTGGAGGTGGTCACGGTCACCGCGGAGAACGAGGACCGGATCCTGGTCCACGACGCCCACGCCGCCTCCCCCACCACGGCCTTCGCGCTGTCGCGGCTGGCCCACCCGGACACCCTGCACCACACCCCCATCGGCGTGCTGCGCAGTGTCGAGCGGGCGGTCTACGACACCGATATGGCGACCCAACTCGACGCCGCCGTCGAGCAGAAGGGCAAGGGCGACCTCGGCGCACTGCTCGCCGGGAACGACACCTGGACCGTCGTGGGCTGAGCCGCCACCGCCGTTCCGTACCCGCCCCCGTGAGCGCTCCGGCGCCCGCGGGGGCGTTCGTACGTCCGGGCGCAGGGGGCCGCCCGGCCGGAGCGTCGGACCGCGGCAGGGCCGGGCAGCCGCTCTGATGACCCCATGTCCGACACCGCCGCCCCGCTCCAGCCGCCCGACCGCCTCGGCTACCGCGTCAAGCGGCGTCTGCTCGGCCCGCCCCTGGTCACCGAGCGCATCCGGCGCGAGAAGCTGCGCAATCCGGTCGCCCTCAGCGTCCTCGCCTCGGACTGCATCTCCTCCACCGCCTACGGCAGCGAGGAGATGCTGCGGGTGCTGGTGCCCGTCATCGGGGTCGCGGCGTTCACCCTGATCCTGCCGGTCACCGGGGCGATCCTGCTGGTACTGCTGCTGCTGACGCTCTGCTACAGCGATGTGGTGACGATCTACACCCGCGCGGGCGGTTCGTACATCGTCGCCCGGGAGAACTTCGGCCCCGACGTCGCGCAGATCGCCTCGGTCGCGCTGCTCGTCGACTACATCGTCACCGTCGCCGTCCAGGTCTCCGCCGGTACCAACGCGATCATCTCCTTCGCCCATCTGCTGGGCGACACCTGGACCGGGCTCGACCATCTCCAACTGCCGCTCAGCGCCCTGGTGATCGTGTTCCTGGCCTACGGCAATCTGCGCGGACTGCGCGAGGCGGGACGGGTTTTCGCGGTCCCCGCCTATCTGTTCATGCTCGCCGTCGGGCTGATGCTGGTGGTCGGGGTGGTCCGCGGGCTCACCGGCCAGCTGCCGCACGCCGATGTGCACGCCGCGGGCGCGGTGCCGCTCGGCGAGTCCGGCGACGGACTGCTCTACGGCGCCTCCCTCTTCATCGTGCTGCGCTCCTTCGCCAACGGCGGCTCCTCGCTCACCGGTCTGGAGGCCATCTCCAACGGCGTCTCCGTCTTCCGGGAACCGCAGGGCCGCAACGCCCGCCGCACGCTGGTCGCGATGAGCTGCGTCCTGGGCACGCTGGTGCTGGGCGTCTCCGCGATGGCCCACTTCACCCATGCCATCCCCTACCGGGACGGCACGCCGACCGTGCTCGCCCAGGAGGCCCATCTGATCTTCGGTGACGGGGTGCCGGGCGCGCTGGGGCTGGCCTTCGTCCAGCTCGCCACCGCCTTCATCCTCTACACCGGCGCCAACACCCCGTTCACCGGCTTCCCCTTCCTGGCCAGCTTTGTCGCCGAGGACCGCTTTCTGCCCCGGCAGCTCACCCGGCGCGGCCACCGGCTGGCGTTCTCCAACGGGATCATCTCGCTGGCCGTGGTGGCGCTCGCGCTGCTGGTGGTCACGGACGCCAATGTGGACCGGCTGGTGGCGCTGTACGCGATCGGGGTGTTCACCGCGTTCACCATGGCCGGGGCCGGGCTGACCGCGTATCACCTGCGGCGCAGGGAGCGGGGCCGCACCTGGAAGATCGCGGTCAACCTCACCACCGCGGTGGTCTCCGCGGCGGTGGTGCTGATCTTCGCGGTCACCAAGTTCACCGAGGGCGCCTGGCTGGTGGTGGTGGTCTTCCCGCTCGGGGTCTGGGCGCTGATCCGGATCAACCGCGAGTACCGCGCGGAGGCGGCGGCCCTGGAGGAGGTCCCGAGCCTCGGCGACGACACCTCACGCTGGCGCCGGCACGTGGTGTACGTACTGGCGGACAGCATCGACCTCGCGACGGTCGAGGCGCTGCGCTACGCCCATGAGCTGCGGCCCGACGAGGTGCGGGCGCTGCACATCATGGTCGACGAGGCCCATGCCCGCAGGCTGATGGCCCGGTGGGAGCGGACCCCCGGGGTGACCGTGGCGCTGGAGGTGGTGGAGTGCCCGGACCGGCGGCTGCGCCATACGGTCATGGAGCTGGCGGCCCGTACCACCGAGGACGGCCGCACCGCGCTGACCCTGCTGGTCCCGCGGCGCACCTACTCCTCGTCGCTGGGCAAGCTGCTGCACCGGGGGACGGCGGAGGCGCTGGCGAAGGCGCTGGAACACCTTCCGGGGGTGGCGGTGACGATCCTGCCGTTCGACGTCGGCCGGGCGGTGCGGACGATGGGGTGGCGCAGGAAGGGACGGCGGGGCCGGCGTGACCGCTCCGGCTGAGCCCTGCCTTCACCTGCCGTCGCCTCTCGTCGCCTGCCTTCACGTGTCATCACCGTATCCGTGAGACGGGAATGACAGGTCCCGTTCCGGGCGCTACCTTCGTGACGTCAGCAGGGACGTCCCACAGGCCGGGCAGGGGTTATGAAGCCGCAGCAACAGGATCGCGCGGGACTCCTCTACGGCTTCGCCGCGTACGGCATGTGGGGGCTGGTACCACTCTTCTGGCCGCTGCTGGAGCCCGCGAACGCGATGGAGATCCTCGCCCACCGGATGGTGTGGTCGCTGGCGGCCGTCGGGCTGATCCTGCTCGCGCTGCGCCGCTGGGCCTGGATCCGGCCGCTGCTGCGGCAGCCCCGGCGGCTGGGCCTGATCGCGATCGCCGCGAGCGTCATCTCGGTCAACTGGGGCCTGTACATCTGGGGCGTCAACAGCGGACATGTCGTCGAGACCGCCCTCGGCTACTTCATCAACCCCCTGGTCAGCATCGCCTTCGGAGTGCTGCTGCTGCGGGAGCGGCTGCGTCCCGCGCAGTGGGCGGCGGTCGGCGTCGGGACGCTGGCCGTGGTGGTGCTCTCCCTCGGCTACGGCAAGCTGCCCTGGATCGCGCTCACCCTCGCCTTCTCCTTCGCCACCTACGGTCTGGTGAAGAAGCGGATCGGGCTGGGCGGACTGGAGTCGCTGGCCGCCGAGACCGCCGTCCAGTTCCTGCCCGCCCTCGGCTTCCTGATGTTCCTCGGGGCGCGCGGCGACAACACCTTCGGCAGCGGGGGCGCGGGCCACTCGGCGCTGCTGGCGAGCTGCGGTGTGATCACCGCGCTGCCGCTGATCTGCTTCGGGGCCTCCGCGGTACGGCTGCCGCTGTCGACGATCGGGATGCTCCAGTACATCGCGCCCATCTTCCAGTTCACCCTGGGGCTGGTGGTCTTCCATGAGTCGATGCCGCCCGAGCGATGGGCGGGCTTCTCCCTGGTCTGGCTGGCGCTCACCCTGCTGACCTGGGACGCGCTGCATACCGCACACCGGGCGCGGCGGGAGCTCGCGGACGCCGCGGCACGGGCCCGGACATCCGCCGGGGTCGCGGACGCGGATCCCAGTTCTGATTCCGGTTCGGGTTCCGGTGTCGAGGGGGTGCCGGTGGCCGTCGTGGAGGCCGCCGCAGGGGTGGTGCCCGATGTCATTCCGGGCGCCGGGCCCGAGACCGCCTCCGACGCCGTAGCGGAGAGCGCCCCGGACACCGCCCCGGACACCGCCCCCGAGAGGCGCGACGGATCGATATCCGGCGGCTGATGTCCGGTTCCCGCTCTTGACGCGGAGTCAGCGCCACCCGGACCATCAGCCGCATCACCACCGCATCGCCGGTTCACCGCTCCATCGCCCCCCACGGGCACGTGCCATCACCACAGCGCCACGTCATTCCGTCCTGTCCTCGTTCGGAATTCGGAGCCCCCCATGTCCTCATCGGCAGATCGGCACTCCCTCACGTCCCGAAGATCCTGGCTGCGCCGCGCCTCGACGGCCGCGGCCGTCGGCACCGCGATCGCCGCCCTGGTCGGGGCCGCGCCCGCGGCCACACCGGGCGGCACCGCCACCGCGGCCACCCGTCCCGCGGCGCCCGGCAGCGCCCTGGCCGCACCGGATATCCCGGTGGCCAATGTGAAGGCCCACCTCGGCCAGCTCCAGTCCATCGCCACCGCCAACGGCGGCAACCGCGCCCATGGCCGCCCCGGTTACAAGGCGTCCATCGACTACATCAAGGCCAAGCTGGACGCCGCCGGATTCACCACCACCGTGCAGCAGTTCAGCTACTTCGGCACCACCGGCTACAACCTCATCGCCGACTGGCCCGGCGGTGACACCGGCAATGTGGTGTTCGCCGGGGCCCATCTGGACTCCGTCTCCGCGGGGCCCGGTATCAACGACAACGGCTCGGGCTCCGCCGCCATCCTGGAGACCGCGCTCACCGTCGCCCGCACCGGGGCACAGCCCACCAAACATCTGCGGTTCGGCTGGTGGGGCGCCGAGGAGATGGGGATGGTCGGCTCCCGGAACTACGTCAACCGGCTGTCCACCGCCGACCGCGCGAAGATCGACGCCTATCTCAACTTCGACATGATCGGCTCGCCCAACCCGGGCTACTTCGTCTACGACGACGACCCGGCCATCGAGTCGGTCTTCAAGCAGTACTTCAGCGGCCAGAACATCGCCACCGAGCCCGAGACCGAGGGCGACGGCCGCTCGGACCACGCCTCGTTCAAGGACGTGGGCGTGCCCGTGGGCGGGCTGTTCAGCGGCGCCGACTACCGCAAGACGGCGGCCCAGGCCCAGAAGTGGGGCGGCACGTCGGGGCAGCCGTTCGACCGCTGCTACCACCGCTCCTGTGACACCACCAGCAACATCAACGACACCGCGCTGGACCGCAACAGCGATGCCATCGCCTACGCGATCTGGACCCTGAGCGGCGCCTGACCCTCCGCTCCGGTCCCTGTACCGCGCCGTGTTCGGCCCGGTCGGCTCAGGCCGTGATGTCCTTCGCGGTGAACCGGGCCCAGGCCGCCGAGCCGAACACGGCCGCGTACAGCCCCTGCAACCCCAGATTCTTGACCAGGTCGTCCCAGTAGACCGGGTCCCGGAGCAGATCCGCGAAGCTCAGCCAGTAGTGGGGGAAGAGATACGGGTGGATCGTGTGCAGCTGCGGGATGGTGTCCAGGATCTGCGTGGTGATCACCAGCCCCACGGTCGTGGCCATCGCCGCCACTCCGCTGTTGGTGAGGGTGGAGATGAACACGCCCAGCGTCGCGACCCCCACCAGTGACAGCGCCACGACCGCCGCCACGCCCAGCGCCCGCACCAGCCCGTCACCGAAGGAGACGGTGGTACCGGAGATCAGGGTGAAATCCCCGAGCGGGAAGAGCAGCGCCCCGGTCGCCAGTCCGGTCACGGCCACCGCCAGGGTCGCCGCCAGGCAGAAGGCCAGCACGGTGGTGAACTTGGCCAGCAGCAGCCGGGCCCGGCCCGCGGGCGCCACCAGCAGATAGCGCAGTGTGCCCGAGCTCGCCTCGCCCGCGATCGAGTCACCGGCGATCACACCGATCGCCATCGGCAGGAAGACGGGCAGCGTCGCCGCCAGCGCGGCGAAGACCAGGAAGATCCCGTTGTTGGTGATCTGGGAGAAGAACGCCGGGGCCTCGCCCTCGCCCCCGCCGCCCCCGCCACCCTGACCGATCCCGCCGCCGTCGCTGGTCTCGATCTTCACCGCGATGCCGATGAGGACCGGGACGGCCGCGAGCACCCCGAGCAGGGCCACGGTCCGCCAGCGCCGGAAGGTGGTGGTCAGCTCGCTGCGGAAGAGGGCCAGCGTCCACAACGGACTCGGCCGCCGTGCCGCCGGTGCCTCCGGCGTTCCGGCGTCAGCCCGCGACATCGAATCCCTCCCCGGTCAGCGCCACGAAGGCGTCCTCCAGCGAGGCGCGCTCGGTGCCGAAGGCCCGGACCCGCACCCCTTCGCGTACCAAGGCGGCGTTGAGATCCGCCAGTTCCAGCGGCGTCTGGGGCAGCTCACCGACGATCCGCTCGTCGAGCACCACCAGATCCGTCACCCCGTACTCCTTCAGGACGCGGACCGCGTCCGCCGGATCGGGGGTGGTGACCGACAGCCGGCCGCGGCTGCTGGCGGCCAGCTCGGCCACGGTGCCCTGGGTGATCAGCTTGCCCTGGGCCATGACGGCCGCATGGGTGCAGACCTGCTCGATCTCGTCGAGCAGATGGGAGGAGAGGAAGACCGTGGTGCCCTCCGCCGCCAGCTCCCGCACCAGACTGCGGATCTCGCGCATCCCCTGCGGATCGAGACCGTTGGTCGGCTCGTCCAGGACCAGCAGCTCACGCGGCTGGAGCAGGGCGGCGGCCAGGCCGAGGCGCTGCTTCATCCCGAGCGAGTAGGCGCGCGCCTTCTTCCCGGCCGCCGCGCCGAGCCCCACCCGGTCCAGGGCGGAGGCGACGCGGGCGGGGCGGGTACGCGGATCGGCGGTGGGGTCGGCGGCGTCGTAGCGCAGCAGATTGTCCCGGCCGGTCAGATAGGCGTAGAGGGCGGGGCCCTCGATGAGGGCCCCGACCCTGGGCAGCACGGTCCGGGCGGCGCGCGGCATGGGCTCGCCGAGCAGCCGGGCCGCCCCGGAGGTGGGCTCGATCAGCCCCATGAGCATGCGGATGGTCGTCGTCTTCCCCGAGCCGTTGGGCCCGAGGAAGCCGAAGACACTGCCGCGCGGCACGGTCAGATCGAGCCCGTCGACGGCGAGCTGACCGCCCCGGTAACGCTTGGTGAGCCCGCGGGTCTCGACCGCGGCCCCGGTTTCCTCCACGGGCTCCCCTTCGCCATACCGCTGTGGTGCGTACTGCTGTGTGGTGCGTACCGGTGTGGTGCATACCGGTATGTGGTGCTTACCGCCGGTTCAGTCGGCCGTGCGGCTCACTTGGCCTTGTTGGCGGCGGCGACCAGGGCGTCCTTGTCGACAGCGCCGACGAAGACCTTGCCGTCGTCGGTGAGCAGCGCGTTCACCAGGCGGGTGCTGAAGACATGGCCGGAGCCGAAGTCGCCCGTGACCTTCTTGCCGAGGCCGTCGAGGAAGGCCCCACCCTCCTTGCCCGCTCCACCGTCACCCTTGCCGGGGGCCGCGGGGGTGGTGCCGCGGGGGCCGTCGAGCCTGGCGATGCTGTCCCAGCCCTCGCCGGTCACCTTCAGGCCGGACAGGGCGTCCCGCGCGTTCTTGCCCTGCTTGCCGTGCATACCGTCCTGGGCGCCGCGCCGGTTGTCGCTCTCCTCGGTCACCTTGGCGCCCTTGGGCGGGGTGAAGTCGAAGGTGCCCGCCCCGGGCTTGGCGAAGTCGACCTTGGTGAAGGCCGCGTCGACCACGGCCTTGCCGCCGCTCTTGGGGGTGAGGGTGAACTTCAGCGGGGTGCCGTTGTCCGCGTCCACCGCGATCCGCACCGAGCCGACCGTGGTCTCGTCCGACTTCGGCTTGATCAGCAGTTCATAGGCGTCCCGTCCGGCGACCCGGGTGGTGCCGTCGACCGAGACGTCCGTGGTGTCGTCCACGGAGGCGAGCGCCTGCTTGGCGAACTCCTGCGGGGTGACCTCCTTGAGGTCCTTCGGCAGCTCGCGGCGGTGGTCCTCCTTGGCTCCGGCGCCCTTCGGGGCGGTGGAGTGGAGGACGGCGTTGGACTTGCTGTCGTACGCCCACGTCTCGTCGCCGTTGTGGATCAGGCTGTACTCGGCGGCGTTCTCGATGATCGAGACCCGCTGGCGCTCCGGGCCGTCCGCGGCCACCCGCAGGGTGTGCGAACCGGAGGCCAGCTCCATCAGCTTGGACTCGGGCGCGGCCGAGGAGCCGTCGCCGCCGTCCCCGCCCGGTCCGCCGCCGAGGTCCGAGAAGGAGGCGCCGCCGGGCAGCGAGGGCAGTCCGAAGTCGGTGGTGATCTTCACCGAGCCGGACAGCCGCTCGGTGTCCGAGGCGGCCATCTTGCTGATGAGCTGCTCCGCCGAGATCTTCGGCAGATCGGGGTCACCGCTGCTGGCAAGCGCCGGGACCAGCCCGATCGTGGCCGCGGCTATACCCGCGACCCCGACCGGAACGGCGTACCGCGCGGCCTTCGTACGTCGTGTCGGGCGCTCCTCGTCCCAGAAGCCATCGTCCGCGACCTGTGTCGGTCGGATCCGTGCCATGTGTGCTCTACCTCCGTCGTGGGCGGCGGTTGTCAGCCTGCACTCGTCCACCTCTCGGGCCATTGTCGCCCGTTCCCGCCCTGTGGTGGTGGTTTCATCCCACCAAATCGACCGCCTCGAGGCGTCAGCCCGAGGGATCAAGTGCACTCTCATGCTCGGGTATGACAACCGGCGCCGCGCGGGTGAGCCCGTACTTCCACGGGAGACCCCGGGGCATACGGAGCCCCTAGGGGAAGCCCGCCGCTTGGGGGACGCCACCGCCAGGAGGAGGCCGCCGCCGGGGAGAGGCCACGGCGCATCGGGGCGGGGTCAGCCCGCGCGGTGCACCACCGCGTCGCACAGCCCCTCGAGGGCGGCCTTCGCCGGGCCCGCGGGCAGCGGTGCCAGCATCGAACGGGCCTCCGCCGCATAGCGGAGGGTGTCCCGGCGGGCCTCCTCCAGCGCCGGGTGGGCGCGCAGCCGCCGCAGGACCTCGGCGTGACGGGCGTCGTCGGTGAGATCTCCGGCGAGCAGCTCGCACAGCTCGCGGTCCTCGGCCGACCCACTGGCCGCCGCCCGGGCCCGCAGCCGCAGCACGGGGAGGGTGGCGATGCCCTCGCGCAGATCGGTGCCGGGGGTCTTGCCCGACTCATGGCTGTCGCTGGCGATGTCCAGGACGTCATCGGCCAGCTGGAAGGCCATGCCCAGCCGCTCGCCGTACTGGGTCAGGATGTTGACGATCGACTCGTCGGCGCCGGACATCATCGCGCCGAACCGTCCGGAGACGGCGATCAGTGAGCCGGTCTTGCCCGCCAGCACATCCAGATAGTGCTCGATCGGGTCCTGGCCGTCGCGCGGTCCGGCGGTCTCCAGGATCTGGCCGGTCACCAGCCGCTCGAACGCCTCGGCCTGGATCCGGACCGCCTCCGGGCCGAGGTCGGCCAGGATGTGCGAGGCCCGGGCGAAGAGGAAGTCGCCGGTGAGGACCGCCACCGAGTTGCCCCAGCGGGCGTTGGCGCTGGACACCCCGCGCCGCACCTCGGCCTCGTCCATCACATCGTCGTGGTAGAGCGTCGCCAGATGGGTCAGCTCGACGACCACGGCGGAAGGCACCACTCCGGGTGCGTGCGGATCGCCGAACTGCGCGGCGAGCAGCACCACCAGCGGACGGAACCGCTTCCCGCCGGCCCGCACCAGATGCTGTGCGGCCTCGGTGATGAAGGGCACATCACTCTTGGTGGCCTCCAACAGGCCCTCTTCGACAGCCGTCAGCCCGGCTTGGGTGTCGGCTTCCAGAGTCTGGTCCCGCACGCTCAGCCCAAGGGGCCCGATGACGCTCACGGGGTACTCCTGTCTGCCTACGATCACGCGGAATGTCGATGTGTCGCTGCCTTCACCAACAGGCAGCGTATCCGGTCGGGTATCGATCACTGTGGGCGGCTTCCCGCCTCGTGCGCCTCACAGCGTCCATGCCCCTGAGCGACCGGCATCCCCTCGCGGTACCTCGATCACCAGCAGATCATTCCTCCCACGCCCCGGCCGTTCGCCGAACGGCCGGGGAACGGGCCCTCCTCGCCTCATCCGTGGGCGGCCGCCACCGCCTTCGCCAGCCGCGGCGACGCGTATGCGGTGCCGCAGACGAACCGCATCACCGGGCCGAAACTCGCCGCCGCGGGCAGCCCGGTGAAGTACAGCCCCGGCACCGAGGAGCGGTAACCCGCGTCCAGCCAGGGTCCCCCGGCGGAGGTGACCACCTCGGCCCGCAGCTCGGGGCCGAGGAAGCCCAGCGCGGCCAGGTCCATCCGGTAGCCGGTGGCCGCCATGACATGGTCCGCGGCCAGCTCGCCGACCCGGCCACCCGCACCGCGCAGCGAGAGCACCGGCCGCCCGTCGCCGTCCACCTCCGCCCGGTGGATGTGCTGCCCCTGGGTGACCCGCACCCGGCCGGCGAACCGGTCCCGCAGCCACCAGGCGCCCTTGGGCCCCAGCACCCTGCGGACCAGGTACTCCCGGGCGGACGCGGGCAGCTTGCGGAACCCCACCGCGTGGTACGAGAGCGCGTACAGCGACCAGGCGCGGCCGAAGGGCGATTCGGGCCGCAGCCGCGGCTGGCGGTCCGGCGGGGCGCCGAAGCCGACCGCGCGGGCCCCGCGGGCCACCACCCGCACCTCGGCGGCGCCCGCCTCCGCCAGCAGTACCGCGCTCTCCAGGGCGGACTGTCCGGCGCCGACGACCACCACCCGCTGTCCCTCGAACCGCCCGAGGTCATGGTGGAGGGAGCTGTGCGAGACCGGGCCCGCGGCGGAGGGGCCGTCGGGCACGGCGGCGGCGAGCGGACGCGGCAGATGGGCCAGCCCGCTCAGCCCGCTGGCGACCACGACGGCACGGGCGGTGAACTGCTCCCCCGAGTCCAGCTTGAGCTCGAACCGGCCGCCCCGCCGGTCGACGGAGACCACCCGCACCTGCTCCAGGTCCGGCACCAGCCGCCGCTGGAACCAGAGTCCATAGGCCGAGAAGGTCTCGACCGGCACGATGTCCCAGTCGGACTCATACCGTCTGCCGCCCGTCGCCCGGCAGTAGTCGAACAGGGAGTGCCCCGGCTGCGGGGCGTCGATATGGGACGCCGCCGGTGTGGACTTGAGCAGCATGCCCGCGGGCATCTGCTCGCGCCAGCTCACCATCGGCGACCCGAAGACGCGGACCGGCAGACCGCGGGCGCGTAAGTGGGCGGCGGTCGACAGACCGTACGGACCGGCCCCGATGACTGCTACCGGATCGTTCACAAAACCCCTCCCCAAGGCGTTACCTGTTCTTGGCGCGCCACTGCTGGTACAGCTGAGCCGCGCCGGGCCGCACGGAGCGGGCCAGCATGGTGAAGAACGGCCGCATATCGTCGCGGGCGGCCCAGGCCAGCTCGGTACCGCTGGGTCTGGCCGGTGCGTGCGGTGTGGTGTAACCGCCCCGGCGGTACGCGAGCAGTGCGGGCAGGTCGATGTTCTCCACCAGGAAGCGCCGGTCGCCGATCTGCTCCGCCTCGGGCACCTCACGCCCGGTCAGATCCAGATGCTGGGCCCGGACGACATCGATCCCCGCCCGGTTCTCGAAGAGCCGGAACTGCGCTCCCATCCGCGGGTTGAAGTCCAGCAGCTTGTACCGGCCGTCGCGCCGGTCGAAGCGCCAGTCCAGATCGATGATGCCGCTGAACCCGATCCGCTTGATGAACTGGGCCGCCATCCGGGCCAGCTCCTTGTTGTCCACCACATACGCACATGCCGTCATGCCCGCGTGCGGCGGCCAGGACCGCACCTTGACCCCGGTGAACAGCGCCAGCGGAGTGCTCCGGGCGTCCACATAGCCGTGGACGATCCAGTCCTCGGCGTGCTCGCGCGGCAGATACTCCTGGAGCACCACCCCGGGGCGCGGCCCCCACTCCGGCGCCAGCGCCAGCAGCTCCCGCGGCCCCTCGATCCGGGTGGTGCCGCCCACCGCGGGCTTCATCCGCCGCTCGAACGCCTCCCGGTTCTTGGCGACCACGGGGAACCGGGCGTGCACCGCGAACGCCTTGATGTCGGCGAGCGAATCGGGGAACGCGGCCTCCGGTGTGGGCACCCCGTGCTTGACGCACAGCTCGTGCAGCCCCTGCTTACTGGCCAGCCGCCGGGGCAGCCCGGGCTCCGCCCGGGGGAAGAGGAACCGGCCGTCCGCCGCGAGCACATCCGCGTGCTCGGCGATCAGCACCGCCGCCTCCTCGTCCGTGGGCAGCAGCACCGCCGGACGGCCGATCGCCCGCCCGATCCGCAGCAGCCCCTCCACCAGCCGCTCCGGCCGCTCCCTGCCGGTGGTCGGCCAGACGAAGGCCCGGGTGAGATAGCGCGAGAGCGCGGCCGGGGTCCAACGGTCCTCGGTCACCGCGTACATGGGGATGCCCAGACGGCCCAGGGACCGGATGGCGCCGACGCCCCCATGGTGCAGTGGATAGCCGCCGATCTTCACGATCAGTCCGGGTACGGAACGGTCCAGCGCATACGGCACGGCAGTGCTCGTCACGAGCCCCCCTCGGTCACCTCAGCGCAGTGGCCCCCCCACTGTGTGTGACCTGATGAAGGACGCTACTTCGGAATTGCCGCCCCCAGCAAGGACTATCCGGACATTGCCATCTCTTTAGGCTCCACCCGTCGCCCCCTCCTCTCATGTCCCGCGAGCCGTAGGGTGTGGCCTGGCCACCACGGTGACGAGGAGAAGGCGAGGCAGCATCCATGCCGCAGCGAAGCCCGCTCGATCTGCCCGAAGGAGACCCCTTCGGGCCGCACAATCTCCCCTATGGCGTCTTCACCACACCGCATGCGCCGCATCTGCGCAGGATCGGTGTGCGCTACGGGAGCCATGTGCTGGACGCGGGAGCAGCGGCGGCCGCCACCGCCTCGCCACACGCCGAACTGCTGGGCGCCGCCACGCTCAACCCGCTGATGGCCGCGGGCCGCCCGGTCTGGCAGGCGGTCCGCGCCGAGGTGCTCGACTGGCTGACCAACCCGGCACACCGGCCGACCATCGAACCCCTGATGCACCCCCTCACCACCCTCGCCCTCCACCTCCCGATCGAGGTGGCCGACTACGTCGACTTCTATGCGAGCGAGCACCACGCCGCCAACGTGGGGCGGATGTTCCGCCCGGACGGCGACGCGCTCACCCCCAACTGGAAGCATCTGCCGATCGGCTACCACGGCCGGGCCGGCACGGTCCTGGTCTCCGGCACCCCGGTCGTACGCCCCCAGGGCCAGCATCTGCCGCCCGCGGACTCCTCCTCGTCCCATACGTCCTCCCCCGCTCCGGCTCCCGGCCCCGCTCCGGTCTTCGGCCCCTCCCTCCGCCTCGACTTCGAAGCGGAGGTGGCCTTCGTCGTCGGCGCCCCTTCCCCTTTGAATACACCGGTGCCGCTCTCCGGGTTCCATGACCACGTCTTCGGCCTCTGTCTGCTCAACGACTGGTCCGCCCGCGACATCCAGAGCTGGGAGTACCGCCCCCTCGGCCCCTTCCTCGGCAAGTCCTTCGCCACCTCCCTCGCCGCCTGGATCACCCCGCTGGACGCCCTGGCCCCGGCCCGTACCGCCCCGCCCGCCCGCGATGTCCCGCTGCTGCCCTACCTCGACGACTCCGCCGCCGAACCGTTCGGCTTCGACCTGCGGATCGAGGTCGCCGTCAACGGCCACACCATCTCCCGCCCGCCGTTCTCCGCCATGTACTGGACCGCCGCCCAGCAACTGGCCCATATGACCGTGAACGGCGCCTCGCTGCGCACCGGTGACGTCTTCGCCTCCGGCACGGTCAGCGGTCCGCGCCCCACCGAGCGCGGCTGTCTGCTCGAACTCACCTGGTCCGGACGGGATCCGGTGCGTGTCGCGGACAGCACCCGCACCTTCCTGGAGGACGGTGACGAGGTGACGCTCACCGCCTGGGCACCCGGCCCGCACGGCGCCCGCATCGGTCTGGGCGAGGTGACCGGCCATGTCGTCCCGGCGACGCCCTGAACGGCTGCTACGTTGTCGTGCCCCTGCCCTAACAATCGAGGAGAAGTGCGTGATCAAGGCAGCGAGCCTCGCCGGAACGGTGGTCGCGGCCGCCCTGTTGCTGACGGCCTGTGGCAGCGACAGCGACGATGGCAAGAAGGACACCTCCAAGGACACCCCGTCGGCCTCGCAGTCCAGCGCCCCGGCGGAGGGGGGCGCGGGTGCCGAGCTGACCGGCGCCTACGTCGCCAAGAGCGGCAACGAGGCGCTGGTGCTGTCCATCAGCGGTGAGAAGGCGGCCCTGGTCGCGGGCAAGCACACCTGCTCCGGTGAGTACACCGACACCGGCGAGAAGAAGCTGATGCTCAAGTGCAGTGACGGCAACGCCGACCGCACCATGGGCACCGTGGCCCCGAGCAACGACGGCAAGACGCTCACCGTCGACTGGGACGCGCTCTCGGAGAACGACACCTTCACCAAGACGGCGTCCCCGAAGGACATCCCGTCCGACATCCCCACGTCGCTGCCCTCCGGTCTGCCGACCGGTATGCCCGACCTGCCCGACAACTGAACCTCCACGACAGCTGAACCTCGGCGACAGCTGACGCGAAGGAATCCGAGCCCCCCGGCGAATGCGCCGGGGGGCTCGTCGCGTAGTGGCAGATCTTGCCGTCAGTGGGAACGAAACCGCAGGTCGGGGCGGTGTCAAAGCCACCGTCAAGTGGCGCAACACTGTGGCAACACCATCGCGCCGACCCCCTCGGTATGGTCCGGACACAACCCGCCGCCCACCCAGCTCACCCCGGAGCCGGCCGATGCCAGCCGAACGCACCCGCGACCGCAGCCGCGAGCACGCCCCGCCGGTCGCCGCCGCGCGCCGCCGCCGGCTCCGCGCCGACCGGGCGCGACAGCTCGCCGATCTGCTCCGCCACCAGGTCCTCACCGGCGGCTTCCCCCAGGGCGTACTGCCGCTGGAGGACGCGCTCGGCGCGGACTACGGCGCTTCTCGTAACACCGTGCGCCAGGCGCTCGACCTGCTGCGCGCCGAACGCCTGGTGGAGCGGTCGCCCGGGGTGGGCACGGTGGTCGTGGCGGAGAAGTACCGGCATGGCCTCGACCGGCTGATGGGACTGGCCGAGACCCTGCATGAGCACGGCCGGGTCACCAACGAGGTACGGACGGTCGGGCCCGTGCCCGCGCCCTCCTGTGTCGCCGGCCGACTGCGCGTCGCCGCCCGCGCCGATGTCCTCTATATCGAGCGGCTGCGGCGGCTGGGCGGACTTCCGCTCTCCCTCGACCTCACCTATATCCCGATGGACATCGGCGCCGAACTCCTCGGCGCCGACCTGGAGAACACCGATGTCTTCCGGCTGATCGAGAAGATCACCGGACAGGATCTGGGCACCGCCGAGATCACCCTCGAGGCCGTCAACGCCGACGCGCACTCCGCCGCCGTCCTTCAGGCACCGCGCGGTGCCGCCGTCCTGATGACGGAACGTCTCACCCATCTGTCCGACGGCCGCCCCGTGGACCTGGAGTTCATCCGGTTCCGTGGCGACCGCATCACCATGAGCGGCCAACTGCGCCGCACCGGCTGACGCCCTCATACACACCCGCTCCGAACGCCCTCCCTGGAGACAGCCATGCCTCTCGCGCCCCAGCGTGCCGACGTGCCCGTGACGATCGACGAGTCGAAGTGCATCGACGGCTGCACCCTCTGCGTGGACATGTGTCCCCTCGACTCCCTCGCGATCCACCCCGACAGCGGTAAGGCGTTCATGCACGTGGACGAGTGCTGGTACTGCGGTCCGTGCGCCGCCCGCTGTCCCACCGGCGCGGTCACGGTCAACATGCCCTATCTCCTGAGGTGAAAGGCTCCCCGATGCGGCGCACCACCCTCCCGGCTGCCCTCGCCACCGGCGCACTGCTGCTGTCCCTCACCGGCTGCGGCGGCGGCGCGGAGGCGGACGGCAAGACCGTGACCGTCACCGTCGGCTACCAGTCCAAGACCATCAACACCGTGACC
The DNA here is from genome assembly GCF_040650655.1 of Streptomyces sp. NPDC048636. Classification (NCBI taxonomy): domain Bacteria; kingdom Bacillati; phylum Actinomycetota; class Actinomycetes; order Kitasatosporales; family Streptomycetaceae; genus Streptomyces; species Streptomyces sp. NPDC048636. The sequence continues at coordinate 94,382 of NZ_JBEZHR010000001.1, read as the reverse complement.
GCGGGCACCCTGCTGCGCGCGCTCGGCTCCTTCGAACGCGAACTGCGCGCCCTCGGCCGCCGCGACGGCCACACCTACAAGGTGAAGTGGCAGGACTACGCCACCGGAGCGCCGATCACGGCGCAGATGGTGGCCGGAAAGGTCGACATCGGCTCGATGGGCGACTTCCCGCTCCTGATCAACTCCGGCCGCGGTCAGCAGCTGAACGCCCCGACCCGGCTGGTCTCCGTCACCGGCTACAACCCGCGCGGCGGACTCAACACCCTCGTCACCCGCCCCGGTTCCGATCTCCGCGACCTGTCCGACCTGCGCGGCAAGCAAGTCTCCACCAGTGTGGGCTCGGCCGCCGACGGCACCCTCGTACGCGCCCTCCAGCGCGCCGGCATCGACCCCGAGGACGGTGTCCGCAAGCTCAACCAGCAGCCCGCCGTGGGCGCTTCCGCCCTCGAGGCGGGCAGTGTGGACGCCCTCTCGCAGTTCGTGGCCTGGCCGGGACTGCTGGCCTTCCAGGGCAAGGCGAAGGCCCTGTACGACGGGGCGCGGCTGAACCTCCCCACCTTCCACGGCGTCACCACCCGCGACGCCTTCGCCCGGCAGCGCCCGGCCGTCGTCCAGGCGTTCCTCGCCGCCCAGCTCGACGCGACCCGCTATCTGCGCGAGCACCCGTTGCCCGCCGCCCAGAAGGTCGCGAAGGCCACCGGGCTGCCGCCGGAGGTGGTCTACCTCTACAACGGCGACGGCGGGATCGCCACCTTCGACCCGACGCTGAAACCCCGGCTGATAGCGGCCCTCAAGAAGGACGTCCCGGTGCTGCGCGCGGCCGAACTGGTCGGCCCGGTGGACGTGAACTCCTTTGTTGACGACCGCTATCTCAAACGGGCGTACGGAAGCACGGGCGCCTATACGAAGGCGCTGCGCGCCACACCCCCCGCCCCGACCAGCCAGCTCTGGCTGAAGGGCGAGAACCGGACCCGGAGTTTCCGCACCCCCGACGAGCTGCTGCGCTTCGCGCGCACCCACCGCGACCGGATCCGGGCCGGATACGTACCCGATGCCGCCACCGGCACCCTCTGGTACGCGGACCGGGCCGTCTGGGTCGAGGACGGCTCCCGACTGCGCGCCTTCGTCACCCCGGCCAACGCCCGCACCTGGAAGGCGTCCCACCCCGGCGCCCGCACGGTCTCCTACGCCACGGCCCTGAAGGAGTCGGGATGAGCCCGTCCACGACCCCGCTGCGGCCCCCGTCCTCCCCCGCACGCCCCGCCCCCGCCGCACCGCGTCCGCGCCGCCGTCCCTGGCCCCGCTACGCCCTGCGCGCCGGGTCACTGCTGGCCGCCCTCGGCCTGTGGCAGCTGCTCACCTCGCGGGACATCAACCTCTGGCTGCGCTTCGCGCAGTTCCCGACCGCGACCGAGGTGGCCCGGGAGTTCTCCGACCGGCTCGGCACCGACGCCTACTGGCAGGACCTCACCGACAGCCTCACCCGCATCCTCACCGGGTTCGCGCTGGCCGCGGCCCTGGGGGTGGCCGTCGGCACCGCCATCGCCCGCTCCCGCCTGGTGTCCGACCTGCTGAGCCCGGTCCTCGAAGTGCTGCGCCCGATCCCCGCCATCGCGCTGGTCCCGGTGGCCATCCTGATGTTTCCCAGCAATGAGCAGGGGATCGTCTTCATCACCTTCACCGCCGCCTTCTTCCCGGTGCTGGTCAGCACCCGGCACGCGGTCCGCGCGCTCAGTCCGGTCTGGGAGGAGGCGGTGCTGACCATGGGCGGCGGCCGGTGGCGCGTCCTGGGCTCCGTGGTGCTGCCGGGCGCGCTGCCCGGCATCCTCGGCGGGCTCTCCGTCGGTATCGGCGTCTCATGGATCTGTGTGATCTCCGCCGAGATGATCTCCGGTGCGTATGGCGTCGGTTACCGCACCTGGCAGGACTACACGATCGTCGACTATCCGGGCGTCTTCGTCGGCATGACCACCATCGGCCTGCTCGGCTGGCTCACCTCCACCGCGGTCGAGCTGGCCGGACGGCGGCTGACCCGGTGGCTGCCGCGTACCGGGGCCGCGGAACCGGCGGCGCCCCGTCCCCGGCGCCGCAAGGAAGCAGGCACCCCGTGACCACACCCCGCCTCGCCACCACCCCCGCCCCGCCCGGCGACCGCGCCGCACCTCCGGGCCTCCGGCTGCGTCTGGAGGACGCCACGCTCGGCCGCCCCGGCGCGGCCGTCCTCCACGGCCTCGACCTGGACGTGGCACCCGGTGAACTCCTCACCGTGGTCGGCCCGTCCGGCTGCGGCAAGTCCACCCTGCTGCGCACCCTGGCCGGGCTGCTGCCACCGCTCGGCGGACGGGTCACCCAGGACGGCGCGCCCGTCACCCGGCCGCACGCCGACCGGGCGCTGGTCTTCCAGGAGGACGCCCTGCTCCCCTGGCGCACCGTGCGCGCCAATGTCGAACTCCCGCTCGCCGTAAGGGGCGTACCGCTGGCCCGGCGCCGCGCCCTCGCCGGGGAGTGGCTGGAGCGGGTCGGGCTCGGCGGCCATCTGACGCGGTACCCGCACCAGGTCTCCGGAGGGCAGCGGCAGCGCGTACAGCTCGCCCGCGCGCTCGTCGGCGAGCCGCGCGCGGTCCTCATGGACGAACCGTTCGGGGCGCTCGACGCACAGACCCGGGCCGGTATGCGGACGCTGCTGGTCGAGGTGTTGCGCGGGACCCGCGCCACCGTCGTCTTCGTCACCCATGACGTGGACGAGGCCCTGTTCCTCGGTGACCGCGTCGCCCTGCTCGGCGGTGCGGCGGACTCCGGCCGGGTGCTGGACGTACCGCATCCGCGGGAGCACACCGCCCATGACGCCGCCGCGACCGTGGCGCTGCGCCGCCAGGTCCTCGAATCCCTCGGTATGTGAAAGGCCCGGCCATGGACACCACGGAAGTCACGGAAGCCATGGAGACCATGGAGGTCCCCGCGCCCGACACGGTCGAGGAGCTGTCCTGCGACGTCCTCGTCATCGGCGGCGGCACCGCCGGCACCATGGCGGCGCTCACCGCCGCCGAAAACGGTGCCTCGGTCCTCCTTCTGGAAAAGGCGCACGTCCGGCACTCCGGCGCGCTCGCCATGGGCATGGACGGTGTCAACAACGCGGTCGTCCCCGGCCGGGCCGAACCCGACGACTACGTCGCCGAGATCACCCGCGCCAACGACGGCATCGTCGACCAGTCCACCGTCCGCCAGACCGCGACCCGCGGCTTCGCCATGGTCCAGCGGCTGGAGCGGTACGGCGTGAAGTTCGAGAAGGACGAGCACGGCGCCTACGCGGTCCGCCAGGTGCACCGCTCCGGCTCGTACGTCCTGCCGATGCCCGAGGGGAAGGACGTCAAGAAGGTCCTCTACCGGCAGCTGCGCCGCCGCGAGATGCGGGAACGGATCCGCATCGAGAACCGCGTCATGCCGGTGCGGGTCCTCACCTCCGGCGGCCGGGCCGTGGGCGCCGCCGGATTCCACACCCGCACCGGTCGGTTCGTCGCCGTCCGGGCCGGGGCCGTCATCCTCGCCACCGGCGCCTGCGGCCGACTCGGCCTGCCCGCCAGCGGCTATCTCTACGGCACCTACGAGAACCCCACCAACGCGGGCGACGGCTACGCCATGGCGTATCACGCGGGTGCGGAGCTCACCGGGATCGAATGCTTCCAGATCAATCCGCTGATCAAGGACTACAACGGTCCGGCCTGCGCCTATGTCGCCAATCCGTTCGGCGGCTACCAGGTCAACCGGCACGGTGAGCGCTTCGTCGACTCCGACTACTGGTCGGGCCAGATGATGGCCGAGTTCGCGGCGGAGGTGACGAGCGAGCGCGGTCCGGTCTATCTGAAGCTCAGCCATCTCCCCGAGGAGTCCGTGGCGGCGCTGGAGTCCATCCTGCACTCCACCGAACGCCCCACCCGCGCCACCTTCCACGCGGGCCGCGGCCAGGACTACCGCACCCACGACGTGGAGATGCACATCTCCGAGATCGGGCTGTGCGGCGGCCATTCGGCCTCCGGGGTACGGGTGGACGAGCACGCCCGCACCACGGTCCCCGGGCTGTACGCCGCCGGTGACCTGGCCTGCGTACCGCACAACTACATGATCGGGGCCTTTGTCTTCGGCGATCTGGCGGGCGCCGACGCCTCCCGGCACCGCCGTTACGAGGGCGAACTGCCGCGCGACCAGCTCGCCGACGCCCATGAGCTGATCTACGCGCCGCTGAAGAACCCCGACGGCCCGCCGCAGCCCCAGGTCGAGTACAAGCTGCGTCGCATGGTGAACGACTATGTCGCCCCGCCCAAGAGCGGCGCCCGGCTCTCCCTCGCCGTCGAGGCGTTCGAGCGGATGCGCCGGGATATCGCCGCGATGGGCGCCCGCACCCCGCATGAGCTGATGCGCTGCGCCGAGGTGAGTTTCATCCGCGACTGCGCCGAGATGGCCGCCCGCTCCTCGCTCGCCAGGACCGAGAGCCGGTGGGGCCTGTACCACGAGCGCACCGACCATCCGCTCCGCGACGACACGGCCTGGCTGCACCATCTGGATCTGCGCAAGTCGGCGTCGGGGGCGATGGAGTTCACCGCCCGGCCCGTGGCGCCCTACCTCGTCCCGGTGGCGGAATACGCCCCGGTCGGCGGGGCGTCACGGCGGATCGGCGAGGTGCACCCGGAGCAGGTCGCCACGGCCGGACCGCGCGACACCGCGCCGAGTGGGGCGGAGCGGGCGCCCGGCACCTCCGCCGAGGGGCCCGGGACCTCCGCCACCGCCTCCCCGCGCATCCTCGAACTCCTCGCCCTCGCCGAGGAGCAGCCGGAGCTGTCCGCCCTCCGGCCCTATCTGGCCGACCCCGATCCGGCGGTCCGCCGGTCCGCCGTCGCCACGCTCACCGAGACCGCGCCGCCGGGCACCGGTCCGGCGCTCGCGGCGGCGCTGGCCGACCCCGACGCCGGGGTACGGGCCGGAGCCGCCGCCTCGCTGCGCGAGCTGGTGGAGGTGCTGCCGCCCGAACCGGAGCTGCGCGAGCCGCTGGTCCACGCCCTGGAGGTGGCCGATCCGGCGGTGCGCGCGGCGGCGCTCGACGTGCTGCGCGCGCTGCGTCTCGGCGAAGCGCCGCTGTTCACCCGGGCGTTGACGGACTCCGTGACCGAGGTGCGCCTCCAGGCCGTACGGGCCCTGGTCTCCGTCGACGCCCTCGACGCGCTGGCACCCGCCGCCGCCGACGCCTCCCGTGAGATACGGGTCGCGGCGGCGGGTGCGCTGGCGACGCTGGCCGCCGCCGAAGGCCGTGCCGCCGAGGCACGTGAGCTGCTGGCTCCGCTGCTGCGCGACCGGGACACGCACGTACGGGCCGCCGCTCTGGCGGCGCTGGCGGCGGCCGGTTGCCCGCCACCGCTCGACGCCGAGGCGGTCGCGGCGCTGGACGACCCCGCGTGGCAGGTGCGCAAGGGTGCGGCGACGGCACTGACCGCCGCCGGGCCGGGGCTCGGCATCCCGGCGCTGGCGGGTGCCCTGGCCGATCCGCACGCCGACGTCCGCAAGGCGGCGGTGCTGGCCCTGCTCCCCCTGGCCGCACACGAATCCGCCGCCCGGGAGGCCCTGTCCACGGTCCACTCGGACCCGGACGCCGATGTCCGCGCCTACGCGGCGAAGGCCAGCGCCTAGCGGGGCGCCCTGGCCGGGGTTCAGGGGCGGGGCCCCTGGTACGGGAAGGGGCGGGAGGGGAAAGCAACGCCGCCCCGGCCGGCACCGTGGCGGTGGTCCGGCCGGGGCGGGGCCCCGAAGGGGTGGTCAGCGCACGAACACCCCGGCCTGACCCGCCAGATCGAGGAAGTACTGCGGCGCGACCCCGAGCACCAGCGTGACCGCGACACCGATGGCGATCGCCGACGAGGTCAGCGCGCTCGGCACGGCGACCGAGGGACCGTCGGTACGGGGTTCGCTGAAGAACATCAGCACGATCACCCGGATGTAGAAGAACGCCGCGATGGCCGACGAGATCACACCGACGACCACCAGCGCACCCGCGCCGCCGTCGGCCGCCGCCTTGAAGACGGCGAACTTCCCGGCGAAGCCGCTGGTCAGCGGGATACCGGCGAAGGCCAGCAGAAAGACCGCGAAGACGGCGGCCACCAGGGGCGAACGGCGCCCGAGCCCGGCCCACTTGGACAGGTGGGTGGCCTCACCGCCCGCGTCCCGCACCAGGGTGACCACCGCGAAGGCGCCCAGCGTCACGAAGGAGTACGCGGCCAGATAGAAGAGGACCGAGGAGATGCCCTCGGGCGTGGTGGCGATGACACCGGCGAGGATGAACCCCGCGTGGGCGATCGACGAGTACGCCAGCAGCCGCTTCACATCGGTCTGGGTGACCGCGACGATGGCACCGCCCAGCATGGTGACGATCGCGACGCCCCACATCACCGGCCGCCAGTCCCAGCGCAGCCCGGGCAGCACGACATACAGCAGCCGCAGCAGCGCGCCGAACGCCGCCACCTTGGTGGCCGCCGCCATGAAGCCGGTGACCGGGGTCGGGGCGCCCTGGTAGACGTCCGGGGTCCACATATGGAACGGCACGGCGCCGATCTTGAACAGCAGCCCCATCAGCACCATGGCACCGCCGATGAGCAGCAGCGCGTCATTGCCCATGGTCCCGGCGAGCGCCGGGGTGACATTCCGGACCTGGCCGTCGACCACATCCGCGATGCCCGCGTAGCCGACGGTGCCCGCGTAGCCGTAGAGCAGGGCGATGCCGAACAGCAGGAACGCGGAGGAGAAGGCGCCGAGCAGGAAGTACTTGACGGCGGATTCCTGGGAGAGCATGCGGTGGCGCCGGGCGAGCGCGCACAGCACGTACAGCGGCAGGGAGAAGACCTCCAGTGCCACGAACAGGGTCAGCAGGTCATTGGCGGACGGGAAGACCAGCATGCCGCCGACCGCGAAGAGCACCAGCGGAAAGACCTCGGTGGTGGTGAACCCGGCCTTCACGGCGGCCTTTTCGGCGTCACCGCCGGGCACCGCCGCCGCCTGCGCGGCGAAGGAGTCGACGTGGTTGCCGTGCACCACCGGGTCGAGCCGCCGCTCGGCGAAGGTGAACACCGAGACCAGCGCCACCAGCAGGATGGTGCCCTGGAGGAAGAGCGCGGGGCCGTCGATCGCGATGGCACCCATGGCCGCCACATGGGCCTTGCCGGTGCCGTAGTCCCCGGCGGCCAGCCCGACGACCGCGGCGAACGCGGCGGCCAGGGTGACGACGGAGAGGAACAGCTGCGCGCCGTAGCGCTGGCGGCGCGGCAGGAACGCCTCGACCAGCACACCGAGGATCGCCCCGCCGAGCACGATCAGTGTCGGGGACAGCTGGCCGTACTCGATATGCGGCGCGGGGATCTTGTCGGGCGCCGCCGCCGCTGTTGTCCACAGGCTGTGGACAGGGGCCGCGTGGGTCACTTGGCACCTCCGGAAGCACCGTCGTGCATCGGGCTGTAGCTGAACCAGCCCGCGTCAACGGGGTGGTCGGGCTTGGGGTCCTTCTTGTCCACCACCGACAGCGTGTGGTCGACCGACGGATTGACGATGTCGGCCAGCGGTTTGGGATAGACGCCGAGGAAGATCAGCAGCGCGATGAGCGGGGCGACCACCAGCAGCTCGCGCGCCTTGAGGTCGGGCATCCCGCGCACCTCGGCCTTCACCGGGCCGGTCATGGTGCGCTGGTAGAGCACCAGGACGTAGAGCGCGGCGAGCACGATGCCGACGGTGGCGATGACGCCGAGCACCGGATAGCGGCTGAACGTGCCGACCAGGACCAGGAATTCGCTGATGAACGGGGCGAGCCCGGGCAGCGACAGGGTGGCCAGACCGCCGATCAGGAAGGTGCCCGCGAGCACCGGGGCGACCTTCTGCACCCCGCCGTAGTCGGCGATGAGCCGTGAACCGCGGCGGGTGATCAGGAACCCGGCCACCAGCATCAGCGCGGCGGTCGAGATCCCGTGGTTGACCATATAGAGGGTGGCTCCGCTCTGGCCCTGGGTGGTCATGGCGAAGATGCCCAGGATGATGAAGCCGAAGTGGGAGATCGAGGCATAGGCGATCAGCCGCTTGATGTCCCGCTGGCCGACCGCGAGCAGCGCGCCGTAGATGATGCTGATCAGCGCCAGCACCAGGATCACCGGGGTGGCCCACTTGCTGGCCTCGGGGAAGAGCTGGAGGCAGAAGCGGAGCATCGCGAAGGTGCCGACCTTGTCGACGACCGCGGTGATCAGTACGGCGACCGGGGCGGTGGACTCCCCCATCGCGTTGGGCAGCCAGGTGTGCAGCGGCCACAGCGGCGCCTTCACCGCGAAGGCGAAGAAGAAGCCGAGGAACAGCCACCGTTCGGTGCTGGTCGCGATGGAGAGATCGCCGTGGGCCCGCGCCTCGATGATCTGCTGGAGCGAGAAGGTGCCGGTGCCCAGGTCATCGGCGGTGACCGCGTACAGACCGACCACCGCGGCCAGCATGATCAGACCGCCGGCCAGGTTGTAGAGCAGGAACTTGACCGCGGCGTAACTGCGCTGGGTGGCCGTCTCCTCCTCGGACCGCTCGCCGGCCCGGTCCCCGAAGCCGCCGATGAGGAAGTACATCGGGATGAGCATGGCTTCGAAGAAGATGTAGAAGAGGAAGACGTCGGTGGCCTCGAAGGAGATCACCACCATCGCCTCGACCATCAGGATCAGCGCGAAGAAGCCCTGGGTGGGCCGCCAGCGGCGGTTGGGCCGCTCTCCTTCCAGCGGATCGGCGTCATGCCAGCCCGCCAGGATGACGAACGGGACGAGCACCGCGGTGAGGGCGATCAGGACCACCGCGATCCCGTCCACGCCCAGTTCGTAGCGGACCCCGAAGTCGGCGATCCAGGCCCGGGATTCGGTGAGCTGGAAGCGGCTGCCCCCGGGGTCGAAACGGACCAGCACGATCGCCGCGAGGGCGAGCGTGACCAGCGAGAAGGCCAGCGCCACCCACTTGGCGGCGGCGCGCTTGGCGGCGGGCACGGCGGCGGTGGCGATGGCGCCGAGCGCGGGCACCGCGGCCGTGACCGTCAGCAGAGGAAAGGACATGACTCAGACCGCCCTCATCAGCAGGGTCGCGGCGATGAGTACCGCCGTACCGCCGAACATCGAGACCGCGTACGTGCGGGCGTAGCCGTTCTGGAGCTTGCGCAGCCGGCCGGAGAGCCCGCCGACCGAGGCCGCGGTGCCGTTGACCACGCCGTCGACGAGCTTGTGGTCGACGTAGACCAGCCCGCGGGTGAGGTACTGGCCGGGCTGGACGAGGGCGACATGGTTGAAGTCGTCCTGGAGCAGATCGCGCCGGGCGGCCCGGGTGAGCAGACTGCCGCGGGGGGCGGTGCGCGGCACCGGCCGCCGCCCGTACTGCGCCCAGGCGAGGGCGACACCGATCAGCAGCACCACCATGGTGCCGCCGGTGACGGCGGCGGCACTGAGCGGTGAGTCGCCGTGGCTGTGGCCGGTGACCGGCTCGAGCCACTTCACGAACGCGTCGTTCAGGCTGAACAGCCCACCCGCGAAGACCGATCCGAAGGCCAGGACGATCATGGGGAAGGTCATGGACCCCGGCGACTCGTGCGGATGCGGTTCATCGCCGTTCTCATCGGCGACCCAGCGCTTCTCGCCGAAGAAGGTCATCAGCATCACACGGGTCATGTAGTACGCGGTGATGGCGGCGCCCAGCAGGGCGGCCCCGCCGAGGATCCAGCCCTCGGTGCCGCCCTTGGCGAAGGCGGCCTCGATGATCTTGTCCTTGGACCAGAAGCCGGAGAGTCCGGGGAAGCCGATGATGGCCAGGTAGCCGAGGCCGAAGGTGATGAAGGTGATCGGCATGTACTTCCGCAGGCCGCCGTACTTGCGCATGTCGACCTCCTCGTTCATGGAGTGCATGACCGAACCGGCGCCGAGGAAGAGCCCGGCCTTGAAGAAGCCGTGGGTCACCAGGTGCATGATCGCGAAGACATAGCCGATGGGGCCGAGCCCGGCCGCCAGGATCATGTAGCCGATCTGCGACATGGTCGATCCGGCGAGGGCCTTCTTGATGTCGTCCTTGGCGCAACCGACGATCGCACCGAAGAGGAGCGTGACCGCGCCGACGGTGACCACCGCGGTCTGGGCGTCCGGCGCCGCGTTGAAGATCGCGCCGGAGCGGGTGATCAGATAGACGCCCGCGGTCACCATGGTGGCCGCGTGGATCAGGGCCGAGACCGGAGTCGGGCCCTCCATCGCGTCCCCGAGCCAGGACTGGAGCGGTACCTGGGCCGACTTGCCGCAGGCGGCCAGCAGCAGCATCAGCCCGATGGCGGTGAGCTTGCCCTCGCCCGCCCGGTCCGCCTCGGCCAGCACCGGGGCGAAGGCGAACGACCCGAAGGTCGTGAACATCAGCATGATCGCGATGGACAGGCCGACATCGCCGACGCGGTTGACGATGAACGCCTTCTTCGCCGCCGTGGCCGCGCTGGGCTTGTGCTGCCAGAAGCCGATCAGCAGGTACGAGGCGAGGCCCACACCCTCCCAGCCGACGTACAGCAGCAGGTAGTTGTCGGCGAGGACCAGCAGCAGCATCGCCGCGAGGAAGAGATTGAGATAGCCGAAGAAGCGGCGGCGGCGCTCGTCGTGCTCCATATAGCCGATCGAGTAGATGTGGATCAGTGTGCCCACACCCGTGATCAGCAGGACAAAGGTCATCGACAACTGGTCGAGCTGGAAGGCGACGTCCGCGCGGAAGCCACCCACCGGGATCCAGCTGAACACCTTGCTGTGCAGGGCGCGGTCATGCTCACCGCGGCCGAGCATGTCGGCGAAGAGCACCGCGCCGATCGCGAAGGAGCCCGCCGCGAGCGCCGTGCCGATGTAGTGACCCTTGCCGTCCAGCCGCCGACCGCCGCACAGCAGCAGCGCCGCTCCGAACAGCGGCACCGCGACAAGCAATCCGATGAGGTTCTCCACGTGAACGCGACCCTTCTAGAGCTTCATCAGGCTGGCGTCGTCGACCGAGGCCGAATGGCGGGAGCGGAAGACGGTCACGATGATCGCGAGGCCGACCACGACTTCCGCCGCGGCGACGACCATCGTGAAGAAGGCGATGATCTGGCCGTCGAGATTGCCGTGCAGCCGGGAGAAGGCGACGAAGGCGAGGTTGCACGCGTTCAGCATCAACTCGACGCACATGAAGAGGATGATCGCGTTCCGCCTGATCAGCACCCCGGCCGCACCGATGGTGAACAACAGGGCGGCCAGGTACAGGTAGTAGACCGGATTCACTTGGCGGCTCCCTTGTGGCTGTCGGCGTCCTCGGACCGCTCGTCGACACCCTTGCCGTTCGCGTGCGCGGCGCCGTTCGCGCCCTTCCCGTCGGCGTCGTTCCCGTTGGCGCCGCCCACGGCCCCGTTCGCCGAGGTGCCGTTCGCGCCCGTGTCCTTGGACGCCGCGCCGTTGGCCTCCGCGCCCTTGGGCTTCCGGCCCAGCCAGCGCTCGGAGCGCTGCTCCAGCGCCGCCAGCTCGGCCAGCGCGTCACCGGAGACATCCCGGATCTGACCGCGGCCGCGCAGCGTCGCGTTGACCGTGAGCTCGGAGGTGGTGCCGTCGGGCAGCAGACCGGGGATGTCCACCGCGTTGTGCCGGGCGTAGACACCGGGGGCGGGCAGCGGCGGGACATTCCGCCCGGTGCGCACCCGCGCCTCGGACTGCTCGCGCTGGGTGCGCGCCCGCTCGATGCGCTCGCGGTGGGTCAGCACCATGGCGCCGACCGCCGCGGTGATCAGCAGCGCACCGGTGATCTCGAAGGCGAAGACGTACTTGGTGAAGACCAGCGCCGCCAACCCCTCCACATTGCCGCCGGAGTTGGCCTGGCCCAGCCCGTTCCACGTGGTGATCGAGGCATTGCCGATCCCGACGCAGAGCAGGATGCCGAAGCCGAGACCGCACAGGGCGGCGAGCCAGCGCTGCCCCTTCAGGGTCTCCTTGAGCGAATCGGCGGCGGTGACACCGACCAGCATCACCACGAAGAGGAAGAGCATCATGATCGCGCCGGTGTAGACGACGATCTGGACGACGCCCAGGAAGTACGCGCCGTTGGCGAGGTAGAACACCGCCAGGACGATCATGGTCCCGGCCAGGCACAGTGCACTGTGCACGGCCTTGCGCATCAGGATGGTGCACAGCGCGCCGATCACGGCGACGGTGCCGAGCACCCAGAACTGGATGGCCTCGCCGGTGGAGGTGGTGGAGGCCGCCGCGGCCAGCGCACCGCTCATGCCTGCACCTCCTCGTTTCCCGCGGCCTGGTCGGAGAGGGTCTCGCCCTTGCTGACCGCGGGCTGCCGCCGGGTCCCGGGCGCGGCCTCGGTGATCAGGCCCCGGTAGTAGTCCTGCTCGTCCATCCCGGGGTAGATGGCGTGCGGACTGTCGACCATCCCCTCCTCGAGCCCGGCGAGCAGCTCCTCCTTGGTGTAGATGAGCGACTCACGGCTGCGGTCGGCCAGTTCGTAGTCATTGGTCATGGTCAGCGCCCGGGTGGGGCACGCCTCGACGCAGAGGCCGCACAGGATGCAGCGCAGATAGTTGATCTGGTAGACGCGGCCGTAGCGCTCCCCCGGGGAGTAGCGCTCCTCCTCGGTGTTGTCCGCGCCCTCGACATAGATCGCGTCCGCCGGGCAGGCCCAGGCGCACAGCTCGCAGCCGATGCACTTCTCCAGCCCGTCCGGATGGCGGTTGAGCTGGTGGCGTCCGTGGAAGCGGGGCGCGGTGGGCTTCTTCTCCTCGGGGTACTGCTCGGTGAGCCGCTTCTTGAACATGGCCTTGAAGGTCACGCCGAAGCCGGCCACCGGGTTCTGGAAGTCAGACACCGTCGGCCTCCTTTCCGTCACTGACAGTGTCGGGGCCGCCACTGACAATCAACTCGCGTTCCTGGCGGGACTGTCGACGGGGAACGGGTGGCAGGGACTGTCCGGGCAGCGGTGGCACCGGGAAGCCGCCCGCCATCGGGTCGAAGGCGGGCTCGGGGGCCTCCGCCGCCGCGGCCGCGGCCTTGGTCGCCTCGCGGTCGCGGAAGATGTCCACGACGAAGGAGAGCAGCAGCAGCGCGAGCACCGCGCCGCCCACGTAGAGCACGATGTCCTGGTAGGCGTAGTTCTCGTTGCGCAGCGCCCGCACGGTGGCGACCAGCATCAGCCAGACCATCGAGATCGGGATGAGCACCTTCCAGCCCAGCTTCATGAACTGGTCGTAGCGCACGCGCGGTAGCGTGCCGCGGACCCAGATGAAGACGAACAGCGAGGTCACGACCTTGCCGAGGAACCACAGCAGGGGCCACCAGCCATGGTTGGCGCCCGCCCAGAAGGTGCTGATCGGCCAGGGCGCCCGCCAGCCGCCGAGGAAGAGGGTGACCGCGACCATCGAGACGGTGACCATGTTGACGTACTCGGCGAGCATGAACAGCGCGAACTTGATCGAGGAGTACTCGGTGTTGAAACCGCCGACCAGGTCGCCCTCGGACTCCGGCATATCGAACGGCGCCCGGTTGGTCTCACCGATCATCGCGATGATGTAGATGAGGAACGAGACCGGCAGCAGCACCGCGTACCAGCGGTCCTGCTGGGAGGCGACGATCTGCGAGGTCGACATCGACCCGGAGTAGAGGAACACCGCCGCGAACGACAGCCCCATCGCGATCTCGTAGCTGATCATCTGGGCGCAGGAGCGCAAGCCGCCGAGCAGCGGATAGGTCGAACCCGACGACCAGCCCGCCAGCACGATCCCGTAGATCCCCACCGACGCGGTGGCCAGGATGTAGAGGACGGCGATCGGCAGATCGGTCAGCTGCATCGTGGTGCGGTGGCCGAAGACCGAGATCTCGTTGCCGGACGGGCCGAAGGGGATCACCGCGACCGCCATGAAGGCGGGGATGGCCGCGACGATCGGCGCCAGGAGGTAGACCGCCTTGTCCGCGCCCTTGACGGTCACGTCCTCCTTGAGCATGAGCTTCACGCCGTCCGCGAGGGACTGGAGCATGCCCCAGGGGCCGTGCCGGTTGGGCCCGATGCGCAGCTGCATCCAGCCGACGACCTTGCGCTCCATGACGATGGAGATCAGCACGGTCAGCATCAGGAAGGCGAAGCAGAAGACGGCCTTGATCAGGATCAGCCACCATGGGTCGCGGCCGAACATCGACAGGTCCTCAGCGGCGAAACTCATGCGGTCACCTCCGGCTCGGTCGCGGGTGCGGCGATCCGCACCACATCACCGGGGCGCGCCCCCAGATCCCGGTGGACACCACCGCCGGTGGAGGCCATCGGCAGCCAGACGACCCGGTCGGGCATGTCGGTGACGGCCAGCGTCAGTTGGACGGATCCGGCGGGGCCGGTGATCCGGAGGGCCTGGCCGTCCGTCACCCCCGCCTCCTCCGCGGTCGCCTCCGAGAGCCGGGCCACGGCGGCGTGCCGGGTGCCGGCCAGCGCCGGGTCGCCCTCCTGGAGCCGTCCGTGGTCCAGCAGCAGCCGGTGGCCGGCGAGGACCGCCTCGCCCTCGGCGGGCCGCGGCAGCGGACCCCCGGTCTCCATCGGAGCGGTGGCGCGCGGGCCCCGCCAGCCGCCCAGCCGGGACAGTTCGGCGCGGGCCGCGTCCACATCCGGCAGGTCCAGCGGGGTGTCGAGGGCGTCGGCCAGCATATGCAGCACCCGGGTGTCCGGGAGGACGTGCCGACGGGTCATCTGGTCGGGTTTGAGCGCCGCCTCGAACGGCCGGCCCCGCCCCTCCCAGGTGAGGAAGGTGCCCTGCTTCTCCGGGGCGGCCGCGACCGGCAGCACCACATCAGCCCGCTCGGTGACCTCCGAGGGCCGCTGCTCCAGGCTGACGAGGAACCCGACCGCGTCCAGGGCCGCCAACGCACCGGCCGGATCGGGCAGATCGGCCACCTCGACCCCGGCGACCAGCAGCGCGCCGAGCCCCCCGGAGGCCGCGGCCTCGAGGATCTGACCGGTATCCCGGCCCTCCTGGTGCGGCAGATCGGAGACGCCCCATACGGACGCGGTCTCCTCACGGGCGCGCGGGTCGTCGGCCGGACGGCCGCCCGGCAGCAGCCCGGGCAGCGCCCCGGCCTCCAGCGCGCCCCGCTCCCCCGCCCGCCGGGGGATCCACGCCAGGGTGGCCCCGGTGGCGGCGGCGGCCCGCACCGCGGCGGTCAGCGCGCCCGCCACGGACGCCAGCCGCTCGCCCACCAGGATCACCGCGCCCTCGGCGCGCAGCGCGTCGGCCGCGCCCTCCCCGGTCTCGTCCAGACCGGTACGGCCCGCGATGGCGTCCAGCCACTCGGTCTCGGTGCCGGGCGCGGCGGGCAGCAGGGTGCCGCCCGCCTTCTCCAGGCCCCGGGTGACATGGGTGGCGAGCGAGAAGGTGCGCTGGCCGTGCTTGCGGTGGGCCTTGCGCAGCCGCAGGAAGACCCCGGGCGCCTCCTCCTCCGCCTCGAAGCCGACCAGCAGCACCGCCGGGGCCTTCTCCAGCGTGGCGTAGGTGAGCCCGGTGCCGTCCAGGTCACGGCCGCGGCCCGCGACATGGGCGGCCAGGAAGTCGGCCTCCTCCCGGCTGTGCACCCGGGCGCGGAAGTCGATGTCGTTGGTCTCCAGGGCCAGCCGGGCGAACTTCGCGTAGGCGTAGGCGTCCTCGACCGTGAGCCGGCCGCCGGTCAGCACCCCGGTCCGGCCGCGCGCCGCGGCCAGCCCGGCGGCCGCCGCCTCCAGCGCCTCCGGCCAGCTCACCGCCGCCAGCTCACCGGTCTCCTTGTCGCGCACCAGCGGGGTGGTGAGCCGGTCCGGAAGCTGGGCGTAGCGGAAGCCGAAGCGGCCCTTGTCGCAGATCCACTCCTCGTTGACCTCGGGGTCGTCCGCCGCGAGGCGCCGCATGACCTTGCCGCGCCGGTGGTCGGTGCGGGTCGCGCAGCCGCCCGCGCAGTGCTCGCACACGCTGGGCGAGGAGACCAGGTCGAAGGGGCGGGAGCGGAAGCGGTACGCCGCCGAGGTGAGCGCTCCCACCGGGCAGATCTGGATGGTGTTGCCGGAGAAGTAGGACTCGAAGGGATCGCCCTCCCCGGTGCCGACCTGCTGGAGCGCGCCCCGCTCCAGCAGCTCGATCATCGGGTCGCCGGCGATCTGGTTCGAGAAGCGGGTGCAGCGTGCGCAGAGCACACAGCGCTCACGGTCCAGCAGCACCTGTGTGGAGATCGGCACCGGCTTCTCGAACGTCCGCTTCCTGCCCTCGAAGCGGCTGTCGGCGGCACCGGTGGACATCGCCTGGTTCTGGAGCGGGCACTCACCGCCCTTGTCGCAGACCGGACAGTCCAGCGGGTGGTTGATCAGCAGCAGCTCCATCACCCCGCGCTGCGCCTTCTCGGCGGACGGCGAGGTGAGCTGGGTCTTCACCACCATCCCGTCGGTGCAGGTGATGGTGCACGAGGCCATCGGCTTGCGCTGGCCCTCGACCTCGACGATGCACTGGCGGCAGGCACCGGCCGGGTCCAGCAGCGGATGGTCGCAGAACCGCGGGATCTCGATGCCGAGCAGCTCGGCGGCGCGGATGACCAGGGTCCCCTTGGGGACGGAGATCTCGACTCCGTCGATGGTGACGGAGACCAGATCCTCTCGCGGCACCGCCGCCCCCCCGCCTCCCGAGGGTGCGTTGGTGGTCACGGTCATGCGTTCACCCCCAGGTGAGTGGAGCGCGGCTGGTCGGCCCAGACCGTGGACTTGGCCGGGTCGAAGGGACAGCCGCCGCCGGTGATGTGCCGCTCGTACTCCTCGCGGAAGTACTTGAGGGAGGAGTAGATCGGGCTGGCCGCGCCGTCGCCCAGTGCGCAGAAGGACTTGCCGTTGATGTTGTCGGCGATGTCCGCCAGCTTGTCGAGGTCGTCCATCCGCCCCTTGCCGGCCTCGAGATCGCGCAACAGCTGCACCAGCCAGTACGTGCCCTCACGGCAGGGTGTGCACTTGCCGCAGGACTCATGGGCGTAGAACTCGGTCCAGCGGGTCACCGCCCGCACCACACAGGTGGTCTCGTCGAAGCACTGGAGCGCCTTGGTGCCCAGCATCGACCCGGCCGCGCCCACACCCTCGTAGTCCAGCGGGACGTCGAGGTGCTCATCGGTGAGCAGCGGGGTGGACGAACCGCCCGGGGTCCAGAACTTCAGCCGGTGACCGGGGCGCATCCCGCCGCTCATATCGAGCAGTTGGCGCAGGGTGATGCCGAGCGGGCCCTCGTACTGGCCGGGGCTGGCCACATGGCCGGACAGCGAGTAGAGCGTGAAGCCCGGGGACTTCTCGCTCCCCATCGAACGGAACCATTCCTTGCCCTTGTTGAGGATCGAGGGAACCGAGGCGATGGATTCGACGTTGTTCACCACAGTGGGGCACGCGTACAGACCCGCGACCGCCGGGAAGGGGGGCCGCAGCCGGGGCTGACCGCGCCGCCCCTCCAGCGAGTCCAGCAGTGCGGTCTCCTCACCGCAGATGTACGCGCCGGCGCCCGCGTGCACCGTGATGTCGAGACCGGGAAGTCCCGCCACCCCCAGCTTCTGGCTGCGCCGTTCGGCCGTGCCGAGGTAGCCCGCCTCGTACGCCTCGCGCACCGCCTCGTGCAGCCGCCGCAGTACGGGGACGACCTCACCGCGCAGATAGATGAAGGCGTGTTCGGAGCGGATGGCGTGGCAGGCGATCACCATGCCCTCGATGAGGGAGTGCGGATTGGCGTAGAGAAGGGGGATGTCCTTGCAGGTACCCGGCTCCGACTCATCGGCGTTGACCACGAGGTAGTGGGGTTTGCCGTCGCCCTGCGGAATGAACTGCCACTTCATTCCGGTGGGGAAGCCCGCGCCGCCACGGCCGCGCAGACCCGCCTCCTTCACCAGCGCGATCACATCGTCGGGGGCCATCCCGAGGGCCTTGCGCATGCCTTCGTAGCCCTCATGGCGCAGATAGGTGCGCAGGGTCCACGCGTTGGGCTGGTCCCAGAACGCGGAGAGCACCGGTGCCAGCAGCTTTTCCGGGCTGTGTTCGTTGATCTCGGTCGTCACGGTCATCACTCCCCCTCCTCGGTGACCGGACCGGACGGGTGGTGCGGATCGGAGGCGGAGGTCCGCTGCGGCGCGTCATGCGAGCTGGGATGCGTCGGCGGGGCCTCGTCCGACGGGGCCCCCGCCGACCTCGGCGAGACGACCCTGCCCGGCGCGGACTCGCCCTTGGCCAGCCGCAGTCCGACCAGTGAGGCGGGTCCGGCGGAGCCACCGGCCTCCACGGCGCCCGGCCGGGCGTCGGGGAATCCGGCGAGGATCCGCGCGGTCTCCTTGTAGGTGCACAGCGGCGCGCCACGGGTCGGTTCGACGGTCCGGCCCGCCCGGAGGTCG
The DNA here is from genome assembly GCF_040650655.1 of Streptomyces sp. NPDC048636. Lineage (NCBI taxonomy): Bacteria > Bacillati > Actinomycetota > Actinomycetes > Kitasatosporales > Streptomycetaceae > Streptomyces > Streptomyces sp. NPDC048636. Next base: position 75,945 of record NZ_JBEZHR010000001.1, on the reverse strand, counting down.
TCGACCAGCCGCTTGGCGGACTCCACCGTCTGGTTGTCGAAGAACTCCCAGTTGACCATCACCACGGGGGCGAAGTCGCAGGCCGCGTTGCACTCGATGTGCTCCAGGGTGACCTTGCCGTCCTCGGTGGTCTCCCCGTTGCCCACCTCCAGATGGCGCTGGAGCTCCTCGAAGATGGCGTCGCCGCCCATCACCGCGCACAGGGTGTTGGTGCACACCCCGACCTGGTAATCCCCGGACGGCTTGCGCCGGTACATGGTGTAGAAGGTGGCGACAGCGGTGACCTCGGCGGTGGTGAGGTCCAGCATCTCGGCGCAGAACCGCATCCCGGTGCGGGTGACATGGCCCTCCTCGGCCTGCACCAGGTGCAGCAGCGGCAGCAGCGCGCTGCGGCTGTCCGGGTAGCGGGCGATCACCTCCCGGGCGTCCGCCTCCAGCCGGTCACGCACCTCCGCCGGATAGTCGGGGGCGGGAAGCTGCGGCATCCCCAGCGATACATCGGTCACTGTGCTCCACCGTTCCCTTCTCCGCCCGCGCGGCGCAGAGGTGCGGCCATCGTCCTCATCCGCGGCCCGGAGGCCGCGCGTGCGTCGGTCACCTGTCAACGCCTCCCATCACGGGGTCGATGGACGCGACGGCGACGATCACGTCGGCGACCTGGCCGCCTTCGCACATCGCCGCCACGGCTTGCAGATTGGTGAACGACGGATCCCGGAAGTGGACGCGGTAGGGGCGGGTGCCGCCGTCGCTGACCATGTGCGCGCCGAGTTCGCCCTTGGGCGACTCCACCGCGATGTACGCCTGTCCGGGCGGGACCCGGAATCCCTCGGTCACCAGCTTGAAGTGGTGGATCAGGGCTTCCATCGAGGTACCCATGATGTTCTTGATGTGGTCCAGCGAGTTGCCGAGGCCGTCCGGGCCGAGCGCCAGCTGCGCGGGCCAGGCGATCTTCTTGTCCTCGACCATCACCGGGCCGGGCTCCAGCCGCTCCAGGCACTGCTCCACGATCCGCAGCGACTGGCGCATCTCCTCCAGCCGGATCAGGAAGCGGCCGTAGGCGTCGCAGCTCTCGGCGGTCGGCACCTCGAAGTCGTAGTTCTCGTAGCCGGAGTACGGATTGGACTTGCGCAGATCGTGCGGGAGCCCGGTGGCACGCAGTATCGGGCCGGTCACCCCGAGGGCCATACAGCCCGCCAGGTCGAGATAACCGACGTCCTGGAGCCGGGCCTTGAAGATGGGGTTCCCGGTCGCGAGCTTGTCGTACTCGGGCAGGTTCTTGCGCATCTTGATGAGGAAGGCCCGGATCTGGTCGACCGCTCCCGGCGGCAGATCCTGGGCCAGCCCACCGGGCCGGATATAGGCGTGGTTCATCCGCAGCCCGGTGATCAGCTCGAAGATGTCGAGGATCAGCTCGCGGTCGCGGAAGCCGTAGATCATCACGGTGGTCGCGCCCAGCTCCATACCGCCGGTGGCGATGGCCACCAGATGCGAGGAGAGCCGGTTGAGCTCCATCAGCAGCACCCGGATGACCGACGCCCGGTCCGGCACCTGGTCCTCGATGCCGAGCAGCTTCTCGACGCCCAGGCAGTAGGCCGCCTCGTTGTAGAAGGGCGTCAGATAGTCCATGCGGGTCACGAAGGTGGTGCCCTGCGTCCAGTTCCGGAATTCGAGGTTCTTCTCGATTCCGGTGTGCAGATAGCCGATTCCGCAGCGGGCCTCGGTGACCGTCTCGCCGTCGATCTCCAGGATCAGCCGGAGCACCCCGTGGGTGGAGGGGTGCTGCGGACCCATGTTGACGATGATCCGCTCGTCGTCGGCCTTGGCCGTGGCGGCCACGACCTCGTCCCAGTCGCCGCCGGTGACGGTGTAGACGGTGCCCTCGGTGGTCTCGCGCGAGGAGGCGGAGGAGGGTGGCTGCGGCCCGGAGGGCCCCGTTGAGGGGCGGGGGCCGGGTGACGGGTGGGCGTGGGTGGCAGACATCAGCTGTACGACCTCCGCTGGTCCGGAGCCGGGATCTGGGCGCCCTTGTACTCGACGGGGATACCGCCGAGGGGGTAGTCCTTGCGCTGCGGAAAGCCCTGCCAGTCGTCAGGCATCATGATCCGCGTCAGCGCGGGATGGCCGTCGAAGACCAGGCCGAAGAAGTCGTAGGTCTCGCGCTCGTGCCAGTCGTTGGTCGGATACACATCGACGATCGACGGGATATGCGGATCGTCGTCCGGAGCACTCACCTCCAGCCGGATCATCCGGTTGTGGGTGATCGACCGCAGGTGGTACACGGCGTGCAGCTCACGGCCCTTGTCACCGGGGAAGTGGACCCCGCTGACCCCGGTGCACAGCTCGAACCGGAGCGCCGGGTCGTCGCGCAGGGTCCGGGCGACCCTCGGCAGATGCTCGCGCGCGATATGGAAGGTCAGCTCGTCGCGGTCCACGACGGTCTTCTCGATCGCGTTCTCCGGGAGCAGCGACTGCTCCTCCAGGGCGCCTTCGAGCTCATCGGCGACCTCGTCGAACCAGCCCCCGTACGGACGGGTGGCCTGGCCGGGCAGCCGCACCGGGCGGATCAGACCGCCGTAACCGGTGGTGTCACCGCCGTTGTTGGCGCCGAACATGCCGCGCTGGACGCGGATGGCCTCGCCGTGGTCACCACGCCTGCCGGGGAGGTTCTCCGCGTTGAGATCCTGGTCCGGGTTGACCCCGCCTGCCTCACTCACCGCGTACCTCCGTTCCCTCGCCTGCGTCGCTCACCTGAGCAGCCCCTTCATCTCGATCGTCGGGAGCGCCTTCAACGCCGCTTCCTCCGCCTCCCGGGCCGCCTGCTCGCGGTTCACGCCGAGCTTCTCCTCGCGGATCTTCTGGTGCAGTTTGAGGATGGCGTCCAAGAGCATCTCGGGGCGCGGCGGACAGCCGGGCAGATAGATGTCGACCGGGACGAGGTGATCGACGCCCTGCACGATCGCGTAGTTGTTGAACATGCCTCCGGAGGAGGCGCAGACGCCCATGGCGATGACCCACTTGGGGTTCGGCATCTGGTCGTAGACCTGGCGCAGCACCGGACCCATCTTCTGGCTGACCCGACCGGCGACGATCATGAGGTCGGCCTGCCGGGGCGAGCCCCGGAAGACCTCCATGCCGAAGCGGGCGAGGTCGTAGCGGCCGGCACCGGTGGTCATCATCTCGATGGCGCAGCAGGCCAGGCCGAAGGTGGCCGGGAACACGGAGGACTTACGGGCCAGTCCGGCGGCCTGTTCCACGGTGGTGAGCAGGAAGCCGCTCGGGAGCTTCTCTTCGATACCCATGCGCTGTTTCCCCTATCTCCTCTTGAGCCCCGTCAGTCCCACTCCAGCCCGCCGCGCCGCCACACATAGGCGTAGGCGACGAAGACGGTGAGCACGAAGAGGAGCATCTCCACGAGCCCGAACAGCCCCAGGGCGTCGAACGAGACGGCCCAGGGGTAGAGGAAGACGATCTCGATGTCGAAGACGATGAAGAGCATCGCCGTCAGGTAGTACTTGATGGGGAAGCGCCCACCGCCGGCCGGATGCGGAGTCGGCTCGATGCCACATTCATAGGCCTCGAGCTTGGCCCGGTTGTAGCGCTTGGGGCCGATGATCGCGGCCATGAAAACCGAGAAGATCGCAAAACCTGCCCCGAGGGCTCCCAGTACGAGGATGGGCGCGTATGCGTTCACCGTCCTCGCTCCCTTCAGTCGACGATGACTGTCTGGCGGACCGCACGTGCGTGCTGTCGCCCCACGAAGATCGTGCTCATGTGAGGCAGTTCACAAGCCCGTTTCGCCTGCATCCTATGCCCGTCGGTCTGTGATCTGCGACACGGGGTACGACAACGTCTTTGTGATCTCCACCACCTGACGAAGGATCATGAAGTCGGATGAGCGGTGATCTTGTACACGAAGCATCCGAACGACCACGAGAAGTGACATTCGGGGGCGTCATCACTGGTGGGGACGTTGCGCCCTTACCAAGACATGGTACATACATGCAAATTTGCGAGGGCCATCGTCAGCTGATATCGATCAGCCACCCTCCCGGGTGACCCGGTCTCCGGGCCGACGCGCACACCACTCCCAGGTCTCCCCCGGATCCGGACCGATCCCCTCCGGTCTTCTTGATCGCCTCTTCTTGATCGCCGGTTCGCGCCGTGATTCACGAGCGGACCACGACGCCGTCACACGTCGGCCCCCGCCCCTTCACCGCCGACCCCGGGTTGTTCCGAGAGTGGCCCATGGGGAGTGAGGTATCCCACGTTCCCATGGGTTGTGGAACCCGAATTCCCGGGAATCTTTGATGTGCGGGCCGTATCGGTGGTAGGCCGCCCACAGGCTCCGCACGGCCGCCAAAAGCCGTGCGTAGAGACATGATCGAGAAATTCGGACATCGCGCCGAGCGCCGCCGCGGAGATCGGAAACGTCGATTTCCAGACGTGTACACGCCAAATGTGGCGCACACCACTTTTGTTGATCCGGGCCTTTCGGCCCTGATAGCCAGTGACCTATGTCCCCAGTCGCACACATACCCAGCCACCGGAAGCCCCGCCGTGCCGCGTCCAAGGGCACCCTCCGCGCAGGGGTGACCGGTGGCTTCCTCACCATCGCGGTGGCCGGTGCCGCCGTGCCCGCTTCCGCCACCGACTCCTCGGCCGTCGACTCGACGATCGAGATGCCGACCGTGAGCGCCACGCTGGCGAGCACGGCCGCCCAGACCGCCGACGCCACGCAGCAGGCCGCGTCCGACTACCAGCTCCAGGCGCAGCAGGACCAGGCCGCCGCCCACGCGAAGGCCGCGGCCAAGAAGGCCAAGGCGGAGGCCGACCGCAAGGCCAAGGAAGCCCGGGAAGAGGCGCGTAAGGCAGCCGCCAAGCGTGCCGCCGAGGCCAAGGCCGAGAAGGCGTCCCGCTCCGCGGAGCGCACCACCCTCTCCTCCGCCCCCGGCGCCACCAAGGCCACCGGCAACGCCGCCACCGTCATCAGCTTCCTGAAGGCGCAGCTCGGCAAGGCGTACGTGCTCGGCACCAGCGGCCCGAGCTCCTTCGACTGCTCCGGTCTGACCCAGGCCGCGTTCAAGCAGGTCGGCATCGACCTGCCGCGGGTCTCCCAGGACCAGTCCGCCACCGGCACCCAGGTGTCGCTGGACAACCTCCAGGCGGGCGACATCCTCTACTGGGGCAGCTCCGGCAGCGCCTACCACGTCGGTGTCTACGTCGGCGACGGCAAGTTCATCGGCGCCCAGAACCCGAGCACCGGCATCGTCGAGCGTTCGCTGGACTACGACATGCCCACCGGTGCCGTGCGCGTCCTGTAACTTCCGCGCACCGCCGCGTTACCGCGCGCACCGCGCGGTGACGAACGGGCCTCGGGGCCGCCGTTCCCTTCCGGGGGCGGCGGCCTCATGCCGTTCACGTCGTGGCGTACACCTTCTCCACGAACTCGCCGATCTGCTGGTCGGAGAGGTGACGGGCGAGATCCGCCTCGCTGATCATGCCGACCAGCCGCTTGTTCTTGTCGATCACCGGCAGTCTGCGGATCCGGTGCTCCTCCATCTCCCGCAGCACCTCGCCGACATCGGCGTCCGCGCTGATCCAGCGCGGGGTGCCCTTGGCGAGGTCCCCGGCGGTCATCCGGGACGGATCGCCACCGCGTGCCACACAGCCGACGACGATGTCGCGGTCGGTGAGAATGCCGCACAGCCGCTCGTTGGTGTCGCTGACCGGCAGCGCCCCGACGTTCAGTTCGCGCATCAGCTGGGCGGCGCGGTCCAGCGACTCCGTGGCCGGGATCCACTGCGCGCCCGGGTGCATGATGTCCGCTGCCTTCGTCATGGGTGTACCTCCTGACGGCCCACCGGCGGCGGAACCGGCCCGCGGGCCCCATCGTTCCGGTCACCGCGGCTGACGCACACGGCGCCCCCCTCACGTTCATTGTCACCGCCCCCGGGCGATGACGTCATATCGGACTCCGCGCCGCTTCACGGACGAACGGGATGTTTCCCGCCCCGGCGGCGGGGCTCGGCGGCGGGTGCCAGACTGAGGACGAGAGGTCCTTCACGCCCGATCGTTGAAGGAGCGTCCATGCTCACCACCGACTTCGCCCCCGGCGCGCCCAACTGGCTCGATCTCGGCGCTCCCGACACCGACGCGGCCGTGGCCTTCTACCAGGGGCTGCTGGGCTGGAGCTTCGAGTCGGCCGGCCCCGAGGCGGGCGGATACGGCTTCTTCAAGCGGAACCGTGAAACCGTCGCCGCCCTCGGTCCGCTCACCGAGCAGGGCGCACGCGCCGCCTGGACGCCGTACTTCCACACGCCCGACGCCGACGCCACGGCGAAATCCGTCGAGCTGGCGGGCGGTGGGGTGGCGGTCGCGCCGTTCGACGTCTTCGACGAGGGGCGGATGGCCCACTTCAGCGATCCCGGCGGCGCCCGGTTCGCCGTCTGGCAGCCCGGCAAGACGGCGGGCCTGGAGCTGGTCACCGAACCGGGCAGCCTCTGCTGGACCGAACTGCACTCCCACGACCCCGCCGTGGCCGTCGCCTTCTACGGCGCCGTCTTCGGCTGGGACGCCGAGGAGATGTCGCTCCCCGGCGGGACGTACACCGTGCTCACCACGGCCGGTGCCGGAAGGGACGGCTCCTTCGGCGGGGTCGCCCAGCTCCAGGAGGGGCACTCGACCCCACCGCAGTGGCTGCCCTATATCGAGGTCACGGACTGCGACCAAGTGGTCACGAAGGGGCAGGAGCTGGGTGGTTCGGTGCTGATGCCCGCGATGTCCGCCGAGGGAATCGGCCGGATGGCGTGGCTGACGGACGTGGCCGGGGCGCCGTTCGGCGTCATCACCAGCGCGGCCCCGGACGGCGGCGGCTGACCTCCCCGGCGGACCCGCGGGACCCGCGACCGGACCCGCGGGACCCGCGACCGGACCCTCAGGCCCTCGGCGTCACCTTGGTCAGCCCGTTGATGATGCGGTCCATCGCGTCCCCGCCCGTCGGATCGGTCAGGTTCGCCAGCAGCTTCAGGGTGAAGCGCATCAGCATCGGATGGGTCAGCCCGCGCTCGGTCGCGAGCTTCATCACCTTCGGGTTGCCGATCAGCTTCACAAAGGCCCGGCCCAGCGTGTAGTAGCCGCCGTAGGTGTCCTTGAGGACCTTCGGATAGCGCTGGAGGGCCATCTCGCGCTGCGTGGCGGTGGCGCGGGCGTGCGCCTGCACGATCACATCCGCGGCCAGCTGCCCGGATTCCATCGCATAGGCGATGCCCTCGCCGTTGAACGGGTTGACCATGCCGCCCGCGTCGCCCACCAGCAGCAGCCCACGGGTGTAGTGCGGCTGGCGGTTGAACGCCATCGGCAGGGCGGCGCCGCGGATCGGCCCGGTCATGTTCTCCGGGGTGTAGCCCCACTCCTCCGGCGTCGAGGCGCACCACGCCTTGAGGATCTCCCGCCAGTCCAACTCCTTGAAGGACGACGAGGTGTTCAGCACACCGAGGCCGACGTTGCTCGTACCGTCGCCCATGCCGAAGATCCAGCCGTAGCCGGGCAGCAGCCGGTCCTGGGGACCGCGCCGGTCCCACAACTCCAGCCAGGACTCCAGGTAGTCGTCGTCATGGCGGGGCGAGGTGAAGTACGTACGCACCGCCACGCCCATCGGGCGGTCCTCGCGCCGGTGCAGCCCCATCCCCAGCGACAGCCGGGTGGAGTTGCCGTCGGCGGCGACGACCAGCGGGGCGTGGAAGGTGACCGGCGTCTTCTCCTCGCCCAGCTTGGCCTCGACCCCGGTGATCCGGCCGGTGCGCGGGTCGGTGATCGGCGCGCCCACGTTGCAGCGCTCGTACAGCCGCGCCCCGGCCTTCTGCGCCTGGTTCGCCAGCTGCTCGTCGAAGTCGTCGCGCTTGCGGACCAGTCCGTAGTTCGGATACGCGGCCAGATCGGGCCAGTCCAGCTCCAGCCGCAGCCCGCCGGCGAGGATCCGCAGCCCCCGGTTGCGCAGCCAGCCCGCCTCCTCGGAGACGTCGATGCCCATCGCGACCAGCTGCTTGGTGGCGCGCGGGGTCAGCCCGTCGCCGCACACCTTCTCGCGCGGGAAGGCCGTCTTCTCCAGCAGCAGAACGTCCAGACCCGCCTTGGCCAGGTAGTACGCGGTAGTGGAACCGGCCGGTCCGGCGCCGACGACGATCACGTCGGCGCTGCGCTCCGAGCTCCCGGAGGACGCGCTCTGGATGGGTGCGGTCTCGCTCACGCGGGGTCTCCCGAGGCCTCGGTAACGGCGTGCCGGTCGCGCCGGGCACTGGACAGCAGCAGTCTATGGGGGCCGTAGTCCACCACTCGCGAAGGGCCGTCCCTGATGACCGTGACTCCGCCTGCCGTACGCCTGCGTGTGCCCACCCCCGACGACGCCGCCGCCTGGCACCGCGTCTTCGACGATCCGGAGGTGATGGAGTTCCACGGCGGGGCCTCCCATGACCTCGCCCACTACGAGGAGTTCACCGCCCGCCAGCGCGCGCACGCCGAGCGGTACGGCTTCTGCCTCTACACCCTGCTGGACGCCTCGGACGAGGTGATCGGCTTCACCGGCGCCCAGCCGTGGCCCCAGGACTGGGGTCCGGTGGGCGAGATCGAGATCGGCTGGCGGCTCGGCCGCGCGTACTGGGGGCGGGGCTACGCCACGGTGGCCGCGGAGGCCGCCCTGGAGCGGGTGCGGGCCGCCGGGGTCGGCCATGTGGTCGCGATGGTGCACGCCCGCAACGAGCGCTCCATAGCGGTGACCCGGCGGCTGGGCATGCGGTCCGCGGAACACCTTCGGAGCCCGGTCTCCCGGACCCCGGCCATCTGCCACCGGCTGGACCTGTGAGCGCCGGTACCGCCCGGGTCCGGGTTACGGCCGGTACGCGCGGTGCAGGGCCACCACACCGCCGGTGAGGTTGCGCCAGGCGGGCCGGGACCAGCCCGCCCGGCCCAGCCGCGCGGCCAGCCCCGCCTGGTCGGGCCAGGCGCGGATGGACTCGGCGAGATAGACATACGCGTCCGGGCTGCTGCTGACCGCGGTGGCGATCGGCGGCAGCGCGCGCATCAGGTACTCGGTGTAGACCGTGCGGAACGGCGCCCAGGTGGGGTGGCTGAACTCGCAGATCACGATCCGGCCGCCGGGCCGGGTCACCCGCAGCATCTCGCGCAGGGCGCCCTCGGTGTCCTGCACATTGCGCAGTCCGAAGGAGATCGTGACGGCGTCGAAGACCCCGTCCGCGAAGGGCAGCCGGGTGGCGTCGCCCGCGGTCAACGGCAGCGCGGGATGGCGCTTCTTGCCCTCCCTGAGCATGCCGATCGAGAAGTCGCAGGGGACCACATAGGCGCCCGCGGCGCGGAAGGGCAGCGAGGAGGTGCCGGTACCGGCGGCGAGGTCGAGCACCCGCTCGCCGGGGCGCGCGTCCACCGCGCGGGCGACCGCCTTGCGCCACTGACGGGCCTGCCCGAGGGACAGCACGTCATTGGTGCGGTCGTACTTGGCCGCCACGTCGTCGAACATGGTGGCGACTTCCTGCGGCTGCTTGTCCAGGGATGCTCGGGTCACGGCCCCATTGTTCACCTCGCGCGGCATTGATCCACCGCAGGGGTCGCCCGCCCGTCGCCGCGCCGCGTCGCCGGTCACCGCCGGCGGTGCACCAGCCGCCCGTCCAGGGCCGTGACGAGGCAGTCCCCGTTGTCGGCGAAGACCGCGAAGTCGGCGACGCCGCTCGGGACCAGAGCGCGCGGCCGCGGGCCGGACGCCTCCCGGATACCGGACCGGGCGACGGCCGTACGGACCGCCGGGCGGACGAACGGTCCGGTGAGCACGGTCGTGCCGCGCGCCAACAGGCGCTGCACCCCGCGCCGGGCGCTGGCGCCCCAGCGCGTCTCGGTCATCCCCAGGGCCGCGAGCGCCTCCCCGGTGAGCAGTTCGCCGCCGAGCTCGTCGGTCTCGCGCGGATCGGGGTGGTAGGTGGCCTCGAGATACGCGGCGCCGTCCGGTTCGTACCGGCCGGGTGTGAGCACCCCGTCCCACTCCCGGATCCTGGCCCGTTCGCCGTACGCGGCGAGGAGCTCCTCGTACGGCCCGATGGCCTCGAAGCGGGCGCCGGTGACGACCACCGCGTACCCGGGCTCCGTGCGCTCCTCGGACGGGTGGTCCACCACCAGGCGGACCGCGCGCACCCGGTGGATCGTCAGCACGGCCGCACGGTCACTTCGCGTCGATGAGCTTCAGCTCGGGGTGGGCGGTGCCTCCGTCGATGGCCGTGGACGACAGATGCGAGACCACATGGTCGTCGACCGGGTCGTTGGCCGGGTCGTCGTGCACCACCAGGTGCTCGTAGGTGGTCGCGCGCTGCGCCGGGACGCGGCCCGCCGCGCGGATGAGGTGGAGCAGCTCCATCCGGTTGGAGCGGTGCTTGGCACCCGCCGAGGAGACCACGTTCTCCTCCAGCATCACCGAGCCGAGGTCGTCCGCGCCGTAGTGCAGCGAGAGCTGGCCCGCCTCCTTGCCCACGGTCAGCCAGGAGCCCTGGATATGAGCGATGTTGTCGAGGAACAGCCGGGCGATGGCGATCATTCGCAGATACTCGAAGATCGTCGCCTGTGTCCGCCCCTTCAGATGGTTGTTCTCCGGCTGGTAGGTGTACGGGATGAAGGCGCGGAAGCCGCCCGTACGGTCCTGGACGTCGCGGATCATGCGGATGTGCTCGATCCGCTCCGCGTTGGTCTCACCGGTGCCCATCAGCATCGTGGAAGTGGACTCCACCCCCAGGCCGTGGGCGACCTCCATGATCTCCAACCACCGCTCACCGGACTCCTTCAGCGGCGCGATGGCCTTACGCGGCCGCTCGGGCAGCAACTCGGCGCCCGCGCCCGCGAAGGAGTCCAGACCGGCGGCGTGGATCCGTCGGATCGCCTCCTCGGCCGAGACCCCCGAGATCCGCGCCATGTGCTCGACCTCGGACGCCCCCAGCGAGTGGATCACCAGCTGCGGATACGCCTTCTTGATCGCCGAGAAGTGCTCCTCGTAGTACTCCACGCCGTAGTCCGGGTGGTGGCCGCCCTGGAACATGATCTGGGTGCCGCCGAGTTCGACCGTCTCGGCGCAGCGGCGCAGGATGTCGTCGAGATCACGGCTCCAGCCCTTGGCGGTGTCCTTGGGCGCGGCGTAGAAGGCGCAGAACTTGCACGCCGTCACACAGACGTTGGTGTAGTTGATGTTCCGCTCGATGATGTACGTCGCGATGTGCTCGGTACCCGCGTAACGGCGCCGGCGGACGGCGTCGGCGGCGGCTCCCAGCGCGTGCAGCGGCGCGGACCGGTAGAGGTCGAGCGCCTCTTCCGGGGTGATCCGGCCCCCGTCGGCGGCGCGGTCGAGGACTGCCTGCAAGTCTGCGTGTGCGGTCACCGGGGCGGACCCTTTCGGAGGTTTACGGGCGGACCGACTCAGCCTACGCCAGCGGCCGTGCGCCGCTTCGGGGGCGTGTCCGGTCCGCCGCAGGGCCCTGACCGGGCTTAACGGAGCCTGTGCAGGGTGCCGCTCGGATCGCCCGCCTGATCGTCCTTCGCGCGGTAGCGCAGGGCGTCACCCTTGACGAGGACGAACCGCTCGTCCGTGGAGGCGTCGCTGCATCCCTCCTGGGGGCCGTTCCGCTTCAGCGCGGCGTCCAGCCGGAGTTCACCGGAAGAGGCGGAGAGCAGTTTCCAGTTGCTGTCGCAGCGCAGCACCGACAGCGTCACCCGGCCGCTCGCGACCTGCTCGCCGACCCTCCCCTGCCGGAAGGTGATCGTCATGGTGCCCACCGGGATGCCCGAGTCGGAGGTGAGGTCGCCCCGCCAGGTGCCGAGGAACTTCTTGGGGATCGCGCCCGGGTCCGCGCCGGTGTCGGGCGTCCCGGCCGGATCGCCGGGCCGGGGTTCGCCGCTGTCGTGACGGGCGCTGTTGTCCTTACCGCTGCCGGGCAGGACGTCGAAGACCACCGCGGCGGTCGTCGCGGCGGCCAGGGCGCCCGCGACGGACAGCACGAGGGTGCAGCTGAGCGCCCTCGGGCGCTTCCTGCCGCCCACGGACGCGCTGAGGGCGAGGCCGCGGCCCCGCTCCGGGGGCGGGGCGGGGTACGACGACGGCAGCGGCGGCTGGGTGGGGCGGTCGGCGGGCTCACTGCCGGGGACGCCGCCCGCGTACGAGGGGTCCGGGGGCCCGAACGTGCCCAGGGCGGATGATCCGGCGGAGCCGGTGGCGGGGGTTTCCGCGGCCACCGGGGGCCGGGGCGCGGACGGTTCGGGTCCTGCTTCCGTTTCCGGTCTCGCGGACGGTTCCGGTCTTGCTTCCGCTTCGGGTCTCGCGGCCGGTTCCGGATCCTCCGCTTCCGCCTCCAGATCGAGCAGTTGCACCGCCCGTCGGCTCACCCGCTCCACCAGCGTCGCCGGCAGCCAGCCGGACCGTACCAGCCCCGAGGCGCCGCTCCCGGGTGCCAGCCGACCGACGATCTGCTCCGGGGTGGGGCGGTCGGCGGGGTTCTTGGCGAGGCACGCGGCCACCAGTTCGCGCAGTTCACCGGTGAGCTCCGCACTGAGCCGCGGCTCGGCGTGGACCACCTTGTACAGCAGCGCCGCGGAGCTGTCGCCCGGGAAGGGGCCCTCACCGGTCGCCGCGTACGCCAGCACCGAGCCGAGGGAGAAGACGTCCGTCGGGCCGCCGACGCTCTCGCCGAGGATCTGCTCGGGCGACATATAGCCGGGCGAGCCGATGGAGGCGCCGGTGGAGGTGAGCGAGGCGGTGCCGTCGGTGGCCCGGGCGATCCCGAAGTCGATCAGCCGCGGCCCGTCGAGGGCCAGCAGCACATTGGACGGTTTGACGTCGCGGTGGACCAGGCCGAGCGCGTGCACGGCGCCCAGTGCCTCCGCGAGCCCCGCCCCCAGGGCGCGTACCGAAGCCTCCGGCAGCGGTCCATCGTCCGATATCGCCCGGCTGAGCGAGGGTCCCGCCACATAGCCCGTGGCCACCCATGGAACGCGGGCCCCGGGGTCGGCGTCCAGCACCGGCGCGGTCCAGGCGCCACCGACCCGGCGCGCGGCCTCCACCTCACGCCGGAAGCGGGCGCGGAACTCCTCGTCCAGCGCGAAGTGGGCGTGCACCACCTTGACCGCGACCGTGCGCCCTCCGGCGCTGCGCCCGAGATAGACCCGGCCCATACCGCCCGATCCGAGCCTGCCGAGCAGCCGGTACCCGCCGATGGCCCGCGGGTCGTCCTCTGCCAGCGGATCCATGGCGTAGCTCCCCCCTCGACGGCGCGGTCCAGCTTAGGCGGGGTCCGGGACGGCGGCCCAGCCGCGCGCCCGGACCCCGGCGACCGTTCAGACCCCGGAGACCAGGCCGTCCAGCAGCTCCACCCGGACGTCCGCCGGATAGCCCCCGCCGTCCCCGGTCCGCCGGGCGAATTCGGCGATGCCCTTCAGCTGCGCCTCGCCGAGGCTGAAGTCGAGGGTGGTGAAGTAGCGCTCCAGCACCGGGGCTTCCAGCGCCTCCCAGCGCGCCGCCTGCTCCGCGACCTTGCCGACCTCCTCCAGCGAGAGGTTCCGGGAGGCGAGGAACGCCTCGTGCACCTTGCGCACGATCATCGGTTCCCGCTCCAGGTAGTCGCGGCGGGCGGCCCACACCGCGAAGACGAAGGGGAGCCCGGTCCACTCCTTCCACATCTGGCCGAGGTCATGGACCTGGAGGCCCAGCCGGGGGGCGTCGTGGAGGTTGGCGCGCAGCGCGGCGTCACCGATGAGCACCGCCGCCTCGGCCTCCTGCATCATCAGGCTGAGGTCGGGCGGGCAGGTGTAGTAGTCGGGCGTGATCCCGTACCGCTCGGCCAGCAGCAGCCGGGCCAGCCGTACGGAGGTGCGGGAGGCCGAGCCGAGCGCCACCCGGGCCCCGTCCAGCCGCTCCAGCGGCAGCTGCGAGACGATCACGCAGGACATCACGGGCCCGTCGCAGCCCACCGCGATATCCGGGAGCGCCACCAGATCGTCGGCGTTGCGGAGATACTCGACGAGGCTTATCGGGCCGATGTCGAGGTCGCCGCGGACGAGCAGGTCGTTCAGGGCGTCGGGCGAGGCCTTGGTGAGCTCGAAGTCGAGGAGCGCACCGGTCCGGGCGAGGCCCCAGTACAGCGGCATGCAGTTGAGGTACTGGATGTGGCCCACTCTCGGGCGGCTGCGCCGGCGGCCGCCATCGGGCGTGCCGCCCTCGGAGGCACCCGGTGTACTCCGCGAGGGGGAACTCGGTGAAATGTCCACGTGCGGAGGCTAGCCCCGGACCGCTCCCACGGCGGCGGCGGGGGGCGCGCGGTGGTCCGCGATTCCCCGACCCGCACCCGCCCGACCTGCGATCTTATCCACTCTCAGGGCGCCGGAAACCCCTCGTTTTCGTGATCTTCGGCTCTTTCCCCGCGCACACGCAGCGTGCTAAGCTCACCGCAAGTTGCAGTTTGGTTTCCCTTGCAGTACAGAGCCTGCGGAGCATGTAACCGCGGGCTTTTGTAGTTTTCAGACTTCTTGCAGGTTCTGGAGCAGGGCAACCCTTTGGCCCAAGGAGGGCTTTATGGCTACCGGAACCGTCAAGTGGTTCAACGCCGAAAAGGGCTTCGGTTTCATCGCCCAGGACGGCGGCGGTCCCGATGTCTTCGTTCACTACTCCGCGATCAACGCGTCTGGCTTCCGCTCCCTGGAGGAGAACCAGGCCGTGACCTTCGACGTCACTCAGGGCCCGAAGGGTCCGCAGGCTGAGAACGTCAGCGCGGTCTGATCTAGCAATACCCAAGGAGCCCTGCTTCTCCGCGCCGGCGGAGGAGCAGGGCTCCTGCCTTTCGCCTTCCTGCCCTTTGGCTCCCTGCCTTTTCAGCTCCTGGCGCCGCGGGCGGCGTGGGCCGCCTCCGCCGGATCCCAGCCTTCCGCCGTCGGCACGGACGCCAGCAGCGCTCGGGTATAGGGGTCCGCGGGCTGAGCGAGCACCCGGGCCGTCGGCCCTTGCTCGACCGCCCGGCCGCGCCGCATCACCAGCGTCTCGTCGGTGATATGCCGGACCACCGCGAGATCGTGGCTGACGAAGACCAGCGCCACCCCGGTCTGTCGCCTGATCTCCCCGAGCAGCTGGAGGATCTGCGCCTGGATGGACACATCCAGCGCCGCCACCGCCTCGTCGAGCACCAGTACCCGCGGATCCACGGCGAGTGCGCGGGCGATGGCGAGCCGCTGCCGCTGCCCGCCGGAGAGACCGTGCGGGCGCGCCCCGGCCTCCCGCGCCCCGAGCCCCACCTGGTCCAGCAGCTCGGCCGCCCGCGCCCCGGCCGTCTCGCGGTCCCGGCCGTGCAGCCGCAGCGCCGTGAGCAGGCACTGGCGGGCGGTCAGCCGGGGGTCGAGCGAGGTGTACGGGTCCTGGAAGACCATCTGTAGCTCCCGGGCGCGGGCCAGCCGGGCCGCGGCCCCGCGGACCGGCGCCCCGACCCGCTCCCGTCCGGCCACGGCGACACTGCCCGTGTCGGGGCGTACGAGTCCGACGAGCATCCGGGCGACCGTGGTCTTCCCGGAGCCGGACTCGCCCACGACGCCGATCGACCCTCCGGACGGCAGGGTGAAGGAGATATCGCGGGCCGCGGTGAGCCGTCCGCCGCCCGGAAGGGGATAGGACTTGCCGAGCCCGCGCACCGCGAGCACCGGTTCCTCGGCCATCAGGCGCTCCTCTCCGCGGAAACGGGCGGGACCGTGGGGGCCGTCGCGTCGGTGGGGATGCGGCGGCACGCCGCCTCGCCGCCCCCGCCGGTGAGCTCGCGCTGCTCCGGTCTCCAGCTCTCGCACTCCGGTTCCGCCTCCGCGCAGCGCGGTGCGAAGGGACAGCCGGGGAAGGTGTCCGCGAGGGACGGCGGACGGCCGGGGATGGGGTGCGGCGGGGCCGCTCCGGAGCCCAGTGCGGGGGAACAGTCGAGGAGCGCCCGGGTGTAGGGGTGCAGCGCCCGGTCGAACAGGGCGCGGGCGGGCCGCTGTTCCATGACCCGGCCCGCGTACATCACATAGACCCGGTCGCAGTAGGCGGCGGCCAGATGCAGATCGTGGGTGATGAAGAGCATCCCCAGCTCCCGTTCCTGGCGCAGGGTGCGCAGCAGCGCGAGGATCTCCGCCTGGGTGGTGACGTCCAGCGCGCTGGTGGCCTCGTCGGCGAGCAGCAGCCGGGGTTCGGCGGCGAGCGCGCCCGCGATGACCACGCGTTGCAGCATCCCGCCGGACAGTTCGTGGGGGCGCTGGCGCGCCCGCCGTTCGGGCTCCGGCAGGCCCACGGCGTCGAGGAGTTCGACGGCCCGGGCGCGGGCGCCGCGGCGATCCGCGCCCCCCGTCCGCACCAGCCGCTCGACCAGGAAGTCGCCGACGCGGCGCACCGGGTTGAGGGCCGAGCGGGGGTCCTGGTGGACCATCGCGACGGTACGGGCGCGGTGGTCGCGGAGCCGGGCGCCGGACAGGGCGAGCACATCGGTGCCGTCCACGCGCACCCCGCCGTCCGTGCGGGCCCGGTCGGGGAGGATCCGCAGCGCGGCCTTGGCGGTGGTGGACTTCCCGGAGCCCGACTCGCCCACCAGCCCCACGACTTCGCCCTCGGCGACCCGTAGGGAGACATCGGCGAGCAGGGGCCGGGCGAGGTCCGGGAGATCGACGGTGAGGTGGTTGATTTCCAGCAGCACGGGTCTACCTTTCTGTGCCCAGGCGGTCCGCCGCCCGGACGCCGACCACGTTGAAGGCCACGACGACGGCGGCGACGGCCGTTCCCGGCACCATCGCGGGCAGCAACGCGCCCTGCACCAGGGCCGCCTGCCCCTCCTGCACCATCAGCCCCCAGTCCGAGCTGGGCGGCTGGGCGCCGAAGCCCAGATAGCTGAGGGTGGCCAGGCTCATCAGGGCTTCGCCGAAGAGCACGACCAGATAGCCGACGAGCGAGCGGGCGAGGCCCGGGACCAGATGGGCGACGCAGATACGGGTGCCACTCATGCCCTGGACGCGGTAGGCGTCGATATAGGGCTTGGCGCGTTCGGTGAGGGCGATGCTCCGGGTGTACCTGGCGACGGTGGGTGCGAAGGCGAAGCCGAGGGCGATCACCGAGGTGGTGATACCCGCGCCGAACACGGCGATGATCAGGACGACGAAGAGCAGCCCGGGGAAGGCGTACATCACGTCGGTGACCCGGGACAGCAGGGTGTCCACCCAGCCGCCGCGCCAGGCGGCGACGGTCCCGAGGGTGACACCGATCAGCGCCGCGAGCGCGAGCAACAGCAAGGGCGCGAGCAGACTGCCACGCGCCCCGTGGAGCACCCGGGAGAGCAGGTCCTGACCGGAGGCGTCGGTGCCGAGCGGATGGTCCCCGCCGGTGCCGACGAGGGAGGCGTTCAGATCGATGGTGTCGGGGGCGTACGGGGCCAGCAGCGGTGCGAACGCCGCCGCGAGCACGACCAGGACGAGGAACCCGCCCGCGACCAGGGTGCCGATCCGGGTCCGGGGGCGGCGGGGCGCGGCGGATGCCATGCCCGCGGGGGTGAGGGTGGTGGTCACGTCGCGCTCCGCTCCGCCGTCACCCGTGGGTCGAACACGGGTTGCAGCAGGTCGACGAGGGTGGTCACGACCATGTAGCCGGTGACCATGAGCAGCAGGACGGCCTGGGCGACCGGGAAGTCATGGGTGTTGATCGCACCCACCAGCAGCGAGCCGATACCGCTGAGGCCGAAGGCGGTCTCGATGACCACGGTCCCGGCCAGCATTCCGGCGGTGACCAGGCCGCACATGGTGACGATCGGGCCCAGTGCGTTGCGCAGCACATGCCGCAGCACGATGTCGCGCTCGCCGAGCCCCGAGGCGCGCGCCACCTCCACATGGTCGGCCGCGCCGGCGTCCAGCATGGCCTGCCGGGTCACCCGGCTGATGAGGGCGAGCGCGCCGAGCGCCATGGACACGGCGGGGAGGGTGAGGTGGTGGACCGTACCGGTGAAGCCCGTACCGCCGCCGGTCACCGGGAACCAGCCGAGGCGCACGCCGAACAGCGAGACCAGGGCGATGGCGGCGACGAAGGAGGGGACGGAGGCGGCGAGCGTGGTGGCGCCGACGACGGCCGAGTCGACCCAGCCGCGGCGGACGGCGGCCAGGATCCCGGCGCCGACGCCGAGCACCACGAACAGCACGGTGGCGTAGCCGACCAGGGCGAGTGTGGTGGGCAGCCGGGAGGTGAGCAGGTCGGCGACCTGGTCGCTGTATTTGAAGGAGCGGCCGAGGTCGGCGTGGGCGCAGTCCCACAGCCAGCGGCCGTACTGGACGACCAGCGGCTCGTCCAGGTGGTACTGCTCGCGGACGGCCGCGAGCTTCTCCGGGGTCAGCTTGTCGCGGCCGCCCGCGAGGAAGACGGCGGGGTCGCCGGGTGCGGCGAAGACGGCGGCGAAGATGACGAACGAGGCGGCGAGGAGGGTCGCGAGCAGACCCGCGACACGTCGGGAGATCCTGGCGAACATGGCGGTCAGCCCTTCGCCTTCGGCGCGTCGGCCTTGTCGCCGGGTGCCTTGTCGCCGCGTGCCTTGGTGCCGAGGTCGGCGGCCCATGGGTAGTAGAGGTAGGCCATGGAGGCGGGCGGTCCGGTCAGCTTGTCGTCGATGACGAGGATGGACGGCACCTGCGCGAGGGGGATCCACACCGCCGCGTCGGTGAACCGCCGTTGGATGTCGACCGCCAGCTTCGCGCGCTTGCCGTCGTCGAGGGTCCGCAGCGCCTGGGCGACCTTGGCGTCATAGGCCCTGCTCCGGTAGCCGACCCAGTTGTTGGGGCTGTCGGACAGGCCGTTGTCGTAGAAGCCGAGCGGATCGCTCTTGGAGATGTACCAGTCACCGGCGAGCACATCGATCTCGGCGCGCGCCCGCGGGTCGCTGTAGAACTCCTCGAACTGCGCGGTCGGTACGGTCTTGATCTGCCCCTGGAGGCCGATGCGTTGCAGCGCGGCGCGCACCGCACTCGCCACGACCGTACGGCCCTGGCTGCTGTCGGTGCCGATGACGACCGGCCCGTCCGGCTCCCCGGCCGCCTTCACCAGCCGCTTGGCCTCGGCGATGTCGTCCGCGTCCGGGCGCGCGGGCACGTTCGTCGCCAGCTTCTTCTGCGCGGCGGCGAAGACGGGCTTCTGGTAGCCCCAGGCGCCGGAGCCGACCGGGGTGGCCCAGGGCTGAACCAGCCCGCCGTATCCGGACTTGGCTATTCCGGAACGGTCGAGGGCGAGCGAGAGCGCCTTGCGGATCCTCGGATCGGTGAGCCCGCCGCGGTCGGTCGGGATGAGGGTGAGGGTGGCGGTGGACGGCCCGTAGTACTCGTCGAGCCCGCGCTTACCGCGCAGCGCGGCGGCGGTGTTGGGGGTCTCGGTGTACGCGCCGTCGGCGGCGCCGGTGGTCAGCGCGTTGACGAGCGCGGTGTCGGTGGCCCACCGGAAGACCACCTCGTCGGTCCGCGGCTTCGCGCCCCAGTAGCCGTCGTAGGCCCGGATGGCCAGCGAGTCGCCGGACTTCCAGCGCGCCAGCGCGTAGGGGCCGGAACAGGCGTCGCCCTGACCCGGGGTGCCGAAGTCCTCGCCCGCCCGCTCGACCCCGTCGCGGTGGTAGACGATGCCCGCGTCCCCCGCGAGCGCCTTGGTGAACAGGGCGTCCGGCCGCTTGAAGGTGATGGTGACCTCATGGTCGCCGGTCTTGGCCATCTTCTTCACGCTGGCGAACTCGTCCGACTGCTCCATGTCCGGATCCGCGTGGCGCTTGAGGCTCCACAGCACATCGTCGGCGGTCAGCTTCGATCCGTCGTGGAAGGTGACATCGCGGCGGAGGGAGAGGACGAGGGTGGTGGGATCGGGCCGCGTCGCCTTGGTCGCGAGCCAGGGGCGTACGGACATATCGGGCCGCAGCTGATAGAGCCGTTCGCAGACATTGCTGAGGACGGTCCGCCCGGCGCTGGTGCCCTGGGTGTCGAGGTCGAGCGAGTCCGGCTCGTCCTCCAGCAGCCAGTTGACGGTCCCCGGCGCGCCCGCCGCCTTGGGGGTGGTGGGGTCGAGCCGAAGCCGGGAGGCATCGGCGGCCCGGCCGGTGCCGCCGGTGTTCGTCGCGCCGGAGCATCCGGCGGTGAGCAGCAGCGCACCGACGAGGCCGAACGCGGCCAGTGGGGAGGTGAGTTTCACGGTGGGGCTCCTGATGCTCGTCAGTTCAGGCCGTACGGACCGTCGTGGAGGTTCCAGGGCATGTGCTGGTACTCGTGATCACAGGGCGTCCCTGCGGTCACGTGGTAGTCGCCCGAGGTCAGGTCCACACAGGAGGAGACGAGGGTCGTCCAGTGGGTGAGGGCGGGTTCGCGGGGGTCGGGGTGGGTGCACAGCGACTCGGGATGGCCGAGATGGTCGGACATCGCCTGCCGGATCACCTTCCGCGACGCGTCGGGCGAACCGGCGGTGCGCAGCGCCCGCAGCCCGGCCTCGGCACGCGGCACCCGCACCAGCGAGTCGGAGGACGCCGGCCGGTATCCGGCGGCGGCCAGCCGGGCGGGGAGCTGGGCCTGGTAGTGGTTGCCATGGACCAGCAGACCGTCCTCCGGATAGAGCCAGCCATGCCCGGCGGGGGTGGTCTCCAGATCGATCGCGAAGCCTCCGCGGCAGGTCAGCAGGGCGTTGCTGGCGATATGCGCCCGGGTGCGGCACAGCACCTCGAGCGCGTCGGTGATGCTCGGCTGATCCAGCACACTGCGCCGGACGACGGTCTGCGGCAGTCCGACGGCGGCGTCGAAGCGACCGCCGAGCCCGTTGGCGTTGAGCGCGATACCCGCGGAGTTCGCGCCCTGGCGGCCGATCTGCCCGGCCTCGACCTGCATGACGAGGGTGGGGGCGGGCGGCTGGACGACACGGAGCATGACGACGGTGTCGGCGACCCCGGCCCGCCAGTCCCAGTTCTGACCGGCGTAGACATGGCCGTCGCCGCTGGCCTCCCCGAAGGCGGCGAAGGAGGTACAGCCCTCGGCGGGCTCGGGCTCCCCGGCTTCCGCCCTTCCCTCCGCCATCTCCACGAACGACTTGTCGTAGAGGACCTCGCCGCGGGCGTTGAGCGCGAGGATGTCGAGCAGTGACACCCCGGCCCCGTCGGCGATCCCGCTCATCTCGTCGGCCAAGTGCGGCGCGTGATCGCGGACGGGCTCCAGCCAGCGGGCGGCGCGGGCGGTCACCTGGTCCCAGGTCAGCCCGGAGGAGGCGCCGAAGGCGGCCTCGTAGTAGTCGAGCGCCGTCCGGATCCGGTCACGGACGGCCTCCCCGTACCGCCGTCCGCGCTCGGTGGGGGTACCGGAGATCTCGATGACCGGAAGGGTGCGTGTTGCCATGCTTCTCCTCACCATGGCCCCGCGCCGCGACTTACTGCTGTAACGTCCATTTCAGCAACGGGAGCTCTTGGAATGCACTGCCCAGGATCGTAATGGCGACCACACGGAAGTCAATGGTTGTAATGAAGAATCCAGAACGTGAGACCGGCGTGACGCGGCTGCGGGCCGCCGTCCGCGACCTGTGGGACGAGCTGTCCGCCTCCGAGCGGAGCGTCGCCCAGTACCTCGCGAACGCCCCCGCCGAGCAGCTGCTCTTCGCCAGCGCCCAGGAGCTCGGCTCCGCCAGCGGCACCAGCAACGCCACGGTCGTCCGCGCCCTCCAGCGGCTCGGCTACGCCGGGCTGCCCGCCCTCAAGCGCTCGCTGACCACCGACTTCACCTCGGCCGTGGCTCCCGAAGTACGGCTCAAGCAGCGGATCGCCCACGTCGGCCAGGACCTGGAGGCCATCTGGTCCGATGTCTTCGACGAGGCACGGGAGCGTATCGAGCACTGCCGGCGGCTGACCGACGCCGACACCTTCAAGCGCGCGGTGACCACCCTCGCCGAGGCGGCCGAGGTCTACTGCTACGGCGTCGCCGCCTCCGAGCTGGCCGCCCGCCATCTGGCGCTGGCCCTCGGCAGGCTCGGCCGCCGGGCCCGCTTCATCGGCGCCACCGGTTTCGCCTTCGCCGACTCGCTCCTCCCTCTCGGGCGCGGCGACGCGGTCGTGGTCTTCCAGCCGGGCCGACCGCTCGCGGAGTTCACCGTGCTGGTGGAGCGGGCGCGCGCGGTAGGGGCGAAGGTCCTCTTCGTCACGGACGAGCTGGGCAACGCCTTCGAGGGCCGAATCGAAGCGGTGCTCACCGCTCCGCACACCCCGACGGGCATCACGGCCGAATCGCTCGCCGGTCTGGTCGTCGCGGACGCGCTGCTGCTCGCGCTCGCCACGCTCGACGAGACCCGGGCGGTGGAGACCTCACACCAGCTGACCGCGTTGCGGGAGGAGCTGCTGCGGCGGAGCTGACCCCCGGCTCCGAGTACGCGTTCGCCCCGCGGGGCGCTCGGCCGCGGCGCTGTACGGGGGCGGCGGGAGCGAACCCGGTACCACCGGCCGTACCGGGGCCGCGCGTCGAGTACGCGTCGGGTACGGGTCGGGCACTCAGGGCGCACGCACCCCGCCGCCGGGCAGCGGTGAGGCGGGTCAGTCCTCCAGCAGGCGGAAGTCGGCGAAGTCGAAACCCGGTGAGACCACACAGCTCACCAGGACCTCTTCGTCCGCCGCCGGACGCGCCGACTGCCACACCCCGGGCGGCACGACCGCCTGGGGCCGCTGCCCGTCCGCGATATCGGGCCCCAGCACCACCTCGGTGGGCCGGTCCGCCTCCGGCCGCTCCCCCGCCCCGCCCAGCAGCAGCCGCAGCGGACCGCCCCTGTGCCACAGCCACAGCTCGGCCGAGCGCACCACATGCCAGCGGGACTCCTCACCCGGAGTCAGCAGGAAGTAGATCGCCGTGGCCGTCGCCCGCTCACCGGCGTACCCCGGGAACCGCGCCGACACCTCACTGCGCCAGGTCTCCCGGTACCAGCCACCCTCCGGATGCGGCCGCAGGCCGAGACCCTCGGCCGTGGCGGGAAGACGATTCATGGCCATACTCGCTCACCGCTCTCACACGTCCGACCGGGCCTGTCGAGACTAGCCACCGCGCGGAGTCCGACGGCGGCGCACCGCGGACGCGCGCGCCCGGCCGGGTGACCACCGCGCCCGGGAGCGCGGCGGCTGACGAGGCGTCAACCGCCGTGGGCGGCCCGGTGCGAGACGGTCTCGCGGGACCAGCCCCCGCCCCGCAGCACATTACCCAGCCCGGCCCAGGCGAAGTCCATGAGGGTCGCCGCCGCCTCCCGGGCCGACGGTCCGCCCCGGTCGCCCGCCCAGTCGGCCAGCGACTCCGCCGCGCCCACCAGGGCATACGCGATGGCGGCCACATCCGCGCGGTCCAGCCGCTCCCGCGCCCCGTTGTCCCGCGCCGCGACGGCCAGCAGCTGGGTCACGAAGGCCACCAGCTCCTCCCGCATCGCGGCCACCTCATGCGCGAACGGCCGTCCATGCGTACGGGCCTGGACATGCAGCAGTGTCCAGCCGTCCGGATGGGCGGCGGTGTGCGCGAAGAACCCGCTCAGCCCGCTCCACAGCTGCCGGTCGGCGGGCGCCCCCCGCTCGACCGCGGCCCGCACCGCCGTCACCAGGGCCGCGGCCTCGCGCCGTATGCACGTCGCGAACAGCTCCTCCTTGGAGTGGAGATAGAGATAGACCAGCGGTTTGGAGACCCCCGCCCCCTCCGCTATCTCATCCATCGAGGCGTGCTGATAGCCACTGCGCGCGAACGCCCGCACCGCCGCGTCCAGCATCTGCTGCTCCCGTACCGCCCGCGGTACGCGCTTGCCCCTCGTCGCCCCGCCCACGCAGACCGCCCCCTCGTCGATCGTGCCCCCGCACCCCCATATCGCCGGCCAGCCCAGGCGCGCGCCGGATCGCAGCCGACATGACGATCACTCTATCCAGCCGCCCAACACACCGGCCCCCGGACCTCGGTGGGGTCCGGGGGCTCGGGGGCGCGGCTTCGGCGGTGGGCCGGTCGCGGGGTTACGCGGCGGCCAGCTGCGGTTCGGCCGGGTCCGCCTGGGCGGCGCCGTCCTGGTCGTCCAGCGGGGACGCGGAGGCGTGGGCGTAGGCGTCGCGGTCGAGGATCTTCTCCCGGGCCGAGACCAGTACCGGGACCAGCGCCTGGCCCGCCACGTTGGTCGCGGTGCGCATCATGTCGAGGACCGGGTCGATGGCCATCAGCAGGCCGACGCCCTCCAGGGGCAGGCCCAGGGTGGAGAGGGTCAGGGTCAGCATGACCGTGGCGCCGGTGAGGCCCGCGGTGGCGGCGGAGCCGATGACCGAGACGAAGGCGATCAGCAGGTAGTCGCCGATGCCCAGCTGGACGTCGAAGATCTGGGCGATGAAGATCGCGGCGATGGCCGGGTAGATCGAGGCGCAGCCGTCCATCTTCGTCGTGGAGCCGAACGGCACCGCGAAGGAGGCGTACTCCTTGGGGACGCCGAGGCGTTCGGTGACCTTCTGGGTCAGCGGCATGGTGCCGACCGAGGAGCGGGAGACGAAGGCGAGCTGGATGGCGGGCCAGGCGCCCTTGAAGAAGTTCAGCGGGTTGACCTTGGCGACCGTGGAGAGCAGCAGCGGGTAGACGCCGAACATCACCAGCGCGCAGCCGATGTAGATGTCGGCGGTGAAGGTCGCGTACTTGCCGATGAGGTCCCAGCCGTACTCGGCGATGGCGAAGCCGATGAGGCCGAGGGTGCCCAGCGGGGCGAGCCGGATGACCCACCACAGCGCCTTCTGGAGCAGCTCCAGTACGGCCTGGCTCAGGTTCAGGATCGGCTGGGCCTTCTCGCCGAGCTGGAGGGCGGCGACGCCCGCCACGGCGGCGAGGAAGACGATCTGGAGGACGTTGAGCTCGGTGAACGGCGTGACGACGTCGGTCGGCACGATCCCGGTCAGGAAGTCCAGCCAGGAGCCGGCCTCCTCGGGCTTGGCGCCGTCCTTGGGGGTGAGGTCGGTACCGGAGCCGGGGTTGGTGAGCAGGCCGATGGTGAGGCCGATGGCGACCGCGATCAGCGAGGTGGCCATGAACCACAGCAGGGTGCGGGTCGCCAGCCGGGCGGCGTTGTTGACGTTCCGCAGGTTGGTGATCGATATCAGGATCGCGAAGAAGACCAGCGGGGCCACGGCCAGCTTCAGCAGCTGGACGAAGATCGTGCCGATCTTGTCGAGGGTGGTGACCAGCCAGCCGACGTCACCGCTCCGGGCGACCCAGCCGAGCAGCACGCCCAGCACCAGGCCGAGCAGGATCTGGGCCCAGAAGGGGACCTTGGGCAGACGGAAGGACGACGGCGTCTTGGGGGACGTCGCGGCGGACGCCTCGGGGACGGACGACAACGGACACACTCCGGGGGAGGTCAAAGAGGGTGAAGAAAGCCAGGAGTCCGTACGGGGATCTCCGGCCGCTGTACGCGAGGGGGTCAGCGGCGGCGACAGGCCGCGGACAGGCAGCGGCAAAGATCGATGTGCAGGCGCGCCACGAGCGGAACGCTCGCTGCGATACGGGGCGCGGCTGCTGTCTTCATGGCACGTACATTAACACCACTGCTTTGGGGAACCCAAAGGTTTTCTTTTACCCCGGCCGGGCCGGAACGCGGCAACGCCCCCCGGGGCAGCGGACGCTGGCCCGGGGGGCGTTGCCGAGGTGTGAGGAGGGTTACAGGCGCGGCCGGTGCGGGACCGGTCAGACGCCGTCCTCCTGGCTCTGGTTCGCCGCCAGGCGCTCCTTGGCCCGGTCCACCCGCCCGGCGACCTGGACCGCCATGGCCTCCCGCTGCTTGCGCAGCAGCACCCAGCTGAGCGGGGCGGAGACGATCAGGGCGAGCAGGGCCACCCAGAACAGGTTCGAGCGGCCGAAGCCGGAGGGGACCAGCCGGAACCAGACCAGCGCCCAGATGGCCAGGAAGGAACCGGCGAAGATTCCCAGGCGCATCAGGGTGTAGCGGAACGTGGCGCTCAGCTGGAGTGACACGGCTGGTCTTCTTTCTGCTGGGGGGATACTGCCCTCCCAGTGAAGCACGTCCGGATTTCGATCAATTCAGCGGCAGCCACATCGTGATGTCGTCGCGGAACTCGTCTTCCGCGACGCGGATCGCGTCCGGTACCCGGCCGACCTCCTTGTAGCCGCAGGCGCCGTAGAACCGCTCCAGGCCGCGGCCGCCGCGGCAGGTCAGCCGGATCCCGGTGATCCCGTCCAGGCCGCGGGCGGCCTCCTCGACCGCCGCCATCAGCGCCTGGCCGTACCCCTTGCCCTGGTGGGAGGGGTGCACCATCACGGTGAACAGCCAGCACCAGTGGCGCATCAGCCGGTGGGTGTTGAGGCCGAGGACGGCGGTCGCGGCGACCGCGCCGTCCTCGTCCCGGCCGATCAGCAGCCGGGCGCGGTCCTCGGCCATCGCCACCAGGTGTTTGACCAGCTCGGAGCGGACGTCGTCGACCGTGACGGGCGGGACGAAGCCGACCGCCCCGTCCGCGTTCGAGGTGTCGGCCCACAGGGCGCATATCCCGTCGCGCAGTTCGGGGGTGACGGCCGGGTCGAGTGCGAACGTCAGTGCCATGGATCGACGATAACCAGTCGGAACCAGCCGGGAACTCACACCCGCATGGGCTGCGGCGACTCCCGCCGGTCCGCGTCCGGGCCCTCGTACTCGCGGATGATCTCGTAGCGGGTGTTCCGCTCGACCGGGCGGAAGCCCGCGTCCCGGATCAGCTCCAGCAGATCGTCACGGGTCAGCTTGTTGGGCGTGCCGTAGTTGTCCGCGTCGTGCGTGATCTTGTACTCGACGACCGAGCCGTCCATATCGTCCGCACCGTGGTTGAGCGCGAGCTGCGCGGTCTGCACACCGTGCATGACCCAGAAGACCTTCACATGCGGAACGTTGTCGAACAGCAGCCGGGAGACCGCGAAGGTCTTCAGCGCCTCGGCGCCGGTCGCCATGGTGGTGCGCGCCTGGAGCCGGTTACGGATCTTGCCGTCCTTCATGTCCACGAAGTCATGCTGGTAACGCAGCGGGATGAAGACCTGGAAACCACCGGTCTCGTCCTGGAGCTCACGCAGCCGCAGGACGTGGTCCACCCGGTGCCGGGGCTCCTCGATATGCCCGTACAGCATGGTGGAGGGCGTCTTCAGCCCCTTCTGGTGAGCCAGCCGGTGGATCCGCGACCAGTCCTCCCAGTGGGTCTCGTGGTCGACGATGTGCTGGCGGACCTCCCAGTCGAAGATCTCGGCGCCGCCGCCGGTCAGCGACTCCAGACCGGCGTCGATCAGCTCGTCGAGGATCTCCGAGGCGCCGAGTCCCGAGATCTTCTCGAAGTGGTGGATCTCGGTGGCGGTGAACGCCTTCAGCGAGACCTCCGGCAGCGCCTCCTTCAGCGCCCGCAGCGACCGCGGGTAGTAGCGCCAGGGGAGGGTGGGGTGCAGTCCGTTGACGATGTGGAGCTCGGTGAGGTTCTCGCCCTCCATCGCCTTGGCGAGCCGCACCGCCTCCTCGATCCGCATCGTGTACGCGTCCTTCTCGCCCGGCTTGCGCTGGAACGAGCAGTAGGCGCAGGACGCGGTGCACACGTTCGTCATATTGAGGTGACGGTTGACGTTGAAGTGGACGACGTCACCGTTCTTGCGGGTGCGGACCTCATGGGCCAGGCCGCCGAGCCACGCCAGATCGTCGGACGCGTACAGGGCGATGCCGTCCTCACGGGAGAGCCGCTCCCCCGCGCGAACCTTCTGCTCCAACTCCCGCTTGAAACCCGCGTCGTGTGTGGTCGCCGTCACGCGGTCGCCTCCCATGCGTTCGCCCCCTGCGTCCGGCCGTGTCTGTCCGGCCCTTCCACTGCCGATATCGGCTTCGCCGAGACTACGCCTCGATGTCCTCCGGGAGTTCTCCGACCCGGTTCTCCCACTTGGTGGACAGCACGATCGTGGTGCGGGTCCGGGAGACGCCCTTGGTGCCGGACAGCCGGCGGATGGTCCGCTCCAGGCCGTCCACGTCCGAGGCGCGCACCTTGAGCATGTAGGAGTCGTCGCCCGCGATGAACCAGCAGTCCTCGATCTCGGCCAGCTCGCGCATCCGCTGCGCCACGTCCTCGTGGTCGGTGGCGTCGGAGAGCTGGATGCCGATCAGCGCGGTGACCCCGAGCCCGAGGGAGGCGGCGTCGACGGTCGCGCGATAACCGGTGATGACACCGGCCGCCTCCAGGCGGTTGATCCGGTCCGTGACGCTGGGCCCGGACAGGCCGACGAGCCTGCCCAGCTCCGCGTACGAGGCCCTGCCGTTCTCCCGCAGCGCCTGGATGAGCTGCCTGTCCACCGCGTCCATATGCCGTACGCCTTCCATTATTCAGAGTTCGAGCGACATTACATGTAGAATCTAAGGCATCAGGGCCACAGGCCCTGTAAATCTTTTAGGCGATCGACCTGTTTTTCCTCAGGAGATGAGACTCACCGTGTACACGATCGAAGGTCTTGAAGCCCGCATGCATGAGCTGCGGGACCTGGCCAACCGCTCGCGTGCGACCCATCGGCCCACCTCCCGCGCGGGGCGCCGCGCGGTCGTCGTCGCGGCCCGCGCCGCGCTGGCCCGGAAGCGCTGGACCCGCTAGCCCCTCCCCCGGTCCCCACCGAGTTCCCCCTCCCACCGGCGGTACAGCTTGTGCGGCACCCCGGCCGCGTCCAGTACCCGCCCCGCGACGAAGTCCACCAGGTCCTGGATATGCGTCGCCCCCGCGTAGAACGCCGGAGAGGCGGGCAGCACCACCGCGCCCGCCTCGTCCAGCGACACCAGGTGCCGGAGCGTCCGGCCGTTCAGCGGGGTCTCCCGTACGGCGACCACGAGCCTGCGCCGCTCCTTGAGCGTCACGCTCGCCGCCCGCTGGAGCAGATCCTTGGACAGCCCCAGCGCCACTCCGGCCACACACGCGGTGCTGGCCGGGACGATCAGCATCCCCTTGGTCTCGTAAGAGCCGGAGGACGGCCCGGCGGCCAGGTCCCCGGCCGCCCAGTGGCGCACATCCGCCACCCCGGCCGGCACCTCGAAGGCGTCGGGGGTGCCGTCCGCGCCACGGGCCAGCCAACGGCGCAGATCCTCCTGCCAGTGCGCGTCCCGGAAGGCGATCCCGGTCTCGTCCAGCAGCGTCAGCCGGGACGCCCGGCTGATCACCAGATCGACGGCCTCACCCGCCGTCAGCAGCGCGCGCAGCACCGAGGCGGCGAAGGGCGTCCCGGACGCACCGGACACACCGACCACCCAGGGGCGGCGGCTCACCTGTTCGTACGGCCTGTACGGCTCCTGCGGCGGCTCCACACGACCGAGCCTATCCGCCGCCGTCCGGCCGCTCTCACAGGCTCAGCCCCCGCACCACCAGGTCGAGCAGCGCACAGCAGAACAGCGCGATCCCGATGAAGCCGTTGACCGTGAAGAAGGCGCGGTTCAGCCGCGACAGATCGCCCGGACGCACGATGGTGTGCTCGTACCCGAAGGCCACCGCGACGATCACCAGCCCCGCCCAGAAGAACGCCCCGGCGTCCGTGGCCACCGCGTACCAGACCAGCAGGGCGGTGGTGAGCACATGGCAGACGCGCGCCCCGTACAGCGCCCCCGCGATCCCGAAGCGGGCCGGGACCGACCGCACCCCGTGTGCCCGGTCGGCGGCCACGTCCTGGCAGGCGAAGATCAGGTCGAAGCCGCCGATCCAGACGCCGACCGCGAGCCCCAGGACCACCGCCTCCCAGGACCACTCACCGGTGACCCCGATCCAGGCGCCGACCGGACCCATCGCCTGGGCCAGCCCGAGGATCGCGTGCGGATAGTCGGTGAACCGCTTGCCGTACGGATAGACCACCATCGGCACCACGGCGACCGGCGCCAGCACCAGACACAGCGGGTTCAGCAGGGCCGCGGCGCCCAGGAAGACCGCGAGCGCGATGAACGCCCCGGTCCACGCGGTGCGCACGGACACGGCACCGGTGACCAGTTCGCGCCCGGCGGTGCGCGGATTACGGGCGTCGATCTCGCGGTCGATGATCCGGTTCGCGGCCATCGCGAAGGTGCGCAGCCCCACCATCGCCACCGTGATCAGCAGCAGCCGGGTCCAGTGGACGGTCTCGTCCAGCCGGAACATCGCGGTGAGCGCGGCGATATAGGCGAAGGGCAGCGCGAAGACGGAGTGCTCGATCATCACCAGCCGCAGGAACGACTTGGTGGCCCCGGGGCGCGGCGCGGCAGCGGCGGCCGATGTCACAGCCCGAACTCCTTCCAACGGCGCGTCACCCGGTCGGATGTCGCGGGATCGGACTCGACCATGCGGGGCCAGCCGCCGTCGCGCGTATAGCCCTCCTCGGGCCATTTCGCGGTGGCGTCGATCCCGGCCTTGCCGCCCCAGAACTGCTGGTACGAGGAGTGGTCGAGATGGTCGACCGGGCCCTCGACCACGGTGAGGTCGCGTGCGTAGTCCGTGTTGCCCAGCGCGCGCCAGGAGACCTCATGGAGGTTGTGCACATCACAGTCGGCGTCGACCACCACGATCAGCTTGGTGAGCGACATCATGTGGGCGCCCCAGATGGCGTGCATCACCTTCTGCGCGTGCTTGGGGTACTTCTTGTCGATCGAGACGATCGCGCAGTTGTGGAAGCCGCCGGACTCGGGGAGGTGGTAGTCCACGATGTCCGGGACGACGATCTTGAGCAGTGGGAGGAAGAACCGCTCGGTGGCCCGGCCCAGCGGACCGTCCTCGGTCGGCGGCCGCCCCACCACGATCGACTGCAACAGCGGCCGCCTGCGCATCGTCACGCAGTCGATGGTCAGCGCCGGGAACGGCTCCTGCGGGGTGTAGAAGCCGGTGTGGTCGCCGAACGGACCCTCCGGCAGCATCTCCCCCGGCTCCAGCCACCCTTCGATGACCACCTCGGCGTGGGCCGGGACCTGGAGCGGCACCGTCTTGCAGTCGACCATCTCGATCCGCCGGCCCTGGAGGAACCCGGCGAAGAGGTACTCGTCGATATCGCCGGGCAGCGGGGCGGTGGAGGCGTACGTCACCGCGGGCGGCGCGCCGAAGGCGATGGCCACCGGCAGCTTCTCACCGCGCCGTGCGGCCACTTGGTAGTGGTTACGGCTGTCCTTGTGGATCTGCCAGTGCATCCCGATGGTGCGGCGGTCATGGCGCTGGAGGCGGTAGAGGCCGAGATTGCGCACCCCGGTCTCCGGGTGCTTGGTGTGCGTCAGGCCCAGGTTGAAGAACGAGCCGCCGTCCTCGGGCCAGGTGAACAGGGCCGGGAGCGCCTCCAGATCGACGTCCTCACCGGTGAGGACGGTCTCCTGGACGGGCGCTTCCCTGACCTTCTTCGGCGGTACGTGCGCCATGGCGCCCAGTTTCCCGAACGCCTCGCGGATACCGCCGAAGCCGTGCGGCAGCTCGGGTTTGACCAGCCCGCCGATCTTCTCGCTGATCTCGTCGTAGGAGCGCAGGCCGAGGGCGTTCAGCAGGCGGCGGTCGGTGCCGTAGACGTTCATCGCCAGCGGCATCGACGAGCCCTTGACGTTCTCGAAGAGCAGCGCGGGGCCGCCCGCCTTGTTGACCCTGTCGACGATCTCGCCGACCTCCAGGTGCGGGTCGACTTCGGCCTTGACCCGCTTGAGGTCACCTTCCCTGTCCAGCGCCCGCAGAAAGGAACGAAGATCGTCATAAGCCATGCGGTCCAGTATCCGGTACGCACTACCCTGGTCCCGTAACTGGGGGCCGTGCCCCCGGCCCCGAACACCACACGCAGGGGGATCGCCTCATGCTCCGGGTGCTGATGATCCTGGTGCCGCTGGCACTCAGCATCTACGCGTTCATCGACTGCATCACCACCGACGAGCAGGACATCCGTTATCTCCCCAAGCCGATCTGGGCGATTCTGGTGCTGCTGTTCCCGGTCGTCGGTTCGGTCTCCTGGCTGATCGCGGGCCGTCGGCGCGCGGCGGGCGGCCAGGGCGGGGACGGACCCCGGGCCGGTTCGCGCGGTGGCGGCTGGGTCGCGCCGGACGACAACCCCGAGTTCCTGAAGTCGCTGGGCGAGCAGAAGGACACGGGGGAGGCGGGAGAGCCGCCCGCGGAGGACGACGAGGAGCGGCTGAAGAGCTGGGAGGCCGATCTGCGCCGCCGCGAGGAAGAGCTGCGCCGCAAGGGCGAGGGCCTCGGGGACACCAACGAGTAGGACGTCACGGCGGGGAGGGGCACGAGCGGATGCTCGTACCCCTCCCCGGGTGACCCGTTACCCGCGGGGCGGGGTCGCCGGACCGGTCAGACCCCGGGGACCGGTCAGACCCCGGCGTAGGAGTGCTTGCCGGTGACGAAGATGTTCACGCCGTAGTAGTTGAACAGGTAGCAGCCGAAAGCGATCAGCGCGAGGTACGCGGCCTTACGGCCCTTCCAGCCCGCGGTGGCCCGGGCGTGCAGATAACAGGCGTAGGCGACCCAGGTGATGAAGGACCAGACCTCCTTGGGGTCCCAGCCCCAGTAGCGGCCCCAGGCGGCCTCGGCCCAGATCGCGCCCGCGATGATCGTGAAGGTCCACAGCGGGAAGACCGTGGCGTTGATCCGGTAGGCGAACTTGTCCAGGGACGCCGCCGAGGGCACCCGCTCCAGAACGGAGGCGGCGAACCGGCCGGTCTTCTTCCCCTTCGGGTCCTCCAGCCGCGCCTCGTACCGGTCGCGGAAGAGGTAGAGCAGCGTGGAGACGGCGCCGATGTACAGCGAGGCGCCGGAGACGATCGCGCAGCTGACGTGGATCCACAGCCAGTAGGAGTGGAGGGCGGGAACCAACTGGTCGCTGTCGGTGTACAAGACAGAGACGGCGAGACCGAGGTCGAGGAGGACCGTGGTGACCAGCGGCAGTCCGATC
This sequence comes from Streptomyces sp. NPDC048636, assembly GCF_040650655.1. Lineage (NCBI taxonomy): Bacteria > Bacillati > Actinomycetota > Actinomycetes > Kitasatosporales > Streptomycetaceae > Streptomyces > Streptomyces sp. NPDC048636. Next base: position 43,008 of record NZ_JBEZHR010000001.1, on the reverse strand, counting down.
CAGCGCACATTCTTCTTCAGCGCCAGCATCGTGAGGTACGTGGCGACCGCGACCATGGCGAAGGTCGTGGAGAACTCGTACATGTTGCCCCAGGGGGCGCGCCGCACCGACAGGGCGCGGGTGAGCACACCGGCGGTGTGGAAGAGGAGCGCCAGTACGGTCAGACCCACCGCGATCCGGCCGTACACATCGCCCTTCTCGGTGCCGCCCGCGGCGCCGGGGCCGTCCGGGATGTCCCGGCTGCCCGCGGCGGAGCGGGTGATCACCTTGGGCCGCTCCAGCACGGCGGTGCCGCCCTTCTCGGCGGTGTTCCCGCCGACCCGGACGGCGACCTGGGCGCGGGAGGGGGCGGCGGCCGCCTCGGCGGTGATCGCGGCGGCGGTGCGGCCGACGGCGCTGCGGCTGCCGAACACCCACTCGGCGATATGGGCGAGGAAGGCGAGGGTGTAGACCGCCATCGCCGAATAGATCAGCACATTGCTGTTGTGCGCCAGTGTCTCGTTGACTTCGGCGGCGAGGTTCACGCGTGCGCTCCTTCGGATGGATCTGCCGGATCCGTGCCGTCGGTCCCGGGCGCCGGATCAGCTTCCGGTCCCTCCTCCGACTCGGGTTCCGACGTCGATTCCGGTGTGGGTTCCGGTTGGCGTTCCGGATCCGTCCCGGACGCGGCTGGTGCGACGGCTTCGGACGCGTCGGCTTCGGAGGCGGGGGACGCGTCGGCTTCGGGCGCGGGGGGCGCTTCGGCCTGGAGGCGGACGGCCAGATCGGCCAGCTCCTCCGGCAGCTTGGCGGACTCGCTGCGGCCGAGCCCGGCCATCTCGATCACGGTGGTGCCGTCCTTGCCGGCCACCGCGCGCACCCACACCCGGCGGCGCTGGATGAACAGGGACGCGGCCAGGCCCACCAGGGCGGCGACGGCGCCGATCAGGGCGCCCTCGGTACCGGGCTTGTGGGAGACCTGGAAGCTGGCCCACTCCTTGATCCCGTCGAACTTCAGCGAGCCCGCGCCGTTCGGCAGCTTCATGGTGTCGCCGACCCCGAGCGCCCGGGCGTACTTGGTCTTGCCGTCGGACTCCATGAACTGCTTCATCCGCGACTTGTCCAGCTGGTACACGCTCTGCGGAGTACCGCCGTCCACGCCGAGGCTGCCGTGGTAGGCGGTCAGCACCAGCGCCGGGTTGTCCAGCGCGGGGAAAACGGAGAACATCCCCTGGCTGCGCACCCAGGTGGGCAGGAACTGACCCTGGAAGGCGATTTGATCCTTTTTGCCCGCCTTGTTGCGATAGTCCGGGACCTTGATCACCATGCTCTCGGTGAGGTTGGCCCCGTCGATCGGCAGACCGGCCACCGGCCCCTTGTAGGCGACCTCGCCCTTTCCGTCCCTGACCGTGACCACCGGCGCATAGCCGTGGTTCAGCAGATAGACCTTGTAACCCGCGATCTCGAGCGGCTCGTTGACCTTGATCCGGGACGTGCGCTCGGCGCCGTCCGCACCCTCCCAGTAGGTGACGTCGGCGTTGAAGGTGCGCGGGGTGCGCATCTGCGGACCGCTGCGCTCGTAGGTCGCGGTGAAGCGGTCCAGCTGGAAGCCGAAGGGGGGCAGATCGTCGCGGTCGAACAGCTGGCCCGACTTGATGTCGTCGTAGCTCACCAGGCTGTTGCTGAAGCCGTCGCCCTCCACGACCAGCTTGCTGCCCTCGACCTTCCACAGCTGCCCGGCGGCGAAGGACACCAGCAGCACGATCAGCGCGATATGGAAGAGGAGGTTGCCCACCTCGCGCAGATAGCCCTTCTCCGCGGCGACCGCGTCTCCCGAGCCCTCGGTGCGGAAGCGGCGCCCCTTCATGATCCTCTTGGCGGCCCGGAGCACCTCCTCCGGCGCGGCGTCGGTGCGCCAGGTCGTATACGCCGGAAGCCGGGTGAGGCGGCGCGGGGCGCCCGGCGGGCGGCCGCGCAGCTGACCGACGAACTGCCAGGTGCGCGGCACGATGCAGCCGATCAGCGAGATGAACAGCAGGATGTAGATCGCGGAGAACCACACCGAGCTGTAGACGTGGAACAGCTGGAGCTTCTCGTAGACCGGCGTCAGCGTCGGATGCTTGTCCTTGAAGCTCTCGACCTTGAGCTGATCGATGCTGGTCTGCGGGATCAGCGAACCGGGGATCGAGCCCAGCGACAGCAGGAAGAGCAGCAGCAGGGCGACCCGCATCGAGGTCAGCTGGCGCCAGAACCACCGGGCCCAGCCCAGCACCCCCAGCGAGGGGAGGTTGATCTCCTCGGCGGGCGCCGTGGACAGCTGCGAGCCCGCCGCGCCGAGTTCGCTCTCCTCGGCGGTGGCGTCGGCCGCCTTGTCGGCCGCGGTGTCGGTATCGGTGGTGGACATCGATCAGATCCCAACGTTGAAGCCCGCGGCCCAGCTCTGCATTTCGCTCATCATGGTGTCCCACACGCCGGTGAGCATCAGCACCCCCAGGGTGATCAGCAGCCCGCCACCGGCCCGCATCACCCAGACGTAGTGCCGCTTGACCCAGCCGAAGGCGCCCAGCGTACGGCGGTAGGCGAGGGCCACCGCTATGAACGGCAGCCCCAGCCCCAGACAGTAGGCGGCGACGAGCAGCGCGCCGCGCGCCGCCGTCCCCTGCTGGAAGGCCAGGGTGCTGGCGGCGCTGAGCGTCGGCCCGAGACACGGCGTCCATCCGACGCCGAACAGGACCCCCAGCACCGGGGCGCCCGCCAGCCCCATGGTGGGCTTGATGTGGAAGCGGAACTCCCGCTGTCCAAAGCCCTTCAGCACCCCCATGAAGGCCAGGCCCAGCACGATGGTGACCACCCCGAGGATCTTGCTCAGGGTCTCCCGGTGCTCCTGGAGGTCCTGGCCGAAGTTGCCGAAGAGGGCCCCACCGGAGACGAAGACCGCGCTGAACCCGAGCACGAACAGCGAGGCGCCCGCGAGCATCCGGCCGCGTCGCGCCTCGGCGAGATCGGCGCCGGTGATCCCCGTGACATACGACATATAGCCCGGCACCAGCGGCAGCACACAGGGGGAGAAGAAGGAGACCAGTCCGGCGAAGACGGCGATCGGCAGGGAGACCAGCAGTCCCCCGGTCATCACGGTCTCGTTGTATCCGGAGACGGCGGCCAGTGTGCTCACGGAGCTCACTTCTCCGCGATCAGGGGGTCGAGCATCGTACGGAGCCGCTCCTCGCTCAGCGCGGTGAGCGTCCGGGCCGCGATCTTGCCGTCCCGGTCCAGGACGATGGTGGACGGGATGGCCTGCGGATTGAGGCTGCCCTTGGGGAAGCGCAGCATCAGCTTCCCCATCGGGTCGTACAGGCTCGGGTACTCGACGCCGAACGACTTCTCGAACCTGCGCGCGGGGGCGCGGTCGTTGTCACGCGTGTTGATCCCCACGAACTCCACGCCGTCGCGCTTGGTCTCCTTCGCGACCTTGGCGAGGTTCGGCGCCTCCGCCCGGCATGGCGCACACCACGAACCCCAGACGTTCAGCACGACGATCTTGCCCTTGTAGTCGGCGACATCGAGCCGCTTGTCCGCGAGGGTCTCCCCCGACAGCTCGGGAGCGTCGGTGCGCTTGCTCCGGGGAACGGTGTCCACACCGCCCTTGCCCTGCACGAACTTGGTGTCGGAGGAGCCGCCCGAGGCACCGCCGGAACCACAGGCGGTAAGGGCCAGCGCGGCAACCGCGGCGCCGGTGGCCAGCACGGTTGCGCGACGGGTCGCGATGCGCCGAGGGGCGCGGCAGGCACTCATGTGAAAAGTTTCGCATGGACCTTTTGGGGATCTTCGCCACCCCCCTTGGCCCGGCCGCCGCGTACGGTTCCGCAGCCACGCCCCGGGCCGTCAGCGGTCGGTCAGCGGTTGGCCCGCCAGGCCTCGCCCACCTCGAACGAGCGCAGATCCTCCAGGACCGCCGGGTCCTGGGCGTCCAGCCAGTCCGTGAACTGCCGGAAGGAGACCAGCCGCACGTCCTTGTGCTTCTCGTCCGCCATATGCTTCAGCGCTTCTTCGACGGCGTCCATATAGATGCCGCCGTTCCACTGCTCGAAGTGGTTTCCGATGAACAGCGGCGCGCGATTGCTCTCATAGGCGCGCCGGAATCCGGATATGTAAGCCTCCGTGGCCTGCTTGCGCCAGCCCGGGTACCTCGCCGGCGAACCGTTCGTGGAATTCTGCGACTGGTTGGCCAGGATGTTGTAGTCCATCGAGAGCACTTCGAAGGTGTGCCCGGGAAAGGGAATCTGCTGCAACGGGAAGTCCCACAGCCCCTGCTTCTTCGAGGGCCACACCTGCCGCCCGCCGGGTGAGCTGGCGTCATAGCGCCAGCCCAGCTTCTTGGCCGTCGGCAGCAGGTTGTCCTGGCCCTTCAGACACGGGGTCCGGCCGCCGATGAGCTCCTTGTGGTAGTCGAACGGCAGCGGATCGAGGTCCTTGAAGCCGGTGTTCGTCCGCCATTCCGTGACGAAGGACACAGCCTGGTCGATCTCGGACTTCCACTGGGCGGGCGTCCAGTGCTCGACCGAACCGCTTCCGGCGCAGAAGTGGCCGTTGAAGTGGGTGCCGATCTCATGGCCCTCCAGCCACGCCTTCCGCACGTTCTCCAGGGTCGCCCGGATGTGCTCATCGGTGAGATAGCCGATATCGGAGGCGCCGACCGGGTTGTTCGGCGGCCGGTACATCGACTTCTTCGACTCCGGCAGGCAGTAGATGCCGGAGAGGAAGAAGGTCATGGTGGCGCCGTGGTCCTTGGCCAGCTTGCGGAACCGCGGGAAGAGACCGTTGCCGACCTCTCCCGCGCCGTCCCACGAGAAGACCACGAACTGCGGCGGCTTCTGGCCCCGTTCCAGCCGCTCCGGCTTCGGCTCCTTCGGCCGCTGGGCGCCCCGGGAGGTCGAGCCGTCACCGATCGGCTTGGCCTGTTGCGTCTCCTTCGGCTTCGGCTTCGATCCCGGCGAGGAGCAGCCGGCGACGGCCAGTGACGCCATCGCTCCCGCACCAAGACCGAGGATCCCCCTCCGGCTGACCTCACGCATAACGTCCTCGATTCGCACTCGCGGTAACCGTTGTCCGGGCTGGCGGACAACTTTTGAGATGGCGAGACGAATAGCGGGGTTCCGGAGGGACGCGGTCAATTACACAAGCGACACATTTGACTCCGGGTGATTACCGCATGCGTGGGAACCCATACGCATGGAGAACCGTCGAGCCCTTATGCGCGTACGAGCCCTTATGCACGCACCTGTTCACGCGCCGAAGCCCTTCGACGCCCCTTTCACCGGCTTGGCGCCCGCCAGCAGATGCGCCGGAACGAGATCGCGGGCCGGTTCGCTGTAGCCGACCGACACGATCTGGTCACCGCGGTAGGTGAAGCTGGTCAGGCTGGCCAGCGTGCACTGCCGCTTGCGCGGGTCGTGCCACAGCCGCCGCCGCTCCACGAAGCTGCGCACGATCCAGATCGGCAGCTGGTGGCTGACGCACACCGCCTCATGGCCGCGCGCCGCGTCCCGCGCGGCGCCGAGCGCCCCCATCATCCGCACGACCTGGTCGACATACGGCTCACCCCAGGAGGGGCGGAAGGGGTTGGTGAGATGGCGCCAGTTGGCGGGCTTGCGCAGCGCGCCGTCGCCCACGCCGAAGGTCTTGCCCTCGAAGGCGTTCGCCGCCTCGATCAGCCGGCGGTCCGACGCCACGTCCAGCCCATGCGTCTTGGCGATCGGCTCCGCCGTCTCCTGCGCCCGCTCCAGCGGGGAGGCGACGACATGGGTGATGTCACGGTCGGCGAGGTGCTCGGCGACCCGGTCGGCCATCCGGCGGCCCAGTTCGGAGAGGTGGTACCCGGGCAGCCGCCCGTACAGCACACCCTCGGGGTTCTCCACCTCACCGTGGCGCATCACATGGACGACGGTGATCTCGTTCTCGCGCTGAGTCATGTCACCCATCATTCAGTCGCCTCGGCGGCGGCCCGCGCCGCCCCCGGCAGAGCCGCGGCCACCCGCTCCAGCGCCCGGTCGTCATGGGCCGTGGAGACGAACCACGACTCGAAGGCGGACGGCGGCAGATACACGCCCTGCGACAGCATCGAGTGGAAGAACGCGGTGAAGCGGAACGCCTCCTGCGTCTTCGCCTTCTCGTAGTCGGTGACGTCCTCACCGGTGAAGAAGACCGAGAACATATTGCCCGCGACCTGGAGCCGGTGCGCCACGCCCTCCTTGGCGAGCGCCTCCGTCACCAGCGACCGCAGCCGCCCGGAGAACGCGTCGACCTTGGCGTACGCCGCGTCGTCCAGCAGCCGCAGCTGCGCCACTCCGGCGGCCGTCGCGACCGGGTTCCCCGACAGCGTGCCCGCCTGGTAGACCGGTCCGGCCGGGGCCAGCCGCGCCATGATGTCGGCGCGCCCGCCGAAGGCCGCGGCCGGGAAGCCGCCGCCCATCACCTTGCCGAAGGTCATCAGGTCCGGCTCCACCCCGTCGAGGCCGTACCAGCCCGCCCTGGAGACCCGGAATCCGGTCATGACCTCGTCGGAGACATACAGGGCGCCGTTCTCCGCGCACAGCTGCTTCAGCCCCGCGTTGAACCCCGGCAGCGGCGGCACCACGCCCATATTGCCCGGCGACGCCTCGGTGATCACACAGGCGATCTCGCCCGGGTGCGCGGCGAACGCCTCCCGCACCGCCTCGAGGTCGTTGTACGGCAGCACCACGGTCTCCCCCGCCTGCGCTCCCGTCACCCCCGGGGTGTCCGGCAGTCCGAAGGTCGCCACCCCGGACCCGGCCGACGCCAGCAGCGCGTCCACATGACCGTGGTAGCACCCGGCGAACTTGATCACCTTGGCCCGTCCGGTGAAGCCGCGGGCCAGCCGGATCGCCGACATCGTCGCCTCGGTGCCGGACGACACCAGGCGCACCTGCTCGACGGGGCCGACCCGGTCCACGATCTCCTCGGCGAGCTCCACCTCGCCCTCACCGGGCGTACCGAAGGACGTACCGCGTGCGACCGCGGCCTGCACGGCCGCCGTGACCTCGGGGTGGGAATGGCCGAGGATCATCGGTCCCCACGAACACACGAGGTCGACATACTCCCTTCCATCGGCATCCGTGAGGTACGGACCGGCACCGGACACCATGAATCGGGGCGTACCCCCCACGGCGCGGAAGGCCCGCACCGGAGAGTTCACGCCGCCGGGTGTCACGACCGCCGCGCGATCGAAAAGCGTCTGCGAAACTGGGGCTGCGTACGGATAGCTCACGCACGCCATGTTGTCAGAGGCCGACGGAGTCCTGCCGTGGGGCGTTTCACCGCTCCGGTGCGGGGGAGGTCTCTCTCACATTGATCGGGTTGCGCGGTGGTGGCCGCGAGTGGTCGGGTGGAGATATGCATCGCGGTGGCGAACTGGGTGAAGGGACTGACGACCGAGGCCCCGAGCGCGCACGCCCCGGACGCCATCGGCGGGAGAATGCGGGCGGAGCGAGCAGAAGCGGGGGCCGCATGGGGGTGACCTACAAATACTTCGGCGCGCCCGACGGGGCCACCGCCGCCCGGGTCCCCATCTCCATGCGCCCCGAGGAGCTCGGCGGCGACGAGCTCGGCCACGGCATGTTCACCAAGATCAAGCCGGAGACGGTGGCCGCGATGGTCCTCACCGGCATCGAAGGCGTCCCTCTCCACAAGGTCCCCCCGCTCGAGCTGGTCGTCCTCCACCCCGACTACGCCGTCGTCAAGCTCCCGATGACCGCGGTCGACCCGCTGCGCGGCGTAGGCGAAGAAGCCGTCGGCGCCGCCGCCTTCATCTGGTCCACCGTCCCCGACCGCGGCGGCCCCCGCGACGCCTTCACCGTCTACCAACTGCTGCATGAGTGGCAGGACTTCTCCCACCGCCTGCATGAGGCGGGGCATCAGCCGTATTGCCTGGTATGGCCGTAAGGCGCCGCTGACGGCCTCGGAGCCCTCGCCCCTCTCCCCGTTGCCCTAATGTCGCCGTGTGCGCGGCATACCGCGTATCGAGTTCGTTCCAACGGGGTGAGATATGAGCGGGTATGTCGTTCAGCGCAATGGACGGGCCGCGACGGTCGAGGAGTTGGCGCCGCTCGCGTTCGCGGGGAATGCCCATTTCACCGCGGCGCAGGTGCGTGACGGCGGGGTGCGGGGGCTCGATCTGCATATGCGGCGGCTGCGGGTGGCGTCGCAGGAGATGTTCGGGACGGCGCTGCCCGATGAGCGGGTGCGGGAGCTGTTGCGGGTGGCGCTGGCGGCGGGCGGTACGGCCGATGTGTCGCTGAGGGCCACCGTCTACGCCCCGGTGGGGGCAGGAACGGACGACGGGTCCGGGCCGGAGCTGGACGTTCTGGTGCGTACGGGGCCGCCCGTGACCGGGCCCGCCGGGCCGCTCGCCGTGGAGGCCGTCGAGTACGAAGGGGTCCTCCCGGCGGTGAAGCACGTCGGCGAGATGGCCAAGACGTACTACCCGCGGCAGGCCGCCACACGCGGCTTCGACGACGCCGTGTTCGTGGACCGACGGGGGCGGCTCAGCGAGGGGTCGATCTGGAACCTGGCCTTCTGGGACGGCTCCACCGTGGTGTGGCCCGTCGCCCGGATGCTGGGCGGCGTGACGATGGGAATCGTCCGGCGCCAGCTGGACCGGCTCGGGGCGCCCCAGCGGGACGCGGAGATCACGCTGGCCGACGTACCGGGACTGGCGGGTGCCGTGGTCATGAACTCCTGGACACCGGGCGTACCGGTGCACCGCATCGACGAGACGGCCGTCCCCGAGGCGCCCTCCTTCGTGGAACTGCTGCACCGCGCCTACGAGGCCGAACCGCTCACCTCGCCCTGACGGCACGGCCCCACGCGGACGACGCCCGGCCGGGGTTGCCCCGGCCGGGCGTCGTGAACCGCGGCGCGCTTACGCGCCGGGGTGGCCCTGGTGCTCGTGGTTGTCGTGGTTGTCCTTGTTCTTCTCCGCCTGGGTGGTGTTCAGCACACAGCCGGTGTCCGGGTCGATCAGGACCCGCTTGACGGTGTGGTCACACTCGACCTCAACCGCCCACACCAGGCGCTTCTTCTGGTGCTCGGGAGCCTTGTGGGGGTCGCTCATGCCCGACCGGTCCTGCGGCCGGCCCTTGTGGTGCGCGTCCTCCGGAGGGCAGTCCTCGACGAGTTCGACGCTGAGGGCACGGCCCCCGACCTCGCACTCGGCGATCCGGGCCGCCTCGGCGATCGTCACCGGGCCGTTGTGCTTCTGCTTGTCGGCCTTCTCGGCCTTGTGGTGGGCGGGGTCGCTCTGGTGGTCACCGTGGGCGGGACGCATCGCGCCGCGGTCCTGGGGCTGCGGTGCGGGCTGGGGCCTGCCCTGCTGCTGGGAGCCGTCGCCGTAGTGGCCCTCGTCGTAACGGCCGCCCTGGCCGTACTGCTCGCGACCACCGTTCTCCTCGCCCTGGCCGCCCTGCCCGTACTGCTCGCGACCACCATTCTCCTCGCCCTGGCCGCCCTGCCCGTACTGCTCGCGACCACCGTTCTCCTCGCCCTGGCCGCCCTGCCCGTACTGCTCGCGACCGCCATTCTCCTCGCCCTGGCCGCCCTGCCCGTACTGCTCGCGACCACCGTTCTCCTCGCCCTGGCCGCCCTGCCCGTACTGCTCGCGACCACCGTTCTCCTCGCCCTGGCCGCCCTGCCCGTACTGCTCGCGACCACCGCTCTCCTCGCCCTGGCCGCCCTGCCCGTACTGCTCGCGACCGCCATTCTCCTCGCCCTGGCCGCCCTGCCCGTACTGCTCGCGACCACCGCTCTGCTCGTTCTCGCTCTGCTGCTGCGCCTGCTGCTCGCGCGGGCCGTTGTGCTCGTGCTGCTGGCCCTGCTGCTCGCGCGCACCGCTCTGCTCGTGCTGCTGCCCGTTGCCGTGCTCGTGGTGCCCGCTCTGCTGGTGCTGCTCGTGCTGGCGGCCGTCCCCATGCTCGTGGTTGTGGTGCTCAGGGTCCTGGGCCCGCTGGCACGCGCCGTTCGGCGCGGGGTGCGAGGCCGCGGCCCACGCGGCCGTCGGCGCGCCGGTCACCAGCGCCGCCGCCGCGACGGCACTTGCCGAGACGACGCCCCAGCGGCGGAAGGACCGACGGGACCGTTGCACGAATCTGTTCTGCTGCGTCATGGGCTGCAATCACTCCTTGGGCATGGGGATGCTCCTTCGCCGGCGCCACGCCGGTCGCTGTGCTCCCTTCCCCGGCCCATGGAGCCCGTAGCGGTTTCCGATCTTGAGTCCCCTGATTGGAGGTAAATAAGACCGTCATATCCTGCGTATGGATCATGTGCGGTCACACCCGTCCGCATCCAGCCGCCAGCCCGTCGTCACCATTCGTCCTAGGAGGGCCGATGACCACCCGTACCGCCGTCATCACCGGCGCCAGCAGCGGCATCGGCGCCGCGACCGCCCACCGTCTCGCCGCCGCCGGTTTCCGCGTCGTCCTCACCGCGCGCCGCGCGGACCGGATCGAGGCGCTCGCCGGTGAGCTGACCGAGGCGGGTCACGAGGCCCAGGCGTACGTCCTGGACGTCACCGACCGCGACGCCGTCAACGCCTTCGCCGCCTCCCTCGACCGCTGCGACGTCCTGGTGAACAACGCGGGCGGCGCCATCGGCGCCGAGACCGTCGCCAAGGCCGACCCGGACGACTGGCGGGCGATGTACGAGGTGAATGTGATGGGTGTCCTCCAGGTCACCCAGGCCCTGCTGCCCGCGCTCGCCGCCTCCGGCGACGGCACGGTCGTCGTGATGTCCTCGACGGCGGGCCTTCTCGCGTACGAGGGCGGCGGCGGTTACGTGGCCGCCAAGCACGGCGCGCACGCCATCGCCGCCACCCTGCGGCTGGAGTTGTGCGGCGAGCCGGTGCGGGTCATCGAGATCGCGCCCGGCATGGTCAAGACGGACGAGTTCGCCGTGAACCGGTTCCGCGGCGACGCGTCCCAGGCCGCGGCCGTCTACGAGGGCGTCGCCGAACCGCTCACCGCGGACGATGTCGCCGACACCGTCGAGTGGGCCGTCACCCGGCCCTCCCACGTCAACGTCGATCTGCTGGTCGTCCGGCCCCGCGCCCAGGCCGCCCAGCACAAGGTCCACCGCGAGCGCTGAGCGACCGGTCCAAGAAGCGCAACGCCACGAGGCAGACGCGCCGGTGCCCGGCCCCCACCCCCGTCATGGGGCCGGGCACCTCGGCCCGGCCCGCCGTTGTCCCGGACCGGGCTCTCCGCCCGGTCCGGGACGCCGTCCCGGCTCGGGCCGTCAACCCTTCACACAGACGACCTGCTTGAGCCTCGCCACCACCTCGACGAGATCCCGCTGCTGGTCGATGACCTTCTCGATCGGCTTGTACGCGCCCGGGATCTCATCCACGACGCCGGAGTCCTTACGGCACTCCACGCCCCGCGTCTGCTCCTCCAGATCCCGCGTCGAGAAGTGCTTCTTCGCCGCGTTGCGGCTCATCCTCCGGCCCGCGCCGTGCGAGGCCGAGTTGAACGACGCCGCGTTCCCCAGGCCGCGCACGATGTACGAACCGGTGCCCATCGACCCCGGGATGATCCCGTAGTCCCCACTGCCCGCGCGGATCGCGCCCTTGCGGGTGACCAGCAGGTCCACGTCCTCGTAGCGCTCCTCGGCGACATAGTTGTGGTGGCAGGAGATCACCGGCTCGAAGACCGGCCTGGCCTTCTTGAACTCCCGGCGCACCACGTCCTGGAAGAGCGCCATCATGATCGAGCGGTTGTACTTCGCGTACTCCTGCGCCCAGAAGAGATCGTGCCGGTACGCCGCCATCTGCGGGGTGTCCGCGATGAAGACGGCCAGGTCGCGGTCGACCAGGTTCTGGTTGTGCGGAAGGCTCCGGGCCTGGCCGATGTGGTACTCGGCCAGCTCCTTGCCGATGTTGCGGGAGCCGGAGTGGAGCATCAGCCAGACCGAGCCGGTGTCATCGAGACAGAACTCGATGAAGTGGTTTCCCGAACCGAGCGAACCCATCTGCTTGGTGGCCCGGTCCTGGCGGAACTTGACCGCCTCCGCGACGCCGACGAAGCGTCCCCAGAAGTCGTCCCATGTGGCCGTCGGGAAGCCGTGCAGCCGACCCGGGTCCACCGGGTCGTCGTGCATCCCCCGGCCCACCGGGATCGCCTGCTCGATCTTGGAGCGCAGCCGGGACAGATCCCCGGGCAGATCGTTCGCGGTGAGTGAGGTCTTGACCGCCGACATACCGCAGCCGATATCGACGCCGACCGCCGCCGGGCATACCGCGCCCCGCATGGCGATCACCGAGCCGACCGTGGCGCCCTTGCCGTAATGCACATCGGGCATCACGGCGAGCCCCTCGATCCACGGCAGGGTGGCGACGTTCCGCAGCTGCTGCATGGCGACGTCCTCGACCGTCGAGGGGTCGGTCCACATGCGGATCGGGACGTTCGCCCCGGGCACCTCTACGTACGACATGATTTACTCATTCCCCCGTGAAATACAGAAAACGCAAAAACCGGGCCTATGCCTCATTGATGGCGGTCGACCGGCAAGCACGGCAGCACGTGCGGTAGACATTGTGTCCAGCCGTCGCCTACGGGCGGCAAGCAGTTTTCGCTCGAAGGGACACGGACAGTGCAGCCAGCGCAGCGAAGGGCGTACGGAAGGCGGGCCGCCCCGGCCGTCGCCGTGCTCATCGGCGTGCTCGCCGCCGCCGGGCTCAGCGGATGCACCGGCTCCGACTCGAAGCCCAGCGGGGACGACGGCACCTCCGACGACTCCGGCCAGCAGGTCTCGGCCGAGCCCGGCCGCTACCGGTCGCTGCCCGAGGCGTGCGGCGCCGTGAGCCCGAAGACCCTCCAGACCCTACTGCCCGGCGGCGACGAGGAGGACAAGGCGTACGAGGGGCAGGCGGCGCTCACCTACGACATCGACCGGCGCGACGGCTGCCGCTGGAAGATGGAGACACCCGGCGGCACGCGCTATCTGACCTTGGACTTCGAGCGGGTGGTCTCCTACGACCCGGCCATCAGCGATGACGACCGGGCGCAGGACACCTACGAGAAGAAGGCCGTCGCCGCGCATATCCCGGACGCTCCGAGCGACCCCCCGGCGTCCCCCGAGCCGCCCGAGGACGAGGCCGGGGACGCGGGCGGTGGCGAGAGCGGTGGCGACAGCAACACGGTCGCCGGTTCGACGCCCGGCGCCGACGAGAGCGACGCCAACAAAAAGGATGACAAAGGGGATAGTGGCGATAAGGCCACCAAGGATCCCAAGGGCGACGAGACACCCGAAAGCGATCAAAGCGCTACGAATGATGAGGATTCGGCGGACACCGCCCCGCGCCGCCTCGACGACCTCGGCGACGCCGCCTTCCTCAACGACCAGCTGATCACCAAGGACTCCGGTATCCACCGCGACATCACCGTGGTGTTCCGGTCCTCGAATGTGATTGCCACCATTCGCTACAACCAGTGGTCGACCGACAAGAAGAGCATTCCCGATAGCGAAGAACTCCAGGAGAACGCGGAAGACTTGGCCCAGGAGCTGACCGACACCCTCAACGAGTAACGGGCCCCGCACCTCCCGTGGAATGACCTCGGACACCCCGCGAAGACCTCGGAGATTGGGACGCCCGCGCATCGGCCGCGTACCGTGCCGACTAATGACGCGGGCGGTACGTCCGCCCATCGACAGAGAATGAGCGAAGGATCCATGCACCGTTCAGCCCCGCGACTCGCCCGAATACTCGCCTGCGCGACCGTACCTGTGCTGCTGGTGGCAGGTTGCTCCTCCGGTTCCGACAAGGACAAGAAGAGCGAGGACAGTCCGTCCAGATCCGCCGGGTCCAGTCCCTCCCCGACCGTAGCGGCAGCAAAGTTCGGCAAGCTGCCCGATGTCTGCACCTCCCTGTCGGGGAAGAGTGTCGGTGAGCTCGTCCCGAAGGCGGAGGCCAAGAAGGGCAAGGCGCTGCCGTCGGCGGACACCAACTCCTCCGCGAGCTGCCTGTGGAACGGCCTCGACGGATTCAAGTACCGGTCGCTGACCGTCTCCCTCAAGCTCTTCCACTCCGACTCCGGAATGGGCAGCGGGGACAAGCGTGCCCAGGCGTACGCGGGCCAGCAGGCGACCAAGGCCGCCACGGCCGACGGTGCCAAGGACGCCAAGACCGAGCAGGCCGGGGGCATCGGCGATGCGGCGACCACGGTCAGCACCAAGGCCAAGAAGGACGGCGACGACTTCCGTAACCAGACGGTGGTCGCCCGTACGGCCAATGTCGTCGTGGTGATCGAGTACGACGGCGCCGGTTACGAGACCGCCAAGGCGCCGGACGCCGCGGAGCTGATGAAGGACGCCAAGGACGCGGCCAAGGAGGTCGTGGAGTCCGTCGCCAAGGGTGACCAGGGCGGCAAGGGCACCTCGAGCGACTCCAGCGACGCGAACGGCTCCAGCGGTTCGGGCGGCAAGTCCGGCGGCAAGTCCGACGGCGGCTCCTCCGACAAGGACAAGAAGAAGAGCGGCGCCTGAACCATCCGCCACCCCTTCCCGTCCGCGGCGCTTGACGTGTATGCGACGCTGGGCGCGCTGTTGCCAAGGACGGGGAGGGATCGCGGGTGGCCGCGATGCAATTGACACGCACGCATCGAATACTGATCGGGGTGGTCGTCGCCGGAGCGGTGGTGATCGCGGCGATCGGCTTCGCCGGCTCCTACGCGGCCGTGCGCGATCTCGCGCGGGAGAAGGGCTTCGGGCAGTTCGCCAATGTCTTTCCCATCGGCATCGACGCCGGGATCGTCGTCCTGCTCGCCCTGGATCTGCTGCTCACCTGGATCCGGATACCCTTTCCCCTGCTGCGTCAGACGGCCTGGCTGCTGACGGCCGCCACGATCGCCTTCAACGGCGCCGCCGCCTGGCCGGATCCGCTGGGCGTCGGTATGCACGCGGTCATCCCGGTGCTCTTCGTCGTCTCCGTCGAGGCGGCCCGGCACGCCGTCGGCCGGATCGCCGACATCACCGCCGACCGGCATATGGAGTCGGTCCGCATCGCCCGCTGGCTGCTCGCGCCGGTGCCCACCTTCCGGCTCTGGCGCCGGATGAAGCTGTGGGAGCTGCGCTCCTACGACGAGGTCATCAAGCTGGAGCAGGACCGGCTGGTCTACCGCGCCCGGCTGCGGGCCCGCTACGGGCGCGCCTGGCGCCGCCGGGCACCCGTCGAGTCGCTGATGCCGCTGCGGCTGGCGCGGTACGGGGTGCCGCTGAGGGAGACCGCCCCGGCGGGGCTCGCCGCGGCCGGGCTGGAGGCGAACGCGGTCCTGCCGTCCGCGCTGCCGGCCGGTACGGGCGCTGCCGCGTCCACCGCCGCCGATGCGGACGGCGCCACCGGCCGAGCGGCGTACGACATGTCCGGTGCGCCCGGCGCACCGGGCGTACCGGGCGCCCCCACCGCCCCTACCGCCTCCGGAGCCGCCGGTGTGCCCGGAGCCCCCGATGCCGGTGCCCCGGCCCCGGCCCCGGCGCCCGCCCCCGGACCGCAGGAGCTGCCGCTCTCCCTGCCGCTGCCGGTCTACCAGCAGGCGGGGTACCAGCAGGCCGGGTACCAGCAGAGCGGCTATGAGCAGGCCGGTTATCAGCAGCCCGACCATGAGCGGCAGGCAGAGCAGCCGGACTCGCCCGAGCAGCAGCAGGTGACCGTCCCGGTCGGACCGGGCAGGGTGCGCCAGCTCGGCCGCCAGGGTGTGGTGAACGGCCAGGGCGTCTACCTCCCCGAGCAGCGCGAGCCGGAGTCGTACCCCGAGTACGAGACGGTGGGGCAGCCGATGGCCGAGCTGCCGGACGACGTCCCGCGGGAGGAGGTCTTCTACGGGGCCTTCCGCCAGTACCTCGCGGACAACGGCATGTTCCCCTCGGCGTTCCAGTTCGGGCAGCGCCTGCGGGAGACCTACGGCGTCACCGAGCTCAACAACAACGAGCTGGGGGCGTACGTCAACGACTTCAAGGACCGGTACCGGATGGAGATGGCGGCCGAGCAGATCCCGTAACCGCCGCTGTCCGGAGAAGACATCCGTACGCGCCGGAAGGGGGCGGACCGGTTTCCCGGTCCGCCCCCTTCCGGCGCGATGCGCCTCCGGGCCGTCAGGCCGCGAGCAGCTTGCGCACCCGGTCGGCGCCGACCGCCAGCAGCAGCGTGGGCAGCCGGGGGCCGGTGTCCCGGCCGACCAGCAGCTCGTAGAGCAGTGCGAAGAACGTCCGCTGTGCGACCTTCAGCTCCGGTGTGGGCTTGGCATCCGGGGCCAGCCCGGCCTGGATCTTCGGCACTCCGTAGACCAGGGTGGTGAGCCCGTCCAGCGACCAGTGGTCGTCCAGACCCTCGAGCAGCAGCCGCAGCGACTCCCGCTCTGTCTCGCCGAGCGAGGCCAGCCGCTCGGTGTCCGGCTCCTCGCGCACCCGGGTGCGCTGGTCGGCCGGGACCTGGGTGGTGATCCAGCGCTCGGCCTTGTCGAGCCGCGGCCGCGTCTCGTCCAGCGACTTCACCGGGTTCTCCGGGTCGAGCTCGCTGAGGATGCGCAGCGTCTGCTCGTCATGGCCGGTGGTGATGTCCACCACCGACGCCAGCGTGCGGTAGGGCAGCGGACGCGGGGTGGCCGGAAGCGGTCCGGAGGCGGTGCGGGTCGCGCGGCCGTAGGCGGCGGCGTCCGCGGGCTGGGCCGAGCCTTCGGTGATCTTGCGCTCCAGCGCGTCCCACTCGTCGTAGGTGCGCTGGATCTCCTGGTCGAAGGCGATCTTGAACGCCTGGTTGGGCCGACGGCGGGCGTACAGCCAGCGCAGCAGCGGGGCCTCCATGATCTCCAGGGCGTCGGCCGGGGTCGGCACCCCGCCCTTGGAGGACGACATCTTGGCCATCCCACTGATGCCGACGAAGGCGTACATCGGGCCGATGGGCTGATCGCCGCCGAAGACCTCGCGCACGATCTGCCCGCCGACGACGAACGAGGAGCCGGGCGAGGTGTGGTCCACCCCGGAGGGCTCGAAGACCACGCCCTCGTACGCCCAGCGCATCGGCCAGTCGACCTTCCAGACCAGCTTGCCGCCGTTGTACTCGCTGAGCGCGACCGTCTCGCCATGGCCGCACACACAGGTGTAGCTCAGCTCGGTGGTCGCGTCGTCGTACGCGGTGACGGTGGTCAGATCGCGCGCGCACACCGAGCAGTACGGCTTGTACGGGTAGTAGCTCCCGCCGCCCGCGCTGCCGTCGTCCTCGGCGGCCGCGCCGGAGCCCTCGGCGGCGGCCAGCTCGGCCTCGTCGACCGGCTTCTGCTGCTGCTTCTTACCGCCCTTGGCGGCGCCCGGCTTGTCCTTGGTGCGGTAGCGGTCGAGCACCGCGTCGATCTGGGCGCGGTGGCGCATCGCGTGCAGGATCTGCTCGCGGTAGACCCCGGAGGTGTACTGCTCGGTCTGGCTGATGCCGTGGAACTCGATGCCCATCTGCCGCAACGCCTCGACCATCGGCGCCTTGAAGTGCTCGGCCCAGTTGGCGTGGGCGGATCCCGGCGGGGCCGGGACGGAGGTGAGCGGCTTGCCGATGTGCTCGGACCAGGACGGGTCGATCCCGGCCGGAACCTTCCGGTACCGGTCGTAGTCGTCCCAGGACAGGATGTGGACGCATGCGTATCCCCGGCGCCGGATCTCGTCGGCGACCAGGTGCGGGGTCATGACCTCGCGCAGATTGCCGAGGTGGATCGGGCCGGACGGGCTGAGACCCGAGGCGCAGACGATCGGTTTGCCAGGGGCGCGGCGCTCCGCCTCGGCAATGACCTCGTCGGCGAATCGGGAGACCCAGTCGGTCTCGGTGCTCTGAGCCACGGTCGGCACTTCCTTCCTTGCGGTCATGGCACCGCCCATTGTCCCAGACGGAACAGGTGTCCCCGTGGCCCTGTGGACAGTCTGTCCACAGGACCGGAAAACGGGTTGGACGCACCGTGAAATACTGGTGTGGCCTCATAAGCCACCCAGTCCTCTACGGAACGGCAGCTCACCCATGGCCTCGGTTCCCTCTCTTGCCGCTACGGTCCATCAGCGCGTCTCGGACGCCCTCTCGGCTGCCCTGCCGGAGGCCGCTTCCGCCGACCCGCTGCTGCGACGAAGCGACCGGGCCGACTTCCAGGCCAACGGGATGCTGGCGCTGGCGAAGCGGCTGAAGGGGAATCCGCGCGAGCTGGCCTCGAAGGTCGTGGAGCACATCCCGGTGGCCGCCACCTCGGCCGACCCCGATTCGGTGATCGCGGATATCGAGGTCTCCGGCCCCGGCTTCCTCAACATCACGGTCGCCGACTCCGCCATCACCGCGACCCTCGCCGCGCGCGCCGCCGACGACCGCCTCGGCGTGCCCTACGCACCGGACGCGGGCACCACCGTCATCGACTACGCCCAGCCGAACGTGGCCAAGGAGATGCACGTCGGCCATCTCCGCTCGGCCGTGATCGGTGACGCGGTCGTCCGGATCCTGGAGTTCTCCGGCGAGAAGGTGATCCGCCGCCATCACATCGGCGACTGGGGCACCCAGTTCGGCATGCTCATCCAGTATCTGATCGAGCATCCGCACGAGCTGGACCACAAGGACAGGGAATCCTCCGGCGAGGAGGCGATGTCCAATCTCAACCGCCTCTACAAGGCCGCGCGCACCCTCTTCGACGCCGACGCGGAGTTCAAGGAGCGGTCCCGGCGCCGGGTGGTCGAGCTCCAGGCCGGGGACGAGGAGACCGTCGCCCTGTGGCGGAGGTTCGTCGATGAGTCGAAGCTCTACTTCTCCTCCGTCTTCGACAAGCTGGACATGGAGATCCGCGACCCCGATGTGGTCGGCGAGTCCGGTTATAACGACATGCTGGCGGAGACCTGCCGCCTGCTGGAGGAGTCCGGGGTCGCGGTCCGCTCCGAGGGCGCGCTCTGCGTCTTCTTCGACGACGTCAAGGGCCCGGAGGGCAAGCCGGTTCCGCTGATCGTCCAGAAGTCCGACGGCGGCTTCGGCTACGCGGCCACCGACCTCTCCGCGATCCGCGACCGGGTGCAGAACCTCCGGGCCGACACCCTGCTGTATGTGGTGGACGCCCGGCAGTCGCTGCACTTCAAGATGGTCTTCGAAACCGCCCGCCGGATCGGCTGGCTGAACGAGAAGACCCATGCCTCCCAGCTCGCCTTCGGCACCGTCCTCGGCAAGGACGGCAAGCCGTTCAAGACCCGTGAGGGCGAGACGGTGCGGCTGATCGACCTGCTGGACGAGGCGATCGACCGGGCGGCGGCCGTCGTCCGGGAGAAGAGCGAGGAGAAGCTGGGCCTCAGCGAGGACGAGATCGCCGAGCGCGGCGCCCAGGTCGGCATCGGCGCCGTGAAATACGCCGACCTGTCCACCTCCGCCTCCCGCGACTACAAGTTCGACCTGGACCAGATGGTCTCGCTCAACGGGGACACCGCGGTGTACCTCCAGTACGCGTACGCCCGGATCAAGTCGATCCTGCGCCGCGCCGGTGCGGAGCGGGCGCCGGTCGCCCGCCCCGAGCTGCCGCTGACCCCGGCCGAGCGGGCCATGGGGCTGCACCTGGACCAGTTCGCGGAGACGGTGCGCGAGGTCGCCGAGGGGTACGAGCCGCATAAGCTGGCCGCGTATCTCTACCAGCTGGCCTCGCTGTTCACGACCTTCTACGACCAGTGCCCGGTGCTCAACGCCGAGGGCGGCCCGTCCCAGGTCGAGAACCGCCTCTTCCTGTGCGAGTTCACCGCGCGCACCCTGCACCAGGGCATGGATCTGCTCGGCATCCGCACCCCCGAGCGGCTCTGATCCCCGACCGTCCGCGGCGCCCCGCCCCCCGTCAGCGAGGGGGCGGGGCGCTTCGCGTCGGTGACAGCCTCCGTGACGGTGCCGTCGGCGGCGCCGCCGACGGCACCGGCGACGGCCGGGGCTTCAGCGGCAGAGCACATCGCGCGCCGGGCGCTCACCGGTCAGCAGGAAGTCGGTGACCCGCCGGTCCGCGCAGGCGTTGCCGCCCCCGGCCGCGTAGGCCGCGCCGTGCCCCATCGCGTCCACACCGACCATCCGCGCCCGGTCGCCGAGCGCGTGCCGCAGCTTCAGCGCCCCGGCGTACGGGGTGGCCACATCACGTGTGTTCTGCACCAGCAGTACGTTCGACGGCCCCTGGTCGGTGATCCGCACCGGCTTGTCCCGCGGTGCGTCATGCCAGAACGTGCACGCCGTGACGTTCACCGGCATACCGGCGGTCAGCGGGTGGCTCCTCCGGCTCGCGGCGACCTCGCGCGCCGTGGCCGGAAGGGACTTGGGCCACTCCACGTCGTTGCAGATGGTCGCCAGGGACACGGCCATGGTGTCCTGGGTGGGGTCCGGCGGCACCGCGCCGGGCACCCTGCCCGCGTCCGCGTCGGCGATCAGCTTGGCGAGGGACGCGAAGTTGTCCCGGGAGTACAGGGCGTTGAGCACGCTCTGGCGCAGCACATTGCCGTTCAGCTCCGGCGGGTTGGCGCCGGGCCACGGCAGTGGCCGGGTATCCAGCCGGGCGGCGAGGTCCAGCACCCGGCGGCGCACCCCGGACGGGGTCTCGGCCAGCCGGGCGGGGCTGTCGGGGTCGGAGGCCCAGGCGGCGAAGTCCGGGAAGGTGTCCTCGACGCCGACGGTGTAGTTGGCCAGCCAGCCGCGCGCCACCCGCTCCGGGTCCGGGTCGTCATTGCTGTCCAGCACCCAGCGGTCGGTGTGCTCGGGGAACATCTGGGCGTACACCGAGCCCGCGTAGGTGCCGTAGGAGACGCCCCAGGCGGACAGCTTCCGCTCCCCCAGCGCCCGGCGGACGCTGTCGATGTCCCGCGCCTCGTTCACCGTACTGATGGTGCGCAGCAGCTCGCCGCCATTGCGGGCGCAACGGTCGGCGAGGCGGCGTCCCGTGGTGACGTTCCCCGCGATGCTCCCGTCGGCCGCGGGCCAGGGGCGGGAGGCGGTCAACGCCAGGTCGGCGGTGGACAGTCCGCAGTCGGCCTTGGTGGAGCCGCCCATCCCGCGCGGATCGAAGCTGACGAGGTCATAGCCGTCCCGCACCGATCGCGGCAGCCGTTTGCCGAGCGTGGTGGGCCGGTCCAGGCCCGGCGACCCCGGGCCGCCCGGGATCAGCAGCAGCACACCCCGGCGCTCCCGCGGCCGCTCGGCGCGGATCCGGGAGACCGCGAGCGAGATCCGCTTCCCGCCCGGATCGCGGTAGTCCAGCGGCACCCTCAGCGTCGCGCACTCCTGGCGCGGATCGAGCGAGGTGCCCGGACACGGCCCCCAGTCGAGCGGCCGAGCGGGGGCGGTCAGGTCGCCGACGGCCGCGTCGGCGCCGGAGACGGTGGTGAGGAGAGTGGCGGTGACGGCGGTGGCGAGGGCCAGCGCGGTGGTCTTACCGGAGAGGATCCGCATGGCACAGGAGCCTGGTGGAACCGGGCCGCCGGGCCCATCCGGCCACCCGCCGGACGCGGTGGGGGGTAACCCCCGCCCGTCCGTCCACCGATCGGCGTACCGTGGCCGGAACACGATCGTCCTCTTTGCGACAGTTTCTCTCAGCCGCACAACCCCGGGCGGCTACGGTCCGTCGAACCCCGTGTACATCCGATACATCCGATATCGATTCACCTGGGGGTCCGATATGCGACGGTGGGGGACCGCGCTCGCGGCGATGGCACTGGCGGGAGCCGGACTGGCGACGACGATGGGGACGGCGCACGCCGCCGCCAAGCCGTCGGCCGGGGCCGCCTGCGCCACCGGCTGGGGCAGCGGTGAGAAGAGCGCGCAGACGGCGGCCTACAAGCCGCTGGAGAACATCAGGACCGGTCGGCACGACTGCTTCGACCGCATGGTCTTCGACGTCAAGGGCGCCACGGCCGCCAACAAGACCGGCTACCGGGTGAGTTACGTCGACACCCTCTACCAGGACGGTTCCGGCGAGGAGATCCCGGTCAACGGCGGCGCCGTACTGGAGATCCGGGTGTCCTCGCCCAGCTATGACCCGCAGACCGGTGCCGAGTCCTATCCGGGTCGGGCCCGCAAGCCTCTTCCGGGTGTGAACCTGACGGGGTACAAGACCTTCAAGGACACCCGGTTCGGCAGCAGCTTCGAGGGCGACACCCAGGTCGGGCTGGGCGTGCGGGCCCGGCTTCCGTTCCGGGTGCTCCAGTCCGACGGCCACGTGATCGTGGACGTGGCGCACTCCTGGAACGCGGTGCGCTGACGCCGCCGGACGGCGGGGGCGGACCCGTGTCCGCCCCCGCCCCGCACGGGCCGGCCACCGTGTCCGGCCGGCCCGTGCGGGGCGCCGTCCAGAATGAGGGAATGAACGCACCGAACAGCAAGCCCCCACGCCCCCGCTCCGCCACGGCCCCCGGTCTGCTCGACGACAAGGTCATACTGATCACCGGCGCCGGGCGGGGCATCGGCGCCGCGTCGGCCCGGCTCTTCGCCCGCGAGGGCGCGACGGTGGTGCTGACCGCACGCACCGAGTCCCAGCTGAAGGCCGTGACCGAGGAGATCCGGGCGACCGGCGGCACCGCCGACTACGTGCGGTGCGACCTGGCCGACGCGGCCAGCGTCCAGGCGGCCGTGGACCACACCGTCGCCCTGCACGGCAGACTGGACGCCGCGTTCAACAACGCCGGGGCGGCGATACCGCCCGCCCCGCTGGCCGATGTGGCCGAAGCGGACTTCGACCTGATCACCACCGTCAGCCTCAAGGGCGTCTGGCTCTCCATGGCGGCCGAGATCAAGGCCATCCGGGCCACCGCGGGCCGCGGCGCCCTCGTCAACAACTCCAGCGTCGGCAGCTTCCGCGGCAATGCGGAGCTGCCCGCGTACGGCGCGGTCAAGCGGGCCGTCAACAGCCTCACCGAGTCCGCCGCGCTCACCTACGGCCCGGAGGGCATCCGCGTCAACGCCGTCGCGCCCGGCACCACCATGACCGAGATGATCGAGGCGTGGGCCGACCGGTCGCCCGGCGTCATCGACCGCCTCAACGCCCGTACCCCGCTGCGCCGGCCCGCCCAGCCGGCCGAGGTCGCCGAGGCCGCGGCCTGGCTGCTCAGCGACCGCGCCTCCTATGTCACCGGCGCGGTGCTGCCGGTCGACGGCGGTATGCGAGCCTGAACCGGACAGGGCTCCCCCGCCGCCCATCCACCCGTCCGAAAGCGCCGCCATGAATCCCCGGGATCTGCTGGACCGCGCCGAGCGGCTGGCCGCCACCGGCGGCCGCGGGCTGCTCGGCATCGCCGGAGCGCCCGGAGCCGGGAAGTCCACCCTGGCCGGGTGGCTGGTGGACGCGCTCGGCCCGCGGCGGGCCGCCCTGGTCCCGATGGACGGCTTCCACCTCGCCGACGCCGAACTGCGCAGACTCGGCCTGGCGCACCGCAAGGGCGCCCCGGAGACCTTCGATGCGTACGGCTACGCCGCCCTGCTGCGGCGGCTGCGCACACCCCGCGCCGGGGAGACGGTGTACGCGCCGGGGTTCGACCGTGCGCTGGAGCAGCCGCTCGCGGGCGCCCTCCCGGTGGCACCGGAGATCCCGTTGGTGATCACCGAGGGGAACTATCTGCTGCTCGACGAGGAACCGTGGCGTCCGGTGCGGGAGCTGCTGGACGAGACCTGGTGGATCGAGCTGGACGGCGAGGAACGGGTGCGCAGGCTGATCGACCGTCATGAGCGGTTCGGCAAACCGCGCGCGGAGGCCGAGCGGTTCGTGCTCGGCTCCGACGAGGCCAACGCCCGCCGGGTGGCACCCGGGCGGGCGGCGGCCGATCTTGTGGTCAGGGGCCGGTGACCACCGGCCCCTGCTCCGGGACCTACTCCCCGCGGCTCAGCCGCTGGGCGACCTCGGTGGCCCAGTAGGTGAGGATCATCCCGGCGCCCGCGCGCCGCACGGACGTCAGCGTCTCCATGATGGCGCGGTCGCGGTCGATCCAGCCGTTGGCGGCGGCCGCTTCGACCATCGCGTACTCACCGGAGATCTGGTACGCCGCCACCGGCACATCCACCGCGTCGGCGATCTGCCGCACGATGTCCAGATAGGGCAGCGCGGGCTTCACCATGACCATGTCCGCGCCCTCGGCGAGGTCCAGCTCCAGCTCCCGCAGCGCCTCACGGGCGTTGGGCGGGTCCTGCTGGTACGTCTTGCGGTCGCCCTGGAGCGAGGAGCCGACCGCCTCGCGGAACGGACCGAAGAAGGCGGAGGCGTACTTGACGGTGTAGGCCAGGATCGACACGTCCTGGCGTCCGATGCCGTCCAGCGCCTCGCGGACCACCCCGACCTGGCCGTCCATCATCCCGCTGGGGCCCACCGTGTGGACGCCCGCGTCCGCCTGCACCCGCGCCATCTCGGCGTAGCGCTCCAGCGTGGCGTCGTTGTCGACCCGGCCCTCGGCGTCCAGGACCCCGCAGTGGCCGTGGTCGGTGTGCTCGTCCAGACACAGGTCCGACATGATCACCAGGTCGTCGCCGACCTCGGCCCGCACGTCCCGGATGGCGACCTGGAGAATGCCGTCCGGATCGGTGCCGGGCGTGCCGACAGCGTCCTTCTTGGCCTCCTCCGGCACCCCGAACAGCATGATCCCGCCGACGCCCGCCTCGACGGCCTCGACGGCCGCCTTCCGCAGGGTGTCCCGGCTGTGCTGGACCACGCCCGGCATCGACACCAGCGGCACCGGCTCGCTCACGCCCTCCCGCACGAAGGCGGGAAGGATCAGCCCGGCCGGGTGCAGCCGGGTCTCGGCGACCATGCGCCGCATCGCCGGTGTGGTGCGCAGCCGCCGCGGCCGCGCCTGCGGGAAACCGCCGTACCTGCCAGTTGTCACGAGCGTGCCCTCCTCCTCGATCCCGGCCGCCGCTCGCTCGGGCGGGTGACCGGGTCCCCGTTCTCGAGCGCGGCCTGGCGCCGCGCGGCCCCGAAGTCCGCGAGCGCCTCGGCCAGTTTGAGCACCGAGGGCTCGGGCGACAGGACGTCCACCCGCAGGCCGTGCTCCTCCGCGGTCTTCGCGGTGGCCGGGCCGATACAGGCGATGACGGTGACATTGTGCGGCTTGCCCGCGATACCGACGAGGTTCCGCACGGTGGACGACGAGGTGAACAGCACCGCGTCGAACCCGCCGCCCTTGATGGCCTCGCGGGTCTCGGCCGGCGGCGGCGAGGCGCGCACGGTGCGGTACGCGGTGACGTCGTCGACCTCCCAGCCCAGCTCGATCAGCCCGGCGACCAGGGTCTCGGTGGCGATATCGGCGCGCGGCAGGAAGACGCGGTCGATCGGGTCGAAGACCGGGTCGTAGGGCGGCCAGTCCTCCAGCAGCCCGGCCGCGGACTGCTCACCGCTGGGCACCAGATCCGGTTTGACGCCGAAGTCGACCAGCGACCTGGCGGTCTGCTCACCGACCGCGGCGACCTTGATCCCGGCGAAGGCGCGGGCGTCGAGCCCGTACTCCTCGAACTTCTCGCGTACCGCCTTGACCGCGTTGACCGAGGTGAAGGCGATCCACTCGTAGCGCCCGGTGACCAGGCCCTTGACCGCACGCTCCATCTGCTGCGGGGTGCGCGGCGGTTCGACCGCGATGGTCGGCACCTCGCTGGGCACCGCGCCGTAGCTGCGCAGCTGGTCGGAGAGCGAGGCCGCCTGCTCCTTGGTCCGCGGGACCAGGACCTTCCAGCCGAACAGCGGCTTGGACTCGAACCAGGACAGCTGGTCGCGCCGGTCGGCCGCGCCCCGCTCGCCCACCACGGCTATCACCGGCTGCGCGCCCTGCGGCGACGGCAGCACCTTCGCGGACTTCAGCACCTGCGCGATGGATCCGAGCGTCGCGGACCAGGTCCGCTGACGGGTGGTGGTGCCCGCGACGGTCACGGTCAGCGGGGTGTCCGGCTTGCGGCCCGCGGCCACCAGCTCCCCGGCCGCGGCGGCGACGGTCTCCAGCGTGGCGGAGACGACGGCGGTGGCGTCCGAGGAGCCGACCTCGCTCCAGCAGCGCTCGTCCGCGGTCCGCGCGTCCACGAAGCGCACATCGGCGTTCCGCGCGTCGCGCAGCGGCACCCCCGCGTAGGCGGGCACCCCCACCGCGGCCGCGATGCCCGGCACCACCTCGAAGACGATGCCCTCGGCGGCGCAGGCGAGCATCTCGTCGGCGGCGTACCCGTCGAGACCGGGGTCGCCCACGACGGCGCGGACGACCCGCTTGCCGCCGCGCGCGGCCGCCATGACAAGATTGGCGGTGTCCCGGAGTACCGGGACATCAGCGGAGTTTGACGGACCGTCAGCCTCCGCGTGCTGCGGTGCGCCCTGGGCGTCCGCGGCCACCCCCGGCCTGACGTGTGTGCGCACCACGTCGAGCACATCAGGGTCGGCGATGAGTACGTCGGCGGCGGCAAGTGCCTCCACGGCGCGCAGCGTCAGCAGGCCCGGATCACCCGGTCCTGCGCCGAGGAAGGTGACCTGTCCGCAGCCAGGGTGGTTCGGGGCGGTGGGGTTCAAAGTGCTCGCTCCCCCATAAGACCGGCCGCACCTTTCGCGAGCATCTCGGTGGCGAGTTCGCGACCCATGATCTGAGCCTGCGACACGGCCTCACCAGGTGAAGCGGGTACGGGACCGGTGGTGGACAGCTGCACCAGCGCCGAGCCGTCGGTGGTGCCGACGACGCCGCGCAGGCGCATTTCGGTGACATCCTGAGCGTCGCCCAGCAGGTCGGCCAGCGCCCCCACAGGTGCGCTGCAACCGGCCTCCAGGGCGGCGAGCAGGGATCGCTCGGCGGTCACGGCGGCCCGCGTACGCGGGTCGTCGAGCTCGGCGAGCAGGGCAGCGAGGGCCGCGTCGGACGCGGCGCATTCGACTGCCAGAGCCCCCTGGCCGGGGGCGGGCAAAATGTGGTCGGCGTCGAGGAGCTCGGTCGCCTCGCCGATCCGTCCCATACGGATCAGACCGGCGGCGGCGAGCACCACGGCGTCCAGTTCCCCCGAACGCACATAGCCGATACGGGTGTCGACATTGCCGCGGATCGGCACGGTCTCTATGGCGAGGCCGTACGCCCGGGCCCACGCGTTGAGCTGGGCCGCGCGGCGGGGCGAGCCGGTGCCTATCCGGGCCCCCGGGGGGAGTTCCGCGAAGGTGAGCCCGTCGCGGGCGATCAGCGCGTCGCGCGGGTCCTCGCGGCGCGGTATCGCGGCCAGCACCAGACCCTCGGGGTCGGCGGTCGGCAGGTCCTTCAACGAGTGCACGGCGAAGTCGATCTCACCGCGCAGCAGCGCCTCGCGCAGCGCGGAGACGAAGACGCCGGTACCGCCGATCTGCGCGAGCTGCTCCCGCGAGGTGTCGCCGTAGGTGGTGATCTCGACCAGTTCGACGGGGCGTCCGGTCAGCTTCCGCACCGCGTCGGCGATCAGCCCGGACTGGGCCATGGCCAGCTTGCTGCGGCGGGTGCCCAGGCGCAGCGGCGCGGTGGAGGTGGCGGGGGTGGCAGGGGTGGCGCTCATGCCCGGCCTCCCTTCGGGTCGTTCGGTTCGGCTGTGCCGCGTGCGGGGACGGCTCCGGGGGCGCCCGCGTCGGCGCGGCTGACGGCGGCGACCGCCTGCGGGTCGAGGTCGAACAGCTCGCGCAGCGCGTCCGCGTACCCGGCACCCCCCGGGGTGCTCGCCAGTTCCTTGACCCGCACGGTGGGGGCGTGCAACAGCTTGTCGACGACCCGCCGCACGGTCTGGGTGATCTCGGACCGCTGCTTGTCGTCCAGGTCGGGAAGACGTCCCTCGAGCCGGGCGACCTCGCCCGCGACGACATCCGCCGCCATGGTACGCAGCGCGACCACGGTGGGCGTGATGTGCGCGGCGCGCTGGGCCGCCCCGAAGGCGGCGACCTCCGCGGAAACGATGGCTCGGACCTGGTCGACGTCGGCGGCCATCGCCCCGGCGGCCGGACCCGGTCCGTCGGCCGGGGTGGCGGCCGCCTCGGCGAGCGACTCGATGTCCACCAGCGCCAGCCCCTCGACCCGGTGGGCCGCGGCGTCGATGTCCCGCGGCATGGCCAGGTCGAGCAGCGCGACCTCTCCCTCGCCGCCGGGCCCGCCCGCCGGGGGGCAGGCGGCGCGCTGGGCGAGGGCGGTGCGCAGCTCGTCGGCGGTGAGCACCAGGCCGGTGGCGCCGGTGCAGGAGACGACGATGTCGGCGTGCGGGAGTTCGGCGGTGACCCGGTCCCGCGGTACGGCGCGGGCGACCAGCCCGGCGACCCGGACCGTGTCGGTGGCGGCGTGCTGCTCGGCCAGCGACTCGGCGAGCCGCAGCGCCCGCTCCAACGTCCTGTTGGCGATCACCAGTTCTGCCACACCGGCGCGCGCGAGGGTCGCGGCGGCCAGCGAGGACATCGAGCCCGCGCCGATCACCAGCGCACGCTTGCCCGCGGCCCACTCCGCCACCGGCTCCGGTCCGGCCAGCTGCTCCAGGCCGAAGGTGACCAGCGACTGCCCGGCCTTGTCGATACCGGTCTCGCTGTGCGCCCGCTTGCCGACCCGCAGCGCCTGCTGGAACAGGTCGTTGAGCATCCGGCCCGCGCTGTGCAGCTGTTGTCCGAGCGCCAGCGCGTCCTTGATCTGGCCGAGGATCTGGCCCTCGCCGACGACCATCGAGTCCAGTCCGCAGGCCACCGAGAAGAGATGGTGGACGGCCCGGTCCTCGTAGTGGACGTAGAGATAGGGGGTGAGCTCGTCCAGGCCGACGCCGGTGTGCTGGGAGATCAGCGTGGACAGCTCGGCGACCCCGGCGTGGAACTTGTCCACGTCGGCGTAGAGCTCGATGCGGTTGCAGGTGGCCAGCACCGCGGCCTCGGTGGCGGGCTCGGCGGCGAGGGTGTCCTGCACCAGCTTCGCCGCCTCGTCCCCGACCAGGGCGGCGCGCTCCAGCACGCTCACGGGCGCGCTGCGGTGACTCAGTCCGACGACGAGGAGACTCATGCCGGCATCACGGCGGGTACGTCCCCGTCAGGTCCTTGCCGGCCGCTGCTGTCGGCGCCGTGGCCGCCCGCGGCCGTCCGGTGGGGGGTCACGGGGGCCTGCGGAACGGCGTCCGCGCCCTCCTCGTCACCGGCCGCCTCCTCGCCCGCCTTCCGCTGCTCGTGGAAGGCGAGGATCTGGAGCTCGATGGAGAGGTCGACCTTGCGCACGTCCACCCCGTCCGGAACGGACAGCACGGTGGGCGCGAAGTTGAGGATGGAGGTGATACCCGCGGCGACGAGCCGGTCACAGACCTGCTGGGCCGCGCCCGCCGGGGTGGCGATCACGCCGATCGACACACCGTTGTCATCGATGATCTTCTCGAGCTCATCGGTGTGCTGGACCGCGATGCCCGCGACGGGCTTGCCCGCCATCGCCGGATCGGCGTCGATCAGCGCGGCGACACGGAAGCCGCGGGAGGCGAAGCCGCCGTAGTTGGCCAGGGCGGCGCCGAGGTTACCGATACCGACGATCACCACGGGCCAGTCCTGGGTGAGGCCGAGCTCCCGCGAGATCTGGTAGACGAGGTACTCCACGTCATAGCCGACCCCGCGGGTGCCGTACGAACCCAGGTAGGAGAAGTCCTTGCGGAGCTTGGCCGAATTGACTCCGGCCGCGGTCGCCAGCTCTTCGGAGGACACCGTGGGCACCGAGCGCTCGGAGAGCGCTGTCAGGGCGCGCAGATACAGCGGTAGACGGGCGACGGTGGCCTCGGGAATCCCTCGGCTTCGGGTCGCCGGTCGGTGAGTTCGGCCAGTTGCCACGGTGCTCCTGCGGGTAGAGCGGGGCTGCGGGCGGCCCACAGTTCCATGACCGCCCCATCGACAGCAGGCTATGTCTTTGTGAACGCGTGCACAAAGATGGTGTCCGCTTTGTCCGAGCAAAGTGACCGGTGTCACGCGCGCTTTCCGGCCGCGCCCGGAACCACGACCTGCGCCACACCGTTCCCGGCAGGCAGCTGCGTACCCATGGGGTGCCGACGGGAGCACAGGCTCTCACTCCTCACCTTTTTACCCCCGGACACCAATAAATCGCCCACGATCGTAAACGACCCCGGGGACCCGGGCACAATGGCGAGCATGAGTCCCCTGCTGCGCCGCACCCGTAAGAACCCCGCCGAGCGCACGGTGACGCTGATCGGCAAGCCCGACTGTCACCTCTGCGAGGACGCCGAGGCCGTGATCAAGAAGGTCTGCGGCGAACTGGGCACCCCCTGGGAGAAGAAGGACATCACCCAGGACGCGGAGCTGTACCGCGCCTACTGGGAGCAGATCCCGGTGATCCTGGTGGACGGCGCCCAGCACGACTTCTGGCGGGTGGACCCCAAGCGGCTGCGGACCGCGCTGGGCGGCTGATCCAGCGCCGGGGAGCAGCCGCGACCGGCGGGAGCGGCCGGACCGGGGAACCACCGGACCAAGGGAGCAGCCGGACCGGGGAACCGCCGGACCGGCGGGGGCCGCCTGCCTTTCGCGCAACCTGAATCGTCCCGACACCCGGGCGTAACGGGATGGGCCGCACCGCTGGCTATGCTCCTTTCATGGCCGCACTGGGATGGTTCACCCGCCGTCGACGACCCGCCACGGAGCGGAGCGTCCTCGCCGGAGAGGCGTCGGCAGAGGCGGCGCGCAAGTCATCGGCCGAGACTCCCCCGCCGCAGCCCGCCGCCGAACCGGAGTTCCCCGTCGTCGGGGACGAGCGGGCCGCCGCCTTCTTCGACCTGGACAACACGGTCATGCAGGGCGCCGCCCTCTTCCACTTCGGCCGCGGCCTGTACAAGCGGCACTTCTTCCGCAAGCGCGAACTGGCCCGCTTCGCCTGGCAGCAGACCTGGTTCCGGATGGCCGGTGTCGAGGACCCGGCGCATATGGAGGATGTGCGCAGCAGCGCGCTGTCCATCGTCAAGGGCCACCGGGTCTCCGAGCTGATGTCGATCGGCGAGGAGATCTACGACGAGTACATGGCCGACCGCATCTGGCCCGGCACCCGGGCCCTGGCCCAGGCGCATCTGGACGCCGGACAGCGGGTCTGGCTGGTGACCGCGGCCCCGGTCGAGACCGCGACGATCATCGCCCGGCGACTGGGGCTGACCGGAGCGCTGGGCACGGTGGCCGAGTCCGTCGGCGGCATCTATACGGGCAAGCTGGTCGGCGAGCCGCTGCACGGCCCGGCCAAGGCGGAGGCGGTGCGGGCGCTGGCCTCGGCCGAGGGGCTGGACCTGACCCGCTGCGCGGCGTACAGCGACTCCTCCAACGACATCCCGATGCTGTCGATCGTGGGCCATCCGTACGCCGTGAATCCGGACGGGCGGCTGCGCAAACACGCCCGGGACAAGGGCTGGCGGCTGCGGGACTACCGCACCGGCCGCAAGGCGGCCCGGATCGGCATCCCGGCGGCGGCCGGAGTGGGCGCGGTCGCGGGTGGCACGGCGGCCGCCGTGGCGCTGCACCGGCGCCGTCGCTGACCGCGCACCGGCGCACCCCTCCCGCTTTCCCCCCGGACCCCTCCCGCTCCGCACAGGCCCCGTGCGTCCGCTCCCACCAGCGGTGACGGCTATCCGCGACCGAGCGCGCACGAGCCTGACCGAGCACGGTCAGGACTGACCGCCGATCGCGCTGCGTGACGGCGTGCCCATGGATACGGAGCGTCACCGACCGATGGCGACCATCCTGTTTCAGTCATTCCGCACTTCCTACCCCACAGCGCCCCCGCCAGTCCCCTTACCGCCGGTTTGTCACAACACGCCATGTAATCGCACATTGCAGGAACGTTTCCGATCAAAACCTGTTCAACGTTCGATACTTGATGCGTCATCAACCCATAACGGAGTGAACGGAAACGATGATTTGAGCAACTGGGTGTAGCGCCGCCTGTACGAAGCGTTATTCTCCTTAGACGCAAGCCGGTACCCACGCGTCCCTACGGCGGGTGAACGGTCCCGTACTGCACGTGATGGAAGCTCTGCCTCTGGGAGTCCCGTGTACCCACACGTCGGGGTTGACGCCTCGGGCCTGGCTACGCTGCGCGCAACGGTCCTCGACTGTCTGCGCGGCTTCGTCCCCACCGCGTATGCCGTCCCCGCGCTCGCCACGCCCGTGCCCGTCAGCCCATCCGTCGGCACGGTCCACCAGCCCAACCAGGCCAGCTCCTGCTATGCCCTGGCCGATGGCGGAGCGGCGGTCGGCAGACGCTCCCGCGGCGGCGCCTCCACCGCCCGCCGACCGAGTGCCGACAGCGACAGCCGCCGGATGATGGACCTGGTCGAGCGTGCCCAGGCGGGCGAGGCCGAGGCCTTCGGCCGGCTCTACGACCAGTACGCCGACACCGTCTACCGGTACATCTACTACCGGGTGGGCGGCCGGGCCACGGCCGAGGACCTCACCAGTGAGACGTTCCTGCGCGCCCTGCGCCGCATCGGCACCTTCACCTGGCAGGGGCGTGACTTCGGCGCCTGGCTGGTCACCATCGCCCGGAACCTCGTCGCCGACCACTTCAAGTCCAGCCGCTTCCGGCTGGAGGTCACCACCGGCGAGATGCTCGACGCCAACGAGGTCGAGCGCAGCCCGGAGGACTCCGTCCTGGAGTCGCTGTCCAACGCGGCCCTGCTGCAAGCGGTGCGCAAGCTCAATCCACAGCAGCAGGAGTGTGTGACGCTCCGCTTCCTCCAGGGGCTCTCGGTCGCCGAGACCGCCCGGGTGATGGGGAAGAACGAAGGTGCGATCAAGACCCTTCAGTACCGGGCCGTACGCACCCTGGCCAGGCTCCTCCCGGACGACGCCCGCTGACCGGCGTCCACGGCCCCGCGGTGACACCTCCGGCACGCCCGGTGAGCTCCTCGGGAGGGCGTAACCCGGGTGCTGCACCGCTCGTTGTGGGGGATGCAGGCGCCTTGTGGTCGTACCCTGCCCGTACCCACTCACTCGATCGGGTGGACGCACGGGCGGGAAGGAACCTTCGGGTGTCCTGGGGAGTCGACCGTCACGACGAGAGGAGGTGCCGCCTGTGATCGCGAACGTATCGGCACATCGGCGGGCGAACGCCTTCGCCAAGGCCCTGGAGGCCCTGGAGGCCCTGGAGAGCAAGCACCAGGCCCCCCGGGACGAGACGCCGCACCAACCACCCGGCTCATCGGCGGAGAGCGCCGAGCAGAGACGGATGGTGGCCCTGGCGAGCGGGCTCGGCGAATTGCCGGCACCGGCATTGGACCCCGAGGTCAGGACCACACAGCGGGCCCAGCTGATCGCCGCCATGGAAGCGGCCTTCGCCGAGGGCACACCGCGGGTGCCCGAGCAGCGCCGCCGCCCCGGCGGCGCCCATCGCGCCAAGCCACCGGTGTCCAGACTGCGGCCCCGTTCGCGCTGGTCCAAGGGGCTCGCGGCCGGGGGGCTCACGGTCGGGGTCGCGGCGGGCGCGTTCGGCGGGGTCGCCGCGGCCAGTTCGGACGCCCTGCCGGGCGACACCCTCTACGGGTTCAAGCGCGGCATGGAGGACCTCAAGCTGGAGATGGCGGACGGCGACTCCGCCCGCGGCCGGATCTATCTGGACCAGGCGTCCACCCGCATGAGCGAGGCGCGCCGGCTGATGGAGCGGGCCCGCGCCGGCGAGCTGGACCACGATTCGCTGCGCGAGATCCGCCGCGCCCTGTCCGGTATGCGCCATGACGCCTCCGAGGGCCACCGGCTGCTGCACCAGGTCTATCAGCGCGAGGGTTCGCTCGGCCCGATGCAGGAGCTGTCCTCGTTCGCCAAGGCCCACCGCGA
This sequence comes from Streptomyces sp. NPDC048636, assembly GCF_040650655.1. Taxonomy (NCBI): domain Bacteria; kingdom Bacillati; phylum Actinomycetota; class Actinomycetes; order Kitasatosporales; family Streptomycetaceae; genus Streptomyces; species Streptomyces sp. NPDC048636. The sequence continues at coordinate 9,223 of NZ_JBEZHR010000001.1, read as the reverse complement.
CGGGTGGAGTCAGCTCCGCGAGAAGCTGCCGTTGCAGCTCGCGGACGTCGGCGACGAGGTGAGCTCGGTCTTCGCCGCCATAGACCAGGAGGTCGGCCCGCTCCAGCCGCTGCTGCCCACCACCAAGGACCAGCGGAGCCAGTCGGGCCAGCCGGGCGGTGAGGCACCGCAGCGCCCGGGCGGGACCGCGCCGCAGCGCCCGTCGTCCACGTCCTCGGCCGCCCCGAGCGGCGGCCGCACCGGCGAGACCAGCCGGCCGGGCCCGTCGTCCCCGGCCGCCATCGACGATCAGGGGCTGATCGGTGGCGCGGGCGATCTGCTCGACCCACCGGCCAGCGGGGTGACGCCGAGCCCGTCCCCGGGCCGCGGCGACACCGGCAGCAGGCCGGGGCAGCCGGACATCACCATCCCGCCGCTGCTGCCCGACCTTCTGCCGGGTCTCGACCTCGACGGCGACGACACGAGGTGACACGGCCGGGGCCGGTGGTGGGACGCCAGACGTCACCACCACCGGCCCCACCGTTCTCAGAAGAAGACCGACCTCCGCTGCACCAGCAACTTGGCCCCTCCTTCCGGCCGCCCTCGCAAGATTCGGCCCTGGCGGGCCTCACCGGCATCGGCCGTCTGCGCCGGACTCCGTCCGTCGGGTCGTGGGGCCTGCCCCGCTGCACCGATCCGCTTCAGAAGAAGACCGACCTCCGCTGCACCAGCAACTTGTAGAGGGTGTGCTGGATCGTTTCTCGTACCTGGTCGGTGAGGTTGAACATCAGCATCGGGTCGTCCGCCGCCTCGGGCGGATGCCCGTCCGTCGGGATCGGCTCGCCGAACTGAATGGTCCACTTCGTCGGCAGCGGCACCGCGCCCAGCGGCCCGAGCAGCGGGAAGGTCGGCGTGATCGGGAAGTACGGCACACCCAGCAGCCGCGCCACCGTCTTCGCGTTCCCCACCATCGGGTAGATCTCCTCCGCGCCCACGATGGAGCACGGCACGATCGGCGCCCCCGCGCGCAGCGCCGTCGAGACAAAGCCGCCGCGACCGAAGCGCTGGAGCTTGTAGCGCTCGGAGAACGGCTTGCCGATCCCCTTGAAACCCTCCGGCATCACCCCGACCACCTCGCCGCGCTCCAGCAGCAGCTGGGCGTCCTCGGCACAGGCCAGGGTGTGGCCCGCCTTACGTGCCAGCTCGTTGACGACGGGCAGCATGAAGACCAGGTCGGCGGCGAGCAGCCGCAGATGACGGTCGGCCGGGTGGTTGTCGTGCACGGCGACCTGGAGCATCAGCCCGTCCAGCGGCAGCACCCCGGAGTGGTTGGCGACCACCAGCGCGCCACCGCTGTCCGGAATGTTCTCGATGCCCTTCACCTCGACCCGGAAGTACTTGTCGTACATCGGGCGCAGCAGCGACATCAGGACCTGGTCGGTGAGGTCGTGGTCGTAGCCGAAGTCGTCGACCTCGTAGTCACCGGTGATCCGGCGGCGCAGAAAGCTCAGCCCATGGGCGAGTCGGCGCTCCCAGTCGCCGCCGCCCGGCGCGCGCTTGGGCGGGTGCGGCGGCAGGGGCGGCACCGCGGACGCCGCCGTGGTGGCCTCGGTCGCGTCGGCGCCCCGCTCCAGCTCCTCGTCACGCTGCTGCGGTACGGGCTTCAGCGAGCCCTGGGACCGCTTGGCGCGGCCCTGCCGGGGGCCCTTCCTCCGGGACCGCGGTTCCTCACCGAACGGAATGACCTTGGCATCCGCCATGGTGGTTGCGCTCCTCAGCTCTGGGCGCCGGCGGGCAGCAGCCCGGCGAGCCGGTCGACGGTACGGGCGAGGGTCTCGGGCGGGAGCAGCCCGGGACCGCGGCTGTGCGCGTAATCCGCGAAGGCACCGGCGGTGGTGTGCTCGGGATCGAAGCCCAGGGTCTCGCGCATCTGGTTGGTCGCCACGACCCGGCCGTGGGTGAGCAGCCGGACCTGCTCCGGCGAGAAGTCGGTGACGCCCAGGGAGCGCAGCGCGGTGCGGGCCCAGCGGAGGGTGGGCAACAGCAGCGGCAGTGTGGGGCGGCCGAGCCGTCTGGCGGCCTGCGAGAGCAGCAGCACACCGTCTCCGGCGATATTGAACGTGCCGCTGTTGAGCGTGGAGCGGCGGGGCTCGGAGGCGGCGATCCGCAGCACCTCGATGGCGTCCTTCTCATGGACGAACTGGAGCCGGGGGTCGTAGCCGATGACGGTGGGCAGCACCGGCAGCGCGAAGTACTCGGCGAGCGGGGAATCCGCGCAGGGCCCCAGGATGTTCGCGAAGCGCAGCACGCACACCGCGACGTCCGGGCGGCGCCGGGCGAAACCGCGGACATAGCCCTCGACCTCGACGGCGTCCTTGGCGAAGCCACCGCTGGGCAGCGATTTGGGGGGCGTGGTCTCGCTGAAGACGGCGGGGTCTCGGGGTGCCGAGCCGTACACATTGGTGCTGGACTTGACCACCAGCCGCTGGACCGACGGCGCCTTCTGGCAGGCACCGAGCAGCTGCATGGTGCCGATGACGTTGGTCTCCTTGACGGAGGCACGATTGCCACGGGCGCCCAGCGGGGTGCCGTTGATGTCCATATGGACGACGGTGTCGACGCCGAACTCGGCGAGGAGCTTGCCGATCGTGGGGTGGCGGATGTCGGCCCGGACGAAGTCGGCGCCGCCCAGGTGGTGTTCGGGTGCCACGGCGTCCACGCCGATCACCCTGTCGACATCGGGCTCACGTTGTATGCGCCGTACGAAACGGCCTCCCAGCTGGCGTGCGACCCCGGTGACGAGCACGACCTTTCCCAAGATCAGCGCCTTCCTTCCCACCCTCGTCCGAGCTGGGCTGTGCCGAACACCGTAACCGGTCGATGTTGCGCTGTGATGACCACTCGCCGCGCGACCGGCGTTTTAAGCCGTGGCCACGACTGTGACCGGGGTCACGGCCGACATCACGGTGTGGACCGTGAACACACCGCAGCCCTTCCACCGGCGGTGGAAGGGCTGCGAGACGAACACAGCGTCGCTTGCTTACTTCTTGTTGCGACGCTGGACGCGCGTGCGCTTGAGCAGCTTGCGGTGCTTCTTCTTAGCCATCCGCTTGCGCCGCTTCTTGATAACAGAGCCCACGACTACCCTCGCTCACTTCGATTCACTCGGTGCGGGGCGTCCGAGCCCACACGACCTACATCGGGCCAGCCTACCCGGCACCGAGCGAACCACGTAATCCGAGGGTCCTCCCCAGGCTCCGGCCGGGCTTAGGCGGACTCCACCCCCACATAGGACTCGCGGAGGTACTCATGAACCGCTTGCTCTGGGACCCGGAAAGACCTGCCCACCCGGATCGCCGGCAGATGACCGCTGTGCACCAAGCGGTACACGGTCATCTTGGACACTCGCATCACCGAGGCAACTTCCGCCACGGTCAGAAACTGAACCTCGTTCAGAGGCCTTTCGCCAGCAGCCATGACACACCTGAACCTTCCGCACATGTCGGGCACCGGCTTCCCCTCCGGTGACTCCTGGTCGCATGCGCGCTCCTCCCCAGGTTAGGGGCGCGTGATGCAAGTGGGGAAGAGGAGTAGCTATCGGACGCCTACTGTGACAGACACGCCCGATTGAGTACATAGCGAGTGAGCGGCCGGTAGCAACCAGACCGCACAGCGTCATCAAGCGGAACGGCGACCGACACCCGCCCCTCGGCCTCCCCGACAAACAGCGCGGGGTCGTCGGTGTCACCCAGCCCGATGGCCTCAAAGCCCAGCTGACCTGCTCCGCAGACCCATCCGTGGTCCCCGATCACCAGCCCCGGCAGAGCGCCGCCGGACGCCGCGGCACAGCCGAGCGCGACCCGAACCGGGAGCGGGGAGTGACTGTGGGCGCCCGGCTCACTCGGGCTCCAGCGGGCGCCGGGCGCCCGCACCATCGCGACTCCTCGTACGTAGACGAGCTGGTGCATACGTACCCCGAACCGGGTCGTTATGTCGACACATCCACCCTGCCCCGGGGTGAGAACACGGCAGCCGGCCGCCGAGAGCGCCGACGCCAACGAGGCGTAGAACCCCAGGAGACGGTGGGGGTGCCCGGTGCCGAGCAGCACCGGGAGGCGGGCCAGGGCGACGGCCCGCAGCCGGTCCGCGAAAGCGTCCAGAGCAATGATCGTGCGCTCCGGATCGATCACATCCTGGCCTGAAGTGTGGTCCGGATTGGTCGAAACCCCGCATTTGTCGCCCATCAGGCGAAGCAGTTCCAGGAACGACCAGTCGCTATCGGGCTCGAGCCCCAGCAGCACCCGGGGATCCCGGGCAGCGAAGTGCCGATAGCGGCGCAGGCTCTCCTCCCGGCTGGTCGACACCGGTCCGGCGAGCCGCGCCGCCAGCAGATGCGCACGCAACGCGGCGGTACTCAACACGCCCACGATGCTGGCGGATCATGGCTGACCGCTGCCGGGGAACGGCTCGAGACCCCACGGTTGGCCTAACGGCCGCCGGGACCTCGAGGACCGGCCCGCCGCGCTACGGAAGCAGGCCGTGGTGCGGGAACACCGCGCGCCGGGTCGCCAGGATCGACTGGTCCAGCCGGTCCGCCGGGTCATAGCCGAACTCCGCGAACTCCCGCCAGCGCGGCTCCCGTCCGTCCGTCATCCGCCGCGGCGCGTCCAGCCGGGTCCGCCGGTAGACCTCCCGCCGCCAGTCCTCCGGCACCTCGGTCTCCGGAGCCACCGGACGCCCGGCCGCGATCGCCACCAGATGCGTCCACGACCGCGGCACCACCTCCACCACCGCGTAACCGCCGCCCCCGAGCGCGATCCAGCGCCCCTCGGCGTGGTCGTGCGCCAGTTGGTGACAGCTCTCCGCGACCGCCCGCTGCGCGTCCACGGTCACGCCCAAGTGGGCGAGCGGGTCCTCGATATGGGTGTCCGCGCCGTGCTGTGTCACCAGCACCTGCGGCCGGAACGCGGCCAACAGCTCCGGCACCACCGCGTGATAGGCCCGCAGCCATCCCGCGTCCCCGGTCCCGGCCGGCAGCGCCAGATTCACCGCACTGCCCTCGGCACCCTCCCCGCCCGTCTCCTCCGGCCAGCCGGTCTGCGGGAAGAGGGTGCGGGGGTGCTCGTGCAGCGAGATCGTCAGCACCCGCGGATCGTCCCAGAACGCCGCCTGCACACCGTCCCCGTGGTGGACGTCGACGTCCACGTACGCGACCCGCTCGGCGCCCAGCTCCAGCAGCCGCGCCACGGCGAGCGCAGCGTCGTTGTAGATGCAGAACCCGGAGGCGCCCCCCGGCATCGCGTGGTGCAGCCCGCCCGCGAAGTTCACCGCGTGCAGCGCCTCCCCGCGCCAGACGCTCTCCGCCGCGCCCACCGACTGCCCGGCGATCAGCGCCGACGCCTCGTGCATCCCCGCGAACGCCGGGTCATCCATCGTCCCGAGGCCGAACGAACCGTCCGCCGCCGCCGGATCGGCCGAGGCCCGCCGCACCGCGTCGATGTACTCCTGGCGGTGGACCAGCCGGAGCGTCGAATCCCCGGCCGCCTTGGCCGCCACGACGCCGACCGCGCGGTCCAGCCCGTACGCCTCGACCAGTCGCATGGTCAGCGCGAGCCGGACCGGGTCCATCGGATGCCCGGTGCCGAAGTCGTACCCGGTTACTGCCTCATCCCACATCAACTGTGCTCGGCCGCTCATGACCGTCACCGTATCTGGCTGGTACAGGAGCGAACGACCGCGCATACAGCATCGTCGCGAGCACGAGCGCCATCGGCACCAGCATCGCGCCCCGATAGCTCCATGCGCCGCCGAGTGCGCCCACAAGCGGTGAGCCGACCAGGAAGCCGACGTAATTGAAGATGTTGAGACGGGCGACGGCGGCGTCGGAGGCCCCGGGGAAGAGCCGCCCGGCGGCCGCGAAGGTCTGCGGCACCAGCACACACAGCCCGAGCCCCAGCAGCAGGAAGCCGAGCATTCCCATATACGGGCCGGGAGCCGTCGCGACCACCACGAACCCCCCGGCGGCCAGCAGCGTTCCGGCCCGGACCACGGCGACGGCACCGAAGCGACGCACCCCGAGGTCGCCGAAGGAGCGGCCGAGGAGAGTGGTCACCATGTAGAGGTTGTACGGGAGGGTGGCCAGCTGCTCGGAGCCGTGCAGCACGTCCTCCACGTACTTGGCGCTCCAGTTGGAGACGGTCGAGTCCCCGATGTACGTGAACGCCATGACGAGGCAGAGCGGCAGCAGCGGCTTCATGCTCACGGGTGCGTCGGCGACGGCCCGCGGCCCCTCTGCCTCCGGCGGGGCCATGTCCCGCCGGTCCACGAACCAGCGGGAGGCGATGAGGGCGACCGGCACCAGCAGGGCGACCACCGGTGCGTAGAGCATGGGCAGCGGCAGGTCGACATGGGCTCCCGCCCAGGCCGCGCTGGCACCGGTGATCCCACCCAGGCTGTACGCGGCGTGGAAGCCGAGCATGATGCTCCGCCCGTACGCGCGTTGCAGACTCACCCCGAGCATGTTCATGGACGCGTCGAGCGCCCCGACGGTCAGCCCGAACACCCCGAGCGCGACGGCCGCTTGCCAGAGCGCCGTGCCGGAGCCGGCCGCGAGCAGGGCGAGGGAGACGACGGGCTGCACCCAGCGCAGCACCTGGCTCGGCCGTACCCGCTTCACCAGGTACTCGGTGCCGACGCTGCCCGCGCCCGCGAGGACCGGAACGGCGGCGAGGAAGGCGGGCAGCAGCGCGTCGGATATCCCGTAGCGGTCCTGGAGCGCGGGGATCCGGGTCACCAGCAGAGCGAACATCGCGCCCTGGACGAAGAAGCTGAGGGCCAGTGCGGTCCGGCCATGTCTCAGACGTGGGGTCGGGCGCGAATCCGTCATGGCCGTGGAGCGTACGGCCCGGCTGCTACTTGTGGGTAGATGCGAGCAGTTGGGGAAGTGCGGCCATGTCGGCGAAGAGCGCCTGGGCGGCCGCCAGCTTGTCGGCCGGTGTCATCGCCGTGAAGCCGAAGACGTCCATCCCGGCGGCCACCGCGGCCTGGACGCCGAGGGGGCTGTCCTCGATCACCGCGCAGTCCCGGGCGGCGACGCCCATCCGCTCGGCGGCGTGCAGAAAGAGATCGGGGGCGGGCTTGCCCCGGCCCACATCCTCGGAGCTGAAGATGCGCTCCTCGTCGAAGAGTTCGTAGAGCCCGGTCTTCCGCAGGGCGACGCGGATGCGCTCATGGCTTCCGGAGGAGGCGACGCAGAACGGGACGCCGTCCGCACGCAGCTTCTCCAGCACCGTCCGCACTCCGGCCACCGGCTCCAGCTCACGGCGGAAGGCGTCGAAGACCCGGTCATGGAAGGTGGCGTCGAAATCAGCGGGCAGCCGCTGTCCGGTACGGGTCAGGACCAGTTCATGGACGCGGTGCATGGCGGACCCCATGTAGTCACGTATGGAGTCCTCGTAGCTGGTGGGGTGGCCCAACTCGGTGAGGTAGCCGGCCAGGAGCCGATTGGAGATGGGCTCGCTGTCGACGAGTACGCCGTCGTTATCGAAGATGACCAGGGCATAGCGCATACCGTCAGCCTACAAAGTGGACGCGAACCGGCAAATGAAAAAGCCCGGTCGGGAGGCTATGCTCCCAACCGGGCTTCTTCTAAAGGTTGTTCGGCGGCGTCCTACTCTCCCACAGGGTCCCCCCTGCAGTACCATCGGCGCTGAAAGGCTTAGCTTCCGGGTTCGAAATGTAACCGGGCGTTTCCCTAACGCAATGACCACCGAAACACTATGAAGAAAACAAACCGGACATGACACGGTTCATTACTTCAGAACCAACACAGTGGACGCGAGCAACTGAGGACAAGCCCTCGGCCTATTAGTACCAGTCAACTCCACCGGTCACCCGGCTTCCATATCTGGCCTATCAACCCAGTCGTCTACTGGGAGCCTTAACCCATCAAGTGGGTGGGAGCCCTCATCTCGAAGCAGGCTTCCCGCTTAGATGCTTTCAGCGGTTATCCCTCCCGAACGTAGCCAACCAGCCATGCCCTTGGCAGGACAACTGGCACACCAGAGGTTCGTCCGTCCCGGTCCTCTCGTACTAGGGACAGCCCTTCTCAAGACTCCTACGCGCACAGCGGATAGGGACCGAACTGTCTCACGACGTTCTAAACCCAGCTCGCGTACCGCTTTAATGGGCGAACAGCCCAACCCTTGGGACCGACTCCAGCCCCAGGATGCGACGAGCCGACATCGAGGTGCCAAACCATCCCGTCGATATGGACTCTTGGGGAAGATCAGCCTGTTATCCCCGGGGTACCTTTTATCCGTTGAGCGACGGCGCTTCCACAAGCCACCGCCGGATCACTAGTCCCGACTTTCGTCCCTGCTCGACCCGTCAGTCTCACAGTCAAGCTCCCTTGTGCACTTACACTCAACACCTGATTGCCAACCAGGCTGAGGGAACCTTTGGGCGCCTCCGTTACTCTTTAGGAGGCAACCGCCCCAGTTAAACTACCCACCAGACACTGTCCCTGATCCGGATCACGGACCCAGGTTAGACATCCAGCACGACCAGAGTGGTATTTCAACAACGACTCCCCCTGAACTGGCGTCCAGAGTTCACAGTCTCCCACCTATCCTACACAAGCCGAACCGAACACCAATATCAAGCTATAGTAAAGGTCCCGGGGTCTTTCCGTCCTGCTGCGCGAAACGAGCATCTTTACTCGTAATGCAATTTCACCGGGCCTATGGTTGAGACAGTCGAGAAGTCGTTACGCCATTCGTGCAGGTCGGAACTTACCCGACAAGGAATTTCGCTACCTTAGGATGGTTATAGTTACCACCGCCGTTTACTGGCGCTTAAGTTCTCAGCTTCGCCCCACCGAAATGGAGCTAACCGGTCCCCTTAACGTTCCAGCACCGGGCAGGCGTCAGTCCGTATACATCGCCTTACGGCTTCGCACGGACCTGTGTTTTTAGTAAACAGTCGCTTCTCGCTGGTCTCTGCGGCCACCACCAGCTCCGAGTGCAAGACTCATCACCAGCAATGGCCCCCCTTCTCCCGAAGTTACGGGGGCATTTTGCCGAGTTCCTTAACCATAGTTCACCCGAACGCCTCGGTATTCTCTACCTGACCACCTGAGTCGGTTTAGGGTACGGGCCGCCATGAAACTCGCTAGAGGCTTTTCTCGACAGCATAGGATCATCCACTTCACCACAATCGGCTCGGCATCAGGTCTCAGGCTCAT